>NZ_ATYR01000001.1 GCF_000427785.1 Massilia alkalitolerans DSM 17462
CATGCCGATCAGGCAGGGCTCGATACGCGTGAAGAACTCCATCATTTCCCTACGCTTGAGCTGCCGTTTTACTCGAACCTCACCTTGCTCACCTATGCCCTGGACCTGGAACGCATCCTTTGCCAGGTCGATGCCAATTGTCGTAATNTTCATGATGACGCCCCCCTCGATGTCGTGGTCAGTTGACACTTCCACTTTGGCACATCGATGCCGTTTCGGGAGGGGGCGTCCATCCCATTGCCTCTAACAATGTCCAAAAAGACAGCGTCAGGCCCGGTCCTGGCCACGCACGCCAAGGCGGCTGGCGATCTCGCGCTCGACGCGCGCCAGCTGGGCGCGCAGGCGCGCCGCCAGCGCCCTCGCCTGGGCCGGACGCCCGGCCTGCGCCTCGATCTCCTCGCACAGGGAAGCGAACGCGCCGGCGCCCACCGCGCGCGCCGAGGACTTGACGCGGTGCGCCACCGCGCCCACCCTTGCCATGTCGCCGCGCTCCAGCGCCGCGTCGATCTCGGCCAGCGCATCGCGCGCGCTCGACACGAACAGGAAGGCGTATTTGCGCATCCGTTCGCGGTCGCCGCCGAAGCTGGCCGCCAGCGTCTCGAAATCGACCGCCCCGGCGTCGGCAACCGGTGGCGGGAGCACGTCGGGCGCCGGCGCCGCACTGCGGCCGAGGCAGCGCGCGATGGTCGCCGCCAGCAGCTCCGGCACCACCGGCTTGCTGAGGAATTCGTCCATGCCGGCCTGCAGGCAGCGCGCCCGGTCTTCGACCCCGGCATTGGCGGTCATGGCGATGACCAGGGTGCCGGCAAGCTGCGGGTCCTGGCGGATGCGGCGTGTCGCTTCCAGCCCGTCCATGACGGGCATCTGCACGTCCATCAGGACGCAGTCGAAACGCCGGCCCCGCATCGCCTCCAGGGCCTCGATGCCGTTGCCGGCCACGCTCACCTCGGCGCCCGCCTGCCGCAGCAGCTCGCGGCCGACCTGCTGGTTGAAGGCGTTGTCCTCGACCAGCAGCACCGCGCAGCCGTCCAGGCGGGTGGCGTGCGCCGCAGGCGCCGCCCCCAGCCCGGCACTGCCGGCGGCGCCCTCTTCCAGGGCCGGGTTCAGTTCCAGCCGCGCCGTGAACCAGAAGGTGCTGCCCTGCCCAGGCGTGCTGTCGACCCCGACCTCGCCATGCATCAGCTCCGCCAGCTGCTTGCTGATCACCAGGCCCAGGCCGGTGCCGCCATGGCGCCGCGTGGCCGAGGGGTCGGCCTGGTGGAAGGGCGTGAACAGGCCGGCCAGCTTGTCGGGCGCGATGCCGATGCCCTTGTCCTGCACGTCGAAGCGCACCAGGAGCTCGGGGCCGAAGGCGTGTTCCAGCCGGGCGCGCAGCAGGATGCGGCCGTGCTCGGAGAACTTGACGGCGTTGCCGGCGAAGTTCAGCAGCACCTGCTCCAGCCGCAGCGGATCGCCGCGCAGGGGACGCATCAGCTCGGGGGCGATGTCGATGTCGAAGCCGAGCCCCTTGCCGGCGGCCGCCTGCCCCAGTTGCTGCTCGACGTTGCGCATCAGCTTGTCGAGCATGAAGCCGCGGGTGGCGAGTTCCAGCTTGCCGGCCTCGATCTTGGAGAAATCGAGGATGTCGTTGATGATGCCGAGCAGGTGCTGGCCCGAGTGGTAGATCTTGTCCAGGTAGCCGCGCAGCTGCGGGTCGGGGTGCGCCTGCAGCGCCAGGTGGGTCATGCCGATGATGCTGTTCATCGGCGTGCGGATCTCGTGGCTCATGTTCGACAGGAAGTCGCTCTTGGCCTGGTTGGCCGCATCGGCGCGCGCCTTGAGTTCGTGCAGCGTGGTGACGTCGGTCGAGATGCACAGCACCGCCGGGATCTCGCCTTCCGGGTACAGGGGCACGCGCACGCTCCACATCTGGCGCACGCTGCCGTCCGGCAGCGGCAGTTCGACCTGGCAGGCGTGACGTTCGCCCGCCTCCAGCACGGCGCGGTCGCGCTCCCAGCCCTGCTCGGCACTGTGCGCCGGTACCAGGTCGAGGTCGCGCCGGCCGACGATCTCGGCCGGCGGACGCCCGATCAAGGCCGCGCTCTTCGCATTCACATAGAGCAGGCGGCGCGCGCTGTCCTTCAGGTACACGTAGGCGTCCAGGTTGTCCAGCACCGAATCGAGCAGCAGTCGCTGGTCGAGTGCGGCGCGGCGCGAACGGTACAGGTTGAAGAATAGCGCGAAGCCCAGCAGGCTCACCCCGAAGCCGGAGCCGAAGGCCAGCAGCGGAAGGGTGCGGTCGGCGCCTACTGCCATGGCCGGGCGCTCGGCCGAGAAATGGGCTTTCCAGCGAGTGCCGGCGTAATCGATCGGGAGCAGGGTCGTGAAGCGCCTTCCGGCCTGCGACCGGCCGCGCACGTCCGGCCCCAGCAGCAGGCGGTCGCCCGGATCCAGCGCCAGCACCCCGGACACCGGCTTGCTGGCGCCGGGCCGGGCCGGCCCGGTTTCGCTGTACAGGCTGAGCGCCACCGGCTGGCTTCCTTCCGGGCCGAGTGCGCGGCGCACCAATTCGTCGACCGAAAACGCGATGCCGATGCTGCCCATGTAGCGTGCCCGCCTCTCTTCCACCGTGGCCGGCAGCCCGCCGCCCAGGTAGAGCTGCTCACGCATGCCGAGCGCCGTATGCGAAGTGGGGTGCTGCAGGCGCACCGGGTTCCCGGACGCCCCCAGGCTGCCCTCGTCGCGCGTGCGCGCCACCACCGCGGCGATGTGCGGTTGGGCCGCGATGTCGACGCCGACCCGGTCGTTCGGCTGCTTGGCCGGCTCGACCCAGGTGATCACGGCATACCAGGGGCGACGTCCGGCCGGCCGGATGTCGAAATCCGGATAGCCGTTCGGGTCCACGCTGCGGTCATGGCGCACGCTCGCGATGAAGGCCTCGCGCTTAGCATCGGGCACGTAGGCGATGAAGGACACCGCCTCAATCGCCGGAAACTGTGCAGGCAGGTCAAGCGCCTTCACGTAGCGGTGCAGCCGCAGCCGCGTCAGCGGGCCTTCGCCGGCCGTATGCAGCGCGGCCATGCCACGTACCACCTGGGTATAGGAGACGATGGCGTTCGACACCCGCTCCTGGGCCAGCCGCGCCACGGTCTCGAAACGGCGCCGCGCGTCGTCCTCGACCGCACCGGCCGCGATCCGGTAGCACAGCGCGCCGACCGCGAGCGACAGCGCGAGCCCGGCCACCCAGGGGGCGGCGCTCGCGCCCTGCTGGGCCGCACCGGGCGTATTCACTGCGGAACTAGCGGTCATTGAAGAATCCATGGCTCTGGAGTGCGGGATCTGCCTGCTCGATGTTGCTAGTATAGGCAAACGCCGGCCCGGCTTGCTCAACAATATTCACTTCACATCCAATGAATTCAGCCACGACGCCATCCGCCCACGACGATCCCTACCTCTGGCTCGAAGAGGTCGACGGCGCCCGGGCACGCGCCTGGGTCGAAGGGCGCAACCGGATCACCGAGGCGGAGCTCGAAGCACAGCCTGCCTACGCCGCCCTGCGCGCGCGCCTGCGGGCCATCCTCGACTCCACCGAGAAGATTCCGTACGCCGGCTGCCACGCCGGCCTGCTGTACAACTTCTGGCGCGACGCCGTTCACGCGCGCGGGATCTGGCGCCGCACCACGCTCGACGAATACCGCAAGGGGGAGCCGGCCTGGGAGACGCTCCTCGACCTCGACCTGCTGGCGCGCGAGGAGGGCGAGAACTGGGTCTGGGGCGGCGTCACCTGGCTCGAGCCCGATGGCGCGCGCTGCCTGGTCTCGCTCTCGCGCGGCGGCGGCGACGCCCACGTGGTGCGCGAGTTCGACGCCACGGCACGCCGCTTCGTGCCCGATGGCTTCATCCTGCCGGAGGCCAAAAGCGACGTCGCCTGGATCGACCGCGACACCCTGTTCGTCGGCACCGACTTCGGCCCCGGTTCGCTTACCGAATCGGGCTATCCGCGCATCGTCAAGGAGTGGCGGCGCGGCACGCCGCTCGAGGCGGCGGAAACGGTGTTCGAGGCCTTGCCGGACGACCTGTCCGCCTCGGGATGGACCGATGCGACGCCCGGATTCGAGCGCGCCTTCGTGCAGCGCCAGATCGGCTTCTACAGCAGCGAGCTGTTCCTGCGGCGCGACGGCCGGCTCGTCAGGATACCAAAACCGGAGGATGCGAATGCCTTCGCGGTGCGCGACCAGCTCGTGATCGAACTGCGATCGAACTGGGAAGCGGGCGGCACGACCTATCCGCAGGGCGCGCTGCTGGCCGCGGACTTCGATGCGGTACTGGGCGGCCGGGCGGCCTTCGAGCCCCTGTTCCTGCCCTCGCCCGTCACCTCGCTCGACGGCCTCACGGTCACCCGCGACGCCCTGCTGCTCACGGTGCTCGACAAGGTCAAGAACCGCATCGTCGAGCTGCGCCGCGAGGACGGCCGCTGGCAGGCGCGCAACGTCGATCTGCCGAACATGGGCGCGCTCGACGCCTGGGCCTTCGACCGGGTCGCCTCGAACCGCTACTTCCTGACCATGACCGGCTTCACCGAGCCGTCCACCCTGTACCTGATGGAAGCGGGCACGGACGTGCGCGAGCCGCTGAAGAGCATGCCCGCCTTCTTCGAGGCCCAGGGCCTGCAGGTGCACCAGTTCGAGGCGCAATCGAGCGACGGCACCCGGGTGCCCTACTTCGCGGTGATGCACCGCGACACCCGGTTGGATGCCGACAACCCGACGGTCCTGTACGGCTACGGCGGCTTCGAGGTGTCCCTCAAACCGTCCTACGGCGCGATCAGCGGCTCGGCCTGGCTGGAAGACGGCGGCGTCTACGTGGTCGCCAACATCCGCGGCGGCGGCGAGTTCGGCCCGGGCTGGCACCAGGCGGCGCTGAAGCAGGACCGCCAGCGCGCCTTCGACGATTTCATCGGCGTGGCCGAAGACCTCGTCGCGCGCAAGATTACCAGTCCGCGCCGGCTCGGCATCATGGGCGGCAGCAATGGCGGCCTGCTGGTCGGCGCCGTGCTCACCCAGCGTCCCGATCTGTTCAACGCCGTGGTCTGCCAGGTGCCGCTGCTCGACATGCGGCGCTACCACCTGCTGCTGGCCGGCGCTTCCTGGATGGGCGAATACGGCGACCCTGACGACCCGGCCGAGTGGTCCTGGATCGCCCGCTACTCGCCCTACCACCAGGTGTGGGCCGGCCAGCGCTACCCGCGCGTGCTGTTCACCACCTCGACCCGCGACGACCGCGTGCATCCGGGCCATGCGCGCAAGATGGCGGCGCGCATGCTGGAGCAGGGCCACGAGGTGCTGTACTGGGAAAACCTCGAGGGCGGCCATGCCGGCGCGGCCGACAATGCGCAGACCGCGCGCATGTGGGCCCTCACCTGGACTTTCCTGCGCCGCCAGCTCGGCAAGGATCAAGCTGCCTGAGGAGCAATAGTGCGCGCATACAGCGCTTCCCAGGTGGCGCGCACGTCCACATAGAAGGCCACCGCATTCTCGATCCCGATGCGCTGCGGCTCGCCGAGGCGGCTGGTGACCACGCCGGCGCGCCGGGTCAGGCGCTCCATCGCGGTGGTGGTCACCGTCACGTAATGGGTCAGGCCGTTCTCGATGCCATACCGGATCACGGCCTCGAAGCATTGCATCGTCATGTCCGAGAAGCCGTAGCGGTTTTCCTTGTCGGTCTCGAGGGCGAAGCGCGACAGCTCCCAGATGCGTGCGTCGCTTGGCGCCGCGCGGCCTTCAAGCAGCTGGGGGAAGGAATCCTTGAGCATGTACGGACCTTCGGTCGGCAGCAGGCGCCAGCAGCCGAGCAGCGTGCCGGCGGGCTCGCGCATCACCATATAGGCCGGGTCCAGGGCGTCATAGCCATCGATCTCCATGCCGGACATGACGGGCACTTCCCAGCCCAGACGCCCGCTGAACACCTTGGCGCGCAGGGTATGCATTTCCCACAGATCTTTGGATTTGAATTCACGGCGTGCTGCGATTTTGATTTGCATCGTCATTTTGGAGCCCCTAGTTGTGGTGGATCAAGCTATGCACTTCGCATACAAGATTCATGCATGGCGGGCAGAACCGGAACTATCAGCTCTGCTAGGTGGCTATGCGCGCCGCCGGTGGAATACTTGCAGTTTGCATAGCCACCGATGGAAAGGAGCAAAGATGGGAAACGAGATGATGTGCGAAGCACTGGCGGCGGAACTGGAAGCGCAACAAGCGGCACAGGCGGGCGGTGCGCACCGGTCCGCGCCACATGAACTGCGGCGCCTGCGCATTGCCAAACGCGAAAGCCAGGAAAAATTCTGGAGCCGTTTCGGCGTCACCCAATCGAGCGGAAGCCGCTTCGAGACCGGCCTTGCGGTCCCTCCCCCGGTCGCCATCCTGCTGCGCCTCTACGTCAATGGACGGGTCAGCGATGGTGATCTGCAGGCGTGATCAGGCCCAGGGAAATTGCCTTGACCACCGCCTGCTGGCGGGTGTTCACGCCGAACTTCTGGCGCACGTTGGCCAGGTGAAAATTGACGGTCGCCTCGGAACAATTGGTGATCCGGGCGACCTCCCAGGAGGACTTGCCGACCATGACCCATTGCAGCACCTCGAGTTCGCGCCGGGTCAGGCGCGGCAGCTCCGGCTCCGCCTTGGCCTCGCGGAAACGCGCCGATGAGGCGAAAGCATAGTCGCGGATCAGGGAAAGGGCCGGCAGCGCCTCGAACAGCGAGCGTTCGAAAGGCGCGTCGGGCCGCAGGTCGGATGCGAAGCTGATCATGCCCAGCTCGCCTTGCGGGCCGTGGATCGGCAAGGTCACGCCGCTGCGGATGCCGTGCGCGCTGGCTTCCTCGTACAGCGCGCCCGGCACGCCGCTGCCGAAGGTGGACGGCGCCCAGACCAGCGGCAGGGTGTTCGAGACGCAATGGACCACGGTCGGGTCGACATAATGGAAGCCGTTGGCTTCATAGCGGTCACGCCACTCCGCCGAATAGTTACTGCGCGTAAAGGCGTGTTCGAAGCGTACATGTCGCGACGGCACGACACCATACAGCATCTGGTCGAAACCCTGGCTGCGCGCGAGTTCGAACAGACGCTGCGCCCAGGTGCGGTCGTCTCCGGCTTCCAGCAGCCCCAGTAATAGTGCGGTGTCGATCATAGGACAAATGCGGGTCAATACTTGATTCATCCTAAATGACTTTGGCGTCCAAATATTCACCAATTGCCACAGCCTCAACCAATGTGAGACTGGATATACGCACAGTTGTCGTTCAAATACAACAACGCTTCTGCAATCGTGCGCTGTATTGATAGGGATTACGTTACCCTCCGCCGAATGCCCACCGCAAGTTTTCTAAATAGCAATATTTCCTGGCGCTAGCACTTCATATCTATTGCGATGCTTGACTTGAATATATACAAGAGTATCTTCTCAGCAGTTAACAGTTCACAGTCGCCGGTCCCGCCGGCGCGGCACGATTTCACCACCCACGCGAAACAAGGATTTAGTCGATGAACAACATGACCGACATGGGCGAACAGTTGGACGTCAAGCTATTGCTGACCACCCTGATGGCGCTGAAAAAAGGCGACTTCTCGGTCCGCATGCCCTCGGACTGGACCGGCGTATCCGGCAAGATCGCCGACACGCTCAACGACATCATCGAAACCAAGCAGAAGATGGTGGAGACGGTCACCGACGTGTCGCGCGTGGTCGGCCGCGAAGGCCACCTGACCCAGCGTGCGGACCTGCCGGGCGTGGTAGGCGGCTGGGCCACCATCATCAGCTCGGTCAACACCCTGATCGACGACCTGGTGCGCCCGACCACCGAGATGGCGCGCGTCATCGGCGCGGTGGCGAAAGGCGACCTGTCGCAGACCATGGCGCTGGAAGTGGACGGGCACCCGCTCAAGGGCCAGTACCTGCGTGCGGCGATGACCGCGAACACCATGGTGGAACAGCTATCCTCGTTCTCGTCCGAGGTGACGCGCGTGGCGCGTGAAGTGGGTACCGAGGGCAAGCTCGGCGGCCAGGCGCAGGTGAAGGGCGTGGCGGGCACCTGGAAGGACTTGACCGACTCGGTAAACTCGATGGCGGGTAACCTGACCTCGCAGGTGCGTAACATCGCCGAGGTGACCACCGCGGTGGCGAACGGCGACTTGTCGAAGAAGATTACCGTGGACGTGCGCGGCGAGATCCTGCAGCTGAAGGACACCATCAACGTCATGGTGGACCAGCTGCGCTCCTTCGCATCCGAAGTGACCCGGGTGGCGCGTGAGGTGGGTACCGAAGGCAAGCTCGGCGGCCAGGCCTACGTGCCGGGTGTGGCGGGTACCTGGAAGGACTTGACCGACAACGTGAACTTCATGGCCTCGAACCTGACGGGCCAGGTGCGTAACATCGCGGCGGTGACCACCGCGGTGGCGAACGGCGACCTGTCCAAGAAGATCACCGTGGACGTGAAGGGCGAGATTCTCGAGCTGAAGAACACCATCAACGTCATGGTCGACCAGCTGTCCTCGTTCGCATCCGAAGTGACCCGGGTGGCGCGTGAGGTGGGTACTGAGGGCAAGCTCGGCGGCCAGGCGGTCGTGAAGGGCGTCGCGGGTACCTGGAAGGACTTGACCGACTCG
Organism: Massilia alkalitolerans DSM 17462; assembly: GCF_000427785.1. Lineage (GTDB taxonomy): Bacteria > Pseudomonadota > Gammaproteobacteria > Burkholderiales > Burkholderiaceae_D > Telluria > Telluria alkalitolerans. The sequence continues at coordinate 8,640 of NZ_ATYR01000001.1, forward strand.
GTGAACTCGATGGCGGGTAACCTGACCGGCCAGGTGCGTAACATCGCGGACGTGACCACCGCGGTGGCGAACGGCGACTTGTCCAAGAAGATCACGGTCGACGTGAAGGGCGAGATCCTCGAGCTGAAGAACACCATCAACGTGATGGTCGACCAGCTGAACTCCTTCGCATCCGAGGTGACGCGCGTGGCGCGCGAAGTGGGCACCGAAGGCCGCCTGGGCGGCCAGGCGAACGTGCCGGGCGTTGCGGGCACCTGGAAAGACCTGACCGACGGCGTGAACTCGATGGCGGGTAACCTGACCGGCCAGGTGCGTAACATCGCGGAAGTGACCACCGCGGTGGCGAACGGCGACCTGTCCAAGAAGATCACCGTGGACGTGAAGGGCGAGATTCTCGAACTGAAGAACACGATTAACGTGATGGTGGACCAGCTGTCCTCCTTCGCATCGGAAGTGACCCGCGTCGCCCGTGAAGTGGGTACCGAAGGCAAGCTGGGCGGCCAGGCCTACGTGCCGGGCGTCGGCGGCACCTGGAAAGACCTGACCGACAACGTGAACTTCATGGCGTCGAACCTGACGGGCCAGGTGCGTAACATCGCGGCGGTGACGACCGCGGTGGCGCGCGGCGACCTGTCCAAGAAGATTACCGTGGACGTGAAGGGCGAGATCCTGGAACTGAAGGACACCATTAACGTCATGGTGGACCAGCTGTCCTCGTTCGCGTCCGAGGTGACGCGCGTCGCCCGTGAGGTGGGTACCGAAGGCAAGCTCGGCGGCCAGGCGAACGTGTCCGGTGTGGCGGGTACCTGGAAGGACTTGACCGAGAACGTCAACCAGCTGGCGGCGAACCTGACCAACCAGATGCGCGCGATCGGCGAGGTGGCGACCGCGGTGACCCGCGGCGACCTCTCGCGTTCCATTCAGGTGGAAGCGCGCGGCGAGGTGTCCTACCTGAAGGACAACATCAACGAGATGATCCGCAACCTGAAGGAGACCACGCAGAAGAACGCGCAGCAGGACTGGCTGAAGACCAACCTGGCGCGCTTCACCCGCCTGCTGCAGGGCCAGCGCGACCTGCAGGCCGTGACCAAGCTGATCCTGTCGGAACTGGCGCCGCTGGTGTCGGCCCACCACGGCGTGTTCTACATGATGGACTCGCAGGAGACCGACGCACGCCTGCGCATGATCGCCTCCTACGGCTACCGTTCCAGCCGCAAGCTGCCGACCTCCTTCCTGCCGGGCGAAGGCCTGGTTGGCCAGTGCGCGCTGGAGAAGACCCGCATCTGGCTGACCGACGTGCCGCGCGACTACATCGTGGTGTCCTCGGGCCTGGGCTCGGCGCCGCCGAACAACATCGTGGTGCTGCCGATCCTGTTCGAACAGCAGGTCAAGGCGGTCATCGAGATCGCCTCGCTGGACCGCTTCACCGAAACCCACCTGTCCTTCCTCGACCAGCTGATGGAATCGATCGGCGTGGTCCTGAACACGATCGAGGCAAACAGCCGTACCGAGTCGCTGCTGACCCAGTCGCAGTCCCTCGCCCAGGAACTGCAGCAGACCAACCAGGAGCTGGCGGAGAAGGCGCGCCTGCTGTCCGAGCAGAACATCGAGGTGGAACGCAAGAACCGCGAGGTGGAACAGGCGAAACTGGCGCTGGAAGAAAAGGCGACCCAGCTCGCCCTGTCCTCCAAGTACAAGTCCGAGTTCCTGGCGAACATGTCGCACGAACTGCGCACGCCCTTGAACTCGCTCCTGATCCTGGCGCAGCAGCTCTCGGATAACCCGGAAGGCAACCTGTCGTCGCGCCAGGTGGAATTCGCGAAGACCATCCACGGCTCCGGTTCCGACCTCTTGACCCTGATTAACGACATTCTCGACCTGTCGAAGATCGAATCCGGCACCGTCACGCTGGACGTGTCGGAATACCGCTTCTCGAACCTGCGCAACTACGTCGACCGTACTTTCCGCCACATGGCGGAAGCCAAGCACCTCGGCTTCGACGTGGCGCTGGCGGACAACCTGCCGACTGCGGTGATGACCGACACCACGCGCCTGCAGCAGGTCCTGAAGAACCTGCTGTCGAACGCGTTCAAGTTCACCAGCCACGGCCAGGTCGAACTGACCATCTCGCTGGTGAACAGCGGCTGGACCCACGACCACCCAAACCTGGTGCACGCCGACGCGGTGCTGGCCTTCTCGGTGCGCGACACCGGCGTCGGCATCCCGTCCGACAAGCTGCAGCTGATCTTCGAGGCATTCCAGCAGGCCGACGGCTCGACCGCGCGTAAATATGGCGGCACCGGCCTGGGCCTGTCGATCTCGCGCGAACTGGCGCGCCTGCTGGGCGGCGAGATCCGCGTCGAATCGACCGTCAACGTCGGGTCGACCTTCACCCTGTACCTGCCCTACAACCGCGCCGGCTTCATCAACTACGAGCAGACGCGCCAGCCGCAGCCGGCCCGCCTGGCCCCGCCGCCGGCCCCGGCCACCACCGTGTCCTACCAGCCGGTGGTGGAAGCAAGCAGCGAGGTAGCGACCGCCGAGACGGTGGAAGCCGGCTCGCTGGTCGAGTATTCCTCGGTGCTGGACGACCGCGGCCTGGTGACCCCGGGCGACCCGTCGGTGCTGATCGTGGAAGACGACGAGCGCTTCGCCAAGGTGCTGCTCGACTTCGCCCGCGAGAAGAACTTCAAGGGCATCGTCACCCAGCGCGGCGATTCGGCGCTGTCGCTGGCGCGCGACTACCTGCCGTCGGCGATCCTGCTCGACATCGACCTGCCGGACATCGACGGCTTCACGGTGCTCGACCGCCTCAAGCGCGACCCGAACACCCGCCACATCCCGGTCCACGTGATGTCCTCGCTGCGCGAGCGCGAGCGCGCGCTGCGCCAGGGCGCGATCTCGTACATCAACAAGCCGGTGGGCCGCGAGGCGCTGCAGGAAGAGTTCAAGCGCATCCAGAAGTTCCTGATGGGCGGCAAGCGTTCGCTGCTGGTGGTGGAAGACGACATGGCCCAGCGCGAGTCGATCGTGGCCCTGATCGGCAACGCCGACATCCACATGGTGACGGTCGACACCGGCGCCGCCGCGATGGAGGCGCTGGAAAGCGCGCGCTTCGACTGCATGGTGCTGGACCTGACCCTGCCGGACATCTCGGGCTTCGACCTGCTGGACCGCATCGGCGCCAACGAGCGCCTGCGCGACCTGCCGGTGGTGATCTACACCGCCAAGGAGCTGTCGCGCAAGGAGGTCACCAAGCTCAAGCGCTACGCCAAGACCATCGTCATGAAGGACGCCCGCTCGCCGGAACGCCTGCTGGACGAAACCGCCCTGTTCCTGCACCGTTCGCAGGCCAGCCTGCCGGAGCAGCAGCGCCGCATCCTGGAAGAGATCCACGCGGCGGACGGCGGCCTGGCCGGCCGCAAGGTGCTGATCGTCGACGACGACCTGCGTAACATCTTCGCGCTGTCCACCCTGCTGGAGCGCCAGCAGATGCAAGTGCTGTTCGCCGAGAACGGCCGCGACGGCATCGAGGTGCTGGAGAAGGACCCGACCATCGAGATCGTCCTGATGGACATCATGATGCCGGAGATGGACGGCTACGACACGATGCGGGCGATCCGCCGCATCCCGAAGTTCCGTTCGCTGCCGATCATTACCCTGACCGCGAAAGCGATGAAGGGTGACCGCGACAAGTGCATCGCCGCCGGCGCCTCGGACTACATCACCAAGCCGGTCGATGTGGCCCAGCTGCTGTCGATGATGCGTGTCTGGCTCCACTAAGGCCGCGGCGATGGGTGAATTGAGCGCCTGGTCCGGGTTCGCCGCCGCCCAGGCAACGGAGGAACTCGAGATCGAACTGCTGCTGGAAGCCGTCTACCAGCGCTTCGGTGTCGATTTCCGTGGCTATGCGCGGCCCAGGCTGCGCGACAAGCTGTTCGCGCTGCTGCGCGCGCGCAAGCTGGCGACCATCTCCAGCCTGCAGGAGCGGGTGCTGCACGAAGCCGGCGTCGCGCACGAACTCGTGCGCACGCTGGCGGTGCCGCAGGCGGAGCTGTTCGACCTGCCCGAGGACACGCGGCGCCTGCGCACCGCGCTGGGCGACAGCCTGCGTCCGACCGCCCTGCCCAAGGTCTGGCTGGCCGAGCCGGCCGGCGTGGCCGAGGCCTGGACGCTGGCGATCCTGCTGGCCGAGGAAAAGCTGTACGGCCGCACCGAGGTGTTCGCCACCGTCGCCAGCGACGAGCTGCTGTTCGACGTGCGCAACGCCTCGCTGCCGGTGGCCCAGCTGGCGCAGTCGCAGGCGCAGTACCAGGCCAGCGGGGGCGCCGGGCGCCTGAGCGACTACTTCGAGATCGCGAATGGCGAAGCGCGCCTGCTGCCGCGCCTGCGCGAACGCATCACCTGGGCGCAGTACAGCCTGGTGACGGACGCCTCATTCAACGAGTTCCACGGCATCATCTGCCGCCGCGCCCTGCCCGACTTCGGGCCGCTGCTGCGCCAGCGCGTGCTGCGCCTGTTCCGCGACAGCGTGTCGCTGTTCGGGGTGCTGGGGCTGGACCGCGAACTGGCGCCGACCGACGCCGGTGCGGCGGACTACCAGCCCTTGTTCGAGGACGCGGGCTGGTACAAGCGGGTGCGCTGATTTTCAGGCTGACTGGGCGCGCGGTCGGCACAGCCGACCACCCTGCGATTTCCGGCTATGCCTTGTACTCGGCCGCGATCCGGTCGCGCCAGGCCTGCAGGTGCGCCATCCCCTCCTGCCCCGGCCTGAACTTCAGCAGTCCGCGTGCGAATTCGATCGCACAGAAGGCAGTGATATCGGCAATCGTGAACCGTTCTCCGGCCACGTAGGGCTGCCTGCCCAGCTCTCCGTCGAGCCAGCGCGCCGTCGCGCGCATCTTGTGTCCCTGCGCCGCGCCGAAGTCCGGAAACTGCGGCTGCTCCAGGCTGGCCAGCCCCGGATGCGTATGGCGCACGCACAGCGCCGTTTCCAGCATCAGGTGCAGCTCCATGCGGCGGTCGGCCATCTCGATGAAGGCGCGCTCGGTGCTGTCCACCCCCATCAGGTTCGGTTCCGGATACAGGCCTTCGAGGTAGGTGCAGATGGCGCGCGTCTCGCTGAGCGCACGGCCATCGTCGAGCACCAGCACGGGAACGCGCGCCAGCGGATTCAGGGCGGTGAATTCAGGCGAGCGGTGGCCGCCGGCATTCAGGTCGACGTCGACCAGTTCGATGCCTTCGATTCGTTTGGCCGCCATGAACATGGTGACACGCCGCGGGTTGGGCGCGCGGGGACTGACGTAGAGACGCATGGGCTTTTCCATCCTTGAACAAGGATGGCCATAATAGCGCGAACCGGCAGGAGCTCAGGCCGGTTCGACCAGCGGGACCGTGCCTTCACCTGCCCGCGCGGCATCCATCCAGGCGTCGACATCGTCCGCACAACCAGGGGGCAGGTGCAGCCCGAGCTTGCTGCGGCGCCACAACACGTCCTCGGCGCAGCCGGCCCACTCGTGCCGCATCAGATAGCGCAACTCGACGGCATGGAGGCCGGGGGCCACCTCCTCGCCCAGGTCATCGATGCCGGCGGCGCCGGCCAGCAGGATCTCGGCACGGCTACCGTAGGCACGCGCCCAGCGCCGCGCCAGGCTGGCAGGCAGCCAGGGATGGCGGCGTTCGAGCGCGGCCACCCAGGCGTCGAATTCGAGCACGGCGCGGCTGTTTGGCAGGCTGCCGAACAGGTCTCCGCCCGGCAGCACGGCCTGCGCCGTCCACCCCAGCCGGGCGTGCCCGAGCGCGCCGGAGATCCAGTCCGCCGCTTCCTCGGCCAGCTTGCGAAAGGTGGTGATCTTGCCGCCGAAAACAGACAGCAAGGGCGCCCCCGCGGTATCGCGCCCGAGCAGGTAGTCGCGCGTGGCCGCGCTGGCGCTGGCGGCGTCGTCTTCGAGCAGCGGGCGCACGCCCGAGTAGGACCACACGACGTCCGCGGGCGCGACCTGGCGGCGGAAATAGCGGTTGGCGAGCTCGCACAGGTAGACCGTTTCGGTGCCGGCGATCGCCACCCCGTCCGGGTCGCCCTGGAACTCGACGTCGGTGGTGCCGACGAGGGTGAACGCGTCTTCATAGGGCATCGCGAACACGATGCGGCCGTCGGGGTGCTGGAAGATGTAGGCGTACTGGTGGTCGAACAGGCGCGGCACCACGATGTGGCTGCCCTTGACCAGGCGCAGGCGCTGCGTGGGAGCGCTGCCGGTGGCGATCTGGGCCACCCGCGCGGCCCAGGGCCCGGCCGCGTTGACCAGGCAGCGCGCCTTGACCCTTAGCCTGCGCTCGCCCTGCACCAGCGTCGCCGTCCAGTACTGCGGGTGGCGCTCGAAGGCCGCGCAGCGCGTGTGCGTCAGCACGGTGGCGCCGCGCTCATGCGCATCGAGCGCATTCAGTACCACCAGCCGGGCATCGTCGACCCAGCCATCGGAATACACGAAGCCGCGCGTAAAGCTGGGCTTGAGCGCCCCGCCGGCGCGGTGCTCCGCCAGCTCGACCACTCTCGACGCCGGCAGGAAGGTGCGCGGCGCCAGGCGGTCGTACAGGAACAGGCCGGCGCGGATCAGCCAGGCCGGCCGCTGCGTGGCATCGTGCGGCATCACGAAGCGCAGCGGGTGCATGATGTGCGGGGCGCTGCACAACAGGGTTTCGCGTTCAAGCAGCGCCTTGCGCACCAGACCGAACTCGCGGTGCTCGAGGTAGCGCAGGCCGCCGTGGATCAGCTTGCTCGATGCGGAAGACGTGTGGGACCCCAGGTCGTCCTTGTCGCACAGGACCACCCGCAGCCCGCGCCCGGCCAGGTCGCGCGCGATCCCCGCGCCATTGATGCCGCCACCCACGACCAGCACGTCGCATTCCAGCTGGGTGTCCTCGTTCATGTCGCCTCCCGTCTGCGGGCCGGGCCCGCCTAGCCGGTCCAGTGTAGGCACTCGCCAGTAGAGCATCTTTGCTTGTATCAATTATGCGGAGAATGGACCCGCCGGTGTGTAAAATCGGCACATGCACAACTCATCCAGCGCCGACGTGCGTGCCTGGGTCCGCATGCCTTCCGGTAAGCGCCTGGACCTGCTCAACCCGACTCCCTTCGACTGGGACGACGCCGACCTGGCGCTGGGCCTGGCGCGCACCTACCGCTGGGGCGGCCATTCGGCCTGGCCGCTGCCCCTGTCGGTGGCCCAGCACTCGCTGACCGTGATGCTGCTGCGCCGCGCCATCGCTCCCCAGCCCACGCCCCTGCGGGAACTGCGCGAGCTGCTGCACGATGCCGAGGAAGGCCTGCTCGGCTTCGATGCGATCTCGGTGATCAAGCCCTTCCTGGGCGAAGGCTTCCGTGCCCTGACCAGGCGCCTGGAGCAGATGGTCTTCCTGCGCTACGGTCTGCCGGCCTGGACCGAGAAGGAGCACAGGCTGCACAAGCAGGCCGACCGGCTCGCGGCGGCAAGCGAAGCGGTGCACGTGACCGGCTGGACGCCGGACGAAGTCAGGCGCACGCTGAAGATCCGCGCCGACGTGCTGGACCAGGACCCGCTGGTGCCGTATTTCGGCGGCACGCCCTGGGAGCCGTGGCCCCCAGGCCTTGCTGCGGAACGCTTCCTGGCCGAGCTCGATCGCCTGAAGCAGGCCAGCGCCAACGCGCGCGCCTGATCCCGCAACAGCTGCTCCCTACACCAGGCTGCAGAGCTGCACCGAAAATCGGCGCCGAAACTTGAGAACGCTCAAGCTTCGCACGTAAGCGATTGATTTCATAGGAAGTTCTTCACTATCCACAAGAACTGTGGATAAAGATGTGGAAAAGCACTACTTGACAAGCTGAAAGTCCAGTAATGATGCGGGTTTCAACAAATTGCCCGTTCCGCAGGCAAATTGAAAAACTCTAAAAATCAATGACTTGCACGCGCCCTACTTTCGTGCAGTGCGGGAGTCTGGGGCATATTCCTACAAAATCACCGCACGGGGGATAAGTCCTCAACGTGTGCCGATCTTCGCTCATTTCCACGCGTTCCGAGCGCGCTCCCGCACCAGCATGCGCACGCTCTCCGGCACCGGCTTGCGCAGCTGCTGCGTGTCCGCGCTGAGCCAGGTCGTCTCCTCGAAATGCTTCAGCATGGCCGGGGTGATGAAGCGCGACCGGGCCGCGTAGACGTGGCGATCGCCCATCTGGGCCTGCTGCTTGATGAAGAAACGGTTCGGCAGCACCAGGTGCAGGTGTTCGCGCGCGCGCGTCATGGCCACATAGAGCAGGCGCCGCTCTTCTTCGATGTCGTCGTTGTTCCCGGTACTCATGTCCGACGGGATGCAGCCGTCCACCACGTTCAATACCGTCACCGATTTCCACTCCTGTCCCTTGGCGGAATGGATGGTCGACAGGATCAGGTAGTCTTCGTCGAGCAGCGGGCTGCCTGCGCGGTCGCTGGTGGCTTCGGGCGGGTCGAGCGTAATCTCGGCCAGGAAGCTCTCGCGCGTCGCGTGCCCGCCAGCCAGCGCGGCCAATTGCTCGACGTCGGCGGCGCGCACCTGCGCGTCGTCGTACATGCGTTCCAGGTGCGGCAAGTACCATTGCTTGACCAGCTCGATGTCGGCCGGCCAGCGCAGTCCCGGCGTGCGCAGGCGCCGGTACAGTGCGCTGAAGGCGGCCCAGTCCTCGAGACTCTTGGCCGGCGCCGCGAAGGCTTCCACCGCCGCCAGCGGGTCGGTGGCCTCGCCCACCGCATCCAGCAGGCGGGTGGCGGTCGCCGGGCCGATCCCCGGAATCAGCTGGGCCACGCGAAAGCCCGCCATGCGGCCGTTCGGGTTCTGGGCGAAACGCAGCACGGCCAGCACATCCTTGATGTGGGCCGCTTCCAGGAACTTCAGGCCGCCGAACTTCACGAAGGGGATGTTGCGCCGCATCAGTTCCAGCTCCAGCGCGGCGCTGTGGCTGGCCGCGCGAAACAGCACCGCCTGCGATTTCAGGGCGATGCCGGCTTCGCGGTGTTCCAGGATGCGGCGGCAGGCCCAGCGCGCCTGTTCGGCCTCGTCCGGGATCAGGACCAGTTGCGGCTTGAGGCTGGACGCCCTGTCGGTCCACAGCGTCTTGGCGTGGCGCTCGCGGGCGGCGGCGATGACGGCGTTGGAAGCGTCCAGGATCGGCTGGGTCGAGCGGTAGTTGCGCTCCAGCGTGATGACTTCGGCGGGCTGCGAGAACTGCTTCGGGAAGTCGAGGATGTTGCGCACGGTGGCGCCGCGGAAGGCATAGATCGACTGGGCATCGTCGCCGACCACCATCACGCCCTCGCCGCCGGGCTTCATGCCGGTGATGATCGCCGCTTGCAGGCGGTTGGTGTCCTGGTATTCGTCGACCAGCACGTGGTCGAACCGGGCCCCCAGCTCCGGGCCCAGCTCCGGGTCGCTCGCCATTTCGGACCAGAACAGCAGCAGGTCGTCGTAATCCAGCACGTTCTGCTCCTGCTTGGCGTCGACGTAGGCGCCGAACAGGGTTTTCAGCTGTCCTTCCCACTCGCTGCACCAGGGGAAGGTGGACTGCAGCACCGCCTCCAATGGCTCGCGGCTGTTGACCACCCGCGAATAGATCGACAGGCAGGTGCCCTTCAGCGGAAAGCGCTTTTCCGTATGCGACAGGCCGATTTCGTGGCGCACCAGTCCCATCAGGTCTTCGGAGTCGCCGCGGTCGTGGATGGTGAAGGATTCGTCCAGGCCCACGCGGCCCGCATACTCGCGCAGCAGGCGCGCGCCGATCGCGTGGAAGGTGCCAGCCCAGGGCAGGCTCACCTGGGCCGCGTTGGCGCTGCCGCCCTTGCCGAGCAGGCGCTGCAGCACGCCGCTGGCGCGCTGGCTCATTTCGCCCGCCGCACGGCGCGAAAACGTCAGCAGCAGGATGCGCTGGGGATCGGCCCCCAGCTGGATCAGGCGCGCGACGCGGTGCGCCAGCGTATTGGTCTTGCCCGAGCCCGCCCCGGCCACCACCAGCAGCGGCCGTACCCTGGCGGCGCCGATGTCGTGCTCGACCGCGGCGCGCTGTTCGGCATTCAGGCCGGCGAAAGGATCGTCCAGGGCGGACTGTTGGAGGACGGCGGACATGGGATGGACAAGGAATGGCGGCTGCAAATGCCATACTGTACATTTATCCAGTTCTCTTGCGCAAGCCTCAAGAAATCCAGAGTCAAGCCCGCGCACGATTGAACGCACATTTTGCCCGGCGTCAGGTCATGGATTACATGCAGAAGACATGCTAAGTAGTTAATAATTAAAAAGTTTTCCTGATATCCACAAAGTCTGTGAATAACTATGTGGAAAAGCGGGGGCTTGACACGCCAAATGCGGCCATCCGTGCGGCTTTCAACAATTTGCCTATTGGGAAGGCAATCGCGATAGGCCCGGAAATCAAGGGTTTACACGCAGCTGTCGCGTAGTGGGAACGGGTGCGCGCAAAATTATTTTACGGCAATTTTTGTGTATAAGCCCGGCTCGCCTCAACGTCCAGCGCTGCGCCACCTCCCGCATGCGCCGCCTACAATGGCCGCGTGACCAACCATTGTGAGGACGCCATGAGCATGCACCCCGATCCCGACCTGAATCCCGGCGACGAAGCGGAACCCGGTACGCCCGGCGCCGGAGAAGACGTCTGCGAAGCCTGCGCCGGCAGCGGCAAGCTGTCCGACGGCCGGCCCTGTTCCAACTGTGGCGGCAGCGGCAAGGTCATGCGGGGTATCGGCGGCGGCTGAGCGCCAGCCCCGCGTGGACAGGCGGGCGCGGGCCCGGCGATAATCCGGGGATGCGCGTTCCGCCTCCCGCTGCCCACCCCGATCCGGACCGTCCCCGGCCCACGTCGCTGGCCGACCTGTTCGTCTCCTTCACCGTCCTTGCCCTGCAAGGCTTCGGCGGGGTGCTGGCGGTCGTCCAGCGCGAGATCGTCGAGCGCAAGCGCTGGCTGACGCAGGAGGAATTCATCGAGGACTGGGCCGTGGCGCAGATCATGCCCGGGCCGAACGTGCTCAACCTGTCGATCATGATCGGCGCGCGCTGGTTCGGGCTGCCCGGGGCCGTGGCCGCGGTCGCCGGCCTGCTCGCCTTGCCGCTGCTGCTGGTGCTGGTGCTGGCGGCCTTTCACGCGCAGTATGCGGACCATCCCGCGGTGGCCGGCGCGCTGCGCGGCATGGCGGCCGTGTCCGCCGGCCTGATCGCCGCCACCGGCCTGAAGCTGTCGAGCGCGCTGGCCAGGAACCCAATCCCGCTTCCCTGCTCGGTCGGGATCGCGGCGGCCGCCTTCGCCTTGCTGGCCTGGCTGCGTGCGCCGCTGGTCTGGGTGCTGCCCACACTGGGTTCGCTCGGCTGCGTGCTGGCCTGGCGCAGGCTGCGATGACGGCGGCTCCGCTCGTTCTGGGATGGCACGACTGGCTCAGCCTGTTCGTCCATTTCCTGATGCTGTCCCTGTTGCAGTTCGGCGGCGCGATCTCGGTCAGCGCCGACATGCAGCGCTTCCTGGTCGAAGACAAGGGCTGGCTGGCCCAGTCGCAGTTCAGCGATGCGATCGCGCTGGCGCAGGCGGCCCCGGGTCCCAACGTGCTGTTCGTCGCGCTGATGGGCTGGCACCTGGGCATGAACACCGGCAGCCTCGGCGCCGCCCTGGCCGGCGTGGCGCTGACCATGGCCGGCATCCTGCTGCCCTCCTCCATCCTCAACTACCACATCGCACAGTGGGGACACCGCAACCGCGAGCTGCGCGCGGTGCGCGCCTTCCGCCTGGGGCTGGCGCCGATCGTGATCGGCATGCTGCTGGCCACCAGCTGGCTGCTCGCCGGCGCCGGCTCCGACAAGAGCGGCTGGCCGGCCTGGTTACTGGCCCTGCTATCCTGCCTGCTCATCTGGCGTACCCGCCTGCACCTGCTGTGGATGCTGGGCGCCGGCGCCCTGCTCGGCGCGCTCGGATTCGTCTGACTGGCAAGCCGCGACGCCACAGGGCATACTTGCGCAATTAGCCACTCATCCAGCGAACCCATGCTCGAACTTCTCAGCGAACATGCCTGCTTCGGCGGCGTCCAGCGCTTCTACCGCTTCGATTCGACCGCCATCGGCCTGCCGATGCGCTTTTCCGTCTACCTGCCGCCCGGCGCCGAAGGCAAGCGCCTGCCTGTCCTGTTCTACCTCGCCGGTCTGACCTGCACCGAAGAGACCTTCATGATCAAGGCCGGCGCCCAGCGCGTGGCGGCGCAGGAAGGCCTGATCCTGGTCACGCCCGATACCAGCCCGCGCGGCGCCGGCATGCCCGGCGAGACCGACAGCTGGGACTTCGGGGCGGGCGCTGGCTTCTATGTCGACGCCACCGAGGCGCCATGGTCGCAGCACTACCGCATGTACAGCCACATCCTGGAACTGCGCGAGCAGGTAGTAGCCCAGCTGCCGGCCGACCCGGCCCGGGTGGGCATCTTCGGGCACTCGATGGGCGGGCATGGCGCGCTCATGATGGCGCTGCGCAATCCAGGCCTGTTCCGTTCGGTGTCGGCCTTCGCGCCGATCGCGGCGCCGATGCGCTGCCCGTGGGGGCAAAAGGCCTTCGGCGGCTACCTGGGCGCCGACCAGGCGAGCTGGCGCCAGTACGATGCGAGCGAACTGATGGCCGGGATGGACACGGCGCCCTTCCCGGGCGGGATCCTGATCGACCAGGGGCTGGCCGATAAATTCCTGGCCGAGCAGCTCTATCCGGAAGCCTTCGAGGAAGCTTGCGCCCGTGCCGGCCAGCCCTTGACCCTGCGCCGGCATGAGGGCTACGACCACGGCTACTATTTCATTTCGACCTACGTGGAAGATCATTTGCGCTTCCATCGCCGCCTGCTCGGATGAGCGATGGCGGGTGCAGGCCGACGCCTGCCCCGCCTGCTTGAAAACGCCCCGCCTCCGTCCTATAAAGACATTGCCGGCACCCACCGGCACTCTCAGTCATTATCCATGGAGGCCATCATGAATCTCATTAGACGAGGCAATAGCCCGCTCCCGGCCTACCGCCCGGGCGCCGTCGAGGACCAGTTCGGGCGCATGGTCGAGAGCATGTTCCAGGACTTCTTCGCCCCGCTTGCACAGGGCGGGCAATGGGCCGGCGAAGCTGCCGCGACGCCGCGGCTGGACGTCAGCGAAACCGAGAAGACCTACGAAATCCAGGCCGAACTCCCCGGCGTGAACAAGGAGGACGTCAAGGTCTCGGTCGACGGGCAGCGCGTCACCATCGAGGCGGAATGCCGCTCGGCAAACGAACGCCGCGAGGGTGAAACCGTGGTGTATGCTGAACGCACCGCACGCAGGTTCATGCGCAGCTTCGCCCTGCCCACCGAAGTCGACGACGGTTCGGCACAGGCAAAGCTGGAGAACGGCGTACTGCAGCTGAGCCTGCCCAAAAAGCAGGGCGCTGAAGCACGTCGCCTGACCATCCAGTAGTCGCCCGGCCACGCGTCAGGCAGAGTCCATGGTCCGCGTCCCGCGTTGCGGCGCCCTGCCGCGGCGCGGCGCGGCCGTTTTGCGTTCTACCATCGTTACGTTTCGTTCTATGCGCTTCACCATGCCGGAGACCGAAGGCTACAAGGACCGCGCCCACGCCGGCCGACAACTGGCGCGCAGCTTGCGGCATCTCGCCGGCCAGTCCGACCCGATCGTGCTCGGCCTGCCGCGCGGCGGCATGCCGGTGGCCTTCGAAGTGGCCATCGCCCTCGGCGCGGAGCTCGACGTCCTGCTGGTGCGCAAGCTGGGCATGCCCGGCAACGAGGAATACGCAATGGGCGCGATCGGCAGCGGCGGCGTGCGCGTGCTGCAGCCGGGCGTGCCCGGCCTGCTGGGCGTGACCCAGGAACAGGTGGACCAGGTCGCCGTGCGCGAACTGGCCGAGCTCGAGCGGCGCGACCGCCTCTACCGCGGTGGACGCCTGCCGCCGCGGCTCGAAGGCCGCTGCGTGATCCTGGTCGACGACGGCATCGCGACCGGGGCCAGCATGCTGGCGGCGGTCCAGGTGGTGCGCAAGCACCGGGTCGCGCAACTGGTGGTGGCGGCGCCGGTGGGCGCGCCCGACACCCTCGAACGGCTCGCGCGCGAAGCCGACGAAGTCGCCTGCCCGCTTGCCCCGCCCCGCTTCCATGCGGTCGGCCAGTTCTACCGGTCATTCGGGCAGACGGGTGACGAAGAAGTACAGGACCTGCTGGCACAGGCATGGGCGACGCCCGCCGCGCCGAATGGTGGGCAGCAGGGGAACAAGGACAACAGAAAGGAGCGGACATGAAACCAATTCCAACCGAGACGGCAACCGATGTAGGCAGCGTGGGTAAATGGCTGGGTGCGGCAGCGGCCGGAGCGCTGCTGATGTACCTGCTGGATCCCGAACGCGGCTCCGCGCGCCGTTCGCGCGCAGTGTCCGCGGTGCGCGCAGCCGGCGCCCGCACCGGGGCGACAGTCGACGGCGTGCTGCACAGCGCCGGCGACCGCCTGGTGGGGCTGAAGGACAGCGCCGCCAGCGCCCTGTCGCGCGGCGCCGACCGCGTGCAGGCCAAGGCGGCGCCGATGCTCGAACGCGCCCGCCACGGCGCCCAGGAGGCGACCCACCGCCTGGAAGACAGTGCCGAACGTGTCCGCGAGCGCGCCAGGGCCGCGGCCGACGGCAGCAGCATGCGCGGCGACGAATCCGATACCAGCCGTTCGCCGGCGCGCTACAAGCACTACGAGCCGGCCGGAGAGTATGAAGCCGAGCACCGTGCGCGCGGCGGGCTGTCCGCGTGGCTGCGCGGCTCGCGCGGCAGCGCCCGGGACGAGCGCGGCCCCGACTATCTGGAAGGAGCCCATCCGGCCCTGGTGGGCGGCGGCGTGCTGGGCCTGCTCAGCCTGATGCGCCGCTCTCCGGGCGGCCTGCTGATCGGACTGGCCGGCCTGGCCCTGCTGTGGCAAGGCACCCGCGACAAGACCTACCGGGTCAGCGACAACATGCCGGCCCGGCTGCCGCAGATGAATCAGCAGGACGAGCATGGCCAGGCGCCGATGATCCCACCAAGCGAGCAGTCCGGCAGCCGTTACCTGCACTGAGCGAGGCGATGCGTCCATGGCGAGCGTCACCGACCACGAAACCGGCGTCCTGCGTGCGGCCGCCCGGCCGCTCACCGGCAGCGCGTCCGACTACGACCCGCTCCTCGAGCTGGTCGGCGATGCGCGCTTCGTGCTGCTCGGCGAAGCCACCCATGGCACCGCCGAGTTCTACGACGAGCGCGCGCGCATCACCCAGCGCCTGATCGAGGAAAAGGGCTTCACGGCGGTAGCGGTCGAAGCCGACTGGCCGGACGCCTGGCGCGTCAACCGCTACGTGCGCGGCGAAGGCGCCGATGCCGACGGGCGCGCTGCCCTGTCCGGCTTCGAACGCTTTCCGGCCTGGATGTGGAGGAATACCTCGGTGCTGGCTTTTGTGGAGTGGCTGCGGGCACGCAACGACGCCGCGGGCGCCGGGGGTGGCAAGACCAAGGCCGGCTTCTACGGGCTCGACCTGTACAGCCTGTTCACCTCGATCCAGGAAGTCGTGCGCTACCTGGAGCAAGTCGACCCGGTCGCGGCCAGGGAAACCCGGCGCCGCTACGCCTGCTTCGACCACTACGACCAGGACAGCCAGCACTACGGCTATGCGGCCAGCGTCGGCCTGTCCGAGTCGTGCCAGAAAGGCGTCAACGCGGCGCTGCAGGATTTGCAGCAGCGCGCCTTCGACTACGTCCAGGCCGACGGCGCCAGCGCCGAAGACGCCTTCTTCTACGCCCAGCAGAACGCGCGCCTGGTGAAGAACGCCGAGGAGTACTACCGCACCATGTTCCGCGGGCGCATCTCGTCCTGGAACCTGCGCGACAGCCACATGGCCGAAACCCTCGACGCCCTCGCACGACACCTGTCGCGCGAGGGCAAGCCGGCCAAGATCGTCGTCTGGGAGCACAACTCGCACATCGGCGACGCGCGCGCCACCGAGATCGGCCGCCAGGGCGAATGGAACGTGGGCGAGCTGGCGCGCAAGGCCTATGGCCAGGAGGCCTGCCTGATCGGTTTCACCACCTATGACGGCCGGGTGACGGCGGCCTCGGAATGGGACGGCCCCGCCGAACACAAGCACGTCCGGCCCGGCATGCCCGGCAGCTACGAGCACCTGCTGCACAGCGTCGGCATGGAGCGCTTCTTCCTGCCGCTGCGCGAACCCGGCGCGGCGCGCGACGTGCTGATGGAAGAACGGCTGGAACGCGCCATCGGCGTGCTCTACCTGCCGCGCACCGAGCGCCAGAGCCACTACTTCATGGCCCAGCTGCCGCGCCAGTTCGATGCGGTGGTCCACATCGACCGCAGCAGCGCGGTGACGCCGCTGGATGCGACGGGCGGATGGCATTCGGACGAGCCGCCGGAGACCTATCCGCAGGGTTTGTGATCCAGCGCCCAGGCTTACATTGTTGAACAACCAAAGCAGTTAGTTTCACAGTTAGCCTCGGCACGTCGCCCCGGCGAAGGCAGGGGCCCAAGTTTCGTAGCGTTGCGGTGCAATCACCTTGAACCGGCGTGCATGAAAAATTGGGTTCCGGCGTTCGCCGGAACGACGTTGACGGGTCAGCGGGTCAAGCGGGCGCTGATGAGCAGTATCGAGGCTCACCCCTCAAAAAACGCATACCCATTCCTGCCCTGCCCCTTCGCCAGGTACAGCGCGCTGTCGGCCGCCGCCAGCAGCTGTTCCTGCGGCTGGCGCGGCTGCGACAGCGCCACGCCGACGCTGGTCGAGACCTGTACCCGTCCGGCGCTGGTGCGAAACGGCACCCGCATGCTCTCCACGATCTTCCCCGCGATGTGCTCGGCCTCGACGCGCGTGCCGATCTCTTCGAGGATGACCACGAACTCGTCGCCCGACAGGCGCGCCGGGGTGTCGGTGGCGCGCACGCCGGCGGTGAGGCGGCGCGCGAATTCCTTCAGCACTTCGTCGCCGACGCCGTGTCCATGGGTATCGTTGATCTTCTTGAAATGGTCGATGTCCAGGTAGGCCAGGGCCAGCGGCTTGCCCCTGCGGCGCGCGCGGTCGAGCGCGTGGTGCAGGGTCTCGCCGAACATGCGGCGGTTGGCGATGCCGGTCAGGGTGTCGACCCGCGCCAGCTGCTGCAGCTGCTCCTCGACTTCCTTCACGTGGGTCATGTCGTGCACCAGCGCGTACACACCCGCCACGCTGCCGTCCGGCTGCTGGTCCGGGATGTAGGTCGCCTGCAGGATGCGCGGTTCGCCCTGCACCGGAATGCGCACCTCGTGCGTCACCGCCTGCCCGCCGAAGGCCTGTTCCAGGTGCGGCGAGATGTCCGCCTCGGTTTCCGCACCCAGCAGTTTCGCCACCGGCATCCCGACCAGTTGCTCGGGCGCGATGCCGAACCACTTTTCGAAGGTGGCGTTCCCGAAGCGGAAGCAGTGGCGGCGGTCGATATAGGAAATCAGGACCGGCAGGTTGTCGGTGATCATGCGCAGGCGCCGTTCGCTTGCCGCCCGGTGGTCCTCGGCCAGTTCGCGCTCGGCCATGAGCGCATGGAAGGCCCGCCCCAGTTCGCCGATTTCGTCCTTGCGCCCGTCGCGCAGCACGTCGATGTCGGCGCCGTCCTCGCGGATCGCGGCGACGTTGTCGCGCAGGTCCTGAAGCGGCGACAGCAGCCGGAACACCAGCACCCAGGCCAGCAGGCCGGCAGCCAGCGCCAGGCCACCGGCGCTGAAGAAGGCGTTGTGGCGCATCCTGTCCATCGGCGCAAAGGCCTCCGCGCTTGGATAGCGCGCCGCCAGGATCCATCCGGTGGAGCGCAGGCGCTTGTAGGCATAGATCGAATCGGTACCGTCCTTGCTTTCGGTTTCGAGCCAGCCTTCGAAGCCGGCCAGGGCGCGGTCGGTGCCCTGGTTCACGCCGGGTGTGCTGCCGACGTGCTGGAACAGGCGCGATTCGTCGGGATGGTCGATGACCATGCCCTCGGCCGTCATCAGGAACAGGTAGCCGGTCTTGCCCGGCTTGAGGGTGCTGATCTGGCGCAGGAAGCCGGAACGCCGCAGATCCACGCTGCCGGTCAGCACCGCCGCCACCTTGCCCGACTCGTCCAGTACCGGCGCGCTGAAGACCACGATGTGGTTGCCCGTCAGGCGGCTGCGGATCGGCCGCGAGATCACACCCTTGCGCGTCTGGAGCGTGCGCTCGAAGTAATCGGTGCCGCGCGCGTTGAGGGCCGCCGCCCCGGGCAATTCGCGCACCGACAGGCGCAGCTCGCCGTCGGCATCGAAGACCACCAGGTTCAGGTATTCGTTGGCGTCCCAGAGCTTCATCTGGTCGGCAAGGAAAGCCCGCAGCCCGGCCCAGTCGGTGCGCAGCCGTGGCGGAATGCCGGCGGCGAGCGCTTCGACCTGCCCCAGCCGCTCGGCCAGGCGGTCGTCCATGAACGAGGCCGCGCCGGACAGCAGGGTGTACTGCTGGTCGCCGATCACGCCCTTCATATCGCGCTCGGCCACCGACAGCGTCGAGAGCGTTACCAGGAGGGTGGCCGCGAACACCAGTACAGCTGCCACCGAGGCCAGCCGCAGCTTGAGGTTCGCCGATGCCAGGCGTGGACCTTGTTGGGTCATGAAATATCACGAAACGGATCAGCAGGATGACAAAGTATTACACGTTCTTTGTATCCGTACCGCTCCGTTAGACAGGCAATCCGTCAGTATTGTTCAGACCGTTCGATTGGATTAGCATGTCGGATTCGCTCTTATTTCTTCCCCGCAAACAACGAGGCTCCGCATGAGTAAATACACACTGCACATCAACGGCAAGACGCAGGCAGTGGAGGTCGAACCCGACACGCCGCTGCTGTGGGCCCTGCGGGACAGCCTCGGCCTGGTCGGCACCAAGTATGGCTGCGGCCTCGGCCAGTGCGGCGCATGCACCGTGCACATCGACGGCGTGCCGGCGCGCGCCTGCCTGACGCCGGTATCCAGCCTGGGCAAGCAGAAGATCACCACCATCGAGGGCCTCGACCCGAAGGCGCAGCATCCGCTGCAGCTGGCCTGGCAGGAACTCGACGTGCCGCAATGCGGCTACTGCCAGTCGGGCCAGATCATGAGCGCCTGCCATCTGTTGAAGCAGCACCCGAAGCCGACCGATGCGCAGATCGACGAAGCGATGGCCGGCAACCTGTGCCGCTGCGCCACCTACACGCGCATCCGCGCCGGCATCCATCGTGCAGCCGAGATCGCTTCCACCGCAAAGGGCAAGAAATGAGCCAACTGAAGAGCGCACCGACCTCCCCTTCCCGCCGCAGCTTCCTGCGCACTTCCGCCGTCGGCGGCGCCTTCATGCTCGGCATGTCGGCCGAAGGCGTGCTGGCAGCCGCGGCGAACACGGCCGCCACCGCCGATTTCACCCCGAACGCGTTCATTCGCATCGGCCGTGACGGACGCGTGACGCTCATCTCGAAGCAGCCGGAGATCGGGCAAGGCATCAAGACCTCGCTGCCGATGGTGATCGCCGAACAGCTCGAGGTGGATTGGAAGGACGTGCGCGTCGTCCAGGGCGACCTCGACCCCGCCCTCTACGGCCCGCAGGGCGCCGGCGGCTCGACCTCGACCCCGAACAACTACGAGAACTTCCACCGCCTCGGCGCCGCCGCCCGCATGATGCTGGTGCAGGCCGCGGCCAATACCTGGAGCGTGCCAGTCTCCGAATGCGCAGCGGCCAAGGGCGCGGTCATCCACGGCCAGAGCAAGCGCCGCCTCGCCTACGGCGCCCTGGTGGACGCGGCGTCGAAGCTGCCGGTGCCCGATGCGAAGAGCGTGGTGCTGAAAGACCCCTCCACCTACAAGCTGCTGGGCACCCGCATCGGCGGCGTGGACAACGCGGCCATCGTCAGTGGCAAGCCGCTGTTCGGCATCGACGTGCGCCTGCCCGGCATGCTGTACGCCGTGTATGCCAAGTGCCCGGTCTTCGGCGGCAAGCCTGTCAATGCCAACCTGGACGCGATCAAGGCCATGCCCGGCGTGAAGGATGCCTTCATCGTCGAAGGTACGAGCAACCTGAACGGCCTGCGCCCGGGCGTGGCGATCGTCGCCACCTCGACCTGGGCCGCGCTGCGCGCCCGCCGCGAGCTGCAGGTGACGTGGGACGAAGGCGAAGGCGCGAACCACAGCTGGGCCGATTTCACGGCCCAGGCCCAGGCCGCGTCCAAAAAGGCCGGCGCAGCCACCGTGCGCAAGGACGGCGACGTCCCGGGCGCGCTGGGCAAGGCCGCCAAGGTGGTGGAAGCGGCCTACAGCTACCCCTTCATCTCGCACGCGAGCATGGAGCCGCAGAACTGCACCGCCTGGTTCAAGGAAGACGGCGCGCTGGAACTGTGGGCGCCGACCCAGAACCCGGGCTCCGGCCAGGCCCTGGTCACCGCCACCTTCGGCATCCCGAAAGAAAAAATCCTTCTCCACATCATCCGCAGCGGCGGCGGTTTCGGACGCCGCCTGAGCTCGGACTTCATCGTCGAGGCGACCGCCATCGCGAAGCGGGTCGCGGCGCCGGTCAAGCTGACCTGGACCCGAGAGGACGACCTGCAGCACGACCACTTCCGCCCGGGCGGCTTCCATTTCCTGCGCGGCGGCGTGGATGCGGCCGGCAAGGCGGTGGCCTGGCACAACCATTTCGTGACCTTCGCCAACCGCGTCGAGCGCGAGGGCAAGAGCGTCTTGCAACCGGGCAGCGGCGGCAACCTCTCGAGTGACGAATTCCCGGGCCGCTGGCTGGAAAACTGCCAGTTCGAGCAGACCATGCTGGAAACCCGGGTGCCGATGGGCCCGTGGCGCGCGCCGGGCAGCTGCGTGTTCTCCTGGGTGCTGCACAGCTTCATCGACGAGCTGGCGCATGCCGGCGGACGCGACCCGCTCGAGTTCCGCCTCGAGCTCTTGGGTAGCAAGGACCTGGTGCCGGCCAGCTTCGAACGCGGTCAGCCCTACGACGTCAAGCGCATGCGCAATGTGCTGGTCGAAGTGGCGCAGCGCGCCGGCTGGGGCAAGAAGACCTTCCCGCGCGGCCAGGGCCAGGGCATCGCCTTCCACTTCAGCCACCGCGGCTACGTGGCGCAGGTGGCCGAGGTGACCGTCTCGCGCGAGGGCAAGCTGAAGGTGGACCGGGTGGTGGTGGCGGCCGACGTCGGTTCGCAGATCGTCAACCTGTCGGGCGCCGAGAACCAGGTGGAAGGCTCGGTCATCGACGGCCTGTCGACCATGATGTTCCCGGAGCTGAACATAGAGAAGGGCCGCATCGTGCAGAGCAACTTCCACGATTACGGGCTGCTGCGCATGCCGGATACCCCGACCAGGATCGAGACGCACTTCATCAAGACCGACAATCCGGTGACGGGCCTCGGTGAGCCCGCCCTGCCACCGCTGGCGCCGGCGGTGTGCAATGCGATCTTCGCCGCGACCGGCAAACGGGTGCGCCAGCTGCCGCTGAGCAAGACCGACCTCAGCTGGAGCTGATGGGATAGCGGGCGCCGAACGGCGCCCGTTGCTTTTAGTGTTTGTGCGCGGGGTCGTTGTCCTTTGCGCCGTGATACTCGAGGATTGAAGCCGCCTTCTCGAGCCGCGATTCGTCGGCGGTGACGGTGACGACGCACTTGCCGATCTCCAGCCCCGGCGTGTACACGTCCTTGTAGTCGGTGCCGCCCTTCACCGCGGGCGAGTCGCCCACCGTGAAGTTGGCTTCCGACGGGCCGGCTTCATCGCCGGTATGGCTGATCTCGATGCCATCCCGGTCGAAGCCCGCGTCCAGCAGCGCCTGGCGCGCCCGCTCCGCATCCTGGAAGTTCTCGATCACACGTACGATCTGATTGTTCATGGTGCCTCCATCGATTCCTGTTGGAGAAACCGTACCAGAAATGCGCGCGGGCCGGCGCTCACCCTGCTTCTAGCGCCCCTTGTTGATCTGTTGCAGCAGCTTGAAGGCTTCGCTCTCCAGCACGGGTTGCGCATCCGCCAGCTCCTTGCTGGCCTTGACGTAGGCAGCGCGCTTGCGTTCCTTCTTCTCTTCCGGCGGCACGACCGGCTTCGCTCCCGGGAACATGATCTGTGGACCGCTGTTGTACTTTTGCTGGATGAGCTGCTTGCCGTAGGGCGTGTTGTAGAAGCGGGTCATCTCGGTTGCAGTATCGACGGAGATCACCTTCGCCATCGGCAGCGCCAGGCGCCGATGCACCTCGGCGGGCGGCGTGCGGTCGAGCTTGGCGAACACGTCCTTGCGTTGTGCTTCGCTCGGATAGCGGCTGCGGGCGGCAACGCCGCGCAGTGTTTTCTCGGCCTGCATGGCGGCCAGCAGGTCTTGCACGGCCTTGACGTGGGCAGGACTTTGGGCCGCAACCTGCGCCGGCGCCGCCGCGGGAGCGGCATGGACGGGGCTCACGGCGACCAGCGACAAGCCGAGCATGGCATGGACTGCAAACTTCATGGTTTCCCTTTCGGATGAGGATCTCATCGCGAATGATGCCATGTCCTAGCCTAAAGATATGCGTGGAAACTCACTTAAGGCCCGGCTGCGCCCTGCTAGCGCCCGATGCCGATGCCGATCCCCAGGCCGCTGCGTCCCCCGCTGCCGAAGCCGCCGAAGATCGAGGTCGATACGCCGCCGCGCCGGACACCGTCGCGCTCGGCCAGCTGGACGACGCAATTTCGCCATGGGTCGGAATTGACTGCAAAACCCAGCTGGGTGCAGGCTGGTCCGAATTCGGTGATCAGGCGCTCCATCTCGGCTTGTTGCTGCATTGCCTTTTCCTGGGGCGTCGCACACCCGAGCAAGCAAAGGGCGCTTGCTGCCGTCACGATCAAAGCGCGCATGGCGGTTCTCCCTATGTCAGGTTTGGTATCGCCAACTTACCGCGATGTGCAGAAAGGGGCAAGGTGCTCGACACTTGCCTGGACGTAGGAGCGCTCCTGCGGCGGCGTCCGCCCGGGACCTGACGCTGGTCAGCGCCGCCTGGCTGCGCACTTTCCAGGCAGGCGCGCGGCTCGTCGCCAAATCATGGTAGCCGCTCATTGCGACCACTTTCAGCGCGGGAGCGATTGTCAGGGCTGCGGCCAGGTCCGGGATCGCGTCCGGCAGCGTCTTGCCGTGATGGGTGAAGCTCCACAGGGCGTGACCGCCGTATAGCGCAGAATAGAGACCGGCGCGTACCGCGCCGATCATGCACCGGCTGCGGAAAAATTCAACAGTAATTACAGCGACCTCACACGACGACGATGACGAGCCGGCGACGGCCCCTCTCGATCGCTGCAAGTACCGGGAGACCTGTTAATCCCTCATGCAAAATA
The DNA here is from genome assembly GCF_000427785.1 of Massilia alkalitolerans DSM 17462. Lineage (GTDB taxonomy): Bacteria > Pseudomonadota > Gammaproteobacteria > Burkholderiales > Burkholderiaceae_D > Telluria > Telluria alkalitolerans. Next base: position 32,013 of record NZ_ATYR01000001.1, read on the forward strand.
CATTTCTCTGTCGAAAATTTTTACAATCAGAAATACGACCTGCACGTAACTTATTGTTATCAATAATAATCTCAACCTGGTATGTTTCTTGCTGAGCTAACTGGGTCCAACCCTAGGGAGTTCTAGAATGAAGCGAATCATCCTCCGTACCTTTGCAGCTGGCCTCCTGGCTATCTCTGCCACGGGCTCGGCTCAGGCGGGAATTTACACCGAAGATTTTGAACAAGCGTTTCCTGCATGGGAAAGCAATTGGTTTGGTACCAAGAGCAACGCTCACAACGTCTACTGCCCGCTGGGCGGTTGCAGCACCCGTGGTAACAATCCGGACGGTCTCTGGCTTGGCGGTTCCGGCAGTATCAGTGTGACGTTTGACAGTGTTTTTGCTTCCAGCCTGATGTCGCTTACCCTTGACATAGCAGCGTTTTCCTCGACCCGTTTGACTGCTTTCGACATCAATGAGGTACAAATTTTCGACGAGGGCATTATGCTGACCTATGGCGCGTTTTCCGACCCTGGCACCTATGCCACGTACACCATCACCAGCGGCAGTGGAATCAAGCGTTTTGAATTCTCGGGTAATGCCGCCGGCAACACGTCGATCGACAACCTGATTGCCATTACTGCAGACGCTCAAGGCGAGGTACCCGAGCCAGCCACGCTCGGACTGGTCGGCCTCGGGCTTCTCGGCGCGGCAATCTCGCGACGCCGGCCGCGTTTCGAGCAAGCCCAGGTTCGTTGATCAAAAGCGGATCGTGTCCCGCGCGATCTGCCTTTCCTATTACCGAGCCGCCCTCGCTTGATCGGGAACCACGGTCATCGCTTCGCGTTCGACCCGGTAGGGCACTCCTCCAGATCAATAGAGCGATTCGCGCTGCCGCTGTGGCAGAGCACTGTCATACGCGCCGCCATCGATCTGGCCACGGGTAAGCGCCGCCAGCATCGTCCCCGGTGACGGTACGCTCGCGGTGTCGTGCTCCTGGGGATACCAGAGCCGCGAGCGCAGGATCGAACGCGCGCATTGGAAGAACACCTTGTCGATGGCAATGCGCAGGACGCAGATCGGCCGCTTGCCTTCGTGTTCGAACGATGCAAGCAAGGCCGGCTCGACGGAGATCTGTGCACGGCCCCGCACCCGCAGGGTTTCGCCGACGCCCGGAATCATGAACAGCAGGCCGATACGCGGATCGGCGACCAGGTTGCGCAGGCTATCGATGCGATTGTTCCCACGCCGCTCAGGCAGCAGCAGCGTCTGTTCGTCGACGATCCGCACGATTGGTCCGGCGTCTCCACGCGGCGAGACGTCCAGTCCCTGCGGCCCGTTCGTGGCCAGCAAGGCGAAGCGCGCCTGCGCGAGCCAGCGCGCGTAGACAGGGTGCAGGCTGTCGGTTTCCTTGGCGAGCGACGGCGCTGCGACGGCGCCGAACAGGGCCTCCAGCGCGGCGAGGTCGGTCACGAGATGGTCGGTCATGGGCCTTCTTTTCAGTCCGGCACCACGGCCGTCACTTCGATTTCGATGCGGGCGCGTTCTTCCATCAGCGCCGCCACCTGCACCGCGCTCATGGTCGGATAATGGCGCCCGATCACGTCCCGGTAGGCCGCGCCGAGCGCCGCGCCGGCCTGCAGGTATTCCTGCCGGTCGAGCACGTACCAGGTCATGCGCACGATGTGTTCGGGGCCGGCACCCGCCTCCCTCAGCACGGCGACCACGTTTTCCAGCGCCTGGCGCGCCTGCCCCACGAAATCGTCGGTCTGGAAGCGGCACTCGGCATCCCAGCCGATCATGCCGCTCACGTAGACCTGGCGGCCGCGGGCGGCGATGCCGTTCGAGTAGCCCTTCGGGCGCACCCAGCCCGGCGGTTGCAGGATATCCATCAGTTTCCCTCCTGGGCCAGCAGTTCGCGCGCGATGATCAGGAGCTGCACTTCGCTCGCGCCCTCGTAGATGCGCAGCGCGCGGATTTCACGGTAGAGCGTCTCGACGGTCTCGCCGCTGACCACGCCCTGCCCGCCGAATAATTGGACCGCCGCGTCGATCACCTGTTGGGCGGTCTCGGTTGCGGTGAGCTTGGCCATCGCTGCTTCCTTCGTGACACGCTTGCCCCCGTCGCGCGTCCAGGCTGCGCGGTAGGTCAGCAAGGCCGCGGCATCGATTCCGGTCGCCATCTGCGCCAGCTTGGCCTGGGTCAGCTGGAAGTCGGCCAGGGTCTTGCCGAACATCGCCCGTTCGCGGGCACGCTTCAAGGCTTCATCGAGCGCCCGGCGTGCGAAGCCGAGGCTGGCCGCCGCCACCGAGGTGCGGAACACGTCCAGCGTGGCCATCGCCACCTTGAAGCCCTGCCCTTCCTCGCCGATGCGGTTCGCAAGCGGCACCCGGCAGCTGTTGAAGCGCAGGCGCGCCAGCGGGTGCGGGGCGATCACCTCGATGCGCTCGGCGATCTCGAAGCCGGGCAGGCCGGCTTCGACGATGAAGGCGGATATCCCGCGCGAACCCCTGCCGCCCTCGCCGCCGCCATCGCCGGTCCGTGCGAACACGACATAGAAGTCGGCAATGCCGCCGTTGGAAATCCAGGTCTTTTCGCCATCGAGCACGTAGCTGTCGCCGTCGGGCCGGGCGGCGCACTGCATGGCGGCCACGTCCGAGCCGGCCTGCGGCTCGGACAGCGCAAAGGCGGCGATGGCCTCGCCGCTCGCCACGCGCGGCAGCCAGGTTTCCTGCTGCTGGGCCGTGCCGAACAGCGAGATCGCGCCGCTGCCCAACCCCTGCATGGCGAAGGCGAAATCCGCCAGGCCGGCATGGCGTGCCAGCGTCTCGCGGATCAGGCAGATGGCGCGGGTGTCGACCTGCCGGCCGGCGCCGCCAACGGCATGGTGCAGCCAGCCACCGCTGCCGAGTTCCTTCACCAGCGCACGGCAGGCCGTATCGACGTCGCTGCCATGCGCATCCTGCAGGTGTGCGCCCGCCCACGCATCGAGCGCCAAAGCCAGCGCGCGGTGACGCGGCTCCAGGAAGGGCCAGTCGAGGTAATCTCGGTCCGGCATCTCAATCCCCCTCGAAGCGTGGCGTGTCCTTGGCCACGAAGGCGTGGTAGGCACGGTGGAAGTCATTGGTCGCCATGCAGATCGCCTGGGCCTGGGCTTCGGCCTCGATGGCTTCGTCCACACCCATGTTCCACTCCTGCTGCAGCATCTTCTTGGTCATGCCGTGCGCGAAGGTCGGGCCGTTCGCGAGCAGCGCCGCGAACGCCTGCGCCTCCGCCAGCAGCGCCTGCGGCTCGCACAGGCGATTGAAGAAGCCCCAGCGTTCCGCTTCCTCGCCCGTCAATGCGCGGCCGGTGTAGAGCAGCTCGGCCGCCCTGCCCTGGCCGATCACGCGCGGCAGCAGCGCGCAGGCGCCCATGTCGCAGCCGGCCAGGCCGACGCGGGTGAACAGGAAGGCGGTCTTGCTGCGCGCGGTGCCGTAGCGGATGTCCGAGGACAGGGCCAGGATCGCGCCCGCGCCCGCGCAGACCCCGTCCACGCCGGCGACGATCGGCTGCGGGCAGGCGCGCATGGCCTTGACCAGGTCGCCCGTCATCCGGGTAAAGGCCAGCAGGCCCGGCATGTCGAGTTTGGTGAGCGGCCCGATGATCTCGTGCACGTCGCCGCCGGAGCAGAAATTCTCGCCCGCGCCGGCGATGACGATCGCCTTGACGTCGTCCGCGTAGGCCAGGGCGCGGAACAGGTCGCGCAGCTCGGCATAGGACTCGAAGGTGAGCGGATTCTTGCGCTCCGGCCGGTTCAGGGTGATGGTCGCCACCCGGTCCTGCACGGCGTACTGGAAGTGGGTGGCCTGGTAGCCGGCAAGGCTGGCGCGGCTGCCCGGCAGCCGGTGCGCGTCGCCCGGAGAATAGTGCATGCGGTGACTCCTGATTAAGTAAATTCAGCCTTCGAGCAGGCGCGCGGCAAGCTGCTGCGGGCTCAAGCCGCTACTTAGCGCCTGCATCTGGCGCTCGCGTTCCAGGTTGCGTTCGAGCTGCAGCTTGCCGGATTGGTACTGGCGCGGCCAGGCCGCGCCGGTATAGCCGATGCGCGCCGCTTCGTTCAGCGTCCAGGCCGGATTGGCCAGGTGTGGCCGCGCGACGGCGCACAGGTCGGCGCGGCCGGCCGAGACGATGCCGTTGACGTGGTCCGCCTCGTAGATCGAGCCGACCGCGATGGTGGGAATGCCGGCCTCGTTGCGGATGCGGTCCGCGAACGGCGCCTGGAACATCCGCCCATACACGGGCTTTTCTTCCTTGCTGACCTGGCCCGACGAGCAATCGATCATGTCGGCGCCAAGCGCCTTGAACAGGCGCGCGATCGCCACCGCATCGTCGGGCGTGATGCCGCCTTCGACCCAGTCGTGGGCCGACAGGCGTACGCTGATCGGCTTCTCGGCGGGCCAGGCGGCCCGGATCGCGGCGAATACCTCGAGCGGATAGCGGCAGCGGTTTTCCAGGCTGCCGCCATAGGCGTCCTGGCGGCGGTTGGTCAGCGGCGAGATAAAACTCGACAGCAGGTAGCCGTGGGCGCAGTGCAGCTCCAGCCAGTCGAAGCCCGCCTCATGCGCCGCCCGGGTGGCGCGCACGAAGTCGCGCTTGATGCGTTCCAGGTCCTCAGGCGTGGCTTCGCGCGCCAGCTGCGACACCCCTTTCAGGTACTGCTGGGGAGAGCTCGAGACCAGCGGCCAGTTGCCCTCCTCGAGCGGCAGGTCGATCCCGTCCCACATCGGACGGGTCGAGCCCTTGGCGCCCGCGTGGCCCAGCTGCACGCCGATCTTCGCGTCGGACTGCGCGTGCACGAAGTCGACGATGCGCTTCCAGGCCGCCGTGTGTTCCTCCGTGTACAGGCCGGGGCAGCCGGGCGTGATGCGCGCGTCGCTCGAGACGCAGGTCATTTCCGCCATCACCAGCGCCGCGCCACCGAGGGCGCGCGCGCCCAGGTGGGCCAGGTGGAAGTCGCCCACCGCGCCGTCCACGGCCGAGTACTGGGCCATCGGCGAGACGATCACGCGGTTCTTCAGCAGCACGCCGCGCGCTTTATAAGGCGTGAACATCGGCGGCGTGAAGCCGCCTGGCGCCGGCACCCCGGCCTGCGCCGCCGCCCGATCGGCGAACCAGCGCTCGAAGCCAGACACGTAGGCAGGGTCGCGCAGGCGCAGGTTTTCGTGCGACAGGCGCTGGCTGCGCGTGAGCAGCGAATAGGCGAACTGCTCGGCCTCCATCGCCGTATAGCGCTTGACGTTCTCGAACCATTCCATTGAATTGCGCGCCGCGCTCTGCAGCTTGAGCACCTCGACCCGGCGCGCTTCCTCGTAGGCGCCCAGGGCCTGTTCCATGGACACGGCAGGGTCGTCGAGGCAGCGCGCCAGCTCGATCGCGTCTTCCAGCGCCAGCTTGGTGCCGGAGCCGATCGAGAAGTGCGCGGTATGGGCCGCGTCGCCCATCAGGACCACGGGCACGCGGCGCCCGTCGATGTCATGGAAGTAGACCCAGCGGCGGCAGGCGATGCGCGGGAAGCGGATCCACATGCCGGAGCCGCGCAGGTGGGCCGCATTCGCCATCAGCGGCTGGCCGTCGAGGTAGCGGGCGAACAGGCGCTCGCAGAAGGCCAGCGCTTCCTGCTGGCCCATCGCTTCCAGGCCGGCGGCCTGCCAGGTCTCCTCGGGTGTCTCCACGATAAATGTCGACGTGTCGCCGTCGTACTGGTAGGCGTGGGCCTGGAACCAGCCGTGTTCGGTCTCTTCGAAGGCGAAGGTGAAGGCGTCGAAGCGCTTGCGCGTGCCGAGCCAGACGAAGCGGCAATGGCGCCGTTCGACCTCGGGCTGGAATACGTCCGCATAGCGCTTGCGTATCGCACTGTTGACGCCGTCGCAGGCGACGACCAGGTCGGCCTGGTACGCGCGCGCCAGCTCGGCGTCGTCGCGCACCTCATGCTCGAACTCCAACTGCACGCCCAGCGCCCCGCAGCGCTCCTGCAGGATGTTCAGCAGGCGCCTGCGTCCGATGCCGCAGAAGCCGTGCCCGCCGGACGTGACGCTGCGTCCCTTGAAGTGGACGTCGATTGCGTCCCAGTGGTTGAAGGACTGCAGGATGGCGCGTGCGCTGTCCTCGTCGGCCCCGGCCAGGTGACCGAGCGTCTGGTCGGAAAACACCACGCCCCAGCCGAAGGTGTCGCTGGCGCGGTTGCGTTCGACGACGGTGACGGCGTAGTCCGGGTGGCGCTTTTTCATCAGGAGGCCGAAATACAAACCGGCCGGACCGCCGCCCACGCACACAATGTTCATTCCCGCTCCCACTCTGGTGTTGCCGACATCTTACATGGGCACATGCTTTAAGTGTCAAGCAATGTTGAGGGGCAGCTTGGAAGCGGTATATCCGACAGCATTGTTTTAGTACAATATAGAAACGCCTGCACCTTATTGGTGCATGGGCAACCGCACGCTCACCGAGATGTTGATGAATCCTTTGCTCCAGCGCCTACGCCTGAACAGCCTGCGCAGCCGCCTGATGCTGCTGGTCGCTCTGGCGATCACCCCCATCGCCATCATGACGGTGCTGGGGGGCGTGCGCGAACGCGAGGCGGCGATCCGCGCCTCCGAAGAGAATCTGCAGCGCCTGACCGGCATGGCTGCCGCCAACGAAGCCCAGTCGCTCGACCGCGCGCGCCAGATCCTGGTGGACCTGGTCAGCGTGCCGGACCTGATGGGCCCGACCGAGCGCTGCAACGCCCTGCTGGCCGATGTCCTCGACCGTAACGAAGGTTACGCCAATTTCGGCCTCATCCAGCTGGGCGGCGAAGTGACCTGCAGCGCGGTGCCGATGCTGCATCCGGTAAACCTGGGCGACCGCAGCCACTTCCGGCGCGCCATCGCCGAACGCCGCTTCATCGCCGGCGACTATGTGTTCGGCCGGGTGATCCGCCGCCATACGATCAACCTCACCTACCCAGTCACCAACCGCAGCGGCCGCGTGGTGGCCGTGGTGTTCTCGGCCATGGACCTGGCCGGGCTCGACACCTTCGTCAACGAAATCAACCTGCCGGCCGGCTCGATCCTGGAGACGGCCGACGCCAACGGCTTGCTGATCTCGCGCCGGCCCGATCCGGAGCGCTGGTTCGGCAAGAAGATCAGCGCCCCCCTGCTCGCCGCCATGCGCGACCCGGCGCTGCGCCCGGTGCTGCTGCGCGGCGACGACGGCATCGAGCGCCTGCATGCCTTTGCCCGCGTGGGCGGACCCTCGCTGTCGGAATACACGGTGACCATCGGCGTGCCGGTCGAAACCATCACCGCGGCGGCGCGCGAGGCCCAGCTGATGTCGCTACTGGGCCTGGGCGTGACCACCATGCTGGCCCTGCTGGCGGCCTGGCTGGCCGGCGACATCCTGATCGTGCAGCGGGTGCGCAAGCTGATGGACACCGCGCGCCGCATCGCCGCCGGCGAGCTGCAGGCGCGTTCCGGCATCAGCTACGGCAACGAGGAGATCGGCCGCCTGGCGGCCGCCCTCGACGAGATGGCGGCCGCCCTGCAGGCCAAGGAGGCGGCGCGTAGCCAGGCCGAGCGCGAACTGCGCGCGGCCGACCAGCGCAAGGACGAATTCCTGGCGATGCTGGCCCACGAGCTGCGCAACCCGCTGGCGCCGATCAGCACCGGCGCCCACCTGCTCAAGCTACTCCATTCGGACAACGCCCAGATCACCCAGACCTGCGCCATCATCGCGCGCCAGGTCGAGCACATGACCAGCCTGGTGGACGACCTGCTGGACGTCTCGCGCGTCACGCGCGGCCTGGTCTCGCTGTCGACCGGGGTGCTGGACCTGCGCAAGGTAGTGGACGACGCGGCCGAACAGATCCGCCCCTTGATTTCGGCGCGGCGCCACAAGGTGGTGCTCGACCTGCCGAGCGAGCCGGTGCAGGTGAAAGGCGACCACAAGCGCCTGGTGCAGGTGGTGGCCAACCTGCTGGGCAACGCCACCAAGTACACGCCAGAGGGCGGCCATATCACGCTGCGCCTGCTTGACGCCGACGACAGCTGGGTGCTCACCGTCACCGACGACGGCATCGGCATGGAGCCGGCGCTGGTGGACCGCGTGTTCGACCTGTTCACCCAGGCCGAGCGCACCCCGGACCGCTCGCAGGGCGGCCTGGGCCTGGGCCTGGCGCTGGCGCGCAGCCTGGTCGAGCTGCACGGCGGCAGCGTCAGCGCGGCCAGCCCGGGACTCGGCAAGGGCAGCACCTTCACCGTGCACCTGCCGCGCTACGGGCAGGAATCCGAAGTGCAGGTACTCGATGCGGTCCGCCATGCCGCCTCTGCCCAGGCGCCGCTGCGCGTGCTGGTGGTGGACGACAACCTGGATGCCGCCCATACCCTCAACCTGTTCCTGGCCTCCAGCGGGCACCGGGTCGAGATCGCCTACAACGCCCTCGACGCGATCGAGGTGGCGAAGGTGTTCTCGCCCCAGGTCTGCCTGCTCGACATCGGCCTGCCGGACATGGACGGCAACGAACTGGCGCGCCACCTGCGCCGCCTGCCGCAGACAAGCGGCGCCATGCTGGTCGCGGCCACCGGCTACGGCCGCCAGCAGGACCGCGATGCCGCCCGCGACGCGGGTTTCGACCATTACATGGTCAAGCCGGTCAATACGGTGCAGCTGAGCGATCTGCTGGCCTCGGCCGGCGCCGCCCCGGCTACCAGCTGAGGCAACAAGCCATACCCCCCTGGGCGACGCCGCCCCGGCAGCGCTTCGCATATCATCGGGTTTTACATTGAGGGGCGCGCATGGGTGAAGTCGGGGTTGTGCTGGCCATGCTGGTGGCGGTGGTGGCGAGCGGCTACCTGGTACGGGTGCTGCCGGTCGCCCTTCCCCTGCCCCTGGTCCAGATCGGACTGGGCGTCCTCATCGCCAGCATGGGCTGGCATCCGGTGCGGCTCGATCCACACACCTTCTTCATCCTGTTCCTGCCGCCGCTGCTGTTCCTGGACGGCTGGCGCATCCCCAAGGTCGGGCTGTTCCGCGACAAGAACGTGATCCTGGAACTCGCGCTCGGCCTGGTGCTGTTCACGGTGGTCGGCGCCGGCTTCCTGATCCACTGGCTGATCCCCGAACTGCCGCTGGCCGTGTCCTTCGCGCTGGCCGCCATCCTGGCGCCGACCGATCCGGTGGCGGTCGGCTCGATCGCGGCGCGGGTGCCGATCCCGCCGCGCCTGATGCACATCCTGGAAGGCGAATCCCTGCTCAACGATGCCAGCGGCCTGGTGTGCTTCCGCTTCGCGGTGGCGGCCGCCCTCACCGGGACCTTCTCGCTGTCGAACGCCGCGCTCACCTTCCTGTGGGTGGCGCTGGCCGGCATCGCCTCGGGCGTGCTGGTGACGCTGGCCATGGGCGGCCTGCAGCGCCTGCTGGCCAAGCGCTTCGGCGAGGAGCCCGGCGCCCCGATCCTGCTCAACCTGCTGCTGCCCTTCGGCGCCTACCTGGTGGCCGAGCACATCGGCGCTTCGGGCATCCTGGCTGCGGTCGCCGCCGGCGTCACGATGAGCTACGTGGAGCTCAGCGGACGGGCACTGGCCACTACCCGGGTGCGCCGTAACGTGGTCTGGGATACCGTGCAGTTCGCACTGAACGGCGTGATGTTCGTGCTGCTGGGCGAACAGTTGCCCGCGATTGTGCAAAATGCCGTGCGCGCCGCGGCAAACGGCCCGGACCTGGCGGTGCCGCGCGACTTCTGGTGGCTGGCGGGGCATGCGCTGGCGATCAGCTTCGGACTGATCGTGCTGCGCCTGGTGTGGGTCTGGGTCTCGCTGCGGCTGTCCATGGCGGCGGCGCGGCGCCAGGGGCGTGCCGGTATCATGCCGCGCAAGCGCCTGATCCTGGCCACCTCGCTGGCCGGGGTGCGCGGCGCCATCACCCTGGCGGGCATCCTCACCCTGCCGCTGGCGCTGCCGGGGGGCGAACCCTTCCCGGGACGCGACCTGGCGGTGTTCCTGGCCAGCGCCGTCATCGTCATTTCGCTGGTGGTGGCCAGCATCGGCCTGCCGCGCGTGCTGCACGGGCTGGAACTGCCGCCGGAAACCACGCTCGATGCCGAGGAGGACCAGGCGCGCGAGGCGGCCGCGCTGGCGGCGCTGGGCGCCATCGACAGCGCCGGCCCTCCCCATCCCTTCGACGAGAAGGATGCCGACATCCACGCCAGCGCCGCCGAGCAGGTGCGCGGCATGTACCAGCACCGGCTCGGCGGGGCCGGCGACAGCCACCATCCGGGCCGGGCGCGGGTGGCCGAGGAAGCGGAACGCCACTACCGGCTGGCCGCGCTGGCGGCGGAGAGAAAGGTGCTGCTGCGGATGGCGCGCAACGGGCAGATTTCCGACGAGACAGCGCGCCGCCTGGTGCGCGAGATCGACCTGGTCGAGGCGCGCTACCAGCCCACCCGCCAGCACTAGCACTACGTTAGCTCCCGTACGGCGCGGGTGCCGGCTTCGGCGTAGGATCGGGCAACCAGACTGGAAGGAAGCCCCATGCACAGCGAAGAAAACGGCAGCGCCGACAACCCGCTCAGCGATCCACCCGCGGCCGCGAAAGCCGTCGGCCTGCGCTACGTCCACGACGACCGCCCCGGCATCCGGCGCGAAAAGTCCGGCGACGGATTCCGCTACCTCGACGCCGGCGGCGACCCGCTCACCGACGCAGCAAGCCTTGCCCGCATCAAGTCGCTGGTGATTCCGCCGGCCTGGACGGATGTGTGGATCTGCCCGCAGGCCAACGGCCACCTGCAGGCCACCGGCCGCGACGCCAGGGGCCGCAAGCAGTACCGCTACCACCCGAAGTGGCGCGCCGTGCGCGACGAGGTGAAATACGAGCGCATGCTGAACTTCGGCCAGGCCTTGCCAGCTATCCGCAAGGAAGTCGACCGCGCCCTGTCCCTGCCCGGCATGCCGCGCGAGAAAATGCTGGCCACAATCGTCTACCTGCTCGAGGCGACCATGATGCGCGTCGGCAACGAGGAATATGCGCGCACCAACAAGTCGTTCGGCCTTACCACGCTACGCAACCGCCACGTCAAGGTCGACGGCAGCGACGTCGAGTTCCGCTTCCGCGGCAAGAGCGGCGTCTACCACAAGGTGCAGGTGCACGACCGCCGGGTGGCCCGCATCATCCGGCGCTCGCGCGACCTGCCTGGCCAGGAACTGTTCCAGTACGTGGACGACGCGGGCGAAACCCACAGCATCGACTCCAGCGACGTCAACGACTACCTGCGCTCGATCACCGGCGAGGACTACACCGCCAAGGATTTCCGCACCTGGTCGGGCACCGTGCTGGCCGCCCTGGCCCTGCAGGAGTTCGAGAAGTTCGATTCCGAGGCCCAGGCCAAGAAGAACATCGTGCGTGCGATCGAGTCGGTGGCCGAGAAGCTCGGCAATACACCCTCGGTCTGCCGCAAGTGCTACGTGCACCCGGTCGTGCTCGACGCCTACCTCGACGGCGCGGTGCTGGAAACCCTGCGCGAGCGCACCGAGCAGGAACTGATGGAAGACCTGCACGCCCTGCAGCCGGAAGAAGCCGCGGTGCTGGCCATGCTGCAGCAGCGCCTGCGCCACGAACAGGAACAGGAGCAGAAGCGCGCCACGGCCGTACCTGGAAAGACCGACAAACCCAAGCGCGCACCGCGCCGCCGCAGCGCGCCCCAAGCCATGAGAGGAGCAGCATGAAGGAGCAGTCAGGATGGTCGATCGAGCAGGTCGCGGCTTTCGAGCACCAGGTGACCGGCGTCTCGGTCTCCGAGAACAACCGGATCTTCGTGAATTTCCCGCGCTGGACCGAAGACAGCGCGCTGTCGGTGGCCGAAGTCGGCAAGGACGGCAGCCTGCGCCCCTACCCGGACGAGGAATGGAACGCCTGGCGCAACGCGCGCAAGGATGAACTGCCGCCCGACCGGCACTGGGTATGCGTGCAGAGCATCGTGGCCGACGGCCGCGGCAGCCTGTGGGTGCTGGATCCGGCCGCGCCTGCGCAGGCCCACCTGGTCTCCGGTGGCGCCAAGCTGGTGCAGATCGACCTGGCCACCGACCGGGTCAGCCGCAGCATCGCCTTCGACGAGGAGGCGGCCCCGCAGGGCTCCTACCTGAACGACGTGCGCTTCTCGAACGACGGCAAACATGCCTTCATCACCGATTCGGGCGTGGTCGGGGCGATCCTGGTCGTCGATCTTGCCAGCGGCAAGACGGTGCGCCTGCTCGACGGCCATCCGTCCACCCAGATGAAGAAGGGGCTGAACGTGAAGGCCGACGGCAAGGAGCTGCGCCGGCCGGACGGGCGCGGCGTCGAATTTTCGGCCGACGGCATCGCCTTGTCCGATGACGGCCAGTGGCTGTACTGGCAGGCGATCAAGGGCGATACCCTGTACCGCATCGCCACGTCAAGCCTGCTGGGTGCGGGCATGCAGGGGCAGGACGTGGGCGGCGAAGTCGAGGAGTTCGGCAAGAACGGCGTGTCGGACGGCCTCCTGATCCCGCGCGGGACCAACCGGATGCTGCTCAGCGCCGTCGAGGACGATGCGGTGAAAGTGCGCGACCTCGACGCCGGGCCCGGCGGCCAGCCGGAGATCCTGGTGCAGGACAAGCGCCTGCGCTGGCCGGACACGTTTACCCAGGGCCCGGACGGCACCGTTTACGTGACCACCTCGCACATCCAGGATTCGGCCTTCTTCAAGCCGGATGCGCTGCCTGCCCTGCCGACCCAGCTATGGAAGCTGGTCGGCGGACAGTTCTAGGACCTATCTGATGTAGTAGCCGGAGACTTTCCAGCTGCCGTCAGGCTCGCGCATCGGCACCACGGTTTCGACGCCGGCCTTGTTGGCGAACTCGGTCTGGTACTGGATCACGACGTACTCGCCCGCGGGGGCGTTGGGAAGGCTCGTGGTGTGATGGGCGCGCAAGAAACTGCGCGAGCGCACGGCGCCATATGGCGCGCGCGTCTTGCGCATTGCTTCATTCCACTGCTGCTGCGTCACCAGGCTGCGAAAGCTCGCTGCGGTCCGGGACCAGCTGGCGGCATAGTCGCCTCCATCGACCAGGGGCAGCCAGGCTTCGGCCGCGACGGCGGCGGCCTGCGTCGACGTGGCGGATTCCTGCGCGATTGCAGGCTGCACGCATACTGCAAGGCTCAATACGGCGGCGGCAAACTTCATGGCGATCTCCGGTTGTGGCTGGTAGCGGTACCACCAGCTTACCGGATCATCTTCGCAACAATGTCTCGCATTGTTGCATCTAGCTCAAGCTATCTTGGCCTGGAATTCCGAAGAAGCGATATCGGCCAGGTCGCACAGCGCCTGCAGTTCCGCCGAACGCAGGCGGCGCGGTTCGCGGTCGATCACGCACAGCGTCCCCATCGGCAGGCCGGAACGGTCGCGCAGCGGCACGCCGGCATAGAAGCGGATGTGCGGCTCGGCCAGCACCAGCGGGTTCTCGCGGAAGCGCTCGTCGGTGGCGGCGTCTTCGACCATGAAGGGCGCATCCTGCAGGATGGCGTGCGAGCAGAAGGCCCATTCGCGCGGCGTCTCCTGCGGCCCCAGGCCGACGCGCGCCTTGAACCATTGGCGGCGCGCGGTCAGCAGCGACACCAGGGCGATCGGCGAGGCCGTGACAGTGGCCGCCAGGCGCACGATGCGGTTGAAGCGCTCTTCCTGCGGGCTGTCGACCAGCCTGGACGCCGCGAGCGCCGCCAGGCGGCGCGGCTCGTCGGCGATGGTCGGGTATGCCTCGTCCCCCTGCAACAGGAATTCCGGATCGGTCGGTGCCTGCACCAGCGTTTCGCCGGAAAGCGCGCCCGACAAGGGTCCTGCACGGTCCAGCATGGCCTGGATCGTACTTTGACGGGTACGCCGATGGCCCCCCGGGGTTTTCCACGACGGGATGGCGCCGCTCTCCATCCATAACTGAACGGTGCTGGTTGCGACGCCCAGCATGCGCGCCGCGGCACTGGTGGTGAGGATCGGGTCCTCTTCGGTGAACTTGCTCTGCATTAGCGGTCCTGGTTATCCCTTGAAGTATACCCGAAATGACGAAATCCCTCATTTAAAACACGCATTCCAGAGATGAGTTTCAGATATACACAATTAACTCAAATTCAGTTGCACTTAAGAAATTATACATACATACTCTTGCGCAATTTAATCATATTCAATTATTCAGTTACTAACTTTTCGTTCATTTACCTGAGAAGACCATCATGCACTTCTTCCAACGCGCGGGCATTGCAACCAGGCTGAGCACGGCATTCGCCCTGATTTTGTCGCTCACTCTCATCCTCGCCGCGTTCTCGGTGTCACGCGTAAACAGCATCGAACGTGCACTGCACAGCTTCGACTCGGTCAGGAACAGCGAACTCGAACCCCTGTACGCCGCGCGCGAAGCCCTGGCCCAGACCGGCATTGCGGCGCGCAATGCCTACATCTTCCAGGACGAAGCCGCGGCCCGGCGCGAGCTCGACCTCGTCGACGCGCGCAAGGCCGAGTACCTGGCCGCCCTCGCCCGCCTCGACCCGGTCCTGCGCGACAACCCGCAGTACGGCAAGGTGCGCGACGGCATGCTGACGATGGCGCGCGAGCTGGAACGGCCGCGCGCCTATCGGGCGAGCGGCGACATGGAAGGCTTCGGCCGCTTCCTGGTCGAGGAATGCAGCCCGCTGCGCCGGAGCATCGTGGCCGACATCGACGTCTGCTCAAGGGATTGCAGGCGCGTACCGCCGAGGCCGTCCAGCTTGCCAAGGCCGAGGCTGCGGGCACGCGCTACTGGATTACCGGCCTGAGCATGCTGGCCGTGGTCCTGTGCGTGCTGGTGGCGCTGCTGCTGGTGCGCAGCCTGCTGGCCCAGCTCGGCGGCGAACCGGCCTACGCCGCCCGCGTGGCGCGCGCCATCGCCGGCGGCGAGCTGCACCAGGCGGTGGACACGGCCCGCGCCCCGCCGTCCAGCCTGCTGTATGCGATGAGCGCGATGCGCGACGGCTTGAGCGGCATCGTCGGCAAGGTCCGCGGCGGCACCGACGCGATCGCCTCGGCATCCATCCAGATCGCTTCGGGCAATCTCGACCTGTCGACCCGCACCGAGACCCAGGCCGCCGCGCTGGCCGAGGTGGCGAGCTCGATGAAGCAGCTGATCGAGTCGGTGCGCCGGAACGCCGAGTACGCGGCGCAGGCCAGCCGGCTGGCCGGCACCGCGTCAAACATCTCGGTCAAGGGCGGCGCGGCGGTGGAGGAAGTGGTCACCACGATGCAGCTGATCGACAGCTCCTCGAAGAAGATCGTCGACATCATCGCGGTCATCGACGGTATCGCCTTCCAGACCAATATCCTGGCGCTGAACGCTGCGGTCGAGGCGGCGCGCGCCGGCGAGCAAGGGCGTGGATTCGCCGTGGTGGCGAGCGAGGTGCGCAACCTGGCGCAGCGCTCCGCCGCGGCCGCCAAGGAGATCAAGGCGCTGATCGAGGACTCGGTGAGCAAGGTCGGCCTGGGCGCGGCGCTGGTGGGCGAAGCCGGCGAGACGATCCGCCAGGTGGTCGACGGCGTGCACCGCGTCACCGACATCATGGGCCACATCAGCAGCGCGACCGGCGCCCAGCGCGCCGACATCGAACGCGTGGACGACGCCATTGCGCGCCTGGACGAGATGACGATCCAGAATGCGGCGCTGGTCGAACAGGCGGCAGCGGCGGCGCAGTCGCTGCGCCGGCAGGCGGCAGAGCTGGCGGCGGTGGTGGATACCTTCCAGCTCGAAGAGGAAGGGTCTTCGGCGCGCCGGCCGGCGCGCCCGTGATCAGCCCGGGCCCGGGTGGTTGAACACCTGCCGCAGGTAGGCCAGGAAAGTCTCGTCGGTGCACATCGACTTCCCCGGCGTATCCGACAGCTTGGCCACCGGCTGCCCGTTGCAGTGGGTGAGCTTCATCACGATGTTCAGCGCCTGGTAGGGCGTGTCGTTGGTGAGCTTGGTGCCGATGCCGAAGCCCAGCATGGTGCGGTCGGCAAAGTGGCGGTACAGGGCGAGCGCCTTGGGCACCGTGAGCGCGTCCGAGAACACCAGGCGCTTGCTGCGCGCATCGATGCGCAGCCTGGCGTAGTGCGCCAGGGCCTTCTCGCCCCACTCGACCGGATCGCCCGAATCGTGGCGCAGGCCGTCGAACAGCTTGGCGAAATACAGGTCGAAGTCGCGCAGGAAGGCGTCCATGCCGACCACGTCGGTGAGCGCGGTGCCGAGGTCGCCCCGGTATTCCTGCACCCAGTCTTCCAGCGCCGCCTTCTGGAAATCGCGCAGGCGCACCCCGAAGGCCTGGTAGGCCTGCAGGTACTCGTGCGCCATGGTCCCGATCGGCACCAGGTTGTACTTGTGCGCCAGGTAGACGTTCGAGGTGCCCTTGAAGAACTGCGGCAGCTCGCGCGCCATGGTCTGCACCACCTCGTCGTGCCACTCGCCGGAAAAGCGCCG
Source organism: Massilia alkalitolerans DSM 17462 (assembly GCF_000427785.1). Classification (GTDB taxonomy): domain Bacteria; phylum Pseudomonadota; class Gammaproteobacteria; order Burkholderiales; family Burkholderiaceae_D; genus Telluria; species Telluria alkalitolerans. The sequence goes on from NZ_ATYR01000001.1 coordinate 48,498, forward strand.
GCGCACGCCGAAGTCGAAGAACTCGAAAGGCGTGGCGCGCAGCGGCTCCTCCTCGAAAGCGCGCAATTCGTCGATCTTCTGCTGCAGGCGCAGCCGCGCCTCGAGGATCGCGGCCTGCTGGTCGAAGCGGCGGAAGTACAGCTCGTTGACGATGTAGAGCACGAAGATCTCGAAGCCCATCACGTGCACCAGCGGACCGGTGGCGCGGATGCGCAGGTGCGGGCCGTCGGTCTCGACCTGGATGAACTTGCGCTGGAAGCGGAACAGCGTGAGGAAGTCGGCGAAGTCGCTCTTGATGAAGCGCAGGCTGCGCAGGTAGGCGACTTCGTGGTCTTCGAACAGCATCGAGCACAGGTGGTCGAGCTCGCGCTCTACGTCATCCTTGAGCTCGGCCAGCGGATAGGCCGGCTGGTTCCGGCACAGGAATTCGTATTCGCCGATCGCGTCCGGGTGGCTGTGCAGCAGCGCCTGCCACATGGTGAACTTGTACAGGTCGGTCTCTAGCAGGCTGCGAACGACGGGCTTCATCGGGCTCCTTCAGGCGGTGGCGGGATTTTTCTTGGTGCGCTTCTTCGGCGCCAGCATGGTGCCGGTGCAGCCGGGCGTGCCGCAGCGGCAGGCGAACAGCTTCTTGAGGGCCGGCGTATGGCGCTCGTCGTAGATCAGCGCGTAATTGTAGTTCAGCTCTTCGCCGGGCGCGATGTCGCGCATCGCGTGGATGTAGACCTTCCCTTCGTCCTCGAAGGCTTCGCAGTTGGGCGAGCAGGCGTGGTTGATCCAGCGCGCCGCGTTGCCGTGGCTGCCGCCATCGATCACGCGGCCGTCCGCCAGCGTGAAGTAGAAGGTGTGGTTGATCGGTCCGCCTGCCTCGGCCGCGCGCCGGGTCGCCTCGTCCCAGCTGATGCGCTCGCCCCGGTATTCGATGATGCGCTCGCCGGCGCCGATCGGCTTGAGCGCGAACACGCCGTTGCCGTGGACGGGAGACTTCCTGACTTCATAGGCCTTGGCGGCGGCGGTGCGGGCTCTGGTGCTCATCGGGTCCTTGTGTGATCGTCACGGCGGCGGCGCCGCCGGAGTTGCATGTCGAGCACGTATTATGGAGCCAATCGCTGCTGCGATGCCGCACATTTTGATGCGCCGCGGCGCGGTCAGGCCGGCGCCGGCGCCTGCGGATCGCAGGGCAGCATTCCGGCGCTGGACGCCAGCCGCTCCGCGCTCCAGCCGTTGCCGAGCAGGATCATCCGGATATGGAAATCGTCGCCCAGGCAGGGCGCGGCGCCTGGCGCCTGCTGGCGCAGCTTCTTGTCGCGCAGCGCTACGTACAGCAATTCGCGCCGCCGCGCCAGCGACAGCCAGAGCGCATGGGCGCCGGCCGACTGCCGCGCGCCGCTGATCAGGCAGTTCCCGCCCTGCAGCCACCAGCGGTAGATCGCGGTCGCGATCCCCTTGCGCTGGTAGGGAGGCGCAAACTTGGAATGCGGCGCGCGCAGGTAGCGGTCGGCGCGCCGGTCCAGCTCGACCAGGCGGTTGAACACCGTGTAGCCCGCCAGGCGGCGCAGCTGGAGGTCTTCCGCATACACGTAATGCTCGCCGTCGGCCTCACGGTGGCGGAACACCAGCCCGGGATATTCGCCGGGCGCCACCGGCACGGTGGCCATCCCGTGCAGCCGGTGGCCGGGGCGCTGCATGCGGCGGTACAGTTCATCGAGCTCGCGCCCCAGGTCGTCGGGGCGATGCACCACGTCGATCCGCAGTTCCGCGGGACGCTGCCAGGCCCAGCCGAAGCCGGGCGCCAGGATCATGCTAGCCATCGGCAGCTCCGCAGCGCGGCACCCAATGGCCGCTCAGCAGTTGGCGTGGCCGTTCGCTCGCGTGCACCTGCGCGCTGCAGTCCCAGCGGTCCTGCTGGATCGCCAGACCGGCGAACACGCCGTAGCCTTCCCCGGCGCGGATCTCTTCGCCGGCCGTCAGGCTTTCGCCGGCCCGGATCGCCCCCGCGGCGGCGAGGGCGCCGTTGGCCTTGATGCCCCAGGCGGCCTCGAGATGCCCGCCGCTCTCGATGCTGCCGCCCGATTCGATGCCGCGGCCGGCGCGGATGTCCGCCTGCCCCGTGATCGCGCCGCCCGCGCGGATGCCCTGCTCGCAGCGCGCCGGGCCGCCCAGCACGATCTCGTGTCCCGCGCTGCATTCGCCATCGAGGGACAGCGTGCCGCCGCAGGCGATGTCCCAGCCGGCGCGCAGGGAGCCGGCCACGCGCATGTCGCCCAGCACATGGATGCCCCAGCCGGCGTCGACGCCGCCCCCGGCCTTCAGCGTGCCGGCGCACTGGATGCCGCCGCCGGCGCGGATGTCGTCGCCGCCTTCGATCGACTGGCCGGCGCGGATGCCGCCGCCGGTGCGGATGGCGCCGCCGGTCCGGAGCACGGTGTCGATCTCGATGTTGCCCTTCACCTCGAGCGAGCCGGCAAACACCAGGGCCTCGGCCTCGATCGCGTCGACCGTCATCACCGCCGAGGTCGGGCCGAACTGGGCCAGCAGCCAGCAGGCGTCGTCCACCCGTCCGGCGGCGACCAGGGCGTCGAGCAGGGGCTGGTAGTCGCTGCCCTGCGCGTGGTGTTGCAGGAACCAGCGGAAGCCTTCCGTACAGGGACGCTTCGTCTTGATGAAATTCTTGTTCAGATCCATGTGATTCTCTTCGTGCATAGGACGGCCGGCCGCGCTGCGACAGCGCGCGGCCGGCGGCAGTATCGGTGAAATCGGCAGGGCTGCCTATTCGCCCGGGTCCGTACGGGAAACCCTTAGATTGCGCCTAGGCAGCGGGCGCCGGGCTGGCCGGCAGTGCCAGGATGTCGCAGTCGGAGCGGACCAGCGCCTCGCCGACCAGGCTGCGCAGGAATACGCGCCGCAGCCGCGCCGTCCGCTCGTTTGGCAGCACCAGGAGGTCGGGTTGCAGGCGCCGCTCCGCATACTGGAGCACGGTGGGCGCGTAGCCATGCTCGACGATGCGCACGACGCCGTCGGGAGCCCCCATGGCTTGCAGGGCGTCTTCGCGCTGTTGCTGGACCAAGGCCTCGATCCGGTCTTCGCCGGCGCCGGAGGCGCGCAGCCGGTTCTCGCCCTTGCGATCGAGCGCCGCCAGCAGCACGATCTCGGCCCCGGGCGCGACGCCGCCGAGGTGCGCGAGCGTCTCGCTCACGGAAACCGCGGGGTCGACCAGCACCAGGGCGCGCCGATAGGCATGCGCGGCGTCGCGCCTGACCATCAGCACCGGGTGTGCGGCGCCCTGCGCGATGCCTGGTGCGAGGCGCAAGCCATGGCGGCCCGGGCCCCAGGCCCGGTAGGCCTCGACCACGCTCAGGCGCGCCTGGCCGAAGCGCTTGCACAGCTCGGCCCCGCTGCGCGGCGAGCCGCGCTGGGCTTCGACCTCGAACAGGAATCCGGTCTGGCGCTCGACCAGCTGGGCGAGCTGCTCCAGGCGTTCGCGCTGGTGCCGCGCGCAGGCCTCGGCGCTCATGCCGCGCACCAGATGCTGGAGACCGTAATGATGGAAGTGCACCAGCAGGCCCCGCTCTCCACGCTGCTGCGCGAGGCAGGCGGCGCGGCGCGCCACCTGCACGGTCCGGTCGGACCATTCGGCCGCAACCAGCGTCCAGTCGCGCGCCGCGCCCTCCTTCGTCATCTCCATCGGTCCTCCAGGGCGCCCAGTGCGCTCCCTGCGCATCGACGGCTGCCCGACGCCTCCAGTATAATGAGGCGCCGGTGCCACCACATCCGCAGCCCGCGTAAGGGAAGCCCTTAGCCTGGCGCGCCCGACACGACGGGGCGCATCCGAGGAATCCGCCATGTTCGATCTCCGTGCCGTCCGCGCCGCCTGGCTCGGCGGTGCTTTCTGCCTTGCCTATGTCGCCCTGGACGTGACCAGCGGTCCCGAGGCGCGCCACCAGACCATCGCCCCGGTCTGGCACCCCGCGGCGGGCCTGGCGCTGTTCCTGGTCCTGCGCTGCGGGCGTCGGGCGGCCCTGCCACTGGTCCTGGCCGCCCTGCTGGCGGCCGCGATCACCCCGGCCCTGCCGGCGCGGCCGGCATTCTCGCTCCTTATCGGGCTGCTGCCTCCGGCCATCTACCTGGCCGTGGGCACGGCAATGCGCCGCCACCTGCCCGGCAGCGCCTTCCATGCCAGCCACCAGGGCCTGCTGCTGTGGGCGGTGTTCGCCACCATCGGCAGCCTGGCCGGCGCCCTCGCCTACGCCAGCATGCTGCACGGGCCGGAGGTGTTCGCCACGCGCGGTTGGCTGGACGTGGTGGCGCGCTACGCGATCGCCGAGACGGCGGGCATGCTGGTGGTGGTGCCGATCTGCCAGTTCCTGCTCGACGAGGAGCTGCGCGCGGCCTACCTCGGCCGGATCCTGCGCTGGGAAACCGCCGCCTACATCGCCCTGATGGCCGCGGTGCTGGCGGTCGCGCTGCAGCGGCCCGCGCCGGAATCGCTGGCCTACTACCTCCTGATCCTGCCGCTGGCCTGGTCGGCCGCGCGCCAGGGCATGGCCGGCGCGGTCACGGCCGCCCTGGTGCTCGAGATCGGCGTCACCGTGGCCTCGCTGCGCCCGATCGCCTATGCCGCCCAGATGCCGAACGTGCAGATGCTGGTGCTCACCCTGACCCTGTCCGGCTTCCTGATCGGCATCGCCGTCGACGTCGCGCGCCGCGCCAGCCATGAGCTACGCCATTCGCTGCGGCTGGCGGCGGCCGGCGAGATGGCAGGCGCGGTCGCGCATGAACTGAACCAGCCGCTGACCGCCCTGTCGATGTACGGCAGAGCCTGCGAGCGCCTGATGGCGCGCGGCGACAGCGAGGAACTGCTGCAGAAGACCATCCGCGCCATGGTCGCGGAATCGCAGCGCGCCTCGGAGGTGCTCAAGCGCCTGCGCGAGTTCTTCCGTACCGGGACCACCTCGCTCGCGCCGGTGGCCCTGCCCGCGCTGGTGGGCGACATGCTCGCGTCCTTCGCCGACCAGGCGGCCCGGGAAGGCGTGCGCCTGGAAGCGGGGCCGCTGCCCGACGCCTGCGTGCTGGGCGACCGGGTGCAGCTCGAGATCGTGCTGCGCAACCTGCTGTCGAACGCCATTCACGCGGTGGCCTCGATGCCGGCGGGCGTCGAACGCCGGATCGCGCTGGACGCCGGCGTGGAGGGCGACTCGGTATGGATCCGCATCGCCGACAACGGCCCGGGCATCGCCGACAAGATCCGGGCGCGCCTGTTCGAACCCTTCATTTCGCTGAAATCCAGCGGCCTGGGCCTGGGACTGGCGATCAGCCGCGCCATCATCGAGACCCACGGCGGCGCACTCAGCGTCGAACCGGGGCGCCACGCCATCCTGAGAATCACCCTGCCGGCCCACACCGGGGACGGCGAAAGGACCTAGTCACATGAACCGCAACCAGACCGTGTACATCGTCGACGACGATGCCGCCGTGCGCGACGCGCTCGGCCTGCTGCTGAGCCTGCATGGCTACCGGACTGCTTTCTTCTCCGACGCGGATTCGTTCCTGCGCGCGTGGACGAGCGAGGCCGGCGGATGCCTGCTGCTCGACATCCGCATGCCGGGAATGGATGGATTGAGCCTGCAGAAGAAGCTGCGCGAACTGGGCAGCCGCCTGCCGGTCCTGATCATCACCGGCCATGGCGACGTGCATTCGGCGCGCGAAGCGTTCCGCTCGGAAGCCGTGGATTTCCTGGAGAAGCCGCTGCAGGAAGGGCCGCTGGTCGCGGCCGTCGAAGAAGCGCTGGCGCGGGCGGCGCAGCCGGGCGCCGGCCAGGCTTCGCCCGAGTACCTGAAACGCCACGCCAGCCTGACCCCGCGCGAACGCGAGGTGATGGAGCTGGTCGTGGCGGGGCGGCACAACCGCGAGATCGCCGAAGAACTCGGGATCAGCGTGCGCACCGTGGAAGTGCACAAGTCGCGGGTGATGGAGAAACTGCAGGTGGATTCGATCGCGGACCTGGTCCGCCAGCACCTGCAGAACCCGATCGGATAGTCAGGCCGCGCGCAGCGCCTCGCCCTGCGCGGCAGGCGGCGCGCCGCCCGGCTGTGCGACGGCGACCTCGCCGAACAGCAGCTGCCCGGCCAGCAACGCCGCCAGGGCGGCGGCCATGGCCTTGAGCACCGTGCGCCGCCATTGCGCATTGCGCTCCAACAGGTGCTTCGCCAGGCGCCGCTTGCTGCGCCGCTCCATGCGCTGTTCCATCCGCTGCTTGGCGCGCAGCGCCGCATCCCGGCCAAACAATCCCGGTCGATACATTGACATTCCGTCCTCCAGTTCGCCCCTGCTGCGGGGCATTCATCATGTCGCGGCGCCTGGGCCGCGGGTCGTCGTCGCAAGGGGGCTCGGGAGCTGCGTAGTAGCGGGCCAGAAGGCCGCGCCGACGCAATCCCGAGCCCAGGCGAGGCCGGCGTGGCCTCGCATCCGGCGCAACCGGTACATGACGATGGGAGTGACGGGAATCATGCCGTCAGCCGTGCCGGCGTGCCAGCGCCGCGTCGAGCTGGCGACCGGCCAGCACCAGGCCTTCGCGCAGGGCGGCGGCGTCGCCGGTGCGCACCGCCAGCGCGGCTTCGAGCGCATCCCGGAACGGCAGCAAGGCCAGGGCCAGGTCCTGGTGTCCATACCGGGCCGCGAGCGCGAGATCGGCCGTGGCGCGCCGCCGTGCATGGCCGAGTTCCTCCATTGCCCCATCCAGCTGGCGCTGCAGCGCCGCGATACGGCGTCCGGTGGCGGCGATGCGCTCCTCGATGCCGCCCGCGGTACGCGGACCGTCTTGCGGGTGGAACGACCCGGCACAGTTCATCTCGGTCATGGGGTTCTCCTTTCCGGTGGGTTGCAAACTGGGTGGTATGGGGCCGGCGGCGGGATGCGCGCCGGTGCGTCCACCCCGACAATGTCGACCAGCATGGAGCGCGCGTTCGGCAGCTCGATCTCCACGCTGCAGCCTTCGGCATGCCCGAGCAGTCCCAGCGCCAAGGGCGACAGGATGGTCACCCGCGCCAGCAGGGCGTTGGCGTCATAGGGGCAGGCGATCACGATCGAACTCAGGTCGCGCGCGCCGTCGGACCGGTAATGAACCGTCGCCCCCAGCGACACGTGGCGCGGCGCGGCGTCGGTCTCGGGCAGCGGCAGGGACGAGGCGAGCAAGGCGGCGAGCTTGCGTCCGGACGGGTCGCGCACCTCCGCACCGATGCCCTGTTCGCGTGCGAACCGATGGAGGATCGCCAGGTCGTGCTGGCTCAGGTAATGCTTGTTGCACATACAATGCCTTTCCCAGCCACGGTGGGCTGGTCGACAGTCAGGAAACCGGCCGGGCGCCGGAGGAATCAGTCTGCACGCGCAGGCGGCGGCAGCAGCAGCAGGTCGCACTCGGTGCGGGCCAGCAGTGCGCGCAGGCTCGCGCGCCAGCGCCACGCCGCCCAGGGACCGCCCCCGCCATCGGCCAGCACCAGCAGGTCCGGGCGGGCCATGGCGGCATGCGCCGCGACCGCCGCGTGCCACGGCTGGCGCAGCACCATGAGCACCGGGCGGACCTCGCGCGGCGGCAACTGCGCGGCGAAGCGCCAGAGCGCCGCGCGCGCCGCGCCTTCGCTGCGGCGGCGGCAGGCATCGAGCGCGGCGTCGCCGACACCCGCGGTGCGCATGCTGCCTTCGCCGCCGACACGGCAGCCGTGCAGGAGCGTGAAGCGCATGCGCGGCTGCGTGCGCATCGCCAGGCGCAGGCTGTCCAGGGAGGATGGCGACAAGTCCGTCGGGAACAGCGCCTGGCCGTCGCGGCGCTCAAGGGGTTGCCGGCCGGCGCGCACCAGCAGCACGGCGCCCGCACCGGCACGCAGCGCCGCCAGCGCGCGCCTGGCGTTATGCCTTACCGGCCAGCACGGGTGTGCTTGCCAGTGGAGCACCTGCATCTCGCCCGCAGCCGAGCCGGCGGCGGGGTGTCGGGTGAGGCCGCCCTGCGGCATGGTGGTGGTATCCACATCATTCCTCCTCGATCAAATCATCATGGCCGCGGCCTCGCCCAGCACCAGCAGGCTGGCCAGCATCGCCGCCATCCCGGCTGCCATGCCGCCGGCCACCATGCGCCGCCAGCGGGCGCTGCGTTGGAGCAGCCGCTTCGCGAACCGGCGCCTGCCCTTCCTTTCCATGCCGTGCCGCGCCTGCGCGGCCGCATCCGGGTTGTCCCCTTCCGCTCGATTCCACTTCATGTCCATTCCTCCAGCTTCGATTGATTCACGCGGCCAGTCGGCGGTCGCTGCCGTCGCCCTGCCGGTCCGGTCCGACCAGGAGGTCGCATGCGCCCTCGTCCATCAGCTTTTGCATCACGTTGGTGCTCGACAGCCGCGCGCCGGGATGGCAGGCGCCCCGTCCCAGCACCAGCAGGTCGGCCTGCTGGCGCCGCACGCAGTCGCGAATGACCTCGTACGCGCGGCCGGCGTGCACTTCGCGCCGCCCTGGGGGCACATCGTGCAGGAACAGCTCGACGAATTCGTCGAGCTTCCTGCGCGCGGCTTCCCAGCCCTGCTCCCGGTAGGAGCGGATGACGCGCGGCGGCAGCTCCAGCTCGCGCATCATGGCGGTTTCGGGCTGCTGGAAAGCGTGCACGAACACGAAACGGGCGCTCGGCGCCAGCAGCGCCGCCGTGCGCGCCGCCGCCAGCGAAGCGCGCGAAAAGTCGGTCGCCACCACCACGTTGCGGTAATCGTGGCGCGGCTCGCCGTGCACCAGCAGCACGGCGCCGCGGCACAGGCGCACGACGTCGGCGTCACGCGAGGGACGCGCCCACAGCGGCAGGCGCGGCCTCCCGCTGCCCGCCATCAGCGTCAGGTCGGCCTGGATGCTGTCGGCCGTGACCGCGATCACGTCGGCCGGATGGCCGCGCCGGACCATCCACACCTTGTCCAGCGCGTCCGGCGGCGGGAAGCTGCCGAGCGCCCTGGCTTCGCCATCGACCAGCGCCCTGAGCCTGCCGCCATCCACCTGGACGTGGCTGTAGGCGGTGGTGGGACGCAGGCCGTTGCCGGCGCGCTTGACGGCCAGCACGTCGAAGGCCTCGACGCCCAGCGCGGGCGCCAGCAGCGAGGCGCGCATTTCCACGCGGCCGGGATGGGCCTGGTGTATCGCGAGCAAGATCCGGTCGATTCTACGCACGGTGTACTCCATGAATGCTGTCCTCTGGCGTGCCATGTGCCGGCGCGCTGGCCGGCTGCTCATGCCCGTAGCGCTCGGCCTGTGCGAGTCCGGCGGCCGCGCGCCCGCGCGTGTGGGCCAGCTCGGCAAGCGCTTCATCCAGCCGCCGCTGCAAGGCCGCGATACGCTGGCCCGCGGCCGCGATGCGCTCTTCGATGCCGGGCTTGCGCCCCGGCGCTGGCTTGTGCTGGATATCGGTCATGGCTTCTCCTTCAAGCGTTGGTGAGAGAGGATGGATGGTCCGTCGCGCCGGGCGCGGGCCGGACTCAGACCGGCAGGGCCGCGGGCGGCTGGACCTCGACGATTTCCAGGCGCAGGGTGCGCCCGAGGGCCAGGTCGACGTCCACGGTGCAGCCCTCGGCGTGGCCGAGCAGGCCCAGCGCAAGCGGGGCCAGCACCGAAACACGCGGCGTCATGGCTTGCGCATCCTGCGGACAGGCGATGACGACGGTATCCAGGTCGGCGCCGCCCCGGGTGCGTTGGTGGATCGCGGTGCCGCAGGCGGCGACGCGGTAGCGCACGCTCGCGCCGAGCGAGACGCGGCGCGCGCCGTCGTCGCTATCGCCGCTGGGAAGCGTGCGCGATACCGCGGTCAGGTGCGCGAGGCGGCGCACGGCGGCCTCGACCCGGCAAGGGTCGGCCGATCGTGCCCGCACGAAGCGTGTCAGGACAGCCAGGTCGTGCTGGCTGAGGTAAGTAGTGGTGCACATGGCTTGCCTTTCCCAGCCCGTTCAGGCTGGCCAATAAGAACGAATGGCGTGCCGCGGCAAATGCATCCGCATATGCGCAGCGCTTCAGACGATGCTTTGGAGGGGGCTCGGGAGAATCGGGAAGCTGGGCTTCGCCGGCTCTCGCCGAGCTCAGGAGAGGCAGGCGAGATCGCGCGTCGACAATTGTGCGAGACGAGCGTGGAAGACGCTCAGTCCGAGCGACAGGGGAAGGTGGGAGAAAACCTGCGAGACGCCGGCAGCGCACACGGCAACAGCGCGCGGGGTCCGCACGCTGGAGGAACAACCAATGCCGTAGGAAGAAATGCAGCGCATGCCGAGGTCGGATTTCATCAATTGGATACCGGACCAGTATATACCACCTGTTTTTTTCGTCAACCGAGCTGGACCGGGCGCGAACGGCGCGCCCCGCCAGGTACGGGGCGGCTCAGGCAGGGAACTCTTCCTCGCGGTACTCCACGCCCTGCCCTTGCGCCTGCGCAGCCCCGGCGGCGCGCCCGGCTTCTTCCTTGCGCAGCTCGACGCGCCGGATCTTGCCCGAGATCGTCTTGGGCAGCTCGCGGAACTCGATGCGCCGGATGCGCTTGTACGGCGCCAGCCGCTCGCGCGCGAACGCGAACAGCGCAGCCGCCAGCTCGCGGGAAGGCAGGACGCCCTGGCGCAGGGTGACGAAGGCCTTCGGCACCGACAGCCGCAGCGGGTCCGGGCTCGGCACGATCGCCGCCTCCAGCACGGCTTCGTGCTCGATCAGGACGCTCTCGAGCTCGAAGGGGCTGATGCGGTAGTCCGAGGACTTGAACACGTCGTCGTTGCGCCCGACGTAGAAATAATAGCCGTCCCCGTCGACCGTGGCGGTGTCGCCCGTATGGTAGTGGCCGGCGCGCATGACGTGGGCGGTCTTTTCGTCGTCGCCCTCGTAGCACATCATCAGGCCCAGCGGCGCCGGGTCGAGCGACAGCGCGATCTCGCCTTCCTCGGCGGGCTGCTCGTCGATGTCGAGCAGCGCCACCCGGTAGCCCGGCAGCGGCCGGCCCATCGAACCGGGCTTGATCGGCTGGCCCGGCGGATTGCCGATCTGGCAGGTGCTTTCCGACTGGCCGAAGCCGTCGCGGATGCGGATGCCCCAGGCCTGCTCCACCTGCTCGATCACCTCCGGGTTGAGCGGCTCGCCGGCGCCCACCAGCTCGCGCAGCGGCGGGCGCCAGGCGCTCAGGTTTTCCTTGATCATCATGCGCCACACCGTCGGCGGCGCGCACAGCGAGGTCACGCCGCAGCGCTGGATCGTGTCGAGCGCGGCCTTGGCGGAGAAGCGCTCGTAGTTGTAGACGAAGATGGCGGCGCCCGCGTTCCAGGGAGCGAAGAAACAGCTCCAGGCGTGCTTGGCCCAGCCCGGCGAGGAGATGTTCCAGTGGACGTCGCCCGGCTGCAGGCCGATCCAGTACATGGTCGACAGGTGGCCGACCGGGTAGCTCTGGTGGCTGTGCAGCACCAGCTTGGGCTTGGCCGTGGTGCCGGAGGTGAAGTACAGCAGCAGCGGGTCGGTGGCGCGGGTCTCGCCTTTTGGGGTGAAAACGGACAGGACGTCGCGGCTGTCGGCGAAATCGCGCCAGCCCTCCGGCTTCTCGCCGGCTGCGGCGCCCACGGCGATGCGGGTGAAGCTGCCCGCCATGCCCTCGAACTTGTGCGCCTCGGACGCCTGGGCGATGACGTGCCTGACACGGCCGCGCTCGAGGCGGTCCTGCAGGTCGGCGCCCGAGACCAGCATGGTGGTCGGCACCAGCACGGCGCCGAGCTTGATCCCGGCCAGCATGATTTCCCACAGCTCGACCCGGTTGGGCAGCATCAGGAGCACGCGGTCGCCGCGCTTGACCCCGCATAACTGCAGGTACTCGGCCACCTGGCACGAACGCGAGGCCATGTCCGCGAACGAGATCTTCTGCTCGAGGCCGTCTTCTTCGACTACCCACAGCGCGGTAGCGTGGTTGTCCCTGGCCATCTGGTCGAAGTAGTCCAGGCCCCAGTTGAAGGCGTCGAGCCGGGGCTGCCGGTACTCGCGGTAGGCGGTGTCGTAGTCGAGGCGATGCTGTAGCAGGAAGTCGCGCGCTTGCAGAAAGCGCTGGGTCGGCGTCATGGTGTCTCCTGGTCGCTGGGTGGCATGGCCGCGTTGGCCATCCCTGGCCATTCTGCCATGTATTCAGGCGCTGTTGTAGGGGGGTGATCCAGTCCAGTGGACTGGATCACGGTCCAATGGACCAGATCACCCACAGCCGGTCACTCCACGAACATCAGTCTCGCCTGAGGGCGGTGACGCGCATCTCGTCACGCGGCTCCATCATGTCGATGACGCGGCAATCGCCGCACATGCGCAGGCGGTCGAGGTGGCCGCTGAAAGCGGGATGCGAGGCCAGGCGACCGAGCATGTTTTCGACCATCTGCAGGGTGCCGAAGGGCTGGTCGCAGCGGATGCAGTGGAAGGGCTGGGACTCGTTGAGCACCACGGCCTGGGCCCGCGTTTCCATGAAGGACAGGCGCGGTGCAAGCGTGATGGCGTTTTCCGGACAGGTAGCGGCGCACAGGCCGCACTGGACGCAGTTCTTCTCGATGAAGCGCAGCAGCGGTGCGCCCTGCCCGTCCTGCAGCGCCCCGGCCGGGCAGGCGCCGACGCAGGACATGCACAGGCTGCACGCCTTGCGGTCGACCTCGATCGCACCGAAAGGTGCGCCGGCCGGCAGCGCGACCTGCTCGGGCTGCAGCGGCGCATGGCGGTGCAGGTGCTCGAGGGCGTAGTCGAGCGTGTTGCGCTTGTCGTTCGCCAGGTGGAACACGGCCGGCTCGCCGGGTGTGCGGCCGCGCGGGGCGTGGCGCAGCGCCACCGCCAGTTCGTCCGGCGCATCGACGCGCAGCAGCTGGAAATGCGGGCCTTCGTAGCCGAGGCCGCCGAGTACCGCCTGGGCGATCTCCATCTGCTGGTCCAGCAGTGCGACGTACTGGGGCGCCTCGCGTCCCGTCAGCAGCACCGAGATGCCGGCCGCGCCATAGGCCACGGCGGCGAACCAGACGTCGATGCCGGTCGAGGCGGTATGTTGCAGCGCCAGCGGAATCACGCGCCCGGGCAGCGACTCGCCGAGCTGGGCCAGCAGCGCGGCGCCGTGTTCGGGGTCGTGCAGCACGAAGACCGGATCCTGCCCGCCGCCCTCGCGGTAGGAACGCAGCGCCGCCTGCATGCGCTTGCCGGTCAGCGCCGCCGGCGGGAAGGCATAGCTGATGGCGCCGGTCGGGCAGGCCGTGGAGCAGGCGCCACAGCCGGCGCACAGGTAGGGATTGACCTTGATCCGGTCGCCATCGTCCTGGATCGCCTGCGCCGAGCAGATCTCGATGCAGGCGCTGCAGCCCTTCTGGCCGTTGCGGCCATGGGCGCAAGTGCGTTCCTTGTACGCGAAATACTTGGGCTTCTCGAAGTCGCCGACCATCTCGAGCATGGTCTCGACGGCGTCCAGGCGGGCGGCCTCGTCGTAGCCGGGCGCGTAATAGCCGTGCGGGCGCTGGTGGCTGGGGATCAGGCGGCTCGGGCTGAGGTCGAGCACCAGGTCGAAACGGCCCTGCTGGACCGGCTGGCCGGGCGCCTGCCAGCGCGCCTCGAAAGCGCCCAGCCAGCCAGCCACCGCGACGGTGCGCGCCACCTGGACCGGATAGGGGCGCACCGGCATGGTTTGCTGGCTGTCGAGCAGCAGCACGGTGACCGGCAGCGCGCCGGCGAGCCGGTCGGCCCAGGGCAGGGCCTGCTCGGCCGAGCCGACCACCAGGGTGCGGCCGCTGGACTGGTAGCTGACGGTGATCGCCGGCTCGAACACGGGAATGGCGTCGGCGGCCAGGATGGCCGCGCCCCGGGCCTGCACATTGCGGCCTTCCTGGACCGGGTCGAGCGGCGGATTGTCGGTAAAGCGGATGTTCATGCGTTCCCTTGTCGTGTGGACGGCGGCGCCTGCTCGTGTTCCGTCACTGGCTGCTGTTCCTGTGCCTGCGCTGCCGCCGCCTCGGCCTGCTGCTGCCGGTCGTCGAACAGGCGCGTGACCAGGCCCTGCGCATGCTTGAGCGAGGCCAGCATGGCCGGGGTGAGCGGCGCCGCCTTGTTGTAGTCATTCATGTAGATATCGAGCCCGTCGATCGCGTTGAAATGTGGATCGGCGAACAGTTTTTTGAGCGCCAGGCGCCGCACCGATTGATCGACGCCCTTGGCCACGAAGGCGGAAAAGTCGGCGTCCGGGGTGAGCCGCGCCGCGTCTTCGAGGGTCGGCAAGGGTGCGCGCGGCGCCGCTTGCGCTTCCTGCATGGCGTCCGCAGGAGGCTCGCTCGCGGGTACAGGGGGCGCCGGGGCGCGCGGGCCTTCAGCCGGCGCGGCATCTCCGCCGGATGACTTCAGCCGCGCCCAGCGCCGGAAGAAACCTTCTTCGGACATCCTGGCCCCGCTCATCCGTGCTGGCGGCCGCGGCGCCCGCGCGGCTTGGGCTGGTAGTGCTCGCGCAGGTAGCCGGCCACCCAAGCATAGATCTCGGCCGACATGGCGACGCCGTCGGCCTGTTCGCCCGAGTCGAACATGCGCGTGCCCTCGACGTAGCTGACCGAGGCGCGCACCGGGATGGCCTTGCCCTCGTCCATGCGCCACAGCACGAACACCTTCGATTCCGGCGCCATGCAGTTCTCGTAATAGCCTTCGTTCTCGTCGGTGTACAGCTCGAGTTCGAGGCCGGAGACGAGGTAGTAGTCGCGCTCCGGACTCTCGCTCAGCACCTGCAGGCGCGGCAGATTGCCGCGGTCCGGCACCACGCCGACCGCCTCCCAGGCCTCGTCGGCCCAGCGGTGCTGCAGCGCGCGGCGCTGCATGATCACCGCGATTGGCATGCTTCCCATCTTCATTGCTTGTTCGCCGTCTTGGGACTGTGTTCCTTCTCCACGGCCGGGGCCGCGCCCTTGGGCACGGACCGGGTCTGCCTGGCCTTGACGTCCTCGCTCGGCGCCGCAGTGCCCAGCTTTTCGCTCTTGATCGGAACGTTGGCCGCGTTCAGGGCCTGGGGACTGTAGGGCGCCGCGCCGGTGGCGGGCGCGGCCGCGGCGGTGCCGGGCGCCGCATTCGCGGGCGCCGCCGCCGGCATGCCGGCGCTGGGCGGCGTGACGCCCGGCGGCACCATGCCTGCCGCAGCGGCGGCACGGGCCGCGCCGGGCGGGGCGGCGCCAGGCGGCACCGGATTGGCGACCTGGCCGGGCGCCATGGTGCCGGGTCCGGCCACGCCCGGGGCCAATCCCGGCGCGGTCCCCTGCCCCACCCCTGCGGGTGCGGCGGCAACCGTGGTCGGCGGCGTGATCTTCCAGCCCTTTGACGGTGCCTGCGTACGCCAGCGCGTGCTGACTGCGTCCATCGAGGCCGCCAGCAGCTCCTTGTCCTTGGCCGCCTTGGCGTCGGCGGCGGCCTTCTTGGCGGCGGCCTCCTGCTGCTGGGCCGGGGTCGGCGGCTTCAAGGCCGCCCAGCTGGAAGCGCTGCAGGCCAGCAGGCCGGCCAGCACCCAGCGCAGTCCGCGATGTGTATTCATGTTCATTGCTTGGCTCCCAGTGTTCCCGGCGCGGCGGGGCCTTGCGGGGCCGCATTGGTGGCGGCCGGCGCCTCCACCGTGCCCGGCGCCGGCGCCGCCGGTTTGCCGTGGTCGCCAGGCTGCGTTTGCGTTCCCTGCTGCGCACCGGATGACGGCGCTACACCGGAGGACGGCCCGCCGCCGGTTTCGGTCGTGGAGCCGCCGAGTTGCGCGCCGCCGGTATTGCCGCCTGAACCGCCGGCAGTGCCCGGTTGCCCGCCGGCATAGGTGGCGTCGGTGACCGGCTTGGCCGTGCTGGCGATGATGGCGCCCGCGGTGCGCCCGCCGGCCGTGACCTGGCCCGGGTACTTGGTCTGTTCGATGCCGCCCACGCTCGGGTTGCGGCCGCGGTCGCAGCCGCTGGCCAGCACCGCAAGCAGGGCCAGCGCGCCGTGGGTGATGATGGTGGATGCTTTCATGGTGGTCCTCCGTGCCTCAGGCGGCCGGGCCCGGACGGGGGCTCGGGCGGCCCGGTCTGGCCTCCGGATGCGGGCGGTGCGCCGGGTCGCTCGCCGTGCCGTTGCGGACCTGCTCCAGCCACAGCGAATGGTGGGCGGCGGCCCAGTTCTCGTCGACGTGTCCTTCGCGCATGGCCTGGTAGGCGCCCGGCGTTCCCCAGGTGCCGATGTAGATGTGGCCCATGGCGGCGGCGATGTACAGGGCCGAGCCGACGACGTGCAGGGTGTTGGCAACCTGCAGCACATAGCGGGTCTGGCCGAAGGTGACGAAGTCCAGGATCAGGCCGGTGATCGACATGAGGATGCCCAGCAGGGTCACGCCGAGCCAGAACCAGGCCTTCTCGCCAGCGTTGAAGAAGCCGGCCGGCGGATGCTTGTGCGATACCAGCCCGCCGCCCTGCTTCACCCACTGCCAGTCGTTCCGGTTGAAGAAGTTACGGCGCAGGAAGGTGATGAACATCAGCACCGAGCAGACAATGAACAGCGGCCCGACGAAGTTGTGCAGGTACTTGGAGATGATGGCGAACCAGGAGAACAGGTCGTGCCCCATCCACGGCAGCATGATCTTCTTGCCGTACATGATGATGATGCCCGTGACCGCCAGCGCGATGAAGCTGTAGGCCGTGGCCCAGTGCACCTGGCGCTCCCATTTGGTGAAGCGCTTGATCTGGCGCCCGGACGGCGGCACTTCCTTGGCGGCGCCGACCGCCTTGTAGAACACGAAGATCAGGAGCGGCACCGCCAGCAGGATGAAGCCGGCGATGCTGGCGAGCGGGCCGTTGCGCAGGTGGCGCCAGGTGTTGCCGCCGCGCTGGACGATGACGTTGGCCTCGGTGGCGCCGTACTGGCCCAGGAAGTGGCGGTCCATGTGGACCCGGCCCGAGGCCGCATTGGTCAGGCCCGGCTCCTTCACCACCGAATCGCCTTCGATCTGAAGCATGGTCTGCTCCTCGGCGTAGGCGGGCTTGGCGTCCTTGTTGGGTACGCCGGCCCAGGCGGCCGTCGACAGCAGCGCCAGCACCAGGCCAGTAATCAGCAACTGCGTCAGCAACAGCGACGCGCGCGAGGAAATGGCGTGCATGGTCGGCTCCTCAGGGGTTGGCCCGGTTGTATTCGTTCTGCTTCATGGCACGGTTCTGGACCGTCGCCGACCAGGCCAGCCGGTCATTGTGGAAGCGTTGCTGGAAATGGCGCTGGTCTTCCTTGCCGGCATATTCGCCGTGCAGCCAGCCGGGGAACTGCTCGACCTCGAGGCAGCCGGACAGCAGCAGCGGCAGCGCCAGGACACAGTAGCGGAATTTGTTCATGTTCATTGCACGATCCTCCCCGGGTCGTTCTGCACGTCGCCGACCTGCTGGTTCACCCGCGGCAGGTCGCCCTTGGCCTTGATCTCGCCGCCGCGCTTGGGCCGGCCGTAGGCGATCTTCCAGCCCCACAGCTCGGGGCCGTAACCGCGCGTCTCGACGCGCTGGCGGTAGATGTCGGCGATCTGGTTCGCTTCGCCGCCCAGCAGCGCCTTGGTGCCGCACTGCTCGGCGCAGGCCGGCAGCTTGCCTTCGGCGATGCGGTTGCGGCCGTACTTCTTGAACTCGGCTTCGGAGGTATCCGGTTCCGGGCCGCCGGCGCAGAAGGTGCACTTGTCCATCTTGCCGCGGTGGTTGAACATGCCGGTCTCCGGGAACTGCGGCGCGCCGAACGGACAGGCGTAGTAGCAGTAGCCGCAGCCGATGCACTGGTCCTTGCTGTGCAGGACGATGCCGTCCTCGGTGTGGTAGATGCAGTTGGTCGGGCACACCGCCAGGCAGGGTGCGTCGGTGCAGTGCATGCATGCCACCGACACCGAGCGCTCGCCCGGGATGCCGTCGTTGATGGTCACCACCCGGCGCCGGTTGATGCCCCAGGCCAGTTCGTGTTCGTTCTTGCATGCGGTCACGCAGCCGTTGCAGTCGATGCAGCGCTCTGTGTCGCAGATAAATTTCATTCTCGCGGCCATGCCGTTCTCCTCCGCTCTGCTCAGTTGAAAGCGCTGCGCCTCAGGCCTTGACGACCCGGCACTGCGATACCTTGGTTTCCTGCATCATCGTCACGGCGTCGTAGCCGTAGGTCCAGCCCGTGTTGCAGGCCTCGCCGCGCACCGTCGGCGCCCCGCCTTCCGGGTAATGGCGTTCGAGGTCCTCGCCCATCCACCAGCCGCCGAAGTGGAAGGGCATCCAGACCAGGCCGATCGGCACCCGCTCGGTGACCATCGCCATCATCTTCAGGCGTGCCCCGGTCGGGGTCTCGACCCAGACATAGTCGCCGACCTTGGCGGCGATCTGGGCCGCGTCGCGCGGGTTGATCTCGACGAACATGTTCTGCTGCAGCTCGGCCAGCCAGGGATTCGAGCGGGTTTCCTCGCCGCCGCCCTCGTACTCGACCAGGCGGCCGGAGGTCATGATCAGCGGGAAGTCCTTCGAGTAGTCGACCTCCTGCACCGACTTGAACAGCGTCGGCAGGCGCCAGAAGTTGGCCTTGTCGTCGTAGGTCGGGTACTTGGCGACCAGGTCGCGCCGCGGCGAAGCGAGCGGCTCGCGGTGGGTCGGCACCGGATCCGGGAAGTTCCACACGTTACAGCGCGCCCGGGCATTGCCGAAGGGCGCGCAGCCGTGGGCGATGACGACGCGGATGATGCCGCCCGAGTTGTCGGTCTTCCAGTTCTTGCCTTCGGCCATCGCCTGTTCCTGTGGGGTGAGTTCGGCCCACCAGCCGAGCTTCTTCAGGAACACGTGGTCGAATTCGGGGTAGCCGACGTCGAGCTGGCTGTCCTTGTTGGTCGAACCGTCGGCGGCCAGCAGCGACTCGCCGTTGTGCTCGACGCCCCAGTTGGCGCGGAATGGCAGGCCGCCCTCGGCCACCGACTTGTTCAGGTCGTACAGGATGGGCGTGCCGGGGTGCTTGAGTTCCGGCGTGCCCCAGCACGGCCACGGCAGGCCGTAGTAGTCGCCCTTGCAGGGACCGTCGTCGGCGCGCAGGGTGGTCGGGTTGAAGGTGTGCTTGTTCTCCATGTGGAGTTTCAGGCGCTCCGGCGAGCAGCCGGTGTAGCCGATGGTCCAGCAGGAGCGGTTGATCTCGCGCAGGATGTCCTCGACCACCGGCTCGTTGAGCACCACCTTGATGTTCTTGCACAGTTCGTTGTGGAAGCCGAACTTCTTGGCGAACAGGTACATGATCTCGTGGTCGCTCTTGCACTCGAACAGCGGCATGATGACGCGCTCGCGCCACTGGATGCTGCGGTTGGAAGCGGTGCACGAGCCCGAGGTCTCGAACTGCGAGGCGGCCGGCAGCAGGTAGACGCCGTCGGTGCGGCCGTGCATCGAGGCCGTCATGCTCGGGTAGGGATCGATCACGACCAGCATGTCGAGCTTCTGCATCGCCGCCTTCATGTCGGGCAGGCGGGTCTGGCTGTTCGGCGCGTGGCCCCAGTAGAACACCGCGCGCAGCTTGCTCGGCTGGTCGATGTACTGTTCTTCTTCGTTGACCGCGTCGAACCAGCGCGACACCGTGATGCCCGGCTTTTCCATCAGCTCCTTGGAGCCGAAGCGCGACTTGATCCATTCGTAGTCGACGCCCCAGACGTTGGCGAAGTGCTTCCAGGCGCCCTCGGCGATCCCATAGTAGCCCGGCAGCGAGTCGCCGTTGGGGCCGACGTCGGTGGCGCCCTGCACGTTGTCGTGGCCGCGGTAGATGTTGGCGCCGCCGCCCGGGACGCCGATGTTACCCAGCGCCAACTGCAAAATGGACAGTGCGCGCACGTTGGCGGTGCCGACCGTGTGCTGGGTGATGCCCATGCACCAGACCACCGACGAA
This sequence comes from Massilia alkalitolerans DSM 17462, assembly GCF_000427785.1. GTDB lineage: Bacteria > Pseudomonadota > Gammaproteobacteria > Burkholderiales > Burkholderiaceae_D > Telluria > Telluria alkalitolerans. Next base: position 68,385 of record NZ_ATYR01000001.1, read on the forward strand.
GGCTTGTTCTTGGCCAGCATCTCGGCGGCCATCTTGACCGAGGCTTCCGGCACGCCGGTAATGTCCGAGACTTTATCCGGAGTCCATTTCGCCACTTCCTTGCGCACATCCTCCATGCCGTAGGTGCGGGCCGCGATGTATTCCTTGTCTTCCCAGCCGTTCTGGAAGATGTGCCACAGGATGCCCCACACCAGCGGAATGTCGGTGCCCGGACGCACCCGCACGTAGTGGTGGGCGAAGCGCGCCGTGCGGGTGAAGCGCGGGTCGATTACGATCATCTTCGCGCCCAGCTCCTTGGCGTGCAGGAAGTGCAGCATCGAGATCGGGTGGGCCTCGGCCGGGTTGGAGCCGATGAACATCACCGCCTTGCTGTGGTGCAAGTCGTTGAAGGAATTGGTCATCGCCCCGTAGCCGAAGGTCTGGGCCACGCCCGCGACCGTGGTCGAGTGGCAGATGCGCGCCTGGTGGTCGCAGTTGTTCGAACCCCAGAACGAGACCCACTTGCGCAGCAGGTAGGCCTGTTCGTTGTTGTGCTTGGAGCTGCCGATCACCATCAGCGCGTCCGGCCCGGATTTCTGGCGCAGCTCGATCAGCTTGTCGCCGATCTCGTTGATGGCCTGGTCCCAGGACATGCGCACGTATTTGCCGTTCACCAGCTTCATCGGGTAGCGCAGGCGGTGCTCGCCAAAGGCGTGCTCGCGCACCGAGGCGCCCTTGGCGCAGTGCGCCCCCATGTTGATGGGCGAATCGAAGGCGGCTTCCTGGCGCACCCAGACGCCGTTGGCCACCACCGCGTCCACCGAACAGCCCACCGAGCAGTGGCTGCAGATGGTGCGCTTGATCTCGGTGGGCACCGGGGCGTCGGGGGCCTGGTCGGCGTGCGCCGGTTCGATCACGTTCAGCGGCAGCTGTCGGGCCAGGGCGCCGGCTCCGGCGGCGACACCGGCGCCGACCAGGAAGCGGCGCCGTTTGAGTCCGCTGTCGCGGACGGACTTCACGAGGGACATGCTGGTTCTCCCGTTGTGCTCACCAGTAGGCGGCGGTCTCGTAGTAACGGCGGATGTGCTCGGTTTCGTGGTAGCCGCGCTTGACCTGCGGCTTCGCAGCAGGCTGGGGCACCGGTGTATCGGCGGCCTCGGCCGTGCCGGCCACGACGGCCAGCGCCCCCAGCGGCGCGGCCTTCAGGAAGCCGCGGCGGCTGGGGTCCGGCACATCGTGCCCGGCGCCTGCGGCCGGCTTGCCGTCCGGTCCGTGTTCAAGTAGCTGCGGATGCTGTTCCATGCTGTGCCTCGTCTCGGTTAAACGGGTGATTCGGTGAGCGCTTCCCCGACCACGAAGGCTTCCGCTTCGATGGCGAGGAAGGCGCCGGCCAGGCGCGCGACCAGCCGGTAGTAATTGGCCCCTTCGGCGGACGCGATGTCGGCCAGGCAGCGCTCGTACCAGGGCGCAATGTGGACCTCGAAGAAGGCCTGCTGCCGCGCGAGCGGCTGGCGCGCAATGCCGGGGGCGCCGGTGATCAGGACGCGCATCGTCTCGCACAGGGCGCCCAGATGGTCTTCGAATTCGCCGACGCCGCGCACCCGGCCGATGCCGAAGCGCGCCAGGTCGGCGCGCAGCTCGGCCAGCGGGGTGTCGTTCATGAAGCCGGCCAGGTAGCGCGAGCCGTAGGGATTGACGGGCGGCGTGCCGACGCTGATGAAGAGCGCGTCGAACTCCTCGGCCACCGCATCCGGGTCCATGACGCCCGAGGCCAGGCTCAGCGCTTCCCAGGCCTGCTCCAGGGCCGGATCGCCTCCTTCGGAAAGGATGGGGTCGGCATGTGCCAGCGCGTCCAGCAGCGCACCGTCCGGCGCCGCCAGCAGCAGGCGCGACAGCAGCGCGTACAGATCGGCGCGCGCCTGGTCCTCGCCCGACAGCGGTAGCGGTACGGCGACAGTGATGGCGGGGCCGGCGGGACGGTTGATCGACGGCGCGTCAGGGTGGGACACGTGCTGCTCTCCTGTTGGCAAAGGGTCACCAGCAGTGTAGTCCTCCAGCGCGGCAGGCCGCGCACGGTTGATGACACGGTGTTATCAAACCACCGTCAACGCATGCCCAGGGCATGCATGAGGGTGCGGATCACGTAGGCCACCGCCGACAAGGTAAACACGCCGCCGAGCCAGAGCGCCGCCAGCCAGGCCAGGCGCCGCAGCCATTCGCGCCGGGTCACCATCAGTGATACCCCGCGTCGGCCTTGACCTTGCCCCGGAACACCCAGTACGACCAGGCCGTGTACATCAGGATGATGGGCAGGATGAACAGGGTGCCGACCAGCGCGAAGCCCTGGCTGCTGGGCGGCGAGGCCGCTTCCCAGATCGAGATCGCGGGCGGCACGATATGGGGCCAGATGCTGATCGCCATGCCGCTGTAGCCGAGGAAGATCAGGGCCAGGGACGCCACGAAAGGCACACGGTGCGGGTCGCGCTTGAGCGAGCGCAGCAGCAGCACGATGAACACCGCCACCAGCACCGGCACCGGTGCCAGGAACACGATGTTCGGGAAGCTGAACCAGCGCGCCGCCACCGCCGGGTCGCGCCAGGGCGTCCAGATGCTGACGATGACGATGGCCGCGAGCAGCATCAGGGCCAGGGGACGCGCCACCTGGACCATGCGCGCCTGCAGCTCGCCCTCGGTCTTCATCACCAGCCAGGTGGCGCCCAGCAGGGTATAGGCGATCATCACCCCGAACCCGGCCAGCAGCGGGAACGGTGCGATCCAGTCGAGCGGCCCGCCGGCATAGCTGCGCCCCGACACCGCGATGCCGTCGAGAAACGCGCCCAGCGACACGCCCTGGAAGAAGCTGGCCACCACCGAGCCGCCGATGAAGGCCTTGTCCCACAGGTGGCGCTCGTGATCCTTGGCCTTGAAGCGGAATTCGAAGGCCACGCCGCGGAACACCAGGCCGACCAGCATGAAGATCAGCGGCAGGTACAGCCCCGACAGGATGATCGAATAGGCCACCGGGAAGGCCGCCAGCAGCCCCTCGCCGCCCAGCACCAACCAGGTTTCGTTGCCGTCCCAGACCGGCGCTACCGTGTTCATCATGGTGTCGCGGTCGCGCTTTTTCGGGCTGAAGGGAAACAGCAGGCCAATGCCCAGGTCGAAGCCGTCCAGCAGCACGTACATGAAGACGGCGAAGAAGATGATGATCGCCCAGATGACGGTGGTGTCAATGCCCATGACCGGGTTCCTCCTTGTCGCGGCCAAGGCGGTCCGGGCTGGCCTCGCCCTCGTCGTCGTCGTTCTGCACGTCGGCGGCCGACAGCGGCCGGCTGGGCGTGCGTTCCTCGCCCGGGCCGCCCCGGGCCGGGGTATGCAGCTCGAAGCGCTGCGGCCCCTTGCGCATCATGCGCAGCAGGTAGACGGTGCCGGTGCCGAACACGAAGATATAGGCCACCACGAACAGGGCCAGGGTCAGGCCGAGCTCGGCGGCGCCATGCTTCGATACCGCGTCGGCGGTGCGCAGCACCCCATACACGACCCAGGGCTGGCGCCCCACCTCGGTCGTGGTCCAGCCGGCCAGGATGGCGACCAGGCCCGCCGGCCCCATCCAGACGGCGAAGCGCAGGAAGGGGCGGTTGCGCCACAAGCGCGCCTCCCCTTCCCGCTTGCGCCGCAGCCACAGGCTCCAGGCGCCGAGCGCGATCATGAGCAGGCCCAGGCCCACCATCAGGCGGAAGCTCCAGAACACGATCAGCGAGTTGGGCCGGTCTTCGCGCGGGAAATCCTTGAGTCCGGGGAACTGGCCGTTCCAGGAATGGGTGAGGATCAGGCTGCCCAGGTGCGGAATGCCGACTGCGTACTTGGTGCGTTCCTCTTCCATGTCGGGCACGCCGAACAGCAGCAGCGGGATCGCCTTGTCGCCTTCGTTCTGCCAGTGCCCTTCCATGGCCGCCAGCTTGGCGGGCTGGTGCTTCAGGGTGTTCAGGCCGTGGAAGTCGCCCACCACCGCCTGGATCGGCGCCACCAGCAGGATCATCCACATCGCCATCGACAGCATCTTGCGCACCGCCGGGTTGTCGCGGCCCTTGAGCAGCTGCCAGGCTCCGGTGGCGCCGACGATCAGGGCCGTGGTGAGATAGGCGGCGATCACCATGTGCAGCAGCCGGTAAGGGAAGGACGGGTTGAAGACGATCGCCAGCCAATCGGCCGGGACCATGCGGCCGCCCTCGATGGCATAGCCCTGCGGGGTCTGCATCCAGCTGTTGGCGGCCAGGATCCAGGTGGCCGAGATCAGGGTGCCGACCGCGACCGCGCAGGTGGCCCCGAAGTGCAGGCCCGGGCCGACGCGGGTCCAGCCGAACAGCATCACGCCCAGGAAGCCGGCTTCGAGGAAGAAGGCGGTCAGCACCTCGTAGGACAGGATCGGCCCCATGATGCTGCCGGCGAACTCGGACAGGTAGCTCCAGTTGGTGCCGATCTGGTAGGCCATCACGATGCCCGACACCACCCCCATGCCGAAGCAGACGGCGAAGATCTTGAGCCAGTAGTGGTAGAGGTCGACGTAGACCTGGCGCTTCGTGCGCAGCCAGCACAGCTCGAGCACGGCAAGGTAGCTGGCCATGCCAATCGTGATCGCCGGGAACAGGATGTGGAAGGACATCGTGAACGCAAATTGCACGCGCGCCAGATCCAAAGCGGACAAACCGAACATGCGGGCCCCTTTTGCTCGTCATACTCCGTTGTGGTGTCCAGAATCTAGCATGCGGACAGGGTGCGCACGCTTGGCGATGTCGATTTGCTACGCCAGAACCTCGCTTCGGCGTCGAAACCTTTCCCTCCCACAGAAAACTCGGGGTCACTGATCCATATTAATGACCCGTCAGATCGATCCTGCCGACCCAATCCACTCGTCTATATTGGCTGACGATTCGAGCCCGGCGGCAGCCTGAATCCTGTGTATCCAGCATGCATGCGGACTCGCGATCCGGCGACCCGGCCTCCGCCCTCGCCACGCGGTGGAACGGGCCATCCATCGATCGTCGATGTGAAAGGAGATGGTCATGACTCAACATCAGAACCACGCGGCGGCAACGCGGATCGCGGCGCGCGCCGGGGAAGCGGAGGTGCTGGTCGCTTCCTCGGCCATGCCGGCCAGCTTCCGCGAACTGCGCCAGGAGGCCGATACGGCCGCGGTCCGGCAACTGTTCGGGACCGCGCCGGCCCGGGCCGGCCAGCCCGAGCCCGAACTGAGCGGCGCCGGTTTCACCTATCGTCACGACTGGGGCGCGCGGCGCGGCCAGTGGGTGCTGCGCCTGAACTGGGATGTCATCCAGCCCCCCTCCCGGGTCCTGGTGGCGATCGGCGAAGGCGTGCCGGGCGGCCCGTCCGCCGGCAAGTTCATCGGCGCGGCCCGCACCACCCTGCACAACGTCGCCTCACGCTGGAACGGCGTCGACATCTGGATCGACATCGCGTGGAGCAGCGACATCTCGCTCTACGTCGATTACCTGATCATCAACCCTTGAAGCGCACCAGGAGATTCCCATGGCACCAAACGATCGTCTCGACCAGGACGCAGCACTGCTCCTCGACCCCGGAACGCAGGAGCGCGCGGATTCCTCGGACACCAAAGGCCCCTGGGCCGTCGCCGAAGCGAGCGTCGGCACGGAAGGCGTACAGCCCGCGCTGCAGGGGACCGGCTTTACCTACCGCCACGACTGGGGCATGCGCCGCGGCGAATGGCTGCTGCGGCTCAACTGGGACCTGATCCAGCCCGGCTCGCAGGTCTTCGTGGCCATCGGCGAAGGCGTGCCGGGCGGACCGCCCGCCGGCAAGTTCATCGGCGCAGCCCGCTATACCCTGCACAACGTCGCCCCGCGCTTCAACGGCGTCGACATCTGGGTCAACATCGAGTGGAGCGCCGACATCTCGCTGTCTGTCGACTACCTGGTCGTCAACCCGCCCTCGGCGCCGCCGGGCCTGCGCACGGTCTCGGTCACGGTGCACCGCCACAGCAGCGTGGCCCTGAGCGAAGCCGAGGCCGACCGGATCCTGGCCGACATGGGCACGATCCTCCAGAACGACGACACCGGGCCGGACGTCGCGACCCCGGTCCGTTTCGTGCGCAACGGCGCGGTCCGGCTGCTGCCGGCGAACATCCCCGGCACCATCCAGACGTCAAACGACCTGAATGCCCTCCTGACCGCAGGCAGCGGGGTCAAGATCGTGCAGGCCATCCGCTGGTGCGGCGGCCCCGGCGACGGCATCATCGGCTGCGCCCCGGTCGGCAGCGCCTCGGTCAACGTGGCCGCGGTGCGCTTCACCGCCAACCAGGAAGGCCTGATCTGGGTGCACGAGTACGGCCACAACTGCGGCCTCAGCCACCGCACCGACGACCCGCGCGCGGTCATGTACCCGTCCGTCGGCGCCGACCACAACGTGGTCAACGCGGCCGAGTCCTCGGCCTTCCTTTCGGGCCCGCTCAGCATCAGCGGCAAGGTGATGGCCGCCGGCGGCTGCTCCTGCGGCGCAGGCGGCCTGGCGCTGCCTGCCGACGTGCGCGACTTCGTCTCCCAGCACTGGATCGAGGGCGTGCCATGGGAGCTGGCCTCGCAGTACGGCGAGAAGGACGCCCGCCTGCTGCTGGACTGGCTGGTGAACGAGCCGGAGCAGCATGAGGAGTTCCTGACCCAGATCGTGGCCACCCTCGGCTACATCGGCAGCGAGATCGCGGTCCAGCCGATGATCGACTTCGTCCAGCAGCCGCGCGCCGGCCGTGCCGTGTTCAATGCCAAGAATACGGCCCTGCTGCGCCTCGGCGACCTGGCCAACCGGTCCGGCAGCCGCGCGGCGCTCGATTTCCTGGCGCGGGTCGCCGGCGACATGGACCTGGCGCGCACGCTGGCAGCGCCCCAGGCCAGCGCCGAGCTGCAGGCGGCCAAGGCGGCGCAGGACGTGGTGGCGCCTGGCCTCGACACCCTGGCCGCCGAGCTGGCGGTGTCGGCCACCTTCGGGCTGGCGCTGGCGGGCACGGCGCAATCGCAGCAGGCCGTGGAAGCGCTCAAGGGGAACGCCGACGCCTTCGCGACCGTGAACCAGGCGGCGCAGGAAGCAGCCGAGATCGCCGCGACCGTGCGCGCCAAGGGCCGCCAGGAGTACTACAGGATGAAGGCGGAACACCGGCATCACCTGTAATCGAGCTTGTTATTTGGAAATGAAACCCGCGGACGCGGCCTTTGTCTATAATGGCCGCGTCAGCATTTTCGTTTCCATGCCATGAACCAACCCATCTCGCTCCCGGGCGAAGCGAAGGTCATCCAGGCCCTCAAGGCCAGCTGCAGCGCGTGCAGCATGCACCAGCTGTGCCTGCCGATGGGCCTCGAGGATGCCGACATCAATCGCCTCGACCAGATCATCGGCCGCCGCCGCCGCCTCGCGCGCGACGAGCGCCTGTACGCCATGGGCGAGCCCTTCCGCAACCTGTACGCGGTGCGCTTCGGCCATTTCAAGACCTATCAGGTGAACGCCGCCGGCGAAGCCCAGATCACCGGCTTCCAGATGGCCGGCGAACTGCTGGGCATGGACGCCATCAGCGGCACCCACCATTGCGACGCCGTGGCCCTCGAGGACAGCGAGGTGTGCGAGATCCCGTTCTCGCGCCTGGAAGAGCTGTTCGGCCACGTGCCGGCCCTGTTGCGACACTTCCACCGCATCATGAGCCAGGAAATCACGCGCGAACAGAACGTTATGCTGCTGCTCGGCAATATGCGGGCGGAGCAGCGTTTTGCCGTCTTCCTGGTCAACCTGTCGGCACGCTACGCGGCGCGCGGCTATTCGCCGCACAGCTTCCAGCTGCGCATGTCGCGCGAAGACATCGGCAACTACCTCGGGCTCACCATCGAAAGCATCAGCCGCCTGCTGTCGCGCTTCAAGAAGCAGGGTTGGCTGCAGGTCGACAAGCGCGAAGTCACCCTGCTCGACCCGGCCAAGCTCAAGGCGCTGGCGGCCGGCACCGACGTCTGCAGCCCGATGGGCTAGGATCAGCCAGGATGGCTGCGCCGCTGCTCGACCTGCACCTGCGCAGCTATGGCGCCGCGCGCAGCTCGGACCGCCACGAGTTCGGCCAGCTGGTGCTGCCCGTGAGCGGCGAAGTCGCCGTGGAAATCGAAGGCCGCCAGGCCCGGCTCGATCCGCTGCGCGTGGCGGTGGTGGCGCCCGGCGCCTGGCACTCGCAGTGCAGCCCGGTGGCCAACCGGTCGCTGATCGTCGACCTGGGACCGGATACCTTCGCGCAAGGACCCTGGCAGCGCCTGCTCGAGCAGCCCTTCGGCGCCATCGGTCCCGCGGCCCGCAAGCTGGTCGAATTCATGGGCATCATGGCCGCCACCCGGCCGCCCGCGCCTTCCGTGCTGGCCGGCTGGACCCCGCTGCTGCTCGACACCCTGGTGCTGGGCGCGCCCGCGCCTGGCTCGCGTCTGGCGGCCCTGCTGGCCCGCATCGAGGCCGAACCTGGCCTGCCGTGGACCACCGAGGCCATGGCGCGCGCCGCCAGCCTGAGCGTCAGCCGCCTGCATGCGCTGTTTCGCGAAGAGCGCGACAGCACGCCCCACGACTGGCTGCTGGACTGCCGCCTGCGCCATGCCTGCGAATGGCTGCGTGCGACGGCGCGCCCGGTGGCCGAAATCGCGCTGGCCGCCGGCTTTTCCGAGCAGAGCGCGCTGACCCGGGCCATGCGCAGGACGATGGACACGACGCCGGCGGCCTACCGGCGCGCGTATCGCGAGAATCTGTCAAACCAGCAGTAGCCAGGGTCAAGAGCGCCGCGGGCATCCGGCCGACAATCTCCCTTCCCAAGGAGATCGACCATGCTTTCGCAGATTCACACCACGTCCCACACCACCCGGCTCGGCATCGGCGCCGGCATCACCGCGGGCGCCTTCTGGGGCCTGGTATTCCTCGCCCCCGAACTGGTGCCGGGCTTCTCGGCCCTGCAGTTGTCGGCCGGCCGCTACCTGGCCTACGGCATCGTCGCCGCCATCCTGGTCGCGCGCGCCTGGCCGCGGCTCAGGCAGCGCCTGAGCCGGGCCGACTGGCGCGGCCTGGCCTGGCTCAGCCTGGCGGGCAACATCGTGTACTACCTGTTCCTGGCCCAGGCCGTCCAATTGGGTGGAGTGGCCATGACCTCGATCGTGATCGGGCTGCTGCCGATCACCGTGACCCTGGCTGGCCTGCGCGAGCACGGCGCGGTGCCCTTGCGGCGCCTGCTGCCCTCCCTGCTGCTGGGCGCGGCCGGCCTGGCCTGCATCAGCTGGGATTCCTTGTCTTCCCTGGAGGGCGGTTCGGGCATCGGCCTCTTGTCGGCGATCGGCGCGCTGCTGTCCTGGACCTTCTATGCGGTCGCCAACCGGCGCTGGCTGGCGCGGCTCGATGGCATTTCGGCCAACGAATGGAGCCTGCTGGTGGGAGTGATGACGGGCGCCCAGGCCCTGCTGCTGGCAGTGCCGGCCTTTCCGGGCGGCGGCGCCACGCACACGGTCACCGAATGGCTGCAGTTCCTCGGGGTGGTGACGGCGGTCGGGATTTTCTGTTCGGTGCTCGGCAACGCCCTGTGGAACTACGCCAGCCGCGCCCTGCCGATGGCGTTGATGGGCCAGATGATCGTGTTCGAGACCGTGTTCGCCTCGCTCTACGGCTTCCTGTGGGAGGCGCGCTGGCCCAGCGGCCTGGAGGCGGCGGCGCTGGTATTGCTGATGGCTGGCGTGGTGTCCTGTGCTGCCGCCCACCGCGATTAAATGTCGACGACGAGGTCGGGCCGGAAGGCTTCCTGCTCGCCCTTGCTGAGGTAGCCGAGCGAATTGGCCACCACGCGGCAGGACCAGGGCCGGCCGGCATCGACGCCGCTGACCACGTAGTCGTTGGCGCAGTGCAGGTGGCCGTGGATCCAGATATCGGCCTGCGGGAACAAGCCGTCGAGCGCATTGCAGAAGCCCGCGGTCCCGGGCGTGAGGCCATAGCGCGGGTCGGCGCTTTGCAGGCTGGGCGCGAAATGGGTCACTACCACCGTGCGCCCCTCGAAGGGCGCCGCCAGCGCCCCGCGCAGCCAGTCCTGGCAGTCCAGCGCCATTTCGCGGATGCCCTCGGCCAGCACCTTCTCGCCGTTCTTCAGGGTGGTGTTCTTCGAGAGGTACCAGTTGGCGGCGCGGAAGGCCTTCTCGCGCTTTTGCAGCTGCTTGCTCAGCTCCTGCTCGCGCAGCGCCAGCGCGTCGAAGTCGCTCCACAGGGTGGTGCCGATGAAGCGGATATTCCCGATGACGAGCGTCTGGCGGTCCAGCCATTCGATACCGAGGCGCGCGCAGCTGTCGCGCAGGCGCGCGTAGGCTTCGTCGTAATCGAGGCCATCGAATTCGTGGTTGCCGGGGATGTACAGGACGCGCGCGCCATTGGCGCCGGGGCGCAGGGGCGAGAAACGTTCGAGCCCGAAATCCTCGTCGGTCAGGCGCGATCCGGCCTGGTAGGAGCCGATGTCGCCCGCCAGGACGACGACGTCGGTGTCGCCGCGGATCTGCGGATTGAAACCGGCGTAGCGTTCGAGGTGCAGGTCGGAGAAGATCTGGATGCGCATGGTCGGCGCAGTATAGCGGTTTCCACCGCCGGCTGCGCCACCGTGTCAGAAGCTGACGCGCACGTAGGGCGCGCTTTGCTTCGCCTCGCCGTGGTAGACGGCTTCGATGTTGTTGCCGTCCGGGTCCAGCACGAAGGCGCCGTAGTAGCCCGGGTGGTAGGCGCGTTCGCCGGGGCGGCCGTTGTCCCTGCCGCCGGCGGCCAGGGCCGCGAAATAGAAGGCATTGACCATCTTGCGGTCGCGTGCCTGGAAGGCCAGGTGGTGGCGGCCGGTGAGCACGCCCTGCGCGGCCGCGCTGTCGCGGCTGGAGATGAAGAGTTCGTCAGCCCAGAAGTAATCGTCACCCGCGCCGCCCAGCGGAATGCCCAGCACCTCGAACACGGCGCCGTAGAACCTGCGCGATGCGGGCAGGTCCCTGACCACGAGCTGGATGTGGTCGATGAGTCGGCCGCGGTAGATTTCTTGTGTTTCCATGCGGTGCTCCTGAAGAAGAAGGTCATGAAAGACAGCGTGTGCGCGAGCAGTGTAGGAGCAAAACCGGGCCGTGGCAACGCTTCTCTAGCGGCTATTCCAGACCGGGGGCAATTGGCCCTTGGCCGTGGCGCGCAACATCTGCAGGCTGTCCTTGTCGATGCGCGCTGCTGGAACATGTTCCAGCACCTTTGCGGCGAAGTCGGGCAGGCCTGTCATCAGCCCGGATATGCGCACGACTTCGCCGGACTGGAGCTCGATCCGGAACCAGTTCCAGGCTCGGGAGAAGCGGACCTTGCCGACCTCGTTCCAGCCGAAGGCCAGGCGCCGGCCAGTGGGGCGGCCAAAGTCCATCCCCGCTTCCGATACGGTATGGCGCGCGAAACGATAGTCGGCCACCAGGTAGGCTGCCAGCAGCGTCATGCCGCTCATGAAGACGTGGAACCAGACGTTGACGGTGTCGTCCGGCCATATAGTGGCGGCCACCATGGCGCCGGCGAAGAACAGCGTACCGATCACGCCGATGACGAGTAAACCCGCATGATGCTGCACGCGGCGGCCGGCCGCGGCTGGAGCGGCGCGGTGACGGCTGCGTGCCAGCCAGCGCATGGTCAGCGTCATCGCCACCACCCAGAAAAGTGCTTGTGCAACTGCGCGCAGCCAGTCGGGCATCACGGTGCTCCTTCCTTCGGTGCGGCGATCGCGCCGCGGTACAGGGCATCGGTGATGCGCTCCTGGAAGCGCGCCTCGGACGAGAAGCGTCCGGGGTGGCGGTCGGGGTCGTCGCCCACGCCGCTGCCGACGTAGATCATGCCGTTCTTCGTGGTCGGATCGAACACGAACAAGGCGTTCAGGCCCCAGGACCAGCCCAGGTGGCCGACCCCGGTGAAGCCGCCGCCTTCCACCAGGCGGTCGCCGCTGGCCCGGCCGTCCTCCACGATGCTGGTGTCCGTAAAGTGCTGGTTGCCCAGGCCCCAGGCGTGGTACAGGCCGCGGAAATTGTCGCTGTCGCCATTGCCGCTGCCCGGCCGCAGGGTCCATTGGCGCGACAACATGAGCGCCACCGTTTCCGGCTTCAGTATCTGCCGGCCCTGATGGCAGCCCTCGTTCATCAGCATCAGCATGAGCTGCGCCAACTCGCCGGCCGAGATGCGCAGGCTGCCCTGCGGGCCGAACAGGGTGCCGTTGGTGCCCACGAAGTAGCGCTCGAGCCCCGGCGGCGCGAGCGGTGGGTCGAGGTGGAAATCGTCGGACTGCGCGATCCACGGGCCTTGCGGATCCCAGCGTTCGTCGCCGTCCTTCTCGCGGCGGCGGTACAGGGTGGCGGCGTCCTCGATCCGGGCGGGGGCGAAGTCGGCCAGGTAGAAGCCGGCCTTCAGGCCCATCGGATCGAACACCAGGCGCCGCATCAGGCGGTCGAAGCGTTCGCCGCCGGCGCGCTCCATGATGGTGGCGATGATGCCGGAATTGAAGTTGACGTAGTCGAAGTAGCGCCCCGGCGCATGGGTGCTGGACCACATGGCGCCCTTGCCGTGCAGGCGTCCGCCCGGCTGCAAGACCTCCTTCAGGTCGACCGCGGGGTCGAACTTGAAGCCGCCCTCGTCGCGCAGCGAGGAGGTGTGCGTGAGCAGCATGCGCAGGGTGATCGCCTGGTCCGGGAAGTGCGGGTTGCGCAACCGGTAGCCGAGCCAGGCGCTGACGTCCTGGTCCAGCGCCAGCCTGCCCTGCTCCACCAGCTTCATGGCGCCCAGCGTGGTCACCAGCTTGGACACCGAGGCGATGCGAAACATCGTGTCGGCGTCCATCGGCTGCGCAGACAGGGTGGCGCTGGCCAGGCGCTTGTAGCCGAACTGGCGGCTGTAGACGATCTCGCCGCCGCGGACCGCCACCACCGCCAGGCCGGGCAGCGGAATGGCGGGGTCGTCGACGATGGCCTGCAGTTGCCGCGTCAGGGCCTCGGCCCGGGGCGCGGACAGGGGCGCGGACAGGGGCGCGGCTGCGCTCGCACAGGACAGCGCCGACAGCGCAAGCATGGCCAGCGTCGATTTCACGGCCCGGTCACGCCTTCTTCTGCTTGGCGATCCAGCCGTCCACCAGCTCGCCCAGCACGTCGAGCGGCACCGAGCCCGCGCCCAGCACCAGGTCGTGGAAGCCCGGGAGCGAGAACTTGTCGCCCAGTTCCTTCCTGGCCTTCTCGCGCAGCTCGATGATGCGCAGCATGCCGATCATGTAGGCATTCGCCTGGCCCGGCCAGACGACGTAGCGCTCGACTTCCTGGGCGCCGATGCCGTAGTCGATGGCTTGCTGGCGTGTCCAGCCCTTCGAGTGCAGGCCGGTGTCGACCACCAGGCGGCGGGCGCGGAACAGTTCCGAACCGAGCGCCCCCAACAGGCCGGGCACGTCGCCTTCGTACCAGCCCTGCTCCACCGCCAGGCGTTCGGTGTACAGCGCCCAGCCCTCGGCGTGGGCGCTGCCGCCGCTGAAGATGCGCTGGCTGCGGAATTTCGGGATGCCGGTCAGTTCCTGCTGGATCGCCAGCTGGAAGTGGTGGCCCGGCACCGCCTCGTGGTAGGCCAGGCTGCGCATGCGGATCATGTCGAAGCTGGGCCCACGCAGCGGCACCCAGAAGATGCCCGGGCGGGTGCCGTCCGGCGCCGGCAGCGTGTAATGGGCGGCGGCCGAGGGTTCGGTCAGCGGCGGCACGCGGCGCACCTCGACCGGCGCGCGCGGCTTCAGGTTGAACAGCGTGCTGCTCCTGCGCTCGGCATCCTTCACCATCTCGCCATAGCTGGCGATGATCGCCGGGCGCGGGTCGCCTTCGCCCTTCGGCTGGAAGCGCGCATCGAGCTGCTTCATACGGGTTTCGATGTTGCCCTCGGTCAGGCCGAGCGAGCGCAAGTGGCGGTCCATCTCGCCTTCGATGCGCGCCACCTCGCGCAGGCCGATCTCGTGGATCTCGTTCGGCGACAGCTTGGTGCTGGTGAAGTTCTCGACCGCGCGCGCATAGGCCGCGGCGCCGTTCGGCAGGCGCGAGATGCCGGCCACGTCACCGGTACGCGGGTGGATTTCAAGCATGAATTCCTGCACCCGCTTGTAGGCCGGGCGGATGCGCTCGTCCACGATGCGGGCGGCGCGCGCCAGTGCCGCGTTGCGCACGTCCGGGTTCAGGCCTTCGATCTTCTCGGTGCGCTGGGCCAGCGAGGTCACCAGGACGTTCTCGTTCGCCGCCGGCTTGAGGAAGCTGTCGACCTGGAATTGCGCGCGCTCGAGGATGAAGCGCGGCGGGATCAGGGACTTGGCGGCGGCCTCGCGGGCGCGCGCCAGCGCTTCGTCCATGCGGGTGCCGACCTGCTCCAGGCGCGCCAGGTAGCTGTCGAGGTCCTGCGGGTTGCGCAACGGGTGGGTGGTGTTCATGAAGTTGACCAGGCCGACCTGCACACCGCTGAACTGCGAGAACACGAAGGCATGGTCCTCATACGGCTCGTTGGCGATCACGTTCTGCAGCGACCAGCGCATCACCGCGCTTGATATCCGCTGGTTCTCGTCGAGCGGGCCTGCCATCCACTTGTCCAAGCGCGCCAGGCCGGTCCTGGCCAGCGCCTGCATCTTCTGGCGATGGGCTTTCGTCATCGGCGTCAGCTCGCGGTCCAGCTTCGCCTGCTCGGCGCCGCTGAAGTACTGGGTGGACGTGGCCATCTGCGGGTTCAGGCGCACCCAGTCTTCGGCAAACTTGTCGGCCCAGGTATCGAAGGCCTTGTTCGGCTTGGCGCTGGCAGCCTTGGCCGCGGGCGCGGCCAGTGCGGCGCTCGGCATGGTCGCAACAGCGATGGCGGCGGGGATGAACAGGGCGGCGATGGCGGCGCGCAGGCTGCGATGGCGGAGGGATGGCATCTTGGTCTCGTATCCTTGGTCGTTGTGGTGTCGGTCGACGGCGCCGGGCGCCGTGCTTGCCGCGGAGGAATCTAACATGGAAGAGCTCAAAGAAACAACGTGCCCGTGGTATGTACAGACGAGCCGTCCATACGCTGCTAGACTGGGCCGGAGCCATCCACGACGACCCGACATGCCCATGCTCCGACGCCCGATTGCTTCCCTTGCCTTCCTTGCCCTCCTGCTGGCGGGGATCGATGGCCGCGCCGCCGAACCCGCCTACCCGACCACCATGGCCGAATTGCCGGACGCGGTGCGCGAGCTGCTGGTCCGCCGCGAGGATGGAATGGCCGATGTCGGCGGGCCGTTCAGCGAGGCTTGCGTGCGCAAGCCCGGTACCTTCCACGCGCGCCTGGTCTGGGCCGAAGTGCGGGCGGATACGGTGCTGGTGCGCTACGAGCGTGGCGGACTTGCCGGCCCGCGTCCCTACCAGGTGGAGTTCACCAGGATCGGGGACAGCTGGAGCGAAGTGGTCCAGCATACCCGCCTTACCTGGTCGGGCCGGCCACGCGCGTTCGGCCCCGCACATTAAGTTCGATTATTGAACTATTATTGCCCTTGCCTTCGGGCATCCGCTCACTGCCATCGCGACGGTGAAATAATAATTCATAATCGAGACAAAAATGAAATCTTCTTTCATGGCGCCGGCACTGCTGTGCGCTTCCCTGCTGGCCGCCGCGCCAGCCCAGGCCGAACAATTCAAGGTCCTCGTGTTCACCAAGACCGCAGGCTGGCACCATGACGCCGTGCACGCAGGCGTGAGCGCCGTCGAGGAACTGGGCAAGCTGCACGACTTCAAGGTCTTCTGGACCGCCGACGCGGGACGCGTGATGAACGACGCCGAACTGTCCAAGTACCAGGCCGTCGTTTTCCTCTTGACCACCGGCGACGTGCTCGACGACAAGCAGCAGGCCGCCTTCGAGCGCTACATCCGCAAGGGCGGCGGCTTCGTGGGCGTGCACAGCGCCTCGGACACCGAATACGGCTGGCCGTGGTACACCAGGATGGTCGGCCACATGTTCCACGTGCACCCGGCGGTGCAGACCGCGGTGCTGCAGGTCCGCGACCGCAACTTCCCGGGCATGGAGCGCTTCGCGCCGCGCACCCTGTTCACCGAGGAATGGTATGAGTTCGGTCCGCCGACTTCCGGCAAGCTGAATTACCTCTTGAGCGTCGACGAGTCCACCTACAAACCCGAGACCAGCAAGGGCAAGGGCATGGGCGCCTTCCACCCGATCAGCTGGTACCAGGCCTACGATGGCGGACGCGCCTTCTACACGGCGCTGGGCCACATGCAGGCCACCTACCGCGACCCGGTGTTCCTGCACCACCTGTACGGCGGCATCTACTGGGCGGCGACGGGACGCGGTTTCAAGGCCGAGTAGGATGTGGTTGCAGCGCAAGCGGCTGCGGGTGGCGTGATGCCTTGCTGCCGCACGTCAAAGGCGCTGCTGTGCTGAGCAACTATGCTGTTTCCACATGGAAATCAAATGGAGGCAGGCATGGACAAAACGGCAGACAGCATCCCCATCAGCGATAACCAGGCGATCGCGTTATGGAACCCGACCGCCGCCGCACTGTGGAGCCTGGTCTTCACACCGGCCTTCGGCGCCTGGCTCCACATGCGCAACTGGGAGCGGCTCGGACAGCCGGACAAGGCCAGGCACGCACGCTACTGGTTCGCCGGCATGCTCCTGATTGCCATCGCCAGTTACGCCGCCGGCGCTGCGGGCGCCCTGCTTGGCCGCGACGATCTCACCGCGCCCTGGTGGGCCTCGCTGGCCTTGTTCGGCGCCTGGGGTGTGGGGTCGGCCTACCAGCAGATCAAGCATGTCGACGACCACCACGGCGAAAGCTATGCGCGCCGCTCCTGGGCTGCGCCTATCCTGGTCGGCGTGGCCGCGATCTGCGCCATTCCGTTTGCGGCCGGCGTTGTGACCGCCTTCCGGGTCGCGACCGCGTAATCCGCCGCGGGCACGAGCGCCATGGACACGACGCTGCAGACATCCACCGCCGCCCGTCCTGCGCCGGCAGGACGTGACCTGGCATTGTGGAACCCGGCGGCGGCCGCGCTCTGGAGCGTCGTCCTGTCGCCGGCCTTCGGCGCCTGGCTCCACATGCGCAACTGGGAGCGCCTCGGGGAGGACGACAAGGCCAGGGACGCGGCCAGCTGGTTCGCCATGGCCTGCGGCCTGCACGCCGTGAACCTGCTCATCGTGCTGGCCGGCGCGGTGCTCGGACGCGAGACCGGCCTGCCCCACCCGGTCGGCCTGGCCTTCCTGGCCGTCTGGTACATCCGCTCCGGCCATGCCCAGGTCCGCCATGTCGCCGACCTGCACGGTCCGGCATATGCGCGCCGGTTCTGGCTTGGGACGCTCCTTGTGGGTGTGGCGGCGATCGCCGCCCTGGTCTGCCTGACGGCGATCCTGATCCTGGCGGTATCGCCCTGGCGCCGATAGTAGCGCTGGTCGGCGAGCTTATTGCCCCGCGGCGGCCAGCGCGCCGCCTTCCTTGAGCCGGCGCCGCAGCAGGTCCTCGGCTACGTCAAGCGCCTTGTCCGGCGCCGCGGAGATATCCGGAATCACGCCCGCGCCTTCCCAGTTGGACCCGGTGATCGGGTTGATGGCGCGCCTGTTGGGAATGAAGGCAAAGAAATGCTCGCCGATGCGGAAGGCGCGCGACGGGTGGGCGCCGCCCCAGGTCGGCGCGCCGATCACCGTGGCGCGCTTGAGTGCCTGCATCGTGTAGACGAACTCTTCGCCTGCCGACTTGGTGTCGGGGCTGACCAGGATCAGGACCGGCTTCTTGCTGCCGTAGCGCTTGCCATCGAGCTTGTCGACGGTCCAGTGCTGCTTGCTGATGCCGGTGCTGCGATCCCAGATGTCGTTGAGGCGGGTACGCTGGTCCACGAAATAACTGATGAGTAAGGCCACGCCTTCCGGATTGCCGCCACGGTGCGCGCGCAGGTCCATGATCAGGCCGTCGGTCCCGGCAAGTTCATCCATGGCAGCGGCGAACCTGGCGCCCGAGATGAAGGGAGGAGCGAAACCGGAAATCTTCAGGTAGCCGATGTTGCCGTCCAGGCGCTCGACCTTGTCGACCGGGTTCGCCATGACGTAGGTGATCTGGCGCATCACGAAGTTGTTGCGCCGCTCCCAGTCCGCCTGCGTCTCCGGCCGCGGCCCGCCCTTGCTGTCAGGAGGGAGCGGGTCGGCGCTGAACCCGACCATCATGTGCCGGTCAGGGGCGATGCTCTGGACGTCGTCGGTGAGCTGCTGCGCCAGCTGTTCGGCGTCCGTCACCCGATCGTAGATGCCCTCCTGCTGGCGCCGGCGCAGGAAGGCTTCGACCTGATTCACCTTGTCGGGCAAGACATAATGCCTGTTGTATTGCGTGATCAGCCCATCGATAGCCTCGCGGCTTGTGCCGCGATCGATCGCTACCTTAGGCTGCGGCACGTACATCTGCCACAAGTGCGCCCAGATAGGCATGGTGGCAGCGATACCGGCAACGGCCAGCACCAGCAAAGGCGCTGTGACGATCCATTTCTTCTTCATTGTCTTCCTTATCGTGGCATGCAATGTTCATGCCTGGTGGGTATGACGGAAACAATTACTTCATTCTTGAAGCAGAGAAACGGATCGAGCATAGCACGACAATTACTATTTAATAGCACTTTCTCCTGCCACTTGCGCGTCCGCCGTGATCGCCAGCATCGGCTCGCGCTGCCAGCTCCAGCTGCGCGCCAGGCGCCAGTCGCGCGCCCCGCCCTCCACCACGACCTGCCAGTGGGTGGCCTCGAGTCCGGGCGCCTGCGCCACGAAGCGGCCGTGGGCGTCCGGCAGGGCTTCGAGGACGCGGTCGCGTTCCGGCTGGGTCGGATGCGCGAGGCGGATGTGGAAGGGTGCGCGCACCGGCTCGCCATGACTGAGCAGGGTGCCGGTCACGCGCCCGGCCGCGGCATCGTAGCCAGCTTCGAAGCGCAGACCGAGGCGGCTGGCGGCGCGGTCGCGCCCCAGTTCCTGGTTGATGGCCTTGCCCTGCTTGTAGTAGTCGCCGACCACCATCGCGTCCGGGCGGCTCAGCGCCAGCGAGAGCATGACGAAGCCGCCGACCAGCACCAGCACCGGGCCGATCATCAGGAACCAGGGCCAGCGGTGCCGGTACCAGGGGGCGGCCGGCTGGAGGCTCATATTCGCTTGCATGTTGTTTGCTCCTTTTTACTTGGGCAGGATGAATGCCGCTTCTTCCCTCACCTGCAGCGCGGCGCCGTCTGTTGATGCCAGCGTGAAGGCGATCCGGTTCGACCCGGGCCGGCCATCTCCGCCGGCGATGCGCACCCGCACCGGCACGGCGCGCGTGGTGGCTGCATCGATCTCGACCACGTCCTCGTCCACGACTTTCGCCGAGGCGATGCCGTCGACCGTGATGCGCAGGCGCTGCGGCTCCTCCAGCGTGTTCATCACCTGCAGCCGGTAGACGTTCTCGATCATCCCGTCCTCGACTTCGCGGCCCATCGAGCCGCGGTCGCGGATCACGTCCAGCTTGAGCGGGTTGCGCAGCGCCAGCGAGGCGACCATGGCACTGCCGAGGATCGCCAGCACCGCGGCATAGATCATCACGCGCGGACGCAGTACGCGCCGCCGTACCTGGTGCGGGGAGAGTTTCGCCGCCAGCGCATTCTCGGTCGCATAGCGGATCAGGCCGCGCGGGCGCTCCACCTTGTCCATCACGCCGTTGCAGGCGTCCACGCAGGCGGCGCAGCCGATGCATTCGTACTGCAGGCCCTTGCGGATGTCGATCCCGGTCGGGCATACCTGCACGCACATGCTGCAGTCGATGCAGTCGCCGCCATTCGGGGTCCCGGTGCGCGCATGGACTGCACCACGCGGCTCGCCGCGGGCGGCGTCGTAGGTGACGATCAGCGTGTCCTTGTCAAACATCGCGCTCTGGAAGCGCGCATACGGGCACATGTACTTGCACACCTGCTCGCGCAGCCAGCCCGCGTTGCCGTAGGTGGCGAGCGCGTAGAACAGCACCCAGAAGCGCTCCCAGGGTCCAAGGCCGAAGCTGGCGATGTCGAAGCTCAGCTCGCGCACCGGCGTGAAGTAGCCGACAAAGGTAAAGCCGGTCCACAGCGCCACCAGGCCCCAGGCCGCATGCTTGCCGCCCTTGCGCGCGATTTTTTCCAGCGTCCAGGGCTGGCGGTCGAGGCGGATGCGGCTGCTACGCGGACCTTCGAACTTGCGCTCGATCCACAGGAAGATCTCGGTGTAGACCGTCTGCGGGCAGGCGAACCCGCACCACACCCGGCCCGCCACCGCCGTCACCAGGAACAGCCCGTAGGCGCACAGGATCAGCAGCGCGGCCAGGTAGATGAAGTCCTGCGGCCACAGCACCAGTCCGAAGAGATAGAACTTGCGGCTGGCCAGGTCGAACAGCACTGCCTGGCGGCCATGCATCTCGAACCACGGCAGGCCGTAGAACAGCAGCTGGGTGAGCCAGACGCAGGCCCAGCGCAGCGAGGCATAGCGGCCCTTGATCTCGCGCGGGTAGATCTCTTCGCGCGCCGCGTACAGGCGGACCACCGCCTCTTGAGGGGCATTCATCTTGCTTGCGCCGTCACGATGGGTTTCAGTTCGGCCTGATTCGACAGGCTCCACACATAGGCCGCCAGCACGTGCACCTTCTCTTCGCCGAGGAATTCGCCGAAGGCCGGCATGGTGTTGGTGCGGCCCTTGCGGATGGTCTCCATCACGGTTTCCGGGCTGCCGCCATACAGCCAGGTCTTGTCCGCCAGGTTGGGCGCCCCCATGGCCGGATTGCCCTCGCCTTTCACGCCGTGGCAGGCCACGCAGGCGGCAAACTTCGGCTTGCCGAAGGCGACCTTGATCGGGTCCGCCGGCAGGCCGGACAGGTCGCGCACATAGTGGGCCACGCTTTCGATGTCCTTGTCCGAACCGAGCGCCGCGCCCATCGGCGGCATGACGCCGACCCGGCCCTGCATGATGCTCTGCTTGATCGTCGAGGGCTCGCCGCCGTGCAGCCAGTCGCGGTCGGCCAGGTTGGGGAAGCCCTTGCTGCCGCGCGCATCAGACCCGTGGCACTGCGCGCAATAGGTCAGGAACAGGCGTTCGCCGATGGCATGGGCCTGCGGGTCGGCGGCGACCAGCTTCAGGTCCTGGTTGGCGTACTTGGCGAACAGCGGACCGAAGTCGGCCTTGGCCTGCTTCAGCTCGGCCTTGTACTCGCCGGTGGTCGTCCAGCCCAGCTTGCCGGCATAGCTGCCCAGGCCCGGATACAAGGCCAGGTAGGCAAAGCCGAACACGATGGTGAGCCAGAACAGCACGATCCACCAGCGCGGCATCGGCGTGTTCAGTTCGGTCAGGTCCTCGTCCCAGACGTGGCCGGTGGTTTTCTCGGGCGTGCCGTCGGCGCCCAGCTTGACGCGGTAGCTCGACTGCGACCACAGCAGGATGCCGCAGCCGAGGATCGACAGCACCGTGATGACGGCGATGTACCAGTGCCAGAACTCGTTGAAGAAATCAGCCACGCTCGTTCTCCCCTGCTTCATCGGCAAACGGCAGTTGCGCCGCCTTGTCGAAGTCGCTGCTCCGGCGCAGCACGTAGGTCCAGCCGACGATGCCCAGGAAGGTCACGAAGCTCACGACCGTCATCACGCTGCTGGCGTTATCAAAGATGTGTTGGAGTGCCATTTTCAATTCCTCGTCTTGATCTGGGTGCCCAGGCCCTGCAGGTAGGCGATCAGCGCGTCCTGCTCGGTCTTGCCGCTCACCTCGCCTGGCGCGGCCGCGATCTCGGCTTCGCTGTAAGGCACGCCGAGGCGGCGCATCGCGCGCATCTTCGGGATGATCTCGCTCGGGTCCAGCTTGGCCTTGGCCAGCCACGGATAGCCCGGCATGTTCGATTCCGGCACCACGTCGCGCGGGTTGTCGAGGTGGGTGCGGTGCCATTCGTCGCT
The DNA here is from genome assembly GCF_000427785.1 of Massilia alkalitolerans DSM 17462. Taxonomy (GTDB): domain Bacteria; phylum Pseudomonadota; class Gammaproteobacteria; order Burkholderiales; family Burkholderiaceae_D; genus Telluria; species Telluria alkalitolerans. The sequence goes on from NZ_ATYR01000001.1 coordinate 90,371, forward strand.
GTAGCGGCCGCCCACGCGGGCCAGGTCGGGGCCGGTGCGCTTCGAGCCCCACTGGAACGGGTGGTCGTAGACGAATTCGCCGGCCACCGAATAGTGGCCGTAGCGCTCGGTCTCGGCGCGGAACGGCCGGATCATCTGCGAGTGGCAGTTGTAGCAGCCTTCGCGGATGTAGACGTCGCGCCCCGCCAGGCGCAGCGGCGAGTAGGGTTTCAGGCCGGCCACCGGCTCGGTGGTGGACTTCTGGAAGAACAGCGGCACGATCTCGACCAGCCCGCCGAAGGAGATCACGAGCAGCACCAGGCCGATCAGGAGCCAGGGGTTTTTCTCGATCCATTCATGGGTAAACTTCTTTTTCATTATGTGCTCCGGTTCAGGCGTGCGCTGCTTCAGGCTGCGCGTGGTGCGGGTGCGGCTTGGTCGGCCCAAGCGGGATCTTCGCGTCCACGCTCTTCGTTCCGCTCAGCGTCTTCCAGGTGTTGAAGGCCATGATCGCCATGCCAGACAGGTACAGGAAGCCGCCGGTGAAGCGGATCACGTAGTAGGGATAGGTGGCCTTGACGCTCTCGGCGAAGGTATAGGTCAGGGTGCCGTCCGGATTCACCGCGCGCCACATCAGGCCCTGCATCACGCCGGCGATCCACATCGAGGCGATGTAGAGGACGATGCCGATGGTGGCGACCCAGAAGTGCGTGTCGACCAGCGACATGCTCCACATCTGCTTCTTGCCTGCCAGGCGCGGGATCAGGTAGTAGATCGAGCCCATGGTGATGAAGCCGACCCAGCCCAGGGCGCCGGCATGCACGTGGGCGACGGTCCAGTCGGTGTAGTGAGACAGCGAGTTGATGGTCTTGATCGACATCATCGGGCCCTCGAAGGTGGCCATGCCGTAGAAGGACAGCGAGACGATCAGGAACTTCAGGATCGGGTCCGAGCGCAGCTTGTGCCAGGCGCCCGACAGGGTCATGATCCCGTTGATCATGCCGCCCCACGAAGGCGCCAGCAGGATCAGCGAGAACACCATGCCGATCGACTGGGTCCAGTCGGGCAGCGCGGTGTAGTGCAGGTGGTGTGGGCCGGCCCACATGTAGGTGAAGATCAGGGCCCAGAAGTGCACGATCGACAGGCGGTACGAGTACACCGGGCGCTCGGCCTGCTTCGGGATGAAGTAATAGACCATGCCGAGGTAGCCGGCGGTCAGGATGAAGCCCACCGCGTTGTGGCCGTACCACCACTGGATCATCGCGTCCTGCACGCCGGCATACGCGGAATACGACTTCATCGCCGACACCGGCATCACCGCGCCGTTCACCACGTGGAGGATGGCGACCGCCAGGATGTAGGCGCCGAAGAACCAGTTGGCCACGTAGATGTGCTGGACGCGGCGCTTGATGATGGTGCCGAAGAAGACCACGGCATAGGCCACCCAGACCACGGTGATCAGGATCGCGATCGGCCATTCGAGCTCGGCGTATTCCTTGCCGCGGGTGAAGCCCATCGGCAGTGAGATCGCGGCCGACACCAGCACCGCCTGCCAGCCCCAGAAGGTGAAGCTGGCCAGCTTGTCCGAGAACAGCCGCACCTGGCAGGTGCGCTGCACCACGTAGTAGGAAGTGGCGAACAGGCCGCAGATGCCGAAGGCGAAGATGACCGCATTGGTGTGCAGCGGGCGCAGGCGTCCGTAGCTCAGCCAGGCGATGTCGAAATTCAGCGCGGGCCAGGCCAGCTGCGCCGCGATGAAGACGCCGGCGGCCATGCCGATCACGCCCCACACGACGGTCGCGATGGCAAACTGGCGCACGATCTTGTAGTTATAGTTTAGACTGGTGTCCAAGATGCTCTCCTGATAATACCTTGATGGATGACAATCAGGAGTGTCGTTTTTCGCAGTGCAAAAATCCTTGATGTGAATCAAATTGTTCAGCATCAGATGAGCTATGCAACAGCATCTTGCGGCCGAGTGCGCGAGGCGTGTTGACTGAAAAATCAAGGCTGCGATTTGGGATCAATCAAGGATCTCGACGGACACTCGGAAAGGAAGGAAACCCGCCATGCCGCCGCTATCGCAATCCGTATCGGAAGAACTCAGCAAGCGCCTGCACCAGGCGCGCCAGGACCTGCTCGACACCGTGCGTTCGCGCACCGGCCAGCAAGATGACGAAGCACCATCGATCGGCCCCCTCGCCCACCAGGGCCAGAGCGACGATGCGCCGCAATCGGAAATGATCAGCCACAACGAGCAGCACCTGGCCGACCACGAATCCAGCCTGCTGCACGAGATCGACGTCGCCATCGGCAAGCTCGAATCGGGCGGCGCCGGCATCTGCGAATCCTGCGGGCGCGACATCCCGGACGCGCGCCTGCTGGCCACGCCCACGGTGCGGCTGTGCATCGCGTGCCAGGAACAGCTCGAGAAAGACCAGCATACCGGGCGCGGACCGTCGATGTAGGCCGGTGCTCAGGCCGGCCGGTCGTCGTCCACCAGGATCCGCATCCCCGGCCCTTCGAGGTCCTCGAACTGCCCGCTGTCCGCGGCCCCGAAAAAGATCCATACCGCCAGCGCGACCAGGATCACGCTCAGGGGTATCAACAAATACAGTGCTTCCATATCAGTCCTTGCGCAGCCGCAGCGCGTTCAGCACCACGATCGCCGAGCTGGCCGCCATGCCGATGCCGGACAGCCAGGGGTTGAGCAAGCCGGTCGCCGCCGCCGGGATCGCGGCCAGGTTGTAGACCGAGGCCCAGATCAGGTTCTGGCGGATCACCGCCAGGGTGCGGCGCGCGGTAACGGCGGCGTCGGCCAGCGGCAGCAGGCTGTCGCCCAGCAGCACGCCGTCGGCATGCACCTGGGCCAGTTCGGCGCCGCGTCCCATGGCGAAGGAAACGTCGGCGCCGCGCAGCACGGCCGCATCGTTGCTGCCGTCGCCCACCATCGCCACCACCGCGCCATCGGCCTGCAGCTCGCGCACGAAGGCGAGCTTCTCGGCCGGCAGGCGGCCGCCGAAGGCGCTGGCGATGCCGAGCTGGCGCGCCACCGCAGCCGTTGCGGCCTGGTCGTCGCCGCTGAGCAGGATCACGGTCTTGCCGCCGCGCTGGAAGCGCCGCACCACCTCCCGGGCCTCCTCGCGCAGTGCGTCGGACAGGTCGAAGCGCGCCAGCCACTGGCCTTCGCAGGCCAGCCAGGCGGTGCTGGTGCCGGCCGGCGCCGCCGAACCCACCACGCCACCGGCCAGCTCCTGGACGTAGTCCGCGGTGCCGATGCGGTAGACGACGCCGTCGATGCTGCCTTCGATGCCGCGCCCGATGTCGGCGCGCAAGCCGCGCGCGCTCAAGCCGTGGCCCGGCATCGCGGCGCGGATCGCCATGCCGATCGGATGGGAGTTATCGGCCTGCAGCGCGGCGCCGATGCGCAAGCACAGGTCGCTGTCGAGCGCACCGACCGGCTGCACCTGGCGTAGCACCGGGCGGCCCAGGGTCAGGGTGCCGGTCTTGTCGAACACGACGTGGGTGGCGCGCTCGAAGGTTTCCAGCGTATGCGGGGCGACGGCCAGCACGCCGCGGCGCAGCAGCCGGTCGGTGGCCGCCGCCAGCGCGGTCGGGGTGGCCAGCGACAGCGCGCATGGGCAGGACACCACCAGTACCGCCACCGCCGCATGCCAGGCACGTTCGGGGTCGACCGTGCTCCAGATCAGGTAGACCGCCGCGCTCAAGACCAGCAGGGCCAGCACGAACCAGGCGGCGACGCGGTCGGCCCACAGCGCGATCGCCGGCTTGCCCTGGCCGGCCCGTTCGACCAGCCTGACCAGCATCGCCACCGTGCTGTCGCGCGCCGACGCGGTGATGCGCACCACGATGGCCTGGCCGGCATTGACGGCGCCGCCCGGCAGCACCTCGCCCGGCCCCATGCGGCGGGTCCGGCTTTCGCCGGTCAGCAGCGAGAAATCCAGCTCGGTCGTGCCCTCATCGATGACTCCGTCCGCCGGCACCGCCCGTCCCGGCGGCACCAGCACCAGTTCGCCCACCGCCAGGCTTGACGCCGGCACCAGCTCGGTATCGCGCGCGGCCGGATCGCCGAGCAGGCGCAGGCCCGAGGCCGGCACCCCGCCGCGCAGGGTGTCGAGCGCCTGGGTGGCGCGCCGGCGCGCGCCCAGCTCGAGGTAGCGGCTGCCCAGCAGCAGGAACACGAACATCGTGATCGAGTCGAAGTAGACCTCGCCCTTGCCCGAGACGAGCGTGGCGCAGCTGCCGGCGAAGGCGGCCGCGATGCCCAGCGCCACCGGCACGTCCATGCCGGGCACGCCGCGCTTGACGTCGCGCCAGGCGCCCGCGAAGAAAGGCAGGGCCGAATAGAACACGGCCGGCAGGGTCAGCGCGAACGAGGCCCAAGCCATCAGCGCGCGCATGTCGGCGTCCATGCTGCCGTCTTCGGCCAGGTAGACCGGCACCGCATACATCATCACCTGCATCATCGACAGGCCGGCCACGAACAGCTGGCGGAACAGGGTGCGGCGTGCGCGCTCGATCCGTTCGGCATGGCGCTGGACATCGTAGGGCGCGGCGAAGTAGCCGATGGCGCGCAAGGCGCGCACGATCGCGCTGGGGCGGCACAGGGCCGGGTCCCAGCGCACGAACACGCGCCCGGTGGCAACGTTCAGCGCCACTTCCTGCACGCCGGCCAGTTGCCCCAAGCGGCGCTCGACCAGCCAGACGCAGGCGCCGCAGCGCACCCCTTCGATCGAGAAGCTGCCCTCGCCCTGCATGCCTTGCTGGTCGAACAGCGCCAGCTCGGGTTCGTCCGCCCTGGCGGCATTCGATGCCGCGTATTCGGTACGCACGCTGTAATAGTCGGCGAAGCCGCCGGCGACGATCGCCTCGGCCGCGGCGGCGCAGCCGGGACAGCACATGCTGCGCGGCGCGCCGTCGACCCGGGCCTGCCAACGGCTGCCTTCCGGGACCGGGGAGCCGCAGTGAAAGCAGCCCGCGGCGGCGGCGCCGAGGCCGGCGCTGCGCAGGGCATCGTTGGCGGCGGCTGCCTCGGCGCCCTCCACCGCCCCTACCGGCGGCGCGACCTGTGCCAGCACCGCGCTCATGCTTCAGCTCCCGACGCCACGCACAGGACGTCGATCCAGTGGGCCCACATCCCGTGGGCCGCGGCGCCGGGCGCGGACATGCCGCCGGCGGCGCGCCACAGCCCGAGCAGGCCGAAGCCGAGGATCAGCAGGCCGCAGGCCAGGCGCACCTGGCGCAGCTGGAACAGGGTGCGCAGGCGCACCCCGGCCATGCCGATCGCCGCCAGCATCGGCAGCGTGCCCAGCCCGAAGGCCAGCATCACGCTGGCGCCACCCAGCGCGGAGCCGCTCAGCATGGCCGTCACCAGCATGCTGTAGACCATCCCGCAAGGCAGCCAGCCCCACAGCGCGCCGGCCGCGAACATGCGTCCCGGCGTGGCGCCCGGACCGAGCTGGCGCAGCAGCGGGGAAATGCGGCGCCACAGCGCCTGCCCGCTTCGCTCCAGCAGCGCCAGGCCGCGCCAGGCATCCATCAGGTAAAGTCCCAGCGCCACCAGCATCAGGTTGGCCAGCACGTAGGCCCCGAGCTGCAGCGCCGGCAGCCCGGCAAGCCTGGCCGCGCCGCCCGCCAGGCCGCCGGCCAGGGCGCCGGCAGTGGCATAGCTGGCGATACGGCCGGCGTTGTAGGCGCCCACGTGCGCAGCCACCGGCGCCAGGCGCTGGACGGCCACGGTGCGCACCGGGACCGGGAATGCAGGCCGCGGCGCGACCGACAGTGCGCCCACGATGCCGCCGCACATGCCGGCGCAGTGGACACTGCCGGCCAGGCCGACCAGGAATACCGGGAACAGGCTGACGTTCATATGGTCTGCGAGTGGCGTGGACCCTCGCTGCGGGCGGCGAGGTAGCGGTCGAACACCATGCACACGTTGCGGATCAGGAGGCGTCCCTTCATGGTCACGGTCAGCCATTCCGGACCGACGCTCACCAGGCCGTCCTCTTCCATCTGGCGCAGGCGCGCCAGCTCGGGCGCGAAGTAGTCGCGGAACACGATCGGGAAGGCCTGCTCCAGCGCCGGGATCGACACCTCGAACTGGCACATCAGCTTCTGGATCAGGCTGCGGCGCAGCGCGTCGTCCATGCCGAGCCGAATGCCGCGCGCCACCGGCAGCTCGTTCTGGTCGAGCAGGTCGTAGTACTCCTCGAGCGTCTTGACGTTCTGGCTGTAGGTGGCCCCCACCGCGCCGATGGCCGAGACGCCGCAGGCCACCAGGTCGGTGTCGGCATGGGTCGAGTAACCCTGGAAGTTGCGGTGCAGGCGGCCCTGGCGCTGGGCCACGGCAAGGTCGTCGTCCGGCTTGGCGAAATGGTCCATGCCGATGTAGACGTAGCCGGCCGCGCCCAGGCGTTCGATGCACAGCTGGAGCATCGCGAGCTTGGTGTCGCTGGACGGCATGTCGGCTTCCACGATGCGGCGCTGCGGCTTGAACAGGTGCGGCATGTGGGCGTAGTGGTAGACGGCGATGCGGTCCGGGCTTGCCGCCACCACCTTGTCGAGGGTCTGGCGCATCGTCTCCAGGGTCTGCTTCGGCAGGCCGTAGATCAGGTCGATGCTCACCGAGCGGAAGCCGGCGGCGCGCGCGGCATCGATCACCGCACGCGTTTCATGCTCGGGCTGAACGCGGTTGACGGCGCGCTGCACCTCGGGGTCGAAGTCCTGCACGCCCAGGCTGATGCGGTTGAAGCCCTGCCGCCGCAAGGTATGCACCCGCTCGCTTGAAACGGTGCGCGGATCGACCTCGATCGAGTATTCGCCTACCTCGTCCGGCGCGAAGCGGAAGTTGCGGCGCAGGTGGGCCATCAAGTCGTCCATCTGGGCGTCGGAAAGATAGGTCGGGGTGCCGCCGCCGAAATGCAGCTGCTCGACCTCGTTCATGCCGGCGAACAGCGCGCCCTGCATGGCGATCTCGCGCTTCAGGTAGGAGAGATAGGTCGCGGCCTTGTCGCGCTTTTTGGTGACGATCTTGTTGCAGGCGCAGTAGTAGCAGACCGTGTCGCAGAACGGAATGTGCAGGTAGAGCGACAGCGGGCGGGCGCCGCCGCGGGTGCGCAGGCCGGCCACGGCATGCAGGTAGTCGCGGTAACCGAATTCCTCGCCGAAGCGGTCGGCGGTCGGATACGAGGTATAGCGCGGGCCGTTCTTGCCGAGGCGCTTGAGCAGGTCCAGGTCGACGTCGACGCTGGAAGTTGCGGCGGCCTGGGTTGCCGGGTGGGCAAGGATGGGAACCACGGGCTTGCCCACGGCCGGTAACACTGTTGCATGCATGTCAATCAACTCCTGCTGCTGCCGGTTTGCGGAACTGCAAAACGGCTCGAATAACAGGCAGTTTATTGATCAGCGTCTTGGAAATCCTTGACTTGCATCAAATACGGACGAGTCTGCGAACATTCCTGAACCTGGACCGTGGGGTGGGCGGCATTGACGGCGCGGCTTCTCTGCCTGCCGGATGCCGCCGCCCGCCCTACCGTACCATGGCCGGTCCAGTGGGCGCTCAGCGCCGCGCCGGCGCCTGCTCGTCGAGCTTGAACACCGACAATGCCTGCACCAGGTGGAAGGCCTCGTCGGCCACGTTGGCCGAGGCATTCGCCGATTCTTCCACCAGGGCGGCATTTTCGCGGGTGATCTGGTCGAGCTGGGCCATGGCCGCGTTCACCTGGGCGATGCCGGCGCCCTGCTCGCGGCTGGCGCCGGTGATGCCGTTCATGATCGCGGCCGCTTCGGCTACCTTGGCCACCACTTCGCGCATGGTCTGGCCGGCGTCGCCCACCAGCACATTGCCTTCGCCGACCTGCTGCACCGAGGTTTCGATGAGGGTCTTGATTTCCTTGGCCGCCGCGGCCGAGCGCTGCGCCAGGCTGCGCACCTCGCCGGCGACGACGGCAAAGCCGCGCCCCTGCTCGCCGGCACGGGCCGCCTCGACCGCTGCGTTCAGCGCCAGGATATTGGTCTGGAAGGCAATGCCGTCGATCAGGCCGATGATGTCCACGATGCGGGTGGCCGAGGCGCTGATGTGGCCCATGGTGTCGCCCACCCGGCCCACGGCCTCGCCGCCGCGTCCGGCGACGTTCGAGGCGGCCACGACCAGCCCGTCGGCGCGCACCGCGCTGTCGGTGTTGTGGCCGGCCGCCGCGGCGATCTGCGCCAGGCTGCTCGCGGTCTGCTCGAGGCTGGCCGCCTGGGCTTCGGTACGGCTGGCCAGGTCGCCGTTGCCGGCCGCGATCTCGCGGGTCGCATGCTCGATCGAGCCCACATTGCGGCGCACGTCGCCGACGATCGCCTTCAGGTTGACGTTCAGCTGGCGCAGCGCCAGCTGCAGGCGGCCGATCTCGTCGTTGCGGCCCGGCTCGCAAGGGTGCGACAGGTCGCCGCCGGCCAGTGCATACACGGCGGCGGTGGCCTCGCGCAGGGGACGGGCGATGGTGCGCTGCAGTTCGGCCCAGGCCGCCAGCGTCGCCGCCACGCCTGCGCCCGCCAGCAATTTCCACAGCAAGCCGTCCGCTGCCAGCCCAAGGGCGGCCATCAGCACCGCCTGGCCGCCCATCATGATGCCGAGGCGGCGCGACAGCGGCAGCGAACGCAGCGCACCGAGGCGGGCGCGCCAACCAAGGCGGCGTGCGGCGCCACGGTGGATCGTCAGCCCCTTCGCCTCGCCGGCGCGGAATTTCCGATAGAGCTCGCCGGCCGCCACCACCTGCTCGCGGCTCGGTGCGGTACGCACCGACATGTAGCCGGTGACGCGGCCTCCCTCCTTGACCGGCACCACGTTGGCAACCACCCAGTAGAAGTCGCCGTTCTTGCGACGATTCTTGACCAGGCCGGTCCAGGGCTCGCCCGCCTGCAGCGTGCGCCACAGGTCGGCAAATGCTTCCGGCGGCATGTCCGGATGGCGGACGATGTTGTGCGCCTTTCCGAGCAATTCGTGCTCGTCGAAGCCGCTGACTTCGACAAAGCTGGGGTTGACGTAGGTGATGCGGCCCTTGGTGTCCGTCTTGGAAACGATGGACTGGCCTTCCTGTAACAGGTATTCGATGCCGGTGACCGGCAGGTTGGTACGCACGTGCTTCTCCTTGTTGCCGTAAGGCAAAACTCCAAGCGCACGATTCTAACAAGTGAAACACCGAATTTTTTGACTTGGATCAAATTTAACTGTGACCACGTGGCGTAGAGCCCGCAAAAAACCTTGATTTACGTCAAAGGTTGCCATTGGTGTAAGCTTTAGATATGGACAACATGACACACTCGCTCGTCGGCCTGGCCCTGGGAGAACTGGTCGAGCGCGCCCTGCCCCCGGCAAGCGATCCGGCCCGGGGCCGTACCCGCCGCCGCGCCCTCCTGCTCACCGGCCTGCTGGCCAGTAATTTCCCCGACCTCGACCTGGTGCTCACGCCGCTGCTGCCGGCGCCGCTGGGCTACCTGATCCACCACCGCGGCCACACGCATACCCTGCTGTACGCGCTGCCGCAGGTGCTCCTACTGCTGGCCCTGACTTGGTTGCTGTGGCCGGCAGCGCGCCGGCTGCTGCAGGAAGATCGCCGCACCCGCCGCGCCGTCGTCGGCACCGCCCTGCTGGGCATGGTGCTGCACCTGTCCTTCGACGGCCTGAACGTGTACGGGGTCCACCCCTTCCACCCTTTCGATTCGCGCTGGCTGTACGGCGACCTCGTCTTCATCGTCGAGCCGGTGTTCTGGACCGCGCTCGGCTTTGCACTAGCCCTGCTGTCGCGGCGCACCGGCTTGCGCTGGCTGGGACTGGGTTTCTTTGCAGGCATGCCGGTGCTGTTTACCTGGATGGGCTTCCTGCAATGGGGTTCGCTCGCCGCGCTGGGCCTGGTGGCGCTGCTGGTCGCCGGCGCCAGGCTCAAGCTGGGAGCGCGTGCCGGACTGGTGGCGGCCTCCCTCGCCTGCGTGGGCTTCGTCGGCATCCAGGCCGTGGGCGCGCAGCTTGCGCGCGGCGAGATCCGCAGCGCGCTCGACACGGTGGCGCCGGGCAGCCGCGTGCTCGACATCGCACTGTCGTCCTTCCCGGCCAATCCCTTGTGCTGGTCCTTCGCCACCGTGTCCGACAAGCCGGCCGCCGGCAGCTATGGGGTACGGGTCGGCGTGCTCAGCCTGGCGCCCGGCCTGAGCCCGGTCTGGGCATGCCCGGAACGCTTCGGCGGCGTGCCCGATAGTGCAAGCGAAGCCGCCGGCAGGCCGGTGCTGCGCGACGCAGGGGGTCGGGGAGCCGAAGCGGCCGCCCGGGCTGTGCCTGCGGCGACAGCGGCACTGGCCTGGAAATTCAGCGAGACCGGCAGCCTGCAGGACTTCCGCGCGCTGCAGCGGACCAATTGCCACTTCGATGCCTGGCTGCGCTTCGCCCGCGTGCCCTCGCTGGCCGGGGGCAATGCCACCGATATTCGCTTCGGCGCTCCCGACCAGCCCAACTTCTCGACCCTGCCGTATGCCGCCCGCGCGGCCGAACCCTGCCCGTCGCCGCTGGCGGCATGGGGCTATCCGCGCGGGGACCTGCTCGGCTGGAAAGGGCAGGGAGCGCGCTAAGGTGCACGCCGCAGCGGCGCTCGCAACGGCCCGCCGGCCCGCACCCTCCCCTGCCGTCCGGCCCGGGCGATGACCTGCCCGAAGAAGTCCACCAGGCCGGGCGCATGCAGGTCGAAGCAGAAGCCGTCGCGCACCTGCCACACGCGCTCGCGCAGTGCGGCCATGGCGGCGCGGTCGTGCAGCTGGCGCGCCAGGTCCTCGATGCTGTCGAAAAACACCCCGATGCCGAGGCGCCGGGCCAGCGCCTGGGCTGCCACGATGGCGCCGCCGTTGTCGACCTGGATCATCGGCAGCCCGGCCGCCGCCAGGGTCGCGACCCGCGCCGGAATGTTCAGGTCGTCCCAGTCGGCGCGCCGGATGTCGCCGCCGTTCTGGCTGCGAAACACGTGCAGCCAGCCGGCGTCGTATTGCGAGAATTCGCGCACCCATCCGTCCGGGTCGACATTCCGGTGCAGGTGCAGGTGTTCCGGCGCCAGCGCCTGTGCTGTCCTTATCCACTCGCGCCACTGGCCCTGCGTAAAGTCTCCATAGAAATGCAGGTGGATGCCGTGGCGCGCCAGCTCGGCCACCGTGGGCGGATGCAGCCCAATCGGCCGCCCTGGCACCACGGTGTGCACCTGGCCGCCCGCGCCCGCTGCGGACAGCAGGGGCGAGCGCTCCTGCAGGAACCAGGCGCGGCGCGGCAGGTCGCCGTCGAGCACATGTTCAAGACGAGGCGCAGGGCGCCCGGTGGGCAGCCTGGGCAGAGCGGTGGCGAACCAGTCGCGCATTTCAGGGCTGCTGTAGATGCAGCCGTCGGCCAGCCGCACCAGGTCGGCCAGCAGCGGCCAGGTTCCCTTCTCGATGCAGATGAAGGGGCCTTCCTTGAAATGCCAGACAAAAGGAATGTCCGGCGTGTGCATCAGCACTTCGTGGGCAAAGGGCACGGCCTGCCAGTTGAGCTGGGCGTAGACGAGGTCGGGTTCGATGCGCGCCAGCGCCTCGCGCCAGCCGTGGCGCGGCAGCTCCTCGACCTGGCCGAAAGGCAGCGGCCCGACCGTATTGAACCAGCTCGGTGTCGGCGTCCACAATCCGTACAGCCGGTGTCCCAGGGCTTCCAGCGCCAGCACGCGGTCGGCGTTGTAGGCCAGCTCGCCGGCCAGCACGATCTTCAAGCCCTTGCGGGCGTCCTGCGGCCGGGCGGCGCGCACCTGCGCATACAGCCGCTCCTCGTCGATGGGGTTGCCGGTGCTGGTATGGAAGCGCAGAGGTCCGGCTACCCGGTAGTGCTGGCGGAAGGGGTTGATGCCCCCGAGCGGCTCGCGCATGCGCTTGTGGCGCTGGCCCGGATGGTCGACCCACTCGCAGCTGATCTCCCCCGTCGGCACGAAGGCGCCCTGGGCGCGCAGTCCGGTCCAGAACAGGCGGTCGAGGTCGTCGCTCTCGAGCTCGGCGCGCTCGCGCCAGCGCAGTGCGGTGCGGCGGTGCAGGCATTGCACGGGTTGCAGGCATTCCCCCGGGACGATGCCGTCGGCGCTGCGGTTGTAGTGGTGGCGCACGCCGGCATAGGCCAGCACCGCGCCGGGCGCGCGCTCGAGGCAGGCCACCAGTTGCGCCAGGTGCCCGGCATACCAGACGTCGTCGCTCGGCAGGTAGGCCAGCAGTTCGCCGCGCGCGGCGTCGAGGCCGGCGTTGATGGCGCGGCCCAGTCCGCCATTGCTGTCGAAGCGCAGGTAGCGCACCCTGGCGTCGGCCAGCCAGGGCGCCAGGGCGCTGGCGGTGTCGTCGCAGGAGCCGTCGTCGACGATGACGAGCTCCCAGTCGGGATAGGTCTGCGCCCACAGGCTGTCGAGGGCGCGGCCGATGAAGGCCGCCTGCTCGAAGGTGGGCATGAGTACGCTGACGCGTGGGGAAGCGGGGACGGACGGCTGGCTGCTCATGGCGATGGCTGGTTGTGGGAGCCTCCCCAGATTAGAAGGCGGCGCCCCGCTGCGTTTGCGGCATGTCAGCAGTGCGCGGCGGCCTCCCGGGACCCGAGCGCGAGCGCCGCTGCAAGGCTATACTCGCGGCATGAATCCCGACCAGCCACTTCCCGATACCGCGTGCTACTGCTCGGCGCTGCGCCAGGCCTCGCGCTACGTCACCTCGTTCTATGACCAGATGCTGTCCGGATCGGGCCTGCGCGTGACCCAGTTCGCGATCCTGTCCCGGCTCAGGCCGCACCCGGCCAGCATGACCCAGCTGGCACAGAGCATGGTGATGGACCGCACCACGCTGGCGCGCAACCTGCAGCCCCTGGTGCGCGAACAGCTGGTGCAGGTACGTCCCGGCGAGCAGGACCGGCGCGAGCGCGTCATCGAGCTGACCGCGCTCGGGCGCGACAAGGTCGAGGCCATCCTTCCCGCCTGGCGCCGCGCCCAGGCCCGCTTCGACGCGCAGTTCGGCGCGGAGCGCGGCGTCCAGCTGCTGGCGACCATGCGCGCCGTGGTCGACAGCGGCCTGCACGAATCCGGCGAATCGACGCCGGCCGACCCGGACTGAACGGCATGGCGGGCGCGGCACTTGCCATTTTTTCAGTAAAATCGTCAGTTTTCCCAGCGTTCGAACCGCCGTGCCCCCTACCGAACCCATGCTAGCCTTCCTGTCGAACGGCGGCGCCCTAGGTGCCCGGATCCACGCGCACGACTGGAACGCGCACCCGCTCGGACCGATCACCGCCTGGCCGGCGGCCCTGCGCACGACGCTCGGCATCATGCTGGGCTCGGCCTTCCCGACCTTCCTGGCCTGGGGCCCACGGCTGGAACTGTTCTATAACGATGCCTACCTGCCCCTGCTCGGCAACAAGTCCGCCGATGCGCTCGGCCGGCCGCTGCCCGAGGTCTGGGACGAGGTGTGGGACACGGTCGGCCCGTATGCCACTCGCGTGCTGGCAGGCGAGTCCTTCTTCTTCGAGAACTATGCCACCACGGTGGAGCGCCATGGCTACCGCGAACAGGCCTGGTTCACCTTTTCCTACAGCCCGGTGCGCGACGACCAGGGCGTCGTGTGCGGCTTGCTGTGCACGGTCATCGAAGTCAGCGACAAGGTGCGCGCGCTGGCCCGGCACAAGGAAGCGGAAGAGCACCTCGCCCTGTCGCTCGAAGCCTCGGGCAACATCGGCACCTGGTCCTACGACCTCGACACCGCCGCCACCCATGTGGACGAACGCTTCGCGCGCCTGTTCCAGGTCGACGCCGCGCTCGCCCGCGAGGGCACGGAGCTGGTGCGCTTCACCGACATGATCCACCCCGAGGACCGCCCGGCCGTGCTGGCCGCGATCGACCGCGCCATCCTCACCGAGACCCTGTACGACATCGAATACCGGATCCCGCAGCGCTCCGGGCAGGACGTGTGGGTCAACGCGCGCGGCAAGGTGTTCGCCAATCCGGACACCGGGAGCCGCCGCTTCGCCGGCATCGCCGTCGACATCACCGAGCGCAAGCACGCCGAGGGGGCGCGCATCGAGAGCGAGCGCGCGGCGCTGGCCGCGTCACGGCGCGCCGACGAAAGCGCGCGCCGGCTCGACGTGCTGCTCGACGCCGCGCCGGTCGGCATCGTCTACGCCGACGCCGCGGGCCAGCTGCTGGTGGCGAATGCCACCAACCGCCAGATCTGGGGGGCGCATCCGATGCCGGGCGAGGTCGGCGAGTACGCCGAATGGAAAGGCTGGTGGCCGGACGGTTCGCCGCAGGCCGGACAGCGCGTGCAGGCGCACGAATGGCCGATCGCGCGCGCGCTGCGGGGCGAGGTCCAGGCCGCCGGGGTCTTCGAGATCGAACCCTTCGGCGAGCCCGGCGCGCGCCGCACGATCCTGGTACGGGCCGCGGCGATCCACGACCGCGAGGGCGCGATGGTGGGCGCGGTGGCCGCCAACATGGACATCACCGCCCAGGTCGAGGCGGAACGGGCGATGATGGAAAGCGAGGCCAAGTTCCGCCTGATCGCCGACGCCATCCCGCAACTGGCCTGGTCGGCCGACGCCGGCGGCACCAACGATTACCTGAACGCGCGCTGGAGCGCGTTCACCGGCCTGCCGGTCGAGCGCATCGGCGGCAACGGCTGGGGCGAGGTGGTCCACCCGGACGACCTGGCGGCCCTGCTCGCGGCCTGGCGCAACAGCCTGGCCCTGGGGACGCCCTACGAGATCGAGCACCGCCTGCTCCACCATTCCGGCGAGTACCGCTGGATGCTCAACCGCGCCCTGCCCCTGCTCGACCAGAACGGCAAGGCCACGCGCTGGATGGGCACCCTGACCGACATCCACGACAAGAAGACCGGCGAGGAAGAGCTGCGCGCCCAGGCGCGCCGCAAGGACGAGTTCCTGGCCATGCTCGCGCACGAGCTGCGCAACCCGCTGGCGCCGATCAGCAACGCCGCCCAGCTGCTCTCGATGACCACGCTCGACCCGCAGCGGGTGCGCCAGTCGAGCGAAGTGATCATCCGCCAGGTGCGCCACATGACCTCGCTGGTGGACGACCTGCTCGACGTCTCGCGCGTGACGCGCGGCCTGGTGGAGCTGGAGCGCGAACGGGTCGACGTCAAGGCGGTCGTCGCCAGCGCGGTCGAGCAGGCCAGGCCGCTGATGGAAGCGCGCGGCCATGCCTTCGACCAGCACATGACGTCGCGGCGCTGCTGGGTGTTCGGCGACCGCATCCGGCTGGTGCAGGTGATCGTCAACCTGCTGGGCAACGCCGCCAAGTACACCGCCCAGGGCGGCACCATCGCGCTGTCGGTCGAGACCGATGCGGCGAGCGTGACGATCGCGGTGCGCGACAACGGCATCGGCATCGACCGCGCCATCCTGCCGCACGTGTTCGACCTGTTCACCCAGGCCGAGCGCACCCCCGACCGTTCCCAGGGCGGGCTCGGGCTCGGCCTGGCGCTGGTGCGCAGCCTGGTGCAGCTGCACGGCGGCCAGGTCGCCGCCCACAGCGACGGCCTGGGCAAGGGCAGCAGCTTCACGGTGACGCTGCCGGTGTTCGACGGCGAGCCTGGTGCGGCGCCGGGCGAAGGGCAAGCGGCGGCGCCGGCACGCTCGGGCGGCGGCCGGCGCGTCCTGGTGGTCGACGACAACGTCGATGCGGCCCTGTCGCTGGCCGACGTCCTGCGCTCGCTCGGTCACCTGGTGGACACCGCCCACGATTCGCAGGACGCGCTGGCGCAGGCGGAGCGGGAATGGCCGGATGTCTTCATCCTCGACATCGGCCTGCCCGACATCGACGGCTACGCGCTGGCGCGCCGCCTGCGCGACAGCGAGCGTGGACGGGCCGCGACCCTGCTCGCCCTGACCGGCTACGGCCAGGCCCACGACCGGGTGCTGGCCAAGACGGCCGGTTTCGACCATCACTTCGTCAAGCCGGTGGACCTGGCGCCGCTGGCGCAGATCATCGAACGCGCGCCGCGCTCGGGATTAAGGCAGGCTTAACCGGGCGCGCCCCATGCAATACGCATTGCCCGGGGAACGCGCAAGCAACTATGCTGGCGCTGTCGCCGGCTGGCCCGGCCATTCACGAAGGACACCCATGCCGCCCCGCCGCGCCACCGCCGCCCTGTTCCTGTCCGCCCTGTTCGCCTCGCTGCCGCTGCACGCGGCCACGGCCCTGTCCTGCACGCCGCTGGAAGCCATACCGGCGGCGGTCGCGGACGCGCCCTTCCTGGTGCTCGGCGACGTGCACGGCACCCGCGAGGTGCCGGCCTTCGTCGCCGCCTACCTGTGCGCTGGCGCGAAACGGCAGCGCAGCACCACGCTGGCCATCGAACTGCCGTCGAGCGCACAGGACGCGCTCGACGCCTTCCTGGCCAGCCAGGGCACGCCGCAGGACGTCGAACGGCTGCTGGGGGGCGGCCTGTGGCGCAGTCCGCGCCAGGATGGCAGGACCAGCATCGACATGCTGCGCCTGATCCAGCAGGTGCGCACGCTGCGTGCGCAAGGCGCCGACATCCACATTACCGCGATCGATACCGTGACCGCGACGCCGCAACGCAGCGCCGCGATGGCCGAGCGCCTGCGCGCCGAACTGCGCCAGGGGACGGGCCGCCAGCTGGTGGCACTGGTCGGCGCCCCGCATGCGATCCGCAGCAAGGGCAATCGCTTCAATCCTCATTACGAATCCGCGATCTACCTGCTGGCCGACCAGAGGCCGCTCTCGCTCACGGTGGGTACGGCGGGCGGCACCGCCTGGGTGTGCCGGGGCGCCACGCCCGACACCTGCGGCGCCACCGCCTGGGACATCAACCGCGTCGACCCGGCCCCAGCCGGCCCGTTCTCGCTGGTGCCGCCGTCGCCGCAGTTCGACGGCGTGTTCTACGTGGGGGCGACGAGCGCATCGCCGCCGGCCGTTCAGTGAGGGAAAGGGCTTGCCGTGTCGAAGCGCTTGCCGTCGGGCGTCCGCGGCAGGCCCGTATCCTGAATGCGCCTGACCGACGCCAGCGCGGCGGCCGCGCCTGAAGCGGTGAGCGCGTCCGTCACCAGCTTGCGTTCAGCCGGCGGCAGCGCGGCCACGCTCGCGGCATACTGCGGCGCTTGCGTTTGCCCGCTCTCCTTGAATGCCCTGGCAAGGGCGCGGTAATAGGCTGCCGGACGGCCTTCCGCCACCAGGATGACGTCGGCCTGCGCAGCGGCGCCCGGCTGGAGCGTGCGGCGCGCCGACCGGTTCTGGTACTTCAGCTTGTCGAAGCTGGCATAGCGGGCGCTTCCCGGCACTTCCAGGCGATAGTGGCCGGCTGCGTCGGTCAGGGCAGCCTTGAGCAGCTTCCCGTCCTTGTCCTCGATGTTGACCGTGACGGCGGGAATGCCCGTTCCGCGCGCGCCGCCATCGACGACCCGGCCGCGGATGATCTCGGCCGCAAGCGACTGGCCGGCAAAAGCGATCGCGACAAGGGCGATCAAGGACGATCGTTTCATGCTGTGCATTCCATCCTCCCGAGGCAAACTGCGTGGCCGCCGATGCTGACCGAGAGTAAAGCATACTCTGCCGGCCGCGCCTAGCCCTGGGTCGACTCAGCCATAACACGCGGAAACGAATATTTCGCCCGTTACGGTTTGGAACAATTTCGAATCGTGCATACCTGCGGTCGGGATTACGATTTATTCATGAACTTCAGCTTTTCTACCCCAACCAGCGGCGCGTGCCTGGTGAAGCTCTGGGCCAGCGGACGCTACGGCTTTTCGCTGCCGAAGAAGGTCGAGATCACCGGCCAGGACGGCGTGACCTCGACCTATCTGTACCACAGCCGAAAAGTCGGGCTGACGTCCGAACTCACCAACCGCACGCTTGTCAGAATCGCGATTGCCCAGTTCCTGCAAGGCGCCGCGGGCGAGGTCCACCAGATCGACGATACGGTGGCGCCCTTTCCCGGCACCCTGACGCAGATCCGGCCCTTCGCCCCGCCGCCACCGCCGCCGCGCGTGCGGCCATCGCGGGTGATGCCGCGAGCGGGCTCCGTCGCCAAGGAGGCGGCATGATTTCAACACGGAAGACGAGGTAGACGCATGCGTATCAGCTTCACTCCCGGCCAGGTCGCCATGCTCATCGGCAGGGCCGAACGCCAGCTCGAACAGATCGTCGCCGACTCGATCCGCGAGGTCGGCAGCGGACGCAACATCGCGCGCGGCGCGCAGCACATCCTGCACGAGACGGTGGTCACCCTGATCCGCCTGTACCGCGAACAGGTGCCTGGCGGCGCGCCGGTCGCCACCCGCATCGCACGTGCCTACGCCAAGGGAGCCGACGCCCACACCGGGGTGCCGACCCTGGCCTGCGTGCGGACCATGCTCTCGATCATGCGCGACGCCGGCGCACTGCTGGCGGACCCATCGCAGCCGCAGCTGGATGCGCCGAAGCTGGACACGCCGCAGCCTAGGCCGCCGGCCGTAAGGCTCGGACCGGCCTAGGCTGCCTGCCCGGCCGTGCCGGCCTGGCGCGCACGGGTACTGCCGCCCACCCCTACCGCGGTGGCGATCGCCAGCGCCTGGAACAGCGCCACGCCCGCGAACACCCAGCCCGGCCGGCCCGCATCCATCACCAGCCCGAACAGCAGCGGGCCGATCGCCAGGCCGCTGTCCAGGCCCGAATACACGACGCCGTACACCCGCCCGGTCGCGCCCTGCGGTGCGGCGGCGCGGATCATCAGGTCGCGCGAAGGTCCGGCCACGCCCGAGCACAGGCCGATCAGGCCCATCAGCGGCAAGGCCATCCAGGACGGGCCGGCGCCCGCCGCCAGCACCAGGGCCAGCAGCGCCGCCGCCGCGAAGGCGGCCGCCACGGTGCGGTCGTGCTGCTTCGAATGCGCCCCCAGGAAGCCGCCCGCCACCATGCCCAGCGCCGAGGCCAGCATGTAGGCGGTGTAGGAACTGGTGGCGAGCGCATGCGAGATGCCGTACAGCGATTCCAGGCTGATCGTCGCGAAGCTCTGGATGCCGCCCAGCGCCACCGCCGTCAGCAGGAAGAAGCCAAAGCACAGCCAGACGGCGCGCAGCTTGAGGAAACCCAGCGTGCCGCCCTGGGCAGTCCCGGCCGTACGCTTGATCGGATCCGGGTACAGGACAGCGCGATTCAGCACCAGCAAGGCCAGCACGGCCATCGGCAGCAGCGCCGCCCACAGCAGCGCGGCGCGCCAGCCCTGGGTGGCCGCGATCGAGGTCAGGAAGATCGGCGCCGCGGCCCAGCCGATGTTGCCGCTGATGCCGTGCACCGAGAAGCCGTGCGCCAGGCGGTCGCGCGAGACGCGCTGGTTCAGCAGCGTGTAGTCGGCCGGGTGGAAGATCGCATTGCCGATGCCGGCCAGCAGCGCGCCCGCCACCAGGCCGGCATAGCTGTCCACGCGCGAGAGCACCAGCGCCGACACGCCCAGCATCGACATGCCGAAGAACAGCACGGCGCGCGCGCCGACGCGGTCGACCACGAAGCCGGCCAGGGCCTGCCCCACGCCCGAGACCACGAAGAACACCGTCATCAGGAGACCCAGCTCGGTGTAGCTGAGGCCGAAGGCGGGCTTGAGCCAGGGGATCAGGGCCGCCAGGATCAGGTGGTAGAAGTGCGAGGTGCCGTGCGCCAGGCCGACCAGGCCGATCACGCGGGCATCCTGCCTCAAGGTGTTTTCGTTGTTCATCGCATCCCTCTTGTCGAAAAGCCAGTGTAAGCACATTTCCGGCGTCCGATTTAAGATAGCCTGTCAAGATTTGTCGAGAACCTGCCATGCCGCTTACGAGAACCTCGCTTCCCCCGACCCCGGGACCGGGCCCGACCGGCGAGCGTCCGGTCAGCCTGGTGGCCCGCGACCTGCCCGCCGACGTCTCGGTGGGGGCCCACAGCCACGAGTGGGGACAACTGACCTATGCGCACAACGGCCTGATGCGCGTGAGCGCGGAAGGCAGTAGCTGGATCGTGCCGCCGCAGCGCGCGATCTGGATCGCACCGCACGTCGTCCACGAAGTCGCGATGATGGAAGCGGCCTGCCTCAGTCCCTTGCGCATCCACGCCTCGCGCGACCCGTTCCGCGGCGAGACCTGCCGCGTGGTGGAAGTGAGCAGCCTGCTGCGCGAGCTGATCGCCGCCCTCGAGACGGGCGACCAGCCGCGCGACCCGGGGCGCGCCGCCCTGATCGGCGAACTGATCCTGGACGAACTGGCGCGCGCGCCCTCGCGCCCGATCCGCGTGCCGCTGCCGCGCGACAAGCGCTTGCATGGCCTGTGCGAAGCCCTGCTCGCGGCGCCCGGAGACACCCAGACCCTGGCCGGCTGGGCGCACGCGGCGGGCGCCTCGGAGCGCACACTGGCGCGCCTGTTCGAACGCGAGCTGGGAATGAGCTTCGGCCAGTGGCGCCAGCAGGTGCGCCTGGCCCACGGCGTTTCCCTGATCGCGCGCGGCATGCCGCTGTGGCAGGTGGCGCAGCAGCTCGGCTACGCCAGCCAGTCGGCCTTCAGCGCCATGTTCAGGAATACCTTCGGCAGCACGCCCTCGAGCTTCTTCGCGGACGACCGGCGCCGCTAGAAGCTGATGACGAAGCGCGCCCCCTGCTTCTTGGTCGTGAAGAAGGGCGTGAAGATGTGGTTGACGAGTTCGAGCGGCACGCCCGCGCCGTCATCGGCCACCCCGATGCGCAGGCGCTGCGCGAGTAAATCAGCGTTTCCTTGCGGTCGCTGCAGCGACCGCAAGGGGCTCTCCCTGATCCGGCGCCAGGAAGCGGGTCGACGGCCGGCCATCTGCGTTGTGCTGCACGATGCGCACCGGCCGGCCTTGCGCGTCGAGCCACACCTGGCCGATCCCGGCGCCATTCCAGACGCGCTCGCCCTCCTGGCGCTGATCCGGCAGGTGCGGCGTGAACACGAGATCGCGGCGCTGGGTGAACCAGTTCAGCGGCGAGCGCGGCGAATACAGCCAGCGATTCAGGCGATCGAGCCAGTCCAGCAGGCGGCGCGGGAATTCGTTCTTGATGCCGCTGCTGGTGATCTGCCAGACATGCGGCACCCGGTCCGAGTCGCGCACCTCGACATCGTAGGCGAAGGAGTAGTGCACGTCGCCCGACAGGACCACGTAATTTCCCGGGGTGCGCGAATGGCTGAAGATATTCAGCATGCTGCCGGCCGCGCCGCGATGCGCCATCCAGTTCTCGGCGTCGACGGTCAGGGCCGCACCCAGAAAGGTGGCAAGCCGCTGCACCACCTCGATCAGCTTGACCCCGAACATGGGCGTCGGCGAGACGATGACGGCGGCGGTTTCGTCCAGCAGTTCATGCTGCAGCTCGGTCAAGGACTCCCAATCCATCAGGCCCGAAGGATGGCCGGGCCGGCGCCGGTTGCGCCAGCGCCGGGTGCGGGTATCGAGCACGATGATCGTGGGCTGGGTCCGCAGAACGAAATCCCACTTGCGGAAAGCCAGCAAACGGTCGATCAGCGCGTCCTGCCTTGGTGCGTCGAACCGGTCGTCGCCAGCCGCCGTGTCGATCAGCCCCGCCAGGTCGTCCAGCGCCGCCCCGAAGACCTCGGGGCGATTGCCCCAGCCCTGGCACAGCATGTAGGCCACCAGCGCATTGCCCACGATGCGGCGCGAGAACGGGTGCTCGTAGGCGGTGGTTTCCCACTTGGCCGACAGGTTCCAGTCGTCGGTGATGTCGTGGTCGTCGAAGATCATCAGGGTCTGGACGTGCGCCAGCAGCCGGGCGGCGCGCGGCAGGTCGCCGCGAAAGCCCGCCAGCGCCTGCGACTCGCGCTGCCAGCGCTGCGCATGCCTGGGTTCCAGCACCGGCGGGGCCGCATCCGCCACCAGTTGCCAGGGCACCGGTGACCAGACCAACAGGTACATGGCCATCACCTCGGACAGGGTGACCAGGTGGTTGTGCGCATTGGCCGTGGTGAAGATCGGCTTTTCGCTGCCGCCGAAGAAGCGGTCGCGCAGCGCATCGTTGGATTTGACTGCAGGGAGCAGCTCTTCGCGCCGGTAGTAACTGGCCGGATGGCGGTACAGGGCCTCGCTGTCGGCGACCACCGCGCCTTGCAGGCATTCGGCATACAGGCCCAGGCGCCGGATCAGCGCGTGGATCGCCGCCAGCATCGGGCCCGCCACGTCGTCTGCATACACCTGGTCTCCGCACAGCATCAGCATGGCGGGCCGCTCCTCGGCCTGCCCGACCTGATCGGCCAGCAAGGCGTCGGCGCGCGCCAGGCCGTCGCGCGCGGGATGGTGCGGCTTGCGGCAGGAGCCGAACAGGATATTGTCGCTGCGGCTGCGCAGCACCAGGTTCGGCCGGGCGGCGCCCGCATGCAGCAGGTGCGGCGCCCATTGGGCGATGCCGGCCTCCTTGCCGTCGTCCTGCGTGACGAGCAGGTCGTATTCGATGATGGTGTCCTGCGGCAGCGGCTCGGTGAGCGCCACATCGATCAGGTGCACGCAGGCGTGGCGGCCGACATGTATCACGCGACAGCGGCCCGCGTCCAGGGGCAGGCGCCGAGGCGCCTCTCCGCTGGGCGCCAGCACCAGGGTCAGGTCGAGCGGCGCGCTGCCGACCAGCCATAGCACCAGGCGGCCCGGCTCGAGACGGCGCAGGATGGGGCCGGCGAGTACGGGCGGCAGGTCGTCGGAAACAGGTGGCTGGATCAATCGGGAGCGCTATGCTGGTTTGATGAACAAACGAGTGTAGCAGACGTGCCGGATGGCTTGGGCACACGAACAGCTTGTCCGCGCGCGGTCTCCGGCAAGCCGGTTACAGCGAAAACGCCGACAGATATCTACCGCGCCTATGTTGGACATCATGAAAAGTCATTGGACCGTTATGCCGTACCACCGCATCATGCTCCCGTCTCCTCTACTTTCTCCTCCAAGAAAATAGATTCATGCCCGCGCTCAGCGGGCATTTTTTTTGTCAATTCAGCCATTCAGCCATTCAGCGTTCGCGCTTTGCGACCTCGGCGGATGAGCACACAGCACAGTCCGGAGAGCTCTCACCTGGAAGCGGAGTGAATTGCACAAGCGCCCTTGAGTTCCGGTGCTGGTGACATGAATTTGACACGGTCATTGCAGAGAGAATATGCAACCCGGACGGGTAAAGCGCGGCCGCTGATGCGGGCCGTGTGCAGCAGTTTGCGTTCGGCTGTGTCGCTATACAGCTTGAGTTCGGCAACCGTGGATGTGTCCGATGGCGTCGTGATCTCGACTGTCGCTCCAGCCATAGTCAAGGTATGCCTTCTGCCGTCCGATGGCAAAACGTGCTGCGCAGTTTCTATACCTATCTCGTTTTGAACCGAAATCTGATACGAGGCCGAACTTGCAGGCGGAGTGGCATTTACCCCTGCGGAAATTGCAACCAACCCAGCTAGAAGACTCAGCTTGCGCATGTCTGCCCTTTCGACCTTGTCTGGTAGGGCAATATTGAGCATAAGTGACTTGGCGGTCGATAACACTATAGCGTTAATCACACCGATGAGCGGCATGTGGAAGTCTTTCTGAAGCAAAACGTTTAGTAAACGAACTAAACAAGGGCTGAGTTACCATCGCTTTATTGCTCAAAAAGCAAACTCGGCATATACATGCGAGACAAGAAAGCGTTTGCCGCCACTGTTGGAGACTCCATGACCGTCCGTTCGACCCGCGCCGCCCTCTCCCACTCTTCATCGGCACCGGCGGCGACGGCCACACCTTCCCTGGCGCCACCCGCCCTTCGGCATGGTGCAGCTCAGCCCCGACACCCAGGTGCGCCACTTCCGCCAGAGCTATCCCTGGGCCGCCGGCTACCGCTACGAGGACAATTCGATCCTCGGCTTCTCGCACACCCACTTCTCCGGCAGCGGCCACTCCGACCTGGGCGACGTGCTCCTGATGCCCACCAGCGGCGAGACCAAGCTGGAGCCCGGTTACCCCGAGCGTCCCTTCTCCGGCTACCGCTCACGCTTCTCGCACGAACAGGAACGGGCGGAGCCCGGCTACTACGCGGTGCGCCTGCAGGACAACGAGGTGGACGTGGAGCTGACCGCCAGCGAACGGGTCGGCCTGCACCGCTACCGCTTCAGGAAGGACGCGACGGCCAAAGTCATCCTCGACCTGCGCTCGAGCATCTACGACTACGGCAGCAAGAACCTGTGGTCGCGCCTGCGCGTGGTTGATGCCACCACCCTCACCGGCATGCGCGAGACGCGCGGCTGGGCGCCCGGACGCCAGCTCTACTTCGCGGTGAAATTCTCGCGTCCGATGAGCGCGCGCCAGCTGCACAACCGCGAGGAAGCCATCGAGTACCGCGGCTTCGCCCCGCCCGGCAAGACGCCGGCGGACAAGGTGCTGGTCGAGGGCAAGGCCCTGATGGCGGCGCTGGAATTCGGCACGCCGCCGGATGGCACCCTCCTGGTGAAGGTGGCGCTGTCGCCGGTCAGCGAGGAGAATGCCCTTGCCAACCTGGAAGAGATGCCGGGCTGGGACTTCGACGCCCAGCACCTTGCCGCCTCCCATGCCTGGAACGAGGCGCTGTCTTCCGTGAAGGCCGAAGCGCCCGAGCCGATGCGCACCATGTTCTACACGGCCCTGTACCACAGCATGCTGGCGCCCTCGCTGTTCATGGACCGCGACGGCCGCTACCGCGGACCGGACAACGCGGTGCACCAGGCCAAGGGCTTCAACTTCCACTCGACCTTCTCGCTGTGGGACACCTACCGCGCCCTGCATCCCCTGCTCACCCTGGTGGCGCCGGAAAAGCGCAACGCCGATTTCGTGAACTCGCTGATCGCCGCCCGCGAGCACAGCCCCTACGGCATCCTGCCGGTGTGGTCCTTCCACGGCCTGGAGACCTGGTGCATGATCGGCTACCACGCGGTGCCGGTGATCGCCGACGCCTACATGAAGGGCATCCGCGGCTTCGATGCGGACAAGGCACTGGCCGCAATGACGGCCAGCGCCGAATACGGCCCCTACGGCGGGCTGGAACACTACATGAAGCTGGGCTACGTGCCGATCGACCGCGAGCCGGAAGCGGCGTCCAAGACCGTGGAATACGCGTTCGATGACTGGACCATCGCGCGCATGGCCGAGAAGATGGGCAAGAAGGACATCGCGACCAGTTACTACAAGCGTGCCCAGAACTACCGCAACGTGTTCGACCGCGAAACCGGCTTCATCCGCGCCCGCAAGTCGACCGGCGAATTCCGCACGCCCTTCAACCCGGTGCAGTCGAACTACGGCAGCGACTACACCGAGGGCAGCGCATGGCAGTATTCCTGGTACATGCCGCACGATAATGCCGGCCTGATCGCCATGCTGGGCGACGCCGCCGCCATGGTGGCGAAGATCGACCAGGTCTTCGACGCCAAGGTGGAAGACAACGCCTACGCCCACATGGAGGACATCGCGGGCCTGATCGGCCACTACGCCCACGGCAACGAGCCTTCGCACCACGTGGCCTACCTGTACAACTTCGCTGGCGCGCCCTGGCGCACCCAGGAGCGCCTGGGCCACATCATGGCGACCCAGTACCACAACCGCCCGGACGGCCTGTCGGGCAACGACGACCTGGGCCAGATGTCGGCCTGGTTCGCCTTCACGGCGCTCGGCTTCTATCCGGTGGCGCCGGGGAGCAACGAGTACGTGATCGGCCGGCCCTTCCTGGAACGGGCGCAGTTGAACCTGCCGAACGGGAAGCGCTTCAGCGTACGCGCCGAAGGCCTGAGCGAAGCGAACCGCTACGTCGGCCGCGTCACCCTGAACGGCAAGCCGCTGGCCCGCAGTTACCTAAAACACGAAGACATCAGCGCGGGCGGAGAGTTGGTGTTCACGATGCAGGCCACGCCGAACAAGGAGTGGGGCAAGGAACGCACTGCCCGTCCCTATACCCAGACCGCTTACCAGCCATGATGCGCGTCGCGGCGGCACTGCTCCTGGCGGCGGCGGGCGCCGCCGGCGCCCAGACGGTCGGCAAGGTGACCGACCCGGTCGAATGGGTCAACCCCTTGATGGGCACCCTGAGCAAGCCGGAGCTCTCGAACGGAAACACCTACCCGGCGATCGCGGTCCCCTGGGGCATGAACTTCTGGACCCCGCAGACCGGCAAGATGGGCAATGGCTGGGCCTATACCTACGACGCCGACAAGATCCGCGGCTTCAAGCAGACCCACCAGCCCTCGCCCTGGATGAACGACTACGGCCAGTTCGCCATCATGCCGGTGACCGGCTCCAAGCGCTTCAACCAGGATGCCCGCGCCAGCTGGTTCTCGCACAAGGCGGAGGTCGCGAAGCCCTACTACTACAGCGTCTACCTGGCCGACGCCGACGTCACCACCGAGATCACCCCGACCGAACGCGCCGCCCAGTTCCGCTTCACCTTCCCCGCGTCCAGCGCCAGCTACGTGGTGGTCGACGCCTTCGAGAAGGGCTCCTGGGTCAAGATCCTGCCGGAGCAGCGCCGCGTGATCGGCTACAGCACCCTGCACCGGCGCGGCCCGCTGCCGAAGAACTTCCGCAACTACTTCGTGATCGAGTTCGACCAGGCTTTCACCAGCACCGATACCTGGCAGGGCGAGAAGCTCGAGGAAGGCAAGCTGGAAAACGAGGGCCTGCACAGCGGCGCCCTGCTCGGCTTCGCCACCACCAAGGGCCAGCAGATCCACATGCGGGTCGCGTCCTCCTTCATCAGTGTCGAACAGGCCGAACTGAATTTGCGGCGCGAACTCGGCAAGGACGACTTCGACACCACGCGAGCCAGGGCCAAGGCGCGCTGGAACGAGGTGCTGGGCAGGCTGTCGGTGGAAGGCGGCACGGTCGACCAGACCCGCACCTTCTATTCGAGCCTGTACCGCACCGTGCTGTTCCCGAACAAGATGTACGAGCTCGACGCCGGTGGCAAGCCGGTGCACTGGAGCCCCTACAACGGCGAGGTGCTGCCCGGCCGCCTGTTCGCCGGCACCGGCTTCTGGGACACCTTCCGCGCCCTCTACCCTTTCCTGAACCTGGTCTACCCGTCGATCAACCGCGAGATGCAGGAGGGCCTGGCCAACGCCTTCAAGGAAGGCGGCTGGCTTCCCGAGTGGTCCAGCCCGGGCTATGCCGACATCATGATCGGCAATAACTCGGCCTCGGTGGTGGCCGACGCGTACATCAAGGGGGTACGCGGCCAGGACATCGAGACCCTGTGGCAAGCACTGGAGCACGGCGCCAACAACGAAGGGCCGATGTCGGCGGTGGGACGCAAGGGCGTCAAGTATTACAACGAACTGGGTTACGTGCCCTACGACGTCGGCATCAACGAGAACGCCGCCCGCACGCTCGAATACGCCTACGACGACTTCACCATCTACCGGCTCGGCAAGGCGCTGGGCAAGCCGGCTTCCGAGATCGACGTCTACGCCCGGCGCAGCATGAACTACAAGAAGCTGTTCGACCCCGAATCCGGCCTGATGCGGGGGAAGAACCTGGATGGCAGCTTCCAGTCGCCCTTCAACCCGTTCAAGTGGGGCGACGCCTTCACCGAGGGGAACAGCTGGCACTATTCCTGGTCCGTGTTCCACGACGTCGACGGCCTGATCCGGCTGATGGGCGGGCGCCGCGCCTTCGTCGACAAGCTCGACACCGTGTTCACGCTGCCGCCGATCTTTGATGAGAGCTACTACAAGGCGGTGATCCACGAGATCCGCGAAATGCAGATCGCGAACATGGGCCAGTACGCCCACGGCAACCAGCCGATCCAGCACATGATCTACCTGTACAACCATGCCGGCGCGCCGTGGAAAGCCCAGCACTGGATCCGCGAGACCATGGACCGCATGTATGCGCCCACACCCGACGGTTACTGCGGCGACGAGGACAATGGCCAGACCTCGGCCTGGTACGTGTTCTCGGCGCTCGGTTTCTACCCGGTGACCCCTGGCGTGAACCAGTACGTGCTCGGCACGCCGCTGTTCCCGGAGGCGACGGTGAAACTGGAGAACGGCCGGACCCTGGCGGTGCGCGCGCGTGGCGACGGCCGCTACGTCGACGCGCTGCGCGTCAACGGCAAGCCGGTCAGCCGCAGCTGGCTCGGCCATGCCGAACTGACGCAAGGCGCAAGGCTCGACTTCAGCATGGCGAGCCGGCCGAACACCAGGCGCGGCACCCGCGAACAGGATGCGCCCTATTCGTTCTCGCGCGATCCGGCCCGCCCGGCCGTGCTGCGGGAGGAAGACTAGCACCATGCCGGCCACCATCCGCGACATCGCGAAGGCGACGAACTACTCGATCGGCACCGTCTCGCGCGCCCTGAAGAACCAGGACGGCCTGACGGAAAAGACGCGCGCCCGCATCCGCGCCGTGGCGCGCGAGCTGGGCTACGACTTCGGCAAGCTGCGCCAGGGGGAACTGCGCCGCATCGCCTTCCTGCTGCACCGCCAGCACGACACCCAGACCAGCAGTCCCTTCTACCTGCCGGTGCTGCACGGCGCCGAGGAAGCCTGCCGCCGGCGCGGCATCGCCCTCTCCTTCGTGGTGGTCGGCCCGGCCGAACCGGTGCTGGAACTGGTGCGGGTGCAGCAGCCGGACGCCCTGTTGTGCGCCGGCTTCTTCGAGGCCGAACTGCTCGACGCCCTGCGCGAGACCGGCAAGCCGCTGGTGCTGCTCGACATGCGCCTGCCCGGCTACCGCAGTGTCAACCCGGACCACCAGCTGGGCGGCTACCTGGCCACGCGCCACCTGCTGTCCCTCGGGCGCAGGCGCATCGCCATGCTGTGCGGCTCGCTGGCCCACCACAGCATCCACGAGCGCAGCCGCGGCTTTCGCAAGGCCTTGTTCGAGGCGCGCATGCTGGCCGATCCGGAGCTGGAGGTGCAGCTGCCGCGCGTCGGCGGCCCAAGCGACAATGTGCGGCGCGCGATGGATGCGCTGCTGGCCCTGCCCAAGCGCCCCGACGCCCTGTTCTGCTACAACGACAGCACCGCGCTGGCGGCGATGCAACACTGCCTCGAGCGCGGCCTGAAGATCCCGCACGACCTGGCGATCGTCGGCTTCGACGACATCCAGGCGGCGGCGGGCGCCGTTCCGCCGATCAGCAGCATCGCCATCGACAAGGAAGCGCTCGGTGCGCTGGGCGTCGAGCTGCTGCTGGAAAAACACCCTGCGCCCGACGCCGACCGGACCCTTCCGGTCCAGCTGGTCGTGCGCGAGAGCAGTGACGACAACTAGGAAAAACCGAGGACTTCATGGAGCAACTGCCCGACTTCTTCTCGCCCGCCGTGCTCGAACGGCACGTCGCCCACACGATGTCGTTCTACTACCCGCGCTGCGTCGACCCGAGCGGCGGCTTCTACCACTACTTCCGCGACGACGGCAGCATCTACGACCGCCGTTCGCGCCACCTGGTGTCGAGCACCCGCTTCGTGTTCGTGTTCGCACAGGCCTGGCGCCAGTTCCAGGACCCGGACTACCGGCAGATGGTGCGCCACGGCGTCGACTTCCTGCGCCGCGTACACCGCAATCCGGATACCGGCGGCTATGCCTGGCAGCTGGAATGGGAGAACGGCAGCGCGCGCGTGCTGGACGCCGACAACCACTGCTACGGCCTGGCCTTCGTGCTGCTGGCCTATTCGCACGCCCTGATGGCAGGCATCGAAGAGGCGCGCGGCTGGATCCTTGACACCTTCGCGCTGATGGAGGAGCGCTTCTGGGAGGAAGAACACGGCCTGTACGCCGACCAGGCCAGCGCCGACTGGGCGCTCCGCGATCCCTACCGCGGCCAGAACGCCAACATGCATGCCTGCGAAGCGCTGCTGGCGGCCTTCCGCGCCACCGATCACCTGCCCTACCTGCACCGCGCCGAGCTCCTGGCCCGCAACATCACCCAACGCCAGGCCGGACGCGCGGGTGGCATGGTCTGGGAACACTACACGCGCGACTGGCAGCCGGACTGGGAGTTCAACCTGCACGACAAGGCCAACCTGTTCCGGCCCTGGGGCTACCAGCCCGGCCACTTCACCGAGTGGAGCAAGCTGCTGCTGCAGCTCGAGGCCCATGGCGCCCGGCTGGCGGGCGGGCGCGACTGGCTGCTGCCCGCCGCCCAGGATCTGTACGCCAAGGCGCTTCACTATGCCTGGGACAACAGGCACGGCGGCCTGCACTACGGTTTCGCACCGGATGGCAGCGTCTGCGACGCCGACAAGTATTTCTGGGTGCAGGCCGAAACCCTGGCCGCGGCGGCGCTGCTGGGCGCGCGCACCGGCGCGGAACGCTACTGGGTGGATTACGAGCGCCTGTGGCGCTACTGCTGGGCGCACTTCGTCGACCACGAGCACGGCGCCTGGTACCGCATCCTCACGGCCGACAACCGCAGATACTCCGACGAAAAAAGCCCGGCCGGCAAGGTCGACTACCACACCATGGGCGCCTGCTACGACATCCTGCCGGCGCTGGCGCAACGCAGGCCGCCGGTATCAGCCTAGACAGTTCCGAGCGGAATCAAGCGCTTGCCGGCACCACATTGCGCTAGGATGGCCAGCCACCACAGCAAAGGAGACGAACATGGGCGAAATGGCTAACGTACAGTCGTGCATCCAGGCCTGCGAGGAAGCGATGCGGGCCTGCCAGGTATGCGCCGCGGCCGACATCCGCGAAGGCGAGAACAATTGTGCGCTGATCAACCTCGACTGCGCCGACATCTGCGCAGCCACCCTGAACGTGCTGTCGCGCGGCTCGCCCCATCATGGCGACTTCTGCGCGCTGTGCGCCCACATCTGCCGTGCCTGCGCGGCGGAGTGCGCCAAGCACGCATCCATGCACCAGCACTGCGCCGACTGCCAGGCCGCATGCGAGCGCTGCGCCGCCGAGTGCGACAAGCACGCGCGCGAACGCCACATCTGAGCTTCGGCAGTTCCCCCGCTGCCATCCCCTGCCCGCCCTCCCGCGGGCGGGCATCCCCCAGTGTCGTATGTACGCGTCATTTAACGCATTCTTAACGCCCCAGTAACGCCGGACTGAGCCGTTGCCACGTAGCATCGACTATGATCTGAGCATACATATACATACAAGGTCGCGCTGCCCACCAGGCGGCGCACCACGGGGGCATCGCCTGGCGATGTGTGTTCCACGTCAACCAGGCGTCGTAACGCGTTTTCATGTTTCCAAAAGCATCCAGCAGTACCTCCCAGGACAAGACCCCCTCGGCGCGCCTGGCCCGAATCACTCGCTGGGCCGGTCCCTATGCCAGCCTGCTGCAGATGCTGCTGCTGGGACTGCTCATCCTGACCCTGTCGCGCGTCGCCCTGGCCGCCTGGCAGTGGGAACGGGTGGAGGCGACCGGCATCTCGGCCGTGCTGTTCCTGCAGGGTGTCCGCGCCGACCTTATCCTGCTCGGCTATTTCCTGGCGATCCCCTTGCTGCTGGCGCCCCTGTTCGCGCACCGCTTCTCGGCCCGCCTGTGGCGCACGGCCACGGTAGCCTGGGCCACCTACGCCCTGGTCTTCATCGTCTTCATGGAACTGTCCTCGCCGCAGTTCATCATGCAGTACGACGTCCGCCCGAACCGCCTGTTCATCGAATACCTGGCCTATCCGCACGAAGTGTTCGCTACCTTGTGGAACGGCTTTCGCACCGCCCTGCTGCTGGGCGCAGGACTGACCGTGGTGCTGGCCGTGCTCCTGTACCGGCTGCTGCAGCGCGCGTCGAAGGGCATGAACATGTGGCCCTCGCGCAAGCTGCTGCTGCTCTGGCCCGTGCTGTGCATTGCGGTCTTCATGCAGGTGCGCTCGACCACCGGGCACCGCCCGGCCAATCCCGCCCTGTTCGCCCTTACCGGCGACTCGATGGTCAATTCCCTGATCATCAACTCGGCCTGGTCGGTGTTCGACGCCATCGGCTCGATGCGCAAGGAGTCGGTATCCTCGGAAATCTACGGCGACATGCCGCGCGCCAGGGTGCTCGAGCAGGTGCGCGCGGCGCCCTGGCTGGCGGGGGCGCGTTTCGACAACCCGCAGCTGCCCACCCTGCACCACCAGCCGGCCGCCGTCCAGCGCGAGCGCCCGCTGAACCTGGTCATCGTGCTGGAAGAAAGCCTGGGCGCCACCTTCGTGCAGTCGCTCGGCGGCCTGCCGGTGACGCCGGAGCTGGAAAAGCTCAAGCACGAAGGCTGGTGGTTCGAGCAGTTGTACGCCACCGGCACCCGCTCGGTGCGCGGCATCGAAGCGGTGGTGGCCGGCTACGCGCCGACGCCGGCGCGCAGCGTGGTCAAGCTCTCGCTGGCCCAGCAGAACTTCTACACGCTGGCAGCGGGCCTCGGCCAGCAGGGCTACCACACCGAATTCGTCTACGGCGGCGAAGCGCACTTCGACAATATGCGCAGCTTCTTCACCGGCAACGGCTTCCAGAAGATCGTCGACATCAGCCAGATGCGCCCGTCCTTCGTAGGCAGCTGGGGCGCCTCCGACGAAGACCTGTTCGACAAGTCGCTGGAGCGCTTGAAAAGCCTGCATGCCGCGAAAAAACCCTTCTTCAGCCTGATCTTCACCTCGTCCAACCACGAGCCCTTCGAATTCCCGGACGGGAAGATCGCGCTGCACGAACCTACCAGGCAGACGGTCAACAATGCGGTGAAATACGCCGACCACGCCCTCGGCAAGTTCATCCGCGAAGCGAAGAAGCAGGACTACTGGAAGGACACCGTATTCCTGATCGTGGCCGACCACGACAACCGGGTCTACGGCAATGCCCTGGTGCCGATCAAGAAGTTCCACATCCCGGGACTGATCCTCGGCGCCGACATCCAGCCGAAGCGGATCGCCACCATCGCCAGCCAGGTCGACCTGGCACCGACCCTGCTGTCGCTGCTGGGCGTGTCGAGCACCCACCCGATGATCGGCCGCGACTTCGTACGCGACAGCAGCTCGCCGGGACGCGCCCTGATCCAGTTCAACAACCTGTTCACCTGGCTGGAAGGCTCCTCGGCCACCATCCTACGCCCCGGCAACACGCCCCTGCTGGGCCGCTACGATGCCGCCACCGGCGTGCTCGATCCCTACGCGGGCAAGCCGACCCAGGCCCAGGTCGACCAGGCGATGGCGCACGTGATGCTGCCGTCCCTCCTCTACCGCGAGCAGCGCTACCGGCCTGCTCCTTAGCCATACATATCCGGAAACAAAACCGCAACAAAGTCGCCATCCTGCGGCTGATTCTTCGGCTTGGGTTCCTGCTAATATTGGTCGTCCCGCTGGCCTTGCTGTCCGGCCGCGGGCGCACCATGCAGCGCTCTTCCAACCGGGGATAAGAAGATGGATGCCAGAACGCCAGCCGTGATTGCCTGCACAGCCTTGCCCGCCAGCGCCCGTGGACGCTGAGATGCGGCGTCCAGGCTTCCTGCGCTCGTTCCCGGCCTTCCTGCTGGCCCTGGTGCTCGCCTTCCATGCGGGCTGGGGACAAGCCGCCGCATCAAGCGAGACCGGCCATGCGCGCGTCAGCCTGCTGGTGCACGCACCAGGCGGCATCGCGCCGGGGCTTGAGGTCTGGCTGGGCCTGCGCATCGAGCACCAGCCGCGCTGGCATACCTACTGGCTCAACCCGGGCGACTCGGGCCTGCCCACGACCACGGCCTGGACCCTGCCGCCCGGATTCGCGGCCGGCGACATCGCCTGGCCGACACCGAAGCAGCTGCCGCTCGGTCCCCTGATGAACTACGGCTACGACGGCGACCTGCTGCTGCCGGTGCGTCTGACGGTGCCGCCCGGCTACGCGGGCGGCCCGGTTCCGGTGAAGCTGCGCGCCGACTTCCTCATCTGCGAAGAGGTATGCATCCCCGAATTCGCGGAACTGGACACCGTACTCGCGCCCGGCCCCGTGTCCACCCATGCCGCGCTGTTCCAGCGCGCCTTCGACAGCGCGCCGCGCGAGCTACCCGGCTTGAAAACCACCGCCAGGATTGAAAACAATGCGCTGGTGATCGAGACCCAGGGCCTGCCGCCCGCCTACCGTGGCCAGTCCTTGCAGCTGTTCCCCGCCAACGGCGGCGTGATCGACCACCCGGCGCCGCTGGCGCAGGAGTGGAAGGACGGGCAGCTGGTGCTGCGCGCGCCAT
Source organism: Massilia alkalitolerans DSM 17462 (assembly GCF_000427785.1). Classification (GTDB taxonomy): domain Bacteria; phylum Pseudomonadota; class Gammaproteobacteria; order Burkholderiales; family Burkholderiaceae_D; genus Telluria; species Telluria alkalitolerans. The sequence continues at coordinate 124,493 of NZ_ATYR01000001.1, forward strand.
TGTCAAACCAGCGCAGCGACAGCCCGGCATCCATGGACGCCGTGATCACCGCGGGCCACCAGGCGCCCGGCATCCCCATCAGCTTCGCGATCGCGGGACTCTGGCCGACACCGGGTGGGGCTGCGGCGGCCCCGGCGCCGGCGGCTCCACCGGCATCCGTGCCGGTCGACAGCGGCGCCGAGCGTCCCTGGCTGGTGGTGCTGGCATTCGCCTTCCTTGGGGGCGCCCTCCTGAACCTGATGCCCTGCGTGTTCCCGGTGCTGTCGCTGAAGGTGCTCGGTTTCGCCCAGCATGGCGGCGAGCGCAAGCGCATCGTGGCGGGCGGCTTCGCCTATACCCTGGGTGTCGTCGCTTCCTTCCTGCTGCTGGCTGCGCTGCTGCTGGTCTTGCGCGCCAGCGGCGAGGGCCTGGGCTGGGGCTTCCAGCTGCAGTCGCCGCCCTTCGTGGCGGCGCTGGCCATCCTGTTCACGCTGATCGGCTTCAACCTGGCCGGCCTGTTCGAGTTCAGCCGCATGCTCCCCGGCCGCATCCTGAATGCGCGCGCGCGCAACCCGGTGCTGGACGACTTCCTCACCGGCGTGCTGGCGGTGGCCGTGGCTTCGCCCTGCACCGCGCCCTTCATGGGGGCTGCCCTGGGCGCCGCCCTGTCCCAGCCCGCGCCGCAGGCCCTGTCGGTGTTCGCCGCGCTGGGCGCCGGCATGGCAGCGCCCTATCTCGCCGCCAGCCTGTTCCCCGGCCTGGCCCGCATGCTGCCGCGTCCGGGTCCGTGGATGCTGCGCTTCAAGACCTTCATGGCCTTCCCGATGTTCGCCACCGTGGTGTGGCTGCTGTGGGTGCTCGGGCAGCAGGCCGGCGTCGACGCGGTCGCGGCCATCCTCGGCCTGATCGTGGCCGCCGCCTTTGGCGTGTGGGTGCTGGGCATCCCGGCGCGCAGCCATGCCGGGCGCTTGGCCGGCATCGGCGCCGCCGCCCTGGCTTTCCTGGGAGCGGCTGCCTGGGCCTGGCCGGCGTTCCAGCATGGCCAGGCGAATGCGGCCACGGCCGAAGCCTCCGCCGGCTGGCAGGCCTGGTCGCCGCAGGCGGTGGCCCAGGCGCGCGAGCAGGGCCGGCCGGTGTTCGTCGACTTCACCGCGGCATGGTGCGTGACCTGCCAGTACAACAAGCGCACCACCCTCGCCGACCCGGGACTGATGCGGGACTTCCAGGCCAGGGAGGTGCTGCTGCTGCGCGCCGACTGGACCCGGCGCGACGAAACGATCACGCAGGCACTGAAGGAACTCGGACGCAGCGGCGTGCCGGTGTACGCGCTCTACCGCAAGGGCGCGCCGCAGCCGACGCTGTTGTCGGAACTGCCGAGCGTGGAGGAAGTCAGGCAGGCCCTGGCCGCGCCGTAATCAGAAGTTCAAGCAGTCCAACCAGACCAACCACCAGGAGGATTTCATGAAGCGCACCATCGCATTCTCGCTGTTCGCCGCCGGCCTGCTTCTCAATGGCAGCGCCCTCGCCGAAGCCGTGGTCGGCCAGCCCGCGCCCGCCTTCAAGGGCGTCGACGCCGCCGGCAAGCCGGTCTCGCTCGACCAGTACAAGGGCAAGTACGTGGTGCTCGAATGGGTCAACCCGGAGTGCCCCTTCGTCAAGAAGCACTACGACAGCGGCAACATGCCCACCGTGCAGAAGTACGCCGCCGACAAGGGCGTGGTCTGGCTGTCGGTCAGCACCAGCGCCGACGGCGACCGCGCGGGCAAATCGGCCGCCATCAACGACTGGGTCAAGGCGAAGAAGGCCATGCCCGCGGCCACCATCATGGACACCGGCGGCGCCATCGGCAAGGCCTACGGCGCGCGCACCACCCCGCACATGTACCTGATCGACCCGAGCGGCAAGCTGGTGTACGCCGGCGCGATCGACAGCAAGCCGAGCGCCAATCCGGCCGATATCAAGAGCTCCACCAACTACCTGGTGCAGGCGATCGACGAATCCCTGGCCGGCAAGCCCCTGAGCCAGGCCGTCACCAAGCCCTACGGCTGCTCGGTGAAGTACGGCTGATTCATGCGCTTCAGATAATGTGTCGCGGCAGCCCGCCATGCATGGCGGGCGCTGCTATGATGACTCCCCATAATCACATCAACAAGGGGATCCTCATGCGCCGTACCTCGCTTTCACGCCGCAGCCTGCTGGCCGCAGCAAGCTTGGCCGCCTTCCTGCCATTCTCCAGCGTCCTGGCCGCGCCCTTCGAATCGACGCGCATCACGGTGCGCACCGAAGGTTCCGGCCCCGACGTGGTCCTGATCCCCGGTCTGAACTCCTCGCCGCGCGCCTGGGCCTCGACCGTGGCCGCCCTGCCGGGCTACCGCTACCACCTGGTGCAGGTGTCGGGCTTCGCCGGCCAGCCGGCGGGCGGCAACAGCGAAGGCAAGGTGGCGGCGCCGGTGGCCGACGAGATCGCGCGCTACATCAAGGAGGCCGGCCTGAAGCAGCCGGCCGTGATCGGGCATTCGATGGGAGGCACCATGGGCATGATGCTGGCGGCGCGCCATCCGGAAGCGCTGTCGCGCCTGATGGTGGTGGACATGTATCCCTACCTGGGCAACTTCTTCGCCGGTCCGGGCGCGCCGCCCGAGCAGGTCGAGGCGGTCGCGAACGCGGTAATGGCGAGCATCCGCAACGCCAGCCCCGAGCAGCGCGCCAGGAACACCAGCGACACCATCGTCGGCATGGTCAACACCGAGTCGATGCGCGCCGGCGCCATCTCCGATTCCGCCGCCAGCGACCTGGACGTCAGCAGCCGCGCCTACCGCGAGCTGATCGTGACCAACCTGATCCCGGAGCTGGACAAGATTACCAAGCCGGTCACCGTGCTCTACGTGCAGCCGAAGACCGTGCTGATCCCGGCCGAGCAGTTCGACTTCGCCTACAAGAGCGCCTATGCGCCGGTGAAGAACCTGACCCTGAAGCGTATTCCGGACAGCGCCCACTTTATCATGTGGGACCAGCCGCAGCGCTTCCAGGGCGAGGTAAAGGCTTTCCTGGCCGCGCCCTGATCCAGCCTGCACGTACGCCAGCGCACGGAGCACACCTCCCGAGACGGTTATATTGCACTGCAACATAGCTTACAGATGCAATATGGTCAAACTTGCCCCCGGGGTGCGCCTGCTGCGCAGCCTGAGCCGCGCCGCCAAGGCGCAACAATCGCTTGCGGCGACACTGCTGGGCGCGTTCGCGCCGGCGCCGCAGAAGCCGGCTCCCGGACCCAGCACTTCCCGACCCGCGCCGCGGGAGAACCGTGCCCTTGAACCCGGCGCGCCCGGCCGATGGCTGGAGGCGCAGTTCTCCCTGCCGCCGCAGCCGGGACAGGGGCCCGCACAAACCATGTCTTACTGGCTGTACCTGCCGCGCCACTTACCCGAGACCGTGACGCGGCGCGGCTGGCCGCTGGTGGTGATGCTGCACGGCTGCCACCAGAGCGCCACCCAGTTCGCCGAAGGCACGCGCATGAACCGCCTGGCGGAAGAAAAAGGCTTCGCCGTGCTCTACCCGCAACAAGATCGGCAGGCGCAGCGGCAGCGCTGCTGGCGCTGGTACGACCGCGACACCCAGCAGGGCGGCGGCGACACCATGGCGCTGGCCGCGCTGGTCGACGCGGTGTGCACGCGGCACCCGGTCGACCGCCGCCGCATCTATGCCTGCGGCCTGTCCGCCGGCGCCGGCATGGCAGCCGTGCTGGCCCTGAACCATCCCGAGCTGTTCGCCGCCGTCGGCCTGCATTCCGGGCCCGTCTTCGGCGCCGGTCACAGCCCGATCGGCGCCATGCACGTCATGCGCCACGGCGCTCCCCTGCAGGCCGATGCGGCCATCCGCGCCGTACTGGAACGCCGTATCGCAGATGGCGTGGACGCGCCGATGCCGCCGATGCCGGCGTTGATGATCCAGGGCGAGGACGACCGGGTGGTGCGCCCGATCAACCAGTTCGAGCTGGCGCGCCAGTGGCTCCAGTTGAACGGTTTGCCGGCGGGTCCGGCGACACGGATCGCGCAAAAACCTGCGGGACGGGGCGGCCGCCGCAATGCCCATGAAATCCAGGACCACCTGGCCGGCTCCAGGCTAGTGCTGCGCGTGGTCCGCATTGCCGGCCTGGGTCATGCCTGGAGCGGCGGCGATCCGGCCCTGAAGTTCAATGCGGAGGCGGGACCGGATGCAAGCCGCATGATGCTCGAGTTCTTCGGCAGGCACCGGCGCCAGGCGCGGCTATGACGGACCGGGATTTTCCAGTAGAGTAGCCACCGTACCGCTACTGCCCCCATCCCGGGAGAGAAAGTCCGATGTTTGAGATCAGCCAGATACGCTGCTTCGTCGCCTTGGCCGAGGAGCTGCACTTCGGCCACGCAGCCGAGCGCCTGAACATGACCCAGTCGCCGCTGAGCCGCCAGATCCAGCTGCTCGAGCACCATGTTGGCACCCAGCTGGTGGACCGCGGCAGCCGCGGCGTGCGGCTGACGGCGGCCGGCAAGGCCTTCTTTCCCGATGCCGCGCGCATCCTGCGGCTGGCCAACGAGGCGGCGGTGACGGCGCAGCGCGTCGCCAAGGGCGAGCGCGGCGCGCTGGCGATCGGCTTCACCGCCGCTTTCGGCTACGGGCGCCTGCCCGACCTGGTCAGGCGCCTGCACGAGCGCGTCCCCGGCATTTCGCTCACGCTCAAGGAGCTGGTCACGACCGCGCAGCTCGAAGGGCTCGACAGCGGGCAGATCGACATCGGGCTGATGCGGCCGCATATCCGGCATGGCGAACTCGAGGCCGTCCGGCTGGCGCCCGAGCCGCTGATGCTGGCCATCCCGGTACGCGACGCGCCCCACTGGCCCGAGCGTCCCACGCTGGCCTGCCTGCACGGCAAGCGTTTCATGATGTATGCGCCCTACGAGGCAAGCTATTTCTACCGGCTCCTGAACAACTGTTTTGATGCGGCCGGCGTGGTGCCCGACATCGTCGAACACGTCGGGCAGATCCATACCATGATGGCCCTGGTCAGCGCCGGTGTCGGCGTGGCCGTGATCCCGGCCGCGGCCTCCCGGCTGCAGTTCAGCGACGTGGTCCTGCGCGCCATGGACACCGACCCGCCCGAACCGGTGCAGACCGTCTGCGCCTACCGCCGCGACAACGGCAATCCCCTCCTCGCCACGTTCATACGCGACATCCTGCCCGCCTTCCTGCGTCCGGGCGAAGCCTGATCCAATTCTTGCATCGATCGAGACAGTGATTGGTTTGGTCCGACGCGCCGACCGTTCTAAGATGGCTTCAAGAACGGACAAGAGAGGCGAACGTGACCACCACCCCCTACTGCGGCATCCCGAACCAGTTCAAGCGCGACCTGAGCGAAGGCAAGCGCCTGATCGGCTGCTGGTCCTCGCTGGCCAGCCCCCTGAGCACCGAGATCCTGGGCCTGGCCGGCTTCGACTGGCTGCTGCTCGACGGCGAGCATTCGCCGAACGACCTGAACAGCTTCATCCTGCAGCTGATGGCGCTCAAGGACAGCCCCAGCGCGCCGGTGGTGCGCCCGCCCTGGAACGACACGGTGCAGATCAAGCGCCTGCTCGACGCCGGCTTCTACAACTTCCTGATTCCTTTCGTCGAGACCGCCGAGGAGGCCGCACGCGCGGTCGCCGCCACCCGCTATCCGCCGGAAGGCGTACGCGGCGTGTCCCTCGCCATGCGCGGCAACCGCTTCGGCACCATCTCCGACTATCTGCGACTCAGCAACCAGCACATCTCGGTCTCGATCCAGATCGAGAGCCCGGTCGGTGTCGGCAACATCGAGGCGATCTGCGCGGTGCCCGGCGTGGATGCGGTCTTCATCGGCCCGTCCGACCTGGCCGCCGGCTACGGCCAGCTCGGGAACCCGAACCATCCGGAGGTGCAGGAAGCCATGCGCCACGTATTCGCCTGCGCCAGGGCGGCCGGGCTGGCGGTCGGGATCCTGGCGCCGGTCGAACAGGAGGCGCGGCGCTACCTGGAGATGGGCGCCACCCTGGTCGCGGTCGGCAACGACGGCGGCCTGCTGCGCAGCGCCACCCAGGCCCTGCGCGACAAGTACGCACAGTAAATCACAAGCACATAAGCACATAAGCACACAAGCACAAGGGAGCAAGCAATGAGCAAAGTGGGATTCATCGGCCTCGGCATCATGGGCACCCCCATGGCAGGACACCTGATCAAGGGCGGCCATCAGGTCTGGCTGTACAGCACCGGCGGCGTGCCGGACGCGTTGGTGGAAGCCGGCGGCCAGGCTTGCGCATCGAGCAAGGAGGTCGCCGAACGGGCCGACATCATCATCACCATGGTGCCCGACACGCCCCACGTGGCGGCCGCGCTGTTCGGGCCGGGAGGCGTTGCCGAAGGGCTGGCGCCCGGCAAGCTGGTGATCGACATGAGTTCGATCTCGCCGGTCGAGACCAAGGAATTCGCCGAGCGTATCCGTGCCTTGGGCTGCGACTACGTCGACGCCCCGGTCTCGGGCGGCGAAGTGGGCGCGAAAGCGGCCAGCCTGACCATCATGGTGGGCGGCAGTGATGCCGCCTTCGACCGCGCCCGGCCGCTGTTCGAGCTGATGGGCAAGAACATCACCCTGGTGGGCGAGAATGGCGCCGGCCAGACCGCCAAGGTGGCCAACCAGATCATCGTCGCCCTGAACATCGAGGCGGTCGGCGAGGCCCTGCTGTTCGCGGCCAAGATGGGGGCCGATCCTGCCCGGGTGCGCCAGGCCCTGATGGGCGGCTTCGCGGCCTCGCGCATCCTCGAGGTGCACGGCGAGCGCATGGTCAAGCGTACCTTCGATCCGGGTTTCCGCATCGCGCTGCACCAGAAGGACCTGAACCTGGCCTTGTCGAGCGCCCGCGCGATCGGCGTGTCGCTGCCGAACACCGCCAACGCCCAGGAGCTGTTCAATGCCTGCGCGGCGCACGGCGGTGCGAACTGGGACCATTCGGCCATGGTGCGCGCCCTGGAAAAGATGGCGAATTTCGAAATCGGGCAGCAAGCATCCTGAACCGGAGGGCCGTCTCATGCAAGCCAGTCAGCGCGACTTGTTGAAGAAGATGTTCGACGCCGCCATCGGGGCGGCGCAGCCCGGCCATTGCGTCCCGCCGCACCTGCCTGCCGCCGGCAAGGGAAGGATGATCGTGATCGGCGCCGGCAAGGCCTCGGCCGCGATGGCCAGGGCAGTCGAGCAGCACTGGGACGGCGCCTTGACCGGCCTGGTGGTGACCCGCTACGGCTATGCGGTTCCCTGTGAACGGATCGAGATCGTCGAGGCCGCGCATCCGGTGCCGGACGAGGCCGGGCTGCGCGCGGCGCAGCGGATGATGGCGCTGGTGCGCGGGCTCTGCCCCGAGGACACGGTGCTGTGCCTGATCTCGGGCGGCGGCTCCGCCCTGCTGCCCCTGCCGCTCGAGGGCATCAGCCTGGAGGACAAGCAGGCCGTCAACCGCGCCCTGCTGCGTTCCGGCGCCACCATCGGCGAGATGAACTGCGTGCGCCGGCACCTGTCGGCGATCAAGGGCGGACGATTGGCCGCGGCCTGCCATCCTGCCCGCGTGCTCACGCTCCTGATCTCGGACGTGCCCGGCGACCAGCCTTGCAACATCGCTTCCGGGCCCACGGTCGGCGACCCGAGCACCTGCCAGGACGCGCTCGCCATCGTGCGGCGCTACGCTATCGACCTGCCGGATGCGGTGCGCGCGGTGCTGGAAAGCGGCCGCGGTGAATCGGTCAAGCCGGACGACCCGCGCCTGGCCAGGGCCGAGACGCGCATGGTGGCGACCCCGCAGATGGCGCTCGAAGCCGCGGCCGCGGTGGCCAGGGAGGCCGGCATCGCGCCGCACATCCTGGGCAATGCCATCGAAGGCGAAGCGCGCGACCTGGGCAAAGCCATGGCCGGCATCGCGCGACAGGTGGCGGACTACGGCCAGCCGTTCCAGCCGCCATGCGTGCTGCTGTCCGGCGGCGAAACGACGGTCACGGTGCGCGGCGGCGGGCGTGGCGGACGCAACGTCGAATTCCTGCTGTCGCTCGCCCTGGGGTTAGATGCCCGCGCCGGGGTATTTGCCATCGCCGGCGATACCGACGGCGTCGACGGCCAGGAAGAGATCGCGGGCGCGCTGCTGGCGCCGGATACCCTGGCGCGCGCCTGGGAGCGCGGCATCAACCCGGCCGACGCCCTGCAGGACAACGACGGCCACGGCTTCTTCGAAGCGCTGGGCGATTCGGTCGTCACCGGGCCGACGCTCACCAACGTCAACGACTTCCGCGCCATCCTGGTGCTGGGCGATACCGGCTGAAGCGCTTCAGCGGCCCTGCGCGGCCTGGGCATCCGCGCTCTCTTCGGATACGGCGCCGGAAGGGCCGCCAGCTCGCCTGGCTGCATGGCCGAATCCGGCAGGCGGCGCCGCAGACGCTGGTCGTGCCGTCCTAGCAGGGGCCAGGCTTCAGATAAAGGGCCAGGCGAGGATGCCCTTCAGGTGCAGGACCATACGCGCCGGGATGTAACCAAACCCGAATACCAGGATGGGCAGGCTCCATGCATCGCCCAGCACTACCAGCCAGGCTCCGCCGACCGTGCCTGCTGCCGCCAGTACCATGAGCCATAGCTCGATGCTGAGGAAAAAAACGAATGCTTCGCGCCAAACGCGCTGCATCAGCGCGATGGCTTCCTTGAAGGTCTTGATGTCGTGGCCCATGATCGTATTCGCAAGATGGCAATGATAAAAATGAAAAAACGCTGCCGGAAATGCAAATCGCCGGCAGGGGCCGGCGATTTGGGTTATGTTGCAGTGCATTATAACCGAGACCGCGAGTTTTGCCTGACAGCAGCATCCTCCACCTGGCAGGCTCGCGTATGCTTGCGCGATTTCAACGATCCATGCGCACCAGCGCAACTTCCTTCATCTGCTCCCTCATCGGCTCCTTGAAGGCCTGCAGCAGGCGCGCCGTCTCCGCCCTGGCGCGCTCCAGGTTGGCCGCCTTCACGTGCCCGTAGCCGCGGATCGATTCCGCCACCTGGGCCAGCTTGAGCGCCGCCGCGCGGTTTTCCAGCGTCAGCTCCGTGGCCAGCATGTCGAACAGCGCAAGATAGTCGCTGCGCAGCCGGCGCTCGGCGCGGCGCTCGTGGGTATAACCGAATACGTCGAAGGCGGTGCCGCGCAAGACCTTCAGCGGCGCCAGCATGCGGAAAGCCGAGCGCATCCAAGGGCCTAAGCGCATCTTGGCAGGGACGTCCGTGCCGGGCTTCTTCCTCGCCAGCAGCGGCGGCGCCAGGTGGTACTCGACCCGGAAGTCGCCCTCGAACTGCTCCTTCAAGCCTTCCAGGAAGCCGGTCTGCGTGTGCAGGCGCGCCACTTCGTACTCGTCCTTGTAGGCCATCACCTTGAACAGCGAACGGGCGACCGCCTTGGCGACTGCGCGCTTCGACGCCGGGCCCTCGATCTCCACTTCGCGCGCTTCGTCCCTGGCCACGGCGGCGCGGTACTGCCGGGCGTAGGCGGCGTCCTGATATTGCATCAGCCAGTCGGCGCGGAACGCCACCAGTTCCTCGAGCGAGCTTGGGGGCGTGAACTGCACCACCCTGGCCGGCTGGGCCAGGCGCGCTGCTGCCTTCTCGTCGGCGGCCACCAGGCGGCCCAGCATGAAGGCCTTCTTGTTCATCTCGACGGCCACGCCATTCAGTTCGATCGCGCGGTTCAATGCCGCCAGGCCGACCGGCACCAGCCCCAGCTGCCAGGCCGCGCCCATCATCAGGATATTGGCGCCGATCGGGTCGCCCAGCACACTGCTGGCGACCTGCTGGGCGTTCAGGCGTAGCGTCGGGCCGCCGGCATCCTGGATCTTGGCCAGCAGATCGTCCTTGCGGATGTCGGCGTCCGGATCGCGCGTGAATTCGGCGGTCGGGGTCTCGTTTTCGTTGGCGACCACGCGGGTATGCCCGCGCCGCATCACGGCCAGTGCGTCCGGCATCGCCGCCACCACCAGGTCGCAGGCCAGCAGCGCATCGGCCTGCTGCAGGTCGATACGCACCTGGTGCAGCAGCCTGGGTGAAGGCGCCACCCGCACGTGCGACATCACCGCCCCGCCCTTCTGCGCGAAGCCCATGAAGTCCAGGGTCGAGGCGCCCTTGCCTTCCAGGTGGGCGGCCATCGTGATCAGGGCGCCGACCGTGACCACGCCGGTGCCGCCGACGCCCGCCACCAGCATCTCGAAGGGCTTGTCGAAGGCGTAGCTTGGAGGCAGCGGATAGGCGGCCAGCATGCTTTCCAGCTGGCGCAGTTCGAGCGCGGCGGCGGCCGGCTTCTTGAGCTGGCCGCCGATGACGGACACGAAGCTCGGGCAGAAACCTTCCGCGCAGGAGTAATCCTTGTTGCAGGAAGCCTGGTCGATCTGGCGCTTGCGGCCCAGCGGGGTCTCGAGCGGCAGGATCGACAGGCAGTTCGACTGCACGCCGCAGTCGCCGCAGCCTTCGCACACCGCCGGGTTGATCACCATGCGGCGCGGCGGATCGGGGAAGACGATATTGTCCGGCTTGTTCTTCTTGCGGCGGCGGCGCTTCTCTGCGGCGCAGGTCTGGTCGTAGACCAGCACCGTGACCCCGGGCGTGTCGCGCAGGCGGCGCTGGATGGCGTCGAGTTCGCTCCGGTGATGCACCGCCACGCCTGACGGCAGCGTCACGCCCCCGTAGTTCTCCGGCTGGTCGGTGACGACCACCGCCTCCACCGCGCCTTCGCTGAGCACCTGCTGCAGGATCTGCGGGACGCTCAGCCTGCCGTCCACCGGCTGGCGCCGGTCATGGCGACCGCGTCGTTGTACAGGATCTTGTAGGTGATGTTGGCGCGCGCCGCCACCGCCTGGCGGATCGCCAGCGAGCCGGAATGGTAATAGGTGCCGTCGCCCAGGTTCTGGAACACGTGCTTCTCGCGCGAGAAGCGCGAGGCCGCGACCCAGGGCACGCCCTCGCCGCCCATCTGGGTCAGCGTGAAGGTATCGCGCTTCATCCAGCTGGCCATGAAGTGGCAGCCGATGCCGGCCAGCGCGCGGCTGCCTTCCGGCACCCGGGTCGAGGTATTGTGCGGGCAGCCCGAGCAGAAGTAAGGGGTGCGCTTGATCGCGTCGGCCCCGTTGGACAGCACTTCGGCGTGGCAGAACTGCGGCAGGAATGATTCCAGGCGCAATGCGGGCAGCTTCGGTCCCAGCCAGCGCACCAGCACCGGCGCGATGCGCGAGGGGCGCAGCTCGCCCAGCTGCGAGAGCAGCGGCTGGCCATCGAGGCCGGTCTTGCCGAGCACCTGCGGGCGCTGCTCCGGCGCCAGGTTATACAAGAGGCTCTTGAGCTGGCCTTCGATCACGTCGCCCTTCTCTTCCACCACCAGCACTTCCTGCAGGCCGTGGGTAAAAGCATGCAGGCGGGTGCGCTCCAGCGGGAAAGTCAGGCCCGGCTTGTACAGGCGCAGGCCGAGCCCTTCGAGCTTGTCCAGGCCAAGGCCCAGGCGGGCAAAGGCTTCGAGCAGGTCGAGGTAGGCCTTGCCGGACGCGATGATGCCCAGCTTCGCGCTTGGTCCGGCGACCACCAGTTTGTCGATCGAGTTTACGCCCGCGAAAGCGTGCACGGCCTGCAGCTTGTCGGCGACGCGCTGTTCGATCGCCAGGCTGGGCAGGTCGGGCCAGCGGTAGTGCAGGCCGTCCGCCGGCGGCACGTAGTTTTCCGGCGTCTTGAAACTAGGGGGCGCGGGCAGTTCGACGACCGCACCGCCTTCCACGGTTTCGGAGATCGCCTTGAAGCCGACCCAGGCGCCTGAGAAGCGCGACAGCGCCCAGCCGTACAGGCCGAACTCCAGGTATTCCTCGATATTCGCGGGATTCAGGACCGGCATGCCCCAGGCCATGAAGGCGTGGTCGCTCTGGTGCGGCATCGACGAGGACACGCAGCCGTGGTCGTCGCCGGCAATGACCAGCACGCCGCCCAGGGGCGAGGAGCCGTAGGCATTACCGTGCTTGAGCGCGTCGCCGGCGCGGTCCACGCCCGGGCCCTTGCCGTACCACATGGCGAACACGCCGTCGACCGTGCGCTGCGGGTCGCCCCCGACCTGCTGCGAGCCCAGCACCGCAGTAGCGCCGAGTTCCTCGTTGATGGCGGGGAGGAATTCGATGGCGTTCTGCTGCAGGATGTTCGATGCGCGCCATGCTTCCTGGTCGACCGCGCCCAGCGGCGAGCCGCGGTAGCCCGAGATGAAGCCGCCGGTGTTCAGGCCGGCGCGTTCGTCGAGGGTCTTCTGCATGAGCGGCAGCCGGATCAGGGCCTGGGTGCCGGTCAGGAACACGCGGCCCTGCTCGCGCTTCAGGTTGTCGTCCAGCCGGTAGGCAGGGTCGGCCAGCGCCGCCCCGCCGACTTCTTCGTGCATCGATCCCATCTATTGTCTCCACTGTGCCAGCCCTGCAGGGGCTTGTTCATAGTGAAAGATGATAGTCAATGCCAGGGAAATAACTTTTCTAACTTACCGGGTTCTGGTGCAGAATAGGCAAAATATTTCCCTATTAAGCCCCCGATGGAAAAATCTTACCTTGACGCAGCGTCAATGCGCATCCTGCGCGAGCTGCAGCAGGACGGCCGCCTGTCCGTCAACGAACTGGCTGAACGGGTCGGCATGTCGGCCTCGCCCTGCTGGCGGCGCCAGAAGGAACTCGAAGAGCACGGCTACATCCGCCGCTACGCCGCCCTGCTCGATCGCCGCAAGCTCGACCTCGGCCTGGTGTGCATGCTGCACGTGTCCCTCACGCGGCACGAGGCCGGCGTGGTCGAAGCCTTCGAGGCGCAGATGCGGGCCTGCCGCGAAGTGATGGAGTGCTACGAGATGACCGGGACCTCGGACTACATCGTCAAGGTCATGGTCGCCAACATGGATGCCTACCACGACCTGCTGCACAACGTGCTGCTCAAGCTGCCCGGCGTGTCGCAGCTGAACACCAGCGTGGCGCTGCGCGAGGTGAAGTACGAGACCGCCCTGCCGCTGTAGATCAGGCGCTCGGCGGCGCGGCGGTCCGCGTCCTGCGCAGGCGCGCGGCGAAATCACGCAGGAAGGCTTCACGCCAGCGGCTGATCGTTTTCGCGCCCGGGTGCAGTCCTTCACGCAGTCGTGGATCGGGATCGTCGGTCCACCAGTTCGGATACCTGCCGGATGGCCGGCGCGCCAGCTCCGGCGCCGCCATGCGCGAAGTAAAAGCGCCGGCCTGGCCATCCAGGCCCGGATGGTTGCTGGCGATCCGGTAGGACCAGGTCTTGTCTTCCTTGGGCGAGAACAGGAAACGCCAGGAGCCGTCCGGCTGCGCGAAGCCCGGGAATTCCTGCTTGTCGATGTGAAGGCTGGCCCGCGGCCCGCCCGGCGTCTTGCCCGCGGGGCGGTAGACCAGCTCCATGATCGCGAAGGTCTCGACCACGTCCTGCGTCGTCGGCGGCGCCTCGAAGACCACGCGCGGGCGCTCCCAGGCGCGCACGAAGCTGCCGCCCCAGCCCCCGGCGGTCGGATCCTCGGGCCTTGCACCCAGCACGTAGGCCAGCGAGGGCGTGTCGCCCATCTTGACGAGCGGCGCGATGCCGGCGAAGTAGTCGCCCAGCGTGCCGACACCCTTGACGTGGCGCTCCACGAAGGCCTGGTTGCCCAGGTCGCCCGACTGGTCGCCGCCGGTGAACCAACCGCGGTAGGTGGAGTTGTTCTCGATGATCCAGAGATCGGGGTGTTCGCGCGCCAGGTAGTCGTAGGACGCGTTCGACCACTTCTTGTTCGGACCGCCGATCATGTAGACGCGCAACTTGGGCTTGATGTCCGGCGCATCGTGCAATGCCTGGGCCAGGTCTTCGAAGCCGCCCCACAGCAGCACCCAGAGCGGGCGCGGGTCCTTGTGGCGCGCACGCTCGATGATCCAGTTCGATCCCTCGGTCGGCCGGGTCCAGCCCGGCGGCGGCGCCAGGTCCAGCCCGCCCTGCTTCGAGATGCCGCGCAGGGTGGCCGGGCTCGGATAATCCGCCGACCAGGTCTCCAGGTTCGGATAATCCTTTTCATAGGCGTCGATGATGGCGAGCAGGTGGCGCTTGCGGTCGCGCCCCTCGCCCCAGGGCGAAGCCAGCAGGCCTTCGAGCTCGATCAGGTCGGCGTACAGCAGCAGGTGCACCAGCGACTGGAAGTCGTCGAAGTCGGTGCCGCCGATGTCGGTCGAGACGATCACCCGGGGCTTGGGGGCGGCAGCGGCCTTGCGCGGCGGCGCGCACGCGCCCAGCGGCAGCGACATGGCGAGCAAGGCAAGCAGGTAGCGGCGGCGGTCCATCGTCATTGCGCCCCCACCGGATAGCGCCGGGACCAACTGGCATAGCGCTCGATCGCCCTTGCCGGGCTGGTCACGAACCAGGCGTAGCCGTTGCGGCGTTCGATCGACAGGTCGTTCACGTCGTCGTGGACGCTGCGGTCGCGGTCCCCGAACACCGGCTTGAGGCTGTGCGCATCGTAGTAGCGCGACCAGATCTCTCCTGCTCCGGGCGCAGGCACGAGGCGGCGCCCGGCCTCCGGCGTGGTCGCTTGCCAGGCCAGGTCGCGCAGGGCGGAGGCGCGCAGCCAGGCCACTCCGGCGTGCACCGCCTGCCGGACTTCGCGCGACGGTTCGGGCAGGCGCATCAGGAGCAGGAGCACGCCTGCGCTCTCGCCGCTGGCCAGCGCGGCCGGCTCGAAATTGCGCGCACCCGCCAGGGCCAGGCTCGGGGCGTCATGTTGCTGCCCCCAGCCGGTACGCTTTCCGCCAAGGCTTTGCTGTGCCGCGACGAACAGCTTGACGCCGCGCTGCGCCGCGGCCAGGGCTTCCCCGGCGAGCGCAGCCGGCACGAAGGCGTAATCGCCCTGGGCGCTCCCTGCCTCCAGCAGCAGTTCCACGACCTTGAGCATGGCGTCGTCGTTCAGGGTAATGGCGTCCTGGTAGCCGCCTTGCAGCGGATAGACCTGGGGGAAGCCGCCGTTCGGGTACTGCGCACTCAGGAGGTAGCGCAGTCCCTTCAGGAAAGCGGCGCGGCAGGCTTCGCGCTTGTCAGGCGACTGCGCCTGTACCCGCGCCAGGAAGCGCATCTCGGTGGTCGTGGCGCCGTTGTCGATGGTGCCGACGTAGTGCCAGGCAGGCTTGCGCCCGGCTTCAGGCGGCGCCCAGTGTTCGCCCGGGGCGCGTGGCGGGCCTGATCGGTCGGCATTCTTGCCCCAGCCGCCGGCCGGGGTCTGGAAGCTGAGGATGGTGTCGACCACGCGCAGTGCTTCCGGCGTGCCATACCACGCGGCCGGCCGGCGCAGCGGCATTCCGCCATCGGGTGCGCCATGCGGGCGCGCCGGCATGCCGGCGAGCTTGGGCTGCTCGGCCTCGAGGGCGTCCTTGTCCGCGGCCATCTGCGCGCGCGAGCGCGCCAGATAGGCCATCCACTGCTCGCGCTCCATGGCTGGCAATGCCGCCAGCCGCAGCTCGGCCAGTGGCTGCGCCGGGATCATGGTGGAAACAGTGGCGGCCTGGGTGGCGGCGATCGACGCCAGGCACAGGGCGCCGATGTAAAGTGCTGCTGTTCGCATGGTGCTGGTCAGCTCCCAAAAAAAAACCGGCATGGGCGGCGCTTGCGCGCCGCCCATGCCGGTCATCGACTTCTCATGCCTGCCGCTTAGAACTTGTACTCGACAGACATGCGGTAGACACGGCCCATCATGTCCGCCAGGCTGGTCAGGTAACCGCCGCTGTAGATCGTGTTGGCGGTCAGCGGTGGCCACTCTTCCGTGATGTTGTTCACGCCCAGCGACACGGTGGTGTTCTTGATGCCCGTATAACGGACATTGACGTTGAACTGACTGTAGGATTCCACTTCGGTCAGGTTCGATCCCGCACGCGGGGTCAGGTCGGTCAGCGCGGTGTTGAAGCGCTGCGACAGGGTGGCGCGCCACGGACCGGTGCTGTAGGTCACCGCCGCGGTGTACTTCCAGCGCGGGTTCACCTGCGGCATGCCGGCCAGGCCCGAGTTCGGACCGGCGCTGCCGAAGCGGCCGTCGTTGGTGATGATGCCGACGTTGCTGTTCCATGCGCCGCCCGCCTCGCTCTGGAACTCGTACTTGTGGTACCAGGTCGCATCGAGTTTCGCATCGAAGGTGCCGAAGCTGGTCTTCGGGAAGCGATAGCTGCCCGAGATGTCGGCGCCGCGGATGCGGGTCTGGCCACGGTTGGCCTGGCTGGCGATGATGTAGTCGATGGTGCCATCGGCGCGGCGGTTGATCACGCTCTCGTACTTGGCCGGGTTCTGCTGGATCTCGGCGATCGAGACCGCACCCAGCACGTCACGCAGCTTCAGGCCCCAGTAGTCGACCGTCAGCGACAGGTTCTTGATCGGCTCCAGGCCGATGCCGATGTTGAAGCCACGCGACTTCTCCGGCTTCAGGTGGCTGTTGTTGGGCGACTTGGTCCAGTAATTGGTCAAGACGTTGCAGACCTGGTCCGCGGTGAAACCTGCCGACGGGGTGCCGGTGCCGGGTTCCAGCGGACGGGTGCTGCGGCACAGGACCGGATCGTCCATCAGCTGGCTGCGCACTTCCGGGGTCGGGTTCTGGATGTCCATGATCGACGGGGCGCGGAAGCCGCTCGAGACCGAGGCGCGCAGCACCATTTCCTGCATCGGCGCCCAGCGGGTCGCCAGTGCCGGGTTCACCGTGGTCTGGTCCAGGTCGTCGTAGCGGTCGGCGCGGACCGAACCGTTGACCAGCCAGGTCTTGGTGATCGGCGCATCGACCTCGAACATCAGCGAAGAGATCTTGCGCTTGAGCTTCTTGGCCACGCCCTGCGGGGTCTCGCCGACCAGGTCGGATTGCACCACGTTGCCGGAAGCGTCGATGTTGTAGCTGCCGTCGGCGCGCTTGTACACGAAGTCGAGCGGCGCGTTGTGGGTGCGCGCCGAGTCTTCGCGCAGCTCGCCCGACACCGCCAGCACCATGTCGCCGCCGCCGAGCGTCCAGACCGGACGGGTGACGGTGGCGTCGATGCTCTTGTTGAAGGCCTTGTTCAGGCGATAGGTGTAGTCCTCGGCCTGGATGCTGCGCAGGTAGGCGAGTCCGGCGGCGTCCTGCGGGCCGAACGGATTCAGGATGCCCTGGTCGAAGCCGGCCTGGGCCTTGCTGTACAGGATGTAGCCTTCGCCCACGCGGGTGTCGCGCTTGGAACGGCCGTAGTTCGCGCCGAGACGGTAGTCCCAGCCCATCACGTCGCCTTCGAGCGACAGCACGACGCGGTCGTTGCCCTGTTCGTCGTTGCGGTAGGCCGGTCCGAGTTCGCCCGGGCCCCACTGGAAGTAGATGGCGCGGTTGTTCATGTTCAGCGGCGTCGCTGTACCCGGGGTCTTGGCCGGGTCGATGAACATGGCCGGGGCGTTGGCGCCCGTGTTGCTGCCGACGACCTGCGGCAGCGGCGTGATGCCCTTGCCCGGGTAGAAGCGGCTGGTGGCCGGCATCGAGTAGGTGGTGAACGGCTGGGTCGCGTTCGGCACCTGCATGCCGCGGAACTTCTGCACGGTGAACGCGGAATGCAGCACGTCGAGGTCGAGCTTGTGGCCGCCCGCCAGGTTCCAGCTGGCGCGCCCGGCGACGGTGGTGATCTCGCTGCCGTCGGTGATGGCGTTCCAGAACAAGGGATTGCGGATGCAGCCCGGCGCATAGACCGGCGGGGTCGCCAGGCTGTTGTTGCCGAGGGTCTGCAGCGACCATGGCGCGTCGCAGCCGGTGGCGAAGTTCGGGTTGTAGTTCGAGTTGGCGTTGCGGGCGAAGCCGAAGTTGGCCAGCGGGTTCGGGTTGCGCGCGTCCGGCGTGATGCCCAGGCCCAGGCTGCGCAGCACGGCCGGGTCGTGCTGTTCCGGACGGTCGCCCTGGAACAGCGCATCCTTCTTCTGGTGGTCGATGGCGATGTAGGCGTTCCAGCCTTCCTCCCTCAGGTCGCCCCAGCCGAAGATGCCACTGATGCTCTTGGTGCGGCCGCCGCCGCTCAGTTCCGGACGGGCGTATTCGGCCTTGACCGCGCCGCCCTGGTAGCCGCGCTTGGTCCAGTAGTTCTGGACGCCGCCGATGGCGTCGGCGCCGTAGATCGAGGCGCCGCCGCCGTTCAGGGTCTCGACGCGCTCCAGCGCCATGCGCGGGATCACGTTGACGGAGACGTACTGGTCCTGCAGCGGCTCGTTCGCCAGGCGGCGGCCGTTCAGCAGGGTCAGGGTACGCATCGGGCCGAGGCCGCGCAGGTTGGTCACCGGACCGGCCGCGCCGGAGTTGGTGCCGAGCGACAGCGATTGCGGCTGCTCCAGCACGAAGTCCTTGAGTTCGGTATGGCCGCGGGCTTCCAGTTCCTGGGCCTTGACGGTGGTGACGGGATTCGTGCCCTCGTCGTCGACACGGCGGATCAGCGAGCCAGTCACCACCACCGCCTGCACGGCTGGCGTTGACGACGGGGCCTCGGTGTTCTGAGCCTGCGCGTGGGCCGCCAGCTGGAACAGCGCCAGGCTCACTGCGGTTGCCAGTTGGGCTCGGCGTGGGGTGGGAACAAAGGTCGGGTTCATTCACGTCTCCTATCTTTTTCTTAAGATTGATATGACCACACTACTGATTGGCCAGGCCACTTAGAGCGAAATTCGCCGGCCCTGCCCTCAAATCCTGGCCCTGTCTTTGCAGGTTTTACAAGAAGTGATATGACCGGATTATAAATTGGTCAGGCCACTTTGTTGCAACAAATATTTACGCGGCATAGCGCGTGGCCCAGAAATCATGTCGAATTAGCAAGAAACTGTTGCAATTTTCTAACGAAATTCGGTCGGAACCTCGGTTTTTGTCTCCAAAGTGTTCGACCAGATGCATGGTTTAGTCCAACCACCTATAAAAGTGGTCTTGCCAATTCTCATACTTCAGGCCACCATATACCAAGCCTGCGGCTGTGAACGCCGGTAGCGCTACAACAAGACTGGAGACAAAGCATGAATGAAAAGAATGTCGGGGGAATCGATCGCCGCACCGTACTGAAGACCGCCGGGGCGGCTGGCCTGGCGCTGGCCACCGGCGGCGCCTTCGCGGCGACCGCGCGCAAGCGCTATGCGGTGGTGGGCGTGGGTTCGCGTGCGCGCATGTTCACCAATGCGATGACGGGCAAGTTCCGCGACACCAGCGAAGTCGTGGCCATCTGCGACAAGAATGCCGGCCGCCTGGCGCGCGCCGTGAAGCTCGTCACCGAGACCGGCGCCAGCCAGCCGCGCGGCTACGGCGCGGCGGACTTCGACCGCATGATCCGCGAAACCAGGCCGGAGTATGTGATCGTCACCACGCCCGACGCCACCCACGACGACTACATCGTGCGCGCCCTCGAAGCCGGCTGCGACGTCATCACCGAGAAGCCGATGACGACCACCGCCGCAAAGGCACAGCGCATCATCGATGCCGTCAAGCGGACCGGCCGCCAGGTCCGCGTCACCTTCAACTACCGCTATTCCCCGCCGCGCACCCAGATCAAGGAGCTCTTGATGTCGGGCGAGATCGGCGACGTCATCTCGGTCGACTTCACCTGGCTGCTCAACACCGTCCATGGCGCCGATTACTTCCGCCGCTGGCACGCCAACAAGGCCAATTCGGGCGGCCTGATGGTGCACAAGTCGACCCACCACTTCGACCTGGTCAACTGGTGGCTGGGCGCCCAGCCGGAGACCGTGCACGCCTTCGGTTCGCGCCAGTTCTACACCCCGGAAACCGCGCGCCGCATGGGCCTGTCCGGCCCGCACGAGCGCTGCCTCACCTGCCCGGAAAAGCAGAAGTGCAACTTCTACTTCGACCTGGCCTCGGACCCGGGCCTGAAAGCCCTCTACCTCGACAACGAGCGCTACGACGGCTACTACCGCGACCAGTGCGTGTGGCGCCCGAGCATCGACATCGAAGACACCATGAATGTGATGGTCCGCTACGACAACGGCGCGCACCTGAACTACGCGCTGTCGGCCTATGACGCCTGGGAGGGCTACCACATTGCCTTCAACGGCACCAAGGGCCGCATCGAACACCGCATCGTCGAATCGGGCGGCGCGGCCGGCGCGGCCAAGGTGCAGAGCGGCAGCGAGAACGTGTCGATCCGCGTGATCCCGATGCGCGGCCAGCCGCGCGACATCGAGCCGATCATCGGCAAGGGCAGCCATGGCGGCGGCGACGACGTCATGCTCACCGAGATCTTCGGCGAAGGACCGCCGGACAAGTACAAGCGCGCCTCGGACGAGCGCGCCGGCGCCTGGTCGGCCCTGGTCGGCATCGCGGCCAACAAGTGCTTCGAGACCGGACAGACGGTGCGCGTGGCCGACCTGGTCACCGGCCTGACGCCGCCGGACCGCGCGCCGATGCCGGACCGCCGCGCGCCGGTGCCGATGCCGATCCGGATCAAGATTCCCTGATCAGCCACTTGCCAGAGTAAGAATCGTAGGGTGGACGGCTTCGCCGTCCGCGCGTTCAACTGTGGCGAGAACAGCCGCGCAGTCTGCTCATGCCGAGTTTGAACGCGCGGACGGCATAGCCGTCCGCCCTACGTTTACAGATCCACTGACAAATAGGCCGACACCAGGCGCCCGTTGATGACGTCATACGCGCCGGCGCCGCGCAGTTCCCATCCGTAGGTATCGAACACATTGTTCACCGCCACCCGCAGCGAAGCCGGCTGCTCGCCCAGCTTGAAGCGATAGCGGCCGCTCAGCGCCACCAGGGTGCGCTCGGGGACGGCGACCCGGTTGTCGACGGTGGCGGTGATGGCGCCGCTGTGCGAGGCCGTCATGTCCAGCGACAGCCCGTCCAGCCACGGGGTGCGCCAGTCCAGGTTGAATTCGGCGCTGCGGCGGCTCATGCCGACCGGACGCTCGCCGACCCGCCCCAGGCGCACACCCTCGCCGGTCGCGCGCGGACGCGACAGGACCGCGCCGGCGACGACGTTCAGGCGTGGGCTCAGGGCGCCCGCCAGCGACACTTCCAGTCCCCGGTTCTGCACGTCGCCCAGCTGGGCGTAGCGGTTGCCGGCGTCGAAGTTGAAGTAGGGCTTGCGCAGGTCGAACACGGTGGCGACCAGCTTCATTTCCGGGCTCAGGGCATAGCGCAGGCCGAGGTCGCCCTGGGTGGTGCGGATCGCCGGCAGCAGCTCGTTGCGGTTGAGCGCATTGCTGGGCGCTACCCCGCTCTCTTCCAGTCCACGGGTAAAGCTGCCGAAGGCCACCAGCCTGGGACCGAAATGGCCAGCAACCGTCATGTTGTACAGCCAGGGCTTGTCCTCGGCCGTGGCCAGCGGCAGGCCCGGCTTGTGCAGGCGCTTGCGGTAGTCGGTCTTCTGCAGGCTGAAGCCGATCTCGCCCACCTTGCGCCAGCGTCCGTCATAGGCGAAGCCGCCGGTCCACTGGCGGGTGCGGTCGCGGGTCTGCTCGCCGAACACGAAGGCCGGCTCGGGCGCGGTGTAAGGCGCATCGATCGTGGTGCGCCCCAGGTCGAAGGCCTGCGAGCCGTCGTAGCGGCGCTGGCGGTCGCGCCCGCGCACGCTGAAGTGCAGATTGTGCAGGCGCGGGCCTTCGACGACGACGCGCGTGAGGCGCAGTTCGCCGCTGGTGGAGGCATTCTCCGCCGGCGGATCGACGATCAGGCGCCGGTTCGCGCTGCCGTCAAGCGTCACGCCCGTGAGCAGGTGGGTGAAGGCGCGGTGGTCGTTGTACAGCGAGCGGAACACGCCGGCACGGACGGTCCAGTCCTCGCCCGCGCGCAGCGTGGCCAGGCCGCCGTAGTTCATCGCGGTGGTGCGAAAGTCGGCCCACTCCGGACCGTTGAAACGGCGGCGCTCGATGCGCGGCGGCAGGTGGCTGCCGGCCGGCAGGAAGCTTGGCGCCTTTTCGTCGTCGTAGGTCTCCGCGCGGTGCCAGAAGGGCACGATCTCGAGGCTGGCGGCCGGCTGCCAGCGCAGGCTCAGCGCGGCATTGCGGTAGCGCGAGTCGGTGCCGTTGGGGTATTCGTTGCTGCCGGCGGCGGTGCCGATGCCCAGGTTCAGGCTGCGCGCCAGCGGCAGTTCGCCGTCGGCCTCGACATAGGCGCCGCCGTAGCTGTCGCCACCCGTGACCATGGCCAGCCTGGCCCGATCGCCCGGCTTGCGGAAGCTGTAGTCGACGATGCCGGTCGGGGCCGGGAAGGGATAGCCCTGGGCCGAGATGCCGACCCGGATGTTGGTGGAGCGCCGGATGCGCGGCGTGAGTCCCCAGACCTGGTCGAAGTACAGGCCCTCGATGCGCGCATTGCCCGCCGCGACCGGTGAGAAGCCGCGTACGCTCGACGAGTTGTACAGGCCGATGGTCTCGCGCCCGACGCTGGTGCCGAAGGCATCCTCGGCCTGGCGCATCACGTTTTCGTCGGCGCGCCCATGCAGCTGCTGGGTGCCGGGCGTCGCCGGCTCGGCGGGCTGGCTGGCGGAGGGAGGGGTGGTCTGCGCCCAGGTGGGCGCCGCGGCCAGGGCCAGCAGGACGGTCGAGCTCAGGATCTTCAGCATGAGGCAATGCGCAAGTCGGAAAGCTGCGCATTATCCGGTATTGATAGACCACTATCAATATGAATATGCCTTCCAATATTGATAGAGTATCATCGACACCATCCTTGAACTCCCGGCTCTCCTGATGACGCAATTCACGCTGCCGCAAAACTCCTTCCTGCTCCTGCTGGGCGCGGTGACCCTCGCCTTTTTCTGGATCCTGCTGCCGTTCTCGGGCGCCGTCTTCTGGGGCATGGTGCTGGCGATCGTATTCGCGCCCGTGCACGCCCGGCTGCTGGCGGCGTGCGGACAGCGCCCGAATGTCGCGGCGTTCGCCACCCTGATGCTGATCGTCCTGATGGTGATCCTGCCGGTGACGCTGATCGCCGCCGCGCTGGTCGACCAGGCCCTCAGCCTGTACGCCATGGTCAGCGCCGGCAGCCTCGACTTCGATGCCATGCTGCGCCGCATGGTGGCGGGCCTGCCCGGCTGGGCCAGTTCGCTGTTCGACCGCTACCAGTCGACCATCATGGACACCTTGCAGGACAAGCTCAGCGCCGGAGTCGCCCAGGCCAGCCAGCTGGCGGCGCGCTATGCGGTCAACCTCGGCCGCAATGCGCTCGGCTTCCTGGTCAGCATGACCGTGATGCTGTACCTGCTGTTCTTCCTGTTCCGCGACGGGCGCCTGATCGCGGCGCGCATCAAGCGCGCGGTGCCGCTCGACTCGCACTACAAGAAACCCCTGTTCGACAAGTTCGTGACCGTGATCCGCGCCACCGTGAAGGGCAACGTGCTGGTGGCGGTCGCCCAAGGCACGCTGGGCGGCCTGATCTTCTGGTTCCTGGACGTCCCCGGGCCGGTGCTGTGGGGCGTGGTGATGAGCTTCCTGTCGCTGCTGCCGGCCGTGGGCGCCGCCATCATCTGGGGGCCGGTGGCGGCCTATTTCCTGTTCACGGGTTCGGTCACGCAAGGAGTGGTGCTGGCCTTGTACGGCGTGCTGGTGATCGGACTGGTCGACAACCTGCTGCGTCCCATCCTGGTGGGCAAGGACACCAAGCTGCCGGACTACCTGGTGCTGCTGTCCACGCTCGGCGGCATGGCGCTGTTCGGCCTGAACGGCTTCGTGATCGGTCCGGTGATCGCGGCGCTGTTCATCGCGGCCTGGAGCCTGTTCGCGCGCTCCGACGAGTTCCACGCGGAGTGAAAAGGAGTATTGCGTAGCGCGCATCAATCGGGGCCGGCGGCCCCCATAGAATCGGTCCCGACATCCATTCACGACAAGGACCACACCATGCGCCCACCTGCCACGCCCGCCGCCGACATTTCTCCAGGATTGACGCGCCTGCTCGCCGTCTCGGCCGGCCTGATCGTCGCCAACCTGTACTACGCCCAGACCCTGGTCGGGCCGATCAGCCTTGCCACCGGCCTGTCGGCCCAGGCAGCCGGCCTGGTCGTCACCCTGACCCAGGCCGGCTATGCCCTCGGCCTGCTCTTCATCGTGCCGCTCGGCGACCTGCTGGAAAATCGCCGGCTGGTGTTCTGCGCCCTGCTGGGGACCGCCGCGGCCTTGCTTGCCGCCGCCGTCAGCAGCAATGCCTGGCTGTTCCTGGCCGCCGCGCTGGGCATCGGGCTCGGCTCGGTGGCGGCCCAGGTGCTGGTGCCCTTCGCCGCCCACCTGTCGCGCGAGGAAACCCGCGGCCAGGCTGTCGGCAAGGTGGTCAGCGGTTTGCTGCTGGGGATCATGCTGGCCCGGCCCGTGGCCAGCCTGGTGGCCGATGCCGCCGGCTGGCACGCGGTGTTCGGCGGCGCGGCCGCCATCATCCTGGTGCTGGCCTTCGTGCTGCGCAGCAGGCTGCCGCAGCGCGCACCAACGCAGGACCTCTCCTACCGCAAGCTGATCGCGTCGCTGTGGACCCTGCTGGCGAGCACGCCGCTGCTGCGCCGCCGCGCCGCCTACCATGCGGGCCTGTTCGGGGCCTTCAGCCTGTTCTGGACCGTGACACCCTTGATGCTGGAAGGTCCGCGCTTTCACCTGTCGCAGACCGGCATCGCCATCTTCGCGCTGGTCGGCATGGCCGGGGCCATCGCCTCGCCGGTGGCCGGACGGCTGGCAGACGCCGGCCACACCTTGCGTGCGACCGCCGCGGCCCTGGTGCTGGGCGTGCTGGGCTTCGCGCTGCCGCTCTACCAGCCGGCCTCGCGCGAACTGGCGATCGGGGTGCTGGCCGTGGCCTCGATCGTGCTCGACATGGCGGTCGCGGCCAACCTGGTGCTGGG
The DNA here is from genome assembly GCF_000427785.1 of Massilia alkalitolerans DSM 17462. Classification (GTDB taxonomy): domain Bacteria; phylum Pseudomonadota; class Gammaproteobacteria; order Burkholderiales; family Burkholderiaceae_D; genus Telluria; species Telluria alkalitolerans. Next base: position 149,354 of record NZ_ATYR01000001.1, read on the forward strand.
ACAGCGCGCCATCTTCAGCCTCGGCGCGGAAGTGCGCAGCCGCCTGAACGGCATCTACTTCGCCCTGTTCTTCGGCGGCGGCGCGCTGGGATCGGCGCTGGGCGCCTGGGTATTCGCGCAATATGGCTGGAATGCCGCCCTGCTGGCCGGCATGGCTTTCCCGGCCGCCGCCCTGCTCTACTGGCTGGGCGAGTTGCCGGGTCGTGCTTCGGTACTGGGGAAAACTGTTTAGTTCAGGCCGGAGCGCGTGAGGTGCGCGGCGAGCAGGTCGACAAAGGCGCGGATCTTGTGCGAACCGCGCCGGTTCGTCTGGTAGAGCGCATGCAGCGCGACGTCCATCGGGCCAGGGTTGGCCTCCCAGGCCGGCAGCACCGGCGCCAGGCGGCCGGCGGCGACGTCGTCGCGCACCAGCCAGTGCGCCAGCATCGCGACGCCGAGGCCGGCGAGCGCGGCCTGGCGCAGCAGTTCGGCGCTGTTGGCCTGCAGGACGGCGTCGATGCTGATCTCCTCAGCCTCGCCTTCCCCCTCGGGGCGCCGCATGCGCCACACCCGCCGCTCGGCGAGCTGCAGGCAGTCGTGGTGGGCCAGGTCGGGCGGCAGGATCGGCATGCCGCGGCTGGCCAGGTAGGCCGGGCTCGCGCACAACAGGCGCCGGTGGGAGCCGAGGCGCCGCGCCACCAGGGTCGAATCCGGCTCGATCCTGCCGATCCGGATGGCGACGTCGATCGATTCGTCGACCAGGCGCGCGGCTTCGTCGCTGAGGCGCAGGTCCAGCACCAGGCGCGGGTACCTGGCGCGCAGTTCCGGCAGGATGGGCGCGATGTGCAGGGTGGCGAAGCTCACGGGCGCGGCGACGCGCAGCACGCCCTTGACGTCGCCGCCCTGCCCCGCGACTGCATCGTCGGCGGCGTCGAGCTGCTCCAGCACGCGCCGCGCTTCCTCGTAATAGCTGCGCCCGGTATCGGTGAGCGTGACGCTGCGGGTGGAGCGGTTCAGCAGGACGGCGCCGAGCCTTGCTTCGAGTGCATCGACCAGCCGCGTCACGGAAGACGTGGCCACGCCCAGCTGGCGCGCGGCGGGCGAAAAGCCGCCGCTGGCCGCGACCAGGCAGAACGCCTTCAGTTCGGCGAACCGGTCCATGCCGGCTTAGAACGCCAGCGTGACGCTACGCGGGCAATGGTCGCTGGTCTCGATGCGCTGGTCGGGGGCCTGCACCACCGCGGTCTTGCGCGAGCCGAGACTGTCCGGCTGGCGCGCCGCCAGGGCGCCGCTGAGCACGATGTGGTCGAGGCCGGTAAAGCCCTTGCAGTTCGCGTCCACGCTGGCCAGCGGCACCTGCCGCAGGTCCCTGCCCGCGTTCAGCTCCTGCCACATGTAGCGTGTGGCCACGCGGCCGTCCTTGTCCGTTGCCGGCACGCCGGCCGGGTCGCTGCCGTCGGTACGCACCTTGTCGGCCGGGATGTTGGCCGCGGCCTCCTCGTCGATGCGGCGGTTGAAGTCGCCCAGCAGGACGAAGTCCGGGCTCTGTTTGGCCACGCTGTCGATCCAGCGCTCGAGCGGCGCGACCTGGCGGTTCAGGGTCTTGCAGGCTCCGGCCGGATCGTCCAGCAGGCGCGCCTGGTAGATCGGGGTCGGCACGATATTGGCGCAGCCGGACTTCAGGTGCACGTTAAGAAAAGCGATGGGGCGCCCCGCCACCTTCAGCTCGAGCGCCAGTCCCGGACGGACCTTGCGCGACTCGGGGTCGGCGGGATTGTCGACGATGGCCAGGCCCTTGTCCACGCTGCAGCGGGCTTCGTTACCCAGGCTGCGGTCCCAGGCGAAGGCCAGGGTCTGGAAACCCTCGTGCGGCGCGTCGCAGACGCCGAAGCGGCCGGCATGCCGTCCCAGCAGCTGCTTGATCACCTCGCTTGACCGCACCTCCTGGAAGGCGATCACGCGCACGCCATCCTTCTCGATCAGCCCTGCGATGGTCGCCTGCAAGCCAGCCAGCTTGGCCGCGTAGTCGGCGCTCGTGAGCGCCACCGGCGCACCGCGTCCCTGATAGGCATTACACGGCGCCATCATGGCCGCCCCGTCGCGACCGCCCGCCAGGCGCTCGGTGTCGGCGACGCACTGGCGCGCCACCTTCACGGCTTCCTCGGTGATCGACGTTTGTCCCGGCTGGCGGCGCGGGCGCGTGTCGCACCACGACACGGTCGAGCAGACCGCATTCTGGCGATCGAAATCCTGCTGCGAGCCGGCCCAGCCCATGTTGAAGGAAGCGACGCCGATGGAGGTCGCCGCCGGCGGCGGAGCAGGATCGGCAGCATGGCTTGCCGCGGCGGCAAGCAGCGACGCCAGGACGGCGATGCGGGTTGGTTTGATCATGGACATCGTGCTTTTCATCGTAAGGGCGCCTTGGGAGTGTGTGCGGGGCGAAACGGTGGATTATCGCGGAGTTCCGTGGCGGCGGCAATGCGCAGCGGCGGGCACGCGCTCGAGACGCATCGTGAGAATTGTCGATAAAAAATCACTCAATCTCACAAAATTTGATCTAGATCATTTTTTTTCCATAATGCAACGATATATCCTTTGCCCGGTCGTCAACCCGCATGCACCGGCGCCAGACGTGGCGCCGCAGCCCGGCAGGCCTATGTCCGGCATCGCGTGCATACAGACCATGTTAGCCACCACCATTTTCAAAGAACAGCGCGACCCGCTTCGCTGTCGCGCCCATGCCCCCGAACTCCAGCTGCCGCAGGCGGCATCCGTCCCGGCGTCGATCCTGGACGAACTCCAGCAAGTCGTTTTCCAGACCGATCGCCACGGCAACTGGATCTTCCTGAACCAGGCCTGGCAGGTACTGAGCGGATACCCCGTCGAGGCGACGCTGGGCGATTCCTGCCTCGCGCATGTCCACCCGGACGACCTGGCGCGCGAGCAGTCGACGCTCGCGCAGCTGCTCTCCGGCCAGCGCAGCCGCTGCCGGCACGCGCTTCGCCATGTGCGCAGCGATGGCGAAGTGCGCTGGATCGAAGTGTCCGCGCGCGCGCGCCGGGGCGCGGACGGCATGGTGGACGGTACGCTCGGCACCCTGTCCGACATCTCGGAGCGCAAGCTCGGGCTGCAGCAGCGCCGGCTGGCCAGCAGCATCTTCGCCAGCGCCGGCGAAGGCATCATCGTCACCTCGGCGGACGGCCGCATCGTCGATGTCAACGGCGCCTTCGAGGCGATCACCGGCTACGCCCGCGAAGAGGTGCTGGGAAAGAATCCGCGCCTGCTCAGCTCGGGACGGCAAGACAAGGCGTTCTACAGCGACATGTGGCGCAGCATCACGCACACCGGCAGCTGGAGCGGCGAAGTGTGGAACCGCCGCAAATCCGGTGAATTCTACGTGGAGCGCCTCACCATCACGGGCATGCGCGACGACGATGGCAGGCTCACCGGCCACGTCGGCGTATTCGCCGACATCACGCGCCAGAAGCTGCAGGACCAGCACTTCGAGCACATCGCCCATTACGATCCGCTGACCGGCCTGGCGAACCGGCGCCTGCTGGCCGACCGCCTGCAGCAAGCCATGGCGCGGGCGCGCCGCAGCGGCGCCGGCGTGGCCGTCGCCTTCCTCGACATCGACGACTTCAAGGCCATCAACGAGGCCCATGGCCATGAATGCGGCGACGAGCTGCTGGCCGCCCTCGGCCGCAGGATCCAGGACACGGTGCGCGACAGCGATACCGCCTGCCGCCCTGCCGGCGACGAGTTCGTGATCGTGTTCGACGGTGTCGACTCGCCCCAGGCCTGCCAGCCGATGCTGGCGCGGCTCCTGCACGCGATTTCCGAGCCGGTATCGGCCGGCGGCGCCGTGCTGCGCGTGAGCGCCAGCGCGGGCCTGGCCTTCCACCGGCAAAGCGACGACATCGGCGCAGACCTGCTGATCAGGCAGGCGCACCAGGCCATGTACGATGCGAAGATGGCGGGCAAGAACCGCTTCCATGTGTTCGACAGCCTCGGCTATCGCGAGATGGTCGAGCGCGCGGAAGAAATCGAGGTCATCGAGCGCGCGCTCGCGCAGCACGAGTTCGCCCTGCACTACCAGCCCATCGTGCATCTCGGGAACGGAGAGCTGAATTCGGTGGAGGCCCTGGTGCGCTGGAACCACCCTAGCCGCGGCTGCCTGCCGCCGGCCGCCTTCCTTCCGGCCCTGGAGGGGCATCCCCTCATGCTGGCCCTGGAGAACTGGGTGCTCGAGGAGGCATTGCGCCAGCACGTGCGCTGGCTCGACGCCGGCCTGGACATCGCGATCAGCGTGAACATGAGCGGAGCGCAGCTGCGCCGCAAGGATTTCGTCGCGCACCTGCGCGGCCTGCTGGCCGCCCATCCGCGCGTAAACCCGCGCCGCATCAAGCTGGAAGTCCTCGAAAGCAGCGCACTGGACGACATCGCGCACGTGTCCGCCCTGGTGTCGCAATGCGCCGAGATCGGCGTCGGGTTTGCGCTCGATGATTTCGGCACCGGCTATTCCTCCCTGCGCTACCTGAAGCAACTGCCGGCAAGGCGCATCAAGATCGACCAGGGTTTCGTGCGCAACATGCAGCAGGATCCCGACGACCTGGCGATCCTCGAGGGCATCATCGGCATGGCCGCCGCCTTCAAGCGCGAAGTGGTGGCCGAAGGGGTCGAAACCGCCGAACACGCCGCCATGCTGGTCCAGCTCGGATGCATGCTGGCGCAGGGCTACGGCATCGCGCGCCCGATGCCGCCGGAAGCGCTGGCGCCCTGGCTGGCGGCGTGGCGCCTGCCCGCCGAGGTGGCCTCGTGCACGCCGCTCGAACGCGACGATGCCCTGCTGCTCAAGGCCCTGGTGGAGCAGCGCGCCTGGCATGCCGCGCCGGGCGACGCCGCCAGCCTGTCCGGGGTGCAGGCATTCGATGCCTGGCTGGACCGGCACAGCCGCAAGCGCGCGCGCTGCAAACGGCAGGTAGGCCGGGCCCTGTCCTGTCGCGACGCCTTCATCGCACAGGCCAGCCAAGCCGGCCTGGCCGCGACACGCGAACAGGCCAGCCGGGCGTTTGCCGATGCACTGAAGGAGCTGCTCCATGCTTGACGCAGGCCTGTGCAGGCACCAGGCTTGCGGACGGCAGCCATGATCAGCGCACAACTGGCCGCCAAGCGGCGCAGCATCCAGCTCCTTGCGCTGAGCATCCTGGTGGTCGCCGGCGCCGCACTGGCGGCCGCATACGTCTGGAGCAGCTGGCAGCTGCGCCGGCTCGAGCTGGCGAACGCCGAGATCTCGACGAGCAATCTCACGCATGCGCTGGCCGACCAGGCCAGCTCGGCGTTCAAGATGGTCGACACGGTGCTGGTCGGGATGGTCAACCGCATCGAGCACGATGGCCTGCCGGCGACCGACCGGGACGCGCTGTACAGGCTGATGATGGATCACCTGGCGGAGCTGCCGGCCTTGCAGGGCCTGTTCGTCTACGACGCGTCGGGCACCTGGATCGTGAACTCCGCCGGCCAGTCCTTCAACGGACGCAACAACGCCGACCGCGCGTACTTCCGGTTTCACCGCGATTCGCCCGAGCGCGACGTGCACATCGGCGCCCCCATCATCGGCCGTACCAGCGGCGCCTGGGTGATCCCGGTCTCGCGCCGCCTCGAGCATGCGGACGGCAGCTTTGCCGGGGTCGTCCTGGCAACCATCAAGGTCGACTTCTTCCGCAAGATCTACGAACAGATCGAGCTGCGGCAGGACGGCAAGATCATCCTGGCGCTGCGTAGCGGCACCCAGTTGCTGGCGATCCCCTTCACATGGACGGGAATCGGCGCCGACCTCGCGTCAACTGCGCTGTTTCCGCAACTGGCAGGACAACTGCCGAACGGCCGCCTGCCGGATGTGCCGGAGCATGGCAAGCTCCTCATGTACGGGGTCGCGCAGGCGGGCGACTATCCGCTGCTGGTCGCCACCGCACGCTCGCAGGACCAGGTCCTGGCCCCATGGCGCGAAACGATCGTCACGGCCGGCGCGGCGCTCCTCGCGCTGGCCGGCGGCATGGCCATCCTGGCGATCTACCTGGTTCGGCAGATGCGCTTGCGCGACCGTTTCGAGCGTGAGCTGCTCGATACCAAGACGGCGCTGGAAGCGTCGAACGCGTCGCTGCTGGTTCAGTCGCAGGTCGATCCGCTCACGGGTCTCTACAACAAGCGCCATTTCGAGGGGGCACTCGAGCAGGAGCTGGCCCGCGCGCGCCAGGACGGCAGCCCGCTTGCCGCCCTGATGATCGACGTCGACCATTTCAAGAGATACAACGACAGCCACGGCCACCTTGCCGGGGATGCCGCGCTGGCGGAGATCGCCCGCACGATCAGGGCCGGCGCGTCGCGTCCGCGCGACCTCGCCGCCCGCTTCGGCGGCGAAGAGTTCGTCGTGCTGCTGCCGGCGACGGACGCCGCAGGCGGCCTGGCGGTCGCCGAGGCGATCCGCACCAGACTCGAACGATTGCGCATCGCCCACCGCGAAGCGCCGCTTGGCATCATGACGCTCAGCATCGGCCTTGCCTGCACCGTCCCGCAACATGCCGAGGAAGGCGCAGACAGCTTGCTGCGGCGCGCCGACGCCGCACTGTATGCGGCCAAGGAAAGCGGACGCAATCGTGTCAGCGCGGCCGGATAGCCGGCGCACGCCAGCGGAACCACCGGAGCGTTGAGAACGGTTTAATATAACGCTACCTTGCGCACGCAAGGCTGGACCACCCTACCCACCGCCGATTCCGCGAAACAAACATGCAATCCCCTGCCCAGCTCATGAGCGGGCTGCTCGACTACCTGGTCGAGCAAGCCAAAGACATCGATCCAGCAGCTTTTACATTGTCGAAGGCTACCGAGTTCAAGAAGACCTACGCCGACCTGGAGGCGCTGCCCTGGATCGACTTCGACGTCGACACCGATGGCGAGCCCGTCTGGATGCGGGTGCACCGCCTCGAGGCGATGCGCGCGCCCAGCCTTCCGGAGCCCGAGCTTGCCCCGTTCCTGACGATCGGCGACGACCCTGCGGCCCGTCCGCCGGCCTTGAAGGAAGCGACGCTGGCGAGCGCCCGGAACGAGGACGCCCGCGTCCTCGGTGAAGAACAGGCCGAGCAGCGCGACCGGCAGCGCCGCGCGCGGGCCGGCCGCCTGCTGGAGGTCTACACGCAGCACTGGAACGACTGGGCCATGCGGGAGCGGCCGCGGCGCCAGGTGATGAGCCTTTATGCCGACCTGTTCGCGCTGAAGACGCGCCTGGAATCCGAAGAGGCGGTGCGCCCGACGGAGCTGGTCTGGGGCATGGGGGTGTCGTCGTGGCGTATTCCGGGCACTGAGGAATCCGCTTCGCCGCCGGCTGTCGACTTCCATTACCCCTTGATCACCCAGGCGGTGGAACTCGAGATCGACAACGCCAGCCACGCCATCGCCGTGCGTCCGCGCCAGGTGGAGCCGCGCCTGGAGCTCGACGCCTTTGCCGCCTGCGCCGTGCCCGGCATCGGCGATGTCGAGCGCGCCGCCCGCGCCCTGTTGCGCGACCGCCCGGACATGGCGGTTTCTCCCTTCGACCCGACCACCGTCGAACCGATCCTGAGCCTGGTCGCCGGCAAGCTCGCGGCATCGGCGCGGTATGACCGTGAAGCCGCCGGCGCCCCGGACGCCGGCGACGAGCTGGTGGTGACAAACCAGTGGGTCGTGTTCACCCGTCCGCGCGCCAGCCATTTCCTGATCGACGACATCGCGCGCCTGAAGGAGCGCGTCAGCGCCGGCAATGCGATTCCGGACGGCCCGCTCGGCATCGTCACGCCACCTGGCCAGGCCGTGATCGAGCACGAAGCGATCGCCTTCCGCGGCTTGTCCGGCCGCGCGGCCAGCCATGGCGAAGCGCGCGAGCTGTACTTCCCCTTGCCCTACAACCGCGAACAGGAGACGATCGTCCAGCAGCTCGCGCGCTCCCCGGGCGTGGCGGTCCAGGGCCCGCCCGGCACCGGCAAGACCCATACGATCGCCAACATCATCAGCCACTACCTGGCATCGGGAAAGCGCATCCTGGTCACCTCCAAGGGCGAACCGGCATTGAAGGTACTGCAGGAGAAGATTCCGGCGTCGATCCGCCCGCTCACGGTGGCGCTGCTGTCCGGCGACAAGGAGGGCATGCGCCAGTTCCAGGCGTCGATCGAGGCGATCATCCACACCCTCACCCATCTGAACCCGCAGATCGAGATCGATGCGATCGCCACCTGCCGCGCCGCCCTCGACCGCGCGCATGAAGAGATGGCGCGGATCGACTCCCGTATCGACGACATCGCGCGCGCCCACCTGGGCGAGATCGACGTCGACGGCGTGCCGATGCGGGCACAGAAGATGGCCGAGCTGGTGATCCATGGTCACGCGCAGTTCGGCTGGTTCGACGACGGCTTGTCGCTGTCGGCGCAGCACGCGCCGCCATTCGGCGACGAGGCCGGCATGGCGCTGCGCGAGGCGCGGCGCCGGCTCGGCGCCGACCTGGTCTACTGCCATGCCGATGTCCCGGCTTCCGGCATGTTGCCTCCCCCTGCCGAGCTCGGGCGCCTGCACGAGCTGCTCCAGACGCTAGGCGAGATCGAGCGCGACGAGGCGGCCGGCGTGCTGCTCCCGCTGCGCGCTTCCACGCCGGAGGTGCTCGGACATGCGCGCCAGCTGCTTGCGTCGCTTGACGTGGCAGCCGCGCTGGTGCGCGAACTCGAAGAGTCCGGGCATGACTGGGTCTTCGCCCTGCGCGAGAAATGCCGGCGCGCCGATTTCGCCACCGAACGCAGCTCCCTCGAGGCGCTGTTCTCGGAGATGGACGCGCTCCTGCAGGCCAGGGCAGAATTCATGCAACGGCCGGTCAGCGCGCCGCGCGAAGCGCTGGAACATCCGAAGGCGCTCGACGCCATCGCGCGCGGCGCCGAATCCGGCAAGCCCTTTGGTTTCCTTGCCTTCGGCGCCGGCGACATCAAGCCGCACGTCAACGCCATCCGCGTTGCCGGCCTTGCGCCAGCCTCGAGCGCGGACTGGGCGCACGTGCAGCGCTTCGCGGCACTGCACACGCGGCTGCTGTCCTTCGTGGTGCGCTGGAACGCGTTTGCCGAACTGCTCTCCCTGCCACTGCTGCAGCCGGAGGTCGGCCAGCTGCGCGCGGTCGAACAGGTCACGCTCGCCGCACGCCGGGCCAACACCCTGGCGACGACGCACGACCGCATGCTCCCTGGCCTGGCCGAACAGGTATTCGTCCGGGCGCCCCAGGACGAGCTGCTGGGGCGGCACGCCGACCTGGCCCGTGTCCGCGAACAGCTGCGCCGCCACCTCACGCGCGCCGAACTGGCAGAGGCAATGACGAGCATGGCCACGCTCCGGGAGAAGCTGGCGGGCAGCACCGGTCCTGTCTCGGAACGGCTGCGCGGCCTGGTCGGCCATGCATTGGGCAGCGCGGACCTGCCCGCCGAGGGCGTCGTGGCCGACTATGCCGACATCCTGCTTGACATCCGGCGGGTCGAGGCGCTGGCGCCGGTCCTTGCCACCGTGCGCCAACTGGCCGGCGAGATCGCACGCCATGGCGCCCCCAAGCTGGCCGCACGCGTGCTGTCAAGGCCGGTCGACGCCGCCGGTGACGATACGGTCTTTCCGGTACGCTGGCGCGACGCCTGGACCTGGGCGCGCCTGAAGGCCCACCTGGACGCCCTCGACGACCGCGACGAGATGCGCACGCTGGCGGCGCGCCGGCGCGAGCTCGAGAAGGGTCTGGCCCGCCTGTATGAAACCCTGGTCTCGAGATCGGCCTGGCTCGCAACCCGGCGCCAGGCCGGCCAGAACGTCCTGACGGCACTCGAAACCTACCGCATCGCCATGCGCAAGATCGGCAAGGGCACCGGCGTCAACGCCGGGCGCTACCGCCGCGACGCCCAGGGGGCGATGGTGGACGCGCAGGCGGCCGTTCCCTGCTGGATCATGAGCCACGCCCGCGTGTCGGAGTCGCTGCCGGCCACGCTCGGCGCCTTCGACCTGGTCATCGTGGACGAGGCGAGCCAGTCCGACCTGTGGGCCTTGCCGGCGGTCCTGCGCGGCAAGCAGATCCTCGTGGTCGGCGACGACAAGCAGGTCTCGCCCGAGGCAGGCTTCGTATCAAGCGCCAAGATCGTCGACCTGCGCCGGCGCTTCCTGGCCGGCCAGCCCTTCGAAGCGGTGCTCACCGCCGACATGTCGCTGTACGACATTGCCTCTTCGGTATTCGCCGCGTCGCGCGTCATGCTGCGCGAGCACTTCCGCTGCGTGCAGCCGATCATCGCCTACAGCAACCGGGTGTTCTACAAGGACTTCATCCAGCCGCTGCGGATCCCGAAGGCTTCCGAGCGGCTCGACCCGCCGCTGGTCGACGTCTTCGTCGCCAACGGCTACCGGACGGCCAAGTCCCAGAATCCGCCCGAGGCCGAGTTCATCGCGGCCGAGATCGAAGCGATCATCCGCGACCCGGCGCTGCGCGAGCGCACGCTCGGCGTGGTATCCCTGCTCGGGCCCGAACAGGCCCAGTGGATCGACAAGCTGGTGCGCTCCCGCGTCGAGGCGGCGGAGCTGGCGCGCCGCAATTTCGCCTGTGGCGACGCGCGCATCTTCCAGGGCAGCGAGCGCGACATCGTCTTCCTGAGCATGGTGGCCGACAGCAGGAACCACCATGCCCTGTCGGGCCTGCAGTACGACCAGCGCTTCAACGTGGCCGCATCGCGGGCGCGCGACCGCATGTACCTGGTGCGCTCGGTGCGCCTGGAAGAATTGTCCACCGCCGACCTGCGCCGCACCCTGGTCGAACATTTTGCGAAACCTGTCGAGAGCAATGACGAAGCGAGCAGCCTGATTGCCCTGTGCGAATCCGGTTTCGAACGCGAGGTCTACACCGAACTGTTCAAGCGTGGCTACCGCGTCATTCCGCAGGTGCCGGCTGCCGGCTACCGCATCGACATGGTGGTCGAGGGCGCGGACGACCGGCGCCTGGCGATCGAGCTCGATGGCGACGAGTTCCACGGGCCGGACCGGTGGGCGGCCGACATGGGGCGCCAGCGCGTGCTGGAACGGGCCGGATGGATCTTCTGGCGCTGCTTCGCCTCGACCTGGTCGCTCCAGCGCGACGCGGTGCTGGCCGAGCTGCTCGCGCAACTGGCCAGCATGGGGATCGAACCCCTCGGGGCGATGGCGCGCATCCCGTCGCTGGTCGAGTACCGTGAATGGGGACGGGATGCGAAGCCGGGCGCCGACGACGCTGCGGGACGCATGCTCGAAGAGGTCATTGCTGGCGATGCGACCGATACGACCGCGCCTGCCTTGAGGTGACCGGATCGAGGGTGGCAAGGGCCGCTGGCTGAGCTCTGTGCTATCTCGCCAGAACCCATCACTTTCGCTTCGAACCCCTCCTCCGGCGTCAGGAATCGGGGCGGGGGTCGGCGCTGTCCAGGTCTTTTCCGCCATCCAGGACCACCGCGGCCCGCTCCATGCCCATGCTGTCCGACAGCGAATGGCGATCTTCCTCGTCGGCTTCCGGTGGGTCGAGCATATCGGCGAGCATCGCCTGGAGCTCCGGGGTATCCCAGGGCAGGCCATTGCGCTCCCTGGTGTGAATGTAATGCCTGATCTCGCTGTCCTGCTCCGGGCTCAGGGGCAGGCCGCGAAACGTGTTCGCAGGGTCGGGCATGATCATGATCCCTCCTATGAAGTGGCGACCAGCATCCCGAGCCTACGCGCATTGCCGCTTGACGGGCGCACCGCACACCGGTGTGCGGGTCGTCCCCGCCGCCTGGCGCCGCTCAGGCAGCCGGGCGGCCAAAGAAGAAGCGCAGCATTTCTTCGCTGGCCTTGGGCCCCAGGGTATCAACATGACTGCCGCGCAGGTCGCCACCCGACCAGGCGTGGCCGGCGCCGTGCACGGTCCATTGCTCGGCCAGCACGCCGCCCCTGGCTTCGCGATGCACATGGCGGGTGAACGCACGCCCGCCGGCACGGCCGGTTTCGGCCACCATGGCGACGCCGGCATCCGCAGCCTGCCTGTGCAGCGCATGGTTGTCGAGCGACTGGCGTACCACACCGCTGCCGTTCGCTCGATGGACCGTGGCGTCGGCATCGCCATGGAAGACGATCACCGGCACGACGGCATGCGTCCGCGGCGGCGCGGGCGCGGACGGATCGGGACCATTGCGCATCGCCAGCATCGCGCTGGCGTCGCAGCTCGCGCTGCCGTGGGCCAGTCCGGAATGACAGCCGACCGCGCTGAACAGGTCGGGATACGTGCGTCCCAGGATGACCGCCATGGCGCCGCCCGCGGACAGGCCCGCGACCGCGACGCGTGCGGGATCCACCGCATGCTCGGTCATGATGCGCCGGGTCAGTCCCGCGAGCAGCGCCGGCTCGCCCGCGCCGCGCCGATGATGGGTAGGTTCGTACCAGTTCCAGCACCTGTTCCAGTGTGCGCTGCAAGGCTGCTCGGGGTACAGGACCATGCAGGCATGCTCCTCGGCCAGGGCGTTCATGCCGGTGCCGACGGCAAAATCGGCGGCGTCCTGGCCGCAACCGTGCAGCATGACGACCAGCGGCATCGGCTGGTCACGTTCGCCGTGGGGAATGAACAGGCGGTAGCGGAGCGCCTGCCCTCCTTCCTCGTGAAATCCGTACGTGAACCGGCTGCGGGTGGTGGGCTGGACGGGCATGCCGTTCCAGGGGAAGGCCAATGACGACCACGCGTCGAAAACGGTGTTGAACATGTGCGGGTTCCTTGTTGATGTAATGGATGGTCTCCCGAGACGGAAGCGGCGGCGAGACCGCATGGTCAGCGCCGCCGCGAGGGATGGCCCCGGAGGGCCAGGGTGAGTCGTGAAGATCAGCGCGCCGGGGACGGGACCTTGTTCTCGGCCTGGCTGTTGCCGCCGCCTTGCACGTTGCGGGTGCCACTGGGCGGGCCGGCCTGGCCGCCAGGCTTCACGCCCGCGCCATCGGCGCCGCTTTGCAGGTTGCCGAGGAACTGGGCGCCGATCCTGGCGCCGCGCTCGGCCTCCTGCTTGAAGGCATCGCGCGATGTCTTCATGGTTTCCTCCTGCTGGCGCAAGCTCTTGTCGGTTTCCTCGACCGAGACGCGCGTCACCTCGTCGGCCAGCGCACGGGCGGTACGGGAGGTTTCCTGGCCATGCTGCTCGGCCACCCGGGTCAGGTCGACCTGGGTGCTCGCGGCGAGCTGCGACAGCTGTTGCTGGTAGGAACGCAGCTTGTCGGTGGCGGGCTGGGCACGCGAGGCTGCCGCCGACAACGCGTCGGTGGGGCGCTCGGTGGCCAGCATGCGCTGGGCGGTGCTGGTGGTTTCCTCGAGCAGGCTCTGGCCCAGCTGCATGTTCAGCTGGAAGACCTGCTGCAAGGAGCGCGAGATGGTCTGCGACAGCTCGTTCAGGAACGCGGTCTGTGCCTCGATGTGGGAACGCACGGCGGGAGTGACGGATTGGGGGTATGGATACATGGAGTACCTTTCGGGGAATGGAATGATGTGGGCACGCGCGCGCCGAACGCGGCGCGTTGACATGTCTGGCGGGAATGGCAGCACGGCGGATGCCGTCTGGGAGAGGACGATCACCAAGGATCGCGTTTGACCTTCACACTATGCGCTCTTTTTCGCGCCTGTGCGGGCGCTTTGCCAATCTATTTTCGGGGAATAACAAGCGGCAAGAGATTGCCTGGAGAATGCGCCCTGGTTTCAGGCGACGTGGAACAGAACGGCGATGTAGTGGCAGGCACTGCCGGCGAGGACGAACAGATGCCAGATGCCGTGGCCATGGCGCAGCTTGTGGTCGGTGGCGTAGAACGCGATGCCGCCCGTATAGAGCAGCCCGCCGGCCGCCAGCCAGGCGAAGCCGGCACGGCCGAGCGCATCGACCAGGGGGCCAATGGCGAGCAGGGCAAGCCAGCCCATCACCAGATAGACCACGAGCGACAGGACACGTGCCCGGCTTGCATGGCAGAGCTCCTGGACGACCCCGAACAGGGCCAGCGCCCACACCACGCCGAACATCGTCCAGCCCAGGGTTCCGCGCAGCGTGACGAGCGTGAACGGCGTATACGTGCCTGCGATCAGGAGATAGATGGCGCAATGGTCCATCTTGCGCAGCACGTCCTTGGCGGCGCCGCGCACGCTGTGGTAAAGGGTGGACGTCAGGTACAGGACCAGCAGCGTGAGCGCGTAGATGCTGCAGGCGACGATCTTCCATGGGTCACCGCCGAGCGCAGTCACGGCGACCAGGAGCACGCCGCTGAGGGCTGCGAGAACCGTTCCCACCGCATGGGAGATGCTGTTGAAGCGTTCACCGTGATCCATATGGCCCGTCAGCGGCTGGCATGTCGCTGGTAATCGGCCATGGCGGATTCGATCAGCATCCTGGCAGACTGCGATCTCCAGTGCCGGGAAACGTACAATTCGCCCTCCTCCAGCTGGCTGGATACTTGCACAGCGTCGTCCCCATCGAGCAAGGCAGCGCCGGTATCACCGGGTGGCGCCGGATCCAGTTGCTCCCACCTTGTCCGGAGGCGGTCGAGGACGGCGCAGATCTCGTCCCGCTTGACGCCGTGCTGGGCCAGATAGGGAACGATCTCCTGCGCAATCGCCCCCCACTGGACAAATACCTTGGCTGGGAACTCCAGGACTGTATGCATCGCTTGCTCCGTGTAGTCGAAGTGGGCTGGGAATCGCGCGCGATCCGTGGGAATGACGCAGCAGGCCGGGATCGTCGCAGAAACGGGTCCGGCTTATTCCAGTGCGGATTGACGGCGGCGACAGGACGAAACCAGGACACTATGCGCCCCACCGCCCCCGTACGGGAGAAAAAAGTGTAAGTATTCGTTCGATGTGAACATCGCGTGTGCCCGTACAAATGGGCACGGCCTCATGCATCGCTACGCAGCATTGCCCCCATCCGGTCGGCATCGACAGGCCGGCTGAAAAAATAGCCCTGTCCTTCGCCACAGCCATGCAGCTTGAGGAAATCGAGTTGCACCGCGTTCTCGATGCCTTCCGCGATGACGCGCTGGCGCAGGCTCTTCCCCATGCCGATCACGGCGCTCACGATGGCGCCGTTGCCCTCCGGGTTGCCGTCGATCGCCCGCACGAAGGACTGGTCGATCTTGAGCACGTCGATCGGGAATTCGTTCAGGTAGCTCAGGCTGGAGTAGCCGGTGCCGAAGTCATCGACGGCAATCTGCACGCCCATCGCCTTGAACTTCGCAAGCAGGCGAGCACTGGCCGCGACATCGCGCATCAGCACGCTCTCGGTCAGTTCCAGTTGCAGCCAGGCCGGGTCGACGCCGGTTGCCTCGAAGATGGCAAGCGCGTGGTCGAAAAAGTCGCGGTGACGAAACTCCATGGCGGACACATTGACCGCGATCGATACCGGCGCCACTCCGCTGTCGCGCCAGCGCACCGCCTGCGCGCAGGCTTCGCGCAAGACCCACCGCCCGAGGGGAACCACCAGGCCGCACTCCTCGGCAATGTGAATGAAACGCTCCGGCAGGACCATTCCCCATTCGGGGTGTTCCCAGCGCAGCAGGGCCTCGACACCGGTGATCGTCCGGTTTTCCAGGTCCAGCTTGGGCTGGTAATACAGTGCGAATTCGGCGCGTTCGAGCGCCCGGCGCAGGTTGCTTTCGACGAGCTGGCGCTCGACGGCGCGCGCATTCATGTCGTGGCGAAAGAACTGGTAACCGTTACGGCCGCGCTCCTTGGCGTGGTACATCGCGGTATCGGCATTCTTGATCAGGGCGGCGGCATCCAGGCCGTCGAACGGAAAGACGCTGATGCCGATGCTCGTGGAGGTATGCAGTTGATGTCCATCGACCGCGAAAGGGCTCGACATCGCGACCAGGATCTTCTCGGCCGCCAGCGCCGCATCCTGCGGGCGCCGCTCGGCCGCCAGCAGGACCACGAACTCGTCGCCGCCGTGCCGGCTGACCGTATCGGACGTGCGCACGCACTGGAGCAGGCGCGCGGCGACGGCTTGCAGCAAGTGGTCGCCGACGCCGTGGCCGAGGGAGTCGTTGATGTGCTTGAACTTGTCGAGGTCGAGGAAAAGCAGTGCCGGGCAGGTATTGCTGCGCCTGGCCAATGCGATGGCCTGGGTGATGCGGTCGTTCAGGAGGACACGGTTGGGCAGGCTGGTCAGGAAATCGTGCTGGGCGAGGTGCTTCATCTTCGTGCTCAGTGCGACAGCCGCAGAAATGTCTCTGAAGATCATGACAGCACCCACAAGCTGTCCATTCCAATCGAAGATGGGCGCGGCCGAATCCTCGATCCTCCTGCGCTTGCCATGTCGATCCACGAGGACGACTTCCCCGCTCAAGCCCTCGGGCCGGCCGGCCCGCAGGACGGCCTCCACCGGATTGACGACCGTAGCATCCGCATCGCCTTCGACCATGACGAGGACTTCCGCGATGGGCCGCCCCCTGGCTTCATCGCGTTTCCACCCGGTCATCAGTTCGGCCGCGATGTTCAGGTAGTCGACCCGCCCATGCATGTCGACCGAGACGACGGCGTCGCCGATCGAGTTCAGCGTAATCTGCGCGCGTGCCTGGACAGCGTCCAGCTTCTGCTCGACCCGCATGCGCTCGATAATATTGCGCAGGGATTGCGGCACCAGGTTATTGTCAAAGTAGCCCTTCGACAACCAGCCCTGCGCGCCGCGCTGGACCGCCTCCCTGGCCTGCTGCTCTTGGGCGAGCGCACACAGCGCCATGATCGGCGTATGACGCGCCGCCGCGAAGACCTGGTCGAAACTTGCCAGGCCGCTGCTGTCCGGCAGGCACATGTCCAGCAGGATCGCATCGATCCCGCCCTGCGCAATGCGGTGCAGGCCGTCTGCCAGGGTCGCGGCGTCTTCCACGACGAAGGGGCCGTCGGATGCATTGCCCAGGGCGTGGCGCAAGCTCCCGACGTCGCCGGGGTCGGGGGAAATGATCAGGATGCGGTTTTCCATACTGCCTGGGTGAATACCTTCCAGATCCGCGCCGGCCCAAGCCGTCAATACAATGCATGCTAGCACGGCGCACGAGCGCCGTCGCGCGAATCGCTTGCTTCGCGCCCCGGGCATGCGCGGATCTCCCGCACGTGCCTCCGGATGGGAGTACACTGTGACATCGCCGCCGCAGCTTTGTGGCGGCCCTGCCCTTCCGGTCGCCGACCATTCGCTGCAAGTCGCGAGCACTGCCGCAGGCAACCCACATCAGCCCGCACGCTGCGGGCCGTACCACGCACCGCGATTCCACCGGCATCGTCCATGCGCGCATCCCGGGCATTCCCGCACCGCCGGCAAGCATGCTTTTTTCATTCATGGCAGCAGGAGGGCATCATGCGACACAAGCTCAAGGCGGTCTTCGACGACCGCGGCAAGGCCCAGCAGGCGCTGGACGTCCTGCTCGCCTCCGGATACGCGCGCGCCGATACCGGCCTGGCAAGCATCGCCGGCGCGCGTTCCGCGACCGCGGGCGACGCACCTCCCCCGAAGTGGCGCGAGCGCCCCGGCGCCTCGAGCGCGCGCCTGCTCTCCCGCTTGCTCGGCCAGGCAGGCAGCCGCCCGGCGGCGGCGGCTGCGATGGGCAAGGTGGACAGCCATGTCCTTACCCTGTGGACCGATTCGACGCACGATGCCAGGCGTGCCGCCGTCCTGATTGCCGGTTTCATGCGCACTGGCGGCGAGGAGGTCGGCACGCGCCCATTCGGTGGGCGAACGGACATCGACCAAGCGGCGCGTGCGGCCTACCGTTTCGGCCATGACCTGCACGAGAGCCCGCGCTACCGCAACCGTTCATGGCATGAGGCGGATGCAGACCTGAAGGTGTTGTGGGAAGCGAGCGATCCGGAGCGACCCCGATGGGACCTGGCCGCGCCGGCGGTCCGCCTGGGCTGGGACAGCACGCATCCCGAGATCGACGACGACAGCTATCGCCGGAACCACTGGAGGACGCGTTACGCCAGCGGCGCGCTGGACGCCGGCGCATCGCGCGGCCCCGGTTCGGACCAAGCGGCGCCCGCGCCTGGAAGCGCGCCGGGAAGCAGGCATCCGGGCCAGCCCACGGCCTGGGAAAACTTCATGGACGCCGTCAAGCACGGCTGGAGCAGTATCCGGGTCGGCGATGACATGGACGAGGACGACTATCGTGTTCATCACGCCCGCACCTATCCCGGCACGCATTACGAGGATCTCGCCCCGGTCTACCGCTACGGCCATCACGTGCGCCGCAGGAGCATGTTCGCGGGCCGTGGCTGGGATGAGGTGGAAAGCCAGTTGCGGACCGAATGGGAGCGCGGACATCGGGAGGGCAAGCCATCGACCTGGGACGAGATCCGGGCGGCCCTGCACCACGGCTGGGACCGGACAAAGACCTGATCGGCCGGCACCTGCCGGCTTCCTGTCCTTGCGCGACTGCCTGGCCGGGGTGCCGCGCCGTACGCAGCGGGCGGATTTCGTATACAGTCCGCCCTCGGCACAAAAGAGAGGAACAATGGAACTGACGAACGAGGTGACACTCGACGGCGACGTGTATTGCTTCGAGGACGCTGAACGGGTGACCGAAGCGCGCGCATGGATCGATGCGAACGGCAAGGACAGCACGCGCTTCCGAAACGCCTTTCCCGACGCGCGTCCGGTAAGCACGCATCCATACGGCTCGGGCGGCCAGCGCCGTCATTAGCACGACAGGACGCCCGCGGGCCTAGCGCCGCAACTCCGACATGATGTTCTCGGCCATGAAGTCGCAGGGCGGGCGCCGCGACTTGCTGCTGCGCGCGAGGATGACTTCCAGCGCATCGGGTTCCGGCAGGCCCTGCGCCTGGCCGAGCTGGCTCAGGTGCGCCGGCACCGCGCAGCGCGCCAGCGGCGCGATGGCCAGGCCCGCTTCGACCATGCTGAGCAGCCCCATCAGGCTCGGGCTTTCATACGAGGTCCGGTAAGGAATCCGTGCCCGTTCCAGGCTGCGGATCGCGTTCTCGCGCGCCACGCTGCCGGGCAGGAAAACGGCGATCGGCAGCGGCCGCTCGCGCCAGATCTCGTGCACGCTGGGCGAGGCGGCCCAGACCATCGGTTCGAAGCGCACGAACTCACCCGACAAGCCCTTGACGCGCGTGGCGCACACCAGGTCGACCGTGCCGTCCTTCACCATGGGCGCAAGCGCCACGCTCGGCAGGCCGACCACCTGGATCTCCACCTTTGGATAGGTGGCGGAAAACTTCTTGAGGATAGGCGGCAGCAGGGACGAGGCATAGTCGTCGGGCACGCCGAGCACGACCCGGCCGGTGACGTCGGGCCGGACCACCGCGGCCCAGGCTTCGTCGCGCAGGGCCAGCATGCGCCGCGCGTAGCTGAGCAGGACCTCGCCGTCCTGCGTCGGCGTGACGCTGCGCGGCCTGCGTACGAACAGGGGCTTGCCGAGCGCGGTCTCGAGCGTCTTGATTTGCATGCTGACCGCCGATTGCGAGCGGTGGACGACTTCCGCCGCGCGGCTGATGTTGCCGGTATCGGCCACCGCCACGATCATGGCCAGGACGTCCAGGTCGAGTGCTTTCACATGTATCAGAAAAACAGATAGATGCCTTCAATATTATGCGATTTTCTTAAGTGACGCCATCGTGCATAGTGTTGGAAAGGAGCCAGACATGAACGCAGCCACCGATCCACGCATCTTTGCAGTCCCCGAGCTTTGCTTTGCCACCGTCGCGTCAGGCGTACGCATCCCCTACGTGGCATCCGGGTCCGGCGAAGCGCTGCTCTTCGTGCATGGTTCGCTGTGCGACTACCGCTACTGGAACAGCCAGACGGACGCCTTGTCGCAGCACTTTTCCTGCTTCTCGGTCAGCCTCAGCCACTATTGGCCTGTCGACGAGGCCGGCGCCCAGGGCGCTTTCAGCTGGCAGCTGCATGTCGCGGAACTGGCGGAGTTCATTCGGGCGATGAACCTCGGCCCGGTCCATCTGGTGGGCCACTCGCGCGGCGCATGCGTCGCCTTCAACCTGGCGCGTGCCTATCCGGAACTCGTGAAAACGCTGACCCTGGCGGATCCCGCCGGCCCGCTGGAGACCGGCGCGGCGCCACTGCCGCCATCGGCCGAGGCTGTCCGCACGCGCGTTGCCGAGCTGATCGAGGCTGGAGAGCTCGACGCGGGCCTGGAGCTGTTCGTCGACTCGGTCAGCATGCCCGGCATCTGGCGCAAGAGCCCGGCGTCGTTCCGCACCATGGCGATCGCGAATGCGGCAACGCTGCCGAAGCAGTTCCGCGATCCCTTGCCGGCCTATACCCGCGCCGGCGCGGCCGAGCTGCGCTGCAGGACCCTGCTCCTCGCGGGAGAGCGCAGCCCACGCATGTACCGCGATAACGTCGACCATCTGGCAGGCTGGATGGCACACGTGGACAAGCGCAGCATGGCGGGCGCGTCGCACGGGATGAACGTGACGCACGCGGCGGCGTTCAACCGCCTGCTCCATGCATTCCTGGGGAAACAGGCGGCATAGGCCGTGTCTGCGGCGCCGGTGACGGGCTTCGCGGGCAGCCCGACCGGCCATCAGTCCTCACCGTGCAGATGGGTTCTGATTGCCGGCCCCAGCAAGCGTTCCAGATCGATCAGGTGGACCTCGTCCCCATCGCACCCTACGGATCCGACGAGATAAGGACAACGTTCGACCAGCGCCTGGTCCGGGATGCGAATCGCGGCGTAGTCGACATTGACCGGTTCGCGGATACGGTCGACCAGCAGGGCGAACCTGCAGTGCTGGACGTTCGCGACCACCAGGCGGCTCCCCGTCATCGGCTTTTCCTTGCCCGAAGAAGAACGGAAGTCGACAAGCGGAATAATCTGTCCTTCGTAAGACATGACGAGTCCCTTGCCAAGGCGCACTGGAGCGTGGATCGGCGCCAGATCCAGCAGCTCGCAAAGACTGACTGCATCGAACGCCAGTTCGGTGCCCAGCGCCTCGACCCGTTGCAAGCGGATCTGCGCAAACATGTCGGAAAACCTCATGTACGGATCGGTGTCGTCAAATGAATGCATGCGTGAATTGAAAAGGGGTAGGAACAGGGTCGATGCGCGCAGCTCAGGCGTGGCGCAAACGCAGAAAGAGCCGTAACGCGCCGCCCAGGTCGCGAATCAGCAGCAACATGGCCAGCGTCATGAACAGCCCGGCCGGCCTGGCGAGCACGGAGGGCGCCAACGGCGAACCGAGCAGCAGGCATAGCGCGACCACATGCCAGCGCCACTGGCGCAGGGCGCGCGCTTCGTCCACGATCGACTTCACGCCGGGCACGCGGGCGCCGCCTGCGCGGACGTCGCACTGCAGGTGATACCAGACCAGGAAGGGGACGATCTTGTAGAGCATGCCGTTTACCGCCGACATGCCGAAGCCGGCAATGACCAGCACGCCGGTCAGCAGGGCGCGCCGGTCGGGCGCGAGCGGCAGGAAATGCACGAGGATCGCCAGCGCCAGGCAAGCCATGGCCAGGCTCCAGTAGAAGGTGCCGACATCGGCCTTGCGCTTGCGCCGGCGGAAGAACTGGAAGGTGGTCGCGACGTACGTCAGCATCAGCGCTCCCACCCCGATTTCTGCCGCCAGTTGCAGGCCGGGCAGCTTCAGCAGCGCCGCGCCGCTCCAGGCGAGCAGCAGCGCGAACAGCAGCACCGGCATGCCCTCCTCCAGCAAGCGCGGGTAGGCTGGCGTGCCCTGGAACATGGGAATCACCTGGAACGAGACCGCCGCGGTCAAGGCCACGATCCAGCCGACCAGTCCCCAGGACGCGTGCACGTCGACGAACAGCAGCACATCCAGCATGCCGAGACCGGCCAGGTACATGGCCAGCGCCCCGCCCAGGCCCATCGTCACGGCCAGCCCCGAGATCGCCAGACGCACGCCTGCCACCAGGGGCCGGGCGGCCGGCACGATCCGGCGCGAGATCGCCGCTCCTACTGCGCTCAGGACGACCAGTCCGGCAAGGCCGAGCAGGCTGGCGGCCGTCACATAGAACCCGGGGCCCAGACCGAGGCCAAGGGCGCCGGCCAGGATGACGGTGCCCCCCGCCAGGCCACTCCAGGAGAGCAGCGCCACCGGGCCGGCCAGCTTGACCGCTGTCCCGGCGACGACCGGCAGGATCTGAAACAGCGCACCGACGATGGTCATCGTGAGGAAGCCAAGGCTCAGCAGGTGCGTCATGGCGAGCGTGACCGGCGTCCAGCGCGAGCTCAGCGCCGCCTCGCCATGCCACATCAGCAGGAGCGCTGCGGCGAATACAAAGCAGGGAGCGGTGAGCAGGAAGGGCAAGGGCACCCAGATCGGCGGCATCGCGCCATAGCTCAGTGTTCGTTGCATGATCTTTTCTGGATGGCCAGGTCGAACCTGCCGTCGTCGCGCGGGGTCAGCCGGTGGCGATAAGCATGGCGCTCGAGCACCCGGTACAAGGGAAAAGGTTCGCGGTCGATCAGGACCTGCAGGGCCATGTCAGGCGGCAGCGTCGCCAGCGCTTCCAGAATCCGTTCCATCGGCTCGGGTGGAAGCAGGCCGGACACATCGAGAAAAGCCGCGGCGGCAGTCGCTGCGCTCATGAGAGGAACTCCTTTGATTCGAAGGGGGAAACGGCAAGCGCGGTGATCGGCTCGGCCTCGCCTGCCGTGGCCAGCAGGTCGGCGAGGCTGAGCCGGTTCAGCTCGGCAAGGTAAGCCTCGGTCGCCCTGGCCAGCGATTGGCGCAGGCGGCAGGCGGCGCCGAACGGGCACGCGCCAGCGTCGCCGCCGAAGCACTGCGCCATGTGAAAATTCGGTTCTGTGCGGCGCACGATGTCGCCCATGCGAAGCTCACGCGGATCGCGGTCGAGCCGGATGCCGCCGCAGCGCCCGCGGACCGCCACGATCACGCCGTCGGCCGCCAGTTCGTTGACGACCTTGGCAAGATGGTTGCGCGAGATGCCGTACTCGAGGGCGACCTCGTCGATGGTTGCCATGCGGCCGTGGCAGCTGCCCAGGTACATCAGGAGGCGCAAGGCGTGGTCGGTAAACTCGGTCAGCCGCATGGCGTCTCCTCAGGAGCGCAATCTGAAATCGATGACGACGTCGCCGACGCTGCGCCGATGGTAGACGACGTTGACCCGTTCGCCGAAGACGTCGTCGATTTCGTTCAGCAGCGGAATCGGATCGTGATCGTTGCAGAACCTCATCGATTCGCCTGGCAACAGCGTATGCAAGGCGCCGAAGATGGCGGCATGACGAAAGCGGCGGTCGACGCCCCTGGCATCGAACACATAGGTGCGGCCCGGGCTCATGGGGGCGGAACAATCGTGTGGCATGTGCTACTCCTTTCGTGAATCTGTTGTAGATGCGAGCGGCCGCCGGAGCGGGCGGATTCGCTGCTTCAGGCGCGCGCCGCGACGGTGCCGGCGCCGGCCTGCGGCTCACGCCTGCCGCGCATCAGGCGCAGGGCGAACAGGCTGAGGAACAGGATCCCGACGGCGAACACGATGTCGCCCGGCACCCGCAGC
The DNA here is from genome assembly GCF_000427785.1 of Massilia alkalitolerans DSM 17462. GTDB lineage: Bacteria > Pseudomonadota > Gammaproteobacteria > Burkholderiales > Burkholderiaceae_D > Telluria > Telluria alkalitolerans. The sequence continues at coordinate 172,897 of NZ_ATYR01000001.1, forward strand.
CACACCATGTTCTCCATGAAGGCCGAATGGACGACCTCGGCCGAACGGGCGTACCACATGCCCTTGGTGATGCTGGCATGCGCCTGGTAGATGCCGGCCGGGACCAGCGACATGAAGACCATCATCGCCAGGCCGATGTTGAGCAGCCAGAAGGTCGGCCGCAGCAGCGAATCGGACCAGCCGATGCCTGCGCTCAGTCCGCGCAGGCAGAACAGCATCAGGCCGATGCCGAGCATGCCGTAGACGCCGAACAGCGCGGCGTGACCATGCGCTGCGGTCATGTTCAGGCCCTGCATGTAATACAGTGCGATCGGGGTGTTGATCGAGAAGCCCAGCAGGCCGGCGCCGACGGTGTTCCAGAAGCCGACCGCGATGAAGCACAGGATCGCCCACTTGTAGTTGCGTACCCACGGCGCCGCCCGGGTGCGCTGGTAGTTGCGATACGCCTCGATCCCGATCAGCGACAGCGGCACCACTTCGAGCGCCGAGAACATCGAACCGAGCGCGATCACCGAGGTCGGGGTACCGGTGAAGTACAGGTGGTGCAGCGTGCCGAGGATGCCGCCGAACAGGAACACGATGGTCTCGAGCACGATCGCGCTGTTGGCGGAAGCGGCGCGGATCAGGCCCAGGCGGGTGAACAGCAGCGCAATCACGGCCGTCGCGAACACTTCGAAGAAGCCTTCGACCCACAGGTGGACCAGCCACCAGCGCCAGTATTCGACCATCGAATAATGCGTGCTGCGGCCCCAGGTCAGCGAGGTGGCGTAGAAACCGCCGATGCACAGCGCCGCCAGGAACACCATGGCGACCAGGCCGCGGCTTTCGGATGGCTTGCGCAGCGCCGGCCACAGTCCGCGGCCGAGCAGGAAGGCCCAGAACAGCAGGCCGATGAACAGCAGCACCTGCCATACCCGGCCCATGCTGGTGAATTCCAGGCCCTGGTTGCCGATCCAGAACGAGAAGTCGGTGCCGGCGGCGCGCAGGGTGCCGAGCCAGCCGGTGACGGTCGAGCCGACCACGATGAACAGCAGCGCATAGAACAGCAGGTTGACGCCCAGTTTCTGGTGCTTCGGCTCGTGTCCGGAGATGGCCGGCGCGATGTACAGGCCGGTCGCCAGCCATGCGGTAGCGATCCACAGCACGGCGAACTGGGTGTGGATGGTGCGGCTGACGGTGAACGGCAGGATGTCGCCGATCGGCAGGCCGAAGAAGCTGGTGCCCTCGACCGCATAGTGTGCGGTGATGACGCCCATGCCGACCTGCGCCAGGATCAGCCCGACCACCACGAAGAAATACTTGCGGGTGGCGCGCATCGAGGGCGTGATGCCTAGCTTCGCCAGCGGGTCGCTCTCCGGTGCCGCCGGATCGTCCTCGTCCTTGTGCCTGCCGTGGACGAACACCATCCCGGCAATCGCAGCGATCATCAGGATCACGCTGGCGATCGACCAGATACCGGCGCCGGCGGTCGGCGTATTGCCGACCAGCGGCTCGTGCGGCCAGTTGCTGGTATAGCTCAGGCCTGGCTGGCCCGGGCGGTCGGTCGCGGCCGCCCAGGACGACCAGAAGAAGAAGCCGGTCAGCGCGGCACGGTCGGCTTCGACGGGAAGCGAGCCGGTCTTCATCGCATATTGCTCGCGCAGTGCGTCGAAACGGCTGTCGCTGCCGAACAGGCCGGCATAATGGCGCGCCACCTGCCGCACGGCTTGTGCGCGCAGGTCGGACAGCGCCAGCACGCCGGTGTGTGCATCATAGGTATTCCGGCGCAGCTCCTCGCGGACCCCGGCATCGACCTGGCCCCTCCGGCCAGCGTCGAGATCGCCGTAGGCACGCCCGAAGTCGCGCAGCGCCAGCAGGTCCTGCAGCGCCAGCGCCTCGCGGTGCAGCCAGTCGGCCGACCAGTCCGGGGCCAGGTAGCTGCCGTGGCCCCAGACGCTGCCCAGTTGTTGCCCGCCGGCGGCCAGCCAGGCCTGCTGGCCGTGCTGGATCTGCGGTCCTTGGTACAGCACCTGGCCTTTCGCATCGGTCACGGTGAGCGGTATCGGCGGCGCCTCCAGGTAGATCTCCCTGCCGACCCAGCCGAGTACGGAAAACGAGATCACACAGATGACGGCCAGCCATGTCCAGAGTTTTTTTGTGGCTTGCATGATTGTCCTTGTGAGAGTGAACAGAACACTGTTGCGTTGTTCTGTCCGGCATCGTAGGTCTCGGCATCAAATGATTCAAACTATTTACATCTTTTGGATAGTCCAGATCAAGAAAACCCCGCCATCGCCTGCAGGCGGGATTGCCGATGTCAGATCGTGCGCGAATAGGGCATGCGCTGGAGGGGCTGCGCGCTGCCGGTGCCGAGGTAGCGGTCGAAGACCATGCAGACATTCCGGATTAGAAAGCGTCCCTCGTCGGTCACCTGCAGGCGCCCCGGGGCGCGGGTCACCAGTCCATCCTTCTCGAGCGTCTCGATCTGGGTCTGCTCGCGCGCGAAATAGACGTCGAAAAGGATTCCATGGCGGTCTTCCAGCGCATGGATGTCGAGATCGAAGTCGCACATCAGGCGCTGGATCAGGTCGCGCCGCACCAGGTCGTCGGGACGCAGTTCGATGCCGCGTGCCACCGGCAGCTCGCCGCGATCGAGCGCCGCGTAGTACCTGCCCAGAGACTTCTCGTTCTGGCTGTAGACATTGGCGACCGCGCTGATCGCCGAGACGCCGCAGGACATCATGTCGGCCTCGGCATGCGTCGAGTAGCCCTGGAAGTTGCGGTGCAGCTTGCCGGCCCGCTGGGCCTGCGCCAGCTCGTCGTCCGGCTTGGCGAAATGGTCCATGCCGATGTACACGTAGCCATGCGTCGTGAGGTGGCCGATGCACAGGCCGAGCAGGTCGAGCCTGGTCTGGGCCGAGGGCATGTCTTCCTCGCGGATCAGGCGCTGCGACTTGAACAGGTCAGGCATGTGCGCATAGTTATAGACCGAAATGCGGTCGGGCGAGGCGGCCACCACCTTGTCCAGCGTGCGCTGCATCGAGCCCACGCTCTGCTTCGGCAGGCCGTAGATCAGGTCGATGCTGACCGAGCGGAATCCGTGGGCGCGCGCCGCCGCGATGGCGTCGAGCGTCAGCGCCTCCGGCTGGATGCGGTTGACCGCCCGCTGCACGTCCGGATCGAAGTCCTGCACGCCGAGGCTGATGCGGTTGAAGCCCTGGGTGCGAAGTTCGGCGATGCGGGCCGCGTCGACCGTGCGCGGATCGATTTCGATCCCGTACTCACCCTCGCCGTCGGGAGCGAAGTCGAAACGCTCGCGCAGGTGGCGCGTCAGGGTGTCCATCTGCGCGCCGCTCAGGTAGGTAGGGGTGCCGCCGCCGAAATGCAGCTGCTCGACCCGGTTCATGCCGCCATACAGGGCGGCCTGCATGTCGATCTCGCGCATCAGGTAAGCGAGGTATTCGGCGGCCTTGTCGCGGTCATTCGTGATGATCTTGTTGCAGGCGCAGTAATAGCACAGCGAGCGGCAGAACGGAATGTGGACATACAGGGACAGTGCAGGCCGGGCGGGCGCGGCGCGACGCCGCTCGACAGCGGCCTGGTAGCCCTGGCTGCCGAAATCCGGAACGAAACGGTCGGCGGTCGGGTAGGATGTGTAGCGCGGCCCCTGGCGGCTCATGCGCGCCACCAGGTCGGCGTTCAGGACGGTCGGCGGCAGGGTGTGGGAATGTGAATTCATGAGACAAGAAAAGATGGTAGGCCGCGCAGCGCGCGGCAGTGCGTACACGCAGGGCGCTCAGCCCTCGCGCCCGTCGATGCGCGGCCGCGCAAGGTAAGGCCCATAGACGGCGCAGAACAGGGCAAACGCCAGGCTCCAGCACGCCGCGGCCAGCACCAGGCCCCATTCGCGCACGCCGCCGCCGCCGAGGGCCGCCGCCAGGCGCGCCAGCACGCCGGCCTGCAGCAGCAGGTACATTGCGGTCTCCGCCCTCCCCGCCTTGAGCATGCGCCCGGTATGGCCGAGCGTGGTGCGGGTGATCATGCCGATGATCAGGCCGCCCATCGCCCCCACCGCCAGCAGATGCACGGCGGCACTGTGCGGCGCCATGCCGAAGCAGGCCAGCGCGAGCACCGCGAAGCCGGCCGGAATCCATGCATACGACAGATGCAGGATCCACAGCAGCGGATTGCGCAGCGTGCACAGGGGCTTCCAGCCGGCCATCCGCACCGCCTGCACCAGCGCCGTCGCCAGCGCCAGCACGCCGAGCGGCAGCGACAGCGGCAGCACGGCCCAGGCCAGGCCGGTCGCCGCGGTCAGGGCCAGGCTGGCCTTCTCCAGGCGGGGATCGCTGGTGGTGCGCACGCCGCGCACGGCATTTGCAGTGAAGTTCGGGATCACCCGTCCGCCCAGCACCGATTCGATCACGATGATGGCAACGATGGCCGCATACAGCGGCTGCAGCGGCGACAAGGCCAGCAAGCCCAGTGCACTGGCATGGAAGGCGGCATTGGCCAGGGCCAGCACTGCCAGCAGGACCACCATGACCAGGTTGCGCGTATTGCCGGCGCGCCGGATCACCCGGTACAGGGGAATCGTTGCCAGCGGCAGGAAAGCCAGGTCGACCGCCGCCGCCAGCGCCGGGGGCAGCGCCAGCATGCCGACGCGGCCGGCCACCCACAGGGCGACCAGGGCGCCGAGATGCCTGCCGCGCGGCGTCCACAGTCCGGTCCAGTTGCGGCCCGCCGTGTACAGGAAGCCGACCACGATTGCAATCACGAAGCCGAACAGCATTTCATGCATGTGCCACAGGAGATTCAGGCGCGAAGAGGCGATCCAGCCCAGGGACGCGGCGGTCCAGGCGGGAACGGCGACGCCAGCGAAGGCGGCTCCCAGCAGGTAGAACGGACGGAAGCCCAGGGCCAGGAAGGGGTGATCCTGCAAGGGACCGCTCGCGCGGGCGCCGGCCGGGTCTTCGATACGCAGCAATGTCATGGTGTTGCTCCCGTGTTGGATGGATGCCGGGCCGCTCAGCCTTCGTAGGCGCGCAGCCGCTCGGTGTCGAGGATCGTGATGCTGCGCCCGTCGATGGCGAGCATGCCGTGGTCGGCCATGTCGTGCAGCACGCGCGAGAAATACTCGGGCGAGAGGTTCAGGCGCGAAGCGATCATCTTCTTGCTTACCAAAAAAGTGACTTCCTGCCCCGGCACCGGGTCGTCCTTGAGCAGATAGCCGACCACGCGCTGGCTGCCCGAACGCAGGGAATAGGATTCGACATCCGAGATCAGCCCGTGCAGGCGGCGGCTCATGCCCGACAGCATGCGCCGTGAAAAAGCCGGGTTGCGCTCGATCTCTTCGTAGATCGCCTGCTTGCGCACGTGCAGCAGCATGCAGTCGGCCAAGGCTTCCGCCTGGACGATGTAGGGGCGATCCATGAACATCAGCGCCTCGCCGAAGCTCTGGTTGGGGCCAAGCAGTTCGACCACCTTCTCGTCCCCCTGGGACGACAGGAAGCACAGCTTGACGTTGCCATAGATGATCGTGTGAAAACCGTTGCACGGATCGCCGCGCTTGAAGATGACGTGGCCGCGCGCGGCGTGCACCTCGCTGGTGGCCGCAGCAACGGCGTCCAGCTGCTCGGCCGACAGGTCGGCAAACAGGGGCAGGCGTTTCAGGAACTGGCGCGGTTCGATGCGATGTCGTGGTGGCATGGTGGTTGGCGGCCTGGCTGGACGTGTCGTGATGTCTCGATAAGAACGGTTCAGATCATAGACTTCTGCCCGCGCAAAGGCTGTAGTTCTTTGTGCGTACGGCAGCTAGTCCGTCGTACCGACAGACCCATGCGCTGGAGCAGCCGGCGTGGCGGCCATCGTCATTCCGGCGTATTGCCGGCCCACCCTTTCCGCCCGACAATACAGGGGCCTTCCCAGCGGGATGGCGACGCGCGTTTCTCGATCAACCGTCATACGAGTACCCATATGCTGAGCGTGCAGGAAGCACTCGACCTCCTCCTGGCCCGGGCCCATCCGGTCACCGACACCGAGTCCATCGGCACCCTGGCCGCGGCCGGCCGCGTGCTGGCGGCGACACAATATGCCGGCATCGACGTCCCGCGCGCCGACAACGCCGCCATGGACGGTTATGCCGTACGCAGCGCCGAATGCGGCGCCGGCGCCGTGCTGCCGGTCAGCCAGCGCATCGCGGCCGGACACGCCCCCGCGCCGCTGGCTCCCGGCAGCGCGGCCCGCATCTTCACCGGCGCCGGCATTCCCGCCGGCGCCGACGCCGTCGTCATGCAGGAATACTGCCGCGGCGCCGAAGACGGCCGCAGCGTCGTCATCGAGCGGCAGCCCGTACCCGGCGAGCACATCCGCCGGATCGGCGAGGACATCCGCGCCGGCACCCCGCTGCTGGAGGCCGGCACCCGCCTGCGCGCGCCCGAACTGGCCTACGCGGCATCGAACGGGCTGGCCTGTCTCCCGGTGACACGCCGGCTGCGCGTGGCCATGCTGTTCACCGGCGACGAACTGACGATGCCCGGCGCAGCGCTGGGACCCGGCCAGATCTACAACGCCAACCGCTACGCCCTCGGATCGATGCTGTGCGCACTCGGTTGCGAAATCGACGACTTCGGCATCGTGCCCGACCGTCTCGATGCCACCCGTAGCGTGCTGCGCGATGCGGCCGCCGGCCATGACCTGGTGCTGAGCTGCGGCGGGGCCTCGGTAGGCGATGCCGATCACGTGAAGCCGGCGGTCGCCGCCGAAGGCAGCCTCGACCTGTGGAAGATCGCCATGAAGCCGGGCAAGCCGCTCGCCTTCGGCACGCTGCGCCGGCCCGGCGGCGCCACCCACTTCATCGGCCTGCCGGGCAATCCGGTGGCCTGCTTCGTCAGCTTCCTGCTGTTCGTACGCCCTTTCCTGCTGCGTCTCCAGGGAATGCGCGCCGTGCTGCCCCAGCCGCTGTCGATGCGGGCCGAGTTCAGCGTCGAGCGTCCCGACGAGCGGCTCGAGTTCCTGCGGGTGCGGGTCAACCAGGCCGGCAATCTCGTGCTGTCCGGCGGTCAGGGATCGGCGCTCATGCGCTCTGCGGTCCAGGGCAGCGGACTGGCCCTTCGCCCGCCCGGCCAGCGCATCGCACCCGGCGACACGCTTGCCTACCTGCCCTTCGCCGAACTGCTCGGCTGAGCCCTGCCCGCGCTGCTACCCGGCGCCGGCGCGATCGGAAAACAGGGGCGCCGGCCTGTGCACCTCGTAGCCCTGGGCGAAATCGACACCGATACCGCGCAGCGCCTCGAGCACCTGGGCGTTCTCGACGAATTCGGCGATGGTGCGCAGCCCCATGACGTGGCCGACCCGGTGGATCGCCTCCACCATCGTGTAGTTCACGCGGTCGGCAAGCAGGTCCTTGACGAAGCGGCCGTCGATCTTGATGAAGTCGACCGCCAAATGTTTGAGGTAGCCGAACGAGGACATTCCACTGCCGAAATCGTCCAGCGAAAAACGGCAGCCCAGGGCTTTGAGTTCGGTAATGAGATGGGTTGCCTGCTTCAGGTTGGCGATGGCCGCCGTTTCGGTGACCTCGAAGCAGATCCGCGCCGGATCGACCCGCCAGCGCGCCAGCTCCTCCCTCACGAACGGCAGGAAGCCCTCGTCGCACAGCGTGGTGCCCGACAGGTTGACCGCATACACTGGGGCGCCGGCGCAGTCCGGGTGTAGTTCATGAAAGCGCCGCAACAGGCTGCCGATGACCCAGCGATCGATCTGCGGCATGATGCCGTAGCGCTCCGCGGACGGAATGAAGGCCATTGGCGATACCAGCGTTCCGTCGGCCTCCGTCATCCGGATCAGGACCTCGACGTGCCCGGCCGCGCCGGATTCGGCCTGCAGCGCGCGGATCTGCTGCCCGAACAGGACGAAGCGTTCGTCCTTCAATGCCGCATGCAGGCGGCTGATCCAGCCGACCTCGCCCTTGTGGCGCTCGACCTCGAGGTCGTCGCGGGTCGAGACGTGCACGCGGTTGCGGCCTTTCTCCTTGGCGACGTAACAGGCCGAATCGGCAATCCGCATGGCATCGCACAACAGCATCTCGCCGGGCAGCAAGGCAAGCAGTCCAATGCTGACGCCGATCGGGAACACCTTGCCGCCCCAGACGAAGTCGAAGGCCCTGAGCGCCTGGCGCAGGCGCTCGGCAACGGCGAGGGCCTCGTGTGCTTCGCTGCGGTGCAGGAGCACCCCGAACTCGTCGCCGCCGAGCCTGGCCAGGGTGTCTTCCTTGCGCAGCGTCCTGCGCATGACGTGCGCAAGCTGGCGCATCAGTTCGTCGCCCGCAGCGTGACCGCAAGTATCGTTGACGATCTTGAACTGGTCGAGGTCCAGGTACATGAGCGTGTGGCCGGCAGGGGAATCCGACTGCAGGATGGCGCTCAAACGCCGTTCGAATTCGTGCCTGTTGATGAGTTGGGTCAATGCGTCGTGGGTCGCCAGGTAATGCAGGCGCGACTCGAACTCCTGGCTGGCGGAGACATCGCGGAACACGATCAGGTGGCCGAGCATCCCGCCGGCCTCGTCGCGCATTGGCGCGACCGAGAGCGTGACCGGAATCCGGTCCCTGTCCTTGCACAGCACCCATCTGCGCGCCGGTTCGGCCGGTGTCGCGTCGGGAGACAGCGCATGCAAGTGGAACGGCTGGCCGTCCTGTTCCTCTACCGGCGAGAATACCCTGCTGAGCGGCATGCCGAGCGCGGCATCGCGGTCGCAGGCGCACAGCGCAGCAGCGGCCGGATTCATGTAGCTCACCGTTCCCGCGCCGTCGACCGCGACGACGCCGTCGCCGATCGCGCCAAGAATCAGCCGCAGGCGTTCGGTCTGCGCGTGCAGGGCGGCATGGCTCTGCATCAGGCGCTGGTTCAGCTCGCGCTGGCGCGCATCGGATTCCTCGGCGCGCTGGCGCGCCATGCGCAGTTCGTCCTCGTAGCGCCGGCGTTCGCTCGCATTGAACACGGTGAAATCGGCGCCCACCACCTTGCCTTGCGCATTCCTGCGCTGGGCAGCGTTGACCAGCACCGGGAAGCGCGTGCCATCGCGCGCCACCAGGCGCAACGCCAGTTCACAGACGGCGCCGCCGAGCTGCAGCATGGGCTGGCATTGGCCCTGGAAAAACACCCGCTCGCCGGGCGACAGGAAATCCTCCAAGCCGCGCTTGCCGATCACGTCGTCGCGGTCATATCCCGTCCATGCCAGGAACACCTCATTGCAATGGCTGATGTTCCCGTCCAGGCCCACGGCCACCATGCCGCACAAGGAATTCAGGGCGAAACCGTTCGCCGGCGCCCCTTGGTCGCCGCCGCCGGATACCGTCATCTCGTCACGCATCGGCCGCCCCGGTCATAGAAAGGCGCGGATGGCCGCAATGGTTTCCTCGGGTGCGCTCATGTGCGGGCAATGTCCGGTCGCGGCCATGATCCTGAGCGCGCTGCCGCTGATTCTCTGGTGCAGGTAGCGCCCCACCTCGAGCGGTGCGATGGCGTCGTTGCTGCATTGCAGGATCAGAGAGGGCGTGCGCACGAGCGGCAAGGCATCGCGGCAATCGCTCAGGAAAGTCACGCGCGCGAACTGCTTCGCCACCGTGGGATGCAGGCGGCAGAAAGTATTGGCCAGCGCCCGTCCCAATTCGGGGCGCGCGGGGTTGTTCATGATCACCGGTGCCATGCTGGCCGACCAGGTGACGAAGTTGTCCTCGAGGGCGCCGAGCAGCTCGTCCATGTCGCTGCGCTCGAAGCCGCCCACATAGCCTGCGTCGTTGAGGTAGCGCGGCGACGGCCCGATCAGCACCAGCCGGTCGAACAGCGCCGGCGCGCGGATCGCCGCCAGGATCCCGATCATTGCGCTGACCGAATGGCCCACGTAGACGATGTCGCGCAGTTGCGCCTCCTCGCAGATCTCGATCAGGTCCTGGGCGTAGCCGTCCAGCGAGGCATATTTCTCGGGGCAGTAGGAAGCCGGATCGGATCCGCCGGCGCCGACGTGATCGAAGCACACCGTCAGGTGATCCGACTCGAAGGCGGGCGCGACCCGGCGCCAGACCGCCTGGTCGCAGCCGAAGCCGTGGGCGAAGACGATGGTCCTGTCGCCCGCGCCCGCGAAGCGTACGTTGTTGCGCCACAGGGCCGACTGGGCGCCCGCGTCGGGCTGTGCGCTTGCCACGCCGGCCGGGTTCAGGAGCGCGTCCATGCCAGCTCCTCGTCCTTGCTGTTGCCCAGCTGGAGGAGCCGGGAACCGCCGGCAGCAAGCCGCTCGCGCACGCCGGCCGGCCTGCGCGCAGCGGCGGCCGGCTGGCCGTCCGCCGCGGGCTCGGCAAGCCTGAACATGTGGACCGTGCGGGTCAGGGCGCCGGCCTGGTCCTGCATCGACTGTGCCGCTGCGGCGGCCTGCTCGACCAGCGCGGCATTCTGTTGCGTCACCGCGTCCATCTGAGTCACGGCCTGGTTGACCTGTTCGATGCCGCTGCGCTGTTCGTCGCTGGCGGCGCTGATGTCCGCCATCAGGTCGGTCACGCGCTGGACACTGCCCAGGACCTGGCGCATGGTATCGGCCGCCTCGCTGGTCAGGCGCGTTCCGTCCGAAATCTTGTCGACGGAATCGCCGATCAGGACCTTGATCTCTTTCGCTGCGGCTGCGGAGCGATGCGCCAAATTGCGCACCTCGGAGGCCACTACCGCAAAGCCCCTGCCCTGCTCGCCGGCCCGCGCCGCCTCGACTGCCGCATTCAGAGCCAGGATATTGGTCTGGAACGCGATCCCGTCGATGATCCCCGTGATGTCTTCGATGCGCCGCGCGCTCTCGCTGATCGACGACATGGTCGCGCCGACAGACGCCACCGCCTCGCTGCCCTCGGCCGTGATCAGCGAGGTCGAATTGGCCAGCGCGCTGGCCTGGCGGGCATTCGAGGCGTTCTGCTGCACGGTCCCGGTCAGTTCTTCCATCGACGAGGCGGTCTGTTGCAGCGCACTGGCCTGCATTTCGGTCCGCGCGGCAAGGTCAAGGTTCCCGCTGGCGATCTGGCTCGAGGCAGTGGCGATCGTGTCCGTGCCCTGACGCACCTCGTTCACCATGTGGCCAAGATTGTCATTCATGATCTCGAGCGCCTGCAGCAGTTCGCCCAGCTCGTCGCAGGAGGTGATCTCGATCCGGCTGCTCAGGTCGCCGCCGGCCACTGCCTGCGCTACCTGCACCGCCCTGCGCAGCGGCCGCACGATGGAGCGTGCCAGCCAGATCGCGAACGCGGCGCCGGCGCCGAGCGCCAGCAGTCCCAGCACCAGCATCTGGGTGGCGCTGGAGGAAATCATGGCGGCCACGGCCTTGCCACTGTCCCCGGCGCGGCGCTTCTGGTAGGCGGTCAGCGCCTGGACGCTTTCCTGCAGCGCGTCCAGCCTCGGCATGGTCTCGCGCATGACCAGTTGCTGGGCCTGCTCGCGCTGGCCGGATTCGATCAGCGCGCTCACCGAGGAAAACGATGCAACGTAGGCGACCCGCCGCTCGACCACGCTGGCCAGCAGCGTCTTGCCGGATTCGCTCGTGATCAGGCGCTCCAGGGTCTGGAGGGCCTGCGTGATGTCGTCCTTGTTGGCGGCGATCCGGTCACGGATTTGGGCGCGCTCGTTCGCGCCCGGCACCAGGAACAGTTCGAGCGTACGGCGCGCATTGGCGCGGGTCAGGGTATCGATCGTCGTGGCGGCATCGGCCTTCACCAGGTCCTGGTCGATGAGGGTGGCGGTGGAATGGCCGATCGCACGGAAGCCTTGCATGCCGGTCGCCAGCACCAGCACGAGCAGCAGGAGGACCAGGCCGAAGCCAGCGCCAAGGCGGGTGGCGATTTTCAGGTTGGAGAATTTCACGATAATGAAGTGTTCTGTAATTGGGGCGCCTCAGGAGGGGCGCCGGGACAAGGCAGGATATATTGCCCATGCGTAACATCAGCAGTGTATCGGCCCCCATCGTGGTCTGCGAATAGGCCGAAGTGACTACTTCCCTTCCTCCGTCATGCCGACTGTCGCGCCCGCCCGAGCCCCATACAATGAGGACATTCATGATGACTGGAGCATGGCATGTTGCAAGACCGATTTGGTCGGACGATCGAGTACCTGCGCCTGTCGGTGACGGATCGCTGCGACCTGCGTTGCACCTATTGCATCCCGACCGGATTCAAGGGCTTCGAAGAACCCGCCGACTGGCTCAGCTTCGACGAGATCGAGCGCCTGCTGGGCGCGTTTGCCCGCCTCGGCACGCGGCGCGTGCGTCTCACCGGCGGCGAACCCTTGCTGCGCCGTCACGTCAGCGCGCTGGCCGCGCGCATCTCCGCCATCGACGGCATCGACGACCTGTCGATGTCGACCAACGCCACCCAGTTGCGACGCCATGCAGGCGACTTGCGCGCGGCCGGCGTCAGCCGCATCAACGTCAGCCTCGATACGCTCGACCGCGCCTGCATGCGGGCGATCACCGGACGCGACAGCCATGCCCAGATCATGGACGGCATCATGGCCGGCAAGGAAGCGGGGTTCGAGCCGATCAAGATCAACATGGTGGCCATGCGTGGCGTGAACGAAGGCGAAATCGATCGCATGGCGGAATTCTGCATCGAACACGGCTTCGTGCTGCGCCTGATCGAGGTGATGCCGATGGGCGCTACCGGCCGCAACACGTCCTATCTCGACCTGCAGCCGATCCGCGCCCGCCTGCAGGAGCGCTACGATCTGGTGCCCCAAGCCGTCGAACTGGGCGGCGGGCCGGCGCGCTACCTCGCCACCCGCGATGGCCGTACCAGCATCGGGTTCATCACGCCGATGTCGCAGCACTTCTGCGCGACCTGCAACCGGGTCAGGCTGGCCGTGGACGGCACACTGTACCTGTGCCTGGGCCAGGAACAGAAGTTCGAGTTCCGCCCGCTGCTGCGCGGCGGCGCCAGTGACGCCGAACTCGAGGCGGCGATCCGCACGGCCATCGAACTCAAGCCCCAGAAACACGAATTCACCGAGCGGCCCGAGAAGATCATCCGCTTCATGGCCCAGACCGGAGGCTGACATGCAGGACATCGAGAAATTCATCCGCGGCTTCGGCCGCTTCCAGCAACAGTACCTGAGCGAGCCGACTGCCCTGGACAGCCTGCGCAGCGGGCAGCATCCGGGCACGCTGGTGATCGGCTGCTGCGACTCGCGGGTCGACCCGGCGCTGTTGACCGGCAGCGATCCGGGCGACATGTTTGTTGTGCGCAATATCGCCAACCTGGTGCCGCCCTGCACGCCCGACGCGCCGCCCGGCGTCAGTTCCGCCATCGAGTTCGCCGTTTGCGGCCTCGAGGTCTCGCGCATCATCGTGCTCGGCCATGCCCGCTGCGGCGGCATCCGCGCCCTGATGTCGCAGGCCAGGGTCACCGAGGAGACCGATTTCGTGGCGCGCTGGATGCGCATCGCCGAACCGGTACGCCAGGAAGTCCTGCGTGAACTGTCGCACAAACACGAGGACAGCCGCTGCCGCGCGGCCGAACTGGCCAGCATCCTGCACTCGCTGGATAACCTCATGACCTATCCCTGGATCAAGCGCCGCGTGGAAGCCGGCAAGCTCGCCCTGCACGGCTGGTATTTCGACATCGCGACCGGTTCTCTGCAGGCCTATTCCCCGCGCAAGCAAGAGTTCCTGAATCTGGTCGAGCCGCTCGCCGCCGCGGCATGAGCGCACCGACGAGCTCCGGCATGCGCGACTATCCACCGATTCCTGTCCGGCTGCGCCTGTCGACCCGCATCGCCGGCGCGCTGGTGGGCTTCCTGCTGCTGGCCCTGGCGGCGATCGGCGCAACCTTGTGGCTGTCCTGGCAACTGGAAGGCGCCGGTGCGGCGATCAACGAGACCGGTAGCCTGCGCAGGCACGAATACCGCCTGGCGATGTTGCTCGGGCGCGAGGTCCATACCCCGGGTGCCGGCTTCGACCAGGCCGCACGCCGCCAGATCGCATTGATCGATTCCACCCTGGTACTGATCGCGCGCGGCGACCCGCAGCGCCCGCTCGGGCTGCCCCCGACGACGGCCGTGCGCACCAGCTTCGACCTGCTGGCGCAGCGCTGGCACCGCGACATGCGCCCGCTGGCGCAGCAGGTGCTTGCCGCGCAGGGCGCTGACCGGCTCACGGTGCTGCGCCGTTTCCTGGCCGGGACCGATGCCTACGTCGCCGGGATCGACGAAGTCGTGCAACTGATCGAACGCGATAACGAGGTGCGCACGTTCTGGCTTCGCTCCTCGCAGCTGGCCTTGATGGCGCTGGCGGTGGGCGGCACGGTGGTGCTGGTCTACATGATGTTCAGTCTGATCGTGGCCCCCGTCGAACGCCTGCACGCCGGCCTGCGCAGCATGGCCGATACCGAGTTCGGCGTGCGCCTGGACGTCGACGGCAAGGACGAGTTCGGCCAACTGGCGGCCGGCTTCAACCAGATGGCCGACCGCCTGCAGCAGTTCTACGGCGAGCTGGAACGCAAGGTCCGCGACAAGACCGCCGCGCTGGAAGAACAGAACCGCGAACTGGCGCTGCTCTACGACAGCGCCGCCTTCCTGCAGCGGCGCCAGCCGCTGGAACCGATGTGCGAAGGTTTCCTGGAGCGGATCGTTCGCTATTTCGGGGCGGACGCCGGCTCCGTGCGGCTGGTCGACAGCGGCAGCGACAAGGTGCACCTGGTGGTCCAGCAAGGCTTGTCCGAGGCGATGGCCCAGGCCGAGCGCTGCATGCCGGTGGGCGACTGCCTGTGCGGGGAGGCCGCGCAACGCAAGGAAGCGGTGGTGCACTGGCTGGGGAGCCTGGCGCCGCTGCCCACCGCGCCGGCCGTCTCCCAGTGCGCGGCGGAAGGCTTCGTCACCGTGTCGGTGTTCCAGATCTTCGCGCAAGACCAGCACCTTGGCGTGTTCAGCCTGCATTTCCGCAGCGAACGACACTTCGACGCACACGGCACCGCCCTGCTCGACACCCTGGGACGGCTGCTGGGCACGGCGATCGAGAACATCCGCCTGGCCGCCCGCGAACGCGAGATGGCGATTTCGGAAGAACGCAACATGGTGGCCCGTGGTTTGCACGACAGCATCGCCCAGGGCTTGAATTTCCTGAACCTGCAGGTGCAGATGCTGGAGGCGTCGCTGCGCAACGGCCAGCAGCAGGAGGCCGCCGAGATCGTGCCGGCGCTGCGTGCCGGCGTCAAGGAAAGCTACGAGGATGTGCGCGAACTGCTGCAGAACTTCCGCAGCCGCCTGGAAGAAGAGGACTTGAATGGCGCCTTGCGCAAGGCGGTGCGAAAATTCCGCGACCAGACCGGGCACGAGGCCAGCTTCGTCGCCGAGGGCAGCGGCGGTCCGCCGTTCGCGCGCGAGGAGCAGTTGCAGATCCTGTTCATCGTGCAGGAAGCCCTGTCGAACATCCGCAAGCATGCCCGCGCCGACAGCGTGCTGGTCCGTGTCCGGGACGGCCAAGACTTTTCGCTCTCGATCAGCGATAATGGCGTCGGATTCGACTCATCCGTCGCATCCGACGCAGCCGGCGAGCACGTGGGCCTGCACATCATGCACGAGCGGGCCCGGCACATCCACGCCGACCTGGCCATCGAATCCAGGCCCGGCGCCGGAACAACTGTCAGCCTGCATGTGCCTAGTGCGCAGCGCCGGCTTGCCTGACTAAAATTGGAGTAATTGCATGGCCGAATCAAGCGAGCCAATTCAAGTCCTGCTGGTCGACGACCATCCCCTGTTCCGCAGCGGGGTGCGTTCTTTACTCCAGCGCAACCCGCGTTTCGCCGTGGTCGGCGAGGCATCCGACGGCATCGACGGGGTCAAGCGGGCGATGCAGTTCAAGCCCGACGTGATCCTGCTCGACCTGCACATGCCGGGCATGTCCGGGGTCGAAACGCTGCAGTTGATCCTGCAGGGCTGGCCCGAGGCCGTCGTGATCATGCTGACCGTCTCCGAGGAGGCGGAAGACCTCGCGACCGCGCTCCAGGGCGGGGCGCGCGGCTACCTGATCAAGAACATCGACGCCGACTACCTGGTGCGCGCGATCGAACGCGCCGCCGCCGGCGAATCGGTGCTGGCCGAATCCATGACCGGCAAGCTGATGGCGCAGCTGCAGAAGCAGCGCGAACCCAGGGCCCCGGCCCCGCCGTCCGAACTCGACAAGCTCACGCCGCGCGAACGCGAAATTCTTGCCTGCCTGGCGCGCGGCGAAAGCAACAAGCTGATTGCCCGCGTGCTCGACCTGGCCGAAAGCACGGTCAAGATCCACGTCCAGAACATCCTCAAGAAACTGGGCCTGTCCAGCCGGGTCCAGGCTGCGGTGTTCGCCGTCGAGCAGGGACTGAGCGGCCATTCCGAGCGCCAGTCCTGAGCCATCTCAGCCGGCCCGGCCGGACAGCGCCAGCAATGCCGAACTTGCTTCTTCATAGGTGCGCCTGAGCTCCCCGAGTTGCGCGCCGGCGTCCTCGAAATGCTCGCCCTTGCCCATCAGCTCGAGATTGATGCATGGCACCCGCATGCGGTTGGCGCCGACGAAGTCTATACTCGACTGCAAATAGTGCGCGGTCGATGCGAGCAAGGGACCGTCCCGCGTCTCTACCGCATGGGCCAGCTTGTCCAGCAGTTGGGGGACCTCGCCGACGAACGACCCGATCACTTCATCGAGCAGCGAGGCGCCGTCATCGATGGCGCGCAACTGGTCGATCCGTGAGGCATTGATGACCGCACCGTCGCGCCGGCGTGCCGTCACGTGCTCGACCGCCGCCGCCAGCGCCCCGTCCAGCACCTCGAGCTCGATCGGCTTGGGCACGTAGTCGTTCATTCCCGCGTCCAGGCAGCGTTCGCGGTCGCCCGGCATGGCGTTGGCCGTCATCGCGATGATGTAGGGCGCATTGGCTCCGCGGAAGCGCTGGCGCAGCCGGCGCGTCGCTTCCAGGCCGTCCATCTCCGGCATCTGCATGTCCATCAGGATCACCGGGTACTCCTGGCGGTCGAGCGCCTCGAGCGCTTCCAGGCCGTTGGCCACCACGTCGCCCCGGTAGCCGAGGTGGCGCAGCAACTGCTTGATGACCTTCTGGTTGATCGTATTGTCCTCCGCAACCAGGATGTCCACTTCCGCGCCGGCCTGCGGCGCCAGCGCCGGCGCCAGCGGGGCCCGCTCTGCGCGGCCGCCACGTTCGCCGAGTACCTGCTGCAAGGCCTCGAGCAGGGCGGCCGGCTTGATCGGCTTGTTGAGCCAGGCCGAGAACGCGCCCATGGCCTCGTCGTCGGCATCGGTATCGGTATCGGCGCGCGGACGCTGGCCGACCGAGGTCAGCAACACCAGCGGCAGCGCCTTGCGGTCGCGGTGCTTGCGCAGCTCGAGCGCGAGGCGGGCGCCGTCCATGTCGGGCATCTGCATGTCGAGGATGGCGACGTCGAAAGGATGACCGTCGCGAACCAGGTCGACCGCCTCGACGCTGGAGGCCGCCGCCAGCGGCTCCATTCCCCAAAGCAATGTCTGTTTCATCAGGATGCGCCGGTTGGTCGCGTTGTCGTCGACGATCAGGATGCGCCGCCCGCGCACGTGCGTGGCGCGGTCGCGCAGGACGTTCTCGGCCAGTTGCTCGTCAAAGGCCTCGGCTTCGATGGCAAAGGTAAAGGTCGAGCCGCGCCCCACTTCGCTCTCCACGCTCAGGTCGCCGCCCATCATCTCGGCCAGGCGCCTGCTGATCGTCAATCCCAGTCCGGTGCCGCCGTACTTGCGCGTGGTCGAGGCGTCCACCTGGGTGAACGAGGTGAAGACGTCCTCGAGGCGATGCGCCGGGATACCGATCCCGGTATCGCGCACGGCAAAGGCGAGCCGGCAGGCGCCGCCCTCGCGCACGACGGACGAGACCGTGACCACGACTTCGCCATGGTGGGTGAACTTGATCGCATTCGACAGCAGGTTCACCAGGATCTGGCGCAGGCGGGTGGCGTCGGCCAGGATCGTCGCCGGCACTCCCGGCTCGAGCATGTAGGCCAGGTCGAGATTCTTTTCGCTGGCGGCCGGCGCCAGCAGGTCGAGCGCGTCCTCGACGCAGCGCCGCACCTCGAAGGCATGGCGTTCGAGGTCGAGCCGCCCTACCTCCAGTTTCGAGTAGTCGAGCAGGTCGTTGATGATCGAGAGCAGCGCTTCGCTGCTGGAACGGATGGTTTCCGTGTAATCGCGCTGTTCCTCGTTGATGTCGGTGTGCAGGAGCAGGCTGGTCATGCCGATGACGGCGTTCAGCGGCGTGCGGATTTCGTGGCTCATATTGGCCAGGAACATGCTCTTGGCCTGCATCGCGGCCTCCGCCCTGTCCTTGGCCATTTCCAGTTCGCGCTCGTAGGCCTTGCGCTCGGAGATGTCCTGCAGGATCGCGGTCAGGATGACGCGCCCATCCGCCTCGGATTTCGAGATCGTGGCCTCGGCCGGAAACTCGCTGCCGTCCTTGCGGACCGCATAGATGGTGCCGCGTTCGCCCATCCGCCGCGCCGGCCGCTCTCCATGGCGAAAACCGGCGACGCGCTCGCCGTGTCCCGGGCGGAAACGCGCGGGAATCAGGAGTTCCAGGTTCTGGCCGACCACTTCCTCGGCGGCCCAGCCGAACACCCGTTGTGCGCCCTGGTTGAAGAACACGATGCGCTGCGCCTCGTCGGTACAGACGACGGCGTTCTCGGCAATATCGATGATGCTGCTCAGTTGTTCCAGGCTCAATGGGTTCTGCATGGCGTTGGGCTTCGTGGAAATGTCGCCATCCTACACGCTTGCGCCGGCTCAAGGTGGACGAATCACGACCCCCCCCCGCCTGGGGCTGCTAGCTATTTGTGACTAGCCGCACTAGCTCTCTTGCCCAAATGAATATCGCCCTCCGGCCAATAGTTGGGCATGCCGCTTCCACGTAGGCTTTGAACTATCGAAAAGTGCGTTTCAGGAGAAAAACATGAGCACTGATAAACGACCGGTCGCGGTCCTCGTCAGCAGTACCTTTGCATTCACGATCTGTTTTGCCATATGGATGATGTTCGCCGTCCTGGGCATCCCCATCAAGGCCAAGCTGGGCCTGAACGAGACCGAGTTCGGCCTCCTGATCGCCACCCCGGTGCTGAGCGGCGCGCTGTCCCGCGTCCCGCTCGGCATCTGGACCGACCGCTTCGGCGGCCGCATCGTCTTCTTCATCCTGATGCTGGCCTGCGCGCTGCCGATCTACCTGATCAGCTACGCGACCGCCTACTGGCACTTCCTGGTGCTGGGCCTGTTCGTCGGCCTGGCCGGCGGCTCGTTCTCGGTCGGCACGCCCTATGTCGCCCGCTGGTTCGGCAAGGAACGCCGCGGTTTCGCCATGGGCGTGTTCGGCGCCGGCAATTCGGGCTCGGCCCTGACCAAGTTCGTGGCACCGGCCATCATCGCCGCGGCCGGCTGGCAGTACCTGCCCAAGGTGTATGCCGGGGCGATGGTCGCCACCGCCCTGCTGTTCTGGTTCTTCTCGTATTCCGACCCGGCGCACAAGACGCCCTCCGGTGAATCGTTCGCCCAGCAGATGCGCGTGCTGAAGGACCCACGGGTGTGGCGCTACTGCCAGTACTACTCGGTCGTGTTCGGCGGCTACGTGGCCCTGGCCCTGTGGATGACCAAGTACTACGTCGGCGAATACGGCTTCGACCTGAAGCTGGCCGCGCTGCTGGCCGCCTGCTTCTCGCTGCCGGGCGGCGTGCTGCGCGCGCTGGGCGGCTGGATCTCGGACAAGTACGGCGCCTACAAGGTCACCTGGTGGGTGATGTGGGTCTGCTGGGTGTGCTTCTTCATCCTGTCGTATCCGCAGACCACCATGAGTGTCAAGACCGTCGAGGGCGTCATGGACATGCAGATCGGCCTCGGCCCGATCGCCTTCACCGCCCTGCTGTTCGTGGTCGGCGTGGCCATGGCGATCGGCAAGGCCTCGGTGTTCCGCTTCATTGCCGACGACTTCAGCGACAACATCGGCGCGGTCTCGGGCGTGGTCGGCCTGGCCGGCGGCCTGGGCGGCTTCATCCTGCCGATCCTGTTCGGCGCCATCGTCGACCTGACCGGCATCCGCTCGAGCTCGTTCATGCTGCTCTACGGCACCGTCTGCGTCTCGCTGGTCTGGATGCACTTCTCGTTCAAACCCGAGCGCACCCAGCCGGCGGCAATTGCGCCCAAGGCGCCGGCCGCCCCGGTACGCAGGGCAGCCTGATCCTACCCACCTTTCATCAACCAATTAAAAACGCACACAGGAGAACATTGTGAGCAGCTACCTGATATCGACCTGGGAGCCCGAGGTCCCCGCCTTCTGGCAACACCGCGGCAAGGCCACCGCCAGCCGCAACCTCTGGATCTCGATCCCGGCCCTGATGCTGGCCTTCGCAATCTGGATGGTCTGGAGCGTCGTCGTCGTCAACCTGCCGGCGATCGGCTTCAAGTACAGCACCAACCAGCTGTTCTGGCTGGCCGCGGTGCCGGGCCTGTCCGGCGCGACCCTGCGCATCTTCTACTCGTTCATGGTGCCGATCTTCGGTGGCCGCAAATGGACTGCGATCTCGACGGCCTCGCTGATGATCCCGGCGCTGGGCATCGGTTTCGCCGTCCAGGACCCGACCACCAGCTACCCGACCATGCTGGTACTGTCCCTGCTGTGCGGCTTTGGCGGCGGCAACTTCGCCTCGTCGATGTCCAACATCAGCTTCTTCTTCCCGAAGGCGCAGAAGGGCTACGCCCTGGGCATGAATGCCGGCCTGGGCAACCTGGGCGTGTCGGCGGTGCAGTTCGTGGTGCCGCTGGTGATCACCGCCGCCGTGTTCGGCGGCGAGCCGCAGACCTGGAGCAAGGTCGTGGAAGGAGCCGCCCAAACCAAGCAGGTCTGGCTGCAGAACGCCGGCTTCATCTGGGTGCCCTTCATTCTCCTGAGCGCCCTGGCCGCATGGTTCGGCATGAACGACCTGGCCTCGGCCAAGGCCTCGTTCTCGGAGCAGGCCGTGATCTTCAAGCGCAAGCATAACTGGCTGATGTGCTGGCTTTACATCGGCACCTTCGGTTCGTTCATCGGCTACTCGGCAGCCTTCCCGCTGCTCACCAGCACCCTGTTCCCGGACGTGAATCCGCTGCAGTACGCCTTCGTCGGCCCCCTGGTCAGCGCCCTGTCCCGCGTGGCTGGCGGCTGGATCTCGGACAAGCTTGGCGGCGCCCGCGTGACCGTCTGGACCTTCGTCGCCATGATCGGCGCCGTGCTCGGCGTGCTGCACTTCCTGCCCGGCGGCGGCAATCCCGGCAGCTTCGCCGGCTTCTTCGGCATGTTCCTGGTGCTGTTCGCCTGCACCGGCGTGGGCAACGCCTCGACCTTCCGCATGATCCCGGTGATCTTCCTGAGCCTGCACCAGCGCGCTGCTGCCGGCCAGCCGGAAGCCGTGCAAGCCCAGGCCGTCGCCAGCGCCAACAAGGAGGCTGCCGCGGTCCTCGGGTTCACCTCGGCCATCGCCGCCTACGGCGCCTTCTTCATCCCGAAGAGCTACGGCACCTCGATCGCCCTGACCGGCAGCGCCGACGCCGCCCTGTGGTGCTTCATCGGCTTCTACATGAGCTGCATTGCCGTGACCTGGTGGTTCTACTCGCGCAAGGGCGCGGAAATGCCCTGCTGATCGCACGACCGGCGGGAGTGGCGTGCCGGGCTGACCGGCGCGCTGCGGCGAAGGCCGCTGCCTGAGGCTTCAGGCAGCGGCCTTCGTGCTCTCGGAGCACCGCGGGGCTAGTTCGAAAGGTGTAGGCGCACTAGTCCCAAATCCGGCGCCGGACCGACTTCTTACGAATACTCAACGGACAAGCCGCTCCGTAGACTGGCAACAGTGAAATCACATTAGCGAAGCGCGCCGCCGGCGCGTCGATGGAGAAACCATGAGTCACTTTCTGGACCGACTGAAATTTTTCGGCAAAGCCAAGCAAACGTTCTCGAACGGCCACGGTGAGGTGGTCATCGAAGACCGCACCTGGGAAAACGCCTACCGCCAGCGCTGGCAGCACGACAAGATCGTGCGTTCGACCCATGGCGTGAACTGCACCGGTTCCTGCAGCTGGAAGGTGTATGTCAAGAACGGCCTGATCACCTGGGAAACCCAGCAGACCGACTACCCGCGCACCCGCCCGGACCTGCCGAACCACGAGCCGCGCGGCTGCCCGCGCGGCGCCAGCTACTCGTGGTACGTCTATTCGGCGCAGCGCGTCAAGCACCCGATGGTGCGCGGCCGCCTGATGCAGATGTGGCGCGAGGCGCGCCTCACCCGCGACCCGATCGGTGCATGGGAGTGGATCACCCAGGATCCGGAGCGCTCCGCCAGCTACAAGTCGATTCGCGGCCAGGGCGGCTTCGTGCGCGCCAAGTGGGACGAAGTCAACGAGATGATCGCCGCCGCGAATGCCCATACGATCGACAAGTATGGTCCGGACCGCATCATCGGCTTCTCGCCGATTCCCGCCATGTCGATGGTCAGCTATGCCGCCGGCACCCGCTACCTGAGCCTGATCGGCGGCGTGGCCATGAGCTTCTACGACTGGTACTGCGACCTGCCGCCGGCCAGCCCGCAGGTGTGGGGCGAGCAGACCGACGTGCCGGAATCGGCCGACTGGTACAACTCGACCTACCTGATGGTGTGGGGCTCGAACGTGCCGATGACCCGTACCCCGGACGCCCACTTCTACACCGAAGTGCGCTACAAGGGCACCAAGACCGTGGCCGTGTCTTCCGACTTCGGCGAGATGGCCAAGTTCGGCGACATCTGGCTCGCCCCCAAGCAGGGCACCGACGCCGCGCTGGCGATGGCCATGGGCCACGTCATCATGAAGGAATACCACGCCACCGGCAAATCGGCCTATTTCACCGAGTACGCCAAGCAGTACACCGACTTCCCGATGCTGGTGATGCTCAAGGAACGCGACGGCACCCTGGTGCCGGACTACTTCCTGCGCGCCTCGCACCTGGCCGACAACCTGAACGAAACCAACAACCCGGAATGGAAGACCCTAGTGCTCGACCAGGCCACCGGCAAGATCGTCGCCCCCAGCGGCTCGATCGGTTTCCGCTGGGGCGAGGCCGGCAAGTGGAACCTCGAGCAGAAGGAAGGCTCGACGCGCAACCCGATCGATCCCCAGCTGTCGCTGATCGACGCCAACGACGGCATCGTGCCGGTCGGCTTCCCCTACTTCGGCGGCAAGGATGCCGACGACCTGTTGCTGCGCAACGTGCCGGTCAAGAAGATCACCCTGGCCGACGGCAGCGAAGCCATGGTCACGACCGTGTTCGACCTGTCGATGGCGAACTATGGCGTGGACCGCGGCATCTGCCCGAACGCCGCCAAGGGCTATGAGGACGACGTGCCCTATACCCCGGCCTGGCAGGTCAAGCACACCGGCGTCAAGGCGCAGGACGTCATCACGGTGGCGCGCGAGTTCGCCGACAACGCCGACCGCACCCGCGGCAAGTCGATGGTCATCGTCGGCGCGGCGCTGAACCACTGGTACCACATGGACATGACCTACCGCGGCATCATCAACATGCTGATGATGTGCGGCTGCATCGGCCAGAGCGGCGGCGGCTGGTCCCACTACGTGGGCCAGGAAAAGCTGCGCCCGCAGACCGGCTGGACCCCGCTGGCCTTCGCGCTGGACTGGAACCGTCCGTCGCGCCAGATGAACTCGACCTCGTTCTTCTATGCCCACACCAGCCAGTGGCGCCACGAGAAGCTGCACACCTCGGAAATCCTGTGCCCTACCGCCGACGGCAAGATGGAAGAGATGGCCCTGATCGACTACAACGCCAAGGCCGAGCGCATGGGCTGGCTGCCGTCGGCGCCGCAGCTCGAGACCAATCCGCTCGAGGTGACGCGCGCCGCTGAAGCGGCAGGCATGGACCCGGCCCAGTACGCGGTCGAACAGATCAAGGCCGGCAAGCTGAATTTCTCCTGCGACGATCCGGACAATCCGGCGAACTTCCCGCGCAATATGTTCGTGTGGCGTTCGAACATCCTGGGCAGCTCGGGCAAGGGCCACGAGTACTTCCTGAAGTACCTGCTCGGCACCCAGAACGCCTTGCTGAGCGACGAGACCGACTGCATCAAGCCGCGCGACGTCAAGGTGCGTCCGGCCGCCGAGGGCAAGCTCGACCTGCTGGTGGTGCTCGATTTCCGCATGTCGACCACCTGCCTGTACGGCGACATCGTGCTGCCGACCGCGACCTGGTATGAAAAGGACGACCTGAACACCTCCGACATGCACCCGTTCATCCACCCGCTGTCCGAAGCAGTGCAGCCGCTGTGGGAATCGAAGTCGGACTGGGAGATCTACAAGGGCATCGCCGCCAAGTTCTCGGAGATCGGCGGCGCCCGTCTCGGCACCCGCAAGGACCTCGTGCTCACCCCGCTGATGCACGACACCCCGGGCGAACTGGGTCAGCCTTTCGATCCGAAGGACTGGCGTCTTGGCGAGTGCGAACCGGTCCCCGGCAAGACCATGCCGGCCATGACGGTCGTGGAGCGCAACTACCGCGACATCCACAAGAAGTTCACCTCGGTGGGACCGCTGCTCGAGAAGGCCGGCAACGGCGGCAAGGGCATCGGCTGGCAGACCGGGCACGAAGTCGAGACCCTGCGCGGCATCAACCGCACCGTCCAGGAAGAAGGCGTGTCGCAGGGCCAGCCGCGCCTGGACACCGCGATCGATGCGGCCGAGATGATCCTCACGCTGGCGCCGGAAACCAACGGCCACGTGGCCGTGAAGGCCTGGGATGCGCTGTCCAAGATCACCGGACGCGACCACACGCACCTGGCCAAACCGCGCGAACACGACAGCATCCGCTTCCGTGACGTGCAGGCCCAGCCGCGCAAGATCATCTCCTCGCCGACCTGGTCGGGCCTGGAGAGTGAAGAGGTCAGCTACAACGCCTGCTATACCAACGTGCACGAGCTGATCCCGTTCCGCACCCTGACCGGCCGCCAGCAGTTCTTCCAGGACCACCTGTGGATGCGCGACTTCGGCGAGGGACTGTGCGTGTACAAGGCGGCGATCAACACCAAGACCACCGAGGCGATCATGAACCGTCGCCCGAACGGCAACAAGGAGCTGGCGCTGAACTTCATCACGCCGCACCAGAAGTGGGGTATCCACTCGACCTACTCGGACAACCTGCGCATGCTGACGCTGTCGCGCGGCGGGCCGCACGTGTGGCTGTCGGAAACCGACGCGAAAGCCGCCGGCATCGAGGACAACGACTGGATCGAGGTGTTCAACGTGAACGGCACGCTCACCGCCCGCGCCGTGGTCAGCCAGCGCGTCCCCGAAGGCATGACGCTGATGTACCACGCCCAGGAAAAGATCGTCAACGTGCCGGGCGCGGAGATGTCGAAGAAACGCGGCGGCATCCACAACTCGGTGACCCGCGCGGTGACCAAGCCGACCCACATGATCGGCGGCTATGCCCAGCTGTCGTACGGCTTCAACTACTACGGCACGGTCGGCTCGAACCGCGACGAATTCGTGGTGGTGCGCAAGATGCGCGACGTGGAGTGGATGGAAGGCGCACGCGACGAATCGCGTCCGAACAGCGACGAGATCACGCGCGGTCCGGGGCCGGCGCAAGCCAGGCCGGCAGCGCAGCCGAAGGCCCCGAAAGAAGAACGCGAACCCGCGCTGGCAAGGATGCCGGCACCGAAGAATGCCTAAGGCGCCAGGATGAATGAGGAATTGAAATGAAAATCAGAGCACAAATCGGCATGGTCCTGAACCTGGACAAGTGCATCGGCTGCCACACCTGTTCGGTGACCTGCAAGAACGTCTGGACCAGCCGCGACGGCGTCGAGTACGCGTGGTTCAACAACGTCGAGACCAAGCCGGGCATCGGCTACCCGAAGGAATGGGAAAACCAGGACAAGTGGAACGGCGGCTGGAAGCGCACGGCTTCGGGCAAGATCGAACCGCGCCAGGGCTCGCGCCTGAAGATCCTGGCCAACATCTTCGCCAACCCGAACCTGCCGGCGATCGACGAGTACTACGAGCCCTTCACCTACGACTACGAGCGCCTGCAGAACGCGCCGCTGTCGGAGACGCCGCCGACCGCCCGTCCGGTCTCGGTCCTGACCGGCAAGAAGATGGACAAGATCGAATGGGGCCCGAACTGGGAAGACGACCTGGGCGGCGAGTTCGCCAAGCGCAGCAAGGACAAGCTGTTCGACAACGTGCAGAAAGAGATGTACTCGACCTTCGAGAACACCTTCATGATGTACCTCCCGCGCCTGTGCGAGCACTGCCTGAACCCGGCCTGCGTCGCCTCCTGCCCGTCCGGCTCGGTGTACAAGCGCGAGGACGACGGCATCGTGCTGATCGACCAGGACAAGTGCCGCGGCTGGCGCATGTGCATCTCGGGCTGCCCGTACAAGAAGATCTACTACAACTGGTCGTCGGGCAAGGCCGAGAAGTGCACCTTCTGCTACCCACGCATCGAGGCCGGCCAGCCGACCGTGTGCTCGGAAACCTGCGTGGGCCGGATCCGCTACCTGGGCGTGCTGCTGTACGACGCCGACAAGATCGAGGCCGCCGCCTCGGTAGCCGACGAGCAGGACCTGTACGAAGCCCAGCTCGACCTGTTCCTCGACCCGCATGACCCAAAGGTCATCGAGGAAGCGCGCCGCCAGGGCATTCCGGATTCGTGGCTCGAATCGGCCAAGCGCTCGCCGGTGTACAAGATGGCGGTCGAATGGAAGATCGCCTTCCCGCTGCATCCGGAATACCGCACGCTGCCGATGGTGTGGTACATCCCGCCACTGTCGCCGATCCAGGCCGCGGCCGAAAGCGGCAAGATGGGCATGAACGGCATCATCCCGGATACGCAGAGCCTGCGCATCCCGGTGCGCTACCTGGCCAACCTGCTCACCGCGGGCAAGGAAGCACCGGTGGTCCATGCGCTGGACCGCATGCTGGCGATGCGCGCCTACATGCGCAGCAAGTCGGTCGACGGTGTCGAGAACCTCGCCGTGCTGAAGCAGACCGGCCTCTCGAAAGCCGTGGTCGAGGACATGTACCACATCATGGCGATCGCGAACTACGAGGACCGCTTCGTGATCCCGAGCAGCCACAAGGAGATGGCCGAGGACAGCTTCAACGAGAAGGGATCCTGCGGCTTCTCCTTCGGCAACGGCTGCTCGGACGGCGTCAGCGACGCCTCCCTGTTCGGCAAGAAGAAACAGGGCTCGGTGCACTTCGTCTCGATGCCGAAGTCGCGCAAGAAGAAAGAGATGGAAGGCGCCTGAGGCGCTAGATGCATCCCAACCGCCGCCCCCGCCCCCGGGGGCGGGCAAGGAAAACGAGGAATCGACATGCAACACTACCAAATCCTGTCGGCGCTGCTGACCTACCCCGAGCCGGAGCTGGTCGCCGCCCTGCCCGAGCTCGAAGCCGGCCTGCCGGTGCCGATGCGCGCCCGCGTGGCCTCGCTGCTGGCGCACCTGGCCGAGAACGACATGATCACGCTGCAGCAGGAATACGTGCAGACCTTCGACCGCACGCCGACGCACTCGCTGCACCTGTTCGAGCACATCCATGGCGAGTCGCGCGACCGCGGCCAGGCCATGGTCGACCTGATGGAAGAGTACAAGAAGCACGGGCTGGAGATGTGCCCGGACGAGCTGCCCGACTACGTGCCGCTGTTCCTGGAATTCCTGTCGCAGCTGGATAGCGACGAGGCCGCCGGGCGCCTGCTGGGCGACGCGGTCCACGTGCTGGCCCACATCGGCCGCAAGCTCGATGCCAACGGCAGCGTATATGCCGGCGTGTTCGACGTGCTCGAAAGCCTGTCGCCGGTCCAGGCCGAGGAACTCTCCGAGCCGCCGATCAAGGACATGGACGAAGCCCTGGAAACCTTCGGCCCAGGTGCCGACGGCGTCGAGCCGCTGCTCAAGCCGGCCGCGAACGGCACGCAACCGATCAACTTTTACCCGCAAGGCGTCCACCGCCAGGCGCGCGCCGCCGCCTGACCGCCGGAATGCCCAGGAGACCATCATGAACTACCTGCACCAATTCACCTTCGGGATCTACCCCTACATCGCGCTGGCGATCTTCCTGCTCGGCAGCCTGATCCGCTTCGATCGCGAACAATATACCTGGAAGTCCGAGTCGACCCAGGTGTTGCACCGCGGCAGCCTGCGCTGGGGCAGCCCGCTGTTCCACATCGGTATCATCGGTCTGTTCTTCGGCCATGCCGCCGGCCTGCTCACCCCGGTCTGGGTCTGGGACAGCCTCGGCGTTCCGCACGGCGCCAAGCAGCTGTTCGCCATGGTCGCCGGCGGCATCATGGGCACCCTGTGCCTGGTCGGCATCGTGCTGCTGCTGGCGCGCCGCATCGCCAACGACCGCCTGCGCCGCGCCACCACCTTCAAGGACAAGATCGTCCTGTTGTGGATTCTCGGCACCCTGCTGCTGGGCCTGAGCTCGATCTTTGTGTCGGCAGGCCACATGGACGGCCACATGATGGTGCTCCTGATGAGCTGGGCCCAGCACATCGTCACTTTCCGCGGCGATGCCGCCGGCTTCATCGTCGATGCGCCGCTGGTGTTCAAGCTGCACCTGTTCATGGGAATGTCGCTGTTCGTCATCTTCCCGTTCACTCGCCTGGTGCACGTATGGAGCGGCTTCGGCGCGGTGGCTTACCTGGGCCGCGCCTTCCAGCTGGTCCGCCCGCGCTGAGAAGGCTAAAGGAGACATCATGGGACTTTCCATCAACGGCGTCGACATCGACGACAGCGTCATCGAACGCGAACTGCCGCATCACCAGGACGCGGCCAATCCGCTCAAGGAAGCGGTACACGAAGTGGTGCTGCGCACCCTGTTGCTGCAGGAAGCGGCGCGCCTCGGGATCCAGGGCGAGGATGACGACACCTGCATCGAAACCCTGCTGGCGCGCGAAGTACGGGTGCCGCAGGCCGACGAAGCCGCCTGCGCCCAGTACTACCGCAACCATCCGCAGCGCTTCACCAACGGCGAGATGGTCGAGGCGCGCCACATCCTGTTCCAGGTCACGCCCAGCGTGCCGCTGGAACTGGTGCGCGCCACCGCCGAATCAGTGCTGGAAGCCTTGCGCGCCGCGCCCGAGCGCTTCGACGAACTGGCGCGCCAGTACTCGAACTGTCCGTCCGGCGCGGTCGGCGGCAGCCTGGGCCAGCTCTCGCGCGGCCAGTGCGTGCCCGAGTTCGACAAGCTGCTGTTCCGCCTCGGCGAAGGCCAGCTGGCCGAGCGCCTGCTGGAAACCCGCTTCGGCCTGCACATCGTCCAGGTCCAGCGCCGGGTCGAGGGTCGCCTGCTGCCCTTCGAGGCGGTGCGTGCCCAGATCGCCGACTACCTGGGCACCGCCGCCTGGCAGCGCGGCGTGCACCAGTACCTGCAACTGCTGGTGGGACGGGCCGAGATCACCGGCGTGACCCTGGAAGGCGCCGACACGCCGCTGGTGCAGTAAGGCCATGGCCGGCGCCGGACAATCCATCGCCGAACGCAGCGTCCCGCACTCGGTGCTGGACGACCTGCAGGCCCTGGTCGGCGGCGCCATGCTGGTGTCGCTCGGCGTCACCCTGATGAACAGCGCCGGCCTGGTTACCGGCGGCGTCGCCGGACTGTGCCTGCTGCTCCACTACGCGACCGGCATCGGGTTCGGCAAGATCTTCCTTGTCCTGAGCCTGCCCTTTTATGCCTTCGCCCTGCGCAAGCTGGGCTGGCGCTTCACCCTCAAGACCCTGGGCGCGGTGCTGCTGTTTTCGCTCGGCACAGAGCTGCTGCCGGGCGTGCTGCAGCTGGGCCGGGTGCATCCTCTCTACGCCGCCCTGATGGGCGGCGTCCTGGTCGGGGTGGGCCTCCTGATGCTGTTCCGCCACCGGGCCAGCCTGGGTGGCTTCAACATCCTCTGCATCTGGCTGCAGGAACGCTTCGGCTGGCGCGCCGGCCTGGTGCAGCTCGCGATCGACGCGCTCATCCTGCTGGCTTCGCTCGCATTGCTCACGCCAGCGTCCTGGATGCTGTCACTGGCGGGCACCGCCGTGCTCAACCTGACCCTGGCGATCAACCACCGGCCCGGACGCTATCTCGCGCACTGATCCGGCCCACCGTGGCAGACTGACCTTTTTTTCGACCCCCTATCATGCAACTCAACGACTTCTCCGATTTCCTTGCCGCCGCCGGCGCCCAGGACGAGCCGCAGCAACTGCTGTTCGTGTTCGCCGCCGCCGAGCTGCCGCAAACGCATTCTCCCGGACAGAAAAAGCGCTTCGATGCCGGCCGGGGCGGCGCCTTGACACCCGTGATGTGCGTCGACAAGTCGGCCGCCGAACTGGCCAGCTTCGCGGCCCTGGCCGAGGAGTCGCGCCAGACCGGCCAGCCCTGGGACATGGTGTTCGTGGCCGCCCTGCCGGGCCGCGACGGCCAGCCGCCCGGCGGCCAGGACGTCGATCGCGCCCTGAAGATGATGATCGATGCCGTGCACCGCGGCGCCATCGATCGCTTCGCTGCCTTCGATCCGGACGGGCAGCCGGTGCGCTTCTTCTAGCGCGCTCCTTGCCCGGTTCTTGAACCAGTTTAAGGCGCGCCGGGCGCCTCGCCGCTATAGTCGTGACATGGGAGAACGGAGGTTTTCCCGCAGGGCCGGCACGCTGCCGGCATCGATCGACAGCACGGCCCCTGGCCGAGCACTACCCGTCCCGCTATCCATGTCACTCACCCCTCCCGATGCAAGCCGCGCGCCGTCGGCGCGCGCGCCGGTCGAACTCGTCTGCCCTGCCGGCAGCCTCCCCGCGCTCAAGGCCGCCGTCGACAACGGCGCCGACTGCGTCTACCTCGGTTTTCGCGACGCCACCAATGCGCGCAATTTCGCCGGCCTGAACTTCGGCGACGCCGCCATCGCCGACGGCATCCAGTATGCCCACCGGCGCGGCCGCAAGGTCTTCCTGGCCCTCAACACCTATCCGCAACCCGGCGCCTGGGACGTATGGCGCCAGGCCATCGACCGCGCCGCCATGGCCGGCATCGACGCCGTCATCCTGGCCGATCCGGGCCTGATGGAATATGCCGCGCGCGTGCATCCCGAACTGCGCCTGCACCTGTCGGTGCAGGGCTCGGCCACGAACGCGGAAGCGATCAACTTCTACCACCGCCATTTCGGCATCGCCCGCGCGGTGCTGCCGCGCGTGCTCTCGCTCGCCCAGGTCGAGCAGGTGATCGGCAACACGCCGGTCGAGATCGAGGTGTTCGGCTTCGGCAGCCTGTGCGTCATGGTGGAGGGCCGCTGCCAGTTGTCGTCCTATGCGACCGGGGAGTCGCCCAACACCCACGGGGTGTGCTCGCCGGCCAAGGCGGTGCGCTGGCAGCACACGCCGGCGGGCCTCGAGGCGCGCCTGAACGAGGTGCTGATCGACCGTTACGACGCCTCGGAGCACGCCGCTTATCCAACCCTGTGCAAGGGCCGTTTCGACGTGGATGGGGACACCTATTACGCGGTCGAGGAGCCGACCAGCCTGAACACCCTGGAAATCCTGCCGAAGCTGATCAAGCTGGGCGCGCGCGCCATCAAGATCGAGGGGCGCCAGCGCAGTCCCGCCTACGTCGCGCAGGTGACGCGCGTCTGGCGCGAAGCCATCGACCTGTGCAGCGCCGAACGGCAGCGCTATGCCGTGCGTCCGGCCTGGATGGCCGAACTCGACAAGGTGGCGGAGGGCCAGCAGCACACCCTGGGCGCCTATCACCGCCCATGGAAATGAACGATCCGGAGCCTACGATGAAAATTGCCCTCGGCCCCATCCAGTATTACTGGCCGCGCGACACCGTGTTCATGTTCTACGAAACCATGGCGGCGACGCCGGTCGACATCGTCTACCTTGGCGAAACCGTCTGCTCGCGCCGCCACGAACTGCGCCTGGCCGACTGGCTGGCGCTGGCCGCCATGCTGGAAGCGGCAGGCAAGCAGGTGGTGCTGTCGACCCAGGTGCTGATCGAGTCAAGCCCGGACCTCGGCATCCTGCGCCGGATCGCCGCCAACGGCCGCCACCTGGTCGAGGCCAACGACTTCGGCGCCGTTCACTGCATGAACGGCCTGCCCTTCGTCGCCGGGCCGCACCTGAACCTCTACAGCGCGCAGTCGCTGGCGATCCTGGCCAAGGCCGGCGCCACCCGCTGGGTCATGCCGCTGGAGATGTCGCGCAGCGGCCTGGCGGCCCTGCTCGAAGAGAAGCCGCCGGCATTGCAGACCGAGGTATTCGCCTACGGCCGCATGCCGCTGGCATTCTCGGCGCGCTGCTTCACGGCGCGCCACCGCAATTTCCCCAAGGACGACTGCCGCTTCAGCTGCATCGACCATCCCGACGGCCTGCTCATGCAAACACGCGAGAAGCAGCCCTTCCTGGTCCTGAACGGCATCCAGACCCAGTCGGCCCTGGTCTACAACTTGGTCGACCAGTTCGACGTCATGCGCGCCATGGGCGTGGACGTCGTGCGCCTCAGTCCCCAGGCGGCGCACATGCGCGCCATCGTCGACCTGGCGCACGCCACACTGCACGGCCGCCTGGACGGACGCGAGGCGGCCGGGCAGATGGCGCCGCTGATGCCGGCGGCGGCCTGCGACGGCTTCTGGCATGGCCGGCCCGGACTGGACAAACAGGCCGCATGAACGCGGCCATCACGTGGACAACCATGAGGACAATCATGCACCATGCACCGCAACTCCTGCCGGCCCCCGTCGGCCGCCTCCTGTCGCTGCTGCCCGCCTATCCGGGTTCCTGCCTGTTCGCGGCGGCCCTCAACCGGATCCTGGTCCGGCACCTGCCGGACGACGTGCGCGCCGGCCTGGCCGGCAAGCGACTGCGCCTGCGCGCGCTGGACGCCGGCATCGCCTTCGACTTCGTCTGGCGCGGCCGCGCCTTCGCCCCGGCCAGACGCTCGGGCGAGGCCGACCTGAGCATCAGCGCCAGCCTGCGCGATTTCGCCTTGCTTGCCGCACGCAAGGAAGATCCCGATACGCTGTTCTTCAGCCGCCGGCTGGTGATGGAAGGCGATACCGAGCTGGGCCTGCTGGTCAAGAACACCCTGGACGCGATCGAGCACCCTCTGTTCTCGCTGGACGGCCTGTTACCTCGCCGCCCGGGTTCGCTGCGCGCCTCACGGCAGGGAGCGTCCCATGCCTAAGGACCGCGCCAGCATCCCGCTTGTGTACTCGTGCTCGGGCTGTTCGAGCGCGGCGCAGATGGCCAACTACATCGCCCTCGCGCTGGACCGCCTCGGCGTGGCCGAGATGTCCTGCATCGCCGGCGTCGGCGGCGACGTGCCGTCCCTGGTGAAGCTCGCCAAGTCCGGGCGTCCGGTGGTGACGATCGACGGCTGCCCGCTGGTGTGCGCGAAGAGTTGCCTGGCGCGCCACGGCGTCGAGCCCGACACGCACTGGCAACTCGGCGAGCACGGCGTCAGGAAGCGCTACCACGCCGGTTTCGACCCCGATCAGGCCGAGGCGATGGTCGCGCGCGTGGCCGCGCAAGCCGCACTGCTGCACCGGGATCCGCTGCCCGCTTTCCCGGATGCGCCGACGCCCGCCGAGGTGGTCGCCGACACCCTCGCTCCCCTCCTTTCTTAAACCAGTTTAAGGCGGCATCGCGGCTTTACGCGGATAGTGGATGGCGTTGCAGATCAACCAACCGGATCCCGTGCGGATCCCTCTATCGCGAGAACCATGAACGCCAATGACCAGATGTTCGCAGCGACCATGGCACCCCAGGAGGTGTCGGTCGACGTACTGCGCGAGAAGTACGCCAAAGGAAACGAGACCAGTATCGGCGAGGTGCGCGCGCGCGTCGCGCGCGCCCTGGCAGGCCACGAGGCCGAAGCCTTGCGCCAGGAGATGGAACAGCGCTTCCTGTGGGCCCAGGAACAGGGTTTCGTCCCTGCCGGCCGCATCAACTCGGCCGCCGGCCTGGGCATCAAGGCGACCCTGATGAACTGCTTCGTGCAGCCGGTGGGCGACTCGATCACCGGCAGCCATGACGGCCTGCCCGGCATTTACACCGCGGTGGCGGAAGCGGCCGAAACCATGCGGCGCGGCGGCGGCGTCGGTTACGACTTCAGTCCGATCCGCCCGGCGGGCAGCGTCGTGCGCGGCACCCATTCGCGGGCCTCCGGGCCGGTCTCGTACATGGAAGTGTTCGACGCTTCGTGCCGCACGGTCGAGTCGGCGGGCGCCCGGCGCGGCGCCCAGATGGGCGTGCTGCGTGTCGACCATCCCGACGTCGAGCGGTTCATCGCGGCAAAGGACGGCGGCGCCTTCAGCAACTTCAACCTGTCGGTCGGCGTGAGCGATGAATTCATGGCGGCCCTGCTGGCCGACGGCGAGTTCGAACTGCGGCACCAGGCCGAACCGGGGCCGGATGCGCTGGCCGATGGCGCCTTCCGGCGCGACGACGGCCTGTGGACGTACCGGCGGGTGCGCGCCCGCGAACTGTGGGACAAGGTCATGCGCTCGACCTACGATCATGCGGAACCGGGCGTCCTGTTCATCGACCGCATGAACGCGGAAAACAACCTCTACTACCTCGAGCGGCTGGCGGCCACCAATCCCTGCGGCGAGCAGCCCCTGCCGCCCTACGGCTGCTGCGACCTCGGCTCACTGAACCTGACGCGCTATGTGCGCCAGCCGTTCGGCGCCGAGGCGCGCTTCGACTTCGATACCATGCGCGAGGTCGCCGCGATCGGCGTGCGCATGCTCGACCTGGCGCTCGACGCGACCCAGTGGCCGCTGCCGCAGCAGGCCGCCGAAGGCCGCGACAAGCGCCGGGTGGGCCTGGGATTCATGGGCCTGGGCAGCGCGCTGGTCATGCTCGGGATCCGCTACGACAGTGAAGAGGGGCGCGCCATGGCCGCCCGCATTGCCTGCGAACTGCGCGACGCCGCCTATGCCGCGTCGATCGCGCTGGCACGCGAGAAAGGCCCGTTCCCGCTGTTCGACGCGCAGCGCTACCTGGACGGACAGTTCGTGCAGCGCCTGCCCGAAAGCCTGCGCGCAGAGATCGCACTGCATGGCATCCGCAACTCGCACCTGCTGTCGATCGCGCCGACCGGAACGATCTCGCTTGCCTTTGCCGACAATGCCTCGAACGGCATCGAGCCGGCCTTTTCGTGGGTGTACCACCGCAAGAAGCGCATGCCGGACGACAGCACCCGGACCTACGAGGTCGCGGACCACGCCTGGCGCCTGTACCGTCACCTGGGCCACGAGGTCGGCGACGGCGCGCTGCCGCAACAGTTCGTGACGGCCCTGGAGATGTCCGCGCACGACCACCTGCGCATGATGGAGGCGGTACAACCCTTTATCGATACCGCTATCTCCAAGACCGTCAACGTGCCGGCCGACTATCCCTACGAGGGGTTCAAGGACCTGTACACCGAAGCCTGGCGGGCCGGGCTCAAGGGATTGGCCACCTATCGGCCGAACAGCGTCATCGGCAGCGTCCTGAGCGTCGCGCCGGCGCCGTCCGCTCCTGCCCCCACCTCCGCCCCTGAGCTGGCCTGCTCCGCCGACACCGACCCGCTGCGCCGGCGCTTCGAAAGCCGCCCCATCGGCGAGCTCGAGTCGGTGACCGCCAAGGTGGAGTACAGCACCCAGGAGGGCAAGAAGGCGGTCTACCTCACCATCAGCTTCATCCAGGTCGACGGCATGCTGGACGGGCACCCGGTGAGGATCGAGCGCCCCTTCGAGTTCTTCATGCCGGCCAACCAGCGCAGCGACGGCCAGCAATGGATCACCTCGACCATGCGCCTGCTGTCGATGGCCGCGCGCGCCGGCAGCTCGATCGCCAAGGCGCTCGGCGACATGCGCGAAGTGGTATGGGAAAAGGGACCGGTGCGCTGCGGTCATCTCACCCGCGAGGACGGCGTCCAGGTACCGGTGTACCACGATTCGGAAGTGGCCGCCATCGCCTTCATGCTGCAGCGGATCCTGATCGGGCGCGGTTTCCTGGACGCTTACGGCAATCAGGTGCCGGTGCCCGAACTCGACCGCCTGCTGCGGCTGCGCGGCAGGACACACACGGACCCGGCGGGGACAATGGCGGCGCAGGCCGGCGCGGTCGCGGCGCCGGCACGCCCGGCCGAGAAATGCCCCGAGTGCGGCGCGCGCACCCTGCAGAAGGTGGACGGCTGCGCGCGCTGCACCGAGTGCCATTACATCGGCAGCTGCGGTTGACCGGGAATGCACATGCGAAAAACCTGAACTGCTTTAAGGAACTGCGCGCGTGGCGCGGCTACGATGAATGCACCCGATACCGATTCCCAAGGAGCCAAGATGGAACACTCACTTCAATTGAACGCCGTCCTCGATCACGCCAGCATCGACAAGATGCTGGGCGTGCTACGGTCCATGCCGGGCATCCGCGCCGTCGAGCTGGCTGCAGGCAGCAGCCGGGTGGACCTGCAGTACGACGACGACCTGACCTCGCCGCAGGAAATCGACACCAGCATTTCGCGCTCGGGCTTCCCCCTGCAGCAGCGCGCCGCCCGCTCGGGCAGCTGCTGCGGCTCGTGCGGCGGCGTCTAGCAGCCCCTGGCGCGCCCGCGCGGCCCGTTCACAGCACCGTCAGGTAGTGCGCGGGCTGCGGGCGCGGGCGTGCCGCCTTGACGCACTCGGCGCTGCCGAAGCCGATGAAGCACACTGCCTGCTCGCCCGCCTCCAGCCCCAGCAGGCGGCGCATGCCGGAAGCGGCCAGCGCGGCGCCGCTGGCCAGGCCGCTGGCAATGCCGAGGGCCTGCGCCGCGATCAGCATGTTCTGCACCGCGCACCCCAGCGACACCAGGCGCTCGGCCACAGGAACATCTGCAAGCGCTGGATCGGCGCGCAAAACGGCGACCAGCAGGCAGGGCGCGTGGAAGGCCTTGCCATGGGCAGCGCTGCGCGCGTCTTCATCTGCGTCCGGCTCGCGCTGCACCAGGGCGTCCACGAAGGCATCGCCCAGTTCATGGCGCTTATGCGCCGGAATCAAGACCAGGCGCCACGAACGCTGCTTGGCATGATCGGGCGCATGCCCTGCCGCCTCGCAGATGCGCTGCAGGCCCGCCTCGTCGGGGCCGGGCGCCTGCAAGCGGCGCAGCGATGTATTGCGGCGTGCAGCCAGCACCGTCCACAGCTCGTCGGACAATGCAGGCGGCGGGTAGGTGGGGAATTCCATGATGACCTCAGTTGCCTGGACTCGGCCGGTGTAATGCGGGATATTGTCGCACGCCTCTCTTGCGGACGAACTCGACCATTCAGCCTGGCACGTAGGCCGGAATGACTAGGTCGGCGTAAGCCGTCATGCCGACAGCCATGCGCCGGCGATCTCCCTAGAATGTCGGCAAACGCTTCCACCGAAACCATTCGCTCCGCATTCGACCACCATGCACATCAAACTGCGGCTCTTCGCCGGCTTGCGCGAGACCCTCGGGGTCTCCTCCGACAACCTGACGCTGCCGGACAGTACCCGCACTGCCGCGGATGTGCTGCAAGCGCTGCGCGCGCGCGGCGGCGCCTGGACCGAAGCCCTGTCCGACCCCAGCGCGTTCCGGGTCGCGGTCGACCAGGTCTTGGGCAGCCTCGACAGCCCGGTGCACGATGGCGCCGAGCTTGCCTTCTTCCCTCCCGTGACCGGGGGCTGACATGCCCGTACGCGTACAGCACGAGGACTTCGACCTGTCTACCGAGATCGCCGCCTTGCGGGCCGGCCAGCCCGGCGTTGGCGCCGTGGTGGCCTTCGTCGGCACGGTGCGTGAAATGAACGACACCGGCGCCGTCTCGCACATGGAACTCGAACACTATCCCGGCATGACCGAGGCAGCACTGGAAGCCATTGCCCAGGAAGCTAGCCGGCGCTGGCCGGTCGCCGACATCCTGGTGATCCACCGGATCGGTGCCCTGCGCGGCTGCGACCAGATCGTGCTCGCGGCAGTGGCGGCGCGCCACCGCGGCGAGGCATTCGCCGCCTGCGAGTTCGTCATGGACTACCTCAAGACCCGGGCCCCTTTCTGGAAAAAGGAAATGAGGGCGGATGGCGCGCACTGGGTGGAGGCACGGGCCTCCGACGAGGCCGGCATGGCGAAGTGGCACGCAGGCGCCCAGGCATGAGCTCGCTGCCGACCTCCAGCATACGATGAAAAATTTTCTCCCAATCCTGCTCGTCGCACTGGCATGTGTCGGTGCGGCCCCTTCCGCCGATGCTGCCGAGGTACACGTGGCGGTAGCCTCGAATTTCTCCGCGCCCATGCAGAAGATTGCGCAGGCTTTCGAGAAAAAGAGCGGTCACAAGACCATCCTTGCCTTCGGCGCGACCGGCAAGTTCTACGCACAGATCAAGCACGGCGCACCCTACGGGCTGCTGCTGGCGGCCGACGCTGCGACGCCCGCCAGGCTGGTCGCGGAAGGCCTGGGCGTGTCCGGCACGGCCTTCAACTATGCCACCGGCCGGCTGGTGCTGTGGTCGGCGCAGGCCTCGCTGGTCGATGCCAGGGGAACCGTGCTGGCAAACCGCGGGTTCACGCACCTGGCGATCGCCAATCCCAGGACGGCGCCCTACGGCGCAGCCGCCGTCGACGTCCTTCAACAACTGCGCCTGCTCGGTGGACTGAAAAGCAGGCTGGTCCAAGGGGAAAACATTGCTCAGACCTATCAGTTCGTCAAGACCGGCAACGCGGCCCTCGGATTCGTGGCCATGTCCGACGTCTACCGGGGTGGCAGTTTCATCGGTGGATCGGCATGGGTCGTGCCGGCCGAGCTGCATGCGCCGATCCGCCAGGACGCCGTCGTGCTTGCCAAGGGCGCGGCCAACCCGGCGGCCCGGGAGCTGGCAGCCTACCTGCGCTCCGACGAGGCACGCCGGATCATCCGCTTCCATGGTTACGAGTAGCGGAGCATGGAAGACATCGATCCGCTTGCCGGTGATCTCGCCGCGGTCTGGCTGACCGTGAAACTGGCGACGCTGGTCACCCTCCTGCTGTTGCTGGTCGCCACGCCGCTGGCGTGGTGGCTGGCGCGCACGCGCTCGCGTTTGAAACCCGTGGTGGGCGCCCTGGTCGCGCTGCCGATCGTACTCCCGCCCACCGTGCTCGGCTTCTACATGCTGCTCGCGCTGGGGCCTGAAGGCCCGCTGGGCCGCATCAGCGCGGCCCTCGGGATGGGCATCAAACCCTTTACCTTCGAGGGCCTGGTGCTGGCCTCGGTCGTGTACTCGCTGCCGTTCGCGGTGCAGCCCCTGCAGAACGCTTTCGACGCGATCGGCAGGCGCCCCCTCGAGGTCGCGGCGACGCTGCGCGCAAGTCCATGGGACAGTTTCTGGACCGTGGTGGTGCCGCTGGCCCGGCCGGGATTCCTTTCCGCAGCCGTGCTTGGATTTGCCCATACGGTCGGCGAATTCGGCGTGGTACTGATGATTGGCGGGAATATCCCAAACGAGACGCGTGTCGTGTCTGTCCAGATCTATGACCATGTCGAAGCGATGGCCTACACGCAGGCGCACTGGCTTGCGGGAGGCATGCTCGTGTTCAGCTTCGTGGTCTTGTTCGCCCTTTACACCTGCTATCCCCAATCGATACGGAAACCGCGCACATGAATGGCTTACGGGTACAGTTCAATGTGGCGCTACGCGCCAGCGCAGCGGCCGAGCCGGACGGCTTTGCGCTCGAGATCGACCTTGCGTTGCCGCAGGACGGGATCAGCGCCCTCTTCGGGCATTCCGGATCGGGCAAGACCACCTGCTTGCGCGTGATTGCAGGCCTCGACCGAATCGCCGGTGCGCGCGTGTCCTTTGGCGACGAGGTCTGGCAGGACGATGGACGCAAGCTGTTCGTCCCTCCGCACCGGCGGGCGCTCGGCTATGTATTCCAGGAAGCCAGCCTGTTCGATCATTTGACGGTGCGCGGCAATCTCGAATTCGGCTTCAAGCGGGTACCGGTGCACGAGCGCCGTTTCAGCCCCGGCGCGATTACAGAGCTGCTCGGTATCGCGGCGCTGCTGGACCAGCGTCCTGCGCGCCTGTCCGGCGGCGAACGCCAGCGGGTTGCCATTGCACGCGCATTGCTGGCCTCGCCGCGCGTCCTGCTCATGGACGAGCCCCTGGCCGCGCTCGACTTCAGGCGCAAGCGCGAGATCCTTCCCTATCTGGAACGGCTGCGTGACGAGCTGGCCATTCCAATCGTCTATGTAAGCCATGCGCCGGACGAGGTGGCGCGACTGGCCGACCACCTGGTCCTGCTCGATGAGGGAAAAGTGCTGGCCAGCGGACCATTGGGCGAAACGCTGGCACGGGTCGACCTGCCGCCGCATGTCGGGCCTGAGATCGGCGCTGTGTTCGACGCCGTGCTGACACGGCACGACGCCGGCGACCTGTCCTCGCTGAGTTTCCCGGGAGGCATGCTTACGGTTGGGCGCCGCGCGGAGGCGATCGGCAGCCGGCTTCGTTGCCGCGTCGATGCGCGCGACATTGGCCTGTCGCTGATCGGTCCATCGACATCCGGCAGTGCCAACGCCCTTCCTGCCGAGATCACGGCGGTGGCCGCCGCGAACGACGCGATGGATGAGGTACTGGTGCAGTTACGGGTCGGGCCGACACCCTTCCTGGCGCGCGTCAAAGCACGACTCCTGCAAGAATTCGGTATCGTGCCGGGGCGCAAAGTCTGGGTGGAGATGCAACGCGTGGCATTGCTTTCCTAGGCCGCCGCGAGCGGACGGCATAAGGGAATCGCGTCGCCAATCCGTGTCGCCCCCATGCTTGCTGCGACGGGGACAATCCCGATCACGCAAGGGACAGCGCGCAGCCGGTTCAGGAATCGCTGCGCCGAGATTGAACGACGGCTGCCGCAGCGCGTTGCCGATCCGCTCCACCATGTCGAGCGCATGCTATTGCCAGGACGACGCTGACCAGGGCGGCTGCGCCTACCAGTGCGCCGGGGGCGAGCGGAGACAGGCCCAGTATTGCTGCATGGTAGAGGAAGTTCAACAGGGCCAGCAAGCACAGCAAGTCGACCAGAACGACGTGTTTCGACATCCGCGACCGTTTGAGAACCCGATAAAACGGCAAAGGGGCCAGAAACAGGAACGCACAGTCGATCGCAGCGAGAGCAGGATGCGGCGCCGCTAACATTGCCCCTCGTCCAGCGAGCCATACGAGTCCCGTTGCCACCGGCCAGATACTGCGCAGCGGATCCAATGCCATCCAATCCCGAGCGGACTTGTAGAGGAAACCGGTGAATACAGCCGCAAGCACACCGAAAATCGCCTCATGCGCAAACCAGCGCGCATCGATACGAGGATGCACCGTCCATTCAAGCGCGCCCCCCATCCATAAGAACAGGACGACTGCAGCAAGACCTGAGGCCAACGGGTAGAACGGACGCTCCGCGGCTTTGACAACACCGTATCCAATTGTGATGGAGCCTGGAGAAGCGGCCCTGCTGCTCGATACTGGCATTTTCCCGATGAGTGTTTGGACGACAACGCATCGTAGGGGGTGCCGAGGGATCGGGCAATCCGCCGGAATAACTATGGTGTCGGGAAGCCTGCGAAACGCCGCATTGGATCCATGCACGGCAGGCGCAATGCCTGGCCGGCTGTGTCATCGGCGGCCGGCGGAGAGAACGAACTTGGTATATGGAGGCGAGGACAGGAATCGAACCTGTCTCGGCGGCTTTGCAGGCCGCTGCATAACCTCTTTGCTACCTCGCCAGAACCTATCTTAGACCGATGGCTGCGTTCGGCTGTGTGCTGGCGCAAAGCCACGCAAATCCATATGACTCGAATGGCGGAAAGCTGGGGCCGGAAAAGCAAACGGGCCCTGAACAGGGCCCGTGCTTGATACGATCTGGAGGCGAGGACGGGAGTCGAACCCGTCTAGACGGCTTTGCAGGCCGCTGCATAACCGCTTTGCTACCTCGCCAGAGGTAATCTTGGAACAGCTGACCCGGCCGGTTATGTGCCGTATCAACCGAGAAGTAATGTCTTCTCTGAATTTGGAGCGGGAGAAGAGTCTCGAACTCTCGACCTCAACCTTGGCAAGGTTGCGCTCTACCAACTGAGCTACTCCCGCATTGGAGTCCTACCTGTCGTAAAACCTTTGGAGCGGGAGAAGAGTCTCGAACTCTCGACCTCAACCTTGGCAAGGTTGCGCTCTACCAACTGAGCTACTCCCGCATTGGAGTCTTACTACGCCTGTCGCACCAACTATCCGAAGATAACTGGAGCGGGAGAAGAGTCTCGAACTCTCGACCTCAACCTTGGCAAGGTTGCGCTCTACCAACTGAGCTACTCCCGCTTTGTCTTTCATTCTGCTGCGTTGTTGTCGCAACAGGCAGGCATTATAGAGATTCTATTCCGTACGTCAAGGATGACACAGAACATTTCTTACAAGCTTCCTGCCTTTTCTTTAATAAGCGGCCATGCGCGGCGCAGGTAGTAGAACATCGACCAGACCGTCAGCCCGCCCGCCAGCCACAGGAAGTACTCGCCCCAGTACAGGGTGTCGATCCCGAACAGCACGTCATGGAACAGCAGCATTGGAATCGCCGTCATCTGGGCGGCGGTCTTGATCTTGCCGAGCGAGCTCACCGCCACCGACTTGGTGGCGCCGATCTGGGCCATCCATTCGCGCAAGGCGGAGATGGTGATCTCGCGGCCGATGATGATGAAGGCGATGATGGCGTTCA
Source organism: Massilia alkalitolerans DSM 17462 (assembly GCF_000427785.1). Taxonomy (GTDB): domain Bacteria; phylum Pseudomonadota; class Gammaproteobacteria; order Burkholderiales; family Burkholderiaceae_D; genus Telluria; species Telluria alkalitolerans. The sequence goes on from NZ_ATYR01000001.1 coordinate 215,650, forward strand.
CGCGGTCCAGCTGCACCAGCACCAGCAGCGCACCCGCCACCATCAGCTTGTCCGCGACCGGATCGAGGAAGGCGCCGAAGGCCGAGGTCTGGTTCCAGCGGCGCGCCAGGAAGCCGTCGAACCAGTCGGTGACGGCGGCGATGATGAAGACCAGGGTCGCGGCAAGGTTGCGGTCAGCCAGCGGCAACCAATGGGTCGGGAGATAGAAGACGCCTACAACCAGGGGAATCAGCGCTACACGTAGCCAGGTCAGGAGAATCGGAATGTTGAAAGGCATAGGAAAAACGCTGATTACGGGAATGAAAAGTTTGGGCGACAGTCTACATGGGTATTGCAAATTGGACTAGGTGACTCGTCTGTATGGGATGCAAGGAGAGGCTAATGGCCGCTGTACGAACTTGGATTCCCGCCTTCGCGGGAATGACGGTCTTTGAGCTAACGAAAAAATGACACCCTGGCCTGCTACCTCAGCACGTCACCCCGGCGCAGGCCGGGATCCAATTTCCCTTGTACACCCCAGAAACAAAACCGGGGCACAAGCCCCGGTCCGGTAAGTCAATGCAGCTGCCGGTAAATCTCCTCCGCCAGCGTACTCGAGATGCCCTCCACCGACATCAGGTCTTCCACGCTGGCGTCGATCACGCCGCGCAGGCCGCCGAAGCGGGCCAGCAGGCGCTGGCGGCGCTTGGCGCCGATGCCTTCGATCTCTTCGAGGCGCGAGGCCTGGTGTGCCTTGGCACGCTTGGCGCGCATGCCGGTAATCGCGAAGCGGTGCGCCTCGTCGCGGATCATGGCCACCAGCATCAGGGCGGCCGATTCCTTGCCCAGTTCCTGCGGCGCGCGGCCGTCGGCGAAGATCAGGGTTTCCAGGCCCACGCGGCGCCCTTCCCCCTTGGCCACACCGACGATCATCGCGATGTCCAGCCCCAGTTCCTCGAACACCTGGCGCGCCATCTCGACCTGGCCCTTGCCGCCGTCGACCAGCACGATGTCGGGCATGACGCCTTCGCCATTGGCCACCTTCTCGTAACGGCGCTGCAGCACCTGGCGCATCGCGGCGTAGTCGTCGCCCGGAGTGATGCCGTTGATGTTGAAGCGGCGGTACTCGCCGTTCTGCATCTGGTGGTGGTGGAATACCACGCAGGAGGCCTGGGTCGCCTCGCCCGCCGTGTGGCTGATGTCGAAGCATTCGATGCGCAGCTCGTCGAGGGGTTCGCTGTCCAGCGACAGCACCTCGGCCAGCGCCCGCGTGCGCGCCTGCTGCGAGCCCTGCTCGGACAGCAGGCGCGCCAGCGCGATTTCGGCGTTCTTGCAGGCCAGCTCCAGCCACTGGCGGCGCTGCCCCTGCGGCTGGAAGATCAGGTTGATGCGGTGGCCACACTGCTCGGATAGAGCCACGATCAGTTCCGGCTGGTCGAACTCGATGTTCAGGATCAGGGTGCCGGGGATGAACTGGCCCGCGTAGTGCTGGGCCAGGAAGGCGCACAGCACCTCGGTCTCGATCGGGCATTCGCCCAAAGGCCCACCCAATGCGTCGCCGACGTGGGTCGGGAAGTAGGCGCGGTCGCCCAGGTGGCGTCCGCCGCGCACCATGGCCAGGTTGACGCAGGCGCGGCCGCCCTGCACCACCACGGCGATCACGTCGACGTCGGCGTCGCCCACGGTTTCCATGCTCTGCGCGTGCAGCACTTTCGACAGGGCCTGGATCTGGTTACGCACGCTGGCGGCCTGCTCGAACTTCAGCTCCATGGCGTAGGACTGCATCTTCTGCTCCAGGTCCTCCAGCACTTCGCTCTGGCGCCCGCGCAGGAAGCGCGCCGCGTTGTCGACGTCGCGCTTGTAGTCCTCCGGCGCGATCAGGTCGACGCAGGGCGCGCTGCAGCGGCCGATCTGGTGCAGCAGGCAGGGGCGCGTGCGATTGCTGTAGACGCTGTCCTCGCAGGTGCGCAGCAGGAAGACCCGCTGCAGCAGCTGGATCGATTCCTTGGCCGCCCAGGCGCTCGGGAAAGGCCCGAAGTACTGGTTCTTCTTGTCCAGCGCGCCGCGGTAGTAGCCCAGGCGCGGCGCTTCGCCGCCCGTGATCCGGATGTAGGGGTAGCTTTTGTCGTCGCGGAACAGGATGTTGTAGCGCGGCTTGAGCGACTTGATCAGGTTGTTTTCCAGGATCAGCGCCTCGGCCTCGCTGCTCGTCACCGTGGTCTCCAGGTGCGCGATCTGCGACACCATCATGGCGATGCGCGGGCTCGACAGGTTCTTCTGGAAGTAGCTCGACACCCGGTTCTTGAGGTTGCGCGCCTTGCCGACGTAGAGCACGTTCTGGTTGGCGTCGAAATAGCGGTACACGCCCGGCAGCCCGGGCAGTTTTGCCACAGTCGCCAGTACCTGCTCGCGCGCCGCTTCGGTCGGCTGCACCGGCAGCAAAGCGTCGCCCTTCAAAGTCGCTTTCAATTCTTCTTTCATGGCCTGCCAACTGTCCGGCCGCACGCGTGGCGCGGCGGCCTCAATCTTCCTGATCCTGGGTCTGGCGGCGCCGATGCGCGCCGGCTTCGTTGCCGGGACCGGCATCGCGGCCCCGCCGCTCGCCACATAGGCGACGGTCCTCTCGTCTTCCTTGCTCACGTCCTACCTACTCTAGCTTTATGCGGCAACAATCTTGGTCACGATCACGAAGGCCACCGCATAATCGGCCTCGTCGCTGACGGTCACCTGCGCCGTCAAGCCATTGGCGCGCATGAATTCTTCCAGGGCCCCGCTGCACACGATGACGGGCTTGCCGCTGGGTGCGTTGAGCATCTGGGCCGAGCGCCAGGTCATGGGCATGCGCATGCCCAGCCCGATCGCTTTCGAGAACGCCTCCTTGGCCGAGAAGCGGGTGGCCAGGAAGCGCAGTCCACGCACCGCGTTCTTGCTGCTCCTCGCATGGTATTTCGCCAGTTCCTCGGGGCCGAGGATCTTCTCCGCGAAGCGCGGGCCGCTGCGCGCGAGCGCCGCCTCGACACGCGAAATCTGCACGATGTCGGTGCCGATGCCGTAGATCATCTCAGGCCCCTGCCCCGTATTGCACGCCGAGGCGCGCCGCCACCATGATGGCCTTCATCTCGCGCACCGCGTTCTCCCAGCCCGCGAACAGGGCGTGGGCGACGATCGCATGGCCGATGTTGAGCTCGTGGATGTCGGCAATGGCCGCGATCGGCTGCACGTTGGTGTAGTGCAGGCCGTGGCCGGCGTTCACGCGCAGGCCGCGCGAAGCGCCCGCCCGTACGCCGACCTTGATGCGCTCGATCTCGCGCAGCGCCTCCTCGCCGTGGCTTTCGGCGTAGCGGCCGGTGTGCAGTTCGATCACGGTGGCGCCCACCGCTGCAGCTGCTTCGATCTGGCCTTCGTCGGCATCGATGAACAGCGACACCCGGATGCCCTCACCTTTCAACTGCTGCACCGCCGCTTCCACTTCCTTGTAGTAGCGGATCACGTCCAGGCCGCCCTCGGTGGTGACTTCCTCGCGCCGCTCCGGCACCAGGCACACGTCCTGCGGCTTGACCTGGCAGGCGAAGTCGATCATCTCGCGGGTGACCGCCGCTTCCAGGTTCATGCGCGTGGCCAGTTGCGGGCGCAGCGCGATCACGTCGGCATCCTTGATGTGTCGGCGGTCTTCGCGCAGGTGCAGGGTGATCAGGTCGGCGCCGGCCTGCTCGGCCAGCAGGGCCGCGCGGATCGGGTCCGGGTAGACGGTGCCGCGGGCATTGCGCACGGTGGCGATGTGGTCGATGTTGACGCCGAGGTCGATGACGGAGCCAAGGGGTTGCAGGAAGCTCATGTGTGGTCTTTATAGTTGCATCAGGTCGATCAAAATCTGGCGCGTATTCAGCGGCGCGCCGCCCAGGTGGTGCGCCAGCAGGAAGCGCATCAGCTGCTTGCTCTGCGCCTGCGTGACCGGGTCGCTGTAATCCTCGCGCTCCATGTCGAGCAGGGTCTTGCCGAGGACTACCGGCCAGACGTCGGCGGGCACGGCTTCGCGCGCGCCCTTTTCGGGGTCCACCACGTAGTCGCGCGCCGGGTCGACCTGGCCGCGCGTCGTGGTCGAGCGCGCCAGGTCGGCGGCGACCCCAGTTTCCTTAAGTAAGGCCCGTTCGAACTTTCGCAAGACGATGGGCGGCGGTTCGCCGTGGGCCAGCTGGTTCAATGTCGAGACGTAGTGGTCGAACAAGGCCGGGTGCTTGTCGTCGCGCGCGAGCAGCTTGACCAGCAGCTCGTTGAGATAAAAGCCGCACAGCAGCGCGGTCTTCTCCAGCGGCAGCATGCCGCCGACCCATTCGGCGTCGATCAGGGTGCGCAGTTCAAGCTTGCCGCTGAACGAGACCGACAGCGGCTGGAAGGTCTGCAGCACGCCGCGCAGCTTCGACAGCGGCCGCTTGGCGCCTTTCGCCACCACGCCCACGCGGCCGAAGTCGCGCGTGAACATGTCCACGATCAGGCTGGTTTCCTTGTAGGGATAGCTGTGCAGGACGAAGCCGGGCTGGCCGTTTACACGGGTGTCGCGCACTGGCGGACGGCTGCGCTTGGCCGCGACCGGAGCGCTCGGCTCCGGTGTGTCGATGAGGTCGTCTGGTTGTGCTTGATCTGGCATGCGGTGGGGACGGCCTCCGAACGCTTACTCGTAACCGTAGGCGCGCAGGCCCGCTTCGTTGTCGGCCCAGCCGGATTTGACCTTGACCCAGATTTCCAGGTACACGGGGCCGTCGAACAGCTTTTCCATGTCCAGGCGCGACTGGGTCGAGATTTCTTTCAGGCGCGCGCCCTTGTTACCGATGATCATGGACTTGTGCGTGTCGCGCTCGACCAGGATGGCGCAGAAGATGCGGCGCAGGTTGCCCTCCTGCAGGAACTGCTCCACCACCACGGTGCTCGTGTAAGGCAGCTCGTCGCCCAGCAGGCGGAACACCTTTTCGCGCACGATCTCGGCGGCCAGGAACTTCTCGCTGCGGTCGGTGATGTCGTCCGGCCCGAAGATCGGGGCATTCTCCGGCAGGTGGCGCTTGATCTCGTTTTCCAGCGCGTCGACCTGGAAACGCATCTTGGCCGAGACCGGCACGATGGCGGTGAAGTCGCGCAGCGCGGCGATCTTTTGCGCGAACGGCATCAAGACCGCCTTGTCCTTCATGCGGTCCGACTTATTGATGACCAGTACCACCGGGACGTTCTTCGGCAGCAGGTCGAGCACCTGCTGGTCGGCCGGACCAAAGGTGCCGGCTTCCACCAGGAACAGGATCACGTCCGAGGAGGTGAGCGTGTTTGAGACGGTCTTGTTCAGCGTCTTGTTGAGCGCATTCGCATGGCGGGTCTGGAAGCCCGGCGTGTCGACGTAGATGAACTGGGCGTCGTCGCGGGTCTGGATGCCGGTGATGCGGTGGCGCGTGGTCTGGGCCTTGCGCGAGGTGATCGACACCTTGGCGCCGATCAGCACGTTCATCAGGGTCGACTTGCCGACGTTCGGGCGGCCGACGATGGCGATATAGCCGCAGCGGAAGTTCTCCGGGGTGCCGGTGGTGTCGGTGGTGTCGTTGCTGTCGATATTATTCATGGTGGTGCTCATGCGGATTTGCTGCCTGTTTGTTCTGTTCCTGCGGCCCCATCGGACTGGACCGTACCGATGCCTGCCAGCTTCAGCTGGGCGGCGCGTGGTTTGCTCTTGCGGGCCGCCGGCGCCTTGGCCAGCACCGCCTGCGCCGCTTCCAGCGCCAGCCTGGCTGCGGCCTGTTCGCCGGCGCGGCGGCTGCCGCCGCGTCCGAAGACCTGCACGTTCAGCTTCGGCACCAGGCACTCGACTTCGAATTCCTGGCTGTGGGCGGCGCCGTGCGTGGCCACCACGTTATAGGTCGGCAGCGAGATTTTCTTGCTCTGCAGGAATTCCTGCAGCAGGGTCTTGGCATCCTTGCCCAGTGTACGCGGATCGACCGAGTCGAGCAGCGGAATGTAGAAGGCGCGGATCACGTCGCGCGCGGCATCGAAACCGGTGTCGAGGAAGATCGCGCCCAGCAGGGCCTCCAGGGTGTCGGCCAGGATCGAGGGACGGCGGAAGCCGCCCGATTTGAGCTCGCCCTCCCCCAGGCGCAGGAACTGCGACAGCTCGAGCTTCTGGGCGATCTCGAACAGCGATTGCTGCTTGACCAGGTTGGCGCGCAGTCGCGACAAATCGCCTTCGTCGAGCTTGGTGAAGCGCTCGTACAGGATCGAGGCCACGACGCAGTTCAGGATCGAGTCGCCCAGGAATTCCAGGCGTTCGTTATGCAGCGCGCTATGGCTACGGTGGGTCAGGGCTTGCTGGAGCAGGCCGGTGTCCCGGAACGTGTAAGCCAAGCGTGTTTGCAATAACTGTAGATTCATTGTGCTGTCATGGTTTCACCAGGCACCCAGTGCCCGGAGTCTATTACCTGTTACTGGGACGCGGTTGCGGCCCCATCTGCTTCTTGTGCCGCATTGACGCCGCTCGGGTCGGTCGTACCCGCGTAATCGATCACGAGGCTCACATTGCCCACCAGCGGCACCCGCTTCTCGTAGGCGAAGCTGACTTGCGTCTCGCCGTCGTCGCGGGTGATGGTCAGGTCGCGGCCGCTGATGGCGGTAACGTTGTTCATGCCGGCGTTCTTGTCAAAGGCTACCTGCATTTCGCGCGGCGTGCCGCCAGCTTCCTTGGCGCGCACGATCGCTTCCTTGATCGCGCTGTACTCGAACCAGGTCGGCAGCAGCTTGAGCGCGAAGACGGCGATCACGCCGATCACGGCCAGGACGAGGATCAGGCCGGTCAGGGAAACGCCGGCTTGCTTACTGGGTGCTTGGTGACGCATCGTGGATCTCCCGGATTACTGGATGCCGCCAATCCGTTTGGGATTGCTGAAGTTCATCCAGACGACGATCGCCTTGCCAACAATGTTTTTATCCGGCACGAAGCCCCAATAGCGGCTGTCGGCACTGTTGTCGCGGTTATCGCCCATCATGAAATAGTTGCCTGGAGGTACGATACAGGTAAATTTATCGTACGAATAGTCGCAGGCTTCACGATTCGGGAAATTGTCCACAGCGCCGATGTCGATCGTGCGCTTGCCCTCGGTGTTCAGGATGCGGTGCGCCACACCGTTTTCCTTGCCCGGCAGCTGCTCGACGAACTGCTTGTGGTAGATCGGGTGCTGGTCGTCCAGGTAGTCGTCCATCGGGGTGTACTGGACTGGCTTGCCGTTCACGGTCAAGCGCTTGTCTTCGTAGGTGATGGTGTCGCCCGGCACGCCGATGACGCGCTTGATGTAGTCCTGGCCCATGTCCTTCGGATACTTGAACACCATGACGTCGCCGCGCTCCGGGTCACCCACTTCGATCACCTTCTTGTTGACGATCGGCAGGCGGACGCCGTAGGCGTACTTGTTCACGAGGATGAAGTCGCCCACCAGCAGGGTCGGCACCATCGACGAGGACGGGATCTTGAACGGCTCCCACAGGAAGGAGCGCAGGATGAACACCAGCGCGATCACCGGGAAGAAGCTGCCCGAGTACTCGATCCAGGTCGGCTGGCGCAGGTGCGCCTGCTCGATGGCGGCGCGCCCGTTGCCGCTGTCGACCTTGATGCCCTCGGCGGTGAGCTTGCTGGTGCGGGCGTCGTATTCGGCCAGGGCGGCGTCGGCCTTGCGGCGGCGCGCCTTGGCCAGCACGAACACGTCCAGGCACCAGATGACGCCGGTGACCACCATCAGGACGAACAGGATCAGAGCAAAATTGCTCAGGATGGGTTGCATATCCATTTATTTTTCTTCCACCTGGAGGATGGCCAGGAAGGCCTCCTGCGGGATCTCCACCGAACCGACCTGCTTCATGCGCTTCTTGCCGGCCTTCTGCTTCTCGAGCAGTTTCTTCTTACGCGAAATGTCGCCGCCATAGCACTTGGCCAGCACGTTCTTGCGCAGCGCCTTGACGTTTTCGCGCGAGATGATGGTGGCGCCGATCGCGGCCTGGATCGCCACGTCGAACATCTGGCGCGGGATCAGTTCGCGCATCTTGGCCGCCACCTGGCGCCCGCGGTAGGGAGCGTTGGCGCGGTGCACGATGATCGCCAGCGCGTCGACCTTCTCGCTGTTGATCAGCATGTCGACCTTCACCACGTCGGCGGCGCGGTATTCCTTGAACTCGTAGTCCATCGAGGCATAGCCGCGCGAGGTCGATTTCAGGCGGTCGAAGAAGTCCAGCACGATTTCCGCCATCGGGATCTCGTAGTGCAGCTTGACCTGGCGGCCGTGGTAGGCCATGTCCATCTGGACGCCGCGCTTGCCGTTACACAGGGTCATCACCGCACCCACGTACTCTTGCGGCATGTACAGGTTGACGTCGACGATCGGCTCGCGCACTTCGTTGATCTTGGACGGCTCCGGCATCTTGGACGGGTTGTCGACGCGGACCATGCTGCCGTCGCGCATCTCGACCTCGTACACCACGGTCGGGGCGGTGGTGATCAGGTCCATGTCGAACTCGCGCTCGAGGCGTTCCTGCACGATCTCCATGTGCAGCAGGCCAAGGAAGCCGCAGCGGAAGCCGAAGCCCAGCGCCTGCGAGACTTCCGGCTCGTACATCAGGGCGGCGTCGTTCAGCTTGAGCTTTTCCAGCGAATCGCGCAGGGCGTCGTACTGGTTGGCTTCCACCGGGAACAGGCCGGCGAACACCTGCGGCTGGACTTCCTTGAAGCCCGGCAGCGGGCTTGGTGCCGGCTTGCTCGCCAGGGTGACGGTGTCGCCCACCTTGGCGGCGGTCAGTTCCTTGATGCCGGCGATGATGAAGCCCACCTGCCCTGCCGACAGTTCCGGCAGCGAGACCGAGCGCGGGGTGAACACGCCGATGTTCTCGACCAGGTTCACGGAACCGGTTGCCATCAGGAGGATCTTGTCCTTCGGACGCAGGGTGCCGTTGACCACGCGCACCAGCATCACGACGCCCACGTAGGGGTCGTACCAGGAGTCGACGATCAGGGCCTGCAGCGGCGCGTCCTTGTCGCCCTTGGGCGGCGGCACCTTGGCGATCAGGGTTTCCAGCACGTCTTCCACGCCCAGGCCGGTCTTGGCCGAGCACACGGTGGCGTCGGACGCGTCGATGCCGATGACGTCCTCGATTTCCTTCTTGGCGTTGTCCGGGTCGGCGTGCGGCAGGTCGATCTTGTTCAGGATCGGCACCACTTCCACGCCCAGGTCGAGCGCGGTGTAGCAGTTGGCCACGGTCTGGGCTTCCACGCCTTGCGAGGCGTCGACCACCAGCAGCGCGCCTTCGCAGGCCGACAGCGAGCGCGAGACTTCGTAGGAGAAGTCGACGTGGCCCGGGGTGTCGATCAGGTTCAGGTTGTAGGTCTGGCCGTCGCGCGCCTTGTACTGCAGCGCCGCGGTCTGGGCCTTGATGGTGATGCCGCGCTCGCGTTCCAGGTCCATCGAGTCGAGCACCTGCGCGTCCATCTCGCGCTCCGACAGGCCGCCGCACAGCTGGATGATACGGTCGGCAAGGGTCGATTTGCCGTGGTCGATGTGGGCAATGATGGAGAAGTTACGTATGTTGTTCATTAACAAAGCTCAAAACCAAAAAGGCCGCGGGCAGCGCGGCAGGCTACGACAACGAATAGGGGCAATGCAAAAAAGCGCTCCGTGAGGGCATGCCGGCCCCCGGTCGAAGCGCTCGATGAAGCGAATGAAAAGCGTGGGCGGCAGGCTTGCGGTCGGCCGGCGCTTTTCCGACCCCGGCATTTTACCGGATTCCGCGCCGGAAAGCCCGGTTTTGGGGGCGGCGAAGGGCAGAAAGGCCCGTTTTTGATTATCCGGGAGACAATCGCGGGGTTTGCGGATCAGGCGGCAGCCCGGGCGCAGGCGTCGGCCCAGCCGCGCGCCGCCACCGGGTCGAGAAAGTAATGGCACAGCTCCTCGCCCTTCGGGTCGCCATACAGCACCGGCACCAGCTCGTCGAAACGCGCCACCAGCGCCGGGTCGGCATCGACGTCGACCACGGCGACGTCGAAGCGCTCGCCGGGCTGCTGCAGGGCCAGCAAGGCCTGCAGCATGTCTCCGCACAGGTGGCAGTAGCTGCGCGAGTACAGCGTGAACGGAACCGCCCCCATCATTGACGCGGCTTCACGACGACGTACTGGGTGACGTCGTCACGCCGCACCAGCAGGGCCACCGGCTTTTTCGGGTCGAGCTTGGCGACCAGGCCATTGAACTGGGCCACGTTGCTCACCGGGCTATTGCCCACCTGCGAGATGATGTCGCCCGGGCGGATGCCGGCCGTGGCCGCACTGCCCTCGGCATTCTCGACCAGCACGCCGCCGTCGACGCCGGCTTCGGCGCGCGCCACCGCCGGGATGTCGGAAACCACCAGGCCGAGCGCGTTCGGCGCGGCGCCCGGGGTCGGCTTCTTGGGCGTCGGGCGGGCGGTCGGGGAACGCTCTTCCTGCAGTTCGACGATGGTCACCGGCACGTCGAGCTGGGTGCCGCGGCGCCACACGGTGACGTTGGCCCGGCTGCCGACCTTGGTGGCGCCGACCAGGCGCGGCAGGTCGCGGGTGGTCTCGATCGGCTGGCCGTTGAATTTCAGGATGATGTCGCCGACCTTGATGCCGCCCTTCTCCGCCGGGCCGCCGGCTTCGACCATCGATACTTCCGCCCCGCGCGCCTTGCCCAGGCCGAGCGACTCGGCGACGTCGCGCGTGACTTCGCTGATCTGCACGCCCAGGCGCCCGCGCGTGACCTTGCCGGTGGTTTTCAGCTGGTCGGCCACGCGCATGACCTCGTCGATCGGCACCGCGAAGGAGATGCCGTTGTAGGCGCCGGACAGCGTGGCGATCTGCGAGTTGATGCCGATGACCTCGCCGCGCATGTTGATCAGCGGGCCGCCCGAGTTGCCCGGGTTCACCGCGACGTCGGACTGGATCAGCGGCAGGTATTCGCCGGTGTCGCGCGACTTGGCCGAGATGATGCCGGAGGTGACGGTGTTGTCGAGGCCGAAGGGCGAGCCGATCGCCACCACCCATTCGCCGACCCGGATCTTGCTGGAGTCGCCGGTGCGCAGGTAGGGCAGGTTGCTGGCCGAGAGCTTGAGCAGGGCCACGTCGGAACGGCGGTCGGCGCCCAGCACCTTGGCCTTGAATTCGCGCCGGTCGGTGAGCGTGACGGTGACTTCGTCGGCGCCTTCGACCACGTGGGCATTGGTGAGCACGAAGCCATCGGCGGAAACGATGAAGCCGGAACCGACGCCGCGCGTGACCTGCTCCTCGGCGCCGCCCTGTCCGCCCGGACGGCCCTGGCCGCGCCCGCCGCCACGCGGAATCTGGCCGCCGAAGAAGCGGCGCAGGAATTCCTGCATTTCCTCCTCGCCCGGCATGCCCTGGCCGCGCTGCACGCGTTCGGTGGTGCGGATGTTGACCACGGCGGGGCCGACCTTGTCGATCAGGTCGGAGAAATCGGGCAGGCCGGTGACGACCGGGGTCTGCACCGGCGCCGCCGCCATGGCGGTGTGGGGGAGGAAGGCACAGCTCGCTGCGACCAGCAGGGCCGGCAGGAACACGCGAAGTGGACGATGCTTGGATTGACGGGTCATGGGCTTGGCGGTGGAAGGCTGAGATTGACTTTATGGTAAGCCAAAATACGCGCTTTGTCGCGCCGTACGCGGGCATGCCGCGCCCCCATCGGAGGTGGAAAAGGGATTGGGAACAAGCCGAAAGGCTTATATGCAGAATGAATCAGATGAGCTGTGTGATATGCCGCACATATCAGCGATGCATGCGCCGGCGTCGGGTGTCGGTCGACCCAGGCTGTGAGCTTAAAGGCGCTTGACGGTCGCCGGGCTCGTGTCGGCAACCGGCCCGTCGAGCGGTGTCACGCCCTGCCCGGCCATCTTGCTGCCGTTGAGCGCTTCGGCCCCTGCCACGACCGCCGGTGCGATCGCCGCCAACGCATCGGCCGCGGTCGCCGGGCGCCCTGCCGCGCGCCGCAGCGGCGTCGGTTCGGCGGCAAGCCGGTCGGCCAGGCGCAGCGCGAAACCGGGGGAGAGTTCCGCCTCGAGGGGCTCGGCGCGCAAGGCATCGCCGATGCGGTGGTAGAGATCCCATGTCTGCCGCCCGTCCGCGTCGCGCAAGGCCGCCAGCGCGAGCTCGAGGTCGGCGTCCGGCAGTTCGCCGTCCGCAAAGGCCGATATGTATTCGCGTATCTTCTTGTTCGTGTCCATCTGGTAACCCGTCGCCGTCGGTCTGTTCAATTTGTCCCGTCTCTGTACGATCCTGCTACCTACCGACGTTTGTCAACCGGGAAATCGAGCAATGGGCGCAATTTCTCGGCAATGACTTCGCGTGCACGGAAAATCCGGCTGCGTACGGTTCCTATCGGACACGCCATCACCTCGGAGATTTCTTCGTAGCTCAATCCTTCTATTTCTCGCAGAACAATTGCCGTTCGCAATTCCAGTGGCAGTGCTTCCATCGCCGCATTGACAGTGTGGGCAATCTGCTTGCTCGCCAACACCGATTCGGGTGTGTTTATGTCGCGCAAGCTGTCCGCGTCGTCGAATCCCTCTGCCCGCTCGGCGTCGGCCTCGGTGGAGGTCGGCGCGCGGCGGCCCTGTGTGACCAAGAAATTCTTGGCCGTGTTGATTCCGATGCGATACAGCCAGGTGTAGAAGGCGGAATCGCCGCGGAAGTGGCGCAGCGCGCGGAAAGCCTTGATGAAGGTCTCTTGCACGACGTCTTCGGCTTCAGCCGGATCGTGCACGAGGCGCGACACCAGGCGCATCAGGCGGCGCTGGTACTTGGCCACGAGCAGGTCGAACGCGGCCCGGTCGCCAGCCTGGACGCGCTCCACCAACACCTGATCTCCCTCGCGTTCTGTCGTCACGGACCCTGCCCCATCGGCTGCAACGGCCCTCCCGCATAAGAGTTGGCCCGCTGCAATAAGTTCAAAGTATTTTGTGCTCCACCGGTGACCCGCCCCCGGCCTGTTGGCCGGCGCCGAGCGCCACCGCCAGGGCACGAAATGCCTCCGGCGGCAGGCTGTCCGGCAGGACGGCGACAGGCGTGCGTACGGGTGCGCGCGAACCAGGCCAGCGGTGTAGCCGCCCGCCCTGCGCACCCTCGTTCGCCGCTCCGGCAGCGCCGCCGTCAGTCCCCTCCAGGCACAGCATCAACATCCGCGGCCACAGCGTGGAACCGGCCGACAGCCTCACTGGCAAGCCTTCGCGTTTGTCCTGCCGCACACCCTGTTGTACCGTCAGGCGTAGCTGGCCGGGTCCAGAAATATCAATGCGATGCACCGTTGCAGCACGCAGCGCGGCATGCAGCACGCATGCTGCTCCGAACAGCAGCGCAGCCGCCACACAGGGCGCGGCCGCGAAGCGCGCGGACGTGGCGAAGCCCACGACGCAGGCGGCCGCGAACAGGGAGGCGCCGAAGCCGGCAAGCAGGCAACGCAGGCGGCGCGACGGCGCGATGACGACGCTCAGCGCGATCGACATGGCTCTTTGGCGAGGAAAGGAAAGGGCGCCGCAGCCCGGGGGGCGACGGAGGAGATACGGGGGTGGCTTGCGCAGGACCGAACGACGACGGCTGCAGGGCGCCCATTCCGGTTAGACCGGAATGGGCGTGGTCTGGTTCAGACCGAAGGTCAGACTTTTGCGAAAACGAGGGTACCGTTGGTACCGCCGAAGCCGAAGGAGTTCTTGACCGCGTAGTCGATCTTCATGTCCCGCGCCGTGTTGGCCACGAAGTCCAGGTCGCACTCCGGATCCTGGTTGAAGATGTTGATCGTCGGCGGCGACACCTGGTTGTGGATCGCCAGCACGGTGAACACCGATTCCAGGCCGCCCGCGCCACCCAGCAGGTGGCCGGTCATCGACTTGGTCGAGTTCACGACGAGGCCGGTCTTGGCGTGGTCGCCGAAGACGCGCTTGATGCCGCGCACTTCCGCCACGTCGCCCAGCGGCGTCGAGGTGCCGTGCGCATTGACGTACTGGACTTCGCCGGCGTTCAGGCCGGCGTTCTTCAGTGCCGCCACCATGCAGCGCGCCGCGCCACTGCCATCCTCGACCGGCGAGGTGATGTGGTTGGCGTCCGCGCTCATGCCGAAGCCGATGACTTCCGCATAGATCCTGGCGCCGCGTGCAACCGCGTGTTCGTACTCTTCGAGCACCATCACGCCGGCGCCCTCGCCCAGCACGAAGCCGTCGCGGTCCTTGTCCCACGGACGGGACGCGGTGGCCGGATCGTCGTTGCGGGTCGACAGCGCGCGCGCCGAGGCGAAGCCGCCCAGGCCCAGCGGCGACACGGTCGATTCCGCGCCGCCGGCGATCATCACGTCGGCATCGCCGTACTCGATCAGGCGAGCGGCGGCGCCGATGCAATGCAGGCCGGTGGTGCAGGCGGTGACGATCGCCAGGTTCGGGCCGCGCAGGCCGAATTTGATCGAGAGATCGCCCGAGATCATGTTGATGATCGATGCCGGCACGAAGAAGGGCGAGATGCGGCGCGGGCCGCGATTCATGTACTCTTCCTTGGTGGCTTCGATCATCGGCAGGCCGCCGATACCCGAACCGATGGTCACACCGATGCGGTCCGCGTTTTCCTCGGTCACGACCAGGCCGGAATCCTGCAGGGCCTGGATGCCGGCTGCCATGCCGAAATGGATAAAGCTATCCATGTTGCGGCCTTCCTTGCCCGGCAGGTAGTCTTCCACCTTGAAGTTCTTCACTTCACCGGCGAAATGCGTCGTGAACGGCGTCGCGTCGAACTTGGTAATGTTGGCAATGCCCGACTTCCCGGCCAGCGCCGCGTCCCACGCCTCGGCAATGGTGTTGCCGATTGGTGAAATGCAGCCCAGGCCGGTAACGACGACACGGCGGTTGCGTGAACGGCTCAAGCGATTCTCCCAGAAACTTTTAAAGCGACAGCTTAGGCCTTGACGTGCGCGGTGGCGTAGTCGATGGCTTGCTTGACGGTGGTGATCTTCTCAGCCTGCTCGTCAGGGATTTCCATTTCGAACTCGTCTTCCAGTGCCATCACCAGTTCCACGGTGTCCAGCGAGTCAGCGCCGAGGTCGTCAACGAACGAGGATTCGATTTTGATGTCTGCTTCTGCAACACCCAGTTGCTCAGCGACGATTTTTTTAACGCGTTGTTCGATATCCGACATGTTATGGCTCCATTAAGGTATGTGTTGCGGAAAGTGCGCGCATTTTATCAGGTTTGCGCGATGAAAAACTACTTTCGGCGATTACCGCTAATTCCACCGAAATTACTGCCAAAAGAGGCGAATCCGCCGGATTTTCTTCGCGAGCGAAGACAATCCGGCATTCTAGCCCCTTAATTCATGTACATGCCGCCATTCACGTGCAGCTCGGTGCCCGTGATATAGGCGGCGGTCGGGCCGGCCAGGAAGGCCACGGCATGGGCGATGTCTTCCGGCTGGCCGAGGCGGCCCAGCGGAATTTGGCCCAGCAGCGCGCTGTGCTGGTCGTCGCCCAGCGCCTTGGTCATGTCGGTGTCGATGAAGCCCGGCGCGACGCAGTTGACGGTGATGTTGCGGCTGCCGATCTCGCGCGCCAGCGCGCGGGTCATGCCGGCCACGCCGGCCTTGGCCGCGGCGTAGTTCATCTGGCCCGGGTTGCCCGAGGCGCCCACCACCGAGGTGATGTTGATGATGCGGCCGTGCTTGGCCTTCATCATCCCGCGCAGCACCAGGCGCGACAGGCGGCCGACGGCGGTCAGGTTGGTGGAGATGACGCTGTCCCACTCCTCGTCCTTCATGCGCATGGCCAGGTTGTCCTGGGTGATGCCGGCATTGTTGACCAGGATCGACAGGCTGCCGAAGCCCTTCTGCACCTCGTCGACGACGGCGCTGCACTGGGCCGCGTCGGTTACGTTCAGGACCACGCCCTTGCCGCCGAATTCGGCCAGGTATTCGCTGATGGCTGCCGCGCCGCTTTCGCTGGTGGCGGTGCCGACGACCTTGGTGCCCTGGCGCGCCAGTTCCAGCGCGATGGCCTTGCCGATACCGCGCGATGCGCCGGTGACGAGGGCGACTTGGTTCTCCAGATTCATGCTATTCCTTTTGTTTTGGTGTTGATCTCAAGCCGCCGGTCAAGCTGCACTGAGCGAGGCCAGCACGCGTTCCAGCGAAGCCTGGTCCACCAGGGCCTCGCCGACCAGCACCGCATCGATGCGCTTGGCCATGCCGATCAGGGTCTTGCTCGGGGCGCATTCGATGACCTGGGTCACACCCTCGGCGGCCATCTTCTGCATGGTCTCGACCCAACGCACCGGACCGGCGGCCTGGCGCACCAGGGCGTCCTTGATCGCGGCAGGATCGTGCAGGATAGCGACGTCGACGTTGTTGATCAAGTCGATCTGCGGCGCCGAGAAAGCGATGTTCTCCATGTAGTCGCGCAGGCGATCCGAAGCAGGCTTGAGCAGCGAGGAGTGGAACGGCGCCGACACCGCCAGCTTCATGGCGCGCTTGGCGCCCTTGGCCTTGGCGATCTCGCAGGCGCGGTCGATCGCGCCGGCATGGCCGGCGATGACGATCTGGGTCGGCTCGTTGAAGTTGACGGCTTCGACCACTTCACCTTGCGCGGCCTCGAGGCAGACGGCGCGCACGTCGTCGGCCTGCAGGCCCAGCACGACGGCCATGCCGCCCTGCCCGACCGGCACCGCGTCCTGCATCGATTGGGCGCGGAAGCGCACCAGCGGCACCGCGTCCTTGAACTGAATCACGCCCGCGGCGACCAGAGCCGAGTATTCGCCCAGGCTGTGGCCGGCAACGATGGACGGCAGCGGGCCGCCGGCGGCGATCCAGGCGCGGTACACGGCGACCGCGGCGGTCAGCATGACGGGCTGGGTGTTGGTGGTGAGATCGAGGTCTTCCTTCGGGCCTTCGGCGATCAGCTTGCCGATGTCGAAGCCGAGGGCCTCGGAGGCCTCGAGCACGGTCTGCTCGACAACCGGGTTGCCGGCGAAGCCGTTCAGCATGCCGACGGCCTGGGCGCCCTGGCCCGTAAACAGGAATGCGAATTTTGTCATTTTATTGTTCTCCGTAGGGTGGGCGGGTCTCCCGCCCACGCGGCGATCGTTATGGGCTCCGATTTCGGGCGCGGTGATCTCGCCGTTAACTATCACCGCGTGGGCGGCGACGCCGCCCACCCTACGAATTCGGGATGGCGATTACATGCGGGCGAGCACCGCGCCCCAGGTGAAGCCGCCGCCGACGCCTTCCATCAGCACATTGTCGCCCTTCTTGATACGGCCGTCGCGCACGGCGCAATCGAGCGCCAGCGGGATCGAGGCGGCCGAGGTGTTGCCGTGCTGGTCGACGGTGACGACCATCTTTTCCATCGGCAGCCCGAGCTTCTTGGCGGTGCCTTTCATGATGCGCAGGTTGGCCTGGTGCGGGATCAGCCAGTCGACGTCCGAGGGCTGCATCTTGGCGTGCTCGAGCGCTTCCTTGGCGACTTCTTCCAGCACGGTGACGGCCAGCTTGAACACTGCCGGACCATCCATGTACAGGAAGCCGCTGCCGGCCACGGCGCCGCCGGCCAGGTTGCCCGGGATCGACAGGATGTGCGACTGGCTGCCGTCGGCGTGCAGCTTGGTGGCCAGCACGCCCGGCTCTTCCGAGGCTTCCAGCACCACGGCGCCGGCGCCGTCGCCGAACAGCACGCAGGTGGTGCGGTCGGTGAAATCGAGGATGCGCGAGAACACTTCGGCGCCGATCACCAGCACGCGCTTGTACACGCCGGCGCGGATGAAGGCGTCGGCGGTCGAGACCGCGTACACGAAGCCGCTGCACACGGCCTGCACGTCGAACGCGGCGCTGTTGTTCGCCATGCCGAGCTTTTGCTGCACGATGCAGGCGGTGCTCGGGAAGCTGCCGTGGAAGTCCGGGGTCGAGCTGGCGACGATCACCAGGTCGATGTCGGCGGGCAGGCAGCCGGCCGCTTCCAATGCATTGCGCGCGGCCTTCACGGCCAGGTCGGAGGCGTTCTCGTCGCTGGCGGCGTAGTGGCGGCTCGAGATGCCGCTGCGGGTCACGATCCATTCGTCGGAGGTTTCGATCCCCTGCTCGGCCAGCTGGGCCGCGAGTTGATCGTTGGTGACGCGCTTGGCCGGCAGATAGCTGCCGGTACCGGTGATCTTGCTGTAGACAGTCATCTGTTCCACCATCCTGCTGGTTTTGGTCAAGCCTGGCGCTGCTGGGCGTCGGGCGGGGGCGGCATCAGTTCGGCGATCAGGGCCGACAGCTGCTCTTGTACGTCGTATTTGGCGGCGTCGTAGGCGCGCTTGATCGCCCATTCGAAGGCGAAGGCATTGGCGCCGCCGTGGCTCTTGAAGACCAGGCCCTTCAGGCCGAGCAGGCTGGCGCCGTTGTAGCGCTCCGGGTTCAGCTTCTTGAGCGACTTACGGGCCAGCAGCGCGCCGGCCATCGACAAGATATTTTCCGTGAACACGGATTTGACGAAGCGCGACAAGCCTTCGACGGCCTTGAGCGTGACGTTGCCGACGAAACCGTCGCACACGACCACGTCCACCGTGCCCTTGAAGATGTCGTTGCCTTCGACGTTGCCGTGGAAATTCAGTTTGCCGCGCTCGTGGTCGGCCTTGAGCAGCTGGCCGGTGGCCTTGACCACGTCATTGCCCTTGATTTCCTCGGTGCCGACGTTCAGCAGGCCGATGCTCGGGCGCGGATTGTTCTCCATGGCCGAGCACAGCACCGAGCCCATGATGGCGAACTGGTGCAGGTGGTGCGGTTCGCAGTCCACGTTGGCGCCCAGGTCGAGCATGTAGGTCGGGCCGCCCTTCTGGTTCGGCATGATCGAGCAGATCGCCGGACGGTCGACGCCGGCCATGGTCTTGAGCACGTAGCGCGAGACGGCCATCAGGGCGCCGGTATTGCCGGCCGAGACGCTGGCATTGGCGCTGCCGTCCTTGACCAGCTCGACCGCCACGCGCATGGACGAATCCTTCTTCTTGCGCAGGGCGATCTCGAGCGGGTCGTCCATGGTGACGACCTCGGTGGCGTTTTTAACGGTGATGCGGGCGTTCGACTCGGCGCCATGCTTCTTGAGTTCGGCGCGCAGGACGTCTTCGAGCCCCACCAGGATGAGGTGGACGTCAGCTTGTTTTTTTAGAAACGAGACGGCTGCCGGAATGGTAACTGAGGGGCCGTGATCGCCGCCCATGCAGTCAATGGAAATTGTGATTGTCATTTGTCGGGGGATGCCGGCTCACGCGATGCGGGCGGCAAGATGGGATGGGGCATGGCGCGTAGCCAGCCGCTGTCCGCGCAATTCAAAATGACGGAGTGCAAAGTTGTTGCAGCCGCTGAAAACGGAAAAGAAAAAGCGGCGCCACGCAGATAACATACGTTGCACCGCCTTCACAGTACTAAAGGACAAGACGTCGATTACTCGTCGTTCTTGGTCTTCAGGACTTTACGGCCACGGTAGAAACCGTTCGGGCTGATGTGGTGACGCAGGTGGGTTTCGCCGGTGGTCGGCTCGACTGCCAGGTTCGGTGCGGTCAGGAAATCGTGCGAACGGTGCATGCCGCGCTTCGACGGGGACTTCTTATTCTGCTGAACTGCCATGATGACTCCTAATACATAAGTTCTAAAATTCTAACACATTCGATTTGCAAATACTTGCAGATCGAGTATCCCAGCGGCAATTTCTTATTCATCCATCGCCGACATGTTTTAACGCTGCTACATCAACTGCCTACTGCCATACTCGACTACTGCACGCGTTTGACACGTTCTTTCAGTCGTACTGCTCGGTACTGCGGTACTACTAATTCTGTAATGCTTATTCGGGCTTGAGATTTTTCAGTGCCGCGAACGGCGAGACCTTCTCGGTCTTCAGGGTGTCCAGAAGCTTGGTGTCCGGACATACCTCATGTTTCGGTGCCTGCGGCAGGGCCAGCAGGGCTTCGTCTTCCAGCAGCTGGCGGATGTCGCACTCGCGGCTGCCGACGATCACGTCGATGCTCTCGTCGTCGAGGACTTCCTCGATCCCGTCCGCATCTTCGTCGTCCTTGCCGAGCACCAGCACGGTGGACGAGTCGATCTCGTATTCCATCGGTGTCAGGCAACGCTGGCACACCAGCTTCACGGGACCGGCAACCGCCAGTGTCATCGATGGGTAACCCTGCTTGGTCAGGCCGCCGTCGATCGACCAACGGATTTCGCCGGACTTGTCGACGCAATCGGCGGCCAGGCGGGTCATCTCGGCGACAGGGGTCGTGCCCTCGCGGTGTCCGCTATTCCGGCAAAACTCGAAGGCGTCAATGACAAAAGCGCTCATTTGGAAAACTTCCCCGGAAAACCTGCGATAATAACAGGCTTCTCCCCGCAGAGTCAAAGACTTACGTCGTTTTTGAGCGCTGCGCGTTGTACCCGATATGATTTATCGGGTTTACTTGACGGAGATATATGATCTATTAGCTTAGCTTATAGTTTTCCTTATTCGCCAGACCGCAATGATACCAAGTTCGGCGCCTTCGCGCCTCATTCTCGCCTCCAGTTCCGCTTACCGGCGCGAGCTGCTGTCGCGCCTCCAGCTGCCCTTCGAGGCGATCGCACCCGACATCGACGAAACACCCCGGCCCGGCGAAACGCCGCAGGACACCGCCATGCGCCTGGCGCGCGAGAAGGCGGCCGCGGTGGCGGCGCGTGCTCCGGGTGCGCTGGTGATCGGCTCCGACCAGGTGGCGACGCTCGACGGCATGCAGATCGGTAAGCCAGGCGACCATGCGCGCGCGCTGGCGCAACTGCAGCTGATGCGCGGGCGCCGCGTGGTGTTTCATACTGCACTGTGCCTGTGGGACAGCCGCGTGGCCGACCCGCTGCAAGCCGCCCAGGTCGAGAATGTGCAGGTCTTCGTGGACTTCCGCGACCTGCCCGATGCCGAGCTGGATGCCTACCTACGCATCGAGCAGCCCTACGACTGCGCCGGCAGCGCCAAGAACGAAGGCCTCGGAATTGCCCTGCTGGAACGGATCGAGTCAAGCGACCCGACCGCCCTTACCGGCCTGCCGCTGATCGCCTTGAGCAGCATGCTGCGCCGCGCCGGCGTTTCCTTCTTCGGCGTGTAACACCTCTTATTTTTTCTCAACGATGCCCGGCACCCTTTACCTGATCCCGAACACCCTTGGCCCCACCGATGCCTCCTCCGGCGCCCTCTCGGCCCTGCTGCCGACGCAGGTGCAGGCCCTGACCTCCAGGCTCGACTACTTCGTCGCCGAGAACGCCAAGACCGCGCGCGCTTTCCTGAAGCTGGTCGCCATCGACCATCCGCTGTCCAGGCCGCTGCAAGAAATCGAGATCGCCGAACTGAACGTGAACACGCCGCCGGCCGCGCTGGCGCAACTGCTGCAGCCGCTGCTGGCGGGACGCGATGCGGGACTGGTGTCGGAAGCGGGCGTGCCGGCCGTGGCCGACCCGGGCGCGGACCTGGTGCGCCTGGCCCACCAGCACGGGATCCCGGTGCGCCCGCTGGTGGGCCCTTCCTCGCTGCTGCTGGCGGTGATGGCAAGCGGCTTGAACGGCCAGAGCTTCGCCTTCAACGGCTATCTGCCGACCGACGCGACCCAGCGCACCAAGCGCATCGGGCAGCTGGAAGGGCGTTCGCGCAGCGAGAAGCAGACCCAGCTTCTCATCGAAACGCCGTACCGGAATGGGCAGATGCTGGAGGCCCTCGTCGGCGCCTGTCAGCCTGGAACCCTGATTTGCGTGGCGACGGATCTGTCGCTGGCGAGCGAGTCGGTCCGGACGCTGACGGCCGCGAAGTGGAAGACGGCGCTGGCGGCCGGCAAGGGGCCGGATTTTCACAAGAAGCCGACCGTGTTCCTGTTCCTGGCGCAGTGACAGCGTAACGCGGCCCCGTTCCGTCCGCACGTCGTTCCCGCGCAGGCGGGAACCCAAGTTTGCATGGGCCGCCACTAAACGCAAAGGCAGTCACTACGCGAAGGAATTGGATTCCCGCCTGCGCGGGAGTCATGGGCGCCAGTGGCGCGCATGACGGTCTTCAGGACAACGGTAATTGATGTGTCGTCTCAGCGCGACGCGTCAATGCACTTCATGGGTAAGTTCCCTCACCCAGTCGAAGGCCTGCAACTCGATCTCGCGAATCTGCGCCACCGACAGGCCGAGTTTGCGCAGCGCGTTATACAGTTTGCACCCGCCCTCCGCCGCCTCGAGCAGCTCGGCCACGCGCAGCATGGTGCCGAACTCCCCTTCACGGTCGAGCAGCGCCGTGCGCACGTCGTCCGCCACCTCGACGTTGTCGAGGATGTCGCGCATCTGGATCGAGAACAGCGCATCGGCCAGCGACATGATCCCCACCGTGAAGGCGCGATCGGCCCTGGCCGCATCGTTCGGATAGCGGGCCAGGGTCATCAGCTCGAGCAGCTTGCCGCGCGTGGTGGCCAGCTGCAGCAGCGGCGAGGCCAGCTCGACCCCGCCCGCGGTCGTGTACAGCAGGATCTGCAGCCAGCGCTGCAGCTGGCGCCGCCCGAGCTGGTGCAGCGCCTGCGACAGCGACTCGATCTGCGGCCCCGGCGCCGCGCGGCTGTTCACCAGGCGCAGCAGGTTCAGGCTGATCAGGGCATCGCGCTTGACCGCGGTTTCGATCACCTGGGCGTCCGCATCCGAGCTCACCAGCTCCAGCAGGCGCAGGATCGTCATCTCCGAAGGCGTGATCTTTTTGCCCGACAAGATGACCGGGCGGGCAAAGTAATAGCCCTGGAAGTATTCGAAACCCAGCTCCATGCACAGCTTGAATTCGTCGATGGTCTCGACCTTTTCAGCCAACAACTTCTTGCCGGTGGACTTGAGCGAGCGCACCAGGCCCTTCAGCTCTTGCGGCGGCACCAGCTTGACGTCGACCTTGATGACGTCGACCAGGCCGACCAGGCGGTCGAGCTCGGGCGAATGCTCGACCACGTCGTCGACCGCGAACTTGAAACCGAGCTCTTTCAGCTCGGCGACACGCGCCAGCAAAGCCTGAGTCGGCTTGACGGTTTCCAGGATTTCGAGGATAACCTTATGCGGAGGCAGGAAACGTACGAAGTCGCTCATCAGGACGACCTCGTCGACGTTGACGAAGGCCAGCTGCTCGCCGACCACCTGCTCCATGCCCAGCTGCGAGGCGTGCGAGATCACGGCCGCCGTCGCCGCAGCGTTGTCGGTCAGTTTCGCATCGTCGTCCTCGCCGGCGGCACGGAACAGCAGCTCGAATGCCACGAGGTGCTGGTCACGGCCGAGGATAGGCTGACGTGCGAGGAAAAAATCGTTGGACGGCACGGATGCCGCTGCCGTTGCTTCGGCATGCATCTACAAAACTCCTGGAAACTGTTTCGGCCCGGATAGACGCGCCGGACAGGCGCGAACGCCTGCCTCGGAGACTATACTACAGATCCGACACTATTAGCATTTTTATATCGAACTTGCGGATCAGCGCTTGCCGCCGCCCTTGCCGCCGGTGCGTGGACCAGCCGGCCGCGGACCGGCGCTGCGCGGTCCGTTGCTGCGCGGACCGTCAGCGCGTGGCGCTGCCGAGCGTGCTCCCGTGGCGCCGCCCGCGACAGCCGGACGCTTGCCCGGAGCGCGTCCCTCGCCCGGCCCGCCCGCCTGCGGCTTGCCCTGGACGCTGCCGTCCGGGTGCCAGACGCGGCGCGCACCTGTCTTCGGTGCGGCCGGCGCCGCCTCTTCGCCCTCACGCACCATGCTTTGTCCCGGCAGGCGCAGGCTGCCCTTGCCGGACAGCGGGCTGGCGCGGCGCGCATTGCCGACCGGCACACGCGGCCCCTCGCCGGCCAGGCGCGCGGAGGCGGCACCGGTCAGCTGGGTGCCGGTTTCGATGGTGAAACGCGCGCCGGCATCCTTGCCGAGCACCTGCACCAGATAAGGCATGGTTTCGCGCAGCATCGCTTCCAGGGTGTAGGGCGGATTCAGGATGAACATGCCGCTGCTGTGCAGGCCGATGCCGTCCGGCCCCGGGGTCGAGACGGTAAGGGTCACGTTGAGCCACTCCTTGGCCGCCAGGCGCTTGAGCTTGTCAGGGAACTGGCGCGATTCCATGCGTTGCAGCACCGGATACCAGACCGCGTACATGCCTGCCGGGAAACGGCCCAGGGCTTCTTCCAGTGCGTCGCGCACCTTCTTGTAGTCATCCTTCACTTCATACGGCGGGTCGACCAGCACCAGCGCGCGGCGCGAAGGCGGCGGCAGCAGCTTCTTGAGGCTCTGGAAGCCGTCGCCGTGCTCGATGAGGACGCGCTTGCCGCGGGCGCGCTCGCCCTGCTCGGCCCGGTGCGCCTCGGCCTTGCGCACGTTCTCGTGCAGGATCTTGACGTCGGCCGGGTGCAGCTCGAACAGGCGCAGGCGGTCATCGAGGCGCGACATCTGGTCGGCCACATAGGGCGAGCCCGGGTAGTAGCGCATCTTGCCGCTCGGGTTCATGCCCTTGACCAGGTCGAGGTAGGGCTTGAGCGCCTCGGGGACGTTGGTCGCATTCCACAGGGGGCCGATGCCGGTGTCGTACTCGCCGGTCTTGGTGGCCTGGAAACTGTCGAGCGCATACACGCCAGCGCCCGAATGGGTATCGATATAGGTGTAGGCGACGTCCTTCTGGTTCATGTACAGGTGAAGCTGCACCTGGACGAAGTGTTTGAGGACATCGGCGTGGTTACCCGCATGGAAGGCGTGGCGGTAGCTCAACATAAGCTGGAATTCCTGAGAAAAGAGTCGGTGCCGTGTTCTTCGACGGCGCAATGGGCGCCATTATCCACTACAAAGCAATTTCTCGGGCCGATGAAAAAAACCGCAGGCCCTTGCGGGCGCTGCGGCAAAGTCACAGAGGTAAGTATGACGGGCAGCGCTCAGGCGACCTTCTTCTCGTCGAAGAACTGCTCGTCCTCGGTGGAACCATGCAGCGCGGTGGTCGAGCTCTGGTTCTGCTGGATGGTCTGGGTCACGGCGTCGAAGTAACCGGTGCCGACTTCGCGCTGGTGCTTGACGGCGGTGAAGCCCTTCTCGGCGGCGGCGAACTCGTTTTCCTGCAGCTCGACAAAGGCCGACATGCCGCGGCGGGCATAGCCGTGCGCCAGGTTGAACATGCTGTAGTTCAGGGCATGGAAGCCGGCCAGGGTGATGAACTGGAACTTGTAGCCCATTGCGCCCAGCTCTTTCTGGAACTTGGCGATGGTTGCGTCGTCCAGGTTCTTCTTCCAGTTGAACGAAGGCGAGCAGTTATAGGCCAGCATCTTGCCCGGGAATTTCGCATGGATGGCTTCTGCGAACTGCTTGGCGAAATTCAGGTCCGGCTTGCCGGTCTCGCACCACACGAGGTCGGCGAAGGGCGCGTAGGCCAGGCCGCGCGAAATGGCTTGCTCGATGCCCGGCTTGACGCGGTAGAAGCCTTCCACGGTGCGTTCGCCGGTGCAGAAGGGCTGGTCGATCGGGTCGACGTCCGAGGTGAGCAGGTCGGCCGCTTCGGCGTCGGTGCGGGCGATGACCAGGGTCGGCGTGCCCATCACGTCGGCCGCCAGGCGCGCGGCGTTGAGCTTCTCGACCGCCTCGCGGCTCGGCACCAGCACCTTGCCGCCCATGTGGCCGCATTTCTTGACCGAAGCCAGCTGGTCCTCGAAGTGCACGCCGGCGGCGCCGGCATCGATCATGGCCTTCATCAGCTCAAAGGCGTTCAGCACGCCGCCGAAGCCGGCCTCGGCATCGGCCACGATCGGCGCGAAGTAGTCGATGTCGTCCTTGCCCTCGGACCACTGGATCTGGTCGGCGCGCTGGAAGGTATTGTTAATGCGGCGCACCACGAGCGGCACCGAATTGGCCGGATACAGCGACTGGTCCGGATACATTTCGCCGGCAACGTTGGCGTCGCCCGCCACCTGCCATCCCGACAGGTAGATCGCCTTCAGGCCCGCCTTCACCTGCTGCATGGCCTGGTTGCCGGTCAGGGCGCCCAGGGCATTCACGTAGGGTTCGTTGTTGACCAGGTCCCACAGCTTCTCGGCGCCGCGCTTGGCGAGGGTGTGCTCGATCTGGATCGAGCCGCGCAGGCGGACCACATCCTCGGCCGTGTAGTTGCGCGTCACACCTTTCCAGCGCGGGTTGGTTTCCCAGTCTTGCTGGAGTTCACTGATCTGTTGTTCACGAGTTGCCATGCTGATTCTCCTGATTGAAAGGCTAAGTTGCGAAGGAATCCGTTGGGTAAATCATAGATCAGTTTGTGCGCAGCACAACAACTCTTATATAAGACATCAAAAGATTTTTTTATCTCTTTATTTCAATGACTTACAAATTGCATTTCATGATGCGATATAAAATTTCTCAGAATGGGAATGAATGAAGGGGCTGGCTTTGCTGCAAATTTCGTCAGGCGGAATGTGCATTTCACCATGTAAAACAAAGTCTTCGGAAGGCTGTTGCGCAGATGCATTCAATCATCAATTTCCTCAAATAATTGTTGACTAGACGAATTTGTAATGACATGATGCAATCATCAGATTCGTCAAAAACCTCAACAAATTATCGAAAGTGATTATGCGCACCCTCCTCCGTCTCGCAGTCAGCAGCCTCTTCATTGTTGCCGCAACCAATGCGTCGGCGGGTGTCATCACACAAGACGGCGTCGTGTTCACGTCGACTTTCACTGGGAATGTCCTGAGGCTCGAAATCGACGCCGCCAAACGCAGCGGCGGCTGGGCCGCCGCGAGCGCCATCGACGCCCTGTCGATCAAGACGGCTGGGAGTTTCTCGGGCGTGAAGATGAGCAGCTCGACCGGCGCCAACTGGGCGCTGTCGAGGGCGGAACTGAACGCCGCCGGCTGCGCCGGCAAAGGCAAGGGTGGCGCCGCCCGCCTGTGCTTCAGCGGCGACGCCGTCGACCTGGCCGACAACATGGTGTTCACCTTCACCTTCGAAGGCAGCCCGGAACTCGCCGCGCCGCACCTGAAGGTGCACTTCGTGAACGCCGGCGGCGCCAAGCTCGGTAGCCTGCTGTCAATGGACTTCCCATGGCAGGCGGAGACCAAGCCGGCGCCCGTCCCTGTTCCGGCTCCGGCTCCTGCTCCGGCGCCCGCTCCCGTTGCCGAACCAGCACCGGTGCAAACGCCTGATCCGGCGCCGGCCGGCGGCACGCAGGGAGGTAGCGGCGCGGCCGAGACCGGCGGCAACCTGCCGGTCGCGACGCAGCCGGCTCCCCTGGATCCGGCGCTGTTCCCGGCGTCCCCCATCGTCGTTCCAGGCGGCGGCAACGCCGACACCGGCAACACCCCCATCGTCGAGCCTGCCGACGGCGGGTCCAGCGAGGTGCCTGAACCGCAATCCCTGGCCATCGTCGGCGCCGGCCTGGCCGTGATGGTCCTGGCGCGCCGTCGCCGCCGTACGGCCTGACATTCCAGCGCCGCGGCGCTAACTCAGCCATTGGTTAATCGCCTAACAGAAAGGTCAATACGAGCGGACTAGTCTGGACTCGCGTGCTCATCCGTACGCGAGTCCGGGCCGTTCGCCGACGCGAAGGCCCGGTCGTTCAATGTCATTTAGGAGATTGAATTGAAGACCTTACTTTGCAAAGCAACGGCTGCCCTTGCTTTGGCCGCCGGCGTCGCCGCCACGGCCCAGGCCGGCTCCCTCACCTACCAGGGCGTGACTTTCACGTCGACCTGGAGCGGTAATCTCTTGACCCTGGAAATCGATGCCGCCAATCGCACCGGAGACTGGCTCGAGGCCAGCTCCATCGGCGCCCTCCAGCTCAAGGACGTGGGCAGCTTCTCCGACGTGACCCTGGTGTCGGCGCCCGGCCTGGCGACCGACTGGACCCTGTCGTCGAACGAACTGAACGCCAACGGCTGCGCCGGCGGCGCCCATGCGGGACGCAGCCTGTGCTTTTCGGGCGAGCGCGTGGCCCTGGCAGACGACATGGTGTTCCAGTTCAGCTTCAGCGGCGGCGCGCCCGACCTGGAAGCGCCGCACCTGAAAGTGAACTTCTTCGGCGAGGGCGAGCGCAAGGTGGGCAGCCTGCTGTCGCAGGCCATCGCGCCGGTGCCGGAGCCGCAGACCTACGCGATGATGCTGGGCGGACTTGGCCTGGTAGGCTGGATGGCGCGCAGGAAGCGCAAGGGGGCTTGAGCACCCGCTCCGGGGCATGAAAAAACGGCGCGTGCCTTGCGGGACGCGCCGTTTTCCTGTGTGCGGCAGACAGATGCTTACTTGGCCAGCTCCACCTGCTCGCCGAACACGAGGTTCCCCCCGCGTACCCGCACCGGGATCGTATCCTTCGGCCCGAAGCGGCCCGACAGGATCGCCTTCGACAGCGGATTCTCGATCTGCTGCTGGATCGCGCGCTTGAGCGGGCGGGCGCCGTAGATCGGGTCGAAGCCGGCTTCCGCGATCTTCTGCAGGGCTTCGTCGTCGATGTCGAGCGTCATCTCCATCTTGGCCAGGCGTTCTTCCAGGCCTTGCAGCTGGATCTTGGCGATCGCGCCGATGTTCTTCTCGTCGAGCGCATGGAACACCACGATCTCGTCGATGCGGTTGATGAACTCGGGGCGGAAGTGGCCGCGCACTTCGGCCATCACGGCCAGCTTCACCACGCCCGGCTCGTCGGTGTCCATCGACTGGATCTTGTGCGACCCCAGGTTCGAGGTCATCACGATCACGGTGTTCTTGAAGTCCACGGTGCGGCCCTGGCCGTCGGTCATGCGACCGTCGTCCAGCGCCTGCAGCAGCACGTTGAACACGTCCGGATGCGCCTTCTCAATTTCATCGAGCAGGATCACGCTGTAGGGCTTGCGGCGCACCGCTTCGGTGAGGTAGCCGCCCTCCTCGTAGCCCACGTAGCCCGGCGGCGCGCCGATCAGGCGGGCCACCGAATGCTTCTCCATGAACTCGCTCATGTCGATGCGGATCAGGGATTCCTCGGTGTCGAACAGGAAGGCGGCCAGCGCCTTGCACAGCTCGGTCTTGCCGACGCCGGTCGGGCCCAGGAACATGAAGGAGCCATAGGGGCGGTTCGGGTCGGACAGGCCGGCGCGCGAGCGGCGGATCGCATCCGACACCGCTTCGATCGCCTCGTCCTGGCCCACCACGCGCTTGTGCAGCTCGTCCTCGATGTGCAGCAGTTTCTCGCGCTCGCCCTGCATCATGCGCGATACCGGGATGCCGGTGGCACGCGCCACCACCTCGGCGATTTCCTCGGCGCCGACCTGGGTGCGCAGCAGCTTCGGCTTGCTTGCCTCGCCGTCCGCGCCTTCGGCGGCCTCCTCGGCCTTCTTCAGCTGGGCTTCCAGTTCCGGCAGGCGGCCGTACTGCAGCTCCGAGACGCGCTGCCAGTTGCTCTGGCGCTTGGCTTCCTCCATCTGGTGGCGCAGGCGCTCGATCTCTTCCTTGATGTGGGTGGTGCCCTGCACCGCCGCTTTCTCGGACTTGAGGATCTCCTCGAAGTCGTTGTACTCGCGTTCCAGGCGCGCGATTTCTTCGCCGATCAGCTCCAGGCGGCGCATCGACGCTTCGTCGGTTTCCTTGCGCACGGCTTCGCGCTCGATCTTCAGCTGGATCAGGCGGCGCTCGAGCTTGTCCATCACTTCCGGCTTGGAGTCGATCTCGATCTTGATCTTGGCCGCCGCCTCGTCGATCAGGTCGATCGCCTTGTCCGGCAGGAAGCGGTCGCTGATGTAGCGGTGCGAGAGCTCGGCCGCGGCGATGATGGCCGGGTCGGTGATCTCGACCTTGTGGTGCAGCTCGTATTTTTCCTGCAGGCCTCGCAGGATGGCGATGGTCGCCTCCACGCTCGGCTCGTCGACCATGATCTTCTGGAAGCGGCGCTCCAGCGCGGCGTCCTTCTCGACGTACTTGCGGTACTCGTCGAGCGTGGTGGCGCCGACGCAGTGCAATTCGCCGCGGGCCAGCGCGGGTTTCAGCATGTTGCCGGCGTCCATCGCGCCTTCGGCCTTGCCGGCGCCGACCATGGTGTGGATCTCGTCGATGAAGACGATGGTCTGGCCTTCGTCCTGGGCCAGCTCCTTGAGCACGCTCTTCAAGCGCTCCTCGAACTCGCCGCGGTACTTGGCGCCGGCCAGCAGGGCCGCCATGTCGAGCGAGAGCACGCGCTTGCCCTTGAGCGAATCGGGCACTTCGCCGTTAACGATGCGCTGCGCCAGGCCTTCGACGATGGCGGTCTTGCCCACGCCCGGCTCGCCGATCAGGACCGGGTTGTTCTTGGAACGGCGCTGCAGCACCTGGATCGCGCGGCGGATCTCGTCGTCGCGGCCGATCACCGGGTCCAGCTTGCCCATGCGGGCACGTTCGGTCAGGTCGAGGGTGTATTTTTTCAGCGCTTCGCGCTGGCCTTCGGCGTCCTGGGAATTCACCGATTCGCCGCCGCGCACGGCGGAAATGGCGGATTCGAGCGCCTTGCGCGCCAGGCCGTGCTCGCGCGCCAGGCGGCCGGCCTCCGACTTGTCTTCGGTCAGCGCCAGCAGGACCATCTCGGAGGCGAGGAACTGGTCGCCGCGCTTCTGCGCTTCGCGATCGGCCAGGTTCAGCAGCGCCACCAGCTCGCGCGAGACCTGCACGTCGCCGCCGGTGCCCGAGACCTGGGGCAGGCGTTCGAGTGCCGACTTGAGCGCGTTGGCGAGACCGCCGACGTTGACGCCGGCGCGCTGCAGCAGTGAACGGGCGCTGCCGTCGTCCTGGTTCAGCAGGGCGACGAGCAGGTGGACTGGATCGATGTACTGGTTATCGTTGCCGACCGCCAGGCTCTGGGCATCCGCCAGCGCTTCCTGGAGCTTGGTCGTCAGTTTGTCTTGCCGCATGGTATTGCTCCCTAGTGGTGTTCTTAACTGAGGAGCAAAATTGGGATGTCTGTCTGCTTTTCAAGATGTGCAACGCAGTTCCCCTTGCGCGGCAAGCCGCGTCCTCATTCCATGGCGGCCTTGGGCTCGTCTCTACGCGCGCCGCCGAGGTCGCGCACGTTCTTCTGAACGGCGACCACGGCGAACAGGCTCAGCACGAAGGACATGGCATAGAAACCCTTTTCGCTCGGCGCCAGGGTGGCGTTCCACAGGCCGACCGTGAGCAGCAGGATGGCCGAGATCAGCGACACCCAGCACAGGCCGGCGTAGATGCCGGTCACCGGCAAGCCTTCGCTGCGGTCACGGACCGTCTTTTGCAGCGACACCGCCGCGAACAGTCCGAACAGCAGCAAGGTCAGGTAATAACCCTTCTCGTTCAGCTGCATCTGGGCATTCCACAGGCCGATCAGGTAAGCGCTGCCGCCGATCAGGAGCGCACCCCAGGAAGCACCGACGAAGGCGGCGGTAGGACGCTGGACGGTTTGCATGGCTGTTTCCTCAAGTTAATGAACTAGCCGCAAACTTATCACGCTCCCCGAACAGCACGATTGATCTATGCAGGGGTAGCAACCCGTAATACCGCTAGCCGCGCAGGACGCGCCATGTGGCGAAGCCGGCCACGCAGAACAGGATCGAGCCGAGCAGGTGCAGGACGGTGTGGGCCAGCGCCCAGCCGTACTCGCCGCGCTGGAGCAGCAGCACCGATTCGCCGGAAAAACTGGAAAAGGTAGTCAGGCCGCCGAGGAAACCGGTGATGGCGAACAGGCGCCATTCGGGCGACAGGCCGGGATAGGCGCTGAAGAAGCCCAGTGCCAGCCCGACCAGGTAGCCGCCGACGAGGTTGGCCGCCAGCGTCCCGACCTGCACATAGGCGTGCAGGCTGCCCAGCCAGAGGCCCAGCCCCCAGCGCAGCCAGGCGCCGATCGCCGCCCCGGTGCCGACCGCCAGCCAGCTCAAGCGCGATTCTCCGTCCCCAGCCACTTGCGCTTGGCCGAATCGTCGCTGGCGCGCGCATCGACCCAGCGTGCCCCTTCCGGCGTCTGTTCCTTCTTCCAGAACGGCGCGTCGGTCTTCAGGTAGTCCATGATGAACTCGCAGGCGGCGAAGGCCTCGCCCCGGTGCGCCGAGCTGCAGGCAACCAGCACGATCTGGTCGAGCGGTTTCAGGGGCCCGACGCGGTGGATGACCTGCACGCCGAACAGCGTCCAGCGCGCCCTGGCCTGGGTCACGATGTCTTCCAGCGCCTTTTCCGTCATGCCAGGATAGTGCTCCAGCTCCATCTCAGACACCGCGGAACCCTCGTTCAGGTCGCGCACGGTGCCGACAAAACTGACCACGGCGCCCACGCGGCCGTCGCCCGCGCGCAGGGCAGCGAGTTCACGCGACAGGTCGAAGTCCGCTTCCTGCACCCGGATGTCGTTCACCTGGGCCGATGCCGGCGCGCGCATTGGCACATTCATCGGCCGTCCTTCGCGTAGCGCGTCAACAATTGTTCGATGCGCAGTTCGGTGCGGGCATCAAGCAGCGCCGGCAGCGCCAGCAGCTCATGCAAGCCCTTGGCAGCGGCGCCCTGCCCCGCGCCGTGGCCCGACTTGTGACCGGACTTGAGCGAACTTTGCAGCACCTCGACCTGCAGCTTGAGGCGCTCGCGCGCGAATTCGGCGCCGCTGTCGATGCCGGCCGCGATCTCCAGGCGCAGCAGTTCGTGCAGCAGGTGGTCGCGATTGGCATCCAGCTGGCGGGCGTATCCGCTGCGGTCGCCTTCGAGCGCGCCCAGGGCGGCCTCGAAGCGCGCATGCAGCACCGGTTCGTAGCCGCCTTCGAGCGGCAGCAGCGCGTCCCAGCGCCCGCGCCAGTCGGAGGGATTGGTATGCGCGTCGGGATTGACGATGGCGTTTTCCAGCGCCTGGATCAGGCGCAGCTTGTCGCGCACGGCGCCGGCCAGCGCCAGCCCGGCGGCGCGGCGCGCCACGTCGGCATGGTGCTGCACCGCCGCCAGCGCGGCGTGGTAGCGCTTCTCGATGCGGGCCTCGTGGGCGCGCGGCACCGGCCCGATCGCCGCCCACTCGGCCGCCGCCTCGCGCAGCAGCTTGCCGGCGGTGGCAGGGGTCGCATCCGGCGCGGCGGCTTCGAGACGCGCGCAGAGCGCCTCCTTGGCGGTTTCATGGGCGCGCCGTTCGGCGTCCGCCGCATGGGCGTGCTCCTTGCGCCTGGCGAACAGCGCGTCGCAGGCGGCGCGGAAGCGCTGCCACAGCGCCTGCTCGGCCTTGCGCTCGAGCGGCAGCGCACGCGCATGCTCCTGCCAGCGCGCCTGCAGTTCGCGCAGCGCGTCGACGGCGTGACGGTCGTGCGGGTCGAGGGCCAGCGCTTCTTCGATCAGCTGCTCGCGCACGCTCATCTCGCCCTTGCGCTGTTCTTCCAGCGGACGCTGGAGCGTGTTCAGCGCATCGGAGAACAGCGCGTCGAGGCGCTTCTTGTCCTTGCGATCGATCGCGCCCAGGTGGCTCCAGGCGGTACGCAGGCGCTGCACGGTGCCGGACACGTGTTTCCAGTCGGCCTCACCCGACTCCAGGCGCGCGATCTCGGCCTGGGCTTCCTCGACCAGGGCCTGGCCGCGCGCGGCATTGGCATGGCGCTCGTCGGCCAGGTGGCGGAAGTGGGCGGCGGCCGGCGCATAAGCCGCCGTGCAGGCGGCGTCGAAGCGCTCCCATAGCGAGCGCGGCGCGGGTCCCGACAGGCTGTCGAGCGCCTTCCAGCGTTCGCGCATGCTGCTGACCTTCTTGGCCAACTCGCCCATCGCCAGGTTCTGGGTCGATAAGACCTCGACCTGCTTGATGAGTTCTTCGCGCGAGACGTTGCCGCCCCAGCGCGCCCAGTCGGACAGGCGCTTGAGCTCGGCGCGCACGTGGTTCAGGCGCTCGAGCTGGGCAGGCGTGAGGCGCATGCCCTTGTCCTTGCTTTCCTTGAGCGACTTGTCGAGCTCGGCGGCGGTGCCGAGGGACCCTTGCTGCAGCGCGGCTTCCATCGCGTCGAGCCGGTCCAGGAAGTGCTGGTCGGCGCCCTTGTTCTGGGCCTTGGGCGCTTTCGGTGCGGCGGGCGCGGCCGCGGCCGGCCTGGCCGGCTCCTGTTTCGGCCTGGGCGCCTCTTGCGGCAGGCTGGCCAGCAGCGCGTCGAAGCGCCCCTGCAGCTGTGCGCCCGGACCGTTGGCGGGCAATGCCGGCAGGCGCTGCCATTCCTTGCGGAGGAGTTCTGCCTTGAGTTCCGTCACCGGTTGGGCCTGCCATTGCGCGAGCGCAGCCTCGCGCGCGGCCAGCGCGGCGCGGTCCTGTTCGATGGTGGCCAGGCTGGCGGCCAGGCGCGCCTGCTCGGTGGCGACTTCCGCTACCAGCGCCCGCGGCAGCGACGCGTGGCCCGGCGCGACCAGCGCGGCGGCCTGCTCGCGCGACAAGGCGTCGAGGCGTTCGGCAAAGACGGCGGGTTCGAGGCCGCCCGAGTCGAGCTGGCGCAGCGCGGCCAGGCGGTCGATCATGGCGCGCTGCAACTGCACCTGGTCTTCCAGGCGCTTGCCGAGTTCGGTTCGAATGGTGTCGAATTCCGGCGCCAGTTCCGGCGCGGTGATGACTGCCCATTTTCGGTCGAGCTCGGCAACATGGTTCGGGGTCAGGAGCTCGTCGCCGAGCAGTGCCTTGGCATGCGCCAGGGCTTCCCGGCCACGGCGCAGTTCGGCGTCATGGTGGCGGATCGCGTCCAGGCGCGACTGCATCAGCTTGGCGACGCGGCGATCGGTATTGCGCATCGCCGCATGCACGCGTTCGAGCTGCGGCCGGCTGTGGACCAGCTCGGCGGCGGCAAGGCGCAGTTCGGAGAATTCGGAGGAAAGGATGAAGGCGACGGCGGTTTCCTCGTCGCCGTTCAGGTGCTTGAGCTGTTCGGCCTGCTGCTCGCGCGGGGTCGGCGCCCCGGCGGCCGCGCCAGTCCGCCCGCCAGCCGGCGCGGACGGGCCCGTCGCCGCCGGCGCGCTGCCCGGCTTCTCACCGGAAGCGCCGGCCGGCTTGTCGCCACCCTGCCGCTTGAAAAGGAATTCGAACATGATGAAATCGCACTTCCAAAACCCCCATCATAGCAAAGAACCATGGTGGCGCTTGCCGCGCGCCTGACAAAGCCCTCATTGCTGCGTCGCATCGTCTCGCCGTACTAAAGTACTGTCTTCGCGGTCCGCCGCTGCGGCGTTGCTCCTTGCCCTGAGGGCTTTGTCAGACGCTTCTCTTTGGGTCTGTGCCTTGTCCACTGCGCGCTTCAGTGCGTGGCATAGTGCGGCAAGGACGAGAACGCGCTTTGCTTGACCGGATTCCTGCCCATGGCGCCGGCCGCGACCTGCCCGGGGCCATAGCCACGATTCTCGTTCTGCCAGGCATCCTGGACCAGCATCTGGTTAGCGATCGCAAACCAGACTTCGCTCGGCACATGGACGCGCGCCAGCGGGAACAGCTCGCGTTCTTCGCGCTCCAGGCGCGCGAGCAGCAGATTGCAGCAGCGTTCCAGCGCGGCGCCGAAGCCGGCGTCATGCACGGCTGCCGCCGCATGGGCGTCGGCGCGCGCCTCGATGGCGGCCAGGGTCAGGGCATCGAGTTCCGCCAGGAGTCCGGCAACTGCCTCGTCACCCGCGCGGGCGCGGCGCAGGGCCGGCACCACGAACTTGTCGAGCTTGCGCCAGTAGCAGTTGTCGAAGGCGACCCGCAAGGCGTCGCAGGCCAGCTTGACCTCGCGTGGCGTCGGCATGGCATGCTGCCAGGCGCCGGGTTGCCAATGCTCCAGCAGGGACTGCAGGCCGATGCGCGCGCTGGCTTGCTCGATGGACAGGGTAACCAGCGTGTAGGTGGACGTCAGCATTTTGTCTCCTCTCAGGATAGCTTCGCCAAGGCGAGGCCTGGCGCGGGCCGCGAGTCTTGGCTGGGGAAGCTTTTTTTTGTCGGGGTGGGCGGCAGCTTTTATTGTTATGGCCGGCCTCTGGGAACTCGTAGTGTAGAGAGATGCCCCTGCTCGGGTTTGAGGTGCCGCAAGCCCGGACCGGTGGACATTGGAGACTTTTTAGTTGTTGCGATGTCAAAGCACGATTACGGCAACCCGACGGTTCCGGAAGCCTCGAAGGCTGCAGCCAGGCGCATGCCGAAGGTTTCCGGCACGGCATGGATCACCCGCACCGTGGGGCATCCATGCCAGCGCGCGCAGCGCTGTACGGCGCCCGCCACGTCCTCGACCAGGCGCTCGCTGATGCGCACGCCCGGTTCCAGATGAACGCTGCGCAACTCGAATTCGCCGGCCTTGCGGTGGGCCTTGGCGTCGATCCGGCCGGCCAGCGCGCCGCGGCGCAGGATCGGCAGCGTGAAGTAGCCGTAGCGCCGCTTTTGCGCCGGGGTATAGCATTCGAGCCTGTAGTCGAAGCCGAACAGCTCGAGCGCGCGGCGCCGGTCCCAGACGATCGGGTCGAACGGCGACAGCAGGGTCGTCAGGCGCGGCGCCAGCCTGCCCTGCTCCGCCTGGCGCGCAAGCATCGCATGTTCGGGATGGATGTAGACCGGGTCATGCCAGCCCTCGACCCGTGCGCGCAGCAGCAGGCCCTGCTCGGCCAGCGCCGCCGGGTCCGGGTGCGGACGCCGGGTGCGGTGATAATCGGGAATCCACGCGGCCCTGGCCAGCCCGAGGGCGCGCACCGCCTGCAGCACGAAGCTGCGGCGCACCTCCTCCAGCGGCGGCATGTGGCCGTCGTGCCAGCTCGGGTGCACGCGTTCGGCCAGGTCGTAGATGCGCTGGAAGTTGTGGCGGCGTGCGATCATCAGTTGGCCGGCGGTGAACAGCACTTCCAGCGTGCGCTTCTCGGGCTTCCATTCCCACCAGCCGCCCCCTTTCCCGTCGCTGCGCTCGAAGTCGGACGAGCGCACCGGCCCCTTTTCACGCACGTGCGCCAGCAAGGCTGCGACCTCGTCGGCGCGCTCGCGCATCCAGTTGGCGGAATACTTCCAGCCCATGGCTTGCGGGTCGAGCATGCGGTGACGGTACAGGCCGTAATCCTCGATCGGCAGGAAGCAGGCCTCGTGCGCCCAGTATTCGAACAAGTGGCCCTCGGCCAGCAGTTCGTCGAGCCAGCCCGGGTCGTAGTCGCCCAGGCGGCTCCACAGCACCAGGTAGGGACTGCGCGCGACCACGCTGATGGTGTCGATCTGGAGCATGCCCATGCGCCGGATCGCCGCCAGCACGTCAGGCTTTGCCGCACGGCGGCGGCGCGGCGCCAGCATGTCCTGCGCGGCCAGGTGCAGGGCCCGGGCGCTACTTAAGGAAAGTTCGAAATCCGGCTTGATCGCGCTCATCTCCTTATTTTAATAGCAAACCAATACTACTGTAAAAAAACACAGTCTTTTCTTGGGCAACACGAGGAGTCTGCGCTATAGTGAGCGCCGACCCGACTTTCCATTCCAACCATGCGGCTGCTTCATACTTCCGACTGGCACCTGGGCCAGACCCTGCACACCTTCGACCGGACCTACGAGCATGCGTGCTTCCTCGACTGGCTCGTGGAAACGCTCGCGGCGGAACAGATCGAC
Organism: Massilia alkalitolerans DSM 17462; assembly: GCF_000427785.1. Lineage (GTDB taxonomy): Bacteria > Pseudomonadota > Gammaproteobacteria > Burkholderiales > Burkholderiaceae_D > Telluria > Telluria alkalitolerans. The sequence continues at coordinate 253,161 of NZ_ATYR01000001.1, forward strand.
GTGCTGCTCATCGCCGGCGACATCTTCGACAACGCCAATCCGTCGGCGGCCGCCCACCGCCAGCTGTACCGTTTCCTGCAGCAGGCGCGCAGCCGGGTGCCGCACCTGCAGGTCGTGGTCATCGCCGGCAACCACGATTCGCCGGGTCGGCTCGAAGCGCCCACGCCGCTGCTGGAAGCGCACGGCACCATCGTGGTGGGCAACGTGGCGCGCGCGCCGGACGGCAGCGTCGACCTCGAGCGCCTGCTGGTGCCCCTGCGCCGGCGCGACGGGACGGTGGCGGCATGGTGCCTGGCCGTCCCCTTCCTGCGCCCGGGCGACGTGCCGCGCGTCGTGGCCGAGGATGCATCGACGGCGCTCGATCCCTACCTGCACGGCACCACCGTGCTCTACCGGCAAGCCTTCGCGCTGGCGCAGTCGCGCTGCACCGGGAACGAAGCGATCGTCGCCATGGGCCACTGCCACATGGTCGACGGCCAGTCGTCCCAGGATTCCGAGCGCCGCATCGTGATCGGCGGCACCGAGGCCCTGCCGGCCTCCATGTTCGACCCGCAAGTGGCCTACGTGGCGCTGGGCCACCTGCACCTGGCGCAGCGCGTCGGCGGCCACGAGCACCGGCGCTATTGCGGCAGCCCGCTGCCGCTGTCCTTCTCCGAGGTCGGCTACCAGCACCAGGTGCTGCGCATCGAGCTCGAGGGTCCAAGCGCGAAGTCGGTGACCCCGCTGCCCGTGCCGCGCGCGGTGCAATTGCTGCGCGTACCGAGCCAGCCAGCGCCGATCGACGAGGTGCTGGCCGCGCTCGAAGCGCTCGAGCTTCCCGACGCGCCGCCGCAGCAGCAGCCCTTCCTCGAGGTGCGCGTGCTGCTCGAAGGTCCCGAGCCGGGCCTGCGCGCGCGGGTCGAAGCGGCCCTGGCCGGCAAGCCGGTGCGCCTGGCCAAGATCGAACCGACGCGCCGCCACGCCGCGCCGGACAGCGTCGAAGAAGCCCTGAGCCTCGACCAGCTGGCCCAGCTGCAGCCGGACGACATCTTCCGCCGCCTGTGGGCGCAGCGCTACGGCATTGATGCCCCTCCCGAGCAGCTGGCCGCCTTCGCCGAGCTCACCACGGCCCTGGGTGGAGACGCGGCATGAGGATCCTGCGCATCAGCGGCAAGAACCTGGCTTCGCTGGCCGGCGAATTCCTGGTCGACTTCGAAACCGAACCGCTCGCGTCCAGCGGCCTGTTCGCCATCAGCGGCCCCACCGGCGCGGGGAAGAGCACCCTGCTCGACGCCCTGTGCCTGGCGCTGTACGACGCCACCCCGCGCCTGCTCAAGCGCGCCGGCAGCCAGCTGCCGGACGTCGGCGGCGACACCATCTCGGCGCTCGACCCGCGCACCCTGCTGCGGCGCGGCGCCGCCGAAGCCTGGGCCGAGGTCGACTTCGCCGGCAACGACGACATCCGCTACCGCGCGCGCTGGAGCGTGCGCCGCGCCTACAACAAGCCGAGCGGCGCCTTGCAGCCTTCCAGGATGACCCTGCACCGCCTGCCCGAGCTCGATCCGCTGGGCGGCACCAAGACCGAAGTGGCGGCTGAAATCGTGCAGCGCATCGGCCTGTCCTTCGAACAGTTCACGCGCGCCGTGCTGCTGGCGCAGAACGAATTCTCGGCCTTCCTCAAGACCGACGAGAACGAACGCGGCGAGCTGCTGGAAACCCTCACCGGCACCACGATCTACAGCGACATTTCCCGGCGCGCCTTCGAGCGTTACCGGGCCGAGCAGGAACGCACCCGGACCCTGTCCGCGAAGCTGGCCAACCAGGCCCCGCTGCCGCTTGAGGAACGCGACAAGCTCAATGCCGAGCGCGTGAATGCCGAGCTGGCGCTGGAAGCGGTCGATGCGCGCCGCGCGGCCCTCGAAGGCGAACTGCGCTGGCACCAGGAAGCCGCCAAACTGGCGCGCAGCGAAGCCCAGGCCGTGGAAAGCCTGGCGACGGCGCAAGCCGCGCAGCAGGAGGCGGCCGGGCGGCGCCAGCGCCTCGCCACCCTCGATGCGGTGCAGCCGGCCCGGCCGCAGGTAGCGGAAGTCCAGCGCCTGCAGGAAGAACACAAGGCGGCGGCCGAATCGACCGGCAAGCTGGAAAGTGCGCTCGCGACGGCGCTGGATGCACGCCGCCAGGCGGTGCTGGACGTCGACGCCGCCCTGTCCGCCCTTGATGCCGCCGAGAGCGCCTTGCGTGCATCGGCGCCCCAGCTCGACACTGCCAAGGCGCTGGATGCCGCGATTGCCGCCCTTGCGCCCGCGCACGGCCAGGCATCCAACGCACTGGAAGCGGCCCGCGCCGAGGCGCGCCAGGCGCGCAGCGTGCACGCTGCCAAGGCCGCCGAACACGAGACCGCGAAAGGCCAGCGCGAGCGCGCCGCCGGCTGGCTCGCGCTTCACGCACGGCTTGAACCGATGGCGGCCCAGTGGCCGCGCTGGGACAAGCTGCTGGCCCAGGCCGCGCAATCGGTCGCGCTCGATGCCGGCGCCGCCACCGCACTGGAGACGGTGAGCCTTCAGGCCCGGCAAGCCGGCGCGCACGAACAGGCCGCCGTCCTGGCGCTGACAGGCGCAGCCCAGCGCCTCGATGCCCTCGACACGGCGCGGCGCGAAGCAATGGCCGCCCTCGAGGCCGTCGATCCGCAGGCGCTGGACAGCGAACGCCAGGCCCTGGACGCGCGCCGCGAACGCCTCGCCGCCGCCGAGAAAGCCTGGACGGCGCTGGTCACGACACGCCAGGAATATGCCGACACCGCGGGCGAACTCGACCGGGTGGACACGGCCGCCGCCGCCGCCGGCCGCCTGCTCGAGGAAGCACGCGGCGCCAGCCCCGTCCTCACGGCGGCGCTGCAGCAGGCCGAGAAATCGCTGGCGGCGGCGGAGCTGGCCTGCGCAGCCAACGTGGAGCAATTGCGCGCGAGCTTGCACGACGAGGCGCCCTGCCCGGTCTGCGGTTCGCACCAGCATCCCTACCGCGACGATGGCCGCGAGGACATGCTGCATGCCATGCTGGCGAACCTGCGCGCCGAAGTCGGCGACTGCCGGGCTCGCCTGCGCGACAACGAAGCCGTGCAGGCGGCGCAGGCTGCCACCCTGGCCGCCTCCAGCGACCGGCTCGCCGGACTGCAGCGCGAGCGCGCCACCCTGCGCAAGCTGCTCGACGAGCTCGAGGCGGAGTGGGCCGCGCAGCCGCTGGCGGCCGAGGTTCCCGCCGCCGAAGGCCAGGACGATACGGTGCGCCGGGCCTGGTTCGCCGACGCCCGCGAAGCGTCGCGCGCTGCCGCGGCGGCGCTGGACGGCCGCGTCGCCGCCCTGCGCCGCGCCGCACAGGCGCGCGACGCCGCCCAGGCCGCCTACGACAAGGCGCAGCAGGAACATGCCGGCCTGCGCCAGGCCCTCGATACCGCCCGCGAGGCCGGCGCACGCCTGCAGGCCGAGCTGCGGGCCGCGATGGTCCAGCGCGACGCCGTCGCCGCCCAGCTGGCAGGATTGCTGGCCGAGCTCGACCCGGTCCTGTCGCATGCCTGCGGCGACGGCTGGCAGGACGCCTGGCGCCGCCAGGGCGCCGCCTGGCGCGAAAGCCGCGCCCAGGAAGCCGCGCAATGGCAGCAACAAACCGAACTGCAGACCCGCAGCAGCGCCGCCCTTGCCACGCTCGAGGCCGAGCTTGCCGGCGCGCTCGACCGCATCGCCCAGGCCGATCGCCACGGCGCCGGGGTGGCCGCCGAGTTCAACCGGATCGACGCCGAACTGAAGGACAAGCGCGCCCAGCGCCTCGCCCTGTGGAACGGCCGGCCGGTCGCAGAGGTGGAACAGGAACTGCAGGCCGCCGTCGGCGCCGCCCGCAATCATCTGGCAGCACGCCAGGCGGCCGCCACCGAAACCGCGCAGCGCGAAGCCAGCGCCCGCAGCGCGCTGGCCCAGCTGGCCGAGCATATCGCCCACCTGGACGCCGCCGGTGTCAAGGCTGCCGGCGCGCTGGCCGACTGGCTGGAGGACTACCGCAAATCGGCCTTCATCAAGGGCCTCGACCCGGTCGAGGACTCGGCCGAACTCGGCCGCCTGCTGGCGGTCGGCGGCACCTGGCTGGCGCAGGAACGTAGCGCACTGGGGGCGCTCGACGCCCAGGTCGCCAGCGCCACCGCCGTGCTGGCGGAGCGCCGCGCCCAGCGCGGGCTGCACGCCGAAGGCGCGCCCGAAAGCGGCCTGAGCCTTGAAACCGTGGCCGCCGCCGTCGAAGCATTGACAAGCGAACGCCGCGCGGCCCACGACCTGGCCACCGAACTGCGCATGCGCATCGGCCAGGACGACACCCGGCGCGTGCAGGCGCAGGCGGTGCTGGCCGAGGTCGAGCGCCAGCAGCTCGAAGAGCAACGCTGGGGCAAGCTGTCCGAGCTGATCGGTTCCAGCGACGGCAAGAAGTTCCGCAATTACGCCCAGCAGTTCACCCTCGACGTGCTGCTCGGCTACGCCAATGCCCACCTCGGGCAACTGGCGCGGCGCTACCGCCTCGAACGCGTCAGCCACAACGGCGCGCCCTCGCTGGCCCTGATGGTGCGCGACCAGGACATGGGCGGCGAAGTGCGCTCGGTCAATTCCCTGTCCGGCGGCGAATCCTTCCTGGTGTCGCTGGCCCTGGCGCTCGGCCTGGCCTCGCTGTCCTCGAACCGGGTGCGGGTCGAGTCGCTCTTCATCGACGAAGGCTTCGGCAGCCTCGACACCGACACCCTGGGGGTGGCGATGGATGCGCTGGACGCGCTGCAATCGCTGGGCCGCAAGGTGGGCGTGATCTCGCACGTGCAGGAGATGACCGAGCGCATCGCCACCAAGGTGCTGGTGCGCCCGGCGGGAGGCGGCAGCAGCGCGGTCGTGGTCGAGTAGACGGTGCGGGTGTAGAATGCCGCTCTTCCCGAAACTCACACAGACACTCCCATGAAGCCAGCTCGCTTCCTCACTTTCAAATGCGCCAAGTGCGCCAAACCGGTCAAGGTCACCCTGCAGAAGGTCTCGGCCTGCTCGCACATCCAGCCTTACCTGGGCGTCTGCGAATGCGGCGAGCCCAAGCGTCACGCCACCGGCAGCCCGGACGCGGTCAAGTCCTATCTCGAATCGGCCGACGGCAACTGGCACCACCATCACTGATCGGCCATCGATGAGCGACACGATGGGACAACTGAGCTGGCTGGAGGGTGGTACTGAACGCTCGGCGTCATGGCGCTCGGAAAGCGGCTGGCCGGCGCCGAAGAAGGTGGTCGTCGCCGACGACACCATGAACGCCGACACCGCCTACCGGCTGGCGCTCGAGGGCACCGCCCTGCTCTGGCGCGGCGACTTCCAGAACGCGCGCCAGCTCCTGAGCGCCCTGGTGCGCCGCGTCGAGCACAAGAGCGATCGTGCGCGCCGCGCCAAGGCGGGCAAGGGCGCCGCCAAAGGCGGCGCGCCCACACCAAGCGAACTGTTCCACCGCCACCGCCTGCAGCAGCTGCAGCGTGCGCGCACGCTCGCCATGCTCCTGATCCCCTTCGAGGCCGGCCACACGATTCCGCTGCGCCGCGCACCCGACGTGCGCGAGGCCTGCCTCGAGGCCTACGGTCCGGTAGACAGCCCCTATGTCGCTTCGCTGCGCGAACTGCTGGGCGTGATCGGCGCCCACGAATGGCGGCGCAAGGGCGTGCGCATCCCGGCGCTCGATGCGAACATCCACCCGTGGTACGGCGTGTTCTCGCCGGTGCGCGGCGAATACGTCGAGCTGGTGGCGCAGGCTCCGCTGCCCAAGGGTGCAAAGCTGGCCTTCGACATCGGCACCGGCACCGGCGTGCTGTCGGCGGTGCTGGCGCGGCGCGGCATGAAGCAGGTGCTCGCCACCGACATGGATGCGCGCGCACTCGGCTGCGCGCGCGAGAACATCGCGCGCCTCGGCCTGGCCGCCCAGGTCGAGGTGATCCAGGCCGACCTGTTCCCCGAAGGCCGTGCTCCCCTGGTGGTGTGCAATCCGCCCTGGCTGCCCGGCAAGCCCAGCTCGGCCATCGAGTACGCGATCTACGATCCCGACAGCCGCATGCTCAAGGGGTTCCTGGGCGGCCTGGCGCAGCACCTGGAACCCGGCGGCGAAGGCTGGCTGATCCTGTCGGACCTGGCCGAGCATCTCGGGCTGCGCACGCGCGAACAATTGCTCGGCTGGATAGCCGATGCCGGGCTCGACGTTGTCGCCCGTCACGATGTACGCCCGACCCACGGCAAGGCAAGCGACCCCGACGATCCGCTGCACGCGGCCCGCTCGCGCGAAGTGACATCGCTGTGGCGCCTGCGAGCAATCGACTAGGAATTGCGGCTGCAACGCTTGAGCAAGCACAAGCGTTGCAGCCGCAGAAAACCGAGATTGCACAAGCCGCCGATCCGCGCTATAATCTTTTTCTCAGACGCGGGGTGGAGCAGTCTGGCAGCTCGTCGGGCTCATAACCCGAAGGTCACAGGTTCAAATCCTGTCCCCGCAACCAAATACCGACAAAAGCCCGACTCTTGCAGCCGGGCTTTTGTTTTCTGCGGCAGCAAAAACGACGCAGCGCAGCATCCAGGCAGATGAGAGACAAGAAAGACAACGCGACAATCGACCTGCCGGGCTTCGAACCGGCCGCACCGCTTGACCCCGTTGTCGAACCGAAGCGTGCCGCTCCCCGTGCGCGCCGCGCCTCGTTGAAGCAGGAGCAGCTGGAACTGCTCGAAGAAACCGACACCACCGGCCTGCCCGTCTGGCGCCGCGACGAGAACCTCGACCTGACCGGCCTGCCGGTATGGGCGCCGGCCTCGGCGTAGTCCGCCATATTGGCTATGCTTGGCCAAACCCTGGCAGGACACCCATGAACACGCAACCCTTCACTTCGCTGGCGCTGGCGCCGCGCTTCCTCGCCAACCTTGCCACCCTGGGCTACCACGGGATGACGCCGATCCAGGCCGCCTCGCTGCCGGCGGTGCTGGAAGGACGCGACCTGATCGCCCAGGCCAAGACCGGCAGCGGCAAGACCGCCGCCTTCGGCATCGGCGTGCTGCACAAGCTCAACCCGGCCTGGTTCGCGGTGCAGGGCCTGGTGCTGTGCCCGACGCGCGAACTGGCCGACCAGGTCGCGAACGAGCTGCGCCGGCTGGCGCGCGGCGTCGGCAACGTCAAGATCCTGACCCTGACCGGCGGCGTCGCCATGCGCCCGCAGATCGCTTCGCTCGAGCACGGCGCCCACATCGTGGTCGGCACCCCGGGGCGCATCCGCGACCACCTCGGCCGTCATACCCTCGACCTGTCGAAAGTCCAGACCCTGGTGCTGGACGAGGCCGACCGCATGACCGACATGGGTTTCTACGACGAGATCGAAGGCATCGTCTCGGCCTGCCCCCAGCGCCGCCAGACCCTGCTGTTCTCGGCTACCTATCCGGACGACATCCGCTTCGCCACCGCCGGCTTCCTGGTCGACCCACTCGAGGTGGCGGTCGAGAGCCAGCACAGCGCGGAAAAGATCGAACAGCGCTTCTACGAGATCGGCTTCGAAGGCCGCGACGAAGCGGTGGCGCAGCTGCTCAAGCACTACCAGCCGGTCTCCACCCTCGCCTTCTGCAACACCAAGGCCCATTGCCGCGAGCTGGCCGATCACCTGCGCGAGCAAGGCTTCTCGGCACTGGCGCTGTACGGCGAACTGGAACAGTGGGAGCGCGACGAGATCCTGGTGCTGTTCGCCAACCGCAGCTGCTCGGTGCTGGTGGCAACCGACGTCGCCGCGCGCGGCCTCGACATCGCCAACCTCGACACCGTGATCAATGCCGACGTCTCGAAGGATCCGGAAGTGCACGTGCACCGCATCGGCCGCACCGGCCGCGGCGGCGAAAGCGGCCTGGCGCTGACCCTGGCTGCGCCGAACGAAAAGAAATGGGTGCGCCTGATCGAGGAATACCAGGACGCGCCGGCCGAATGGCACAAGCTCGAGGAGCTGGGCGAACATCCCGAAGCAGCCGCCCCGGCCCCGATGCTGACCCTGCACATCGCCGGCGGCAAGAAGGCCAAGCTGCGCCCGGGCGACATCCTCGGCGCCCTCACCGGCGATGCCGGATTGACCAAGGAACAGGTCGGCAAGATCAATGTCGGCGAGTTCGCCAGCTACGTGGCGCTCGACCGCCATGCCGCCCACGCGGCAGTCGCCAAGCTGAACGACCGCCAGGCGCCAGGTCCGGAATTCGGCGTGATCAAGGGCCGCTACTTCAAGATGCGCTTCCTCGAAGTGTGAGTACGGACTGCTGTTTGTAACGAAGTTGTAACAGCCGCGCACGGTTGGCTCAGCAGCACCGCCGGCGCGGCAAATCTGGCATTATTTGTCAAAATACAAATACCGCGCCGGGACACATTCCGGACAGCTTCCTGCGTGTCAGGGCGCGGCTCGACGCCATGATGACCAGCACTCCCGTAACCCAGCAACAGCAGACCGACGGCCGGACCGTGCGCGAAGTCGTCGAGTTCAACCACGAACTCGTCAACGAAGTCTGGTGCCGGCGCATTTTCCGCCAGATCCTGCAGTCGCTCGAACTGCAGTACGCGATGCAGATGCCGCATCGCCCGATCAGCCCCGACACGGTGCTGGTGCTCGACTCCGGCGACCCGATGCTCCTGCCCTCGCCGGACGTCGGCAATGCCTGGTCGGAGGCGGGCGACATGCACGACCTGGCCGCCGTGGTCCATTACGCCATCACGCGGGAATATCCGCCCGCTGCGCCCCTGCAGGGGCGGCTGCCCGGCAACAGCGGGGACCAGTACAGCGACAGCTTCGTGACGGCCGTCGACCGCTGCCTGTCGCCCGACCCGCAGCAGCGCCCCCACACCATCGAACAATTGCGCAACCTGCTCGGCATCGTGCCGCTCGGTCCGCCCGTTCCCGCGCAGCCGCTGTCCCCGATCCCGCCGGAACCGACGGTGTCCTTCCTTAGCGAACCCGCGCCCGTCCCCGAAAACAGCGGACTGAAGCGCTGGCTGCTGCTGGTCGCCGCGGCGACCGTCCTGCTGGCTGCCCTCGGCGCCCTGTTCGCCCTGCTACACGGGGCCGACTCGCGCGACACCGTCACGCTGGCCCTGCCGGGCGACGGCGACACCGTAGCCGCAGCGCCTGAAACACCTGCCCCCGCCCCGGCAGTGGCGCAAGCGGACGCCGGCCTGTCCGATCCGTCCATTCTCGCCGCAAGCGATCCTGCCGCACTTCCCACCCCGGCGGCGCCGGCCACCGAGACGCCAACGGCGACTGGCCAGCCGGCCACGCCGCGCCCGGTACCAGCCGCGGCTGGCGCCACCTATAAACTGGTGATCAAACCCTGGGCCATGGTGCAGGTCGACGGCGTCGACCACGGCGCCAGCCCGCCGCTCAAGCGCCTGACGCTGGCGCCCGGCCAGCACACGATCCGCATCGTCAACCCGAATTTCCCGGAGCACACCGTGATGGTCAACGCCGTCAAGGGCGCATCTGCGGTCATCGAAATGGATTTTACTGAAGAGGAGGTGGAGTGAACCTGCGCATCCCGAACCATGGCTTGCGTGCCTGCCTGCTCGGCGCCGTGATGCTGCTCGGCGGCTGCGCCGAATTGAATTCGCAGCTCAATTCCATCATGGGCAAGAACGATCCGCCGCGCACCCGCGCGCGGGTGGACGACCGCTCCCACCCGCGCGCCGAGCGTGCCGAGCGCACCGAGCGCCCGGCCCCGCGTCCGGAGCGCCCGGCCTCGAACCGCGACGACGCCGCCCTGCGCGAAGGCATCGCCCTGTACCATGACGGCGACTTCAACGGCGCGATCAAGCGCTTGAGCTCGAACGACATGAACAGCGGCTCGGTGCGCAACCGCGTCAGCGCGCTCAAGTACACCGCGTTCAGCTATTGCGTCACCAACCGCCCCACCCCATGCCGCCAGGCCTTCGAACGGGCGCTGCGGCTGGATGCATCCTTCGACCTGAGCCCCGGCGAACAGGGCCACCCGCTGTGGGGGCCGCAGTTCGCCAAGGCAAGGCAAAACGTGCGCTGATTACAGCTTCACGTTGATGGTGGCCGGATACACCGGCGCGCGGCGGCGCTTCGATGCCTGTTCGTAGGCGTAGGCCATCCCGATCAGGGACGCTTCGCTCCAGGCCCCGCCGACAAACGAGATCCCCACCGGCAGGCCGCGCGTAAAGCCGGCCGGCACCGTGATGTGCGGATAGCCCGCCACCGCGGCCGGGCTCGAGAAGCTGCCGCCGTAGTGGTCGCCGTTGACGTAGTCGGTGAGCCAGGCCGGACCGCCGGTCGGCGCCACCAGGGCGTCGAGCTTGTGCTCCTTCATCACCTGGTCGATGCCTTCGTCGCGCGAATAGCGCAGGTCGTTGGCCAGGGCTTCGCGGTACTCGCGCGCGTCCAGCCCCGGCTTGGCCTGGGCCGCGACCAGGTGTTCCTGCTTGAAGTACGGCATCTCGCGCGCCGCGTTCTTGTCGTTGAACGCGATCACGTCCGCCATGTTCCTGACCGGCGCGTGCGGGGCGTAGTTCTTGAGCCAGGCCTCCAGGCCCGGCGCGAATTCGTAGAGCAGCACCTGCAGCTCGCTCTCGTTGTACTTGTCGACGTTCGGCACTTTCACGTCGACCAGGGTGGCGCCTTGCGACCTCAGGACCGCCAGCTCCTTCTCGATGATCGCGTCGACCGCGTCATTGCTGCCGAAGAAATTGCGGGCCACGCCGATGCGCTTGCCCCTCAGGCCATCAAGACGCAGGGCCGCCGCGTAGTCGCTCAGGTGGTGCTTGCTATCGGCGGTCGCCTTGTCGTCGGGATCGGGGCCGGCCATGGCGGCCAGCATCAGGGCCGCGTCCGCCACACTGCGGGTCATCGGGCCGGCCGTGTCCTGCGAATGGGCGATCGGGATGATGCCGCTGCGGCTGAGCAGGCCCAGGGTCGGCTTGATGCCGACGATGCCGCAGGACGACGAGGGCGAGACGATCGAGCCGTCGGTCTCGGTGCCGACGGTCAGGGTGGCCAGGCTGGCCGCCGCGGCGGCGCCCGAGCCCGAGCTGGAACCGCTGGTATTGCGGTCGAGCGCGTAGGGATTCTTGGTCTGCCCGCCGCGGCCGCTCCATCCGCTCACCGACTTGGTGGAGCGCATGTTGGCCCATTCGGACAGGTTGGTCTTGCCGATGATGACGGCGCCGGCATTGCGCAGCAGGGTGACGATGTGCGCGTCCTTCACCGCGCGCACGCCGTCGAGGGCGAGCGAGCCGGCGCTGGTGCTCATGCGGTCGGCGGTGGCGATGTTGTCCTTCAACAGGACCGGAATGCCGTGCAGCGGACCGCGCAGCCGGCCGCTAGCGCGTTCGCGGTCCATCTCGGCCGCGATCTTGAGGGCATCCGGATTGGTTTCGATGACTGAATTCAAGCGCGGGCCGGCCTTGTCGACGGCGGCGATGCGCGCCAGGTATTGCTGCACCAGGGAGCTCGACGTGAGCTTGCCGGCCGCCATCCGGGCCTGCTGTTCGCGCACGCCGGCATCCAGGATGCCCGCTGCGGCCCCGCCCGGCGCCCTGCTCGCGGCTTGCGCCTGCGTCACTGCGGCGGTGGCGCCCGCCGCCATGCCTGCGCCTACTCCGAGCCGAACGAAATCCCTGCGCTTCATACAACCCTCCGTGTCAAATAATGCATGAGCATAGCAGTAAAAATTACTCATGTGACACGTTTGGTCCGGACGAAAAAAAACGCTGCCGAAGCAGCGTTTTTCCTTGGGTGCTCGACGCTTAGTTGCGAACGACTTTCTTGTACTCGTTGGTACGGGTGTCGATTTCGATGACGTCATCGGTGCTGACGAACAGCGGCACCATCACGGTGTGCTGCTTGGCTTCGATGGCGTTCTCGATCTTGGCTTCCTTCAGCACGTTGCCCGAGGTGTTGCCCTTGACGGCCGGCTCCGAGTACACGACCAGGCGTGCGATGGTGGTCGGCAGTTCGACCGAAATGGCCTTGCCGTCGTAGAACACGGCTTCGCATTCCATACCGTCTTTCAGGTAGTTGATGGCGTCGCCCATGTTTTCTTCTTCGATTTCGTACTGGTTGTACTCTTCGTCCATGAAGACGTACAGCGGATCGGCGAAGTACGAGTAGGTCACCGGCTTCTTGTCCAGCACGACCACGTCGAACTTGTCGTCGCCGCGGAACACGTTTTCCAGCGGGGCGTTGGTCAGAAGATTCTTCATCTTCCACTTGTAGGTGAAGCCCGTGCGGCTCGAACCGTTCACGTCCGAACGCAGCACGATGAATGGCTTGTCTTCGACCATAATGATGTTGCCAACACGGATTTCTTTAGCGAATTTCATAGTAGTTTTACGTAAAAAGTAAGTTGCATTAAATCAGCGGTGGCTATGAGCGAAGAAAGCTTGGGAGCCTACGTTTGATCCTGTGGTATTCGTTACAAACTAACCGCGCATTATACCGGATTTTGCGCAGCGAGCCTCAGTTCACGGGCGAATTGGAGCAGCTTCGTCGTCAAATCGCCATGGGCGAGCACTTCCCTCCGCCATTCTTCTGCACGAATGGCAATGCGGGGCAATTCGCCTTGCAAGTCCTGCCACGCGACCGGCATCGCATCGATATCGATGGCGCCATTCCATCCGAGCGAGAAGCGCTCGAGCGCTGGCAATCCGTCCGCATAACGGCCGAGAAAAGCGCGCAGTTTTTTGTGATGCAGGTTTTCGTCCTGCGGATAGATGTGCCAGACAAAAGGCCGCCCTGCCCATTGGGCGCGGACAAAAGAATCCTCGCCGCGCACGAAATTCAGGTCGCAGGCCCACAACAGCCGGTCGTAGTCGGGCTGGGCCACGAAAGGCAGCACCCGCACGGTGAGCGCGCCGGCCGTAGCGCTGTCGCCGGCGCGCGCCCCGCTCCCCATGAATGCCTGGACCGCCTCGGCGGCAACACCTTCCGGCACCAGGCAAGTGACCGGACGGGAGCCTTCCGACCAGGCGCGCAGCAGTTCGGCGACCGGCGCATGCGGATAGCAGAACAGCGAGACCTTCAGGGCCTCCATCTCGGCCGCACTCAGGCCGAGGCCGCCCAGGAAGGCAGCCATCGCGGTCCGGTCGGCCTGGAAGGCAAGGCGTTCCTCGTCGAGGCCGGCTTCGTGCAGCACGCCGCCGGTCTTCACGGTAAATCCCGGGAAGAAGAAATGCTTGGTCAGTTTCAGGCGCGGATGCATGGACGGCAGGCGGTGACAGCCCTCCACCCACTCTTCCGCCGTCAGGCCTTCGAGGTTGAACCACACCGGGCGCGGCGTGCGCTGCGCCATCGCCGCGACGTAGCCGGGCGGAATGTCGACCGCAAAGAATTCGATCACGATGTCGGCGACCTCTTCCGGCGCGAATGTGCCTTCCTGGTCGCGCCAGTGACGCACGAGCACGCCCTGCACCGTCTGCGCGGCGGCGGTGACGTCGACCTCCGGACAGATGCGGCGGAAACTGTGGAGATCGTCGACCCAGAGGCTGACGTGGACGCCATGTTCGCGCCACAGCTGGCGCGCCAGGCGCCAGCAAATGCCGATGTCGCCGTAGTTGTCGACAACCTTGCAGAACAGGGCGAGGGTAAGAGCTGGAGTGAATGGCATGTCGATACGCGAAAGCGTTGGACAAAATGAAAAACCGGAGCACCTCTCCGCGCAAGCGCGTTGGTCTACTCCGGTTTTATGCTGGCGTCCCCACGGGGATTCGAACCCCGGTACTCACCGTGAAAGGGTGATGTCCTAGGCCTCTAGACGATGGGGACCTTGAACTGTACTTGCTGCTGTTTACTAAAAATTGCACCGCACCGCGGTGTCAATCTTGCTGCCAAATTCTTGGCGTCCCCACGGGGATTCGAACCCCGGTACTCACCGTGAAAGGGTGATGTCCTAGGCCTCTAGACGATGGGGACCCGGACTGTCAGAACTGTTGTTTTTCCTACGTGGTGGAGGTAAGCGGGATCGAACCGCTGACCTCTTGCATGCCATGCAAGCGCTCTCCCAGCTGAGCTATACCCCCTACGGGAAAACAACATTCTAACATACTGCTTACTACATCTACTACTGCGTGCCGCTGGTTGCACGCTGGCGTCCCCACGGGGATTCGAACCCCGGTACTCACCGTGAAAGGGTGATGTCCTAGGCCTCTAGACGATGGGGACCTTGAACTACCGTACTACTTTACTACCGCGACCTGATTACTGCCGCACTCCAGAGTGGTGGAGGTAAGCGGGATCGAACCGCTGACCTCTTGCATGCCATGCAAGCGCTCTCCCAGCTGAGCTATACCCCCTCTTTTCACACTGTCGCAAACTACTTCGTACTACTTGTTTGCTACCGTGTGCTGCTGAAGTGCGAGCATTATAGCGGAGCGCCTTGCATTTCGCAAATACCCATTTTGAGAAAATGCGCACTCCGCAAAAAAGAATTTAGAGGTACTTTGCGATGCGCGCTAACACCACTTCGCGGCCGAACAGTTCCAGCACCGCATCGATGGCCGGCGTCTGCAGCTGGCCGGTGACGATCAGGCGCAGCGGCATGGCGATCTGCGGCATCTTCAGGCCGTGTGCGCCCAGCACTTCCTTGAACATGGCGGCGATCGCAGCCTTGTTCCATTCCACATCCTTGCAGCGCTCGGCGAAAGCGGCCAGCGCCGGGCGCACCGCATCGGTCAGGTGCTGGGCCAGCAGCGCGGCATCGGGCTGCGGTTTGCGGTAGAACAGCATCGCGGTATCGGCCAGCTCGTTGATGGTATTGGTGCGGTCCTTCACCAGCGCGATCACGGTCGGCAGCGCCGGCGCGTTTTCGAATTGCGCACCCTGCTGCTGCAGCACCGGACGGGCCAGGCCGGCCAGGCGCTCGTTGTCGGCCTGCTTGATGTAATGGTTGTTCAGCCAGGCCAGCTTTTCCGGGTTGAACTGGGCCGCCGACGCGGTCAGGTGCTCGAGGTTGAACCACTCGGTGAACTGCTCCATCGAGAAGATCTCGTCGTCGCCGTGGCTCCAGCCCAGGCGCGCCAGGTAGTTGAGCATCGCTTCCGGCAGGTAGCCCTGTTCCGGATACTGCATGACGCTGACCGCGCCATGGCGCTTGGACAGCTTCTGCCCGTCGGCGCCGAGGATCATCGGCAGGTGGCCGTACTGCGGCAGCTCGGCGCCGAGCGCGCGCAGGATGTTGATCTGGCGCGGCGTGTTGTTCACGTGGTCGTCGCCGCGCAGCACGTGGGTGATCTTCATATCCCAGTCATCCACCGACACGCAGAAGTTATAGGTCGGGGTGCCGTCCGGGCGCGCGATGATCAGGTCGTCGAGCTCCTTGTTGGCGATGGTGATCGGGCCCTTGACCACGTCGTTCCAGGTGACTTCGCCATCGAGCGGATTCTTGAAGCGCACCACCGGCTTGACGCCTTCAGGGACCGGCGGCAGGGTCTTGCCCGGCTCCGGACGCCAGGTGCCGTCGTAGCGCGGCTTCTCGCCGGCTGCGCGCATGCGCTCGCGCATCGCCTCGACTTCTTCCGGCGAGCAGTAGCACAGGTAGGCAGTGCCCTGCTCCAGCATCGAGGCGACCACCTCGCGGTAGCGGTCCATGCGCTGCATCTGGTAGAACGGGCCTTCGTCGTGCGACAGGCCGAGCCACTGCATGCCGTCCAGGATCGCCTGCACGGCTTCCGGCGTCGAGCGTTCGAGGTCGGTGTCCTCGATGCGCAGGATGAAGGTGCCGCCGAAGTGGCGTGCGTAGGCCCAGGAATACAGCGCGGTGCGGGCGCCGCCCAGGTGGAGGTAGCCGGTCGGGCTGGGTGCAAAACGGGTGCGGACGGTCATGTCTGGATGCAAGAAAGGTAAAGGAGTTATTTTACCCCGCCGTCCTTGGCTCACGCACCCATGCGCGCACCCGCCCTGCTTCAGGCCTGCGTGGACGGCTGCAGCAGCGGCCGTGGCGCCGCCAGCGCGCGCCGTACCGCCTCGGCCAGCTGGCGCGCGGCGCGCCGGATCTGGACCGGCGTATGCCGGGCCATCAATTGCAGGCGCAGGCGCGCCGCGCCGAGGGGCACGCCGGGGAATTCCATCGGATTGACGAACACCTGCCGGCGCGCCAGCAGCATGCCGGCGATCCGCGTGGCGGATTCGGGGCCCAGCAACAGCGGGACGATCGGCGACGGGTTGCCCAGGCAGCGCAAGCCCTCCTCCTGCAACAGGGCGCGCAGCTCGACCGCGTTGCGCATCAGGTCGGCGCGCAGGCGCTCGCCTTCCTCGCCGGTCGCGATGCGCAGGCACTCCAGCACGGTGGCGGCCTGCACCGGCGACAGCGCGTTGGAGAACATGTGCGGCCCCGCGAACAGCTGCAGCTGGCGCCGCACGCTGGGCTCAGGGCAGGCCACGAAACCGCCGTTCGAGGCGAAGGTCTTGGAAAAGGCGCCCATCACGATGTCGATCTTGCCCAGCATTCCCTGGGCGCCGATCACGCCAGTACCGCCCGGCCCCACGGCCCCGAGGTCGTGCGCCACGTCCACCATCAGAGTGGCGCCGTACT
This sequence comes from Massilia alkalitolerans DSM 17462, assembly GCF_000427785.1. Lineage (GTDB taxonomy): Bacteria > Pseudomonadota > Gammaproteobacteria > Burkholderiales > Burkholderiaceae_D > Telluria > Telluria alkalitolerans. The sequence goes on from NZ_ATYR01000001.1 coordinate 269,735, forward strand.
CGCGGCACAGGTACTGCATCAGCGGCAGGTCGGGACTGTCCGCATCCATGCTGAACAGGCCTTCGGTAATGACCAGGATCGCACCGTTGGCATCCACCGCGCGCAAGCTGGCCAGCAGTTCGCGCAGGTGGTCGCAGTCGTTGTGGCGGAACGCGGCGACGTTGCGGGTGGCCGCGTGCGCACCCTGGCGCAGCGAGGCATGGGCCAGGGCGTCGATCAGCACGTGGTCGCTGCCGTGCACCAGGGCGGTCACGGCGCCGAAGGCCGCGCCCCAGCCGGTCGGGAACAGCACCACGTGGCGGCAGTCCAGCAGCTGGCCGATCGCCTCCTCCAGCGCGCCCGAATAGCGGCTGTTGCCGAGCAGGATGGCCGAGCCGGCGCTGTGCGGCCCGCATTCGGCCATCACCCGCATGGCCGCGTCGATCACGGCCGGGTGGGCGGACAGCGACAGGTAATCCTGTGAGGCGAAGTTGATGCCCTGGCGGCGCTCGACGGTGGCCAGCGGCGCCGGCGGGCCGTCCAGGGTGCGGCCATAGGGCCAGACGCCGTGGCGGGCGCGCAGCGCGCACCAGTCGTCGAGCGGCGTGGCGCGGCGCAGCAGGTCGCGTCCGCGCGGCTGGCGGAACAGGGCGACGTTGCCGCCCAGCGCGCCGGACGCGGCCAGCGCGTCGAGGTCGTGGGCGGGATCAAAGGGAATCGGTTCATTCAGCACGACATCCTCCGGTACATGAGATGAGCAGACAAGCGACATGGACGGGAATTCAGGCCGGGACGAGGGGCGCGGCCTCGACCTGGCGCGCCAGCATCGCCGCCACCTCGGCGGGCGGCAGCGGGCGGGCGAAGTAATAACCCTGGGCCGCGTCGCATCCCATCGCGCACAGGTCGGCCAATTGCTCGGGCGTCTCGACCGCCTCGGCGATCACGTTCAGGCCGAGCCGGTGCGCCATCGACACGATGGCCTCGGCGATCGCGAACGAGCGAGCGCCGGGCCTGCCCGCGCCCGCCCCGGCCGCGCCCAGCCGGCGCACGAACAGGCCGTCCATCTTGAGAATGTCGATCGGCAGCTCGGACAGGTAATTCAGGCTCGAATAGCCGGTGCCGAAGTCGTCGATCGAGACCAGCACGCCGGCCTGGCGCAGCCCGCTCATCAGGGCGCAGTTGCCGGCCAGGTCTTCGATCAGCATGCCCTCGGTGATCTCGAGGTCGAGGCAGCGCGCCGGCATCCCGGTTTCATGCAGGATCGTCAGCACCCGCGCCGGCAGCCCGGGCTCCTTGAGCTGGCGCGCCGACAGGTTGACCGCGGTCTTGATCTCGGGGAGGCCGCTGGCGCGCCAGGCGCGGTTCTGCAGGCAGGCGGTGCGCAGCGCCCAGTCGCCGATCGGGACGATCATGCCGGTCTCCTCGGCCAGCGGAATGAAGCGGCCCGGGTCGACCCGCCCGTACACCGGATGCTGCCAGCGCAGCAGGGCCTCGACGCCGATCACGCAGCGGGTGGCCAGGTCGATCTGCGGCTGGTATTCCAGGAACAGCTGGCCCTGCGCGAGGGCGTCGCGCAGGCCGTTCTTGAGGGCCAGGCGCTCGCTCTGCGGCTGCACCGTGTCGCCGGAATAGACCTGGACGCCGTGCTCGCCCCAGCGCTTGGCGCCGCGCATGGCGATGTCGGCGCGCTTGAGCAGGGCGTCGAGGTCGCAGTCGGCCGCCGGGTACAGGGCCACGCCCACCGCCAGCGTGACGAAGCATTCGCGTCCCGCCGCGCTCAGGGGCAGGCCGAAGCGGTCGAGGACCTTCTCGGCCACCACCTGGGCGTCGGATTCGAAGCTCAGGTCTTCCAGCAGCGCGATGAATTCGTCGCCGCCCCAGCGCGCCACCGTGTCGGAATCGCGCAGGCAGCGCCGGATCGCGGCGCCGGCCTGGGCCAGGAGCTCGTCGCCCGCCTCGTAGCCGAATTCGTCGTTGATCTCCTTGAAACCGTTGATATTCAGGAGCAGCAGGGCCACCAGCCGGCGGTTGCGGTTGGCGCGGTCCATGGCGTGGCGCAGGCGGTCGCGCAGCAGGTTCCGGTTGAGCAGGCCGGTGAGCTGGTCGCACTGGGCACCACCCTGCAGGCGTCCGGCGCTCACCCGCGGGCCGCTGCCGGGGCCCTCCCCCCCGGCCTGCTCGACCGCCAGCTTGGGCAGCACCGGCAGGCGCTCGTCGTCGTCGTGGCACTGGACCCGGTTGCGCCCCAGGGACTTGGCCGCGTACAGCGCCTCGTCGGCGCGCGCGATGGCCTGGGCCACGACCTCGCCGAGGCGGTATTCGACCACCCCGACCGATACCGTCAGGCTGATTTCGCTGCCGCCGGTTTCCTGGCCGCGAAAGCAGAGGCCGGCGATCACGCGCCGCACCCGCTCGGCCAGCACCAGCGCGTCCGGCGCCGGGGTCTCGGGCAGCATCAGGAGGAACTCCTCGCCGCCGTAGCGCCCGAAGGCGTCGGTGCCGCGCACCTGTCCCTGCACCGCCTCGGCGAAGCGGCGCAGCACCAGGTCGCCGGCCGCGTGCCCATAGGTGTCGTTGATGCGCTTGAAGAAGTCGATGTCGAACAGGCACAGGCAGAACGGGCGGCCATTGCGGTCGGCGCGCTCCTTTTCGCGGTCGATCAGCCCGAGCAGGAAGCGGCGATTGTGACTGCCCGTGAGCTCGTCGCGGATTGCGAGCTCGTTGATGGTGGCCAGGGCGCGCTGCAGCTTGACGAAGCCCTCGGTCTTGGTGAGTTCGAACAGCAGCACGAACACCAGCACCACCACATACAGGCCGAGGTTGCAGATCAGGTGCAGCAGCGGCATGTCGAGGCTCGGGGTGTGCAGCGCCGCCAGGCCGAAGGCGCTCACGGCCCAGATCGCCGCGGCGGCCGCGCAGCTGACCATCAGCCAGAACACGCCGCTGGCCACGCCGCCGAGGAACATGGCTACCACCGGCGCGGTGATCAGCCAGCTGGCCGTGGGCGCATGGATGCCGCCCAGGTGCCAGGTCAGCCAGGTGAAATTGAAGAACAGCGCGCACAGGAACAGTTCGCGCGCCAGCGCGATGCTGCCGGTCAGGCGCAGCACCGGGGGCGCCATCAGCATGACCATGCAGCAGGCCAGGATCTCGGCGGCCGCCAGCCGCAGGCCCAGCATCCAGTAGGCCAGCGCGTACAGCGGGCCGGCGGTGGCCGCCATCAGGGCGGCGTTGACCACGTTCTCGGCACGCGCGAGCGCGGTCGCATCCTGCCGCAGCCTGCCTGGTACGAACAGGTGCGCCGCGTCCAGGTAACGCCCGCGCCACCGCTGTCTGCTGTTATCGCTCATCAGGCATCCCATGCGCCACGCTCCAAACTCCGAGTGTAGGCAGGAAGATTCCTGTGAGCTTTATTTTCGAACAGAAAGTTGCTGGAAAGATGAGGCGTGCCAGGCAATACCACTCTGGCAAGGTCGAGCGGCGCGGCAGGCACTTCCGCGCGTTTTCACCGTGTTTATTCCGGCAAGGATTTTTCGGTGAACGAGTCCTGCGTCATCCGGTGTTCGGCTATTCTCCGGCTGATGGCGCCCGGTTCTTCCAGTTCGCGCTCGGCCAATGCGCGCAATTCCTCGTTCGCCAGCCCACATAGCAAGCCGTCGCGTACGGCCTCGGCCTCGGCTTGCCGTCCCAGGCCGCGCAGCACGGCGATGCCGATGCGGGCCTCGCGCGTCAGGCTCATCAGTTCGGCTGCCAGGCGCGGCGCCTGCCGTCCCGGCGGGAACAGGGTCCAGGTCCTGGCGTTGCAGTTGACTTCGGCCAGCAGCGCGAGCGGATCGCCGCGGTAACGCTCGGCCAGGGCGAAATCACCCGCCTCGACGATGGCCGGCAAGGCGCGCCAGGCGTAGCGGCGCGCGAGGTCCGGCTGACGTTCTTCCAGCTGCAGGAACAGCGCATGGGTTGCACGCGGATCGCCCAGGGTCTCGTTCATGTTCACGATCAGGGCGAAGCGTTCGACCCGCTCGAACATCTGGCGGTGGTCGTCCAGCCAGGGCGCGGTGCCGGTATAGGGCGCGCCGGCCAGCAGGCGCCGCGCCTGCTCGTCGCGCGCCCGGGCCAGGGCGCTGGCTGCTGGCGCATACTTCTCGATAAGCATGCTCCACTGGAACATCGTCATGAAATAATCGGTCCTGGCCGGCGCCGGCGCTTCCTCGACCTGGGCGTACAGCCTCTCCAGGCAGGCCAGCAGCTCGTCATGGCGACCCTCGCTGTCCAGGGTGTGCATCCGCTGGACGCCGGCTTGGGTCTGTTCGTCCATCCTGATCCTCGTTCAAGCCCGACGCAAGGCGATCGTGCGCCCGGCCCGCGCGCGCAGCTGGCCGCAGCCGCCGTCGACGTCCTGCCCGGCCGAATCGCGCAGCTTGGTCAGCACGCCGCGCGCATGCAGGCCGGCCGCGATGGCGCGGGCGCGCTCCCAGCTCGGCCTTTGGTACGCCAGGTCGGGCACCGTGTTATAGGGAATCATGTTGAGGATGGCATACTTGCCGCGCAGGAGCGACACGATGCCGTCCATCTCATCGGGACCGTCGTTCACGCCCTCTAATAATGTCCACTGGTACTGGATCGGATAGCCGGTCTGGCGCGCATAGCGCTCGCCATGCTCGACCAGCGCCGAGGGTGACAGGCGCGGCGCGCGCGGCAGCAGCTCGGCGCGTAGCAGCGGCTTGGTGGTGTGCAGCGACAGCGCCAGCGCCGGTTTCACGCGCGCGCCATGCAGGCGTTCGAAGGCGCGCGGGTCGCCCACGGTGGAAAACACCAGGTTCTTGTGCGCGATGCCGGCCTCGGTGCCGAGCAGCTCGATCGCTTCCAGCACGTTGTCGAGGTTGTGGGCCGGCTCGCCCATGCCCATGAAGACCACCTTCTTCACCGGCCGGCGGCGGCGCGCCAGCACCACCTGGGCCACGATCTCGCCGCTCGTCACCTGGCGCAGCAGGCCTTCGCGGCCGGTCATGCAAAACGTGCAGCCAACCGCGCAGCCGACCTGGCTCGAGACGCACACGCCGTCGCGCGGCAGCAGCACCGATTCGACCATCTGGCCATCGCCCAAGCCCACCAGCAGGCGCTCGGAACCGTCCTCGCCCGGGTGGCTGGAAACCAGCCGCACCAGGCCAGCCAGCTCGTCATCCAGCAGAGGCAAGGCTGCGCGTACGGATTTGGGGAGGAAGTCGGAGGCCGGACGGCGCCCGCGCTCGTGCGCCGCGCCCTGCACCCAGTCGCGCAGCACGCGCTCCTGGTGCAGCGGCAGCGCGCCCAGCAGGGCCAGGCGCTCGCGGATGCTGGAAACGCGCATCGTTTTTTTACCAAATGGTAAAAAAATCAGTCGTTCTTGACGACGATGCTCGGGAACTTGCTGGTCATGTCCTTGGCCTTCTCGGCGACCTTGACGGCGACCTTGCGCGCGATCTCCTTGTACACGCCGGCGACCGGGCCTTCCGGATCGGCGACCACGGTCGGGCGGCCGGAATCGGTCTGCTCGCGGATCGACAGGTTCAGCGGCAGCTTGCCGAGGAAGTCGACGCCGAAGTCGCGGCACATCTTCTCGCCGCCGCCCGCCCCGAAGATTTCCTCGTGGTGGCCGCAGTTGGAGCAGATGTGGGTGCTCATGTTCTCGACCACGCCGATGATCGGAATGCCGACCTTCTCGAACATCTTGAGGCCCTTGCGCGCGTCCAGCAGGGCGATGTCCTGCGGGGTGGTGACGATGACGGCGCCGGTGACCGGCACCTTCTGCGACAGGGTCAGCTGGATGTCGCCGGTGCCCGGGGGCATGTCGACGATCAGGTAGTCGAGGTCGCGCCAGTTGGTCTGCTCGAGCAGCTGCTGCAGCGCGCCGGTGACCATCGGGCCGCGCCAGACCATCGGCTCGTCCGGATCGATCATGAAGCCGATCGAGGACACCTGCACGCCGTGGTTCTCGAGCGGTTCCATGGTCTTGCCATCCGTGCTCTCGGGACGGGCGTTAATCCCCAACATCATCGGCTGCGACGGACCGTAGATATCCGCGTCCAGGATGCCGACGCTGGCGCCTTCGGCGGCCAGGGCCAGGGCCAGGTTGACGGCAGTGGTCGACTTGCCCACGCCACCCTTGCCCGAGGCGACCGCGATGATGTTCTTCACGTTCGGCATGACCTTCAGGCCGCGCTGGACCGCGTGCGACAGGATCTTGGTATATACCCTGGCCGTCACGTTGCCCACGCCAGGCAGGGCCTTGACGCCGGCCACCACGCTGTCGCGGATGCCGGCGACCTGGCTGGCTGCCGGATAACCCAGCTCGACGTCGAAAGAGACGTCCGCGCCGCTGAGCTTGATGTTCTTGATGGATTTGGAAGAAACGAAATCCTTCCCGGTATTCGGATCGATGACCGCCGATAATGCTGCCTTGACATCGTTCTCAGTGATGCTCATGTGTTTCTCCAGGTTATAGGGGCGAAGTGTAGCGCAAAATGCCGCTCGCTTCTTGTTGCTTTGGCAAACCCGGCGCCGGCCGCTGCGCAGGTGCCGCCTTCCGCTGGTAAAATGCTTCTTTCCATATAACCAAAGCGCTTCGACCACCATGACCCGCAAGCTGTTCGTCACCACTGCCCTGCCCTACGCCAATGCTGCCTTCCATATCGGCCACATGATGGAATACATCCAGGCCGACATCTGGGTCCGGTTCCAGCGAATGCAGCGCGATAATGGTACCCAGCGCCAGGTGCATTTCGTCTGCGCCGACGACACCCACGGCACTCCGATCATGATCGCTGCCGAAAAAGAAGGCATCACGCCGCAGGAATTCGTGGCCAAGATCGCCGCCGGCCGCCCGCAGTACCTGGACGGCTTCCACATCGCCTTCGACAACTGGTATTCCACCGATTCGCCGGAAAACGTCGAACTCTCGCAGGGCATCTACCGCCAGCTGCGCGACGCCGGCCTGATCGTCACCAAGACCGTCGACCGCTTCTACGACCCGGTCAAGGGCATGTTCCTGGCCGACCGCAACATCAAGGGCGAGTGCCCGGTCTGCCACGCCAAGGACCAGTACGGCGACAACTGCGAAGTCTGCGGCGCCGCCTACCAGCCGACCGAACTGGTCAATCCGTTCTCGGTGTTCACCGGCTCGACCCCGATCCTCAAGCCGTCGGAACAGTATTTCTTCAAGCTGTCCGACCCGCGCTGCTTCACCTTCCTGAAGGAATGGCTGAACACCCCGGGCCGCCTGCAGCCGGAAATGGTCAACAAGGTCTCGGAATGGCTGGGCGAGTCCGGCGAGAAGCTGGCCGACTGGGACATTTCGCGTGACGCGCCCTATTTCGGCATCCCGATTCCTGACGCGCCGGGCAAGTTCTTCTATGTGTGGCTGGACGCGCCGGTCGGCTACCTGGCCTCGCTGAAGAACTACTTCAGCAAACAGGGCATCGACTACGACGCTTTCCTGAACGACCCGGCCGCCGAGCAAGTCCACTTCATCGGCAAGGACATCGTGTCCTTCCACCTGCTGTTCTGGCCGGCGATGCTGAACTTCTCGCAGCACCCGATCATCGACAAGCTGAAGGTCGCGGTGCACGGCCACCTGACGGTCAACAACGAAAAGATGTCGAAGTCGCGCGGCACCGGCATCTCGCCGCTGCGCTACCTGGAGCTGGGCATGAACCCGGAATGGCTGCGTTACTACCTGGCGTTCAAGTTGAATGCGAAAGTCGAAGACCTCGACTTCAACGGCGACGACTTCGTGGCCCGCGTGAACAGCGACCTGATCGGCAAATACATCAACATCGCCAGCCGCTGCGCCGGCTTCATCTCCAAGAAATTCGACGGCAAGCTGGCCGACAGCCTGTCGGACAACGCCAAGGGCTGGATCTGCAAGGCCCTGATGAACGAAGGCGCCGAGCGCCAGGCCAGCATCGCGGCCGCGTTCGAAGCGCGCGAGTACGGCCGCGCGATGCGCGAGATCATGGAGATCACCGACATCGTCAACCAGTACGTGGACGAGAACAAGCCCTGGCTGCTGGCCAAGGATGAGTCGAAGCTTGCTGAACTGCACGACGTCTGCACCACTGCGCTGATCCTGTTCCGCCAGCTCTCCATCATGCTGTCGCCGGTGCTGCCGCAGGTGGCCGCGCGCGTCACCGAATTCCTGGGCGATAGCGAGCTGAGCTGGCTCGATACCCATGGCGCGGCCGTCTACGAAACCATGCTGGGCCGCACGATCGGCGCCTACAGCCACCTGATGCAACGCGTCGATGCGAAGATGGTCGAGAACCTGTTCGACAAGCCGGCAGGCGTCCCTGCGGCAGCTCCCGCAGTGGCTGCACCTGCGCCGGCTGCCCTTGAGGCCGCCGCGCCGGCCGGCGACATCGAGGAACTGGCGCCGGAAATCTCGATCGACGATTTCCTGAAGGTCGACCTGCGCGTGGCGAAGATCGTCAACTGCGAACACGTCGAAGGCGCCGGCAAGCTGCTGCGCCTGACCCTGGACGTGGGCGAAGGCCGCTACCGCAACGTGTTCTCGGGCATCAAGTCGGCCTACAAGCCGGAAGACCTGGTCGGCAAGCTGACCGTGATGGTCGCCAACCTGGCGCCGCGCAAGATGAAGTTCGGCGTGTCGGAGGGCATGGTGCTGTGCGCGTCCGCTGCCGACGAGAAGGCCAATCCGGGCCTGTACCTGCTCGATCCGATGCCGGGCGCGCAGCCGGGCATGCGTATTCGCTAACCATACGGACACATCATTGGATCCCGGCCTTCGCCGGGATGACGTTGTTTGAAGTAAGTGGTAACGCAAGCACCGTCGTCCCGGCGAAGGCCGGGACCCAAGTTCGTAGCGCCCTGCTACAGCTTCCCCTCACCACTTCCCCCAGCGCCAAAATCAACGCCCACGCCCAACCACAGCGTTATAATGGTGTGTTTTTTCTGAAACTCATGCCCCTACGGCCCTTGCCGGCAGGCCTTCTTCAGACCATACAAGATAGGTAGATAATAAGATGACCGAATTCACTCCTCTCCGCCATATCCCGCAAGCCAACGTGTTCCGCAAGGGCGACGTCTTCGTCCTGTTCGGCGAACTGTTCGGCCGCGGCTATGTGAACGGCCTGATCGACGAGGCGCGCGCTGCCGGCATGAGCATCGTCGGCATCACCGTCGGCCGCCGCGACGAGTCCGGCGCCCTGCGCGCGCTCACCGCGGAAGAACACGCCGAGGCGGAAGAGAAGCTCGGCGGCAAGATCGTCAACGTGCCGCTGATGGCCGGTTTCGACATGGACGCCCCGGAAGGCGAGCAGAACCCGACCGAACTGCTGGCGGACGTCAAGCTCAAGACCTGGCAGGACGACAAGCTGGACTGGGAAAAGATCGAGCGCTGCCGCGAAGCGGGCGTGCGCCGCTTCACCACCAGCGCCGCCCAGGCGATGGCTGAAATCGACAAGCTGATCCCGGAAGGCGCGAACGTCTTCTTCGCCCACACCATGGCCGGCGGCATCCCGAAGATCAAGGCCTTCCTGGCCATCGCCAACCGCATCTACAAGGGCCGCGGCGAGCGCTTCGAATCCTCGCGCGCCCTGCTCGACAGCGACCTGGGCAAGCTGATCCTGATGAACTTCGACGAAGTCACCGCCAACACGCTCAAGTACCTGATCGATGCATCAAGCACGCTCCGCGAGCGCGTCACCAAGGCAGGCGGCGAAGTGCGCTACACCGCCTACGGCTACCACGGCACCGAGATCCTCATCCAGGGCGAGTACCAGTGGCAGACCTACACCAACTACACCCAGGGCTACGCCAAGATGCGCCTGGAGTCGATCGCCCAGGCGGCCTGGAACGAGGGCGTCTACGCCACCGTGTTCAACTGCCCGGAAATCCGCACCAACTCCTCGGACATCTTCGTGGGCGTCGAGCTGTCGCTGTTCCCGCTGCTGCTCGCCCTGAAAAAGGAAGGCGGCGGAGCATGGGCCGACCAGCAATGGCAGATCTGCCAGGACCTGCTGGGCGACGGCATCTCGCTGCAATCGCTGCTCGACACCATCGAGCACTACAACAACGACGCGACCAGCGCCCATTTCCGCAACTTCGAAGCCTGGCCGATGGACAACACCCCGGAACTGGCCGAAGTCATGATCGGTACCTCGGAAGCCATCACCAACCTGCACAAGGACAAGAAGGCACTCATCACCGACCACCTGTCCAGCCTTGTATTGGAAGGCGCCGGCCCGCTGATGTTCCATGGCGCATCGGAAAAGATCGCCCCGGTGCTGTGGCTCAACCACGACATCATCGCCCGCCAGCTGAACGAACTGCACAAGTAAACTTGACGCAAACCTGCCGGGGCTGAAGAATCTGCCCCGTCTGTTTGCTACTTCATTCTGGAAATCATGTTCTTCAAGAAACAACACTCGCTGTACGAATCCGAGCACACCAAGTTCATCAAGGAACTGAAAGCCAAGACCCCGGGCATGGAAGAGCGCCAGGTGGAAGGCCGCGCCCTGCTGTGGGACAAGGCCCCGCTGTCGCTGGACGAACAGGAGCGCATCAACGCGTCGCGCCTGCGCCAGCAAGCCTACCCGTACCAGTCCAAGGTCTGAGGCTGAGGTAAGCCCCATGCTGCCCGAGCAGGCCGCGCCAAGCGCGGCCGATCCCCCGCAGGATGGGGCGCCCCCGGCTATCCACGACGAGCACCTGAACGCAGCGGCCAATGCGGCCGAGGCGGCCATCGCTCGCCTGTACGGCGAGCCTTTGATGCGCCTGCCCAACGACCTGTACATCCCGCCGGACGCGCTCGAGGTCTTCCTCGACGCCTTCGAAGGTCCGCTCGACCTGCTGCTGTACCTGATCCGCAAGCAGAACTTCAACATCCTCGACATCCCCATGGCGCAGGTGACCCTGCAATACCTGGAATACGTCGAGCAGATCCGCCAGCGCAACCTGGAACTGGCCGCCGAGTACCTGCTCATGGCGGCGATGCTGATCGAGATCAAGTCGAGGATGCTGCTCCCCAAAAGGCACGAGGACCTGGTCGAGGACGTCGGCGACCCGCGCGCCGAACTGGTGCGCCGCCTGCTGGACTACGAGCAGATCAAGGCGGCGGCGGTGGCGCTCGGCGCCCTGCCCCAGGAAGGCCGCGACTTCGTGCGCCCGCAGCTGTTCGTCGAACAGGGCCTGGCGCCCGTGCTGCCCGACGTCGATCCCTGGGACCTGCAGCGTGCCTGGCTGGATGTGATGCGCCGCGCCAAGCTGACCCAGCACCACCGGATCAGCCGCCAGGAGCTCTCGGTGCGCGAGCACATGTCGGCCATCCTGCGCACCCTGCAGTCGCAGCGCTTCGTCGAATTTTCCGAATTGTTCGCCGGCCAGCACACGATTCCGATCGTGGTTGTACACTTTGTCGCCATGCTCGAACTGGCGAAGGAAACCTTGATCGAGATCACGCAGGCCGAGCCCTTTGCGCCGATCTATGTGCGCCTGGCCTATTCCCCGGCTTGAAGAGCCGGTTACTTTATCCCTATTCTGTTACCCCCATGAAAATCATTTCCTCCATCGACGAACTGCGCGACCAGCTGCGCGGCCAGCTGCGCACCGCCTTTGTGCCGACGATGGGCAACCTGCATGAAGGCCATTTGTCGCTGATGCGCCTGGCGCGCCGGCACGGCGACCCGGTGGTGGCGTCCATCTTCGTCAATCGTTTGCAGTTCGGCCCGAACGAGGATTTCGACAAGTACCCGCGCACCTTCCAGGACGACGTGGCCAAGCTGGAAAAGGAAGGCGTCTACGTGCTGTTCGCGCCGACCGAGAGGGACATGTACCCGGAGCCGCAGGAATACCGCGTGCGCCCGCCCGAAGGCCTGGGCAATACCCTGGAAGGCGAATTCCGCCCCGGTTTCTTCGACGGCGTCTGCACCGTGGTGACCAAGCTGTTCTCCTGCGTGCAGCCGCGCGTGGCCGTGTTCGGCAAGAAGGATTACCAGCAGCTGATGATCGTCCGTAACATGGCGCGCCAGTTCGCCCTGCCGACCGAGATCATCGGCGCCGAGACCTTCCGCGCCGAGGACGGCCTGGCCCTGTCCTCGCGCAACGGCTACCTCTCGAGCGAGGAGCGGCTCGAGGCCCCGGCGCTGTACCAGCAGCTGAACGCCGTCGCCGAAGCGATGCGCGCGGGCAGCCGCGACGTCGCCGCCGTCGAGCGCCAGGCCATGGATTTCCTGGCCGCGCGCGGCTGGAAGCCGGACTATGTGTCGATCCGCAAGCGCATCGACCTGCAGGCGCCCGGCATGGCCGACCTGGAAGCGGGCGCCCCGCTGGTCGTGCTGGCGGCGGCCAAGCTCGGCAACACGCGCCTGATCGACAACCTGGAAATCTAGCCGTAACAAACAGCTATCTTTGCTTGCTAAATTGCAATACCAGTCGGACTAGCCTTATACTTGACGTGCGCGGAAACCAGCCGGTTTTCGCGCAGCATGAAGGAATCTCGCAAGGAAAGTTGCCGTGAACGAAACCTCCACTCCCATCGACCGCAAGGGCCCACCGCGGCAGTCGGACGCGCTCAGCCGTATCGGCAGCACCGCCGAGCCGCATGAAATGCGCGATCCTTTCGATATCGGCGAAACCTTGACCGCGCTGTCCCTGTCCGGCGAGCCGATCACGGTGTTCCCGGCCGGCTGGATCGAGCCGCTGCTGGCGCGCATCGAATCGGTCGACCCGGAGCTGCCGCATTTCGTCATCGACTTCACCGGCAGCGAGCGCCCGCCGGCCGGCAAGGCCACCCTGGTCGCTTCGCTGGGCGGCAACGCCAAGCTGCAGTTCGAGCTCGACCAGTCCTGGAACCCGGCGCCCTCCAACAAGCTGCACGTCCAGGCCGAATTCCCGCCCGCCTGCCTGGTGCTGAACCGCCGCGCCGCGCGCCGGGTCGAGACGCCGGTGGGCGTCCATTACCTGGCGAGCTTCCGCATCAAGGGCGCCGAGATGGAACTGCCCCTGTACGACTTCTCGCAAGGCGGCGTGGGGCTGCGTGCGACGCCCGAGCAATGCTTCGGGCTGCACGTGGGGAAGAAGCTGGAAGGCGTGCGCCTGCAGCTGGGGCCGAGCCTGGCGATCACCGCCGACCTCGAAGTGCGCCTGCTGCGCCCGTTCCGCACCTTCCTGCTGGGAGAGCAGGTGCAGATAGGTTGCAGCTTCGCGAGCATCTCGATGCAGATGCAGCAGACGCTGGAACGCTTCGTGACCACCGGGACGCCGGAGCGGCGGGCAGTTGCGCGATAGGCGCTGGCGGTATGCTGGCAACATTGGATCCCGGCCTGCGCCGGGAGTCATGGGCGCCAGTGGCGCGCATGACGTGCCAAGACCGCTGGCCACAACGAAGTTCCATCAGCTCAGAAACCGTCGTCCCGACGAAGGCCGGGACCCAAGTCGACGTTCGCTTTTAGGCGGCGATCGACTGCGCCCAGGCCAGCGCCGACAGGTGCGCCTTGTTGACTTCCAGCGGAGGGATGTCGAGCGACTCCGCCAGCCCCGCCACCAGCTTCGAATTGAGTTCGCAAGCCTCGGCCAGGGCCAGGTAAGGCCCGTATTTTCCTTCGCGCGACACCAGCGCCCTGACCACTTCCTCGGGCAGCGGCACCGTTTCCAGCACCTCCTGCATCGGCAGGCCCAGCAGCCGGTCCAGCAGCGAGAACATGCCGGCCACGAACAGGTGCTCGCCCTCGCCGCGCAGCGCCTTTTGTCCGAGCAGCTCGGCCAGGCGGCCACGCACCACCGCGGTCTCCATCAGCACCGGCGAATAACCGCTCGAACTGGCCGTGGCCAGCAGCAGCACCAGCCAGCGGTACAAGGGCGCATAGCCCATCAGGGCAATCGCCTGGCGCAGCGACTCTACCCTGCGCGCGGCCCCGAAGCCCGCGGAATTGATGTAGCTGAGCAGCTTGTAGGTGAGCGCCGGATCGCGCTTCAGGATGTTCTCGAGCCTGGGCAGGTCCTCGTTGTTCTGCACCAGCTGCATCAGCTGCAGGATGGTGCTCTGGGTCGGATTCATGCCCTTGACCGGATTGCCCGGCCGCGGGGTCAGGTGCAGCTTGCCGACAAAGGCGTCCAGGCCGAGCGCGGCGCAGGCGTCGAAATCGGCCCAGGTGGCCACCGGGCGGCCCACCATGCGCACCGCGGCATGCCTGGCGGCGGCATAGGTGCGGGCCTGCGCGGCGACGTCGCTGCCCGCGAACTGCACCTCGACGTAGGAGGCATAGGGCGACAGGTTCCGGCCCAGCAGCTTGAGGTCGGCGCCGCGGATCGACACCCCTACCCCGCCCACGCGCACCGCCTGCACCGCCGCGCGCACGTCCGGGTCGGTCAGCTTGCGGATGTTCAGGGTGAGGACGGTGCGCTCCGGCGGCAGCGCGTGCAGCGCATCGAGGGAGAGCATCTCGGGGACGGCGTCGAGGAACAGGACCTTGTCGCGCAGCAGCCAGCCGTGCTCGGCATGGTTGACGTGCTCGGCGACGAAGCCGACCAGGTCTTCGAGTTCCTGGTCGCTCGGGACCTTGCCGTCGTGATGCTGCCACGACAGCTCGTAGCCGATGACGCGCTGCCTGGGGTCGAGCAGCGGTTCGCGGACGATGAAGTTAGTTCGATGCATGTGGCGCGTCAGTGAAACGTATTACGGAGCACGGGCTGCGCCGCGGCCCGGCGCAAGCTAGAAACCGAGGCTGTCGAGCAGGTCGTCGACCTGGCCCTGGTCGGCCACCACTTCGCTCTTGCCTTCCGGCTTGATCTGCGGGCCGTTGAGCAAGCCATTGTCGATCTCGCGCCGGATCTCGCTCGGCGCGAAGTCGATCAGCACCTGCACCAGCTGCTTCTCGAGGTTCTGGGCGATGCCCGTGATGCGGCCGATCACCTGGCCGGTCAGGTCCTGGAAGTCCTGGGCCATCATGATGTCCATCAGCTGGCCACGCGTCGCGCAGGCCCCGGCACGGGACTCGTCGAGGCCGGCGATGGTACGCTGCGCCAGCGCGCGCCAGTCGGCTTCCGACGCCCCCTGGTCCAGCAGCGCCTGCCAGGCGCCGGCGAGCTCGCCGGAGCGGGTCTCGATCGCATCCTGCACCGGACCGGCGGCGTCGGTGGCGTCCAGCACGCGCTTGGCAGCCTGTTCGGACAGGCGCGCCACGTAGTCGAGGCGATCGCGCGCATCGGGAATGTCGCTCGCCGCCTTCTCGATCAGCTTGTCGAGGCCGAGGCCACGCAGGCTTTCATGCAGCGCGCGCGTCATGTGCCCGATCCGGCTCAGGACCTCGTCGTGGGAGGTCTCGACCTGCGCCGCAGTCTGCTCCGTCATGTCAGCCCGCCTTGTCCATCTTTTCGAAGATCTTGTTGAGCTTCTCGTCCAGCGTCGCGGCCGTGAACGGCTTGACCACGTAGCCGCTGGCGCCGGCCTGCGCGGCCGCGATGATGTTTTCCTTCTTGGCTTCGGCGGTCACCATCAGCACCGGCAGCTTGGCCAGCGCGGGATCGGCACGGATGTTCTGCAGCATGGTCAGGCCGTCCATGTTCGGCATGTTCCAGTCCGACACAACGAAGTCGAAGGGTTCGCTGCGCAGCTTGGCCAGCGCCATCACGCCGTCTTCCGCTTCGTCGACATTGGCATAACCCAGTTCCTTCAACAGATTCCGGACGATGCGGCGCATCGTCGAGAAATCGTCAACAACCAGAAAACGCATCTTTGGATCAGCCATGAATTACTCCGTTTTGAATCTTTTGCTTTGGTTTAGTAGGTGAGCGCTGAACAACACCGCGCGACCGTGGGATCAGCCTCAAGAATAGCATTTTTGTTGCCGTACGGCGATAAAATGGCATCAATACAAGCGCATCCGGATCAAACACGCAACGCCCGGCTGCCCTGCGAGGCCAGGTGCTCGAGCACCATGCCCGGCAAGGCCTGCAAACTGCCTACTTCGTGGGCAGCGCCGAGCGCGATCGCTTCGCGCGGCATGCCGAACACGACGCAGCTTGCCTCGTCCTGGGCAAAATTGTGCGCGCCCGCATTGCGCAAGTCCAGCATGCCGGCGGCCCCGTCCTTGCCCATGCCGGTCAGGATAACACCGACCGCGTTCTTGCCGGCCGCCTGGGCGGCGCTGCGGAACAGCACGTCGACCGAGGGACGGTGCCGGTTGACGGGCGGGCTCTGCTCGATCTTCGTCATGTAGTTGGCGCCGGAACGGGTGAGCAGGAGGTGCGAATGCCCCGGCGCGATGTAGGCGTGGCCGGGCAGCACCCGCTCGTTGCCCTGCGACTCGCTGACACTGATCTTGCACAGCGAATCGAGGCGCTTGGCGAAGGAACTGGTGAAGCCTTCCGGCATGTGCTGGGCGATCAGGATGCCCGGGCAGTCCGAGGGCATCTGCATCAGGAATTCGCGGATCGCCTCGGTGCCGCCGGTGGAGGCGCCGATGATGATCAGCTTTTCCGACGAGATCAGGGGGCTGCGCAGGGCCGACAGCTGCGGCGCCGGGGTACTGCCCGGGACCATGCGCTTGATGCGCGCGCGGCTCGCTGCGCGGATCTTGTCGGCGATGAGTTCGGTGTATTCGCGCATCCCGGTCTGGATCGACAGCTTCGGCTTGGTGACGAAATCGACCGCGCCCAGTTCCAGCGCGCGCATCGTGATCTCCGAGCCGCGCTCGGTCAGCGAAGACACCATCAGCACCGGCATCGGGCGCAGGCGCATCAGCTTTTCCAGGAAATCGAGGCCGTCCATCTTCGGCATCTCGACGTCGAGGGTCAGCACGTCCGGGTTGTGGCGCTTGATCAGCTCGCGCGCGACCAGCGGATCGGGGGCCGTGGCCACGACTTCCATGTCGGGCTGGGAGTTGACGATTTCGCTCATCACGCTGCGGATCAGCGCCGAGTCGTCGACGATCAACACCTTGATTGTCATGTGTCGTCCTTTCAGGTCTTGTTCTTCTGTCGCTGGCACGCTCAGAACAGGTCGATGTCGCCGCCGACCGGTTCGACCTTGAGTCGTTTGGCGTAATCGAGCTCGCGTTTTGCCAGCGTATCGTTCTGGGTCTGCATCAGCTTCTTCACTAGCACCTTGCCGGTCTTGGGGAAGAAGTACACCTTGCGCGGATAGACGTCGTTCAGGTCCGAGGCCAGCACCGGGATGCGCTCGGTCTTCAGGAAGTCCACCACGAAGGAGGCGTTGCGTTCGCCCACATTCATGGCGGTGAAGCCGCGCAGCACGGCGCCGCCGCCGAACACCTTGGCCTCCAGATGCTCGCGGCGCGCGCCCGCCTTGAGCAGGTCGTTGATCAGGATCTCCATGGCGAAGCTCCCGTAGCGCATCGAGGCCGACACCGGGCTGCCGGCGTCGCCGCCGTCGGGCAGCATGAAATGGTTCATGCCGCCCAGGCCGGTGATGCGGTCGCGGATGCAGGCCGACACGCAGGAACCGAGCACGGTCACGATCAGCATGTTCTTGCCGGTGTAGTAGTACTCGCCCGGCAGGATCTTGGCTGCGTCGCAGTCGAAGGTGCGGTCGTAGTAGACGTTGGTGGCGAACTGGTTGTTCATGTCGGTGTCTTAGAACGGGTGGCGGCGCGCGGCCTGATCGAGTTCGTACACCGTCTTGCCGCGCAGGCGCAGCGAATCCGACACGTACAGGAAGTTTTCGGAATGCCCGGCGAACAGCAGGGCATGGGGCTTCATCAGGGGCACGAAGCGCGCCAGGATCTTGCGCTGGGTGTCCTTGTCGAAGTAGATCATCACGTTGCGGCAGAAGATCGCGTCGAACTGCCCTTCCACCGGCCATTCGTTCGCCAGCAGGTTCAGCTGGCGGAAATTCACCAGCTGGCGCACTTCCGGACGCACCCGCGCCATGCCCTCGTTGGCGCCCTTCCCCTTCAGGAAGAAGCGTTTCAGGCGCTCCGCGCCCACCTTGTCGACGCGCTCCATCGGATAGACCCCGGTGGCGCCGACCGCCAGCACGTTGGTGTCGATATCGGTCGCGACGATCTGTACCGGCGGGTTCAGGCTGCCGAAGGCCTCGCAGGCGGTCATCGCGATCGAATACGGCTCTTCGCCGGTGGACGCGGCCGAACACCAGATGGTGAGCGGCTTGCCGTCGCGGCGCTGCAGGCCCGCCAGGTGCTCGGCCAGCAGCGGGAAGTGGTGGGATTCGCGGAAGAACGAGGTCAGGTTGGTGGTCAGCGCATTGGTGAAGGCTTCCCATTCGGTCGCCATGCGGCCGGCTTCCAGGTCGTCGAGGTAGCGCACGAAGGACTGGATCCCGGTGGCGCGCAGGCGCCGCGCCAGGCGGCTGTAGACCATCTCCTGCTTGCTGTCGGCCAGGGATATCCCGGCGCGCTGGTAGATCAGCGCACGGACCCGCTCGAAATCACTGCGCGTGAAATCGAATTCCTTGGCCGTATCGGTTCGTTGCTGCGGCACGTTATTGCCTCTTCGTTGCTATCAGTGTTGCTTGTGCCGGCTGTTCGCACGGTGGGCGTTTTCCGGCCCACCGTACAAAAATCACGCTGCCAGCTTGTCCATCAGGCCCATCTCGCTGGACGACATCAGCTTGTCGATGTCGACCAGGATCAGCATGCGCTCGTCCACCGTGCCCAGGCCGATCATGTAGTCCGAATTGAAGGCGGTGCCCATTTCCGGCGCCGGCTTGATCTGGTCCGGGGTGAGCGTGGTCACGTCCGACACGCTGTCCACCACCATGCCCATGATGCGCCCGCCGATGTTCAGGATGATCACCACGGTGAACTGGTCGTACACCGGGGTGCCCAGCTTGAACTTGATGCGCATGTCCACCACCGGGATGATGATGCCACGCAGGTTGATGACGCCCTTGATGAATTCCGGTGCGTTGGCGATGCGGGTCACGGCTTCGTAGCCGCGGATCTCCTGCACCTTGAGGATATCGATGCCGTATTCCTCGGAGCCCAGGGTGAAGGCCAGGAACTCGCTGCCCGCGCCTTCGATGGTGCCGTCGCCCGGCTTGGTGTTCTGTACAGTAGACATGTTCACGTCCTCTTGGGGTTAATGTTTTGTAAAAAGCTTCACGATACGACGGTGTCGCCGAGCAGCTGGCGCGAGGAGCGCACCAGCGCGGCCACGTCGAGGATCAGGGCGACGCCGCCGTCGCCCAGGATGGTGGCGCCCGAGATGCCGGCCACCTTGCGGTAATTCGCTTCCAGGTTCTTCACCACCACCTGCTGCTGGCCCACCAGTTCGTCCACGAACAGCGCGGCCTTCTTGCCCTCGGTCTCGAGGATCACCACGATGCCCTCGGACGGGTCGGTGATGCGCGGCTGGATCTCGAACATCTGGTACAGCGGGATCAGGGGCAGGTATTCGCCGCGCACCTTCAGCACGCTGCCGCGTCCCGCGATCTCGCGGATGTCCTGCGGCGCCGGCTGCAGCGACTCGACGACGAAGGACAGCGGCAGGATGTAGACCTCTTCGCCGCTCCTGATCGACATGCCGTCCAGGATGGCCAGCGTCAGGGGCAGCGAGATCGAGATCGTGGTGCCAAAGCCGCGCGCCGAGCGGATGTCGACGCTGCCGCCCATCGAGGCGATGTTGCGCTTGACGACGTCCATGCCGACCCCGCGGCCCGACACGTCGGTCACCTGCTCGGCGGTCGAGAAGCCCGGCGCGAAGATCAGCTGCCAGACTTCCTCGTCGCTCATGTTCTCGCTCACCGCGAGCCCGTTCTGGCTGGCTTTGGCCAGGATGCGCTCGCGATTCAGGCCGGCGCCGTCGTCCGAGACTTCGATGACGATGTTGCCGCCCTGGTGGCCGGCCGACAGGAACAGGCGCCCCGCCTCCGACTTGCCGCTGGCGACACGCGCGGCCGGCATCTCGATGCCGTGGTCGATCGAGTTGCGCACCAGGTGGGTCAGCGGATCGACGATGCGCTCGATCAGGCCCTTGTCGAGCTCCGTGGCGGCGCCGTTGGTGATGAAGTCGACCTTCTTGCCAAGCTTGCTGGCCAGGTCGCGCACCATGCGCGGGAAGCGCGAGAACACGAAGTCCATCGGCATCATGCGGATCGACATCACCGCTTCCTGCAGCTCGCGGGTGTTGCGGCCCAGCTGGCTGATGGAATTGAGCAGGCGCTCGTGCGCCATCGGGTCCAGCCCGCCGCTCCTCTGCTCGAGCATGGCGTTGGTGATCACCAGTTCGCCGATCAGGTTGATCAGCTGGTCGACCTTTTCGACCGACACCCGGATCGAGGACGATTCCGCGTGCGGGTCCTTCTTGGCGGCGGCCTTCTTTTCAAGCGCCAGCTCGCTTGCCGTTTCGGACAGCTCGAGCGGTTCCGGGCCCTTCGGCGCGGCAGCCGGCTTCGGTTCACCCGTGATGCCGGCCGCGGCGCGGATCTGTTCGATCGGCTGGAAGAAGCCGTAGCCGCGCTCGTCGTCCGACAGCTCGTCGCCGCCGCTTGCAGCGGCCGCGCCCTCGTCGTCGGCGTCGAAGAAGCCGTAGCCCTGCTGGTCCTCGATGCGCTTGCGCTCGGCGGCCTCGATCGCACGCTGTTCGGGCGTCAAGGCCGGGGCCTCGAAGATCTTCAGGTCTTCCGGATTGAGCACGAAGGAGCAGATCGCGATGATGTCGTCCAGGCTCTCGTGCGTGGTGATGATGATGGCGCTGCGCCCCGCCTCCAGGGGCGTCACCTTGGCGCGCCCCATCAGGCCCAGCTCGTCGACCAGGGCGCTGATGTCGCGCTGCTCGACCGCCGGCAGCTCGATCTTGTAGCGGTGCGCACCTTCGGTCGGGTGGTGCACCTTCGCTTCCGCGGTGAGATAGGACGGCGCCACCACGGGCGCGTGCGGCACCAGGCCTTCGGCCAGGTCGTGCAGCACCATGCGCACGTTGGCGACCGCTTCCTGGTCGACGGCTGCGCCGTGGCGGTGGCCGTCGAGCTGCATCTTGAGGCTGTCCTTGGCCGCCAGGAAGGCGTCCACGTGGTTCGAGGTCAGCGCCATCTCGCCCTTGCGGATGCGGTCCAGCAGCGACTCGAGCACGTGGGTGACCTCGCTCATGTCGGACAGGCCGAAGGTCGAGGCGCCGCCCTTGACCGAGTGGGCGGTGCGGAAGATGGCGTTCAGGTCTTCCGGGTCGGGCGCGGCCACGTCGACTGCCAGCAGCAGCCGCTCCATTTCGGCGAGCAGTTCCTCTGCCTCGTCGAAAAAGACCTGGTAGAACTGGCTGATGTCGATCGTCATGGTGCTGTTTCCTCGATTACCCGGCGCATCATCGGTTCAACCGATGACTTTTTTGACGACCTCGATGAGGCGCTGCGGATCGAAAGGCTTGACCAGCCAGCCGTTGGCGCCGGCGGCGCGGCCCTTGGCCTTCATCTCGTCGGACGACTCGGTGGTCAGCATCAGGATCGGGGTCTTGGCGTAGGTCGGCAGCGTGCGCAGGGTCTTGATCAGCGCCAGGCCGTCCATGCGCGGCATGTTCTGGTCGGTCAGGACCAGGTCCACGCTCTGCAGCTTTGCCTTGTCGAGGCCATCCTGGCCGTCCACGGCTTCCACCACGTTGTAGCCAGCCGCCTTCAGGCTGAAGGCCACCATCTGGCGCAGCGAACTGGAATCGTCGACCGCGAGAATCGTTTTTGCCATGTTTTGCTCCTGCTGTTTTATCCGGTATGTTCCGGTTGAATGTTAAGTGGCGAAGTGTCGTGTTGTTCAGTACAGGCGGCGCACTCAGAAGAGTTCGATGTCCCCGCTCTCGAGGTGCTGCTGTTCGACCGACTTGCGCAGCATGCTGCGCAGCTCGAGCGACTGGATCGCCAGCGCCATGCTGACCTTGCCCAGGCGTTCGACGATCTCGTCGCTGTCGGTTTCCGGTGCGATCTCGGCGCCATGCTCGCTGAGCGTGCCGAGGAAATCGCGCAGGCCGGTCACGCGCCGCAGCGTGCGGTCGATCAGCTGGCTGGTCATGTCCTGGAACTGCATGCTGGTGATGGCCGAGTTCACGTGCTGGCCGATCTCACCGGACATGTCCGCCAGGTTCGCGCTGTCTTCGGCGCTCGGCGTCTCGCCGGCCAGCAGGCGGTTGATCGCTTCCTGGCGCGCCCCGACCGCCGTGTGGATGGCCATGAAGCTGCTGGTCAGCTTGTCGATGGCTTCTTCCAGCAGCAGCTCGGTCTGCAGCAGGTCCGTCTCGACCTCGGTCAGGTGGCGGCGTCCGTGGATGGCCACACCCGACAGCAGGCGCTTGACGTGCGATCCGAGAATCTTTTTTCTTTTCATTTCAAGTCTCCTGCTGGGCTACTTGCCCGCCGCCGCAACCGCCTCGGCTGCCGCCGCGGGTTGCTGCGCCGGCACCTCGAGCGAGGCGGCGTCGCGCTGCACGGCTTCCTCGGTCTTCTTGTTCATGACGATGATGCTGATGCGCCGGTTGATCGGGTTGAACGGGTCTTTGCGGTCCAGGTTGGCGGCCGAAGCCAGGCCCACCACGCGCAGCACCTTGTCGTCGCCCAGCCCGCCGCGCACCAGTTCGCGGCGCGAGGCGTTGGCGCGGTCGGCCGACAGTTCCCAATTGCTGTAGCCGGCGTGGCTGAAATACGGGGTGGCGTCGGTATGGCCCGACAGGCCGATCTTGTTCGGGACTTCGTTGAGCACCATGCCGATGATATTCAGGATCTCTTTCGTGTACGGCTGCAGCTCGGCCTTGGCCAGTTCGAACATCGGGCGGTTCTGCTCGTCCACGATCTGGATGCGCAGGCCTTCGCTGGTGAGGTCGAGCAGCAGCTGGTTCTTGTACTTCTTGAGCAGCGGATTGACCTCGATGACCGATTCGATCTTCATTTTCAGGGACTGCAGGCGCTCGGCCTCGGCGCGCGCGACCTGGGCCTTGGCCGCTTCCAGGTTGTAGGTCTTCGAGGTCGGGTCGATGTCGCCCTTCTTGACCTGGCCGTTGCGGCGGGTCAGGTCCGTGCCGCCGCCCTTGATCACCGACGAGGAGTCGCCGGCGCCCGAGCCGCCCGCCATCGCCACCTTGAGCGGCGTCTTGAAGTATTCCGAGATGCCTTCCAGGTCGCCCTTGGCGGTCGAGCCGAGCAGCCACATGAGCAGGAAGAAGGCCATCATCGCGGTCACGAAGTCGGCGTAGGCGATCTTCCAGGCGCCGCCATGGTGGCCGCCCTGGACCTTCTTGATGCGCTTGACGACGATGGGACGCATGTTGTCGTCAGCCATGGTCCCCTCCTCGCCTCGATTCCTGCAGTTGATCTGAAAGCAGCATCACGCCTTACTTCTTCTTCTTGATGTGCTCTTCGAGTTCGGCGAAGCTCGGGCGCTCGGTCGAGTACAGCACCTTGCGGCCGAATTCGACGGCCAGCGCCGGCGCATAGCCGTTCAGGCTCGCCAGCAGCGTGACCTTCACGCACTGGAACATCTTGGTCGATTCTTCCAGCTTCTGTTCCAGCACGCTGGCCAGCGGAGACACGAAAGCGTAGGCCAGCAGGATGCCGAGGAAGGTGCCGACCAGCGCCTTGGCGATCAGGATGCCCAGCTCGGCCGGCGGCAGGCCCACCGATTCCATGGTGTGGACCACGCCCATCACCGCCGCCACGATACCGAAGGCCGGCAGGCCGTCGCCGACCTTGGCGATCACGTGGGCCGGGATCGCGCCTTCGTGGTGGTGGGTCTCGATCTCGTTGTCCATCAGGTTTTCGATCTGCATCGCATCCATGTTCCCCGACACCATCAGGCGCAGGTAGTCGGTCATGAACTCGACGATGTGGTGGTCGGCCAGCACCGCCGGATACTTGGAGAACAGCGGCGAGGCTTCCGGCGCCTCAATGTCGCCTTCGATCGACATCAGCCCTTCCTTGCGCACTTTCGAGAGCACGTCGAACTGCAGCGCCATCAGCTCCATGTACATGTCCTTGGTGTACTGCGAGCCCTTGAAGATGCCCGGCATGGCCTTCATGGTCGCCTTGACGGACTTCATCGTGTTACCGACGAAGAAAGCGCCCAGGGCCGCGCCGCCGATCATCAAGAGTTCGATCGGCTGCCATAGCGAAGCCAGATGGCCGCCGGCCAGCGCGAAGCCGCCGAACACGCAGAGGCACACGACGATGTAACCAAAAATGACTAACAAGGGAATTCCACTCCAGAAATACCGGGAATGCTCGATCCGGCTGACTCAAATAATAGTGATTTCAGGCAAAGTTGACGCAGGGAACCACTCTAGCGGGAGAATGGCTTACCGGCAAGCAGAAAGGCCGGTTTTGTCGTCTAAAAGTGCCAGATATGAAGGGCCGGGCCGCCCTCTGTGGGATAGACGATACGGTCCGGTGAACGATCGTCAATGATGAATTCGTAACTGAGAAGCAGCGAACCGGGCCGCATTTCGCGCGCCGCCTTGCGCCACAGGGCGTGCATCGCGGCCGGCGACAGGTAGGCGAACACCAGGTCGAATTCGCCGAAATTGAGGGCATCGTAGTCGCCGCGGATGAAACGGGCGCGGCTACGCGCCAGGCGCGCGCGCAGCCGGCTCACCAGCCACGGCAGCGGCGCCAGCTCGATGCCAATGGCCTCGACAGCCGGCCCGCGGCGCGCCAGGTCCAGCACCAGGCCGCCCAGGCCGCTGCCGATGTCGATCACGCGCACCGGTTGCTTATCCGGCAGGAGTCCGGCCACCGCCTCCCAGACGCGCCGGCTGGACGGGTAGTACGGCACCTGGGTGCGGTAGGTGGACCAGTAGAGCAGGAGCAGGAACAGGAAGACGGCCAGGAAGACGGGCGGCGGGATCGCCAGTTGAACGGCGCCGAACAGCGCGACCGGGAACAGCAGCTGGATCGCGCGCCACCAGCTCGCCAGGCTGCGCCACCAGGTCAGGCCGGCGGCGGCCAGCCCCTGGATCAGGGCCACGGACAGATAGGACATCGGGATGCCGGCCCTGGCCAGCAGCCAAGTCACGGCGAGCGTCAGGGGAAACGCGGCAATTTGCAGCAGCAGCGCCGCAACGGCGGGTTTCACTCGCCCTGCTTGGCCGCAGCAGCGGCCGCGTCCTTGGCATCCTTGGCCTTGCGCGTCTTGCCTGCGCGCGAAGGCATGTGGCACAGGCCGCACAGATAGCCGGCGTTCAGGTCGAGGGCGTTGACGACGTACTTGCCCTGGCATTTCTGGCACGGGGCCAGCACCAGCATGCCGCTCTGGAAAAAGCGCACCAGGGTCCAGGCGCGGGTGAGCGACAGCAGCGGCTCTTCGCCGGGCTCGGGCGGCATCTGTTCGAGGTAGAGTTGGTAAGCCTTCATCACCGCCTGGATGCCGCTGGCGCCGGCATGTTCGACCAGAAAGTGATGGATGTTGATGAACAGCGAGGAATGGATGTTGGGCTGCCAGGTCAGGAACCAGTCGGTCGAGAACGGCAACATGCCCTTGGGCGGAGAGACGCCCTTCAGTTCTTTATACAGCTTGAGCAGGCGCTCGCGCGACAGCGAGACTTCGGTTTCGAGCAGCTGGAGGCGCGCCCCCAGGTTGATCAGTTCGATCGCAAGCTGGATTTCCTGCGCTTCCGATACGACACTCTTCTTGCTCATTGCTACTCCCGCCCGTATTGCTTGCCGTGCAGCCCCGACGGGACCGCCTCAAGCGGGATTTTATACGATCTCTTCAACAGGCTGGCCGGCCATCAGGATGGCGGCGTGCGACTGGGCCAGGCTGCGTTCCTTGGTGTGGCTGGTCAGCATCGACAGGATGGCGGTGTCGTCGAAGCGGAAACGGGCCAGCATCATGTTGCCGCTTGCCAGCTTCAGGATCTGGGCGTTGCTCATGCCTTCGATCAGCTCGGCGATGTCGGCGGAGATGCCGAGACGGAAAATGGCGGTGACTTTATCGGCGCGGATCATCTGCTGGGCCAGCATCAGGTAGCTCAGGTTGGCGTCGCGGATTTCAGCCATCATGTCGTTCATCGTCATTTTTCTATCTCTCCGTATCCGTTGATCGGCGCTCAGTTGCTACTGAGGTGTTGCCGTTGAGATAGATTCTGACCGTGAGGAAACTTTTTCGGTATTGGACGAACTCTGTATTTTTCGTCCGCGAAATGACGGCATGACCCGTAGGAGTTTGTCTGACAAACCCTGCTGGATCACTCTGGCGCCCCTATGAAAACGAGGCTTGGGGAGGTGCGGAAAATCTGCCGAATTGTGTGCGCTCGACACCGCTTCTGTCGTGCGCTTGATACGGTTTACGTCAAACTTTCGGAGAACTTTAGGGTTTTCGCGAAATATTTTTTCAAATCTTGCTGCCCTTCTCCACTCCATTAACGGAGCGCCTGACGAGAACTTGAGGGTTTGTCGAAAATATTTTTTCAAGACCCTTTACCGCGCTTCTGGTACGGGTAACGGCAGCGGTTTGGAGAACTTTAGGGTTATTGAGAAAGTTTTTTGAAAAATTTTTTGTGCTCCAAAAAGTTATCGGCAAGCCAACAAAGGCAGGCGGCAGGCCCGGGAACTTGCTACACTGCGAGACTAGCAAAAGCTTCAAGCCTCAACCAATTCAAGGCATTGCATGGAATCTTTACGCATCTGGGATATCAGCCCGACGATATCGAACGGCATCCCCGTCTGGCCCGGCGACACCCCCTTCGAGGCCGCTCCGACCTGGGAGATGGAGGACGGCTGCCCGGTCCGCGTCAGCCGCATGACCATGACCACCCACCTCGGCGCCCACGCCGACGCCCCCAGCCACTATGACCCGGCCGGCAAGTCGATCGACCAGGTCGACCTGCTGCCCTACATCGGCGCCTGCCGCGTCATCCACTGCACCGGCGTGACCACAGTCGAGCCATACCACCTCGAGGGCAAGCTCGACGGCGTGCCGCCGCGCGTGCTGCTGCGTACCTACGCCAGGGCGCCCCGGCAGGCCTGGGACCCGGCCTTCCCCGCCATCAGCCCGGCCGCGATCGCGCTACTGGCCAGCCGCGGCGCGATCCTGGTCGGCACCGACGCCCCTTCGCTCGACCCGCAGGATTCGAAGACCCTGGACGCCCACCACGCGGTGCGCGCCGGCGGGATGGCGATCCTGGAGGGCATCGTGCTGGACGAGGTCCCCGAGGGCGACTACGAGCTGGTCGCCCTGCCCCTGAAATTCGCCGGCATGGACGCCAGCCCGGTGCGCGCCATCCTGCGTCAATTACCCATGAAGGAAGCTGCATGACCGCTGTAACGACACGCGCCGACTGCGTCGCGCGCGACCAACGCGACCCGCTGCGCGCCCTGCGCGAGCGCTTCGACCTGCCCGACGGCATCATCTACCTCGACGGGAATTCGCTCGGCGCCCGGCCCAAGGCCGCCCTGGCGCGCGCCCAGGAAGTCGTCAGCCGCGAGTGGGGCCAGGACCTGATCAAGAGCTGGAACACGGCCGGCTGGTTCGACCTGCCCAAGCGCCTCGGTAACCGCCTGGCGCCGTTGATCGGCGCAAACGAGGGTGAAGTCGTGGTCACCGACACCACCTCGCTCAACCTGTTCAAGGCGCTGGCCGCGGCGCTGCAACTGCAGGCTGAAGGAGCGGGGGCCGGACGGCGCACCATCGTCACCGAACGCAGCAACTTCCCGACCGATATCTACATGGCCGAAGGCCTGACCCAGTGGCTGGATCGCGGCTACCGCGTGCGCCTGGTCGATTCGGTGGACGAGATCCCGGCGGCAGTGGACGCCGACTGCGCGGTGCTGATGCTCACCCACGTCAACTACCGCACCGGCTACCAGCACGACATGGCGGAGCTGACCCGCCACGCGCACGCCGCCGGCGCGCTGGCGGTCTGGGACCTGGCCCACTCGGCCGGCGCGGTGCCGGTCGACCTGCATGCGGCCAACGCCGACTTCGCGGTCGGCTGCACCTACAAATACCTGAACGGCGGCCCCGGCGCCCCGGCCTTCATCTGGGTGCCGCAGCGCCACCAGGCGGCGTTTGCCCATCCGCTCACAGGCTGGTGGAGCCATGCGAAGCCCTTCGCCATGTCGCACGGCTTCGCGGCTTGCGAAGGTATCGGGCGCGCGCTGTGCGGCACCCAGCCGGTGCTGTCGCTGGCGCTGGTCGAGTGCGGGCTGGAGGTGTTCGAGGAGACCACGATGGCGGCCATCCGCGAGAAGTCCTTGGGGCTGACCGACCTGTTCATCGAGCTGGTCGAGTCGACCTGCGGCGACCATCCGCTCGGCCTGGTGACGCCGCGCGAACACGCGCGGCGCGGCAGCCAGGCCAGCTTCACCCATCCGCATGGCTACGCCGTGATGGCGGCACTCATTGCCCGCGGCGTGATCGGCGACTACCGCGAGCCGGAGATCATGCGCTTCGGCTTCACCCCGCTCTACACCAGCTTCGCCGACGTCTGGGATGCGGTGGCGATCCTGAAGGATATCCTCGACCGCGAGGCCTACGATACCCGGGCCGAACGCAGCGCAGTGACCTGAGGTCGACATGGACGACAAAGCCAACCCCAAGCCGGCCGAATGGCACGGCGCCAAGCTCGATTTCAAGGAATCGATGAGCTACGGCGACTACCTGGGCCTCGACCAGATCCTGTCCGCCCAGCACCCGCTCTCGCCGAACCACAACGAGATGCTGTTCATCATCCAGCACCAGACCAGCGAGCTGTGGATCAAGCTGATGCTGCACGAACTGCAGGCAGTGCGACGCCACATCAAGGAGAGCAACCTGCCGCCGGCCTTCAAGATGCTGGCGCGCGTGGCCCGCATCATGGACCAGCTGGTGCATGCCTGGGACGTGCTGGCGACCATGACCCCGCCCGAATACACGGCGATCCGCCCCTACCTGGGCGCGTCCTCGGGCTTCCAGTCCTTCCAGTACCGCGAGCTCGAATTCATCCTCGGGAACAAGAACCCGAACCTCTTGGGCGTGCACGAGAAGTCGCCCGAGGCGCATGCCATCCTGGACCGCGAGCTGCACGCGCCTTCGGTCTACGACGAGGCGGTGATGCTGCTGGCGCGCAGCGGCTTCACGATCGCGCCGGAGCGCCTGTCCGCCGACTGGACCCGGCCGACCGTGGGCGACGAGAGCGTCAAGGCGGCCTGGCTGGCGGTCTACCAGGCTACCCAACACCACTGGGCGCTGTACGAACTGGCCGAGAAGCTGGTCGACCTGGAGACCGCCTTCCGCTTCTGGCGCTTCCGCCATGTGAGCACGGTCGAGCGCATCATCGGCTTCAAGACCGGCACCGGCGGCACTTCCGGCGCCAGCTACCTGCGCAAGATGCTCGACGTGGTGCTGTTCCCGGAGTTGTTCGCTCTGCGAACTGCGTTGTGATTCCAGCAGGCCCGGCGGTGTATGATCGCATTGTTCCATAACCTAAAGAAACAATGCAATCCGCGCCGCCTGCGCTCGCGCAGCCCTTTTCCGTCTATCTCGACCTGACCCGCTTCCTCGCTGCGGTCATGGTGGTGCTCGCCCATGTCGAGTACTTCGGGGTCATCCCGAAAGGCGCCTGGGGCCTGGTGCCGGAAATGGGCCGCGAGGCCGTGATCGTGTTCTTCGTCCTGTCCGGCTTCGTGATCGCGGCGACGACCGCGCAGCGCCGGCCGTCCGCGCGCGCGTATGCGGTGGCGCGCCTGTCGCGCCTGTATTCGGTGGCGCTGCCGGTCCTGCTGCTGGGACTGGCCTGTGCATTGGCCGTGCGCGCCTTCACCGACCTGGTCCCGCCCTATGGCTACGTGCTCGACAAGTTGTACGTGTACGTACCATTCCACCTGCTCTTCCTCGGCCAGCACTGGACCCTGGGCGAAGTGCCTCCCTACATGGAGCCGTACTGGTCGCTTAACTACGAGGCCTGGTACTACCTGCTGTTCGGGCTGGCCTGCTACCTGCAGGGCCGCCGCCGCATCGCCCTTGTGGGACTGGCGCTGCTTGTCATGGGCTACAAGCTGTGGCTGCTGCTGCCGGTGTGGCTGGCCGGCGCCTGGCTGTACCGGCGCAGCCATGGCCCCTGGCTCGGCCGCAATGCGGCCCGGGCCGGATGGCTGGCCAGCCTGGTGCTGCTCGCCGCCTGGGTAGGCCTGCGCCTGGAAGAGCCGCTGCGCATGGCCGGCATCGCCTGGTGGCCCTTCTCCGGGCTGCCACTTGGCAGTGCCGACCGCTTCCTCGGCGACTATGTGGTCTGCGCCATCGTCCTGCTCAACTTCGCCTGCGCGCGCGATGCCGGCTTCACGGCGCTTGAGCGCATCGCACCGGCGGTGCGGCTGCTGGCCTCGTACACCTTCACGCTCTACCTGTCGCATGCGATCGTCATCGGGCTGTGGCTGGCGGTCTACCCGCACGAGCGCAGCTCTGGTGCGGCCCTGCTGGGCCTCGGCGCGGCGATCGTGGCGACCACCTTCGCCCTCGGCGCGCTCACCGAACACCGCCGCCATCTATTCCAGGCCCTGTTCGCGCGGCTGCTGGCGCCGCGCAGGCCCTTGGTCGCGGCTGAAAAAACCGGAGCCTGAAACCGGCCTGCCGCTTTCGACGTACAATCGCCGTTCATCTTTTCCTAATGGCGGAGGCGCGATGAAGTGCGACGTACTGATCCTGGCAGGCCTGTGGAATTCCGGTCCCGAGCATTGGCAGAGCCAGTGGCAGGGGCGCTATCCCGCCTGGACCAAGGCCCAGCACCGCGACTGGAACTGCCCGGACCGCGACGAATGGGTGGCCGAGCTGGACGCCGCCATCGCCGCCTGCAAAGGCGCGCCGATCCTGGTCGCGCACAGCCTCGGCTGCATGCTGGTGGCGCATTGGGCGGCCAGCCGTTCGCCGCTGAAGGTGGCCGGCGCCTTCCTGGTGGCCCCGAGCGACGTCGAGGCGCCGAGCTATCCGGCACCGAGCAACGGCTTCGCGCCGATTCCGCTCGCTCCCCTGCCCTTTCCCAGCATGGTGCTCGCGAGCGGCAACGATCCCTACCTCACCATGCCACGCGCCACCGCCTTCGCCCAGGCCTGGGGCAGCCGCCTGGTGCACATTGGCGAGGCCGGCCACGTAAACGCGGATTCCGGCCACGGTCCCTGGCCCGAGGGGGAGCGCCTGCTGCAGGAGTTCTGCGACCAGATCGGGCATACGACGTGAGCTTTCTGGCCACAGCATGAAGACCTACCACGGCAGCTGCCACTGCGGCAGCGTGCGCTTCGAAGCCGACATCGACCTGGGTGCCGGCACCATCAAGTGCAACTGCACGATCTGCAGCAAGATGCGCTTCTGGGCGGCGCAGGTGTCTTCCTCGGCATTCCGCCTGCTCGCCGGTAGCGATACCTTGCGCGAATACCGCTACCACACGCGCCGCGATGCGCATTACTTCTGCGGGCACTGCGGCATCAACACCTTCTCGACCGGCGACTCGCCGGCGCTGGGCGCCTTCCACGCGGTGGTGCTGGCCAGCCTGGACGACCTGCCGGTCGAGGAACTGCTGGCCGCCCCGGTACGCTACCTGGACGGGCGCAACGATAATTGGGTGACGCCGCCCCTCGAAACCCGCCACCTCTAGGCGAAAAAAAACCGGGGCGCGAAGCCCCGGTTCGGTGTGCAGCTGATAAAGACGCTTACTTCGCGGTCGCCAGCAGCATCTCGTTCAGGCGTTTCACGAAGGAAGCCGGATCGCTCAGGCTGCCGCCTTCGGCCAGCATGGCCTGGTCGAACAGGATGTGCGACCAGTCGGCGAAGCGCGGGCCGCTCGCGTCCTCGTACTTCAGGCGCGTCACCAGCGGGTGGTTCGGGTTGATCTCGAGGATAGGCTTCGATTCCGGCGCGTTCTGGCCGGCCGCCTTCAGCATGCGCAGCAGGTTACCCGACAGCTCGTTCTCGTCCGCGACCAGGCAGGCCGGGGAATCGGTCAGGCGGAAGGTCACGCGCACGTCCTTGGCCTTGTCGCCAAGCGCGCCCTTCATCTGCTCGACCAGTTCCTTGTAGCCGGCTTCGGTCTCGGCATGTTCCTTTTTCTCGGCCTCGTCTTCCAGCGCCCCCAGGTCCAGGCCGCCCTTGGCGACCGACACCAGTTCCTTGCCTTCGAACTCGCTCAGGAAGGACAGCATCCACTCGTCGACGCGGTCCGTCATCAGGAGCACTTCGACGCCCTTCTTGCGGAAGATTTCCAGGTGCGGGCTGTTCTTCGCGGCGCTGTAGTTGTCGGCGGTGACGTAGTAGATCTTGTCCTGGCCTTCCTTCATGCGCTTGACGTAGTCGGCGAACGAGACGTCCTGCGCGTCCGACTCGCCGGCGGTGGAGGCGAAGCGCAGCAGCTTGGCGATGCGGTCCTTGTTGGTCGCGTCCTCGCCGATGCCTTCCTTGAGCACCTGGCCGAATTCCTTCCAGAAGGTGGCGTATTTATCCTTGCCGGCCTGCTCTTCCGAATTCGCCATCTCTTCCAGCATGCCCAGCACGCGCTTGGTCGAGCCTTCGCGGATCACCTTCACGTCGCGCGATTCCTGCAGGATCTCGCGCGAGACGTTCAGCGGCAGGTCGCTTGAATCGATCACGCCCTTGATGAAGCGCAGGTAGGTCGGCATCAGCTGCTCGGCGTCGTCCATGATGAACACGCGCTTGACGTACAGCTTGATGCCGGCACGCTTGTTGCGGTCCCACAGGTCGAATGGGGCATGGCCCGGGACGTACAGCAGCTGGGTGTACTCGCTACGGCCTTCGACGCGGTTATGGGTGTAGGCCAGCGGGTCCTGGAAGTCGTGCGAGACGTGCTTGTAGAACTCGTTGTACTGTTCTTCGGTAATGTCGCTCTTCGAGCGCGCCCACAGCGCGCTGGCCTGGTTGACGGTCTCGAATTCGTCCTTGAGGACGGTCTGCTTCTTCTCCTCGTCCCACTCTTCCTTCTGCATCACGATCGGCAGCGAGATATGGTCCGAGTACTTGCGGATGATCGACTTCAGCTGCCAAGCGGAGAGCAGCTCTTCCTCGCCGGCGCGCAGGTGCAGGATCACGTCGGTGCCGCGGCCCGGCTTCTCGATCTGCTCGACGCTGTAGTCGCCCTCGCCGGTCGACTCCCAGCGCACGCCGTCCGAAGCAAAGGCGCCGGCGCGGCGGGTGTTGACGATGACGCGGTCGGCAACGATGAAGGCCGAGTAGAAGCCGACGCCGAACTGGCCGATCAGGGCCGCGTCCTGCTGCTGGTCGCCCGACAGCTTGCTGAAGAATTCCTTGGTGCCCGACTTGGCGATGGTGCCCAGGTGCGAGATGACTTCGTCACGGCTCATGCCGATGCCGTTGTCCGAAATCGTGATGGTGCGCGCGTCCTTGTCGAAGCTGACCTTGATTTTCAGCTCGTGGTCGTTGCCGTACAGGGCGTCGTTGTTGATCGCCTCGAAGCGCAGCTTGTCGGCCGCGTCGGACGCGTTCGAGATCAGTTCGCGCAGGAAGATCTCCTTGTTCGAGTACAAGGAGTGAATCATGAGCTGCAACAGCTGTTTTACTTCTGCCTGGAAGCCAAGGGTTTCTTTTTCGGCAACTGCCATCTTGTTCCTCGTGGGTGGGTCTAATAAAGGGTTAAAAACAAACGGACTGCTGCAATATAAGGACACCAACAAGGATTTCAAGGCCCCGCCATTGCAGCAATGTTGCAATTATTTTAACCTACCCGCCCGCGCGGCTTATTCCCTACTGGGATAGGTTCTTATAGCGGCCTGACCTGGATGTTGCGGTAGAAGGTCTCCGCGCCTTCCGACTGCAGCGAAAACTTCCCGCGCGTGTGCGGCAACATCTTGCCGGCCACGTCCTGGCGCGGATTCTCGGCGCGCAGCACTTCGACGCCGTTGACGATGTGGACCAGGGTCTTGCCGTCGGCGATCACTTCCAGCGTGTTCCACTCCCCGGTCGGCTTCTCGGGGTTGCCCTTCTTGAGGATGCGCGCCTTCAGGCCGGTGCGCAGCGGCAGCGAGGGCTCGTAGCGGTAGAACTTCCAGTCGCCCTCGTTGGCGTCGCCCACGTGGGCATCGACCGTCACGCCGTCCAGGCTGTGGTAGTCGCCGGTATCGCCCTCCTGGATCTGCGCTTCGTGGCTGCGCATCCAGTGCCCGCTCTCGGCGCCTTCCGGCCCGACCGCGTAGTACAGCAGCCCGCTGTCGCGCGGCAGGTCGAGGCGTGGCGCCCACTTCTTGCTGCCCCACTTGAACTCGAGCTTGAGGTGGAAGTTCTCGTATTCTCCGAGCGTGCTGATGGCGCCCCACTCCTCGCCCGACACGCGCAGCATGCCGTCCACCACCGAGAACACCTTGCGCGGATCCTTGTTGAGGCCGCGACTCGAGGTGGGTGCCTTCATGTTCGGGGAAGTCGGCTGCATGCTGATCCAGGTCGTCCACCCGGACAGGTCGCGGCCGTTGAACAGCGAGGTCCATCCGGCCTCGGCCGCCTGCAGCGGCGCGCACAGGGCCAGGGCGGCGGCCAGCAGGCCGGCTCTGGCAAGTGAATAGCGGGTCATCGACAGTCTCCTTCTCTTATAAATATGCGCCTGGCCTGAACAAGCCTTGCGGCGCCGCGGGCAGCCCGTCCGTACGGGCGAAGTGAATCTAGCATGGCCATGTGTGTTAGCGCTACCACACAAACCCATCTTGCCGAATTCCTTATAAATTTTTCCGATTTATTGACACTCTTAAACATTTCCGAATGCTAGTATTTCCCATATAAGCAGCCAGGCGTGCCGATGGTGTTAGCGCGCACATGGCTGATCACAAAAGCGGAGACAGGCAGGATGAGCACAATTGTCGTTGGCATGGGCATGGTCATTGCCATGGGCTCGGGCAGCGAGCCCGGCGAGCGCAAGGAGCGCCAGCGCACCCGGCGTCCCGCCTCCGTGGCCAG
Source organism: Massilia alkalitolerans DSM 17462 (assembly GCF_000427785.1). Taxonomy (GTDB): domain Bacteria; phylum Pseudomonadota; class Gammaproteobacteria; order Burkholderiales; family Burkholderiaceae_D; genus Telluria; species Telluria alkalitolerans. Next base: position 304,537 of record NZ_ATYR01000001.1, read on the forward strand.
GCCCTGCGCCTCTGCGGCACGGGAAGAATGCGCCGGTTTCTTCGCCGCGCACGGCATCTCGACCCCAAGCACCCTGTTCGATACGCTCTCCGATACCTATTACTTCGCCAAGAACCGGGCCGGCCAGTTCGTCTGGGGCAACCGCCTGCTGCAGGAACAGCATGCGCTGGCGGACGTCAAGGACATCCTCGGCAAGACCGACCACGACTTCTTCCGGCGCGACATCGCCGACCGCATCCGCGCCGACGACCTGGCCGTGATGGAGACCGGCGTCACCGTCAAGAACAAGCTGGAGGTGATCGACGGCGGCAACGGCGAACTGACCTGGCTGTTCACGACCAAGGCCCCGATCCGCAACCGCGAGGGGGCGATCGTCGGGATCGAAGGCTTTTCGCGCGACGCCCGCCGCTCGCAGGACGCGATCGCGCCCTTCCACGAATTCAAGGCCTGCATCGAGTACGTGCAGGAACACCTGAACGAAAACATCAGCATCGACCACCTCGCCAAGCTGTCCTGCATGTCGCTGTCGACCTTCGAGCGCAAGTTCAAGGAGCACTTCTCGCTCACGCCCAAGCAGTACGTGCTGCACATGAAGGTCCACGAAGCCTGCCGCCTGCTCCCCGGCGCCAACAGCATCGCCCGGGTCGCGCTGGCGACCGGCTTCGGCGGGCAGAGCTACTTCACCAAGCAATTCCGCAGCATCGTCGGGATCACGCCCAAGCAGTACCAGCTGGCGCTGGCGGCTGGACGGGCCGGGAATGCCCCATCTTTTCACCGAAAAGGAAACCATGTTGAAGCCTCTTGATCCTCGCGCCCGGCAAAGGCGCTCGGCCCTGCTGCGCCTGGGCGCCCTGTGCGGCGTCACCGGCTTGTCCGCCCTCCCGTCCAGCGGCGAGGTGCTCGCCGCCGTGGCGGCAGCCGGCAAGGGCGCCGCCTACGAGCCGGTGCTGCTCACGCGCGACGAGCTGCTGCTGACCGGCGTGCTGGCCGAGCTGATCATCCCCAGGACCGACACCCCGGGCGCCCTGGCGGTCGGCACGCACCGCACCATCGACCACCTGCTCAAGGTGTGCGCCCTTGCGCCCGAGCAGGCGCGCTTCAAGGCCGGGCTGGCCCGCATCGAGGCGGTGGCGCAGGCGCAGGGCGGCAAGCGTTTCACGGCGCTGCCGGCGGCGCGCCAGGTCGCGCTGCTGCGCGCGCTCGACGCCGGCAGCGCGCCCTTCGAGGGCGAAGACCAGGGCTTCTTCCGCCAGCTGAAGGGCTACGTCGCTTTTGCCTACTACACCTCGGAAGCCGGCGCCACGCGCGAACTGGCCTACCTGCCCATCCCGGGCGGCTTCCAGGGCAACTACAAGCTCACCCGTTCCAGCCGCGGCTGGGCGATCCAATAAACCCGACACCAGGCCCCATGGAACCCGTCTCCTCCTTCTATATCAAAAGCAGCCCGGAACAGTTCGACGCGATCGTCGTCGGCTCGGGCATCACCGGCGGCTGGGCCGCCAAGGAATTGACCGAACGCGGACTTAAGACCCTGATGGTCGAGCGCGGCCGTCCGGTCGAGCATGGCATCGATTACATCGGCGAAAACAAGGACCCGTGGACCATGCCCAACCGCGGCCGGGTCGACGCCACGGTGGCCGACGAGCAGTACCCGGTCCAGAAACAGTGCTACGCTTTTGATGAGCACACCAAGCAGTTCTTCAACAACGACCGCGACATGCCGTATTCGACACCCGCGGGCCGTCCGTTCAGCTGGATCCGCGGCAACCAGCTGGGCGGCAAGTCGCTGATGTGGGCGCGCCAGTCCTACCGCTGGAGCGACCTGGACTTCGGCGCCAACCTGAAGGACGGCCACGGCACCGACTGGCCGATCCGCTACGCCGACCTGGCGCCCTGGTACAGCCACGTCGAGCGCTTCGTGGGCATCAGCGGCAGCAAGGAAGGCCTGGCGGTGCTGCCGGACGGCGAATTCCTGCCGCCTTTCGAGTTCAACACGGTCGAAGCGGCGCTGAAAAAGAAGTTCGACGCCATGTATGCGCCGGCGCGCATGATCATCGGCCGCACCGCGAACCTGAACAAGGCCAGCGACGAGCACCTGGCCCAGGGCCGCGCCCCCTGTCAGGCGCGCAGCCAGTGCCACCGCGGCTGCTCCTTCGGGGCCTACTTCTCGACCCAGAGCTCGACCCTGCCGGCGGCGCTCAAGACCGGCCGCCTGCGCGTCGCCACCAATGCCATCGTGCACAGCGTGATCTACGACGCCAGGACCAACCGCGCCACCGGGGTGCGGGTGATCGATGCCGAAACCATGGAGACGCGCGAATTCCACGCCAAGGTGGTCATCCTGTGCGCCTCGACGCTGGCCTCCACCGCGATCCTGCTGAACTCGACTTCAAACGCCTTCCCCACCGGGCTGGCCAACTCGTCCGGCGTGCTCGGCCACTACCTGATGGACCACCTGTGGGCCGCCGGCGCCAGCGGCCGGGTCGAGGGTTTCGAGAACGACTACTACCGCGGCCGCCGTCCCACGGCCCCCTACATCCCGCGTTTTCGCAACGTGGTCGACCAGCACCCTTCTTTTGTGCGCGGCTATGCGCTGGCGGGCGGCGCCGCGCGCGACGGCTGGCAATCGGCGGCCTGGAAGCCAGGCTTCGGCAAGGACTTCAAGGCCATGCTGAGAAAACCCGGCCCCTGGCACTTCAGCCTGGGGGGCCAGGGCGAGATGCTGCCGCGCTTCGAGAACATGGTCAGCCTGCACCCGACCAAGAAGGACAAATGGGGCATCCCGCTGCTGCACATCGACATCACCCACGGCGAGAACGACCGCAAGATGCGCGAGGACATGGCCGATACCGCCGCCAACATCCTCGAGGACCTCGGCGTCAAGGACGTGAAGAAGCGCATGCTGACGGAAGCCGAATACCCGCCCGGCCTGGCGATCCACGAGGTGGGCACGGCGCGCATGGGCCGCGACCCGAAGACCTCGGTGCTCAACGGCTTCAACCAGGCCCATGACGTGCCAAATTTGTTCGTCACCGACGGTTCCTCGCTGGCGTCCAGCGCCTGGCAGAACCCTTCGCTGACCTTCATGGCGCTGACCGCGCGCGCCTGCGCCTATGCGGTGGACCAGCTGAAAGCCGGAAAAATCTGACAAGAACGGAGACAGAATGAACAAGCAAACCGTGTTGTACGCCGTGTTGGCCGCTGCCCTCGGCGCCGCCTCCCACACCGTGGCCGCCGAAACTTCTCCCCGCATCGGCGTGCAACTGTGGTCAGTCAAGGACGAGATCAAGCAGGACTTCGAAGGCACGCTCACGAAAATCGCCAGGCTCGGCTTCCAGGGCGTGGAGTTCGCCGGCGAATTCGGTCCCTACAAGTCGAACCCGGCCGGCCTGAAAGCCTTCCTGGACAAGAACAAGCTGCAGTGCGCCGGCGCCCATGTGGGCTTCGACCAGCTGGCCGACGCGCGCTTCGACGCCACCACCGCCTTCTACAAGACGCTCGGCTGCGCCAACCTGGTGATCCCGATGGATGCGCGCGGCGCCAGCGTCGAGGGCAGCACCGCGATGAGCAAGGAACTCAGCGCCCTGTCCAGCAAGCTGGCGCCCAAGGGCATGCGCATCGGCTACCACAACCACGCCCAGGAAATGGCGGGTGAGGTCGGCAGCACGCCCTGGGACGTGATCGCCCGGAACACGCCGAAGGCGTCGATCATGCAGCAGGACGTGGGCTGGACCACGCACGCCGGCAAGGACCCGGTGGCCTACGTCTACAAGTACCCGGGCCGCACCGTGAGCACCCACTACAAGGCCAAGTTCGCGCCCGGAACGACCGGCACGCCGATCATCGGCCAGGACAGGACCGACTGGGCGGCCCTGACGCGCGCCCTGCGCGAGGTCGGCGGGACAGACTGGATCATCGTCGAGCAGGAGGAATACCCGAACGGCATAGGCCAGCTCGACACGGTGGCCGCCTCCCTGAAAGGATTGAAGGCCGTGCTCGCGAAGATGCCGGCCAAATGAGCCTGTCCGTCCGTTTCAGCCACATCGTCAAGGAATTCGGGCCGGTACGCGTCCTGCACGGCGTCGACTTCGCGCTCGAAGCGGGGCGCGTGGTCGGCCTGCTGGGGGAAAACGGCGCCGGCAAGTCGACCCTGATGAAGATCCTGGCCGGCTACGAACGTCCTACCAGCGGCCAACTGCTGGTCGACGGCGTCGAGCGCCAGTTCGACAGCGCGCGCGACGCCGAGGAGCTGGGCATCGCCCTGATCCACCAGGAATTCAACCTGGCCGAGCACCTCACGATCGCCCAGAACATCTTCCTGGGCCATGAGAAGACCCGCAACGGCCTGCTCGACCGGCGCGCCATGGAGGTCGACGCTGCCGCCTGCCTCGAGCAGGTCGGCCTGGACCGCGACCCGGACACCCGCGTGTCCGAGCTGATCGTCGCCGAAAAACAGCTGGTGGAGATCGCCAAGGCCCTGTCGCGCAAGGCGCGCCTCCTGATCATGGACGAGCCCACCGCCAGTCTGTCGGCGGGCGAGACGAAGAAGCTGTTCGCCCTGATGGCACGCCTGAAGGCGGAGGGCGTTACCATCGTCTACATCTCGCACAAGCTCGACGAGATGGAAGCGCACACCGACGAGGTGGTCGTCATGCGCGACGGGAAGTTCGTCACGCGCGCCTCTACCGGCGACGTGAACCGCCGGCAAATGGCCAACCTGATGGTCGGACGCGACGTGTCGGACATGTTCCCGCCCAAGCAGCCTGCGCTCGACGACGCGCCGGTACTGCTGCGGGTATCGAACCTGGCGGTGCCGGGCTGGGTACACAACCTGGGCTTCGAGGTGCGCGCCGGCGAGATCCTGGGCTTTGCCGGCCTGGTCGGCGCCGGCCGCACCGAAGCCTTCGAAGCCATCCTCGGCCTGCGCCCGCGCCAGAGCGGCAGCATCGAGATCGGGGGACAGCAGGTCGACATCCGCAGCCCGCGCGAGGCCATGCGGCATGGCCTGACCTACCTGAGCGAAGACCGCAAGGGCAAGGGGCTACACCTCGACCTCGGCCTGCGCGAGAACCTCACCATGATGACGCTGGAGCGCGACGCCAGGCCCTGGGTCGACCTGAAGGCCGGCCGCGCGGCGCTCGAGCGCGCCATCGCGGACTTCGGCATCCGCCTGCGCGACCCGGACTGCGTGGCGCGCTCGCTCTCGGGCGGCAACCAGCAGAAGCTGGCGCTGGCCAAGTACCTGCATTCGAACCCGCGCGTGATCGTGCTCGACGAGCCTACCCGCGGCGTGGACGTGGGCGCCAAGCGCGACATCTATGCGCTGGTCCACCGCCTGGCCAGCGAGGGCCGCGCGGTGATCATCATCTCGTCCGAACTGATCGAGCTGATCGGCCTGTCGCACCGGGTGGCGGTGCTGCACGGCGGGCGCCTGCAGGCCGTGCTCGGCCCCGACCAACTCAGTGAAGAAAACATCATTTCCCATGCAACCGACACCCAACACACCCGCCACTAGGCCCTCCTTCCTGCCTGCCCTGCCGCGCCTGAAGGGCCTCGGCCCGGCGCTGGCCCTGATCCTGCTCTGCATCGCGGGCGGCCTGCTCAATCCCGATTTCGCCACCTTCGACAACCTGATGAACGTGCTGACCCGCACCGCCTTCATCGGCATCATCGCGGTCGGCATGACCTTCGTGGTCGTCTCCGGCGGCATCGACCTCTCGGTCGGCTCGATGGCGGCGCTGATCGCGGGCGTCATGATCGTGGCGATGAACGCGCTGGCAAGCGGCGCGAATCCGCCCGGCGCCGTCACCATCGTCCTGCTCGGCATCGGGCTGGCGCTCGCCTTCGGCGCGGTATTCGGCATCCTGCACGGATTCCTGATCGCACGCGGCCGCATCGAAGCCTTCATCGTCACGCTCGGCACCCTCGGCGTGTTCCGCGCCGTGCTGACCTGGCTGTCGGACGGCGGCGCCCTGACGCTCGATTTCACCTTGTCCGAGACCTACAGCCCGGTGTACTACCACAGCCTGCTGGGCGTGCCGGTGCCGGTATGGGTGTTCGCCCTGGTGGCCCTGCTGGGCGCCCTGATCCTGAACCGCACCGCCTACGGCCAGCACGTGCAGGCGATCGGTTCCAGCGAACAGGTGGCGCGCTACGCCGCGATCCGCGTCGACCGGGTCAAGGTGCTGACCTACCTGCTGCTGGGCGTGTGCGTGGCGATCGCCACCATCCTGTACGTGCCGCGCCTGGGTTCGGCCACGCCCACCACCGGCATCCTGTGGGAGCTGGAGGCCATCGCCGCGGTGGTCGTGGGCGGCACCTCGCTCAGGGGCGGCTCGGGCCGGGTCATGGGCACCGTGATCGGCGCCATCCTGCTGTCCGTGATCGGCAACATCCTGAACCTCACCAGCATCATCAGCGTGCACCTGAACCCTGCCGTGCAGGGCTTGGTGATCATCGCCGTGGCTTATTTGCAGCGCGGCCGCCGCTGAACCGTTCATCCATTAACAAAGGAATCTCCATGCGTCCATCCAAACGACAATTCGGCAAACTGGCCGCGGCCTGCCTGCTGGCGCTCGGCACGGGCCAGGCGTTCGCCGCCGACAAGCTCACCATCGGCGTGGCCATCCCCACCGCCACCCATGGCTTCACCGGCGGCATCGTCTGGTGGGCCAACCAGGCCAAGCGCGAGCTGGAAGCGGCCAATCCTGGCTTGAAGATCATCGTCAAGACCGCCGGCAGCACGCCCGAGCAGGCCAACCAGGTGCAGGACCTGCTGGTGGTGAACAAGATGAACGCGCTGGTGATCCTGCCGCTGGAATCGGCCTCGCTGACCCAGCCGGTGGCCCAGGTCAAGAACAAGGGCGTCTACGTGACCGTGGTCGACCGCGGCCTGACCAACCCGGCGGCCCAGCATGCCTATGTCGCCGGCGACAACACGGCCTTCGGCAGGCTGCCGGCCGAGTACCTGGCCAAGCGTATGAACGGCAAGGGCAATATCGTGGTCCTGCGCGGCATGCCGAGTACCATCGACAACGAGCGCGTCAAGGCCTTCCAGGCCGAGATCGGGAAGCACCCGGGCATCAAGGTACTCGATGCCAAGTACGGCAACTGGAACCGCGACGACGCCTTCAAGGTCATGCAGGACTACCTGACCCGCTTCAAGCAGATCGACGCCGTGTGGGCCTCCGACGACGACATGGCGATCGGCGTCATCAAGGCCATCGAGCAGGCCAAGCGCAGCGACATCAAGGAGGTGTTCGGCGGCGCCGGCGCCAAGTTCGCGGTCAAGAAGGTGATGGATGGCGACAAGCTGGTGCAGGCCGACGTGTCCTATTCGCCCAAGTTCATCTACGACGCCATCAAGATGACCGCCAACGCGCGCCTGAAGGGCCAGGCACTGCCGAGCAGGACGATCATTCCGTCGGTCCTGATCACGCGCGAGAACGCCAAGCAGTTCTATTTCCCCGATTCGCCTTACTGATACGACAGGCCACCAGCATGAAAACCATCAAGGGACCGGCGATCTTCCTCGCCCAATTCATGGGCGACCAGGCGCCCTTCGACACCCTGGCCAACCTGGCCGCCTGGGCCGGCGGCCTGGGCTACGAGGGCATCCAGCTGCCGACCGACAAGCGCCTGTTCGACCTCGACATCGCCGCCGAGAGCCAGGACTACTGCGACGAAATCAAGGGCGTGCTGGCCGCGCACGGCCTGGCGATCACCGAGCTGTCGACCCACCTGCAGGGCCAGCTGGTGGCCGTGCACCCGGCCTACGACGCCCTGTTCGACGGCTTTGCCGCGCCGCAGGTGCGCGGCAACCCGCGGGCGCGCCAGGAGTGGGCGGTCGGCCAGATGAAGAACGCGGCGCGCGCCTCGCGCCGCCTCGGCTTGAACACGCACGCGAGCTTCTCGGGCGCGCTTGCCTGGCCCTACCTGTATCCGTGGCCGCAGCGGCCCGCCGGCCTGGTCGAGGAAGCCTTCGGCGAACTGGCTCGGCGCTGGCTGCCGATCCTGGACGCGTTCGAGGAGGCCGGCGTGGACGTCTGCTACGAACTGCATCCGGGCGAAGACCTGCACGACGGCGTGACGTTCGAGCGCTTCCTCGAGGGCGTTGGCGGCCACCGCCGCGCCAACATCCTGTACGACCCGAGCCACTTCGTGCTGCAGCAGCTCGATTACCTGTCCTTCATCGACATCTACCACGAGCGCATCAAGGCCTTCCACGTCAAGGACGCCGAGTTCCGCCCGAACGGGCGCCAGGGCGTCTACGGCGGCTATACCGGTTGGCAGGAACGCGCCGGGCGCTTCCGCTCGCTCGGCGACGGCCAGATCGACTTTTCCGCCATCTTCTCGAAGCTGGCGCAGTACGACTTTGCCGGCTGGGCGGTGCTCGAATGGGAGTGCTGCCTCAAGCATCCGGAAGACGGCGCGCGCGAAGGCGCCGATTTCATCCGCCGCCACATCATCCGGGTGGCCGAACGGGCGTTCGACGATTTCGCAGGTGGCGGCGCCAACCGCGCCGCCCTGCGCCAGCTGATGGGGATCGAAGCATGAGTGCGATCGGACGCAATGAAACGGACAAGCAGGACGGCCTGCCCCCGCGCCGGTTGCGCCTGGGGATGGTGGGTGGCGGCGACGGCGCCTTCATCGGCGCCGTGCACCGCATCGCGGCGCGCCTGGACGACTGCTACGAGATCGTGGCCGGCGCCCTCTCCAGCGACGCCGAGCGCGCCTTGCGCAGCGGCGCGGCGATCCGGCTCGACCCGGCGCGCAGCTACAGCGACTACCGCGAGATGGCGCGGCTGGAAAGCCAGCGCCCGGACGGCATCGACGTGGTGGCGATCGTTACCCCCAACCACCTGCACGCCCCGGTGGCGAGAAGCTTCCTGGAAGCGGACATCCACGTTATCTGCGACAAGCCGCTGGCCATTTCGCTAGACGAAGGCCGCGAATTGGCCGCGCTGGCGCAGGCGAAGGGGCGCGTGTTCGCCCTCACCCACACCTACAGCGGCTACCCGATGGTGCGCCATGCGCGCGAACTGGTCGCCTCGGGCGCGATCGGCGACGTGCGCCTGGTGCACGTCGAATACGCCCAGGACTGGATGGCCGAAGCCGCCAACCAGTCGCCGGAATTCCAGGCCACCAACTGGCACAACGATCCGCGCCGCGCCGGCCCGACCGGCTGCACCGGCGACATCGGCACCCATGCCTTCCACCTCGCGGCTTTTGTTACCGGCATCCAGCCGAGCGAACTGCTGGCCGAGCTGCACTCGTTCACGCCGGAGCGCATCCTGGACGACCACGTGCAGGTGATGCTGCGCTACCCGAACGGCGCGCGCGGCATGCTGTGGTCGAGCCAGATGGCGACCGGCTGCGAGAACGCGCTGAAGCTGCGGGTGTTCGGCAGCAAGGCCAGCCTCGCTTTCGACCAGGAAAACCCGAACGAGCTCATTCTCACGCCCCAGGGCGGCTGTGCGCAGCGGCTCACGCGCGGCCGCGTGGGCGGCGTCGCTGCCGGGCATGCCACCCGTGTTCCCTGCGGCCATCCGGAAGGCTACCTGGAGGCGTTCGCGCAGCTGTACCGGGACGCGGCGGCGCAGATCCATGCGGTCGAGGCCGGCCAGCCATTGCCGGAGGCGAGCGCCAGCCTGCCCACGGTCGAGGACGGCGTGGCCGGCCTGCGCTTCATCGACGCCGTGCTGGCCAGCCACGACGCGGGTTCGCGCTGGGTGGAACTCGGAAAAAAATAAATCTGGCGGCGCATGTCGAATCCGGACCTTCCTGTTCGTCGTAGTGGCAGTAGCACCCCACAACCAGAACAGGAGGTCCACATCATGTCACAAGCAACACGTCCGATTCCCGAAGGTTTCCACAGCATCACCCCGCACCTGGTCTGCAAGGGCGCGGTCGACGCCATCGCGTTCTACCAGCAAGCCTTCGGCGCCGTCGAACTCGATCGCATGCCGGGGCCCGGCGGCAGGCTGCTGCACGCCAGCATCCGCATCGGCGATTCGATCCTCATGCTGTGCGATGAATTCCCCGAATTCTGCAGCAGCGGGCAGATGCCCGCGCCGGGGTCGGCGGTCTCCATCCACCTGTACGTGCCCGATGCCGACGCGGTCTGGGAACGCGCGCTGGCCGCCGGCGGCCAGCCCATCATGCCGCTGGGCGATGCCTTCTGGGGCGACCGCTACGGCCAGCTGGTCGATCCCTTCGGCCACCGCTGGGCGATCGCCACCCACCTGCGCGACATGACGCCGCAGGAAATCGCGGCCGAGATGGCCAGGCAGGTGCCGCCCGTTTCCGCGGACGCTTGAGCAGTCGGTAGGGTGGTCGGCTTCGCCGACCGCGCGTCCAGCTCCGGCATGCGCTGCTACAGCGCATCCGTGAGTCGAACGCGCGTTCGGCAGAGCCGAACACCCTACCAAACCAGTACCTCGGCATCGGATCGAGTCCGATTGTCCTAGCCGGCCAGCGTACGCTCTAGAAAGCGGAAGGTCGCCGGGTCCTGCAGCGCGGCCACGTTCAGGCGCATGCGGGTCGAGGGCAGCTGGCTTGGCGAGAACAGGCTGCCCGGCGCCAGCAACAGGTCTTCCCTCATGGCGCGCGCGGCCAGTTCGTTGGTGTCGCGGCCGGCGTCGACCCACACGAACATGCCGCTGGCTGGCGCCGGCTCGGGGCGCAGGCCGAGCGCCTCGATCTGGCGCAATGCCTTCGGCCGTACCGCGTCCAGGCGGCTGCGCACCCGGTCCAGGTGCTTGCGGTAGAGTCCATCGGACAGGATCTTGTAGACCACGCGCTCGCCAATGTCGCTGGTGGTGAGCGTGGCCAGCATCTTGCGGTCGGCCAGGCGCTGCGCCCGCTCGGGTGAGGCCGCGATGAAGCCGACCCGCAGGTTGGGCGCCATCGATTTCGAAAAGCCGCCCAGGTAGATCACCTGGCGCAAGCCGTCGAGCGCCGCCAGGCGCGTCGCATTTCCGGGATGGAGATCGGCGTAGATGTCGTCCTCCACCACCGTAAAACCATGCTGCTCGGCCAGGCGCAGGACCTGGAAGGCTTTCGAGGCCGACAGCGAGGTCGAGGTCGGGTTGTGCAGCACCGAGTTGATCACGTACAAGCTAGGCTGGTAGCGGGCCGCCAGCTCGGCCAGCTGCTCCAGGTCGGGACCGTCGCCAAGGCGGCGCACGCCAACCACGTTCAGTCCCATGGCGGCGAACGATCCGAACATCAGGAACCAGGCCGGATCGTCGACAAAAATGGTGTCGCCCGGCCGGCAGAACTCGCGCGCCACCAGGTCGAGCGCCTGGCTCACGCCCAGGGTCATGACGATCTGTTGCGGCGGCGCACCGATCTCGAACTCGGCCAGCTTGCGCTGCAGCTGCTGACGCAGCGGCAGGAAGCCCTGCGGCGCGCCATAGCCGAGGAAGGCGGCGCTGTTCTGCCGGCTCAAACTTGCCAGGCCCTTGGCCACGGCCGGACCGTCGAGCCAGTCGGCCGGCAGCACGCCCGCGCCGGGCGAATGCTGCAGCGGGGACTGCCGGAACATATTGCGGATCAGCCAGGCGACGTCGAGATTGGCGCCGACGCTCCCTGCCGCCCCCGCCGCCCTGTCGCCCGGGCCGGTCGGTGCCGGCGCCCGCCCGCGGACGAAAAACCCGGCGCCGCGGCGCGAATCCAGGTAGCCCTGGGCCACCAGCCGGTCATAGCTGGCCACCACGGTGAAGGGCGACACGCCATGGCTTGCTGCGAACTGGCGGATCGAGGGCATGCGCGCGCCGGGGCGCAGCAGGCGCTCGTCGATGCAGCTGGCTACGGCGCGGACGATCTGGTCGGCCAGCGGCTCGCCGGAATCGCGCGCCAGGCTCAAGACGGGCGTATTGGTCATTTCACCATCACAGTGAAGAAATTAAGTAGTAAAGTGTACTGGGACTGTATTGGCCCATCGCGCTAGCATAGACCTGTCTTCAGCCTCGCCGCAAGTATCTTTCGAAGGAGTCCCATGCCTACCGCCGCCTGTCCCTCCGCCACTGCCATCCGCAGCACGGATGCCCTCGATCAGAACCGGGGCATGCTGCTCGGCCTGCTCGGCGTCGCGATGTTCAGCCTGACCATGCCCTTCACCCGCATGGCGGTCGCGCAGCTCGATCCCGTGTTCGTCGCGCTCGGCCGCGCCCTCGGCGCCGCCCTGCTGGCGGCGGGATGGCTGCTCTGGCGCCGCGCCCCGCTACCGCCGCGCGCCGCCCTGCTGCCCCTGGCGCTGGTGGCAGGCGGCTGCATCGTCGGCTTCCCGCTCCTGACCTCGATCGCCCTGCGCAGCCTGCCTGCCTCGCACGGCGCCCTCTTGGTAGGCGTGCTGCCTCTGGTGACGGCGCTGTACGCCGCCCTGCGCGGCCATGAGCGGCCATCGAGCGGCTTCTGGGGCATGTCCCTGCTCGGTTCCGGCCTGGTGGTGGGCTTCGCCCTGGCCCAGGGCGGCGGCAGCCTGCATCCGGCCGACCTGCTGGTGTTCGGCGCCGTGGCCGCGGCGGCGGTCGGCTATGCCGAAGGCGGCCGCCTGGCACGCAGCCTGGGCGGGCCGGAAACCATCTGCTGGGCGCTGGTGCTGGCGGCGCCGGTCCTGCTCCCGGTGCTGCTGTGGCATGGGATTCCCGCGCTGGGCGGCGTGGGAATGGCGTCCTGGCTCGGCTTTGCCTACGTCACCGCGATCTCGATGTTCATCGGTTTCTTCTTCTGGTACCGCGGCCTGGCGCTGGGCAGGGTGGCGCGGGTGGGCCAGGTGCAGCTGCTGCAGCCCTTCATGAGCCTGGTGGGCGCCGCCCTGCTGCTGGGCGAGGCGCTGACCCTGGCCAACTGCGCCTTCGCGCTGGCGGTTGCCGCCGTCGTGTTCGCGGGACGCCGGATGGCGGTGCGCCAGCAGTAAAACATGCTTGCGGGCGCCGGGTGGACGTACAATATCGGCTTCTTTCACTGCAACGTCACAAAAACCATGTCCGTCTACGATAAACTCAAAGAACTGAACATCACCCTGGCCGCGCCGGCCACCCCGGCCGCCGCCTACGTCATGTACGTGCAGACCGGCAACCTCGTGTTCATCTCGGGCCACATCGCCAAGAACGCCGACGGCTCGCCGAACGCGGGCATCCTGGGCCGCGACAAGACCACCGCCGACGGCCAGGTTGCTGCGCGTTCGGTCGCCATCGACCTGATCGGCACCCTGCAGGAAGCCGTCGGCGGCGACCTGAACCGCGTCAAGCGCATCGTCAAGGTGATGAGCCTGGTTGCCTCGACCCCGGAATACAATGAGCAGCACCTGGTCACCAACGGCTGCTCGGAACTGATCGGCGAAGTCTTCGGCGAAGCCGGCAAGCACGCCCGTTCGGCCTTCGGCGTCGCCTCGCTGCCGCGCGGCACCTGCGTCGAGATCGAGCTGATCGCTGAAGTTGCCTGATCCTTGTTGCCTAAACATTTGTTTAGGCAACATTGCAATTGTTTAATTAGTACCGATCGCGGGCTGGGCCTACCCGGCCCGGTCCATCCCGAGGCCGCCTACCCGCGTGCCTTATAATGGTCCGGCACTACCCGTGCGGTCCCTTCCTGAGAGTCCTGTGAGAACAGCATGAAAATCGAGAATCCAAACCCCATCCAGTGGCAGTTTTCGGAACGCGCGCAGCAGCTGCAAAGCTCGTTCATCCGCGAAATCCTGAAGATCACCCAGCGTCCGGAGATCATCTCCTTCGCGGGCGGCCTGCCTTCGCCAGCCACCTTCCCGGTCGAGCGCATGAAAGAAGCGTACGACAAGGTACTGTCCGAGGCGGGCAAGGTCGCGCTGCAGTACGGTCCGACCGATGGCTACGGCCCGCTGCGGGAATGGATTGCCAATTCGCTCTCCACGGAAGGCAGCCGCATCCTGCCTGAACAGATCCTGATGACCTCGGGCTCGCAGCAGGCGCTCGACCTGCTGGGCAAGGTCCTGATCGACGAAGGCAGCCGCGTGCTGGTCGAGACCCCGAGCTACCTGGGCGCCCTGCAGGCCTTCTCGGTCTACCGTCCCGAATTCAAGTCCGTCGACACCGACGAACACGGCCTGGTGCCGTCGTCGATCGACGCGATCGCGCAAGGCGCACGCCTGCTGTACGCCCTGCCGAACTTCCAGAACCCGACCGGTCGCAGTTTGTCGGTCGAACGCCGCCAGGAATTGGTGGAAACCTGCGCCCGCCTCGGCCTGCCGCTGATCGAGGACGATCCCTACGGCACGCTGAGCTACAAAGGCGAGCCGATGCCGAAGATGGTGGCGATGAACCCGGACGGCGTCATCTACATGGGTTCCTTCTCGAAGGTGCTGACCCCGGGCATCCGCCTGGGCTACGTCTGCGCCCCGCTGCCGCTGGTGCGCCGCCTCGAGCTGGCCAAGCAGGCGGCCGACCTGCACACCGCCCAGCTGACCCAGATGGTGGTGCACGAAGTGGTCAAGGACGGCTTCCTGGACCAGCACATCCCGACCATCCGCAAGCTGTACGGCGACCAGTGCCAGGTGATGCTGGACGCGATGGCCGAGCACTTCCCGGCAAGCGTGACCTGGACCCGCCCGGAAGGCGGCATGTTCATCTGGGTGACCCTGCCGCAGAGCATCGACGCCATGAAACTGCTCGACCAGTCGCTGGCCGCCCGCGTGGCCTTCGTGCCGGGCGCGCCGTTCTACGCGAACGAGCCGGCCACCAACACCCTGCGCCTGTCCTTCGTGACCGTGCCGCCGGAGCGCATCCGCGAAGGCATTGCCATCCTTGGCAAGCTGATCAAGGACATGCTGTAATCCGTCCGCAGCATCGTAACCAACCGCCGGCCTGACCGGCGGTTTTTCATTTTATTCAACACAAGTGGATATAAGACAACACTGTACCCACAAGTCACTCTGAAAAGAGTATCATCCGTTGCAGTCTTACCTTTCGGCAACACTGCAACTGAATGAACTCCCCCTGCTCCGCCTTTTCGATGCCAGTCCGCCAGACGAGGATTCTGATCGTCGACGACGTGCCCGACAGTCTCGATCTGCTCAACGAAATGCTGCGCAGCCAGGGATACCACACCTTCCTTGCCAATTCCGGTCCGCGCGCCATCGACCTGGCCCGGCGGGTGCAGCCCGACCTGATCCTCCTTGACGTGATGATGCCCGGAATGGACGGCTTCGAAACATGCCGGCGGCTCAAGGCACATCCCGAGACAGTCGATATCCCGATCATCTTCGTTAGTGGCTGCAACGAGACGGACGACGTGGTGTCCGGCTTCGACCATGGCGCGGTCGACTATATCTCGAAGCCCGTGCGTTTGCCGGAAGTCAAGGCACGCGTGCGCTCACAATTGCAGACCCAGTCCAGCAGTGAACACCAGAAGCGCCAAACCCGACGCCTGAGAATGATCGTCGAAGGCATGGACGAGGGCCTGATTCTGGTCGGCGCAGACGGCCGCATCCAGTATGCGAATCCGGCGAGCGAGCGTGTGCTCGGGTACACGGAGGCAGAACTGGCCGGCCGGCCCCTGGCCGAACTGCTGACCGAGCCTGCGGCAAACGATTACGCGGCCTATTTCGACCGCCGCGACACACTGCCGCGCGATCCGGCCCTGGAGATCTGCCGCGGGACCCGCGAAGTGCTGTTGCGGCAGGCCGATGGAAGCCTGCGGCCGATGGACCTGAACCTTTCGCCGATGGCGCAGGGCGAACAGCTGTACGTCGCCCTCCTGCACGATATCAGTCACCACAAGCAGTCCGAGACCGCCCTGCAGCGCGCAGCGCTGGCTGACCCGCTCACCGGGATTGCCAACCGTCGCCAGTTCGACGCCTGCCTCGACAAGGAATGGCAGCGTGCGATCCGTACAGCACGGCCCCTGTCGCTGCTGGTGCTGGACGTCGACCACTTTAAACTGTTCAATGACCTGTTGGGCCATGCTGCAGGCGACCAGTGCCTGCAGGCGGTAGCGAAGACGCTGGAGGCACATGCGCTGCGCGCGACCGATCTGGCGGCACGCTACGGCGGCGAGGAATTTGTGTTGCTCCTGCCGGATACCGCGCACCCGGGCGCGGTATCCGTCGCCGAGTCGATCCGCGCAGGCATCGAACGTCTGCTCGTGCCGAACCCGCGCTCGACCACTTCCGCCTACGTCACCGTCAGCATCGGCGCGGCCACCTTCGTGCCGACCCAGTTCGACGACATCCGCTCGCTGTTCCTGACTGCTGATCGCGCCATGTACGAAGCGAAGGCCGCCGGACGCAACCAGGTGCGGGCGGTGGAAGGCGGGTATGCATGGGAAACCATGCAGCGAGCGATGGTTCCCTAGCCGCGCCGATTGACGTTTCCGTCAACGTCAAGACCGTCGTTCCGGCGCAGTGCTTCAGACAGGCTTCGGATAACCCGTGATGCGCGCGATGTCGCGGTACATCGGCTGAAGCCGGCGGTACATCCCCAGGTAAACCTCGCGGTACAGCCGGTCGTAGACCGCCTGGTTGGCGGCAATTGGCTCGAACACCCTGCCCACCCGCGTCATGCCCCGGATCGCCGCCGCGAAGTCCGGGTACAGGCCCAGCCCGACGGCGGCATCGATCGCCGCGCCCAGCCCCGAGGTCTCGTACACGTGCGGGCGCGCGACCGGCAGGCCGAAGATGTCGGCGGTGAGCTGCATCGCGGCGTCGCTCTGCGAGCCGCCGCCCGACACGCGCAGTTCGGTGATGCGGGTGCCCGAGCGCCGCTCGATGCGCTCCTTCCCTTCGCGCAGCGCATACGCCAGCCCTTCCAGGATGGCGCGGTAGACGTGGGCACGGGTATGGACGTCGCCGAAACCGATGATGGCGCCCTTGGCCTCGCGCCCCGGTACCCGGATGCCGGGCGTCCAGTAGGGCTGCAGCATCAGGCCCATGGAGCCGGGCGGCACCGCATTGGCCAGTTCGTCGAACAGGCGCTCGGGGGCCACGTCCTCCAGCAGCGCGCGCGATTGCTCATGGTGGCCGAACTGCTCCTTGAACCAGTTGACCATCCAGTAGCCGCGGAACACTTGCACCTCTAGGCTATAGGCGCCGGGAATCGCCGCTGGATACGGCGGCACGAAGGGCGTCACCTCGACGTAGCGGGTGGTGGTGGTGTTGATGGTGGCCGTGGTGCCGTAGCTCAGGCAGCCGACGTGGGGCGCGCGGCAGCCGGCGCCGATCACTTCGCAGGCCTTGTCGGCGGCCGCCGCCAGCAGCGGCAGGCCCGCAGGGATGCCGGTGTCCCGCGCCGCCTGTGCGCTGATGCTGCCCAATTGCATGCCCGGCTCCTGCAGCTCGGGCAGCATGCGCGGCTCCACCGCCAGCGCCTGCCATTTCCAGTCGCGCCGCCCGGCCCACCTGCGGCGCCGGTAGTCGAACGGCAGGTAGGCCACCTGCGACCCGGAGGAATCGGCGAAGCGCCCGCACAGGCGCCAGTTCAGGTAGCCCGACAGCAGCAGGAGCTTGTGGGTCGCCCGCCAGACCTCTGGCTGGTGCGCGTGGATCCAGTTGATCTCGGCTTCACCACGGAGGTAATCGATGGTCTCGTGGACCCGCGCCAGCCTGAAGGCGGTGCGCCACAGGGGCCCGACCGGCGGCACCACATCGGTACGACGCTGGTCGAGCCAGGTGATGGCCGGCCGCAGTGCTGCGCCTTCGCGGTCGACGTTGATGACGGTGCCGCGCTGCGTCGTCACCGCCACGCCGGCAATGCGGGTACGGTCGGCGCCCGGCTGGGTCCAGAGCTGGCCACAAGCCTGGCACAGCGCCTGCCAGAACCCCTCGGGGTCGTGCTCGGCCCAGCCGGGATGCTCGCTGCGGTAGTCCAGCAAGGGCACTTGCGCCCTGGCGACGATGTCGCCCTTCAGGTCGAACAGCAGGGCGCGCACGCTCTGGGTGCCGTTGTCGATGGCGAGGATCAGCGGGTCGTGAAGTCCTGTCTGCATGGGTCGGCGTGGAGATGGCAAACGGGTATTGCCAAACATCAACAGGATAGCGCAGCTGCGCCGCCGCAGGTACAAGAATGATCGGGCTGGCGCCCGCGCCGGCCTATTTGGCGGCAGCCAGCTCGCGCAGCTGCGGCGCCGGCTGGGCCGGCTGGGCAGGCGGCCCGTCGAAGCGGAAGCCGGCAGCCTCGTGCACTTCCCAGGCTCCCTCCCCCTTCAGGCACAGCACATGGGTGTGGTGGCGCAGCACCGCGGCGCGGTGGGCGATGCTGATCAGGGTGGCGCCGCTTTCGCGCAGGCGCGCGTACAGCGAGGCCTCGTTGGCGGCGTCGAGGGCGCTGGTCGCCTCGTCCAGGATGACGATCGTCGGCCGGTGCACCAGCACCCGGGCGAAGGCCAGGCGCTGCTGTTCGCCGACCGACAGCAGCTTTTCCCAGTCGTGCACCGCATCCAGTCCGCCCACCCGCTCCGCCAGGCGCGGCAGCTGGACCTCGCGCAGGATGTCCAGCAGTTGCGCGTCGCTCAGGTCGGCATGCGCGCTGGGGTAGAGCAGCTGGCTGCGCAGCGTGCCCGACTGCAGGTAGGGCTGCTGGGGCAGGAAGAAGAACCGGTCCAGGGCCGGACGGTGGATGGTGCCGCTGCCCTCGTGCCACAGGCCGGCGATCGCGCGCAGCAGCGAGCTCTTGCCGCAGCCGCTCTCGCCGGTGATGAGCAGCGCGTCGCCGGGTTTCAAGGCGAGCGACAGCTCCTTGATGAGCACCCGTTCCGATTGCGGCGGGTGCAGCGTCAGCGATTCCAGCACCAGCTGCCGGCTCTGGCGCGTCTCGATGCGCGCTTGCCCGGCGGCGGCGCCGGACCCTGCTTCGGGCAGCACCAGCCTGGACAGGGCCTGCAGGCGCCCGATGCCCGCCACGAAGCGGCTCAGGCTCTCGAAGTTGTCGACGATGACGCCCACCGCCGCCAGCACCGCGGTGAAGGCGCCGGCCGCCTGCACCGCCCGCCCCACTTCCAGCTCGCCCGACAGCACGCCATGGGCCAGGATCATGAAGGGCAGCACCAGGGTCAGCTGGCTGAAGGTGCGCTGGAACAGGTTGAGCGAACACTGCTTGCGGATCAGGCGCGCGAAATTGTCGATCACCTGCTGGAACTTGCCGTCGATATGGGCGCGCTCCTGCGCTTCGCCGCGGTAGAAGGCGATCGACTCGGCGTTCTCGCGCAGGCGCATCAGGCTGAAGCGGAAATCCGCCTCGCGCCGCAGCTGCCAGAAATTCAGGTGAATCAGCGGGGTGCCGAACACGTACAGGGCGACCACGGTGCCGGTCAGCGCGTACACCGCCAGCACCCCGACCAGCAGATGCGAGATCGACCACAGCACGGTGCTGAAGGCCACCAGCTGCATGATCGAGCCCAGGAAGATGAGCAGGAAATGGATCGACCGGCCCGTGAAACTGTTGATGTCTTCG
This sequence comes from Massilia alkalitolerans DSM 17462, assembly GCF_000427785.1. Lineage (GTDB taxonomy): Bacteria > Pseudomonadota > Gammaproteobacteria > Burkholderiales > Burkholderiaceae_D > Telluria > Telluria alkalitolerans. Next base: position 323,961 of record NZ_ATYR01000001.1, read on the forward strand.
CTGATGCGCTGGTCGGGGTTGTCGATGTCGCCCTCGGCGCCCAGCCGGTAGTACTTGCGCCCCTTCAGGTAGCCGTCCAGGAAGCGCCCGGTGAGCCAGCGCCGCCACTGGTTGGCGAAGCGGTCGCGCATGTAGTAGTAGAAGGCATAGACCGGCACCGCGAACCCCAGCGTCATCAGGCAGGCCCGCACCGCGGTCCAGAAGCGGCCGTCTTCCTTGCCCGCCAGCGCGGAGGTCATCTCGCCGGCCTGCTCGTTGAGCATCACGGCCAGCTTGGTCTCGACCAGCATCAGCACGATCAAGAGGGCCAGCAGGGTCCAGGCCTGCCTGCGCTTCTCGCCCAGCCAGTAGGGCTTGGCCACGCTGACGAATTCCTTCCATGCTGCGAGCGACAGGGGCGCGGCGCGGCGCCCATCGTCGGCGCCTGCCGGCGCATCCTGCGCTGCTGGGCCTTGGGCTGCTATGGTCGGCGTCTTCATGCTCGGTGAAATGCTGTTGATGTCTTGACACCAGCATAGCGCCGCCCGGTCGCCGCTTCCGTGCGAAAACGGACATAGTCCGTCCTGTTCCGTCAGGTCTTCGACGCCCCCGGGACAGGGTCAGGACAAGGCTCGTCCACGGCGCCGGGCTGTAGCAGCGCCAGCTGCTCCGGCGCGAACACCACCGTCTGGGCCTGGAACCCCAGCGCGATCCCGGCCGCCTCGAGCCGCTCGACGATCGCCAGCAGCAGCGCTTCGCGCGTGCGCACGCTGGCCTCGAAATCCGGCACTTCCATGTAGGCGAACACTTCGATATTGAAGGAGCGCTCGCCGATCCGGCCCAGGTGCGCGCGCGATCCTTCGCCGACCTCTTCGTGATCGAGCAGGACCTGGCGGACGATGCCGGCCGCTTCCGCCAGCCTGGCGGCGGGGGTGCGGTGGTCGAGCGCGATCACCGGGTTGAACAGGAAGCGGTCGCGCGCGGCGTAGTTCTCGATCTGGCGCGCCGAAAAATCGCCGTTCGGGATGGTCACCAGGGTACGGTCCAGGGTGCGCAGGCGGGTCGAACGGATCCCGATGTCTTCCACCGTGCCGATCACGTCGCCGACCTTGACGAAGTCGCCCACCTGGGCCGGCCGGTCGGCGATCACGGTGACGCTGCCGACCAGGTTCTCCACGGTCTTCTGCGCGCCCAGGGCAAGCGCGATACCGCCGATGCCGAGCGCCGCGATGCCGGTCGTGACATCGATGCCGAAGGTGTCGAGCAGGCCGATGGCGAAGAACAGCAGCAGCACCACCTTGGCGGTGCGCCGCGCCAGCACGATGACCGAGACCACCTGGCGCCGCCCGCGCCGCTGCATGCGCGTGATGGCGAGCTGGGCGACGGCGTCGAGCAGGCGCAGGCCGAACCAGACGAAAGCGATCAAGAGCAGGATGCCGGTGTAGCGCAGCAGGGTCTGGCGCGCCACGATCGCGACCGGCAGCCGTTCGGCCCATTCGAAGAACACGAACACGGCGACCAGGAGGCTGAGCGGCGGCAAGGCCGCCTCGAAGAAGCGGTAGGCGCCGTTGGCGGCGGGGTCCGCTACCAGCCGGCGGATCAGGGCGACCAGGATCGTGGCGACGAGCCACAGCCCGCCGAAGACCAGCGCGCCCAGGCCCACCAGCATGCCCCAGTCCTCCAGCGGCGCGCCGGCCACGGTGAATTGCGGACGCTGGGCATCGGTGACGGCGGTCGATTTCTCGGCCACGGCCGCGATCGCGGTCGCGGTCTCGCGCGAGATGCGCCAGATCTGCAGGCCCTCTTCTTCGCCGCGGCTGAGCAGGACCGGGATCGTCCTGCCCCTGGTCCTGATCTCGCCGATGCGCTCCTGGTCCACGGGCAGCTCGTCGCCGATCCTGCCGGGGCCGTCGTTCGACAGGGCCGCATACGGTTCCAGCGAGCCGCCGCTGTCGAGCAGGGCCTGGAACTCGCGCGCCCTGGCGGCAGCGGCCGCACGCTGCCGGCTGCTGTTCGCGGGGAGGTCGAAGTACTGGGCGGCGCGGTCGTAGTCTCCCTCGGCCAGGGCCCGGATCAGCCCGGAGACCGCCGAACGCGGCGTTTCGCGGCCGAGCAGGTCGGCCTGGGTGGGCGCGGCCGCGGTCTCGGGCTCGGCCGCGAACAGGGGACCGGCTGCCGCAGCCGGCAGTATGGACGCGAGCAGCAGCCATACAAAGGCCAGGGGAATCAAAAATTTCAGGAAAGAAATCAGGGCAGAAAGACGCATTCTCAAAAACAACTCCTTCGCTCAAGGGCAAGGCGCAGTCTAGCATCCGCCCCGTCCCTCACGAACTGCTGTCCTCGCCATCGCATCCGCAGGCAAGGGCTATAATTGTCCGAATAGCCAACGCACCCAGGCCGCTCATTGACGGTAATCGACGTGAATCCACATCTCGACCAGCTCCACCCCTACCCCTTCGAACAGCTGCGCCAGTTATTCAGCGGCGTGACCCCGAACCCCGCCTACAGTCCGATCAGCCTCGGTATCGGCGAACCGAAGCACCCGACGCCCGCCTTCATCGAGAAGGCCCTGATGCATGCGATGGCCGGCCTGTCGGTCTACCCGACGACCCACGGCAGCGAGCCGCTGCGGGCGGCGATCGCCGGCTGGCTCGAGCGCCGCTACGCCATCCCGGCGGTCGACCCGGGCACGATGGTGCTGCCGGTGAACGGTTCGCGCGAAGCGCTGTTCGCCTTTGCCCAGTGCGTCGTGGACGGCGCCCGCGGCAATGCGCTGGTGATGAGCCCGAACCCGTTCTACCAGATCTACGAGGGCGCGGCCTACCTGAGCGGCGCCACGCCCTATTACGTCAACTCGGAACCCGGCCGCAACTTCGCGCCCGACTATGCCAGCGTGCCGGATGAGGTCTGGTCGCGCGTGCAGCTGCTGTTCGTCTGCTCGCCGGGCAACCCGACCGGGGCCGTGCTCACGCTCGAGGACTGGCGCCAGCTGTTCGAGCTGTCCGAGCGCCACGGCTTCGTGATCGCCTCGGACGAGTGCTATTCCGAGATCTACTTCGGCACGACCCCGCCGCTGGGCGCCCTCGAAGCGGCGCACCAGCTGGGCCGCAGCAACGGCGCGCGCCCGTATGCGAACCTGGTGGTGTTCTCCAGCCTGTCGAAGCGCTCGAACGTGCCGGGCATGCGCTCGGGCTTCGTGGCGGGCGACCCTCAGCTCTTGAGGAAATTCCTGCTCTACCGCACCTACAGCGGCGGCGCCATGTCGCCGCCGATCCAGGCGGCCTCGATCGCTGCCTGGAACGACGAGCACCACGTGCAGGACAACCGCGCGCTGTACCGCGAGAAGTTCAACTTGATCACCCCGCTCCTGAAGGGCGTGATGGACGTCGAGTTGCCCGACGCCGGCTTCTACCTGTGGGCCGACGTGCGCCGCACCGGGCTGTCGGACACCGAGTTCGCACGCCGCCTGTACGCCGAATATAATGTGACGGTTTTGCCAGGCAGTTATCTTGCACGCGAAGCGCACGGCCTCAACCCGGGCCGCAACCGCATCCGCATGGCGCTGGTAGCCAGCGTCGACGAAGGACTCGAAGCCGCCAACCGCATCGTCGAGTTCTGCAAGAGCCTGTGAGGCCGGCACCAAACCATACCTAACTAGAGAATCATCATGACCCAACAACTCCAGAACATCATCGACACCGCGTGGGAACAGCGCGCGGAGTTCAGCCCGTCCAACGCCCCAGCCGAACTGCGCGACGCGGTCGCCCACGTGCTCGCCGGCCTGGATGCCGGCACCCTGCGCGTGGCAGAGAAAAGCAGCGGCGACTGGGTCGTGAACCAGTGGATCAAGAAGGCCGTGCTGCTGTCCTTCCGCCTCGAGAACAACGTGCCGGTCGCCGGTGGCGGCGGCATGCAGTTCTACGATAAAGTGCCGACCAAGTTCGCCGACTACACCCCGGAAGACTTCGCCAAGGGCGGTTTCCGCGTGGTGCCGCCGGCGGTCGCCCGCCGCGGCAGCTTCATCGGCAAGAACGTGGTCCTGATGCCGTCCTACGTCAACATCGGCGCCTACGTCGACGAAGGCGCGATGGTCGACACCTGGGCCACCGTCGGCTCCTGCGCCCAGATCGGCAAGAACGTGCACCTGTCGGGCGGCGTCGGCATCGGCGGCGTGCTGGAACCGATGCAGGCCAACCCGACCATCATCGAAGACAACTGCTTCATCGGCGCCCGTTCGGAGATCGTCGAAGGCGTGATCGTCGAAGAAAACTCGGTGATCTCGATGGGCGTGTACATCGGCCAGTCGACCAAGATCTACAACCGCGAAACCGGCGAAGTCAGCTACGGCCGCATCCCGTCGGGTTCGGTGGTGGTGTCGGGCAGCCTGCCGTCCGCCGACGGCAAGTACAGCCTGTACTGCGCCGTGATCGTCAAGCGCGTGGACGCCAAGACCCGCGCCAAGACCGGCATCAACGAGCTGCTGCGCGGCGACTGATGCACTTGCTGACCGCGTGGGCAGGGAACCTGCCCACGCGGTCAAGCGGCAGTAGAGCACCACTACATTAGGAGACGATGCCATGGCCATGGACCGCCTGTTCCAGCTGATGAAGGAGAAGAACGCTTCCGACATGTTCTTCGCCGCGAACTCGCCGGTGCACATCAAGATCAACGGGAATCTCATCCCGATCAACCAGCATCGTCTCGAACCCGACAACATCATCTCGCTGCTGTCCGAAATCGCCTCGCCGGAACAGATGCAGGAGCTCGAGCGCGAGAACGAACTCAACATGGGCGTCTCGGTCGCCAACCTGGGGCGCTTCCGCCTGTCGGCCTTCCGCCAGCGCGGCTCGATCTCGGCGGTGCTGCGCTTCGTGCCGGCGAATATCCCGCCGATCGGCGAACTGGGCCTGCCGCCGGTGCTTTCCGAACTCATTATGGAAAAGCGCGGCCTGCTGCTCGTCGTGGGCGCCACCGGTTCCGGCAAGTCGACCACCATCGCCTCGATGCTGGACCACCGCAACGAACAGCGCACCGGCCACATCCTGACGCTGGAAGACCCGATCGAGTACCTGTTCAAGAACAAGAAGTCGATCGTCAACCAGCGCGAAATCGGCAGCGACGCCACCAGCTTCGCCACGGCGCTACGCAACTCGATGCGCCAGGCGCCCGACTGCATCCTGATCGGCGAGATCCGCGACAAGGAAACCATGGCGGCGGCGCTGGCTTACGCCCAGTCCGGCCACCTGGTGCTGGCCACCCTGCACGCCAACAACAGCTACAACGCGCTGAACCGCATCATCAGCTTCTACCCGATCGAGAACCGCGCCGCCCTGCTGCAGGATCTGGCGTCAAGCGTAAAGGCGATCGTCTCGCAGCGCCTGATCAAATCAAGCGCCGGCGGCCAGCGCCAGGCCGCGGTCGAGGTGATGCTCAATACCCGCTACATCGCCGACCTGATCGAAAAGGGCGAGATCGGCCAGATCAAGGAAGCGATGGACAAGAGCCTGTCGCCAGGTTCGCAATCGTTTGAAACCGCCCTGCTCAAGCTGGTCAAGGATGGGCTGGTGACGCAGGAAGAAGCGCTGGCCAATGCCGACTCGGCCACCAACCTGCTCTGGCTGCTCAACAATGGGCCGGAAAGCCAGGTGCAGGGGGAGGAAGAGAAGAAACCGGGCAACGAACCGCCGGGAGCGTCCTTTACCGAATTCACGCTCAACAACTGAGCCATTTCTTCCGTCCGCTGCGGAAAAACGCCCCTGTGTAGAATCCTCGCAGGGGGCGTGCTGTGCTATCCTTGCCGCCTTTCCAAAATACCATCTCCCTGCGCATTCGCGCAGGCGCAAGGATTGACGCACCATGACCACGACCCTCTACGGCATCCCCAACTGCGACACCGTCAAGAAAGCCCGCACCTGGCTGGCGGACAACGGCCACGATTTCACGTTCCATGACTTCAAGAAACAAGGCTTGACGCGTGAACTGGTGGCCGGCTGGCTCGAACAGCTGGATTGGGAAACCCTGGTCAACCGCAAGGGCACGACCTGGCGCAACTTGCCGGACGAGCGCAAGGCGCACATCACCGACAAGGCCAGCGCGCTGGAGCTGATGCTGGAGAACCCGTCCGTCATCAAGCGCCCGGTATTGCAGGGCATCGGCCCGGTTTCGGTCGGCTTCTCGGCCGATGCCTATGCGGCCAAGTTCAAGGACGCTGCATGAAACCCTCGCGCGCCCTCTTGCTGACCGAAGAGCTGATCGCGCTCGACTCGGTCACCCCGCACGACAAGGGCTGCCAGGAGCGCCTGAAGGAGCTGCTGGCGCCCCTGGGCTTTCACTGCGAGACCATCGAATCGAACGGCGTCACCAACCTGTGGGCGCGCAAGGGGACGACCGCACCCGTGTTCGTGTTCGCCGGCCACACCGACGTGGTGCCTTCGGGCCCCGAACACCAGTGGCATTCCGCGCCTTTCGTGCCAACCCGCCGCGACGGCAAGCTGTATGGCCGCGGCGCCTCCGACATGAAGACCTCGATCGCGGCCATGGTGGTCGCCTGCGAGGAATTCATCGCCGCCCATCCTGACCACAAAGGCTCGATCGCTTTCCTGATCACCAGCGACGAGGAAGGCCCGGCCGTGGACGGCACCGTGGTGGTCTGCGAACGCCTGGAAGAACGCGGCGAGACCCTGGACTATTGCGTGGTGGGCGAACCGACCTCGAACCACGTGCTGGGCGACACCATCAAGAACGGCCGCCGCGGCTCGCTCTCGGGCCACCTGGTGATCAAGGGCATCCAGGGCCACATCGCCTACCCGCACCTGGCGCGCAACCCGATCCACCAGGCCGCGCCGGCGCTGGCGGAACTGGCTCTAGAGGCCTGGGACGAAGGCAATGAATACTACGCGCCGACCAGCTGGCAGATCTCGAACATCCAGGCCGGCACCGGCGCCACCAACGTGATCCCGGGGCATGTGACGATCGACTTCAACTTCCGCTTTTCCACCGCCAGCACCGCCGACGGCCTGGAAGCGCGCGTGCACGCCATCCTCGATCGCCACGGGCTCGACTACGAACTGCAGTGGACTTTATCCGGACAGCCGTTCCTGACGCCGAAAGGCCTGCTGTCGGACACGCTGTGCGACGCCATCTTCGAGGAGCTGGGCGTGCAGACCGAGCTGTCGACCACGGGCGGGACCTCGGACGGCCGCTTCATCGCCCGCATCTGCCCGCAGGTGATAGAATTCGGGCCTCCGAACGCCAGCATCCACAAGATCGACGAACACATCGAGCTGCGCTACATCGATCCCCTCAAGAACATCTATCGCCGCACGCTGGAACAGCTGCTGGCCCAGTAACGAGCAATAAAAACCGGGAGAAGGCCATGACCAACACCACTTTCAGCACGCCGCGCGACCTGCTGCGCTATGCGATCACCCGCTTCAACTCTGCCCGCCTGTTCTTCGGCCACGGCAGCGCCGAGGCCTTCGACGAAGCCGCCTACCTGATCCTGCACACCCTCAAGCTGCCGCTGGACCGGCTCGATCCCTTCCTGGACGCGCGCCTGCTGCCGGACGAAGTGATCCAGGTGATGGAAGTGATCGAGCGCCGCGTCACCGAGCGCGTGCCGGCCGCCTACATCACCAAGGAAGCCTGGCTGGGCGACTACCACTTCTACGTGGACGAACGCGTGCTGGTGCCGCGCTCCTTCATCGCCGAACTGATCCCGCAGACCTTCAGCCCCTGGGTGCAGGATCCGGAAAGCGTGGAGAACGTGCTGGAACTGTGCACCGGCAGCGGCTGCCTGGCGATCATGATGGCCGACGCCTTCCCGAATGCCGTGATCGACGCGGTGGACATCTCGAAGGACGCGCTGGCCGTGGCCGAGCACAACATCCGCGAATACAAGCTCGAAGGCCGCGTCAACCCGATCGAATCGGACCTGTACGAGCACGTGCCCTTCAAGCGCTACGACCTGATCGTCACCAACCCGCCCTACGTGAACAGCATCTCGATGGGCAAGCTGCCGCCGGAATACCTGCGCGAGCCGCAGATCGCGCTGGCGGGCGGCGAGGACGGCATGGACCTGGTGCGCAAGATCGTCGAAGGAGCGGCCGAGCGCCTGACGCCGGAAGGCATCCTCGTGGTCGAGATCGGCAACGAGCGCGACTATGCCGAAGCGGCCTTCGGGCACCTGGGGCTGACCTGGCTGAGCACTAGCGCCGGTGACGACGCCGTGTTCCTGCTGACCGCCGAACAGCTGCAGGCCAAGTAATACCGTTTAACGCTTTTCGTAGGGTGGACGGCTTCGCCGTCCGCGCGTCCAGCTAGAGACTGCGTCGTCACAGCGCATCCGAAAGTTGAACGCGCGGACGGCAGAGCCGTCCACCCTACATAACACTACAAGTTTGCAATGATCCGCTTCCAGAACGTCAGCCTGATGCGCGGCACCAAGCCGCTGCTCGAGGACGCCGACCTTACCCTCAACCCGGGCGACAAGATCGGCCTGATCGGCGCCAACGGCGCCGGCAAATCGAGCCTGTTCGCCATGCTGCGCGGCGAGCTGCACCCGGACCAGGGCGCCATCGACTTCCCCGCCAAGTGGCGCATGGCCTACGTGGCCCAGGAGACCCCGGCCCTGGACCGTCCAGCGCTGGAATACGCGATCGACGGCGACGTCAACCTGCGCCGCCTGCAGGCCGAACTCATTGACCTGGAAGCGCATCCGGATGCGGACGACCACGGCATGCGCCTGGGCGAAATCCACAGTCTGCTCGCCGATGCCGACGCCTACACGGTGCAGTCGCGCGGCGAGCAGCTGCTGCTGGGCCTGGGCTTCTCTCTGGAGCAGATGGCGCAGCCGGTGGCGAGCTTCTCGGGCGGCTGGCGCATGCGCCTGAACCTGGCGCAGGCCCTGATGTGCCCTTCCGACCTGCTGCTGCTGGACGAACCGACCAACCACCTGGACCTGGACGCGATCATCTGGCTGGAGGATTGGCTGAAGCGCTATCCGGGCACCCTGATCATCATTTCGCACGACCGCGATTTCCTCGACGAGATCGTCAACGTCGTCGTGCACATCGACGAGCGCAAGCTGAAGCGCTATTCGGGCAACTACAGCGCCTTCGAGCGCCAGCGCGCCGCCCACCTGGTGCTGGCCGCCGCCGCTTTCGAGAAACAGCAGCGCACCCGCGCCCACCTGCAATCCTTCGTGGACCGCTTCAAGGCCAAGGCCACCAAGGCGCGCCAGGCCCAGAGCCGCATGAAGGCGCTGGCCAAGATGGAAGAGCTGGCCCCGCTGCGCGCCGCCGCCGAATTCTCCTTCGAGTTCCGCGAGCCGCTCTCCGCGCCGAATCCGCTGCTGGTGCTGGACAACGTCGATGCCGGGTACCCCTTGCTGGATGAGCATGGCGACAAGGTCGGCGGCAAGGCGATCGTCAAGCGCGTCAACTTCTCGCTGCAGATCGGCCAGCGCATTGGCCTCCTTGGCGTGAACGGCGCCGGCAAGTCCACGCTCATCAAGACCGTCGCCGGCGAGCTGATGCCGCTGGAGGGCAAGGCTACGCTCGGCAAGGGCCTGTCGATCGGCTATTTTGCCCAGCACCAGGTCGAGATGCTGCGCCACGACGAGTCGCCGCTGTGGCACCTGCTGAAGATTGCCCCGAACGTGCGCGAGCAGGAGCTGCGCAACTTCCTCGGCAGCTTCAACTTCCCGGGCGACATGGTGACCAGCCCGATCGCGCCCTTCTCCGGCGGCGAAAAGGCGCGCCTTGCTCTGGCCCTGATCGTGTGGCAGCGCCCGAACCTGCTGCTGCTGGACGAACCGACCAACCACCTCGACCTCGAGACCCGCGAGGCGCTCACCATGGCGCTGGCACAGTTCGAGGGCACCGTGGTGCTGGTGTCGCACGACCGCCACCTGCTGCGCGCCACGACCGACGAGTTCATCATCGTCGCCGACGGCAAGCTGCAGCCTTTCGACGGCGACCTGGACGACTACAAGGAATGGCTGTTCCAGACCAAGCTCGGCAAGGGCACTGACACCCTGCCGGCGCCTGCCCCTGCGAAGGACGGCAAGCTCGAGGCGCCAATGGCGGCCCCGGTCGACCGCAAGGAGCAAAAGAAGCTGGAAGCGGAAGCGCGCCAGCGCATGGCGGCGCTCAGGAAGCCCATCGAGAACCGCGTCAAGCGCCTCGAAGAGCAGATGGCCAAGCTGAACGCGAAGAAGGCCGAGATCGACGCCCAGCTGCTCGAGCCGAGCATCTACGATGCCGAGAACAAGGACAAGCTCAAGACCCTGGTGGCTGACCAGGCTTTTGCTTCGCGCGACCTGGAACAGCTCGAATCCGAATGGCTGGAGCTGCAGGAGCAGCTCGAAGGCCTGGCGGCGTAAACCTCACGCCAAACCTCTTCGTTTGACCCATCCGCATCGTCCTGAGCAAGGGCGATGCGCGACCCGTTGTGCCCCCTCTTCTACCCGCCAATCCGCGAACCTGGTGCCTTGTCGCGTGCCTCCCTCATCAAAAAAGTCGAGATTTAAATAGGAATCATTCTTATTCTCATTTATAATGTTTCCATTCTGCATATCTTTACGTTCTTTTTCGACTTTTTACACGGATACCGTATGCCTGCGTCCCGCTTTGCCCTGCCGCTGTTCCGCCGCTCCCTCATCAGCACCGCCGTTGCCCTGCTGCCCCTCGCTGCCAGCGCCGATCCGGCGCCGCACGACATGGCGACGGTCGTCGTCACCGCGTCCGGCTTCGAGCAGAGCATCCGCGAAGCGCCGGCCTCGATCACCGTGCTCACCCGCGAGCAGCTCGAGAAGGAGCGCTTCGGCAACCTGGCGCAGGCGCTGGAGAGCGTGGAAGGCATCGACGTCGGCGCCGCCGGCGACAAGACCGGCGGCCTGAACATCAGCATCCGCGGCATGCCCAGCGACTACACCCTGGTCCTGATCGACGGCCGCCGCCAGAACGCCGCCGGCAGCGTCACCCCGAACGGCTTCGGCGGCACCTCGACCAGCTTCATGCCGCCGGTCGGCGCGATCGAGCGCATCGAGATCATCCGCGGCCCGATGTCGACCCTGTACGGTTCGGACGCGATGGGCGGCGTGATCAACATCATCACGCGCAAGGTCGGCAAGCGCTGGCATGGCAACGTGGCGGCCGACTACACGGTGCAGGAGGAATCGAGCTTCGGCGACGTCAAGGGCGCCAAGTTCTACCTGAGCGGCCCGCTCGCCGCCGACGTGCTGGGCCTGTCGTTGCGCGGCAGCACCCAGCGCCGCGCCGCCGCCGATATCCGCTACCAGAACCAGAACGGCATCGTGGCGCCGACCATGGGCGCCAATCCGGTCGAATCGAACATCCACAACCTCGGCGCGCGCCTGGCCTGGGCGCCCAGCCGCATGCACGAATTCACGCTGGACGCAGACAGCACCCGCCAGAGCTACGACAACACGCGCGGCCAGCTCGGGACCCTGGGCATCCAGGGCGGCTACGGTCCGAAGCAGAAGTACAACCGCGACCAGGGCAGCCTGTCCTACCGCGCGCGCCTGGGCTTCGGCACCTGGGACAGCAGCTACATGGTCAACCGCACCGAAACCATCGGCCGCACCATCCCGCCGGGAACCCCTGGCGCCGTGGCCGGCAGCGCGCGCACACTGGAAGTCGAAAGCCGCGTGTTCGACACCAAGCTGGTGGCGCCCTGGGGCAATCACCTGACCACCATCGGCGCCCAGCACTGGGATGCCGAAATGGTCGACGGCGTCGCGCCGCAGGCCTTCGCCTTCACCCAGAAAGCCCTGTTCCTGGAAGACGAGTGGCGCATCGCCCAGCCGCTGCTGCTGACGCTCGGTGCGCGCTACGACGACCACAGCATCTTCGGTGGCCAGGTCAGCCCGCGCGCCTACCTGGTGTGGAACGCGTCGCCGCGCTGGACCGTCAAGGGCGGCGCCAGCCGCGGCTACAAGACCCCGCGCGTCGAGCAGCTGGCGCCCGGCATCAACGGCTTCGGCGGCCAGGGCACGATTCCCCTGGTGGGCAGCCCCGGCCTCAAGCCCGAGACCAGCGTGACGACCGAACTGGGCGTCTATTTCGACAACGGCGCCGGCTGGACCGCCAATGCGGCCCTGTTCAACAACGAGTTCAAGGACAAGATCACCACCGGCACCGGCCTGCTGAACTGCTCCTACAGGCTGGCGCCCAATCGACCGGGCTGCGTCAGCTTCGGCAACTGGCCGAACGTCGACGCCTTCGGCCAGTCCACCAACGTCGATGAGGCGGTGACCCGCGGCGTGGAGCTCGCGACCCGCTTCCCGCTCGCACCTGACTGGGCCCTGAGCGCCAACTACACCTACACCGACAGCGAGCAGAAAAGCGGCCCGAATGCCGGCAAGCCGCTCGGCGACACGCCGGAACATGCGCTCAACGCGCGCCTCGCCTGGGACATCTCGGCGCAATGGAACGCCTGGCTGCGCCTCGAGGCCCGCAGCGAGCGCTTCCGCGATCCGGGCAGCTCGGCAGCGACCCGCGCGGCCAAGGCGGCGCTGGGCGACTACAAGGGGTATGGGATGCTGCACCTGGGCGGCAGCTACCAGCTGAACAAGCGCGTCACGCTGAATGCGGCGATCTACAACCTGGCCAACAAGGACTTCATCGATTACCGTCCTTACCAGGCGCCCGGGTCTGCTGCGCCGACCTGGAGCAGCGTCTACGTCAACAACATGGACGGGCGCCGCCTGTGGCTGTCCGTGAGCGCGGACTTCTAAGAGCGCCTAACAATTCCCCCTATGGCTGCGTTGCATCGTCTCGCCGTACTAGCGTACTGTCTTCGACGCTGCGCCTTGCCCTAGGGGTTTTGTCAGGCGCTCTTGGCGACCTGGCGCGGTTCGGCCGGCGCCACCGACATCAGGCGCGCGATGTCGATCAGGATCATGCGCCGCCCCTTGGCCAGGCCGAGGCCGATCAGGTAGTCGGCGTCGCGCTGGGCGCCCGGCAGCGCGACCACCTGCTCCGGGCGCAGGCGCACCACGCCGGTGACGCGCTCCACCACCACCCCGACCACGCCTGCCGCCACCCGCACGATCACCACGTCGGTATCCGGCTCGGGCAGCGCAAAGACGGGGGCGAAGGCGGCCCGCAGGTCCATCACCGGCATGATCACCCCGCGCGAGAGCGCCACGCCGCCGATGATCTCGCCGTCGCTGCAGAAACGCTCGAGCGACCGGTAGGCCTTGAGTTCCTGCACCGCGGAATAGTCGAGCCCGTAATCGAGCCCGCCCAGGGTAAACCCAAGGAATTGCTGGGGTGCGGCGAGGAGGTGGTTCGACATGGTGGTTCCTTTCATCGGCACCACCAATGCTAAAGGCGAGCTTCCCTTAAAATGTTGACTGCAGTCAACTACCGCACTGTGCCGGGGCACACTGCACTGCTGTTGTCCAGGCAATCGCCGGATTCGCCGACAGAGCGCAATGCGCGTTTGGCGCGGCGCAGGGACTGGACATTGCGAAAACTCACGTAGACCAGCCCGGCGATGAACAGTGCCGCGAAGGCGAGCGCCATGCGGATGCCGCCGAACAGGAAGCCGCCCGCGAAAAAGAACAGCCCGTACCAATAGATGTCGTAGACCGTGGCCAGCACCAGCCCGGCGGCCGAATGCTTGAGGGTGACCGCCGGCGAGCCAAGGTCGCGCCAGCCCAGCACCGAGTTCCAGTCGCCCGGCCGCCCGAATGCGACGGCGTAGGTGGCGCCTGCCTCCGGAATGGTCCCGTGCCCCAGGCTGACGCCATAATGGGTTCGGCCTTCGCTGCGAAAGCTGAAATCGCCGGCGGCGACATCGAATACTTCTTCAAAATGGATGCGCTCGATCTGCATGGTTCTCCGTTCGTCTTCAGGCCTGCAGCCAGGCCACCAATGGCGCATCGTTCAGATTGACCAGCACCTTGTCCAGGTACGCGCGCGGCAGCAGCGACACCGCCTGGCTCTCCCAGCCCATGTCGGACGGACAGCCGCCGACGCGCCGTCCCAGGTAGTAGCGGGTGCGGCTGCGGCTGCGCGTCAGGTCCATCAGGTGTCCGGTCAACACCACATGCAGGCCGCTTTCCTCAAACGCTTCGCGGATCGCCGCGGCGCGCAGCAGCATGCCCGGGTCGAGCGTCCCTTTGGGGAAGGTGGCCGGGTAGCCGCCGAAGCCGTTCGACGGGTGCACCACCCAGACCCGCCCGTCGTCCTCGAGGATGACGACACCGGCCGCCACGCGCTTGCCCGGCGCGGGTTCGAAGGGCGGCTCGTCGAAGGCATCCTCCTGCCCCGCAAGCGCGATCCAGCCGGCATCGATGCGCGGAGCCTCGCGCCACACGGCGAATGCGAGGCCGTTCAGGGCCTGCGGCACCGGGCCGCCCGGGATCACGGTGGCGGGGAGCAGCGGGTCGTGCCAGTTGTCCAGCGGCGTCGGCGCGGTGGGCGCGGCGATGGCGACCGGCTTGCCCCATTCATCGGGTTTCGGGTGGATCGACGTATGCATGTCTGACGCGGGAGTCGGTGACGCTCCATTCTAATACCGCAACAGCGCCGCAGCGAAGCATTGATTCGCCACCCCTTCTGTGACAACATCGGCTGACCACCTCCTCCATCCGCGACCGACAACGATGAACAAGACGCCCGGCTCCGCTCCCATCACCCTTGCGCTCGACAACGTCCTGCTCGACACCCGCCCGCGCCAGCTCGGCGGCTGGCGCCGCGCTAGCGCCGAGTTCCTGTATTTCGGCTTCAAGAACGCGCGCGCCTGCCTGTTCGTGGGCCTGTTCTTCGCCGCCATGATGCTCACGCCGCGCACCGGCATGTTCGGCATTCCGCGCTACGACGTGCTGCTGCTGGTGGCGCTGGCCATCCAGCTGTGGATGGTGAGGTCAGGCCTGGAGACGATGGACGAGCTGAAGGCGATCTGCCTGTTCCACGCGATCGGCTTCGCGCTCGAGGCCTTCAAGGTGTCCAGCGCCATCCAGTCCTGGGCCTACCCCGACTTCGCCTACACGAAGGTGCTGGAGGTGCCGCTGTTCTCGGGCTTCATGTACGCGGCCATCGGCAGCTACATCGTGCAGGCCTGGCGCCTGTTCGACCTGCGCATCCGCCACCATCCGCCGCACTGGATGGCCTGGGCCATCGCGATCCTGATCTACCTGAACTTCTTCACCCACCACTATATCGGCGACTACCGCTGGTACCTCGCGGCCTGCGCGCTCGGCCTGTACTCGCGCACCATGGTGGTGTTCCGGCCGCTCGACCGCGACCGCAGGATGCCGCTGCTGCTGGCCTTCGTGCTGATCGGCTTCTTCATCTGGCTGGCCGAGAACATCGGCACCTTCTGGGGCGTGTGGCGCTACCCGAACCAGCTGGGCGCCTGGTCGGTGGTCCACGTGAGCAAGTGGAGCTCGTGGTCGCTGCTGGTGATCATGACCTTCACCATCGTGGCCAACCTCAAGCACATCAAGGAAAAGATCCACGTCGCGCGGGCCTGAACCTCACCCGAAGGAAGCAACATGAAACGGACGCTCGGCCTCACGATTCTGTTCACCCTGCTGCCCGCGATGCCGCCCGCCCATGCGGCCGGCTTCCAGAGCCAGCGCGCCATCGCCGCCGGCGAAGTCGACGTTCCGGCCATGCTGGCCGGGATGGAACGGCAGCGCGCCAAGGCCATCGTGCAGCGCGACATCGCCACCCTGCGCCACCTGATGGACCGCGAGTACTACCACGTCGACAGCCGCGGGCGGATGCGCAGCAAGACCGAGCTGCTCACCGCGCTCGACCGCAACGATTTCCGCTTCCGGCTCTACGAGATCGACAGCACCGAGGTGCACCTGCTGGAGGGCGCTAACGCGGCCCTGGTCACCGGCACCTACCGCGCGCTGATGGCGGGCGACGCCGCCAAACCGCTGCGCTTTCGCTTCGCGCACCTGTGGATACGCCAGCCGGACGGCTGGAAGAACAGCTTCCACCAGAGCACTGCCATCCGTCCCGCGCAAGACGATTGAAGATCAGGCGACGGCCTCCGCCGTGCTCCAGCTGACGCTGCCGCTGCCGCCTGCGAACAGCAGCTCGGCGCCGCTGGCCTCGCGCAGTCGCGCCTTGATCTCGCGCGGCGCCAGGTTGTAGTGATTGCCGCGCTCCGCGTCCGCGCTGTCCGGCTCCACGTCGAGCGCACGCACCGTGAGCTCGCCGGCCACCTGCGCGATGGCGACGCTGACCGTGCCGCTGTGCTGCGCGCGCTGGGCCACCAGGCGCTCCAGCAGCGCCATGCCGGATTGCTGCTCGGCCTCGACGTCCTTGATCTCCTGCGACAGCGTGGCCATCTGCTTGAGCGCCGGCGCGGCGGCCGCGGCCAGCTTCTTGAATGCCGGCTGCTGTTCCGGCGTGAGCACCAGTTCGCCCTTGCGCACGCGCCCCGCCAGCCTGACGTAGCTGGCCACCTCGGGCTGAGCCGCCAGCGTACCCATCGCGGCGCGGCGCCGGCCGGCCAGCTCGCCGAACTGGCCCACGCGCTCGCGGATCATGCCGATCGCCGCATCGATGCGCGTGCAGTCCGGGCGCAGCACGAAGACCCGCATCTCGCTGTGCCCGCGCGGCGCGGCGCGCTCGATGGAGATGCGCCTGGCGACGATGGCGCAGCCTTCGGCCTGGCTGATTTCCACCACGTCCGCCACGATCTCGCAATTGAGCGCCTCGACGATCGAGACCCTGCTGCCGGAGATGATGCAGTTCTCGGCGCGCTGCAGCGTGACCTCCCCGTTGGCACTCTGGATGCTGGCGTTCGATGCGACGCCCGCCACGACGATCGGGCCATCGCTGTTGCGCGCGCTGCCGCCCATCAGGTTGCGGTTCAGGCGCACCACGCCGCCGCGCGAGGCGATGTGGCCGAAGACGTCGGCATGCACCGTGATGCTCTCGCCTTCGACCACGCGGTTTTCCTGCACCTCGCCGAATTCCTCGTAGTCGCCCTCCAGCTGCAGGTTGCCGGTCGTCCTGGCGCTGACCCCGTCGTGGCTGACGATCTTGTCGCCCACCGAGATCCGGTTGCCTTCCACGTTCAGGAAGCCGTCCTGCAGGGCGAGCACGAACTCGCCTTCGGCGATGCGGTCGACCGTGGTGCCCGGACCGCTCCAGTCGCTCAGTTCGAGATCAAGCGGCAGTTCGGGCGCGAGGGCGATGCCGGACAGGTCGAAGCCCGGCTCACCCTGCACGCGCGGGAGCTTGCGCAGCAGGCGCGTGCCGCGCTGGACCTGGGGGAAGCGGTTCTGGAAGCTCATCAGGTCGAGCTTGCCGTTGGCAAGCTGGCGCGGGGCGTCGCTGCGGTGCAGTTCGTTCGAGACCTCGACCACGCGCGCATCCTCGCCCGGCCGCGGGGCCAGCCGGCGCGCCACCACGATGCGGCCGGCCGCGCCGGTGGCGATGGCGTCCCTGACTCCCTCGACGTCGAGGCCGAAGCGGATGCCCTTCATCCACATGTCGGCGATGAACTCGTCGATGTCGAGCCGGGCCGGCTGCTCGACGCCCTCAGGGTCCGGCAGGAACACGGGTTCGAAGTAGTATTCGGCCTGGCCGTCGGCGATCCGGACGGCGCGGTAGAGCTGGCGGCGCGCCGGGTCGAAGGGCAGGATGTCGTCCGCCAGGCGCACCACGGTCTCGCCGCGGGCATTGCGCGGCAGCTCGGGACCGTGACCGAACAAGGCCTTGATCAGGACCGGATAGTCGAGGCCCGAAAAGTACTCGTCCCCTCGCAGGAAGCCGTCGACCGCCGCCAGCAGGCCCGGGCCCAGGGCGGCCACGTCGCAATAGATGCCGTCGGCCTGGCGGGCGATGCAGGCTTCTGCGGCTGCTGGGTTGGACACGGCGCGTTCTCCCGATCTGCTAAGGTCTCTTCAAGATAGCACGTTGCAATACGAAAATAAACATATAGCAACTAGATTTCCATGAAGAAACCCCACCGACAGGGGAAGCGCGCCGTCAACGAGAACGGCGCCCGCAGGCGCCGTCAGGGATAGAGTGCAAGCCGGCTCAGCGGCGCCGCGCGTTCGGATACAGGTCGCGGTTGGCTTCGTTGATCTGGCGCTTCAGTTCGCTGCGCTCGTCCGGCGTCATGCGGCCGCGGCGGCCGCCCTCTTCACGCATGGAGTCGCGCATCGCCTGCTCCTGGCGCATGCGGGCCTCGTCGCGCATTTCCTGGGCGCGCGGGTCGTAGCGCGGATCCTGGGTGCGCATCTCGTAACGGTCGCGCATGGCCTGCTGCTGCATCTCTTCGCGGCGCGGGCCACGGTCCTGGCCTTGCGCCATGGCGCCGGCGGCGGTGCAAGCCAGGGCGACAGCGATCACACCGTGCCTGACGAAACGCGCCAGCGGCCCTTCGTTTGCTGCCTGGATTTTGGTGTGCACGTTGTTCATGGTGTTCCTCTTCCGCGATGCCATATAAACAGATAAGCTGTGATTTCCACTTGCAGCCAGTGTATGTGCATAGCGTCCGAGGTGTAAGACCGATTGGGTAAAGTTTGTAACACAATGTAATGGCTGAGCCATCCGAACAAGATGTTCAAGCGATAACACGTTACCATAGCGACATGCTTCTGACAATTCTGGATTCCATATGAACGCATCGACGAACAATACGGGCAGCAACCCGACCAGCAACAACGCCACGGGCAACCAGGGCGGCCACTCCGCCAAGATCATGGTGGTGGACGACGACGTGCGCCTGCGCGACCTGCTGCGCCGCTACCTCACCGAGCAGGGCTTCCAGGTGGTGACCGCGGAGAGCGCGCCGGCCATGAACAAGCTGTGGCTGCGCGAGCGCTACGACCTCCTGGTGCTGGACCTCATGCTGCCGGGCGAAGACGGCCTGTCGATCTGCCGCCGCCTGCGCGGCGCCGGCGACCAGACCCCGATCATCATGCTGACCGCCAAGGGCGAGGACGTCGACCGCATCGTCGGCCTCGAGATGGGCGCCGACGACTACCTGCCCAAGCCCTTCAACCCGCGCGAGCTGGTGGCCCGCATCGGCGCGGTCCTGCGCCGCAAGGGCCCGGACGAAATCCCGGGCGCGCCGAGCGAAACCCCGCAGACCTTCGAGTTCGGCGACTTCGTGCTCGACCTGGGCACGCGCACGCTCAAGAAGAACGGCGAGACCGTGCCCCTGACCACCGGCGAATTCTCGGTGCTCAAGGTGTTCGCACGCCATGCGCGCCAGCCGCTCTCGCGCGAGAAGCTGATGGAACTGGCCAGGGGCCGCGAATACGAAGTCTTCGACCGCTCGCTGGACGTGCAGATCTCGCGCCTGCGCAAGCTGATCGAGCCGGATCCTTCCAGCCCGCTGTACATCCAGACCGTCTGGGGCCTGGGCTACGTGTTCATCCCTGAAGGACAGCCGCGCTAGTGTTCGCCCCACTCTCGGCGGCGCGCCGCGCCGCCCGCTTTGCCTGGTACCGGAGCGGCCTGTTCTGGCGGACCTTCCTCTTGATGTCGGCGCTCACCGCCGCCTCGATGGGCTCGTGGATCGGCATGATCAGCGTATTCCAGCGCGGCCCGCAGATCCAGCAGACCGCCGAGCTGGTGGTGTCGGCGGTGACCATCACCAGGGCTGCCCTCATCCACTCGGCGCCCGCGCAGCGGCTCGAGCTGCTGCTCGAACTGGTGTCGAACGAAGGCATCCGCGTCCTGACGCTCAACGAAGACGACATCGTCGAACCGCCGCCCAACAATCCCCTGATGCCCGAGATCGCCGCCATCGTGCGCGAGCGGCTGGGCAAGCAGACGCGCTTTTCCGCCGGCGTGAACGGGGTACCGGGCTTCTACATCAGTTTCAACATCGACGGCGACGAATACTGGCTGATGCTCGAGCGCGAGCGCCTGGCCGGGCTGACCCGCGTGCAGTGGCTCGGCTGGGCCACGCTGGTGGGCCTGCTGTCGCTGATCGGTGCCGCCTTCATCTCCTCGCTGGTGAACCGGCCACTGGCGCGCCTGACGGCGGCCGCGCGCGCCATTGCCAAGGGCGAAAAGCCGGCGCCGCTGCCCGAGAAAGGCTCGCAGGAGATCATCGAGGCCAACCGCAGCTTCAACCAGATGGTCGACGACCTGGCGCAAGTGGAGAAGGACCGCGCCGTGATCCTGGCCGGCATCTCGCACGACCTGCGCACGCCGCTGGCGCGCATGCAGCTCGAGGTCGAGATGGCCAACCTGCCGCAGGAGGCGCGCGAAGGCATGCAGTCGGACATCGACCAGATGGATGCGATCATCGGCCAGTTCCTCGACTACGCCAAGCCGACCGATGCCGCCACCTTCATCGCGGTGAACCTGTCCGAGATGCTGGCCGAGGTCGGCCGCGAGGCGGGCCGCATCCGCGACTTGCGGGTGCAGGTCGACCTGATGCCGGGCGTGCACGTGATGGGCAATGCGACCGACCTGCGGCGCGTGGTCAACAACATCATCGAGAACGCGCGCAAGTACGGCAAGACTCCGGGCCAGGATTACACCGAGATTGCGATCGTCCTGCGGGTCAAGGCCACCGGCCACGGTCGCCGCGCAGTCATCGAGATCTGCGACCACGGAGTGGGCGTGCCGGAAGACCAGATCAACCAGCTGCTCAAGCCCTTCACGCGCCTGGACAGTGCACGCGGCCAGGCCAACGGCGCCGGCCTGGGCCTGGCCATCGTGGAACGCGTCCTGAGCCGCCACAATGCCGAGCTCACGGTGAGCAACCGCGAAGGCGGCGGGCTGCTGCTGCAGCTGGCCTTGCCCCTGGCCGGGTAAGCGGCGCGTGGGTCAGCTGCTGGCCGCCCTCCTCCGTGGCCTCGGCCGCAACCTGCTGGTGTTCGCGGCCATCGTGCTGGTCCTCGCCTCCGGCCACTGGCTGCGGGGCGAATGGGCGAACATCCAGCACATCGTCGCCGAGCTGCCGGCGCTGCGCCAGGCGCAGGCCGGCTTCGACGCGCGCCGCGCCGCGCTGGCGCGCGATACCGAAGAAGAACTGCGGCAGCTTGCCGGCGCCGGCATCGCCCAGCTCGACGGCCGCATCGCCGCCATCGACGCCGAGATCGCGCGGCTGCGCAGCGAGGGCGAAGCGGCGCCGGTGCTGGGCGCCGCCCTCGCCGGCCGCGAGGCCCTGGCGCAGCAGCTCGCCCGTTCGGCCATGCGCGACATGGAAATCGAACTGCGGCGCCAGGAAAAGACCCACCTGCAGGCGCTGCGCGCGCGCGCCGACGCGCTCGCCAACCGGCAGGCCGCGCTGGCCACCCTGGAGCGGCTGCGGCGCGAACACGTGGCGGTCTACACGGCGCTGCAGGACACATCGAGGCGACGCGCCCAGGCGGAGAAGGCCGCGGGAACCTGGGGCAAACTGTTCTTCACCGACGACTACCGGCAGCTGCGGGCACTGGACGCACAGCTGGCCCAGCTGCGCGTCAGGAACAGCGCCGCGCATCGCGCCTTCGTGGCGCAGCGGGCGCTGGTGAACACGCTGCCGGCGGTCGGCGCACCGGCCGTGTTCCGGCTCAATGAAGAAGCCCTGGCGGCAGCGTCCGCTCCGCTGCGCGAACGGCTGCGCGAGGTCGAGGAGCTGGCCGGCACCAGCGGCGCCTGGCGCGCCTACGGGCTGGTGCAGCCGCTGTTGCTGCCGGCGTTGCTGGTGCTGGCCGCGTGGTGGCTGGTGCCGGCCGCCATCCGCGCCCTGTTCTATTTCGTGCTGGCGCCGCTGGCGGCGAGGAGGCCGGCGATCGTCGTCAAGGACGCGCCGGCGTCCTCCAGCACGCCCACGCGCACTTCCGCACGCATCTCCGCCGTCTCGCACCGACTGGCGCTGGCGCCGGGCGAAGAACTGCTGATCCGCCCCGACTACTGCCAGAGCCAGCCCGCGGGCGTGCTTGTTGCGACCCGGCTGCTGTTCGACTGGCGGCGCCCGCTGAGCAGCCTGGCCGCGCGCCTGTGGATGCTCAAGCGCCTGCGCGCCAGCGCGGCGGCCGAGGTGGTCGTGTCGGCCACCAGCGACCCGCTCGACGAAGTCGCGCTCCTGGTGCTCGGGCCCGGGGAATCCTTCGTGCTGCAGCCGCGCGGCCTGGCCGGAATGGTCTACCGGACCGGCCAGCGGCCCACCGTCCGCAGCCACTGGCGCGTGGGAACCCTGCACGCCTGGCTCACCCTGCAACTGCGCTACCTGGCCTTCGAGGGACCGGCGACCCTGGTACTGAAAGGCTGCCGCGGCGTGCGCCTGGAATGCGCCGGGGGCGGCCGCACGATCAGCCAGGATGCGACCCTGGGCTTCAGCGCGCATGCGCGCTACAGCACCGTGCGCGCCGAACCCTTCCTGCCCTACCTGGCGGGCAGGCAGCCCCTGTTCCACGACAGCTTCGCCGGGCAGGATGCCTGCTTCCTGTACGAGGAAGTGCCGCGCTCGGCCCAGGCGGGCGGGCGCCGCAGCAACCCTTTCGAGGTGCTGATCGACGCCGGCTTGAAGGCCTTCGGAATCTAGCCCTTTTCCGCGAAGGCCAGGCCGATCCTGAACTCCTGTAGGGTGTACGGCTCTGCCGTACGCGCGTTCAAGCACAGGATGAACAGCCCACGTCAGTGCGGACGGATGCTGAACGCGCGGTCGGCGGAGCTGACCACCCTACTGTGGCAGCATGAAACGCGCTCTGTCAGGCGCTTTTCAGGCTCGCCAAGGCCTGCGCAATGCCGGGATAGCGGAACGCGAAACCCTCCCGTTGCAGCCGGCGCGGCGCGACGCGTTGCCCCTCCAGCAACAGGTCGGACTGCTCGCCGAGCACCAGGCGCAGCGGCCAGCCCGGCGTCGGCATGAAGCACGGGCGGCGCCAGATGCGCGCCGCCGCCTCGCTGAATTGCGCCTGCGTGACGCATTCGGGAGCCGTGAAGTTGCTGGCCCCGATCGCACCTGGTCCTGGGTGCGCGAGCGCATGGCGCCAGCGGTGCGCCATGCCGCCCACGACATCGTCCACATGGATCCACGACAGCCACTGCCGACCGCTTCCCAGCCTGCCGCCGAGGCCGAGCAGGATCGGCAGCAGCATCATGGGCAGCGCCCCGCCCACGCCCACGACCAGGCCGAAGCGCATGCACTCCACCTGCACGCCGTACTGCGCGGCCCTGCCGGCCGCCTCTTCCCATTCACGGCACAGGTCCGACATGAAGACCGGCTGCGGCGGCGACGATTCGTCCAGCTCGGATTCGTCGCCGATGCGCTGGATGCCGTAGTAGCCGATGGCCGACGCATTCAGCAGCAGGAAAGGCTTGTGGTCGGCCCGCGCGATCCAGTCCACCACCTGCCGCGTCAGGCCGACACGGCTGCGGCGTAGCGCTTCCTTGCGCGCTTCCGACCAGCGCGGACCCAGGATGCGCGCGCCGGCCAGGTTGACCACGACGTCGATCCGGGTTTGCGGCGGCAGCGCCTCCATCGATCCGACGCAATCTACCGTGCCCTCGAACAGGCGCGCCGCCGCTTCCGGCTGCCGGCTCAGGGCGACCACCGTGTGGCCGTCCTGCAGCAAGGCCCGCACCAGGTGCTGGCCGACGAAGCCGGTGGCGCCGGTGACGAGGACGCTGCGTTTATGGGCGTCGAAGGATATGGCGGGCGTAGCACCGCCGCCCTGTCCGCGCGCCGCCGCGATCACCTCGCGCAGTCCTGCCAGGTTCCGTACGGTGGATGTCATGGCTGCTCCTTGCTGTTGGGTCCGAGGAAGCGGGCGACCTTGCCGCCCATCTTGAGGAAGCGCTGCAGCGTCTGCGGCGGCAGGTGCCGGTAATCCTCGAAGCTGGCGCTGAGCATCTCGAGGAACTCGAGCACGACCTGCATGCGCGCCAGCGTGGCCGCGTCCAGGCCGGCGTCTTCTTCGCCTTCGATGGCGCATTCGCGCAGCACGGTCAGGGTCGGGTCGATCTCGCGGCGCTTGCGCTCTTCCAGGATGACCCGGAAGATTTCCCACACGTCCTGCAAGGCCTGGAAGTGATCGCGCCGGTCGCCCAGCACGTGCGACACGCGCACCAGCTTCCAGCTCTGCAGCTCCTTGAGGCTGTTGCTGACGTTGGAGCGGGCCACGCCCAGGGTCTCGACGATGTCGTCGGCGGTCAGCGGGCGCCCGGACAGGTAGAGCAGCGCGTGGATCTGGGCAACGGTCCGGTTGACGCCCCAGCGGGTGCCCATCTCTCCCCAGTGCAGGACAAATTTCTGTGCGGTCGGGCTGAGGCTCATGATTTTCCCTTATTTCTGTCGTTACAGAAATTAAAGAACAAATTGAAGGAAAGCGCAAGCGTTTTGTACAAGTAGCATGGCTAGTTCCTTTCAGCCGGAGCGTGGCGCCTTCGCTATACTGTCCGCTTTCGACTTTCGCGAGCCCGCCATGACCGCTACCTCCGCCGCTGCCACTCTTACCTACCGTGACGTCGAACTGGCCGCCGAGCGCCTGGCTGGCGCCGCGCACCGCACGCCGGTCCTGACGTCGAGCACGGCCAACAAGCTCACCGGCGGCACCCTGTTCTTCAAGTGCGAGAACTACCAGCGCATGGGCGCGTTCAAGTTCCGCGGCGCCTACAACGCGATCGCGAAGTTCGACGATGCCCAGCGCGCCGCCGGCGTGTTGACCTTCTCGTCGGGCAACCACGCGCAGGCAATTGCTCTGTCGGCGAAGCTGGCGGGCATCAAATCGACCATCATCATGCCGCAGGACGCGCCGGCGCTGAAAGTGAAAGCCACCAAGGAATACGGTGGCGAAGTCATTACCTACGACCGCTACACCGAGAATCGCGAAGAGATCGGCCGGCGCCTGTCGGAAGAACGCGGCATGACCCTGATTCCCCCCTACGACCACCCGGACGTGATTGCCGGCCAGGGTACGGCGGCCAAGGAATTGTTCGAGGAAGTCGGCGAACTCGACATCCTGCTGGTGTGCCTGGGCGGCGGTGGCCTGCTGGCCGGCTGCGCGCTGGCGGCGCGGGCGCTGTCACCGAATTGCAAGGTGATCGGGGTCGAGCCGGAAGCCGGCAACGATGGCCAGCAGTCGCTGCGCAAGGGAGAAATCGTGCACATCGCGGTGCCGAAGACCATCGCCGACGGCGCCATGGTGACCCATATCGGCGAGCATAACTTCGAGGTGATCCGCCGCAGCGTGGACGACATCGTCACCGTGAGCGACGCCCAGCTGGTGCAGACCATGGCCTTCTTTGCCGAGCGCATGAAGATGGTGGTCGAGCCGACCGGCTGCCTGGCGGCGGCGGCAGCGCTGCACGGCGTGGTCGACGTCAAGGACAAGCGCGTGGGCATCCTGATCAGCGGCGGCAACGTCGACCTGTCGCGCTTCGCCGAACTGATGCAGACATTGGAAGCCTGATGGAATTCATCCAGTCGCCCGGGCTGCCCGCGCCCGCCGGGCATTATTCGCAGGCCGTCGTCACGCGCGGTGGCCTGGTGTTCGTGTCGGGGGTGCTGCCGGCACGCGACCTGGCCGACCTTTCCTTCGAAGCACAATGCGCATCGGTGTTCGCGCAATGCGAGAAGATCCTGCGCGCGGCCAGCTGCGGGCTGGATGACGTGGTGCAATGCACGGCCTACCTGGCCGGCGTCGAGCACTGGCCCGCATTCAACACCGCGTATGCCGGGGTGTTCGGCGACCACCGGCCGGCGCGCGCCGTGGTGCCGGTACCGGCGCTGCACTATGGTTTCCTGGTGGAAGTGCAATTGGTCGCGGAACGCCCTAACGGCTGAGAGATTCTTGTGCGCAGGCCGCGCACACGTGAGGCAGCGAACAGAGCATTGCAAGATCGACATCGACAATGGAGGCTCGAACAAAGGAGCCGACCATGAAGCGTCATCTCTGCCTCAGTATCGTTGTCGCGGCCCTGGCCGCGCCCGGCGCCCACGCTGGCGCGAACATCGTCAAGTGCGTGGACGGCGCCGGCCGCGTCACCCTGACCGACCAGCCCTGCGAGCACGGCGCCACCATGGTGCGCCTGGCGAATATGCCTGCCGACGAAGGCGTCACGCGCGCCGAACCCTATCCCTTGATCACCGAGCGCGGCGTGCTGCCGCCAACGCCGGTCGTGCAGCGCCGCCAGGCGGCCCAGCGCGTGAAGGCCAAGCCGATGCTGCGCGACGTGGTCACGCTCAAGGCGGCGCGGGCGCAGTTCCTGCTGATGGATGCGGCCGGAGCGTCCAAGCACACTTTGGCGACGCTGGATTGAGCGTTGCGTCTGTTCGGCGAAGGTCACATTGGGTTCCCGCCTACGCGGGCACGACGTGCTAATGCCACGGGCTGACGTACAACGATTCAGTCCACCAGTCTACAGACCGTCATTCCCGCGAAGGCGGGAATCCAAGTCTGCGTGAAGGCCGCTAGCGCCCAACGATATCAGTGCAAGTCGTGCAGCCGCGTCACGCTCGCCAGGTGCGGCGCTGCCGGCGACTCCAGCACGCGCAACACGTCCAGCACCTCTGGATTGGTGATGAAATCCGCGGCCGACCTGGCCTGAAGCAGGCGCTCCGGCGGCTGCGAGCGCGCTACCGCCCAGCCCTGCACGTAATCCACGCCGATCTCCGCCAGCGTCTGCACGGTGGCCGCGTCTTCCGCCCATTCCGCGATCGTCTTCATGCCCAGGTTGCCGGCCAGGCTGACGATCGCTTCGACGATTGCCACGTTGGCCGGGTGGGCGTTGATGTTGACGATGAAGTTGCCGTCGATTTTCAGCACGTCGGCCGGCAGTTCCTTCAGGTAGGAGAAAGAGGTGTAGCCGGCGCCGAAATCGTCCAGCGCCACCTTGACGCCGAAGCTGCGCACCTGGTCGATGAAGCGGCGCGTATTGTCGAGGTCATGCAGGGCGACGCTCTCGGTGATCTCGAGGCACAGGCGGTTGGCGACGTGCACGTAGCGTCCCAGGATGTCGAAGGTGTCCTGCACGAAGCGCTCATCGTTGAGCGAGGCGCCCGACAGGTTCATGCACACGAAACGGGTATTGCCCAGCCCATCGGCGTGCTCGGCGATCCAGGCCAGGGTCGTGTTCAGCACCCAGCGGTCGATCACGCTGGCGCGGCCGCTCTTCTCGGCCGCCGAGATCACGGCGCCGGCCGGCACCACGCGGCCGTCCGGCTCGCGCATGCGCAGCAAGACCTCGAAGTTCAGCGATTCGCGCGGGCTGCGCAGGGACATGATCGGCTGCATCTCGAGCAGCAGGCCTTCGGTGGCCTGCGGGCCGGACAGGCGCGCCACCATGTCCAGCTCAACCGCGCGCTGGCGGAAGGCTTCGGCGCCGCGTTCGTACACCACCAGGCCCTCGCCCTGCCCCGTCTTGGCTTCGCGGCAGGCGCGATCGGCGGTCGACACGGCGTCCTTCATGGCGATGCCCGGCGTGACTTCGATCAGGCCGACCGAGCCGCGCACGTGGAAGGCCTTGTCGCCCACCCGGTACGGGGTGTTGCCGAGGCGGTCGACGATGCCGCGGCAGATGATCGAGGCCAGCGGGATGGCGGTCTCCGGCATCAGGACCACGAATTCGTCGCCGCCCACGCGGCCGATCTGCTGGCCGCCGGCCAGCATGGTGGCCATGCGTTCGCACACCTGCTTGAGCACTTCGTCGCCGGCGGCGTGGCCGAACAGGTCGTTGATGAGCTTGAAGCGGTCGAGGTCGACGTAGGCCAGGGCCATCGGCTTGCCGGCGGCCAGGCCATTCGCCGCCAGCGCGAATTCGCGCTCGATGCCGCGGCGGTTGAAGACCTTGGTCAGCGGATCGTTGTTGGCCATGAAGTGCAGCTGCTCGGTGGCCTTGTGCTTTTCGGTGGTGTCCTGCAGCACGCCCTCGATGCGCGAGCGCGCCAGCGTGGCGCTCACCAGAAAGCGCTGGGTGCCGTCGCGGCTGGTCAGTTCCATCTCGGCCTCGGCCTTGGCGTGCACTCCCTCGTGCAATTCGGTCCAGGTGCTTTCGGTGAAGAACTGGCGCCAAGCGGTCCGGCCCGGCACGAAGCTGGCGATGCCCAACATCTTCTGCAGCGCCGGGTTGACGCTCAGGAAGTGGCCATACATGTCGAGCGTGAACAGGCCCACCGGCATGGCCTGGTAGGCGTGTTCCAGTTCCTGCTGGGCCGCTTCGCGCTGCTCGGTCTCGACCCGCATCTGCTCGGCCACGGCCAGCGCGGCCAGCAGGCTCGACGCCAGCGCGGCGGTGACGCTGTTGATAATGCCCAGCAATTCGCGCATGCCGAGCGCGGCCGAGGCGACTTCGGCGATGGTGGCCAGGAAGCTGACGGCGAACGAGGCGGCGAACCAGGAGGCGACCCGGTTGCGCGATTCCGCGATGATCTTGAACAGCCCCACCGTCATCACCGAGAAGCAGCAGACCGTGATGCCCCACAGCAGCGGCAGGTACATGCCGTAAGGCAGGAACATGGCGGCGGCCAGCATCGGCATGCACAGCCACTGCATGATGCGGAACGGCAGCACGTAGCGCAGCGCGGCGATGTTCTCGCGCAGCAGCGACTGGTACAGGGTGAGCGTGGCGATGCCATACAGGGTGATGGTCACCGAACGGCTGCGCAGCAGCCAGTCCGAGGGGATGGTCTGGCCGAGCCACTGGATGTCCCAGCCGGCCGACAGCGCGGCCACCCGCAGGTTCAGCACCAGCCAGCCGGCGAACAGCACGTACAGCGGCTGGCGGTTGATCAGGGCGGTGATCAGGATGAACAGGGCCAGCACGATCATGCCGCCGTCGAGCAGGCCCGATTTGCGGTGGTACTGCTCGACCGAGAGCTGGTGCTGCTCGGCCGGCCACTGCAGGACCGACAGGCGCGCCGGGCCGGAGAAATCGGCGCGGCACAGCAGCTCCGGCGGCAGCGGGTTCAGCGTCAGGGCGAAGCCGGCTTTCGACGCTTCGATGGCCCCTTGCCCGGCGCCGCGGGTGGCGCTGCCGAGCGGCGCCAGGCTGGCGGCGTCCCAGCAGGCCACGTCGAGTGCGTGACGCGAGGGAAATTCGACCACCTGGGCGCCGGCGCGCGGCATCGGCTCGAAGACGAACCAGACCGGGGCTTCGGACAAATGGGTGTCATGCCCGGTCACCAGGCTGGAGGCGCGCGCGCGCGCCAGCGCGGCGCCCGGCGACAGGCTGGCTTCCTGCTGGACCGTCACGTGCATCGACAGCGGCACGTCGCCGGAGGTGCGGTACTGGTCGTGCCAGAAGATCAGGGCGATGAGGGAAACGAGGCCGATCCCGAGCGGGATCAGGTAATACGAGAACAACTTCAACACCCGCTCCACCACCGCATGCGCGGCGGCCAGGAGCGAAGAACGACGTTGGGGTGTTGGGATGGGCATAAGCTGGATCAGTGCGAATCAATGCTGCGCCGGAGCCGGCGCAGCGTCAAGTCGCAAGGATACAGCTTTAGGTAAATGCCGTCATGCAATATATGCTTAGCAAATAGCGAATTGGCGTGTCCGCAACGTCAAATCCGTCAATTTTGTCACCTTGATCTTGGCCAGCACTGGCGGCGTGGCGGGGCCGATGTCGATGTCCGGATGCTGCGTATCGAAGAAGAATTTGGCCAGCGGATGACGCGCATCGCGGTAGCGCTGTTCGAAGCTGGCGATCTCGAAGGCCATGACGCGGTGCGGGATATTGCCGACGTGGCGCAGCGGCACGGCGCCCTGCTCCGGGAACACGTCGGAAAACAACAGCTGCTCGTACTGGCGGTCCACCGGCGGACGGCCGGTAGCGACCGAATAGTCGATGGCGTTGTCTTCGCAATACATGAAACAGGCCTTGATCAGTGCCATCTTGACCACACGGCCGATGCGGCCCTCGTCGATGCCGAGGCGGGTCGCTTCGACCAGGCGGCGGCCCTGCAGCCAGGACGGCAGCTCGACCGATTCCTCGACGCCGAGCGGGCGGTACAGGTTGGTGCGGATGCGGGTACTGCCGATCGGCGAACCGTCCAGCCGGGACTCGGCCAGCAGCACGATGGTGTCGTCCTCGTAGTCGGCGGCTTCGGGCTGGGCCAGCGAGCGTGCGAAGTCGGGCACGTGGCGGGCGTAGGCCGCATGGCGGATCATCACGGCCTTGAGCAGGTCGGCCTCGGTTTCGACCCGGCGAATGGTGAACGGCAGGCGCTCGATGGGGCGACCGGCGGCGCGAGCGGCACGGGCCACATCGGCGGGGTTGGAAACGACTGGGTCGAACAGCGACATGACGACTACTCCGGATTGAAATTATGAAACGAAACTTGCCTGAATCAAATTATCAATCCGCTCAGCAATATTCTAATTGCTGAGCTGAAGCACTTTTTGCCCTCTGTTTGTCCTACACGATTGCAAGATTACTCCGACAAATTTGCAAGATTTATCCTACATAAAAGTACGCTCGTACTTAACAATGTCGTCACACTTACCAATGGTTATTTGACAATCTGCGCCGCCCGGTTAGCACCGCAGCGGCTTACATCATGCGTGCCGTGCCGGACACCCGGATCGATCCGCCCGCGTCAAGGCCGATGTCGGCGGACAGGCGCGAGCGCATGCCCATGTCTTCGCCCTGCACCACCTCGATGCGTCCGTCGTGCGGCCAGCCGATGTCGCGCAGGTAGCCGGCAAAGGCCGCGGTGCCGGCCCCGGTCGCCGGGTCTTCGAGCACGCCGCCGGAGGCGAAGGGATTACGCGTATGGAACAGCTGCGGCGTTTCCGCCCAGGCGAAGACCACCGTCACCAGGCCGTGTTCGTTCATCAGGCGGCGGCCGGCATCGAGCTCGTAGGCCATACGGGCCAGCGCGGCGCGGCTGTTCAGCGCCAGCACCAGGTGGTCGGCGCCGCCGTGGGCCAGGGCCGGCGGGATGCGTTCGTCGAGGTCGGCGCGGGTGTAGCCGAACAGGGCCAGCGCGGCGTCGACCAGCGCGGCGGGCGCCGGGCTGCTCCTGGTCGGCGGCGACTGCAGGCTGGCCGCCACCCGCCTACCCTCCACCCGTCCCTCGACCGAGATGGTGGCCGCGTTCAGCACCAGCTCGTAGCGGCCGTCGCCGAAGCGGCGCGCCAGCGCGGCGCCCAGCGCAATGGTGGCGTGGCCGCAGAACGGCACTTCGGACTCGGGCGAGAAATAGCGCACGCGCCAGGCCCCGGTCGAGCCGGCGATCTGCGGCGCGGCGAAGACGGTTTCGGAAAAGCCGATGGCGTGCGCCAGCGCCCCCATTTCGGAAGGGGGCGGCAGCGCCTCGCCGATCCAGACGCCGGCCGGGTTGCCGCCCTGGTCGCCGTCGGAAAAGGCGGCAATGCGGAGGATGTCGGTTTCGTTCATGGCAGTCTCTTTCTTGTGCTTGGGCGAGCGCCATGATAATCCTTCAAGGGCAGCCCTGCTGCATGGCCGCGGCCATCTCCTCGGGCGAGACGTCGCGGATATGGGTGGCCATCGACCAGCGGTGCCCGAACGGGTCTTCGACCACGCCGTAGCGGTCGCCCCAGAACATATCGGCCGGCGACATGCGCGCGGTCGCGCCCGCCTCCACCGCGCGCTCGAAGGCGTGGTCGACGTCCGGCACCGACAGGTGGATGGCGACCGGCGTGCCGCCCAGCGCCGTGGGACCGCTGGCGTCCCAGTCGGGGAATTCGTCCATCAGCATGAGCATCGAATCGCCGATGCGCACGCTGGCGTGGGCCAGCTTGCCGCCGGGCCCGGGCAGGCGCATGACTTCCTCGGCGCCGAAGGCGCGCGTGTAGAAGGCGATGGCGTCGGCGGCGCCGGCGCAGACCAGGTGGGGCGTGATGGTGTGCATGCCGTCTTCGACGGGCTTGACGGTGTTGACTGGCGTGCTCATGGCGGTCTCCTCGGTTGGGAACAAGCGTACAGACACTAGCGCCGGACGAAGGTTCTGGCCATCCCTAAAAAGCTTGACCCGGGACCGTGCCGGCCCTAGTATTTAGACAGTCATCTAATTAGAAAGCGATCGAACATGGCAGGACCGCTGAACGAGGTGTTCAAGGCGATCGCCGATCCGACGCGGCGCGAGATCCTGCGCCTGCTGCGTCACGAAGAGATGAGCGCGGGCGAGGTGGCGGCACGCTTCGACATGAGCAAGCCGACCATGTCGCATCATTTCGCAGTGCTCAAGGCGGCCGGCCTGATCACCAGCCGGCGCGAGGGGCAGACCATCTGGTATGCGCTCGACACCACGGTGCTCGAGGACGTGCTGGCATGGTCGATGGACATGGCGCGCGGCGCCAGGGGAGAAAAATGATGAAGAAGCGTTTTATCCTGGTGTGCCTGGCGGCGCTGCTGATCGTGCTGGGCATGGCCGCGGCGATCTATCCGGAGCTGCCGGCGCGGGTGCCGGTGCACTGGAATGCCAGCGGCGAGATCGACGGCTGGGACGAGCGCCACACCCTGCTGATCCACTCCGCCTTCATGCTTGGCCTGGCCGCGCTCTGGCTGGTGCTGCCGAAGATTTCGCCGCAGCGCTTCGCGGTGGACGGTTTCGACAGCACCTGGTGGTTCAGCGGCATGCTCATGGTCTGCCTGATCGCCTACCTCCAGTGCGTCCACCTGTGGGCCGCATACCAGCCCGGCTTTCCGATGGACCGCGCGGTGCTGGGCGGGCTGGGGCTGCTGTTCGTCCTGCTCGGCAACGTGATGGGCAAGGTGCGCCGCAACTTCTGGCTCGGCATCCGCACGCCGTGGACGCTGGCGAACGAGCGCGTGTGGTACGCCACGCACCGGCTGGCGGCCAAGTGCATGGTGGCGGGCGGCCTGCTGCCCCTGCTGGCGGCCTTCGGCGTGCTGCCGGGGGCGGTGGCGATCGTGGCGATGGTGGTGTCGGCGCTGGTGCCGGTGGCGTTTTCGCTGATCTACTACAAGCGGCTGGAGCGCGCCGGGACGCTCGAAGCCTGATTCTTCAGCGCTCCAGCACCTCCTCGAGGCGCCGCGCCAGGAAGTCCACCAGCGCGGCCACGCGCGGCGCCAGCGATCCCTGTTTATAGAAGACCGCCCACACCGGCTGGCTCCACGGCAGGGTCGCCCCTTCCAGCACCGGCACCAGCCTCCCGGCAGCCACGTCGGCGCGCGTCAGGAAATCCGACAGCGAGGCCACGCCCGCCCCGGCCAGCGCCAGGTGGCGCACCGTCTCGCCGCTCGACGCCGCCACGCTCGGCGCCACCGTCCATCCTTCCCCGCCGGCGTGGCGCAGCGGCCAGGTGTTGAGCAGGGCCGGCGCCGTGAAGCCCAGCGTGCGGTGTTCCTTCAGCGCCTCGACGCTGGCCGGCATGCCATGCCTGTCGAGATACGCGGGCGCCGCCAGCACGCGCAGGCGCGAGCTGCCCAGGCGGCGCGCATTCAGGGTCGAATCGGGCAGCGCGCCGATGCGGATCGCCAGGTCGGCCCGTTCCTCGATCAGGTCGACGTAGGTCTCGCCGCTGACCAGCTCCAGCTGCACCAGCGGATACTGGTCCAGGAATTCCGGCAGCAGCGGCGCCAGCAGGTGGTCGAGCGCCGGCGTGGCCGCGTTCACCCGCACCAGGCCCGAAGGCTGCGAGCGCCGCGCTGCGGCCTCGAGTTCGGTATTGGCCAGGTCGGCCAGCAGGCTGCGCGCCCGCCCCAGCAGCCAGCTGCCCTCTTCCGTCAATTGCAGGCGCCGCGTGGTGCGGTGCATCAGCGTCATGCCCAGGTGATCCTCGAGCCGCGAGATGGTGCGCGACACCCCCGAAGGCGTCTGCCCGAGCCGCTCGGCAGCCTTCGAGAACGATCCCGTATCTATGACTGCAGCGAATGCAATCAAGGCTTCCACATCGATCATTTGTGACTCCACGTCAAAAGTAAATTGTACGCCAAGGCATTTTTCCGCGCAGCCCGAAGCGGCACACTGCGGGGCCTGGATCAACGGCATACAAAGGAGAACACCATGCCACTCGCCCTCTGGGCGCTCACGCTGAGCGCCTTCGCCATCGGCACGACCGAGTTCGTGATCGTCGGCCTCATTCCCACCATCGCCGCCAGCCTGCAGGTGTCGGTGCCGTCCGCCGGCCTGCTGGTGAGCCTGTACGCGCTCGGCGTCGCCGTCGGCGCGCCGGTGCTGACCGCCCTCACGGGCCGGGTGCCGCGCAAGCAGCTGCTGCTCGGCCTCATGCTGCTTTTCACCATCGGCAACCTGGTGGCCTGGATGGCGCCAGGCTACGCGGCCCTGATGGCCGCCCGCGTGTTGACCGGCCTCGCGCACGGCGTGTTCTTCTCGATCGGCTCCACCATCGCGACCAGCCTGGTGCCGAAGGAGAAGGCCGCCAGCGCGATCGCGCTAATGTTCACCGGCCTGACCGTGGCCTTGGTCACCGGCGTGCCGCTCGGGACCTTCATCGGCCAGCACTTCGGCTGGCAGGCGACTTTTCTCGCCGTGTCGCTGCTGGGCGTGATCGCGATCGTCGGCAGCTGGATCCTGGTGCCGGCCGACATCGCGGGCAGCAAGCCATCGAGTCTCCTGACCCAGCTTGCGGTGCTGAAGAAGCCGCGCCTGCTGCTGGTATATGCGATGACCACGCTCGGCTACGGCGGCTCCTTCATCGCCTTTACCTACCTGGCGCCGATCCTGCAGGAAGTCTCGGGCTTTGCCGCCTCGAGCGTGAGCCTGGTGATGCTGGTCTACGGCGTCTCGGTCGCGGCCGGGAACATCTGGGGCGGCAGGCTGGCCGACCGCAAGGGCCCGCTGCCGGCGCTGCAGATCGTGTTCGCGCTGCTGGCCCTGGTGCTGCTGGTGCTCAGCTTCACCGCGCCCAACAAGTGGCTGGTATTGGGAACCGTGCTGGCCTGGGGTGCGGTCGCCTTCGGCAACGTGCCCGGCCTGCAGGTCTATGTGGTGCAGCGCGCCGAACGCGATGCGCCGCATGCGGTGGATGTGGCATCTGGACTGAACATCGCCGCCTTCAACGTCGGCATCGCCTTCGGCGCCTGGGGCGGCGGCTTGATCGTTGCCAAATTCGGGCTGATGGCCACGCCCCCGATCGGCGCCCTGATCGTCGCCGGCGCCTTCCTTCTTACCACGCTGGCGCGCTGGCTCGACCGCCGCGACGGCCTGCCGGCCAAGGCGGCCCGGCAACACGCCGTCGCCACCCACTGATGTCAATGAAAGGATTCACCATGCACATGCCACAACTCGGCCTCGGCACTTTCCGCCTGCAGGGCCAGCAGGCCATCGATTCGGTCCGCAACGGACTCGAACTGGGCTACCGCCACATCGACACCGCCCAGATCTACGGCAACGAAGAAGCCGTCGGCAGCGCACTGGCCGCGTCGAAGGTCGCGCGCAGCGAGGTCTTCCTCACCACCAAGATCTGGACGGAGAACCTGGCTGGCGAGGTCCTGGTGCCCAGCCTGAAGGAGAGCCTGCGCAAGCTGCGCCTGGACCAGGTCGACCTCACCCTGATCCACTGGCCTTCGCCGGGCGCCGCGGTGCCGGTGGCCGAATCGATGGGGGCCCTCCTTGGCGCACGCGAACAGGGTCTCACGGGAGCCATCGGCATCTCGAACTTCCCGGTCGCCATGATGCGGGAAGCGATCAATGCGATCGGTGCCCACAACATCGCCACCAACCAGGTCGAGCTGCATCCCTACCTGCAGAACCGGACGGTCGCCGCCTTCGCACGCGAGATGGGCATCCATATCACCGCCTACATGCCGCTCGCCTACGGCAAGGTCATCGATGATCCGGTCATCAAGGGAATCGCCGCGCGCCATGGCGCCACGGCCGCGCAGGTGACGCTGGCCTGGCTGATGGCCAAGGATTATGCCGTCATCCCCTCGTCGACCAAGCGCGCCAACCTGGCCAGCAACCTGGCCGCCGGCAGCCTGGTGCTGACACGCGACGAGCTGCTCGCGATCGATGCGCTGGACCGCGGCGAGCGCCTGGTCAGCCCCGAGTTCGCGCCCGTATGGGAGTGATCACTCGTCGAGTTCGGGATAGTGGCGGAAGATCCCGTTCTGGTTGAACGGGATGCGGCGCGGCGAGGCCAGGTAGGCCGCGATATTGGGCCGCGCCGCCACGCGGTCGCGCAGTGCACCGAGGGCCGGATACTCGCCCTCGAGCCGCTTCATGGCGTTCGGGAAGGCATAGCGCAGGCCTTCGATCACCTGGAACAGCGACAGGTCGGCATAGCTCGGCTTGTCGCCTACCAGCCAGTCGCGCTGCTCGGGATTGGTGAGCAGGCGCGAAAAATAGCCGAAGAACTTGGGCAGGCGCGTCTCGATGAAGTCGGCGGCGCGGCGCTGCGCTTCCGGCTTCTGGTCTTCGTAATACAGCGAGGTGGCGATCGGATGATGGGTATCGTGGATCTCGGTGACCAGGTCGGCGATGGTCAGCTGCAGCTGGTGGGTCCACAGCCGGCCCGGATCGGACCGCGGCGCCAGCGCATGCTGCTCGCCCAGGTAAAGCAGGATGTTTGCCACCTGGCCGATGGTCAGCTCGCCGGCACGCAGGAAAGGCGGCGCGAACGAGGGACGGGATTCGGTCTCGAGCGCCGACAGCAGCAGGTCCATGCCGCCCTCGCGGCGCGCCACGTCCACGTACTCGGCCCCCGCCTCTTCCAGGGCAAGCCGGACGAACTCGCCACGCCCCTGTATACCCGGCCAGTAAAAAAGTTCATACGCCATCTCGCACCTCCGGTCTGGTTCGGTCTGGCGCAATTATCGATGATGAATCGGAAGCGTGTCGCCGCACAAACATGGTAATCTTGTAGTGCCTGTCAGGCGAAAACAAAAAGTCGCAAAAGCGGTAAAAAATAAGCAAGACGAACCACGAGAGAGAGACAACATGAACGCAACCCGTCCCAGCGGTTTCATTCACATCCCCCAGCGTTCTCCGTATTACCACAGCACGAGTTAGCATCCTGGCAAATTGCATGGCAGAATGTGATTTCTGCGATGCAAGCCCGTTCAGACTCGTGGGCCTCCTGAAACCCCACTGCAGCGCGCAGCAGGTTTTCCGAGCACCCACGTAGCGGGCATCGAAGATAAAGACAGTGGCGCCGCCGTGGCGCCCGCAAACTTTACGCCGACTGGAGCGCTCACATGATTTTCGCTCACCTGACCAAGCACTGGATTGCACGCCGCAGCCAGTACACGCCTGCCTCCTGGATGCTGAGCATCGTGCGCAGCCTGCGCGTGCTGCGCTACTGGCGCGAGCACCAGGCCCTGTGCCGCCTCGACCTGGTGCGCCGCTTCGTCGCGGCCGCCCCCAACGACGACCTGTTCCACCACCTGAGCCACCGCAGCTACCTGGCGCGCGACCTGAGTGCGCGCGAGCGCGTGCAGTGCGTGCTGTCGCACTACCGCTTCGAGGACGCTGCCTTCAGCAATGCCTACCACCAGGCGGTCTACGGCGGCGGCGGGCTCACGCTGTGGCAGCACGACACGGGTGAGCACAGCTTCCTGCTGCGCCTCGAGATGGCGCCGCGCCACGATGCCGAGGGCGACCTCACCATCTCGCTGGTCGCCGACGGCAAGTACCTTCACCGCCTGTCCTATACCTGGATCGACGGCCTGCTGGCAGGCAGCGAGCTGCCCACCGTGCCCTTCGTCACCCGCAACCAGGGCCGCTGGCTTGACTCCGGCGCCGCTTTCGACGCTTTCGAAGAAGCCTTCCCCAACAACTCGCCGAGCTTCTTCTGCTTCGCCGCGATGCAGGGCGTGGCGCAGGCCCTGGGCATCGACCAGGTGGTGGCCATCAAGTGCACCTCGCACATCGCCTACGATCCGGCCGACCTGAAGCACTTCGAGAATGCCTACGACGGTTTCTGGAAGATCCTCGGCGGGGTCGAGATGCCGGGCCGCAGCTACCTGATCCGCCTGCCCTTCTACCTCAAGCCGCTGGCCGACATGCCGTCCAAGCACCGCAAGCGCGCCGCCCAGCGTCGCGAATACTGGCGCGCCATCGGCGACTCCACCCGCAGCACCATGCTGCGCCACATGGTGCCGGCCGCCCATACCCAGGCGCGCGCGGTCGCGGCGCCGGCCACGGCCGAAGCCTGAGCGCCGGCCCGCTCCTCAGCGGAAGCGGGCGAGGAAGGCGATGCGCTCCTGCGTCATCCTCACGGTGCAGTCGCCGATCAGGATCGGCTGGAGCGTGCCGCCTTCGGCCTCTTTCCCTGCTTCCTCGCAGGCCCGTTCCTTCTCCTGGATCCAGGCCCGCTGGGTGGATTTCAGTTCAGCCTGGCGCTCCGGACTCAAGGAGGCCATGAGGCGCTTGTAGTCTTCGTTCAGCTGCTTGTCGGCGATCGCGAATTTGCGGCCGATGCATTCCGACTGATCGACCGTCACCGCCAGATCGAGGCCCTGGCAGATCCCTGCGGTTTCGACCGTCGAGGCGGTGTCGCCTGACGACGCCGGTTCGGAGGCAGCGGCCGCATCGGCTGCGCCGTCCTGCGGGGCTTCCGCCCCGGCAGCCGGCGCCGGCGCCGGTTTCGCATGCGCGAGAGCAGCGTTCAGGTGGGCCACGACCTGCTGCCGGTCGCCGGGCAGGAGCTTGGTCACGGCAACGATATGGTCGCCCTTGTCGTCCAGCTGCGACTCGAACTCGATCGGCACATTGTAGCTGCCGCTGCCTTCGCCGCCGGCGCGCACCGACATGCTGGCTTCACAGCTGAATTTCCTGATCTTCTCGTCGAACGCGGAAGGACGCGTGTTCTCGAAGCTGATGTAGCTGTCGACGAGTTTCTTCGTCTCGGCATCGGCGCTCATCTCGTCCAGCAAGATCTGCTTCACCAGCGCGAGTGTGGATGGTTCCGAACATTTGGGCGCCTCCTTGGTGCACGCTACCAGCAGCGCGGTGGACAGAATTACAAGCGACAACTTGACCATGGGTTTCCTTGATGGATGATCCGGACCATGCCGGGAAAAAGTAGATCGCCCAACTTTACGTTTTGGAAACATTAGTTGTCAAACGATATTGATATCGCATAGAAGCCCAACTTGCCACTTTCACCACGGCCTCCCGGGTCCGTGGTACACTGCCGCCTCGCTAGGGGTCCTGGCATGCGCGAGAAACGCGTTGCCGGGTGAGAGATACCCTTCGTACCTGATCTGGATAATGCCAGCGAAGGAAAGCGCAACGCAGTTCCCATTCTTGTTTGCCCTTCCCCCACGTTGGCTCCGGCTTTTTTAATGAAAGCAGCGCGCCATGTTCGACGTGGCGCGCGAAGACGAGCAAACCATGACATCCAAGCTGAAGTATTCCCTGATTGCCTGCGCCGTCCTGCAGGCCTTCTCCACTACCGCATCCGCACAAGAGACCGAAGGCGTCGCCTCGGTGGTCGTCACCGGCAGCCGCTGGGTCGCCAGCGAGCGCGCCAGCATCGGCGGTTTCAGCGATGCGCCGCTGCTCGACACCCCGGCGTCAATCACCGCCATCAACCGCACCCAGATGCTGGACCTGTCGATTCGCAACGTGACCGACGCCGCGCGCTACGACGCCTCGATCGGCGACGCCTACAACGCGATCGGCTATGCCGAACAGTTCTCGATCCGCGGCTTCGCCCTCGACAACGCCACCAGCTACCGCAAGGACGGCATCGCGATTTCCGCCGACACCCAGATCCCGCTGGAGAACAAGGAACGCATCGAAGTGCTGCGCGGCCTGGCTGGCCTGCAGGCGGGCGTCGCGGCGCCGGGCGGCATGGTCAACTTCGTCACCAAGCGCCCGACCAATGCGCCGCTGCGTTCGGCCCTGGTGGAAGTGAGCGAGCGCGGCACCCTGCACGGCTCGATCGACCTGGGCGGCCGCTTCGAAGACCGCCGCTTCGGCTATCGGCTCAATGCCGCAGCCGAGGACCTGAAGTCCTACGTGCGCGGCGCCGACGGCGAACGCCAGTTCGTCTCCGCCGCCTTCGATTGGCAAATCAGCCCGGACGCCCTGCTCCAGCTCGACGTCGACCACCAGCACAAGGCGCAGATCACGGCGCCGGGCTACCAGCTGCTGCGCAACGAAGTCCTGCCGACCGGTGTCTCGGCCAAGGCCCTGCTGAACGACCAACCCTGGACCAGGCCGGTCGAGACGGACAGCAGCAACCTGGGACTGCGCTTCGAATACCGCCTCAATCCGGACTGGACCGCGACGGTCAACGCCAACAAGCACTGGTTCAAGCGCGACGACTACACCGCCTTCCCCTACGGCTGCAGCAACGAGGGCGAGGGCTTCTATCCGGGCTACTGCTCGAACGGCGACTACGACGTGTATGACTACCAGAGCGTGGGCGAGCGCCGGACGCCGTGGGGCCTGCAGGCCAAGCTGCAGGGACGCTTCGCCACGGGCGCCGTGCGCCACCAGCTGACCGTGGGCGCCGCCCTGTCCGAGCGCCACGACAGCTTCGGCGAATACGTCTACGACTACGCCGGCTACAGCAACATCTGGAACAACCAGGCCGTCGATCCGGCCCCGGGCAATCCGCGTACCGGCCCGGTGATGGAGCGCCGCAGCGATCGCGAAAGCGCCCTGTTCGTGCAGGACGTAGCGGCGCTGTCCGACAAGCTCACGCTGCACACCGGCCTGCGCTGGGTAAAGCTCAAGCGTGACGAGCTGGCCGAAATCGAACAGGGCTGGGTGCATGCCGACGATTCCTTCGTGCTGCCGAGCGTCGCCCTGGTCTACAAGCCGGCGCGCGACTGGAGCGTCTACGGTTCGCTGAGCCACGGCCTGCAGCACGGCGGCATTGCCGAGATGGGCACCGCCAACGAAGACAGCGTGCTGCCGCCGAGCCGTTCGAAACAGGTGGAAGTGGGCGTCAAGGGCGTGGTGGGCAATGCGGTGATGCTGTCGGCCGCTGCCTTCGAGGTCAAGCAGGGCCTGGAGTACGTCAACGCCGCCAACCTCTTCGTGCGCGCCGGCCAGCAGCGCCACCGCGGCGTCGAACTGGCGGCCCAGGGCAAGCTCAATCCTGACCTGAACTACAGCCTGTCCCTGATGGCGCTCGACGCCGAACAGACCGGCACCGGCGACCCCGATGTCGAAGGCAAGCGCGTGACCAACGTGCCGGAATTCCGTTCGACCGCGTGGGTGGAATACGCGGTGCCGGCGCTGCGTGGCCTGAAAGTGGACGCCACCTGGCAGTACTCGGGAAGCAAGGCCTTCGACCCGGCCAACCGCGCCATCGTGCCGGGCTACCACGTGGCCGCGCTGGGCGCCTCGTATGCGCTGCGCTTGGGTGGGATGAACACCATCCTGCGCGCCCGCGTGGACAATGTGTTCGACAAGTTCTACTGGCGCGACGTGACGCAGTCGCTGGGCGGCTACCTGCTGCCGGGCGCGCCGCGCACGTTCAGGGTGTCGGCGCAGTTCGACTTCTAAGAAGTTGTAGCGTGGGCGGCTTCGCCGCCCACGCGACGGTCAACGCATACTCAATCCGCCAGCTCAGCAAGCTTGCCCAGGCAGCGCCGCTGGAAGCCATCCAGCCCCTTGGTCACGAAACTGTCGTCCGGCTCGATCACCTCCGCATCGAGCAGCAGGCGCAGCTTGGCGATGCGGTCGCCCTGGGTCAGCGCCTGGGCCAGGTGCGGCCCGTCGGGGTCGCCCGCCCAGGCGATCGCCTCGACCACCTCGGCCGGGAAGTCCCAGTGGCGGGCGATCACCGCCGATAGCTGGCGGCTGGCCTCGAACAGTTCGATCCCGAAGGTCCCCGAACCGGGCACCTTGCCCTGGCAGACCCGGTCCGCGATCTGGAACGCGACCTGCAGGCCCACGTTCTGCATCAGGCCGGCCAGGTAGGATTCGAACACGCCGGCCGACAGGCCCGGCGCCATCACGCTGGCGGCAAAGGCGCAGCGTTCGGAGTGGCGCCACACGTTCGGCGCCACCTGGCGCGCGACGCCCTGCGCTTTCACGCGG
This sequence comes from Massilia alkalitolerans DSM 17462, assembly GCF_000427785.1. GTDB lineage: Bacteria > Pseudomonadota > Gammaproteobacteria > Burkholderiales > Burkholderiaceae_D > Telluria > Telluria alkalitolerans. The sequence continues at coordinate 365,790 of NZ_ATYR01000001.1, forward strand.
ATGAGCGGCCGCATCGCGATGCGCGCCAGCAGCATGCGCAAGCCGTTCAGGCCGAGCATGGTCACCGCGCCGTCGAGGGTCTCGATCGGCTTGGCCGGCCGGTAATAGGCGCTGTTCGCCTCGCGGATCACTTCGGCGACCAGCACCAGGTCGCGCCCCACCTCGGCCGACAGCGCACTAGTGGAGATGTTCTCGTCCGACAGGGCACCCAGCAGCTGCGTCACGAGTTCCGGCACGCGCGGCACCAGGCCGGACGCGCTTTCGGGGTTGTCCGTGAGGGCGCGCACCTCGTCGAGGATCTGCTGTTCGATTGCCAAGCTGGCGTTGGTGCCGCTCGAGGCGGCCAGCCAACGGTAGTAGGCAGCATCCACATCGGCCGCCATATCGGTCTCATTCGCCACCGCGGCCGCGTCAATGGCGGCTGAGGCAGCGGTCTCCTTTTCGGCGCCGCCGAGCAGGCGGCCTATCCAGTTTTTCACAGCGCACCGCCGTATTTATCAAAGCTGAGAAAAACATTCTAATACCATACGGCAACAAAAAGGCAAATGTAACCACTTGTCTTTTCAATCCACATCAATCAGGTGACAAAGAGTCAGCAGGCCGGCCCCAGCAAACCCTCCACCTGGCGCAAGCGGTGTTCCAGGCCGCCTTCGAGCAGGACGTAGGGGATGGCGCGCGCCTGCAGCGTCTCGACCAGCATCCGGTGCACCTTCTGGCGCACTTCTTCCGATTCGCGCTGCAGGCCGTCCGGCTCCCAGGGGCTGTCGGGCGCCGTCACCAGGGTCCAGGCGTAGTCGTGGCTGCCGGCGAGGCGCGCCAGCTGCGGGTCGACCCGGCCCCAGTACTGGCGGCTGTACAGCGCCGTCATCAAGGGTGTCGTATCGCAGAACAGGAAACGTACGGCGCGCGCGGCCGCCTCGTCCTCGCGCGCGCGCTGGGTGCAGGCGATCGGGTACTGGTCTTCTTCGTCCGGCACGCGGCCGTGGGTATCGACGAATTCGCGCAGGTATTCCGGCACCCACACGGTGCCGTAGCGCCGCGCCAGGGCGTCGCACAGGGTCGATTTGCCGGACGATTCGGCGCCGAGCACGGCGATGCGCATCGGCTTCGCCTTCACGCATCCCTCCGCGCGATGTTCGACCAGGCGCGCCAGCCGGTCCAGGCCAGCACCACGAACACCCCATACAGGATGGCGGTCAGGTGCAGGTCCTTGTAGATGTACAGGCCGACGTAGAGCACGTCCACCACGATCCACACCAGCCAGTTCTCGACCTTCTTGCGGCCCAGCAGGAGCTGGCCCACCAGGCTGCCGGCGGTCAGGAAGCCGTCCGCATGCGGCACGTCGGTGTCGGTGAGGTGGTCGAGGAACTGGGACAGCAGCACGAAGCCGATGGCCCAGGCGGCGATGGACCAGCCCCAGCCCGCGGGCTTCAGGCGCGTGACCACCAGTTGCTGGTCGCCGGCGCCGTGCAGCCACTGGTACCAGCCCCATACCGAGGCGCCGATGAACACGAACTGCAGGCCCATGTCGCCATACAGCCTGGCCTCGAAGAAGACCACCGCGAAGGTCGCTGACGACGCGATCGAGAACAGCCAGGCCCAGTGCTTCTGGCGGATGTTCAGCAGCACGGTGGTCACCGCCAGCAGGAAGGAGATGAGTTCCAGCGGCGTGGTGCTGAAACCGAGAAAGGCGAGCGGTTCGTTCATTCGATGCGGCGGACGCAGGGTCAGGTCAGCAGGCGATTATGGCCACTCGCCGACCAATGCGCAAGGCTCACCGTCCGGATCCGGGCACCATTGCCCGCAACCGGGCAAGGCCGGCCTGATGTTCGTGCGCGAAGTCCTGATGCGCCACGGCCTGCCCTACTCGCTGGCCGCCACCGGCCAGGGCCAGACCCGCTTCGAGATCCGCTTTACCTGAGTCTGCGGCGGCGCGCACCGCCCAGGCCGAGCGCCGCCACCGCGAACAGGGCCAGCGAGCCGGGCTCCGGCACCTCGGCAGCGAGCGCCCAGCCGTCGATGCTGCCGGCGTCGCCGGCTTCGCTGTCCACCACGGTCAGGGTCCAGGCGCCGAACACGTTGTGGCCGATGAAGGCGGCCAATGCCTCCTCCGGCCGGAACGAACCGGTGTACGGGGCATAGGCATAGCCTTCGGCGATGCTGATGGCGGCGCCATCGTCGAACAGGGTATCCGTATAGTTGGCGCCGCCCGAGCCGCCCTGGCGGTTCGAGAGCAGCACGGTGACGCCCTCATGGGTCAGGCTCAGCACCAGGTCGGCATCCCAGCCGTGGGTGATGTTGACCAGTGCGTTGACGTCCAGAACTCGGCCATGGCGTTCCACGTTCAGCGTCGAACCCACCGTGCAGGTATCGCAGATCTCGACCGGCACGTTGGGGCTGGCGACGGTGAGGACGCCGGCGTTGGCGCTGGTGCTGCCGATGGCAAATGCGGCGGCAAGGGTCAGGCAAAGAGAGTTGAGTTTCATGTTGGGCTTCATCAGGAATATGTTCAGTTAATCTTCACCAGGTCCATCGCGTCGAAGGAGACGGCCGGGGTCAGCCAGCTCGACGCGCTGGTCGAACCGCTGACGACCCAGATCTTGAGCGTGTTCTGGCCGGCGATCAGCGCGCTGGCCGGAATCGTGTAGTCGTAGGTGATATTGCGTGCGCGGTAGGTGCCGACCGTCATGGTGCGGGTCGATGGCTGGCCCGGCGGGAACAGGTCGCCCGACTGCGAGCCGACAAAAGGCGAGGTCCAGCTGTTCACGTTGATCTGCGGCCGCCCGCCCGCCTGCGCAGCGGTGATGCCGATCCTGAAGCGGTAGGTCGACGTGGCCGAGATCTGGCTCGCCTTCAGGGCGAAGCTGATCGTGACCGGGCCGTTCGGCGCGGTGTTCAAGCCCTTCCACTGGAAGGCCGGCATGTGCAGGCCGGGCGCCGAGGTGCCGACACGGTAGGGATCGGCGCTGCTGGCCGTCGTGAACCACGGACTCATGCGCACGTCGGACGGATGCATGATGGTGATCTTGTCGCCATTCAGGAATTCCCTCGGCGTGCCGTCCCACTCGCCGATGCGAAACAGCGCCTGCGTCAGGCTCGGGTCCCCTTTCGCGATGTGCCATTTGCCGCGCGGGTCGTCGGTGTTCACCAGCGGATCGGCGGCGATCGTCAGCGCCGGCACGATATTGGTGGTGCCTGCGGTGACGTTGACCGTCGACGTGGCGACCGCCAGTTCGTTCTTGTAGACGGTCATGGCATAGGCGCCGGGGAGCATGCCGTTGGCCTGGGTATTGCCGTCGTGGCTGGCGGCATCGGCCCAGTATTGCGCGGTGGCGTTGGCGAAGCCGACGGTGTACGGGAAGGCCGGGTTGCGGCCGTAGATGGCCGGCACGAACACGTTGCCGCGCGCCGTCGGCGGCACGTAACCCAGCAGGTTCATCTTCGAAAACCACGCGGTATCGACGCTGCCCGGCGCCGCGCCGTTGTTGAAGACCATGGTGTAGGCATTCAGGCGGTTGAAGCGGAAGGCTTCGGTCTGGCCCTCGCCATAGTTAACGATGTAGGTGATCTCGTTGTTGGTGCTGGTGATCTGGTTGAGCAGGCTGCGGTAGAACGGTCCGCCGGAGCCGCCTTCGTTGTTGTCGCGGACGATCCACACGCCGACGTTCGGACCGGTGCCGCCGATGTGGGACCAGTCCTTCAGGCGCATGTTGGAGTAGTGCTTGGAGCGCGTCTCGCCCGCATTCGCGCCGCTGTTGATGCCGAAGATGTCGCCCGACTCGATGGCGCCGGTGGTGCCGCGCAGGTCGTCCGGCCAGGATGGCGGGCGGTTCGGATCGGCATTCGTCACCAGGCCGCCGGGCGTGCCGGCCGGCGTGCCGCTGGGCAGCGCGGCGATGCGCAGGCGCGCGATGAAACGCACCAGCGCCTGGCCGGTCGGCTCGGCGGTGAAGTGGGTGCCCATGTAGATCCTGGGGTCGCCCTTCCTCACCAGGTAGTAATGGGTCAGGACCCCGGTCGCGCCGCCGAGGGTCTTGACCGTCACCTTGATGTAGTCGCTGGCCGCGGTGGTCGCGCTCTGGCCGGCAGTCGGCACCGTCACCGGCACGGCATTGCCGTTGGCGTCGACCACCTCGGCCTTGACCTCGACCCCGGTCTGGTCCGTATAGATCCAGTCGTAGCCGCTGTTGACCTGGGTGCCGCGGCCCGCATCCTGGAATTCGACGCCGTTATAGACGATGCTGGACAGGTCGCCCGGTGAGGTGGTGCTGGTATCGTTCGGGTGGCCGCGCACCTTGAATACCAGGCCGGCGCCGGTGTCGATGGTGTAGCTGACGATCCTGTCGCTGGCGTCCTTGGTCGTGGTGACGCCGAATGCCGCCTGGGCGTGCATCGATGCGCCGGCCAGCATCGTGAATAGTGCGCAGCCTTGCAGCAAGGCTTTCAAGCTTGGTGTTCTCATGCTGTCTCCAATGATGTTGTTGTAATTGCATTTTTAGTATTGGATGTAAAGACGTTGCAGGTCAATCGTCTGGTCGAGACAAGCGGAAATACTCACGTCCGTGAGCAAAAGAAAAACCGCCGCGGGATCGCTCCGGCGGCGGTTCTGGATCAAGCTTTCCCGATTACTTCTTCGGATACTTGATCGTCATTTCCTTCAGCAGGTTGTCGGCGTGGTCGACTTCCTTCATCACCCACAGCATGTAGCGGATGTCGACGTGGATCGCACGCGTGATCGCGGTGTCGAAGTACCAGTCCTTGGTGATCGATTCATAGGTCGAATCGAAGTTCAGCCCGACCAGTTCGCCGCGCTTGTTCATCACGGCCGAACCCGAGTTGCCGCCCGTGGTATCGGCGCTCGACAGGAAGTTCACCGGCACGGTGCCCAGCACCGGGTCCTTGAACACGCCGTAGCGCTTGGCCTTGATGGCCTCGAGCAGTGCGTTCGGTGCGATGAACGGATCCTTGTTGGTGGCCTTCTCGACGATGCCTTCCACCGTCGTGAACGGGCCCTTGATCAGGCCGTCGCGCGGGGCGTAGGGCGCCACGGTGCCGTAGGTGACGCGCAAGGTCGAGTTGGCGTCCGGGTAGACCGGCTTGCCCTGCGACTTCTTCCAGGCGATGACGGCCGCCATGTACTGCGGGATCACGCGTTCGAGGTTGCCGTCGATCTCGTTGCGGCGGTTCTCCAGCGCCATGCCGGTCTCGTGCAGGCGCACGGCGAGCTGGATGAAGGGGTCGTTCGACTTGCGGAAAGCGTCCGCATCCTTGCCGATCCAGGCCAGGCGCTTGGCAGTGTCGGCCAGCTCGGTCGCCTTGTACATCGCATTCAACGCGTTCGGCGCCGGCAGCAGTCCGTCCAGGCCCTGCGGGTGCACCTTCGCATCGATGCGGGCATAGCGCGCCAGCGCGGCGCCCCAGCGGGCTTCGTCGACCTGGGGCACGAAGGACTGCTCGAGGCGGGTCAGGCGCGCCTTGATGAAGGACAGGTCACGCTCCTGGTAGCCCGATTCACGCTGCGCATCCGGCTTCTGGCGCTCCAGCGCCAGGCGGTACAGGGTGCGCGCGCTCTTGAGCAGGTCGCTGTGGGTCGCTTCAAGCCAGGCGGCTTCCTGGCGCGAGGCCGCCATGTCCTGGGCGATCACGCCATCGAGCTCGCCCAGCAGGCCCTTGGCGCCCTTGCCGTTCTGCTTGTGCCAGGCGCGGAACTCGGCGTCCTGCACGTCCTTGATCGCGGCGATGTCCTTGCGCGCGAAGCCGTCCAGCAGGCCTTGTGTTTTCTTGAGCACGTTGTTCAGGCTCTTGGCCACGCTCGCATAGCGCACGTCCCAGGCCGGGTTGCCCATGGTGGCGGCCGAGATCACCGACAGGTCGGCGGTGATGCTGCCTACCTTGGCAGGAAAGTCGACGTCGCGCGCGAAGCGGATCTCGCTCGGCAGCTTGTAGCGGCTGGTGCGGCCCGGGTAGCCCGCCAGCAGGATCGGATCGCCGTTCTTCAGGCCTTCTGCGGAGACCACCAGGAAGTCCTTCGACTTGTAGGGCACGTTGTCGGGCGACGGGTCGGCCGGCCGGCCGTCCTTGCCGACGTAGGCGCGCAGGAAGGCGTAGTCGCCGGTCTGGCGCGGCCATTCGTAGTTGTCGATGTCGCCGCCGAAGTTGCCGATGCGGTCGGACGGCGCGTACACCAGGCGCACGTCGCGGATCATCAGCTGCTTGATGCGGTAGTACTCGAGGCCGCGGTGGAAGGCCGGCACCGAGCAGCGGGTCGACTTGTCGGTCTCGCACTCGGCCACCAGCGCCTTGATGCGCGACTCCACCAGCTCGTGGCGCTCGCGGCCCGACATGGCCGGACTCAAGCCCTTCAGCACGCGGTCGGTGACGTTCTCGACCTTCTCGGTCACGTACACCAGCGTGTTCGGGCCGCCCGGCAGTTCCTCGGCGCGGTTCTTGGCCAGGAAGCCGTTGATGATGTAGTTCTTCTCCGGCGTCGAGTTGCGCTGGACCGCGCCGTAGGCGCAGTGGTGGTTGGTGACCACCAGGCCATCCGGCGACACGAAGGACGCCGAGCAGCCGCCCAGCGAGACGATGGCGCTCATCGGATGCCTGGTCAGGTCGGCCAGTTTCTCGGCCGGGATGGTGATGCCGATGCGCTTGAGCTCGGATTTGAGTTGCGGCAGCTGGTGCGGTTGCCACTGGCCTTCGTCGGCGATCGCGAGGTTTGCGACGCCGAGCAAGGCCACCGGCAGGACGAACGATTTGAACAAAATGGACCTCTGGTGAGTAAAAAGCACCCGGCAGTATAACTTTGTTATATATGCATGAGGTCGTTTTTTGGCGTAATGACGGGCAGTTCAGCCCTGCTCCTGCCCCGCGCGCCAGCCGCCGCCCAGGGACTGGATCAGCGCCACCGCCGCCGCCTGGCGGTCGGCCTGCACCTGCACCAGCTGGCGGCGCGCATTCAGGGCGGTGGCCTGCGCCTGCACCACTTCCGAATAGCTCACCTGCCCCGCGCGGTAGCGGTTCAGGATCTGCTGCTCGACCTTGTCGGCGGCTTCGGAAGCCACCCGGGTCAGCTCCTGTTGCTGCTCCAGGATGCGGGTCGCGCTGAGCTGGTTCTCGACGTCGGCGAAGGCCGTGAGCACCGTCTGGCGATAACGCGCGACCGTCGCCTGGTGGCGCGCCTCGGCCCCTGCCACGCTGGCGCGGGTGGCGCCGGCGTTGAAGATCGCCTGCGCCGCCGACAGTCCAAAGGACCAGGCGGCATGCGATGCCGAGAACAGGTCCGACACGCTGCTGCCGCCGGTGCCGAGCGAAGCCGACAGGCCGATGTTCGGGAAGTAGGCCGAGCGCGCGATGCCGATCTCCGCATTCGCGGCCGCCACGTCGCGCTCGGCGGCGGCGATGTCCGGGCGGCGCTGCAGCAGCAGCGAAGGCACCCCGACCGGCACTGCCGGCACCGTCACGCGCCATTCGGGCAGCGGGGCGAGCGTGAACTCGCTCGGCGCCTTGCCGACCAGGACCGCGATCGCGTGCTCGAACTGGGCGCGCTGGCGCACCAGGGAGAGTTCGTCGTTGCGCGCGTTGGCCAGCTGGGTCTGGGCCTGCAGCACGTCGGTGCGGGCGACGATGCCGACATTGAAGCGGTTGGTCGTGATCTGCAGCTCGCGCTCGTAGCCGGCGATGGTGCGGGCCAGCAGGCTGCGCTGGGCGTCGATGGAACGCACGGCAAAATAATTCGCCGCCAGCTCGCCCTGGGCCGACAGGCGCGCGCTGGCCAGGTCGGCGGCCGTGGCCTCGGCGCTGGCCTGGGCGCTGGTGACGCTGGCCCGCAGGCGGCCCCATACGTCCGGCTCCCAGCTGCCGCCGAGGTTCAGCCGATAGGCATTGTCCGCGCCCTGCCCGCGTACGCCGGCGCGCTCGCCACCCAGGTTCAGGTTCACGGTCGGGAACAGGGACGCGCGCTGCTGCGCCACCAGCGCACGCGCCTGCGCATAGTTGGCGACCGCCACCGCCACGTTCTGGTTCGAGACCTCGATTGCATCCGCCAGCCCATTCAGTACCGGATCGTCGAACAGCTGCCACCAGGGTCCGCGTTCGAGCGCATCGGCGGGCGCCGCCGGCACCCATCCCTGGGCTTCCTTGAAGGCCACCGGTTCCGGCGTCGTGGGGCGCTGGTAGGCGGGGCCGACGGCACAGCCGCCGGCGATGCCGGCGACCAGGGCGACGAGGGAAAGGCGGTACATGGCGTGGGTTCTCATCATGGATTCGTTATTTTGCAGGGATCGGCTGATCGAGGTCGGCATGGCGGGTCAGCTCATGCTCGTTCGGCTTCCTGGTGCGCAGCTTGTCGAGCAGGACGTAGACGACCGGCGTGGTGAGCAGGGTCAGGAGCTGGCTGGCCACCAGGCCGCCGATGATGGCGATGCCGAGCGGGCGGCGCAGCTCGGAGCCTTCGCCGAAGCCGATCGCCAGCGGCAGCGCGCCCAAAGCGGCGGCAAGGGTGGTCATCAGGATCGGGCGGAAGCGCAGGATGCAGGCTTCGCGCACCGCCTCCACCGCGCTCAGGCCGCGCGCGCGCTCGGCCTCGAGGGCGAAGTCGATGATCAGGATGGCGTTCTTCTTGACGATGCCGATCAGGAGGAAGACCCCGATCAGGGCAATGATCGAGAACTCCATCCGGAACAGCAGCAGGGCCAATACGGCGCCCACGCCGGCCGAAGGCAGCGTGGACAGCACCGTCACCGGGTGCACCAGGCTTTCGTACAGGATGCCGAGCACGATGTAGATCACGACGATCGCCGCGAGGATCAGCATCGGCTGCTCCTTGCTGGATTCCTGGGCGGCGCGCGCCGTGCCCTGGAAGCTGCCCCGCACGTTGGACGGCATGGCAATGTCGGCTTCGGCCTGCTTCACCGCGGCCTGGCCGTCCTCGAGGTTGAAGCCTTCTGCCAGGTTGAACGAGACGGTGGTCGACAGTTCGCCGTCCTGGTGGTTGACCGAGGTCGGGGTCGAGCTTTCCGCGTAGCTGGCGATCGCGCTCAGGGGCACCATGGTGGTGACGCCGGTGGACAGTGCCGCACCGCTGGACGGGTCGCGCGCAGCCGTCAGGTTGGTGGACGAAGCGGCCGTGCCGGACGCCGATTGCGTGCCCGCGGTGGTCCCGCCGCCGCCGCGCGCCGGCACGTACACGTCGCGCAGGGCTTCCGGCGACTGGGCATAGCGCTGGGCCACGCCCATGATCACGCGGTACTGGTTCAGCTCGTCGTAGATGTTGGCCACCTGGCGCTGGCCGAAGTTGTTGTACAGCGCATTGTTGACGTCGCGCGTGCCGATGCCCAGGCGCGCCGCCGTGTCCTTGTCGATGGTGACGAAGGTCTCGACGCCGTTCTCGGCCTGGTCGGTGTCGACGTCGACCAGCGCCGGCTGGCGCTTCATCGATTCGGCCAGGCGCGTGGCCCATTGCTTCAGGTCGGCCGCGTTGTCGCTCTTGAGCGTGTACTGGTAGGTCGAGTTGCTGGAACGCCCGCCCATGCGCAGGTCCTGCACCGGGTTCAGGAAGATCGACACGCCGGTGACGCGCGCCAACTGCGGACGCAGGCGCGCGATGACGGCCTGTCCGGTATCGCCTTTCGCGCGCTCGTCGATGGGTTTCAGGTTGATGAACATGAAACCGCCGCCCGCGCGCCCGCCGCCGGTGAAGGCGACCACGGTGTCGACCGCCGGATCGCGCCGGATGATGTCCACCAATTGGCGCAGCTTGCCCTGCATGGCCTGGAAGGAGATGCTCTGGTCGGCGCGGATGCCGCCGTTGAGCTGGCCGGTGTCCTGCTGCGGGAAGAAACCCTTCGGGGCTAGCGCGAACAGGTAGACGTTCAAGCCGACCACGAAAGCGAGGATGATCATCACCAGGAGCTTGCTGTCGAGCGCCCAGTCGAGCGCGTGCCGGTAGACCCGCAGCGTGCGGTCGAAGCCGCGCTCGGACCAGCGTGCGAGAAGCCCAGGCTTCTTGTCCTTGTCCTCCTTGCGCAGCAGCCAGGCGCACATCATCGGCGTCGTGGTCAGCGAGATCACCAGCGAGATCATCACCGCCGCCGACAGCGTCACGGCGAACTCGCGGAACAGCCGGCCCACCTGCCCGCCCATGAACAGCAGCGGAATGAACACCGCCACCAGCGACAGCGAGATCGACAGCACGGTAAAGCCCACTTCGCGCGCGCCCAGCAGCGCGGCCTTCATGCGGTCCATGCCGGACTCGATGTGGCGCGCAGTGTTCTCCAGCACCACGATGGCGTCGTCGACCACGAAACCGGTGGCCACCGTCAGCGCCATCAGGGACAGGTTGTTCAGGCTGAAGCCCAGCATGTACATGACGCCGAAGGTGCCCAGCAGCGACACGACGGTGGCCACCGCCGGGATGATGGTGGCGCGCAGGCTGCGCAGGAACACGCTCACCACCAGCACCACCAGCAGGATCGACAACACCAGGGTGAACTCGATCTCGTGCAGCGAGGAGCGGATCGAATTGGTGCGGTCCGAGGCCACCTGCAGGCTCACGTCGCCCGGCAGCTGGGCCTGCAGGGTCGGCAGCAGCGCGCGCACGCCGTCGACGGTCTCGATGACGTTGGCGTCCGGCTGGCGCGTCACCAGCACGATGACCGCCGGCTGGCCGTTGAACAGGCCGAGCGTGTTGACGTTCTCGACGCCGTCGATCACCTCGGCCACGTCGCGCAGGCGGATCGCCGCGCCGTCGCGCCAGGCCACCACCAGGTCGCGGTAGTCCGCCGCCTGCGGCCGGCCCTGGCCCGGTGTGCGGCCCTCCTTGCCGGCCGGCTGCGAATAGATCTGGAAGCGGTTGCCGGCGCCTTCGATCGCACCCTTCGGGCGGTTGGCATTGGTGGCCTGGATCGCGGCGCGCACGTCCTCGCTCGACAGGCCGTACTTGTTCAGCGCATAGGGCAGCAGCTCGACGCGCACCGCCGGCAGCGAGCCGCCGCCGATCTCGACCTCGCCCACGCCCTTCACCTGCGCCAGGCGCTGCTGCACCAGGTTCGATACCGATTCGTAGATCTGGCCCGGCGAGCGGGTCTTCGAGGTGAGCGCCAGGATGATCACCGGCGCGTCCGAGGGGTTGGCCTTGCGGTAGGTCGGGTTGCTGCGCAGCGTGGCCGGCAGGTCGGCGCGCGAGGCGTTGATCGCGGCCTGCACTTCGCGCGCGGCCGAGTCGATCTTGCGGTTCAGGTCGAACTGCAGGCTGACCCGGGTCGAGCCGTTGCTGCTGCTCGAGGTCATCTCGTTGACCCCGGCGATCACGCCCAGCCTGCGCTCCAGCGGCGTGGCCACGCTCGAGGCCATGGTCTCCGGGCTGGCGCCGGGCAGCGAGGCCGACACCGAGATGGTCGGGTAGTCGACCTGCGGCAGCGGCGAGACCGGCAGCACGAAGAAGGCCGCGATGCCGGCCAGCGCCAGGCCGATCGTCAGCAGGACGGTCGCGATCGGGCGTTCGACGAAGGGCCGCGACAGGTTCATGCGCCCACCCTCTCCGGCTTGTTCGGCGCTTTTCCGGTCCGGCGTTGCGCCAGGCGGTCGAAGGCCAGGTAGATCACCGGCGTGGTGAACAGCGTCAGCAGCTGGCTGACGATCAGGCCGCCGAAGATGGCCAGGCCCAGCGGGCGGCGCAGCTCGGCGCCCTCGCCCGTGCCCAGCATCAGCGGGACGGCGGCGAACAGCGCGGCGAGCGTGGTCATGATGATCGGGCGGAAGCGCAGCAGCGCGGCCTGGCGGATCGCGTCCAGCGGCGCCTTGCCTTCGTCGCGCTCGGCCTCGATGGCGAAGTCGATCATCATGATCGCGTTCTTCTTGACGATCCCGATCAGGAGGATGATGCCGATGATGCCGATCACCCCGAGCCCCTGCCCGGTCACCCACAGGGCCAGCAGCGCGCCCACGCCGGCCGAAGGCAGGGTCGACAGGATGGTCAGCGGATGCACGTAGCTCTCGTACAGCACGCCCAGCACGATGTAGACGCAGACCACGGCCGCCAGGATCAGCCACAGCTGGTTCGACAGCGAGGCCTGGTAGGCGCCGGACGCGCCGAGGAAGGTCATGCTGACCGCGTTCGGCATCTTGATTTCCTCGGCCGCTTCGTGGATCGCATTTACTGCGGTTCCCAGCTTGACGCCCTCGGCGGTATCGAAGCCCACGGTGGCGGCCGGGTACTGGGCCACGTGGGTGATCTGCAGCGGCGCCTCGGCCTCGCGGATGGTGGCTACCGCCGACAGCGGGGTCGGCTGGCCCGAGCTGGTGCGCAGCTGCAGGCGGTTCAAGCTTGCCAGCGACATCGCCTCGTCCTGCTGGGCCTCGAGGATCACCCGGTACTGGTTGGTTTCGGTGAAGATGGTCGAGACGATGCGCTGCCCGAAGGCGCTGTAGAGCGCGTCGTCGATCGAGGCCGCCGTGATGCCCAGGCGCGAGGCGGTGTCGCGGTCGATGTCGATGTAGGCGGCGCTGCCGACCGCGCCGGCGTCGGTGGTGGCGTTGCGCACTTCCTTCTTGGTGGCCATCTGGGCGACCAGCTTCCTGGCCCATTCGTTCACGGTGGCGCTGTCGGCGCCTTCGATCGACAGGCGGTACTGGGTCGGGCCGCTTTCGGCGTCGATGGTCAGGTCCTGGGTCGGCTGCAGGTACAGGGTGACGCCCGCCACGTTGGCTACCCGGCTGCGCAGCCGGTTCATGATCGCTTCCTGGTCGCCGCGTTCCTCGGCCTTCAGGTTGATCAGCATGGTGCCGGTGTTGAGCATCGTGTTGTTGGCCGCGTCCACGCCCACGTAGGAGCTGAGCGAGGCGACCGCCGGGTCCTTCAGCACTTCGGCGGCGGCAAGCTGCTGCAGCCTGGCCATCTCGGCATACGAGATCGACTGGCGCGCCTGCAGGCGTGCCTGCAGCTGGCCGGTGTCCTGGGTCGGGAACAGGCCTTTCGGAATGACCACCCACAGCAGCGCGGTGAGCACCAGGGTGGCCAGGGCCACCAGCAGGGTCAGTCCCTGGCGCGCCAGCACCCAGCCCAGCGCCACGTCGTAGCGCCCAATCACGCGGTCGAAGAAGGCCTGGGACTTTTGCGCGAAGCGCCCCGGGCGCTCTTCTTCATGGCTCTTGAGCCAGCGCGCCGACATCATCGGCACCAGGGTGAGCGAGACCACCATCGAGATCAGGATGGTCACGGCGAGGGTCACCGCGAACTCGCGGAACAGGCGTCCGACCACGTCGCCCATGAACAGCAGCGGAATCAGGACCGCGATCAGGGACACGGTCAGCGAAATGATGGTGAAGCCGATCTGGGTCGCCCCCTTGACCGCCGCCGCCATCGGCTTCTCGCCTTCTTCGATGTAGCGCGCGATGTTCTCGATCATGACGATCGCATCGTCGACCACGAAGCCGGTGGCGATCGTCAGCGCCATCAGGGACAGGTTGTTCAGGCTGTAGCCCATCAGGTACATGATGCCGAAGCTGCCGATCAGCGAGATCGGCACCGCCAGGCTGGCGATCACGGTGGCGCGCAGGCTGTGCAGGAATGCGAAGATCACCAGCACCACCAGCACCACGGCCAGCAGCAGTTCCATCTGCACGTGCTCGACCGAGGAGCGGATGCCGGCGGTGCGGTCGCTCAGCACGTCCATGCGCACCGCGGCCGGCAGCCCGGCCTGCAGCTCGGGCAGACGCTCCTTGATGCCGTCCACGGTGGCGATCACGTTGGCGCCGGGCTGGCGCTGCACGTTCAGGATGATGGCCGGCTTCATGTTGGCCCAGGCGCCGATGCGCACGTTCTCGGCGCTGTCGACCACGCGCGCCACTTCTTTCAGGCGCACCGGGGCGCCATTGCGGTACGCGACGATCAGGTTCTGGTAGTCCTCGACCGCCAGCAGCTGGTCGTTGGCGTTGATCGCGTAGGAACGCGTGGGTCCGTCGAAATTGCCCTTGGCGCTATTCGCGTTGGCCGCCGTGATGGCGGAGCGCAGGGTGTCCAGGCCCAGGCCGTAGGAAGCCAGCGCCTCGGTATCGGCCTGGATCCGGACGGCCGGACGCTGGCCGCCCGACAGGGTCACCAGGCCGACACCCGAAACCTGGCTGATCTTCAGCGCCAGGCGCGTGTTGACCAGGTTCTGGACCTCGGTGAGCGGCAGCGTGTCGGAGGTAATCGCCAGGGTCAGCACCGGCGCGTCGGCCGGGTTGACCTTGGCGTAGACCGGCGGCGCCGGCAGGTCGGTCGGCAGCAGCGAGCCGCCGGCGTTGATGGCAGCCTGCACCTCCTGCTCGGCCACGTCGAGGGTCTGGCCGAGGCCGAACTGCAGGGTGATCACCGACACCCCGGCCGCGCTGGTGGAACTCATGCGCGTCAGGCCCGACATCTGGCCGAACTGGCGCTCCAGCGGCGCGGTGACCGTACGCGCCATCACTTCGGGACTCGCGCCCGGATACAGGGTCTGCACCTGGATGGTCGGGAAGTCCACCTGCGGCAGCGCCGACAGCGGCAGGAAGCGGTAGCCGACCAGGCCGGCCAGCACGATGGCCAGCATCAGCAAGGCCGTCGCGACCGGCCTACGAATAAATGGCGCCGATGGACTCATTAGTTAGCCCCAAGACCGTCGTACCCGCGAAGGCGGGTACCCAATTTTGCGTGCGCAGCCACATTCATTGCTGCGCCCCCTGACGCTGGCGACGCCCTTCTCCCTGCCCTTGCTGTCCGCCGGCGCCACCACGCGCTCCCTGCGCCCGATCGCCTGGCAAGGTCACCTTGGCCCCATCGCGCAAGCGATCCGCCCCTTCGGTAATCACCTGCTCGCCCACCTTCAGGCCGGTCTTGATCTGCACCTTGTCCACCGTCGCCTGTCCGCGCGTCACCGCGCGCTGCGACACCGTCTTCTCCTGGGCATTGAGCACGAACACGAAGTCGCCGTTGGCCCCATGGCGCAGCGCCGTCACCGGCACCACCACGGCATCGTCGATCATGTCCAGCTGCAGGCGCAGGTTGACGAACTGGCTGGGGAACAGCTTGTTGTCGCTGTTCGCGAAGCGCGCCTTGGCGCGCACGGTGCCGGTCTGCACGTCGACCTGGTTGTCGAGCGCAATGAAGCTGCCCGTGGCCAGGGTATCGGTGCGGGTGCGGTCCAGCGCGGTGGCGGGCAGCTTGGCGCCTTGCGCAATGCGTCCCTGCAGCGCCGGCACCTGGTCCTGCGGCACGGTGAATTCGACATCGATCGGCGACAGCTGGGTGATCACCGCCACGCCGTTCGCATCGCCGGTGTTGACCAGGTTGCCGATATCGACCGTGCGCAGGCCCACGCGGCCGGAGATCGGCGCCTTGACCTGGGTGTAACCGACATTGAGCTGGGCGATGCCTTCGGCCGCGCGGTCGGTCATGACCGTGCCCTCGAGCTGCTTGACCAGCGCCGCCTGGGTGTCGACCTCCTGGCGGGCGATCGATTCCTGCTCCAGCAGGGTGCGGTAGCGGCCGAGCAGCAGGCGTGCGTTCTCGAGCTGGGCCTCGTCGCGCTGGCGCTGGCCGCGCGCCTGCAGCAGCGCCATCTCGAAGGGGCGCGGATCGATCGTGGCCAGCACCTGGCCGGCCTTGACCGCTTGGCCTTCGGTGAACAGGATCTTCTGCACCACGCCCGAGACCTGCGGCCGCACGGTAGCGGTTGCTGCCGGCACCACGGTGCCGAGGGCGTCGATGATGATCGGGATGTCGGCCTGTTCGGCGGTCGCGACGCCCACCGTCGTCGCCGGCCCGCCGCGCCCGCCCCTTCCGCCGCCACCGGCGCCAGGACCGCCGCCACCGCCGGGACCGCGTGCCCCGGCCGCCCCCGGCGGACCGCCCGCGCCCGCGCCCGCCGGACGGTGGGTCAGGTACCACGCCAGCGCCGCCAGGCCGGCCATCGCCAGCACCGCGATGACGGTCCCGATCAGGCGCTTGCGGCGCCTGGCCTCGGGAGATGGGGGTGGTGGGCTCGTGAGGGCGGACTTGGGGGACTGGTTCGAATCCATGCTCAACCTTGTTCTTATGGGCAGAATGTTATTCAGATAACGTTGTGCCCAAAAGATTAGCATGGCCTCCTGCCCCGATATGTTTCGTAACGTACATTGCGCGCACGATGCTGTTACATGTCCGGGACGGCCTTTACACCGATTTACACCGATACCCGCGAAATCGGTGGAGTAAACGGAAAACGGGTGCGGAATCGCTTCCGCACCCGTCTTTTTACCGTATCAATCAGTTACAAACTGGCTACAAATTTATCCGCTCATGGCGTGCCGCACAGGCAGTGCGTCACCGCGGCGAAGGGCTTGCGGCCGTCGGCCACGTCCTTCAGGAATGCCATGTCCTGCGCCACCTGGGCCATCGGGCCGGCTGGCAGCGCCGCTTCCATCAGGCCGAGCTTGACCTGGATGTTGACGGCCTGCGCGGTCGAGGCGCCCATCATGTTCAGGAAGCGCTCGATGCGGCTGACCGGCCGCTCGATGTAGGCCACCCGGTAGTCCTCGCCCAGCTTGGCGCGCTTGGCGGCCGAGGCCAGCGCATCGCGGTAGCCGCCCAGGCGGTCGACCAAGCCGCGTTCCTTGGCCTGGGCGCCGGTCCAGACCCGGCCCTGCCCCACTTCGTCGATCTTCGCCGGGGTGGTCTTGCGCGCTTGCGCCGCCTTGGTGGTGAACTCGCTGTACACGTGGTTGATGCTGCTCTGGACCAGCGAGCTGAAACGCGGGTCGATCGGGCGCAGCGGGTTGTAGGCATCGGCCAGCCAGGTGGTGGTGACGCCGGCCGTATGGATGCCGAGCTTGTCGCTGATCTTCTCGGCGGTCGGCAGGATGGTGAACACGCCGATCGAGCCGGTGATGGTGGCCGGGTCGGCGATCACCTCGTCGGCCGCCATCGAGATCCAGTAGCCGCCCGATGCGGCCACGCTGCCCATCGACACCACCACCGGCTTGCCGGCGGCGCGCGTCAGTTCCAGCTCGCGCCGGATCAGCTCCGAACCATAGGCGCTGCCCCCGGGCGAATCGACGCGCAGCACCACGGCCTTGACCTGTTCGTCCTCGCGCGCCTGGCGGATCAGGTTGGCAGTAGTGACGCCGCCCACCACGCCCGGTCCGCTGGTGCCCTCGGTGATGTTGCCGGAGGCGGTGATCACGCCCACCGCATCGCCGAATGGCCGGGTCTCGTGGCGCGCCAGGTAATCGTGGTAGCCGACCTGGCGGAAGGATTTGATGCTCTCGTCCCAGGCGCCGCGCTTGGCCAGCATGGCGCGGATCTCGTCGCGGGTCTTGAGGCCGTCCACCAGCTTGGCGCCCAGCGCCACCTGCGCCGCGCTGCCGCCTGCCGCTTCCATCTGCTGCGGCAGCGTCTCGATCCACCTGGCCACGCTGCCCGTGGGGAGCTTGCGGTTCTTCTCGACCTGGGCCGTGTAGTCCTGCCACAGGGCGTTGTACAGGAAGCTGTCGGCCTCTTGCGCCGCTTCCGACGGGCCGTTGGCGATATAGGGTTCGGCGAAGCTCTTGTAGGTGCCGACCTTGATCAGGTTGACGGTCACGCCCAGCTTGTCGAGCGCGTCGCGGTAGTAGTTGCGGCGCCCGCCGAAGCCTTCGATCAGCACCATGCCCATCGGGTGCACGTAGACTTCGTCCGCGTGCGAGGCGATCAGGTAGCGCTTCTGGTCATAGGTGCCGCCCCAGGCCACCACCTTCTTGCCGGCAGCCTTGACGCGGTCGATCGCGGCGCCGACCTCGCGCAGCTGGGCCAGGCCGCCGCCATTCATCTGGTCCAGCAGCAGCACCACGGTGCCGATGTGCTTGTCCTTTGCCGCGGCATCGAGCACGCGCAACAGGTCGCGCAGGCGCACGCTGCGCTTGCTGTCGCCGCCGATGGAATCGAGCACCGTGTCCTCCAGGCTCGACTGGTACTGCTCGACCAGGTCGCCCTTCAGTTCCAGCACCAGGGCGGTTTTCTCGCCGATCGGCTTGACGCCGCCCGAGCTCATGATCGAGATGACGATGATCACGAACAGCAGGAACAGCAGGTTCATGAAGGTGCGGCGCGATACGTCGACCGCGTGCCACAGCATGCCGAAGGCACGGCGCAACGCACTCAGGGGTTTGAAAGCCATCGAAACTCCATCTTCAGTCTATATGAAAGGCGCAGACCGCGTTGTTACACAGTGACTGCGGCCGTCCCGGTCTTTTCCTTCTGGGAGATGGCAAACAGGCCGGCAAACACGAGTATGCCATTTACCATGAGCAATTCCAGCCCAAGGCGGTAAGAACCGAGCAAGTGTTCCTGATTGTACTCAAGGAGCGCGCAGAGAATCGGCGCGCCAATCGTAATGTACGGCACCAAGCGGTCGGTGAGCGTGCGGCGCGTGAGCATGCCGAAGGCGAACAGGCCCAGCAGCGGACCGTAGGTATACGCCGCCAGCTTCAGGATCAGCCCGATCATGCTCGGGTTGTCGGCCGCCTTGAAGCCCAGTACCAGGAACAGGAACAGCGCGGCGAAGCCCAGGTGCACGCGGCGGCGCAGGCTTTCCTTGGCCGCTTCCGTCAGGTCGGTGCGGCGCTTGATGCCCAGCAGGTCGATGCAGGTCGACGAGGTCAGCGCCGTGATCGCGCCGTCGGCGCTGGGGAACAGGGCCGAGATCAGCGCGATCAGGAACACAACCTGCAGCGCCGCCGGCAGGTGGCCCATCACCACGGCCGGGAAGATCTTGTCGCCGCTTGCCGTGACGCCCGCGATCGGCGCGTACAGGTACAGCAGGCCGCCCAGGAACAAGAAGGAGAGCAGCACCACGACCAGCACCGCGGTCAGGGTCAGCATGTTCTTCTGCGAGTCCTTCAGGGTCTTGACCGAGATCGTCTTCTGCATCATTTCCTGGTCCATGCCGGTCATCGTGATCGTGATCAGGGCGCCGGCGATGATCTGCTTGAGCCAGAAGTTGGGACTGTCCAGATCGTGCGTGAAGATCCTGGCCAGGCCTTGCGACTGCATCTGGTTCAGGCTTTCCGGCACCGACATGTTCAGTTCGCCCAGCAGGATCCAGACGCATGCGAACAGGCCGAACAGCATGGCGCTGGTCTGCAGGGTGTCGGTCCAGACAATGGTCTTGACGCCGCCCTTGTAGGTATACAGCAGGATCATGCCCAGCACGACGAGGGTGCTGAGCCAGAACGGCACGCCGAGGCTGTCGAGGATGATCGCCTGCAGGATGTTCACCACCAGGTACAGCCGCGCGGTGGCGCCGAGCAGGCGCGACACGATGAAGAAGCCCGCCCCGCTCTGGTAAGCGCGCCGGCCGAGGCGGACGTCGAGGTAGTGGTAGATCGAGGTCAGCTGCAGGCGGTAGTACAGCGGCAGCAGCACGTAGGCCACGGCGATGTAGCCGATCACGTAGCCGATCACGATCTGGGCATAGCCGAAGCCGTCGACGCCGACCGCGCCCGGCACGCTCACGAAGGTCACGCCGGACAGCGTGGTGCCGACCATGCCGAAGGCGACCAGCATCCAGTTGCTGCTCTTGTTACCGATGAAGAAGCTGTCGTTGTTGGCGTTGCGGGAGGTGGCCCAGGCTACCGCGAGCAGGAGCGCGAAGTAGCCGATCAGGATTGCGAAAAGGAGTGCCGGGGACATGGATTTCCAGTGGGGTTATCGTTTCGCCCAGCAATATACACCTAAGCGATGCCCCCGGGAATGCAGCAAGCTTGCCCTGCCATGCCTGCGGGTTATGCCCCGACAAAAACCTCTGACGACCCGCTACTCTTCGCAAAAATTTCCGACAGTCGCAATCAAGGTCGCGCCACAGGTCGTTTTATACCCCTCGTAGGCGACTGCGATGTCGTCGATGACGTGGCGCCCCTCGCCTTCGGCGATCTTGCAGTTGTCATGTCCCTTGATGGGACAACTGCAGACGTCGCCCACGCGGGCCACCGGTTTGCCATCCACCGTGAAATGCTCTGCGCTTACGCTCACGACCTTGCCGCCATGGGATGTCGGGTCACCGAGACGAATGACGTTGCGCATCGCTCAGCCATGTTCTTTGGGCGGGGCCGCATCGGCCTGGATACCACCAGGATCGTCCGTCATCGTCGTCTCACTCCTGGGAGCGAGCTGTGCGATGGACGGAGGCTGCGGCGTTGATTTGGCGAGAGCGGGCTTGTCATCATAATCGACTAGCTTCCACATCGTCGCCAACTGATAGGAAGGTATTGCTCCCGTGAGCCTTTGCCAGAGAGACGGCGCGCCGCTCACTGTCACACGCGGCATTGTTTCGCCGGCCTTGATATACCTGCGCCGGCTGTTTTCCGTGCCGGACGGTTCGCTGGACTCCCACATCCCCGTCTGTGGGCAGCTGCGGCCCGTGGCGGCGAGCTCGCCCAGCGGAAGGCGCGGCTGCGTGTCGGTGTCAGCAGTTTTCACCGCCGCAGCACCGGTCGGACGCACGCGGATGGTGCTCGTAATCTTGTCCCATACCGCGATGGCTTCTTCGTCGGTCAGGCTGGGTTTCGTGGCGCCGGCGGCGTTGTTGGCGACACCGGTTTGCATACGGATGTCCACGTAAGGTTTCAATGGATCATACGGTACGCCCTGGAAATCCATACCAAAATCATGAATTCCGTGAACGCCTGCTTGGTCTGGCGAGCGCGACAGGGCTTCGAAGCCGTCGACCCAGTCGTAAATCTCGCGGGCTCCCCTACGAAAGTATTTAGTTTTCAGGCGTGGATGACTGGGATTTTCGACTTTCAAATTTTTCTCGAGCCGCTCAAGTTGCCATTTTAGCGAATTGCTTTCGTTTTTGTGCGGGTTGGCGGGGCGAACAAAAATAGAGACATGCGTATCAGGGAATTCGTTTAGGCGGAAACCAATGCGGACAAGTTCAGCAAGGTGCTCTCTTTCGGCACCTAGTTCATCGGGGAGAAAGGCATATTCAATACAATTGCCGGGCTCGTTGGGTATTTCGTTCTCGGCACGTAGTCGTAGTCGACGAGCAATACTCTTGATCAGTGCTATATCTTTGTCTTTACTACTCTTAAATGAATAAGTATCGAAGATAACGCCGTCATTGTTCAGCTTAAAGTACCCATTGATCTTGAGCCTATTAATCGCTTCAAAACCGTCATAGCCCGTAACGATCTTTCCCTCAGGCTGGGCTATATCGTCAACTGATAGCAATAATGGCACGTCGTCATGGTTGATTGCCTTTTCACTTTTTAGTTTTTCAATAAAATCTTGCTCTAGCACCTTTACTTTGCTAACGCCGTTGGGGTAGATGGTGGCAGATATCGGCACACTTGCCTTCCCCCAGGCCACCGTAGCTGATTGCGGCACATCGACCATGAACCGTCCAAAGCAAATAGTCTTGGACTTTTCGAACACGGATTGTAGGCGGGGCGTGAGTGGTGTCATAGTCGGTGTCTTCCTTTCCTTTGCATTCTGGTCGCATGCGGCCAAAATCAGGACCGCTGCGGCGAGTGGCGCGAAAAACCGAGGTTTGTTTGTTAGACGCATGATCGTTCCTCTACAGATCTCCAAGTCGCCTTCTGAGCGATTCGTACAATGCTGTACAGTGTCGCAGCGATCGCTCGGGGATCTTTGTAACTCGACTGATGTTCGTAACCGGTTTGACGGAAAATAGCTTTAAACGCACCACTGAGTAACTGGTAATCGGCAGACCTCGCTGGCACGGTTTGGTCCCCAGGCGTCGAAGGTGGGAGAATGGTCGCGTGTACTGGCTTAGGTATTCGGTCGACAAAGGGGTGAAGTGCTTTGTTAGGGATGATCGGATCCCAACGAACAAGCTGCACTGTACCCTGCTTAGTGTCGGTAATAATGGGCCAATCCTTCCAGCCCGCTGGGTCAGCGCAGTTCTTGTCGATAGCCCATATGACTTCTCCGAAACTATGCCTTGCACGGTCGGCGCCATAATGAGCATAGCTGTTGGAATGAAACGTCTTCGAAATTCGCCTGTGAAAAATCATGGCTTCGTCAAGAAACTCGCAGGCCCGCTCAAATGTCCCGCCGCCATCTTGCGGAGGAAGTCCAGAAGGATTAATCCACTCTTCCAGGAAAAGCGAATACCACTTTCCGCGAATCTTGTAGATCTCATTGTACGGATCACCCTGCTTCGGCCAGACCTCCAGATCGCGTCCATTGTGTGTTACGCGTAGCCAGCCATTCCCGTATGAATCGCTAGGCAACAATTGCAGTGCGCCGGGTGAGTTCGCTAGAACCGCCGTCACCTCGTCGCCAAAGTTGCCGGCCACTTTAGCCCCAATGCTTTCAACCGGATTTTCCATCATGCCAGGGTCCTCGAATCCCGCTCGCATACGCTTATAAGCCGCTGGAGCGCCGACGGCTGGCATCACGCCGTGGACAATGCCGAGTATTTTGTCTTGCAGGTTGCCAAACTGCGGGTGAATCAATGCCCGCCCAACGAGGCCTCCCATAGAATGGGTAACAATGATTACCTGATTGCATTCGTAGCCCGATTTGTTAAGATCATCGATCGTTTGATTGATGCGCTTGGCAATGATTTTGGCGCTATCTCCATTAGACTGCAGCCAGTTATAACCAAACGCATAAACAGCGAACCAGCAGCCAGTGGCAACCTTCTTGAGTTCGTCCTCAGTTAGCGCCTTCTGAGGCAGACTCGGATCAGCACTCCACACCTGAGGGTCGACGCCAACGACATCACGCCACTCGGGACGAATCTTCCCCTCGAAGAAGGTACTGTTGAGGCGTGATTCAAGATGCTGCAATAGTTCGCCATAGCTCTTGAAAAAAACCTCACCCCACCCGCGCGCACGCGCCTTTTGTGCAGCGCTGCGTCGGTTCTTGACGATGATGGGATCATCTGCCAGCAATGGCGAACGAAATCCCTTATCAATCTCGACGTTGCTGTGCCGTCCGTCGCCACTAACCTCAGGCGGGCCAGATGGATCGTAAATGTCGACTGTGGTTTGCAGCGGGTCAAGGCGCAGCTGCCGTTCCGCGGGCGACTCGGTCGCGGCGTCGGTGATGTTCGTCGGGCCAAGGACGTCTGGCCGCCAAGCGATGTTGTCACTCCTGCGCATTTCCTGTTGCCGAGCCGCGCTCATGCGCAGATTCGACCCCATGATCCCGGGCAGGAAAATGATCGGCAAGACCCGCCGGGGTAGCATGCGCGCGCACTGCGGCGCCTTGTCCTGCTTCGGTGTCGCAAAGCCCTCGGCCTTGCGCGCTGCGCCAACATGTTGTTGCGCCGGCAAGGGACGTTCTGCGGTAGTCATCGTTTGCTCCTCCTTGAGGCGATCAGTCGTCAAGCGCTTCGATGCTGTAATGGCCAAACGGGATGGCGCTGGCAAAACGCTCGGTCATGCCGGCCGCGTCTGTCCGTCCCTCGAAGATGCGGCCGTCTTCCGTCGTGATGCGGTAACGCTGGTTCTGCATGGGTTCGTCGGTCCCTATCCACCGCAAGACGGTTCGCTGGTCGTGCATCATTTCACTCGTGGGTAGGTCGACGGCCGCGAGGCTGCTGCCGCCAGGTTTGACATGGGAGAATTTCGATGACTTGATCGTGTGCTCGCCACTGCTTTGCTGCGTGATCGCGCCACCGCCAATGTCCACTTGCGCGCCCTGCGCAACCAAACGCAGCTTGGGCGCCTGCAGAACAATTTCGTCCGTTGCTGTCAGGACGATACGTTTCGCAGACGTAAGTTCGATGTCGTCGGCATGGGTTTGCATTTCGAGCTTGCCGCTGGCGGCGATCAGCTTGATACCAAGGCGATGCGCAAACAAGCTGATGCTTTCGGAGGCGCGCGCGAGCAATTTTCTGCCAACCGAAAACTGCGTATTGCCGACGCTGACCATGTCAATGTGCGTTTGCACGCCGATCGCCAGATTGTCCTGGCTAGCCATTGCAATGCCAGCTGGCGCTGAAAGTGCCACGACAGGCTGGCCGCCGGCGCCAATATCACCCGCTCTGGCATTGCTGCCAACGTCCCATTCCTTCAGGTAGCCGATAAGTTGCGAGAGCTCTTTGTTGTCAGTGTCCCCGGCATGGTGCGTCGTCGACAGCTCCGACAACTGTTGCTGCACACCCTGTATCACATCAATCAATCCGATCAGTTCATTCCGATCCAGCTGTTTGCCACCTGCTTTGAGGCCCGCAGCGGCGCTGATGAGGACGCCTTGGGCGCCACGCACGGAAACCGCATGATCACTGCGCAGCTCCGCACCTTCGCCGCGCGCTTCGCCCTTGCCGTCACTGCGGGGATGCGTGAGCCATCCAAGGTTCAGTTCGCTATGGCCATGCTGCGAAGAGACCTGTGCATTGATTTGTCCCGGGGTATCGTCCAGCCGGAGCTGGTTGTAGCGGATGCCCTGCACTTCTTTACTCTTGATGCCGGCCACATACCGGTTCCCCGGCAACGCACCGACATGGCTGAAAGATGGCGGCGGAGCTTTGCCTCCATAGACCTGCGCCACGATGATGGGCTTGTCCGGATCTCCTCCGAGGAAATCGACGATGACTTCATCGCCAACGCGAGGCAGCGTAATCGTTCCCCACTGATTGCTGGCCCAGGTACTGGCGACGCGCACCCAGGCCGAGTCCCGATCGCTGTCGCTGGCGCCGGCACCTTGCGCATGCAAATGGTCTTCCGCATTAGTTCCGGGAAAGCGGACTTTGACGCGGCCGTACTCATCGCAGTGCACTTCTTCACCTGCCGGGCCGACCACGACAGCACTTTGCAGCTGTGGATGCGGTAAATCGCTGCGTGGATCGAAAGCGGGAACAATCGGAACGCCGCGCCGCACGCAAGCGAAGCGATTGGTGTAGCGCATGCCGCGTTCGTCGCTGGCTTCTTGCAACGCGTTATTGGACTGCGCCTCGTCCCATCGGCTCAGCGCAAACAGGCGCTGCACCTGGTCGTCGATTGCCTTGGGAAGATTGTTCTCTGCATGGACCTCAAGGCGCGTGACGACGAATTCACGTTCGTTCTCGGCGTGCGTGTCGATTTCATGATGTCCAGCCAGTCCTATCCATTGTCCGACACAAAGGGTCCGCACACTGCCTTCACCGTAAAAGCACTTGGCTTCATATTCGTGCCTCTTGATGCGCAGCTCGCCGAGACGACGGTAATCTTCTCCATTGTCTCCGGCATGAGGCATATCGATCAGGTAGTCGTCGAGTGTTGCCGCGAACTGGCTACCCGTTGCCCCTTGATCGATGCGCGAAGGCGTAGCGCTGGACATCATGCGGCCTTGCATGTAGTCCCAGCTCTGGCGTGCCACATTGCCCGGTTTTAGTGTGCGGACAGGACTCCATCGGATGATGGTGTCGCTTTGTTCCGTGCCGTCGTCCTGGTGGTAGCGCACGATGCCGGCTACGTTTTGCGGCAACCTGGACACGTCATCGAACAGGACAAGCGTATGGCCCGGCGTGTTCTGGCTTTCGGAGTCGCTTGGTCGCCCAGCTCGAACAAACCAGGCGATGCCACGTCGTTTCCATAATCGACGCAGGAACCCGGCATCGGATTCGTTATGCTGCATCGTGAATTCCCGCGCGGGATAGGTGCCGGTAATGTGAGACCAGTCCACGTCAAAGGCCTTGGCCAATACCGGATTGTTCCGGCGCCATTCGTCGAGAATGATTTCGCTGATGTCCAGTTCGTTCTGGTTACGGAAAACCCGCGTATTGATACGCTG
Source organism: Massilia alkalitolerans DSM 17462 (assembly GCF_000427785.1). Lineage (GTDB taxonomy): Bacteria > Pseudomonadota > Gammaproteobacteria > Burkholderiales > Burkholderiaceae_D > Telluria > Telluria alkalitolerans. The sequence continues at coordinate 391,510 of NZ_ATYR01000001.1, forward strand.
CTCCATCAGCGCTAACGCGTCGCGCATCACCAGTTGATAGGTCGCCAAACCGCCGTCGCCGTGCCCGGCAGCCGCTTGTGACACGATGCCGCATACGGCGTGCAATTCACCGCGGTCAGTGACGAACTGGAGTTCGACCGGTAATGCGATGAATTCTTTCAGTGGAAAGTCCGCACGGGTCGCTACGCATGCAAGGCGGTATTCCAGCCCGCCGCATATCGTCTCGCATCCTGAAACACGCTTGACCAACAATACGTCGTCAAGCACCTTCTGCCCTTGCGCCAGCCTTGCACGTATGGGCCGATTCCCTTCCGACATGCCTGCGAATACGCCAGCCAATTCCTTGAGATTCATGCGAGTTGCATCCCAGGTTGCATTACTGAGTGTTTTGCTCCAACAAACAGTATTGCAACTATGTACTCGCAGTAATTGATCTAGGATAAACCTGTAGCGAAGGTAAATTCTTCAGGACAATGACCTCAAGTAGCACGCTGTTTCAAACGTGCCGCATTCAGCTCTACGCTTCCTCGCCCTGCACCCGCTCAAAGGGTCCGATGCAGGTGTTCATGGTCTCGTCCGCGCACATCAGGAACAGCGCCCCGGAGGGGTGGAAGCGGATGTAGTTGGTGGCGGTGGTGCCGGGTTTCATGATGGCGCCGGCGCAGTCCTTCTTGCCGTTGTCCTTCACGATGCGGTCTTCCAGCCGGTAGAAACCCCTGGCGCTGGGCTTGGCGGGGATGCGGTATTCGCTCTCGGAGACTTCTTCGGCGCTGGTGACGAGGGTGGTGCCGTCGCCGCGGAAGCGGTAGGTTTCCGAGCAGCCGAGGTCGGGCAGGCTCAGTTTCCAGATGCCCAGGATGGGATGATCGGCCGGCGGCGCGGCCTGGGCCGCGGGCAGCGCGGCGATCAAGGCGATCGATAACAAGGCCCCATTCAACACCGCGGCAGGCACACGCATGGCAGGCTCCTTCGCACGTCGCGACAGCCGGGCGGACGCCGCGGCAGGCCCGCGCATGCGGACGGCGCCATTATTGCAGGGGCGGCGCGCGCACGTCGCACGCGCCGCCGTGTGCCATCAGCCGTTTTCGGCAGGGGTCTTCGGCTTGGCCGGACGACGTCCGCGCGGGGCGGCCTTACGGGCCGGGGCCTTGTGGGCCGGGCGGGCGGTCTTCTTGCGTGCCGCCTTGTCGTCGGCATCGCCGTCGGCATCCGCGGCGCCACCGGCCTCGGGCGCGGTATCCGTTGCGGTATCGGCTGCCGCTTCCGTCGCGACTGCCGGCATGTCCGCAGCGCTGTCCAGCGCCACGGTCGGAGCGGGCAGATCGGCCGCCGCTTCGACGGCCGGCGCTTCGGCTGCCACTTTCTTCGCGGCCGGCTTGCGCGGTGCGCGGCGGCGTTCCTTGGCCGGCGCCGGCGCCGGCTCCACGGGAACCTCCTCCACCGGGGTGTCAGCGGCCGCGTCGACCGCTTCTTCAGCCGGCGGCGCTTCCGCTGCCGTCTCTTCCGTGGTGGCCGGGCCCGGCGGCAGTTCCGCGGCCAGGGCCGCGTCCACCGCGCTCAGCTCGGCCGCGGCGGGCGCCGCCTCGCGGCCCCTGCCCCCGCGTCCGCCGCGGCCGCGGCGGCCACGTTCCGGCTTGGCCTCGGCCTGCGGTGCTTCCTCGCCGCCCTCGACGGCGGCGGCTTCCTCGCCGGCCGGGGTGTCCCGCACCACCACCAGTTCCGGCGCCGGCATCGCCACCGGCGCCGCGGCGCTGCGGAAGACATAGGTGCCGGATTTTTCGTCGCGGCCGAAATCGAACAGGCCGCGCGCCTGGGCTTCTTCCAGCAGGTTGCCGAAGGTGCGGAAACCGTAGAAGGTCTCGGAGAAGTCAGGGCGGCGGCGCTTCAGGGTGTCCTTCAGCAGCGAGGCCCAGATCTTGCCAGTGTCCCCGCGCTCGGAAACCAGCGCGTCGAAGGTCTCGACCACCATCTCGAGCGCCTGCGCCTTGCGCGCTTCCAGCTCTTCGCGGCGCTTGTCGTCGCTCGGACGGCGCGCCCCCGGCTGGCCGCGGCGCGCGTCGAGCTCTTCCTTGCGCTTGGCGGCGGCACGGTTCTTTTCACGCACCAGGTCGTCGTAGAAGATGAATTCGTCGCAGTTCGCCACCAGCAGGTCCGAGGTGGACTGCTTGACGCCCACGCCGATCACCCGCTTGGCGTTCTCGCGCAGCTTCGACACCAGCGGCGAAAAGTCCGAGTCGCCCGAGACGATCACAAAGGTGTCGACATGCGACTTGGTGTAGCACAGGTCGAGCGCATCGACCACCAGGCGGATGTCAGCCGAATTCTTGCCCGACTGGCGCACGTGCGGGATTTCGATCAGTTCGAAGTTCGCTTCGTGCATCGGCGCCTTGAAGGTCTTGTAGCGGTCCCAGTCGCAATAAGCTTTCTTGACCACGATGCTGCCCTTGAGCAGCAGGCGCTCCAGCACCGGCTTGATGTCGAATTTTTCGTAATTGGCGTCACGCACGCCGAGCGCGACGTTTTCGAAGTCGCAGAACACCGCCATGCTGATGTTGTCGGAGGAAGCCATGAATTATTGCTTTCAGATAATAAAGGGACGAACTGACCGCGATTATACGCAACCCGCTTCTTCCTGGCGGCGCGCGTGTCACAGTAGTAAATGTGTCATCGCAAGTAATCGCTTTTATAATTGCGTTTTCTTCAAGGCTTGCCCCTGTATTGACTATGCTCTCGCCATCCGTTTTCGAGTCAGCGTTCAATAGTTCGCCGATCGGCAAGTATCTGCTGTCGCCGACGCCCGAGGCCGTGATCCTCGCCGTGAACGATGCCTTCCTGAAAGCGTCGTCGCGCCGGCGCGAAGAGCTGGTGGGCACGAGCCTGTTCGTGGCCTTCCCTTCCAATCCCGACGACCCAGCCAGCAGCACCAACGAGGCCGAGCTGCGCGCATCGTTCGCCAAGGTGCTGGCGACCCGCGAGCCGGATATGCTTCCGGTGCAGCGCTACCCCATCCCCCTGGAGGGACCCGGCGGCACGGTCACCTTCGACGAGCGGTTCTGGAGTGCCTACAGCGCACCGGTATTCGGCGAGGACGGCGCCATCGCCTGCATTTCGCACACGACCAAGGACGTCACCGAGCAGATCCGTTCCGAACGGGCCCTGCGCGAAAGCGAGAGCCGCTTCCGGGCGCTGACCACGGCCGGCCAGGTGGTGTACCGGATGAACGCCGACTGGACCGAGCTGCGCGAGCTCGACGGGCGTGGCTTCCTGAAGGATACCGCGCGCCCGCGCTCGTTCTGGCTCGAGGACTACATTCCGGCCGACGAGCAGGCGCGTGTGCACACAGCCGTGCTCGAAGCGATCCGCACCGGCTCCGTGTATGAGCTGGAACACCGGGTGCGCCGCATCGACGGCAGCGACGGCTGGGCATTGTCACGCGCCGTGCCGATCCAGGATGCGCGGGGCCGGGTGGTGGAATGGATCGGCGCGGCCAGCGACATCAGCGAGCGCAAGGCAGCCGAGGAGAAGCTGCGCGAATCGGACCGGCGCAAGGACGAATTCCTCGCCATGCTGGCCCACGAGCTGCGCAATCCGATCGCGCCGATCAGCGCCGCCGCCGCCCTGCTGCGAAGCATGAAGCCGGACGAGGCGCTGGTGCGACGCACCAGCGAGATCATCGCGCGCCAGGTCGGCCATATGACGGCGCTGATCGACGACCTGCTCGACGTATCGCGCGTCACCCGCGGGCTGGTCGAACTGGATCAGGCGCCGGTCGACCTGCGCGACGTGCTGCAGGATGCGGTCGAGCAGGTCACGCCCCTGGTGCGCGCACGCCGCCACGACCTGTCGCTGGCGCTGCCGCAAGGCGCGGTCATGGTCGCGGGCGACAAGAAGCGGCTGGTGCAGGTGGTCGCCAACCTCCTCAACAACGCGGCCAAGTACACACCGGAAGGCGGACGCCTGGTGCTGCATGCCCATGCCGCCGACGGCAATGCCCGCATCGACGTCAGCGACAACGGCATCGGCATGGCGCCCGAGTTGACCGGGCGGGTGTTCGAGCTGTTCGCGCAGGCCGAGCGCAGCGTCGACCGATCACTGGGCGGTCTCGGGCTGGGACTGGCCCTGGTGAAAAGCCTGGTTGAACTGCACGGCGGTTCGGTCGCCTGCGCCAGCCCGGGAATGGGCCAGGGCAGCACCTTCTCGGTCTGCCTGCCCTGCTGCGCCGCGGATGCCGCCCCGGCCGAGGATGCCGCCGCCCCCGTTGTCGCGGATGCGACCGGGAAGGCGGCTGCGCTGCGGGTCCTGGTCGTGGACGACAACGTCGACGCGGCGGTGACCCTGGCCATGGTGCTGGAAGCGGCCGGCCACCAGACACTGGTGGAACACGGCGCGCTGGCCGCCCTCGAACGTGCACGGGCAGCGGCGCCGCAGGTCTGTCTGCTCGACATCGGCCTGCCTGAGATGGACGGCAAGGAGCTCGCGCGGCGCCTGCGCGCCGACCCGGCCACGGCGGGCGCCCTGCTGGTCGCCGTCACCGGCTATGGCCAGGACAGCGAACGCCAGCAGATCATGGCCGCCGGCTTCGACCACCACCTGGTCAAGCCGGTGGACATGGAGCGGCTCGGGGCGATCCTGGCCACGGTCTAGGACCGGACCGGCGCCCGCTGCCCCGCCCTAGCGGAGCAGCTGCGTCGGCCCGTGGCCCAGCCGGGCCGCCAGGGCGCGCGCCTGCAGCTGCCGGTGCGCGGCCGCGCCCGCGGCGTTCGCGAGCGTGCCCCGGCCTTGTGCGCCGGGTGTGCCGAGGTCGAGGATCGTGAGCTGCTCGAACAGCTGCGTGGCCTTGCCGGTCGAATCCCTGACGCGCACGACGATGTTGTAGTCGCCATTCGACGTGTAGGTATGACTGGCGCGCACCTCGCCCTTGCCCCGGTATTCGCGCAGGCCCACCACCTGGGGGCCGCTGCCGTCGCCCCAGTCCACCGTCGCGCTGTGGGTGTCGCCCACGTTGCGGTCGCGGAAGGACAGCGTGATCTCGAGCGGCTGGTTCAGGCGCGGCTGGGCGTGCCGGATCGGCCCGAGCACCGGCGCATCGGTACCGCCGCCGTTGGCGCGCAGGAGCACCACCCCGGCGTTGGAACTGGCCACGATATCGCCGTTGTTCGAGACGGCAAGCGCCGAGCTCAGCACCAGGCCCGCGGGCGGGTTGAGCAGGCGCGTATTCAGGTCGACCGCGCCACCCCGGGTCCAGCGATACGCGATATTGTCGCCAGCAGCGCGCTGCCCGAGGCCGACCACTACACCGCGCTCGTTGGCGGCATTGGCTTCGGAGACCTGGAGCCCGCGCGGGTGCAGGTCGACCAGGCCGCGCGCCCGGGAAAACAGGAAGGCACGGGGTGCGGGGTCGGAGTTCCCGCTGACCCTGCGGCCGACCACTTCGCCGATGCCGTTCAGCCCATGCGTGATGGTGCGCGCACCAATACGCACCGCGCCCTTGCCCGGACTCCACAGGAAGGCGCTGAGGTTCGGGCTCAGCGTGTCGAGCATTCCGGCGATCTCCCCGCGGTTGTTGCCCGTCGAAGCGAATGCGAAGCGCTTGCCGAAGGGACCGAGGTCCATGGTCCGGCCGGCAGCGTCCCAGGCCAGCACGTTCGGCGCTCCGCCCGCCGCGTCGCCGGAGCCGACGGTGACATTGTCGTCGTTGATGTGGCTGGCATAGGTCGCGCCGATGGCCGCCGGCGCAGGCAGCTGGATCAGGCGGTTTGCCGCAGTCCAGCGCACGGCCCGGTCGGCGCCGTTCTCGGCCGAGAGCGCGGATCGTCCGACGATCTCAGAGTGAATGTTGATGGCCGTGACGAACGTGGGACCATCGCTGCTCAGGCTCGGCAAGGGAAGCAGGCCGCGTGACGCCGACCAGCGGAACGGCCGGAACTGGGTGCCTTCAGGCATCGCCGGCTCGACGATGCTGGCCGAAAAGGCGACTTCGCCCTTGTCGTTGAGGTCGCCGAGAAAGGCGGTCCGGTTGTTCGGCGGCGAGATGTCGATCACGCGCGCACCGTCGAAATAGCCCACGTGCAGCAGGCCATCGAGGCCGAAGTATTCGAACGCGGCCTGGCCGCGCGCATTGATGTCGGCAACGAAGCCGAAGGCCCCGCCTGCAAGATTGACGATGCCATAGACGTCCCTGCCCTGGCTCCCGGCCTTGTGCTGTTCCTGGTCCCCTGGCGCGGCAAGAACCTTGCCGCTGTTATCGCCGGCACGGCTGCCGGCGGCCACCGCGCTCGCCAGCACCACCATGCCTGTTATCGTGGCAAAACGCCCTATCGAGAAATGTCGCATTGTCTGTCTCCGGTAGTGGTCTCATGCGCCTGCATGAGGCAGGACGAATGTAGAACGCCCACCGGGCGGGCAGGACGAACTATCGCAAACGCGTTCGATGGCGCGACAGGAATGGACTCCGGCGTTTACAGCCGCGCCAGGGTGGCATCGTCCGGCTCGCCATCGAAATACTTGTCGATGCAGTCCTGGAAGACCGCTTCGTCCGGCGCGACGTCGGCGAACAGGGTCATCGACGAGCGGAACTTGAGGTCGTCGGGGTGGCCGAATATCTCTTCGGCCGACAGGCCGTCGCGCTTGGCCACGATGCGCGCGCACTCGCGCAGACGCGCGCCCAGCACCGGATGCGCCAGGTAGGCGGCCGCCTCGTCGCTGGACGCGATCGCGTAGCGCTGCGCCATCTCGCTGCGGCCGAGCCCGGCGATCTGGGGGAAGATGAACCACATCCAGTGGCTGCGCTTGCGGCCGGCGCACAGTTCGGCGAGCGCAGTGGCGTACACCGGTTCCTGGGCCTGGACGAAACGTTCCAGGTCGAATTCATTGTCCATTGCATCACCTCCAGCTCCGACCATGCTACAACTTTGAGATTGTTTGCTAAAGTGCGTTCCATAGGACGCGCCAATGGACACCCATCATCTCTCTCTACTGCTCGTGCGCGACATGCCGTACGGGAAATACAAAGGCCACAAGATTGCCGACCTGCCAGGCCACTACCTGGGCTGGTTTGCCCGCGAAGGCTTTCCTCGCGGCGAGCTGGGCCAGTTGCTGGCCCTGATGTACGAGCTCGACCATAATAATCTGCGCAGCCTGCTCGACCCGCTTCGTAGCCGCTAAGCAACAGTAACAGGCACCGCAGCAGTGCTTGTCGGCTATACTGGCGGCGCCACCGTCTTATCGGAATTCGATGGAAAACGAACACGCTTCCCCTCCCCTCGTGCTGGTCGTCGAGGACGACGAACACATCGCCCAGGTCCTTCGCTTCATGCTTGAGCGCCAGGCTTACCGCGTCGTGCACTTGGCCGACGGCCGCGCCGCGAGCGAACATTTCCGCAACGCCAAGGAGCGGCCCGACCTGGTGCTGCTCGACGTCATGCTGCCCTACGTCGACGGCTTCGAGCTGGTACAGCTGGCGCGCGAACGCAGCGACTGGGCCGGCTTGCCGATCCTGATGCTCACTGCCAAGAATACCGAACGCGACACCGTGCGCGCGCTCGACGCCGGCGCCAACGATTTCGTCATCAAGCCTTTCCAGCCGAATGAACTGCTGGCGCGGGTCCGGCGTTTCCTGAAGACGGCCCCATGACCCCGAGCGCCTTGCCCGCAGGCGCCGGCGACACCTTCATTACCGTCGCGGTCTGGACCGGGACGGTCGCCCTCGTCCTGACCCTGTTGCTGGCCTTGCAGATCGTGCTGCTGCGTATGAGCCTGCGGCGGCGCGAGCGGCGCGCGGCGCGTGCCGTCGCCCGCTGGCGCCCGCTGCTGAACCAGGCCATCATCGGGGAAGAACCCGAGTTGCCGTCCTTGCGGCCGAACGAACGCCTGCCCTTCCTGCACCTGTGGGCGCACCTGCAAGGTTCGCTGCGCGGCGAGGCCAACGAAGCGCTCAATGGCGTGGCGCGCCGGCTCGGCGTCGACACCCTGGCCCGCGGCATGCTCGCACGCGGCGCGCGCGATGAACGCCTGCTGGCCACCCTGGTGCTGGGACACCTGCGCGACCGCGCCGCCTGGCCGCAGCTGCTGCCGCTGGCCAGCGCCGCCGACAGCGTGCTCTCGCTGAGCGCGCTGTGGGCGCTGGTGCGGGTCGATCCGGAAGCCGCGGCCGACTACCTGACACCGCTGTTCATCGAACGCGAAGACTGGGCGCTGTCGCACGTGGCCGGCATCCTGCAGCAGGCCAGCGGCCCGGTGGCGCAGGTGCTGGCGCGCATCCTGCCGGGCTTGCCCGAGGAACGGCTGCCGCGCGCACTGCGGATCGCCGAATCGCTGCGGGTCACCCTACCGGCCGGGGTGCTCGCCGCGGCGCTGCGCAGTCCGTCCAGTGCGGTGGTGATCGCCGCGCTGCGCGGCGTGCTGACGCCCGCCACCTTGTCCGAAGTGCGCGCCCTGCTCGGCCATGAAGACTGGCAGGTGCGGGTGCAGGCCGCGCGCGCCCTGGGCCGGGTCGGCGAGCGCAGCGACGCCGCCCGCTTGACCAGCCTGCTGGGCGACCCGCAATGGTGGGTGCGCTACCGCGCGGCCCAGGCTCTGCGCGAACTGCCGCTGCTGTCGCAGGCCGACCTGGACGCGGTGCGCGCCTCGCTCACCGACCGCTTCGCGCTGGACATGCTCGACCAGGTACTGGCGGAGGAGCAGGCATGACCGATTTCATCACCTGGTTCGTGTTCTGCTACTTCATCGCGCTCAACGGCGGATACCTGCTGCTGAACGCGATCGCGCTGCGGGCCCTGCGCGCCAAGGGCCAGGAACTGTTCATCGCCGACCTGCCGCGCGCCTACTCCGGCCTGGAGCCGCCGGTGAGCATCCTGGTGCCGGCCTATAACGAGGAAGCCACCATCGCCGCCTCGGTCCGCTCGATGCTGCAGCTGACCTACGCCGAGTTCGAAATCATCGTCGTCAACGACGGCTCGAAGGACGGCACGCTGGAGGTGCTCAAGCGCGAGTTCGCCCTGCTGCCCTTCCCCGAGGCCTACCGCCGCCAGATCCCGACCGCCGAGGTGCGCGGCATCTACCGCTCGACGCGCTACCCGAACGTGCGCGTGATCGACAAGCTCAACGGCGGCAAGGCCGATTCCCTGAATGCCGCGATCAACGTCTCGCGCTATCCGCTGGTGTGCGGGGTCGACGCCGATTCGATCCTGCAGCGCGACAGCCTGGCCAAGGTCACCGAGCCCTTCCTACGCGACCCGACCGTGGTGGCGGCCGGTGGCACCGTGCGGGTGGCCAACGGCTGCACGGTCAGCGGAGGCTTTCTCACCAGCGTCGGGCTGCCGAAGAACATCTGGGCCCTGTTCCAGGTGGTCGAATACCTGCGCGCCTTCCTCTTCGGGCGGCTGGGCTGGTCCTCGATGAACGGCATGCTGATCATCTCCGGCGCCTTCGGCGTGTTCCGCAAGGACGCCGTGGTGCTGGCCGGCGGCTACCGCCGCGACACCATCGGCGAGGACATGGAACTGGTGGTGCGCATGCACCGCCTGCTGCGCGAGAAACGCCAGCCCTACCGCATCGAATTCGTGCCCGACCCGGTGTGCTGGACCGAGGCGCCCGAGGACTACCGCACTCTGAAGAACCAGCGCATCCGCTGGCAGCGCGGACTGGCCGAGAGCCTGAACGCCAACTGGGGCCTGGTCTTCTCGCGCACGGGCGGCGTGCCGGGCTGGGTGGCCTTCCCCTTCATGCTGCTGTTCGAGTGGCTCGGTCCGCTGGTGGAGATCGGCGGCTATGTGTTCATGATCTGGGCCTACTTCAGCGGGATGATTTCCTGGGAGGCCTTCGGCGCCTTCCTGTTCGTCGCCATCGGCCTGGGCATCCTGCTGTCGGCCTCCGGCCTGCTGCTGGAAGAGATGTCCTTCCACATCTACCCGCGCGGCAGGCAACTCTTGACGCTGGGACTGGTGGTGATCCTGGAGAACTTCGGCTACCGCCAGCTCAATTCCATCTGGCGCCTGACCGGCCTGTGGCGCTGGGCGATGCAGAAGGAGTCGAGCTGGGGCACGATGAAGCGCAAGGGCACTTGGCAAAGCCAGGACGGCCAAACGCCAACCGGCAAATGAGCGCGGCAAGCGGGCCGTCATCGCTACACTGAAGGCCATGTCACGGCTTGCCTTACTTTTTCTCCTGTCGATGAGCGCTCCCGCCCACGCCGCGTTCCTGCACCTGTGTCCCGCGCAAGCGGCACCCGGCGGCAGCCCGTCCGCCAAGGCCCTTGGCCCTGACGGCAAGGAGCTGCGCTTCGTCGTCACCGGCGCAGCAGCGCTACCCGGCTGCCGCTCGCTCGCACTCGGCGCCGCCCAGGTCGAAACCCTGCACGTGCTGGGCGCGGACGCGACGCCGACGCCCACCATCCTGCTCCAGGGCGAGGCAAGGGACGGAGGCTTCGCCGTCAGCGAACAGACCCTGGTGCCGGAAGAAGGCGGCAAGCAGCCGGCGCCGCCCGCGCCGATGCCGCTGCGAACCAACCTGCTGGCCGGGATGCAGGTCCGCACCTATGGTGTCGAAGAGCGGGTGCAGGCGCGCCTGGACGGGGGCCGCCTGCGCATCGACTGCCGCGCCGGCTCGCGCCCGGCGGGCGTGCTGCTCACGGGCCCGTGGACCATCCCGCGCCTGCGCGCGCACCTGGCGGCCAGGTATTCCGGCAAGGGGCAGCTCACCTGGCAGGCTGCGGATGCGGCAGGGGCGGCGCGCGAATCGGCGCTCGACATGGGCCAGCTTTCCGCCGGACCCGCCGCGAGTAACACCCGGCTCGCCCTGCCGGCTGCCCTCGACCGGGCCAGCTGGCGCCACTTCGTGCTTGCATGCCCGGCCGCCGGCGCCAGCGTGGCGCTGGATTCCCTGACGCTGGAACCGGATTCCCCGGGCGCCGCGCCGCGCTCGACCTGGATCTGGGACCGCAGCGCCTGGCTCGAACGCGGCGAGGAACTGCTCGACTGGGCCGCGCGCGAGCGCATCGGCGAGCTGTTCATCGTGGTGCCGCTGGAACAAGGCCGCATCAAGGATCCGGAGCTTCTCTCCGCCTTCGTGCGCCGCGCCGGGCAAAGGGACATCGGCATCAGCGCAGTGGAAGGCGACCCGCACATGGTGCTGCCGGGCGAACGCGCCGCCACCGCCGCGCGCGCCCGCGCCTATGCCGCCTACAATGCCGCGCTAGAGCCGGCAGCGCGCTTGAGGAGCATCCAGTTCGACATCGAACCCTACCTGCTGCCCGAGCACGTGCTGCCGGCCGCGCGCCTGGACCGGGAGTACGTGGCCACCCTGGCGGCGCTGCGCGCGGCGGCAGGCGGCATGCCGCTCGAGTTCGTGGTGCCCTTCTGGTGGGGCGACCGGCAAGCGCTGCTGGACGGCCTGGCGCAGCACGCGGACGCGGTCTCGGTGATGGACTACCGCACCGATCCCGGGCAGATCCTCGCCTTCGCCATCCCCTTCCTGGATTGGGGAGCGGCCAACGGCAAGCGCGTGCGCATCGCGCTGGAAGCCGGCCCGCTGCCGTTCGAGACCCAGCGCCGCTACCGCCGCGCGCCGGTTGGCGCCGCGGGCGACATGCTGCTGTTCACGGTCGACGGCCAGCAGGTAGCGGTGCTGCTGCGCCAGCCGCTCGCGCATCCGCGCGCCATGCCCTACCAGCTGGTGGATAGCCGCCCGATCGACGGTTCGGCCACCAGCTTTCACAAGAACAAGGACGCGCTGCGCGCCCTGCTGCCCCGCCTGGAGGCCGAGTTCGGTGCCTGGCCGGGGTTCGCCGGGATCGCGTTGCACGAATGGCGATGACGATGACCGACTTCGACCCCGGCCTGCTCGCCGCGCTGAGCGGCGCGCGCAAGCTCATGGTGCTGACGGGCGCGGGGATGTCCGCCGAAAGCGGCATTCCCACCTTCCGCGACGCCTTGACCGGCCTGTGGCAGCATTTCGACGCGGCCTCGCTGGCCACGCCGGACGCCTTCCGGCGCGATCCCGCCCTGGTCTGGGGTTGGTACGAATGGCGGCGCATGAAGGCGCTGTCGGCCCGGCCGAACGCGGGTCATGCCGCGATCGCGGGGCTGGCCAGCCGCGTGGAACACCTGTCCCTGTTCACGCAGAACGTCGACGACCTGCACGAGCGTGCCGGCAGCCATGACGTGCAGCACCTGCACGGCAGTCTCCATCATCCGCGCTGTGCCGACTGTGCCCGCCCCTTTTCCCTGCCGGCGGCCGCGCCCGTGGAGCCCGAAGGCGGCCGGCGCCTGGCGCCGCCAGGCTGCCCGGCCTGCGGCGGCCCGGTCAGGCCCGGCGTGGTGTGGTTCAACGAAGCGCTTCCCGAAGACGTCCTCGCGCGTGCATTCGATGCATGCGCCAGCTGCGATCTCCTGATCGTCGTCGGCACCTCGGGCACGGTCTATCCGGTGGCGCAGCTTCCCGAGGTGGCGCGCCGGGCCGGCAGCCGGGTCGTCCAGGTCAACCCGTCTGCCAGCGAGCTGGATCGCGTGTGCACGTGGAATGTGAGAGGAAGCGCCGCACAGGTGTTGCCGGCCTTGCTCGACCGCGCGTGGTGAGCCCCGGCTGCGCGCCGGTTCCGGCGCCCCTCAGACCAGGCCGAACAGGTAATAGGCGCCGATCGCCACCAGCACCGCCGAGGTGCCGATCAGGACCGTGACGATGAAGATGTCGCGGTAGGCCTGCTTGTGTGTCAATCCGGTCACGGCCAGCAGGGTAATCACGGCCCCGTTGTGCGGCAGCGTGTCCAGCCCCCCGCTTGCCATGGACGCGACGCGATGCAGCACCTCGAGGGGAATGCCGGCGCCGTTCGCGGCGGCGATGAAACTGTCCGAGAGGGCCGCGAGCGCGATGCTCATGCCGCCCGATGCCGAGCCCGTGATTCCCGCCAGCGCGCTGACACTGACGGCCTCGTTGAGCAAGGGATCGGGAATATGCTTGAGCAGCCCGGTCACGGCGCCGAATCCCGGCAGTGCGGCGATGACGGCGCCGAATCCATATTCGGACGCGGTGTTCAGCGAGGCCAGCAGCGCGCCGCCTACCGCGCTGGTGGAGCCTTCCGCAAAACGCGCCGCAACCGGCCGGAACGCGAACAGCATGACCCACAGGATGCCTGCCAACAAGGCTCCCTCCACGGCCCAGATCGCGGCCAGCGGCGTCACCTGCACGGTCAGCGGCGTACCGGAAACGTCAATGGTGACGGCGCTGCCGAAGTAGCGCGGAATGAGCTGGGTGAACAGCCAGTTCAGCAGGCCGACCACGAACAGGGGCGAGACCGCCAGCAGCGGATGCGGGAGGCCCGCGCGGTCGATCGCCTCCGGTTCGTTGCGATGGCCGGCGCCGTAGCCCTCGCCGGCCGCGGCAGCGCTGCGGCGCCGGGCTTCCAGGTAAAGAATGCCCAGGACGACGATGAACACCGAACCCAGCAGGCCGAGGACGGGCGCGGCCCAGGTCGTGGTGCCGAAGAAGCTGGTGGGAATGATGTTCTGGATCTGGGGCGAACCAGGCATGGCCGTCATGGTGAAGGTGAAGGCGCCCAGCGCGATGGTGGCCGGGATCAGGCGTTTCGGGATATCGCCCTGCCTGAACATCTCCGCCGCGAACGGGTAGACCGCGAACACGACCACGAACAGGGACACGCCCCCGTAGGTCAGCAGCGCGCACACCAGGACGATCGACAGGATGGCGCGCTGTTTCCCGACCATCTGGATGACCGCGCCGACGATCGCCCTCGAAAATCCGGACAGCTCGATCACCTTGCCGAAGATCGCGCCGAGCACGAACACCGGGAAGTACAACTTGACGAAGCCGACCAGGCTTTCCATGAACACCCCGCTGAACATCGGCAGCACGGCACCCGGATCGGTCAGCAGCACCCCGAGCAGCGCGCACAGCGGAGCGAACAGGATCACGCTATAGCCACGGTACGCGGCCAGCATGAGCAAGGACAGCGCAGCAAGTACGACGAGAATATCCAACACGGCCTCCCTGAAAAGCAGACATCGTTCAGCCGTCCAGTATAGTCGAGCCCGAGCACGGGACGGCGCCGTGAGATTTGGTGAATTTGTCCGGCCTGTTCAGGGGTAGAGTCGAGGCTTTGCGGCCACCCGAACGCCCGCGAGGCACCGATGCGTACTCCACCTGCCCATCCCCGCGTGGCCACGCGCGCCACGGCGGTACAACTCATGCGCGCCCGCCTGCTGCGCGAAGGCTTCCCGCGCGTCCAGATGTTCATCCTGGTGTCGCTGACTGGGCTGGCCGGTTTCGGCGCCTCGGTGGCGATGCTCGCGGCCGGGGTCGACGCGATGGCGCTGCGCTATACACTGGCGATGGGCGTGGCCTACATCGTCTTCCTCCTGCTCCTGTGGCTGTGGCTGCGCACCAGTGCGGCGGACTACCTCGACCCGGGATGGGTCGGCAATGCCGACGGCAGCGCGGCGGCGAAGGATGGCGCGGCCGACTTCAGCGGCGGCGGCGGCAGCTTCGACGGCGGCGGTGCCAGCGGCAATGTCGACTTCGGCACGCAGGACAGCGCCCTCGGTGCCATCGCCGACGCGCCGCTCGAGGCCGTGGCCGAGGCCGACGAAACCGTCATGCCCCTGGTGGTGATCCTGCTCGCCGTCGGCATCGCACTGTCTTCCCTGTTCGTGATCTGGTCGGCGCCGATCCTGTTTGCCGAGATCCTGGTGGACGCACTGCTGGCCGCGGGCCTGTACCGGCGCCTGCGGGTGCTGGAGCCGCAGCACTGGATGCTCGCCGCCTTGAAACGCACCATCGTCCCCTTCGTGCTGACCACCCTCACGGTGGCCGCGGCGGGATGGGGCATGCAGGCCCATGCGCCCGAGACCAGGTCGCTGGGCGAGGTCCTGTCCAGCCGCTAGATCGCTGCCGGCAGTTCCACCACGAAGCGCGTGCCGCGATCGGGCGCGGTGGTAAATCCGATGGTCCCGCCGTGCTCCTCGATGATCGCCTTGCTGATCGCCAGTCCCAGGCCGGTGCCGCCGCGCGTGCGCGAGTCGGCCCCGTCGGCCTGGGCGAAGCGCTGGAACACGCGCTGCTGGAATTCCGGGGCGATGCCGGGGCCTTCATCAAGGACCAGCAGGCGGACCTTGCCGGGGGTGTGCGCCAGGCCCAGCGTGACGGACTTGCCCGCCGGGGTGAACTTGATGGCATTCGACAGCAGGTTGGTCAGCACCTGCTCCATGCGGTCGGCGTCGATGCTGGCCGCGATCCCGGCTGCGTGCGCATCCCAGTCGCTCAGCAAGCGCACCCCGGCCTTGCGGGCATGCCCTTCCATTGCCGCCAGCGCGCGCTCGGCCACCGGCAGCAGCGGCTGCGCTCGGGCCTCGAAGTGCATCTGGCCGGCCTCGATCTTCTGGATGTCGAGCAGGTCGTTGACCATGCGCACCAGCCGCTCGCTGCTCTGGCTGGCGATGGCAGTCAAGCGCAAGGCGTCCGGCGGCAGCTCGCCCGCCATGCCGTCGGCCAGCATCGCCAGCGAGGCCTGGATCGAGGTCAGCGGGGTGCGCAGCTCGTGCGAGACGGTCGAGATGAACTCGTTCTTCATCTGCTCGACCCGCTTGCGCTCCGAGATATCGTGCAGGAACACGCTGAAAAAGGCGTCCTCGCCCTGGCCGGCCAGGGCCGCCGTCATCTCGATGGTGAACTCGCGCCCCTGGCGGTCGATGACCTTGCGCTCCAGGCGCCGGTCGAGCATGGCCAGGTGGCCGGTCTGGCGGAAGGCAAGCAGGGCCTGCCCCAGGCTGGCGCGGTAGCGCTCCGGCAGCACCAGCTCGGACAGCGGCCAACCCACGGCCTCGTTGCGGCGCCAGCCGAACATGCGCTCGGCCGCCCCGTTCCAGTCGAGGATCATGCCGCGCTGGTCGACCGCGATGTAGGCATCCTGGGCCGCTTCCACGATCGCATTGATGCGCTGCTCGCTGGCCTGCACCGAGGCCAGCGCGCGCTCCAGTTCGCGGGTGCGTTCCTCGACGCGCTGCTCCAGCGTGGCGTTCAGGTCGCGCAGTTCGGCCTGCTTTCGCACCAGGTCGCCCACCAGCCCGTTCAGGGTGGTCGACAGCGCCTGCACCTCGAAATAGTCGTTCGCATTCGGCGGCAACTGGACCGCTTCGCCGCGTCCCAGGCGTTCGGCCGATTCGGCCAGCGCCCCGAGCGGACGGGTGATGCGGCGCGCCACCAGCAGGCCGGCCACGGAGAACAGCACCGCCAGCGCCGCGCCGCTCCACAATGCCTGCTCGCGCAGGCGGCGCACCGGCGCATAGGCATCCTCCACGTCCTGGCGCACCAGCACGGTCCAGCCAAGGCCGGGGTAGATGCCGCGGCCGACGGTGGCGCCGTAGCCGACCAGGTAGGACAGGCCGTCCGGCCACTCTTCGACCAGGTAGCCGGTGCGCTTCTGCTGCGCCAGCCGCAGGCTCTCGGTCGCGATCTTCTTGCCCTGCAGTTCCGGGGGGCCGAGCAACACCACGCCCTGCGCACTGACGATCAGGGCCTGCACCCGGCCGCGTGCCTGGACCGGCGCGATGATCGAGCGCTCGACGTCGCGCGCCCACTGCCATGACAGGTGCACGCCCAACACCCCGGCCGTCTTGCCGGCCAGGTCGGCAAACGGGAAGGCGACGTCGACGAAGCGAAGCGGTTCGCCGTTCTCGCTCGGGAGCAACTTGGCGAGCTTGACCGCCTCGTGGACGTCGCCAACGTTGACGCCCTCGAGGGCGTTGCGGAACCACGGGCGCTGCGACACGTCCGCGCCTTCCAGCAGGCCGCGCGCCTCGACGATCACGCGGCCGTCGAGGCCGGTCAAGCCGATCCAGTCGTAGTAGCCGTAGGTCTCGCGCATGTCGGACAGGATCTGGCGGCGCTCGGCCGGCCCCAGGCCGGGGTCGCGCAGGTCTCGCCGTCCGGCCATGAGCTTGACTTCGCGGTAGCGCTCGGCCATGCCGCGGTCGAGCTTGTCGGCGGTCTGGCGCGCCAGCTCGCCCAGGCCGTGCCCGATGCTGTCCTTGACCTCTTCGTTCGAGGATTGCTCGACCACCTGCACCAGCAGCAGGGTCAGGATCACCGTCAGCAGCGAAAAGGCCAGCGCCAGCCAGGCGCCTAGGCCGCGCCTGCGCTGCCGGGTCGGGGATGAGGGGGGTGTGGCCATGCTGGCTCGCTGCTGAAACAATTGCGCCAGCGTAACATACGGCCGTCCAACATACTATGGCCATGGCTGCGGGCGTCGCACGGGAGAAACGGATTTCCTGTAAACTAGAAGGCTAGCGATTAGAAACACCAAGAGAAACGCCATGCCCACCCCATCCGCCGCCAACGACCAGCTGCTCGATTACGTCACTTCGTGCGCCCTGCCGACTCCCTGGGCGCAGTTCACGCTGCACGCCTTCATCGAGCACTCCACGGGCAAGGAACACTTGGCGATGGTGCTGGGCGACATCGGCGACGGCGAGCCGGTGCTGGCGCGCGTGCATTCCGAATGCCTGACCGGCGACGTGCTGTTCTCGCAGCGTTGCGACTGCGGTGCCCAGCTCGAGGGCGCGCTGCAGCGCATCGCCGAGGAAGGGCGCGGCATCCTGCTGTACCTGCGCCAGGAAGGCCGCGGCATCGGCCTGGTCAACAAGATCCGCGCCTACCGCCTGCAGGAAGCCGGCGCCGACACGGTCGAGGCCAACCTGCAGCTGGGCTTCCATGCCGACGCCCGCAATTACGAGCTGTGCAAGCCGATGCTGGAACAGTTCGGCGTGCGTTCCCTGCGCCTGATGACCAACAACCCGCGCAAGATCGACGCCCTGAGCCGCCTCGGGATCGCGGTGGCCGAGCGCGTGCCGCTGCTGGTCAACCGCAACGCCTTCAACGACAGCTACCTGAATACCAAGCAGGCCAAGCTGGGCCACATGATGGGCCCGCTCGAGCCGCTCGAGCCGGTTGCCGCGGCGCTGGCCGAGCCTGGCAACAGCTGAGCCACCCCTGCTTCGCGTGATCGGGTCCACTGGGCCCGATCACCATAACGCGCGCGCAGCCCGCGCGTCCGGTGGCAAGATAGTGCTTCCTTCTTGCCATGATCGGAATGCATGAAACGGACCGCCGCCGCCCTCCTGCTTCTCTGTCTCGCGGCGGGCGCCGCCACGGCGCCGCCGGAACAGGCCAACCGCCCACCCCCAGCCCGCGCCGCCACGGCGCCCGCGCCGCCCCCGCACCTGTCCCCAAGCGATCCGCCGGGGACCACACCCCCGGCACCGGCGCCGGGCGAGGTCGACTCCCAGGACGCCCTGCCGCCGCCCTCCTCGGCCGCCCAGGACCTGTACTCGTCGGCGCGCGGCGACCTGCTGCAGATCCGCATGCTGCTCAAGAACGGCCGCACCCAGTCCACCGTCGGTTCGGGCTTCCTGGTCGGCACCGGCAACCTGGTGGTCACCAACTACCACGTGGTGTCGCAGATGGCGCTCGACCCCGACGTCTATACCGCCGAATACGTCGACACCGACGGCAACAGCGGCCCGGTCGAGCTGCTGGCGGTCGACGTGCTGCACGACCTGGCCGTCCTGCGCGTCGACCGCGAAGGCAGCGGCTTCTTCAAGGTGCCCGAACGTCCGGTGCGCCTGACCCAGGGGCAGCGCCTGTACTCGCTCGGCAATCCCCTCGACCTGGGCTTTGCGATCTCGGAA
Source organism: Massilia alkalitolerans DSM 17462 (assembly GCF_000427785.1). Lineage (GTDB taxonomy): Bacteria > Pseudomonadota > Gammaproteobacteria > Burkholderiales > Burkholderiaceae_D > Telluria > Telluria alkalitolerans. The sequence continues at coordinate 410,205 of NZ_ATYR01000001.1, forward strand.
GGCGCCTACAACGGCGTCGTCACACGCAGCTTCTACGACCAGCTCATGTTCGGCGGGCCGATCAATTCCGGCATGAGCGGCGGTCCCAGCGTGACCGGCAACGGCACCGTGGCCGGCGTCAACGTGTCCAAGCGGCGCGACGGCGAGTCGGTCAGCTTCCTGGTGCCGGTGAAGTACGTGCAGGAGCTGCTGCGCAAGGTGGAGAGCCAGCCGGCGCCGCCGAAGGATTTCAATCCCTTGATCGCCGCCCAGCTGCTGGAGCACCAGCGCGCCATGGTCGACCGCCTGCTGGAGGAGCCGCTGGCCATCAAGAGCATGGGACCGTACCTGGTGCCGGTGCGCGAATCCGGCCAGCTGCGCTGCTGGGGCCGCTCGAACGTGAAGGCCGAGACCGCGTATACCTCGGACTCGATGAGCTGCGCGATGGAATCGGCGATCTACGTGTCCTCGACCCAGCAGACCGGCCACGTGGCGATGACCCACCAGTACATCCGGTCCGACAACCTGGCCCGCCTGCCCTTCGCGGCACTGAGCAGCCGCCTGTTCGGCGCGGCCAAGCTGGGCAACGCCGGCGACGCGCGCCTGACCAAGCCGGTGTGCACCGAACGCTTCGTGCACACCCGCACCCTGCCTTTGCGCGCCGTGACCTGCGTGCGCGCCTACCGCAAGTTCGAGGGCCTGTACAACTTCACGCTGCTGACCGCCAGCACCAATGCGGCCGAGTCGAGCCTGCAGAGCCGGCTGGACGTGTCCGGGGTCTCGTATGAGAACGGCATGCGCGTGACGCGCGCCTTCCTCGGCTCCTTCGGGCGCAACATCCGGCGCGCGCCCGCCGCACCAGGCACGCCGGGAGGCCAGCGATGAACGGCCCCTGGACCGTCGAGATCCTGGCGCGCAACGGCGAGGTGCTGCACCGGCATCGCGCCGCCAGCCTGCCGATCCGCGTCGGCCGCGCCTACGACAATGACTTCATCCTCGACGACGAGTACGCCGCCGCTCACCACGCCGTCATCGAGCAGGGCCCGGATGGCGCGCTCGTGATGCGCGACCTCGGCACCCGCAATGGCTTGAACACCGGGCGCAAGCGGGTGCAGGAACTCGCCCTCACGGGCGACACCGTGGTGCGCATGGGCCATACCTCGCTGCGCGTGCGCGCGGCCGATTTCCCGGTGCCGGCGGAGCTGCGCGACCGCACCATGCACGGTTGGGAAGGCCTGGTGCCCGGCATCGTCGGCGTGCTGCTGGCCGGGCTGGTGGCCCTGTTCGTGACCTGGCTGCTCGACGCCGAGCCCTTCGAACTGCTCAACTATGTGCTGGCGCCCGGCGCCGGCATCGGCGCGGCGCTGCTGTGGAGCAGCCTGTGGGCCTTCATGAACCGCCTGTTCGGGCGCTATACGCGGCTGGGGCGGCACCTGTTCATCTTCGGCTGCGGCACGGCTGCACTGGTGGGCTTCCGCCTGCTGGCGGCAGTCGCGGCCTATGCCTGGTCGCTCGAATGGCTCACCCGCTACGGTTCCCACGTAGCGGTGGCCACAGTCGCGGGCATCATCTACTTCCACCTGGCGACCATCAAACCGCCGCTGCGCCGGCGCCTGCGCGCGATCTGCGCTTGCGCGGCGGTGCTGGCGTCGGGGCTGGTGCTGATCGTGAACCAGCAGCAGCACGGCCGGGTCGCGGACGAACTGTACATGGCCGTGCTGCTGCCGCCGGAGCTGCGCGCCAGCCCGGATGCGACGGTGGCGGAGTACATGGTCGACGTCGAGGCAATGCGCACGCAGCTGGAGGAAGAACGCGGGACTGCGCCGGCGGCGGGCGGGAACTGAGCAAGGCTTTGCAGCTTTGACAAGCAGCGGCGAATACTGGATCATCGGGCATCTTCAGCCCGGCCATCCCATGAAACCGACCCGCAGCGCCATCACCGCCGTCATCGCCTGGCTCCTGTTCTGGGCGCTGATGGTGCTGGTCGCCGTCGAGGACTACCGGCGCGACGGCGGTACGGCCTACTGGCAGCCGGTGCTCTGGGAGACCTCCTCGGCCTGCGTCGCCACTTTCCTGCTGCTGCTCCAGCGCCGCGCCACCCGGCGCCACGACCACCTGATCGCCACGCCCTGGCGCTGGTTCGCCCTGCAGGCACGCATGCTGCCGCTGTTCTGGCTCGCCTTCGTGCCGCTGGTCTTCGGCGTACGCCATGTCGTGTATGCGCTGGCCGGCGCCAGTTACGAGCACGAGCCCTGGCTGCAGGTCTTCGTCTACGAGTCGCTCAAGCTCACCGTGTTCGTCGGCCTGTTCATCGTGATCGGCTTCGGCCTGCTGTCCTACCGCGAACTGCTCGGCGCGCGTTTGCGGGCCGAACAGGCCAACGCCCTGCTGCGCGAAGCGCAGCTGCAGTCGCTGGCGCGCCAGATGCAGCCGCATTTCCTGTTCAACGCGCTCAATACCATTTCGTCGCTGATGCATACCGACGTGGCGCGCGCCGACGCCACCCTGGTGCAGCTGGCGGACCTGCTGCGCGCCGCCCTGGCGCTGGGCGAACGGCCGCAGGCCTCGCTCGAGGAAGAATTACGGCTGGCGCGCGCCTATGCCGGGGTCATGGAAGAACGCTTCGATGGCCGCGCCCGGGTCGAGTGGCGCATCGACGAGGCGCTGCTGGGCCTTGCACTGCCGGCGATGAGCGTGCAGCCGCTGCTGGAGAACGTGTTCAAGCACACGGTCGAACGGCGGCGCGATCCGACCCGCATCGCAGTCAGCGCAGCACGCGAGGACCAGGATGTCGTGCTGCGCGTCGAGGACGACGGCGGCATCCTCGGCAAGGACGCCGGCGACAGTGCGCCGGGCATCTCCCTGGCCAACCTGCGTGCGCGCCTGGCGGCGCTGTACGGGGACCGCGCCAGCCTGACCCTGAGCCAGCTGCTGCCTTGCGGCGTACGCACCGAACTGAGGCTGCCATGCGCATCCTGATCGTCGACGACGAGCGCCCGGCGCGCGAACGCCTGCGCCGCATGCTGGCGCTGGAAGCCGGCATCGAGGCCATTGGCGAGGCGTCCGACGGCATCGACGCGCTGCGGCAGCTGGCGCAGTTCCGGCCCGATGCGCTGCTGCTCGACGTCGAGATGCCGGAGCTGTCGGGCATCGACCTGGCGGCCTCGCTGCCGGCCCCTGCGCCGCTGGTGGTGTTCGTCACCGCCTACGACGAATACGCGCTGCGCGCTTTCGACGCGAATGCCATCGATTACCTGCTCAAGCCTTTCGACCAGGCGCGCCTGCGGCGCTCGCTCGAGCGCCTGCGCGCGCGCCATGCGGCGCAGGCCCTGGCGGCAGCGGCGGTTCCCGGCCTGCCGCCGCGCCAGCTCCTGGTGTCGGAGCGCGGGGCCACGCGCGTGGTACAGGTCGCGGACATCGAATGGCTGGAGACCGCCGACAACTACGTCGTCCTGCACACCGCTGGCGACGCGCCGCTGCTGCGCCAGACCCTGTCCGGACTGCTGGCGCAGCTGGGCAACGGTTTCGTGCGCTGCCACCGGCGCGCGGCGGTGCGTCCCGGCGCCGTCCAGCGCGTCAATCCGCTCGACAAGGGCGACTGCGAACTGGTGCTGCGCAGCGGCGCGCTGGTCCCGTGCAGCCGCCAGTACCGGGCCGCGCTCATGGAAGCACTCCAGGCCTGCTAGCCTGGCCCCTCCTGTCCGATCCGCCCCATCCCGGACCCGCCTCGCCACAAAACGCTCGCCGCCGGCAGGTCGACACGCCATGCTCGCGCCATCACTTCAACAAGAGCGAGCCATGAACCGTCACCTTCCCCCATCCGCCACCCGCCTGTACTTCCTCGACTGGGTGCGCATCCTTGCCTTCTTCGTCCTGATCGTCTACCACGTCGGCATGTACTACGTGAGCTGGGACTGGCACGTGAAGAGTCCTTTTGCCGGGACCGGTCCCGAACCCTTCATGAAGCTGTCCTCGCCATGGCGCCTGAGCCTGCTGTTCTTCGTGGCCGGCGTCGGCGCCAGCCTCATGCTGCGCAAGCTCGGCAGCGCGTCCTTCGTGCGCCGGCGCAGCCTGCACCTCCTGGCGCCGCTGGTGTTCGGCATGCTGGTGATCGTGCCGCCCCAGCCCTATCTCGAAGTCGTCGAGAAGCTCGGCTATGCGGACGGCTATGGCGCCTTCATGGAGCTGTACCTGCAGGCCTACAACGGTTTCTGCCGCGAGGATTGCCTGATCCTGCCGACCTGGAACCACCTGTGGTTCGTCGCCTACCTGTGGATCTACACGGTGCTGCTCGGCGGCCTCGTTGCCGTGCTCGGAAATCGCTTCGACCGCATCGCCGCGCATGCCGGCGCCCTGCTCCAGGGCTGGAAGCTGGTCGCGCTGCCGGCCGCGCTGCTGGCCCTGGCGCGCATCAACCTGGTCGAGCACTTCCCGACCAATCACGCCGTGCTCGGTGACTGGTACAACCACGCGATGTCCTTCCTGTGCTTCCTGCTCGGGGCGCTGGTGGCCCGGGTGCCGGGATTCTGGACGCGTCCAGCGCTGCTGCGCTGGCAGGCGCTCGGCATCGCCGCCTTCGGGTGGGCGGCGCTGGTGATCTGGAGCGCGGCCTACGAGCTGCTTGCGCCGCAGGCCAGAGAGACGCTCCGGCCCCTGATGTATGCGCTGTACGCCGTGCTGGCCTGGAGCGCGATCATGGCCGCCTGCGGCTTCGCCGCGCGCCACCTCGACCGTGACGGCCCTGCGCGGCGTTACCTGAACGAGGCGGTGTTCCCGGTCTACATCCTGCACCAGACGCTCATCGTCGTACTGGCGCACGGGATGCAACCGCTACGGTTCGCGCCGGGCCTGGAAGCCATCCTGTTGATCGTGCTGACCCTGAGCCTCAGCTTCGGCGCATTCGAACTGATCAGGCGCGTGCGCTTGTTGCGGCCGCTGTTCGGGCTGGCGCCCCGCGCGGCCGGGACCGCGCCGGCAGCGGCCCCGGCGCCGGCGCAGCCCGCCCCTGCGCAGGCCGCCGCCGGCTAGCCCCGAAGGCGGGAGCGCTCAATGGGTCTGGGCGCCCTCCGGTCGGCTGCCCTGGCTGCTACGGCCTTGCTGCCCGCCTTGCCCCACGCCCGGCTGGCCGGGCTGCGGCTCGCTGTTGCCGCCGGCCGAGGCGCGCGCCTCGCCGTTGGGCCGTGCAAACGGATCGACGACGTTGCGCATCGCCTCCTGCTGGTTGCGGATATTGCGCTCGGTTTCCTCGGCGGTGCTGCGCGCCACCTCGTCGACCAGGGCACGCGCGGTGCGCGAGGTGTTCTGCACGTGCTGCTCGGTCACGCGCGCCAGCTCCACCTGGGAATCCGCGGCCAGGCGCGAGATGTGCTGCTGGTAGGCGCGCAGCTTCTCGGTGGTGGGCTGGGCCCGGGCCGCGGCGGCGCTGAACAGCTCGGTCTGGCGCTCGGTGCTCAGCACCTGCTGGCTCGCCAGGGCGCCCTCCTCGACCAGGGTCTGGACCAGCTGGATGTTCAGGTCGCACATCTGCTGGAAAGAGCGGAACATCGATTTGGACATTTCGTTGAGAAACGCGGTCTGCGCCTCCACGTGGGAGCGCACGGCCGGGGTTTGCGGAAAGAAGTACATGCGTTGACCTCCGTATGTGCTTGCAAAGAAAGGCACGCCACGGCCGGCAACGCGGACCGTGGCACGAAGGTAGAAGGCTAGAGAGGCAGCCAGGTGCGCGCTTGATGTAAACCAAACGTGCGCCTGCCAGACTTCATTGCCGGGCCGGCGCGGCGGGCAGTTCGGCGCCGCAATCCTTGCAGAAGTGCGCACCGGCCTCGTGGCCGGTACTGGCGCAGGCCGCGCAGGCGCGCTCCGGGCGCGCCGGACCGTGGCGGCGGTCGACCCGGCGCGCCGTCATCTCGGCGGTGACGATGCCGGTCGGCACTGCCAGGATGCCCCAGCCGAGCAGCATCATGAAGGAGGCGATGCCCTTGCCGAGCGTCGTGTGCGGCGTGATGTCGCCGTAGCCGACCGTCGTCATGGTGACGACGGCCCAGTACATGGCGGTCGGGATGCTGGTATAGCCGTGCGCCGGCCCTTCGACCACGTACATCACGGTTCCCATGATCAGCACCACCATCAGCACCACCGACAGGAAGACCATGATCTTGCGCCGGCTGGCCGCGAGCGCCTCGGCCAGGCGGGTGTATTCCTCGATGTACAGGGTCAGCTTGAAGATGCGCAGCAGGCGCAGGATGCGGATGTCGAGCAGCGCCTGGCTGCCCGGCACCAGCAGCGAGATGTAGGTAGGCAGCACCGACAGCAGGTCGACCAGGCCGAAGAAACTGGTGGCATAGCGCAGCGGATGGCGCACGCACAGCAGGCGTGCGAGGTACTCGGCGCTGAACAGCAGCGTGAAGAACCATTCGAGCACGCGCATGGTCGGCGCATAAGGCACGCCGATCGCGGGCACGCTCTCGAGCACCACCACCAGGATGCTGAGCAGGATCGCGGCGATCAGCACGATGTCGAAGCGGCGCCCGGCAGGCGAATCGCTGAGGAAGATCAGGTCATACATGCGCCCGCGCCAGCCCTCCGCGCGGCCGTAGCGCAGCAGCGCCTTGTCGGGGCGGCGGGCCGGCCCCGCCCCGGCTCCTACCTTCGTTCCTGCTTTCATCCCGCTTGCGGCGCTGCGCCCGTCCCCGGTTTGGCGCCTTGGTAGGCTGCGCCCTTGAGCTCGACGGTATTGCGCTCTGGGTCGAGCAGGTAGATCGAGGGACCGTCGCCTTCGGCGCCGTAGCGCGTTTCGACCGGACCGGCGGCGACCCCATGCGCCTCCAGGTGGCGCCGGATCGCCGCTTCGTCGAAGGGCTCGACACGCAGGCACAGGTGGTCCAGGTTGCGTCCGCCCACGCCTGGCGCCGCGCCGCCTTCGCGCCCGAGCCGGCTGTCCACCGGCACCAGGTCGATCAGGGAATGGCCGGCGCGCAGCTGGATCAGGCCGATGTCGTCGAGGCGGCGCTCGACCCGGCAGCCGAGCACCTCGCCATAGAAGGCGATCATGGCCTCCAGGTCGGTCACGCGCAGCACGATGTGGTCGAGCCCGCGTACCGCGATCGGGTGATCACTTGGCATGGCGCTCGACCCAAGCGGCGAAGGTGTCGATGAAGGTCTGGAAGAAGGCGCGGCTGGAATCGTCGATGAGCCGGTCGCCCTCGTACTTGCCCGCCACCTGCCCGACATAGGCTTCCGGCGCCGGCATGCAGGGCATGTCCAGGAAAGGCAGCATCTGGCGCAGGTGATGGTTGGCGCCGAAGCCGCCGAGTGCGCCCGGCGAGACGCTGACGATCGCGCAGGGTTTACCGGTCCAGGCCGCCTTGCCGTAGGGGCGCGAGCCGACGTCGATCGCGTTCTTCAGGGCGCCCGGCACCGAGCGGTTGTATTCCGGGGTGCAGAACAGGATGCCGTCGGCCTGCCGGATGCGCTCGCGGAAGGCGGTGAAGGCGGCGGGCGGGTTGTCGGTCTCGTCGTCCTGGTTGTAGAGCGGCAGGTCGCGGATCTCGACGATCTCCATGTTCAGGCTGGCGGGCGCCAGTCCGATCATCGATTGCGCCACCTTGCGGGTGAACGAGTCCTTGCGCAGGCTGCCGACGATGACGGCGATGTTCCGTGTGCTCATATTCTTCCTTTCGGGTTCGGTCACAAAACCTGATGTTAACCAGTTTTGCACTATCCCGCAGAGCGAGCCGGCCGGGTATTAAATTCGCAGGCGCCTGCGCTCTTCCAGGAAGCGCTTGAGCTGGGCCGGCTTCATCACGACCACGGGATCGCCATGCCATACGAACAGGAAAGGCTCGCCGCCCAGGCGGTCGGTGAGCTTGGCCGACACCAGGAAGCGCGTGCCGACCGGATAGCGTTCAGGATCCCTGAGCGCGCGCGCGCACTGCACGCGCAGGGAGGTCGCGTAGGCCTGCCCCGAAACCGGACGGATGCGTACCCGCCCGCTGCGCGGATCGACGGCCGACTCGACGGCCACCTCGCGATAGGCCCAGGCTTCGCGCGCCATCCGTTCAGCCCTTCGCGGCCGTCAGCGCCGGGCGTACTACCTTCGCCTCGCGGATCGGCAGGTTGATGAGCGCGGCCGCCAGCGCCAGCAGGATGTCGGCGTACCACATCCAGGTGTAGTCGCCGAAGCGCACGAACGACAGGCCGCCCAGCCAGGCGCCGAAGAAGGCGCCGATCTGGTGCGACAGCAGGGTCATGCCGAACAGCGTCGCCAGGTAGCGCATGCCGAACAGCTTGCCCACCAGGCCGGCGGTGGGCGGCACGGTGGCCAGCCAGGTGAAGCCGAGGGCGCCGGCGAACAGGTAGAAGGTCAGCGCAGTCTTCGGGGCCAGCAGGTAGAGCACGATCAGCACGGCGCGGCTGGCATAGATGATGGTCAGCAGCGACTTCAGCCGAAAGCGGCTGGCGAGCATGCCCGCGGCGAGGCTGCCGCCAATGTTGAACAGGCCGATCAGGGCCAGCGCGGTAGCCGAGACGCCGGCCGGCAGGCCGCACAGCGCGACTTCTTGCGGCAGGTGGGTGACGAGGAAGGCGATGTGGAAGCCGCAGGTGAAGAAACCCAGGTGCAGGCACAGGTAGCTGCGGTCACGCATGGCCTGGCGCAGCTGTTCGGTGAGTGTGATGCCTGGTACGGTCGGGGCACTGGTCGCGGCAGTCGCGGGCCTGGAGGACACCGGCGCAGCTGTTTTCTTGCTGCGCATGCCGAGCGCGAGGGGAATCGTCAGCAGGGTCGCGGCCGCCATCGTCAGCATCGCCATCACCCAGCCGGCGCCGGCGATGATCGCACCCATCAGCGGCGCGAACACGAACTGGCCGAAGGAGCCACCGGCATTGATGAAGCCGGACGCGAAGGCGCGGCGCTCCGCCGGCAGGCGCTGGGCGGTGGCGCCGATCAGGATCGAGAAACTGCCCGCCCCTGCCCCGGCGGCGGACAGGATGCCCATCGTCAGCAACAGGCCCCACTCGGAATCCACGAAGGGCGTGGCGGCGGTGCCCGCGGCCAGCATGATGCCGCCGATGACGATGACCCTGGCCGCCCCGCACTTGTCGGCAATGGCGCCGAACACGGGCTGGGAAGCACCCCACATGAGCTGGGCCACGGCCATCGCGAAGCTGATGCTGGCCACGCCGAGACCGGTGGAAGTATTGATCGGCGACAGGAACAGGCCCGTGGTCAGGCGCGCGCCCATCGTGATCATCAGGATCGTGCTCGCAGCCAGGATCAGCATCCAGGTCGCGCGCGGCGTCATCGTCTCTTGGTTCATGTGCGCCTCCTCGGCCGGGCGAAGCGCCCACCGAAGGGATTATAGTGCATATGCACGCACATGTCAGAGATGCATTACATCAGCCTGGTTCTACGGCGCGGATCAGCATCGCGACCGACTCCGCGGCCATGCCCTCCTCGCGCCCGAGGAAGCCCAGCTTCTCGTTGGTCTTGGCCTTGATGTTGACCTGCTGCGGCGACACGCCCAGGTCTTCGGCGATGCGCGAGACCATTTGCGGGATGTGCGGCGCCATTTTCGGCTGCTGGGCGATGATGGTCGCGTCGATGTTGCCGATGGTGTAGCCGGTGGCCACCACGCGGTGCGCCACTTCGCGCAGCAGCGTGCGCGAGTCGGCGCCGGCGAACATCGGGTCGGTGTCCGGGAAATGCTTGCCGATGTCGCCCAGGGCAGCGGCGCCGAGCAGCGAATCGATGATGGCGTGCAGCAGCACGTCGGCGTCGGAGTGGCCGAGCAGGCCGAGACGGTGCGGGATGGTCACGCCGCCGACGATGAGCTTGCGCCCTTCGACCAGCGCGTGGCAGTCGTAGCCGGTTCCGATGCGGAACGGCGGGGTGGGATTCCAGGATGCTTGTGTCATGGTCGTTCAGTTCGCTTCGTTGTTTGGATCGGTTCGGTAGGCTGCCAGGTACATCTCGGCGATCCGGATATCGGCCGGCAGCGTGACCTTCAGGTTGCGGGGATGCCCTTCCACCAACTTGGGGGCCAGTCCCAGCGCTTCAACCGCGCTGGCGTCATCGGTAATCGCCGACGGGTCGGTCGCCGCATCGAGCGCCCGCAGCAGGAGCTGGTAGCGGAACATCTGCGGCGTCTGCGCCAGCCATAGCCCGTCGCGCGAGACCGTCGCGACTTCGCCCGCGCTGCTGCGCTTGACCGTGTCGACCACGGGCAGGGCCAGCAGTCCGCCGGCCGGGTGTTCACCCGTTTCGACGATCAGGCGTTCGATCAGTTCCGCATCCAGGCCGGGCCTGGCCGCGTCGTGCACCAGGATCCAGTCGTCGGGCCCGATGCTGCCGTGCAGTGCGCGCAGGCCGTTGCGGATCGATTCCATGCGGGTGGCGCCGCCGCAGCGCAGGACGGTCACGCCGTCCGGAGGCAGCACCGCATCGATGAACGGGTCGTCGGCGCTGACCACCACATAGGTATGCGCGATCAGGGGACTCGCGCGGAAGGCGTCGAGCGTGTGGCGCAGCATCGGCTTGCCGCCGATCTGCAGGTATTGCTTGGGACTGTTCGCGCCCATGCGTGCGCCGACCCCGGCCGCGGGGAGCAAGGCGAAATAGCGTTGCGGATACTCTGACGGTTTTGCTACTGCCGGGTTTGTCATTTTTGCTTGCTTCGTTGTAAAGGGCCAAGCAAAGACTGTACCTCACCTCCGCAAACCTTGCCGAGACGGGCATATTCCTGCGGCGAGTCGATTGCCGCCTGCAAGGCCTCGACCTTCGCCATCTCGCTTTTAATATAGGGCATCCAGCCGCGGTCGATTTCGCGCTGGAGCAGGCTTTGTGCCTGGCCGATGCGCGCATACAGGGGCTTGTCCTCGAAACGCCGCGCCAGCGCCAGGCGCACCCGGGCCTCGGCCTTGGGCAGGTAGTCGAGGTAGGCGTTCAGGTGGCGCATCTCGTGCGCCAGCACTTCTTCGTAGGCGCAGGAACCGGACCGGAACTCGCGGCTGATGTAGACCACGATTGGCAGGTAGTAGAGCTTGATGTCGATGTGCGGCGCGATGCACTCGTAACCGCTGGCCTCGTCGGCCAGCAGGCGCCCGCCGACATGGATGCTCACGCGCGACTCGGTGCGGGTCAGGCCCAGCACCAGCTGCCCGGGACGGGCCCGCCCCTTCATCGCCGTCAGCGCACGGGCGCCGACGGTGTTGTCGATCCGGAAACCGTTCTGTGTGCCGGTCAGTACCGACAGGCTTTCGCCGATCGTGTCTTCGCAGCGCGCCTGGAACTCGGTGCGCCCCGCCGCCGTGGCCGCCAGCGCCCAGCACCACAGCACGAGCGCCAGCAGAGCGCGCATACCTTAGGCGGGACTCCAGGTGCCGGACAGGATCTTCTCGAGCCAGAAGCTGCCGATGATGGTCTTCACATCGGTGATCTCGCCGCGCCTGACCATTTCGAGCAGCTCGGGCACGGTGACGCTGAAGGTTTCGAGGAACTCGCCCTCGTCCAGCTTCTGTTCCCCGGCGCTCAGCTCTTCGGCCAGGAACAGCTCGAGGTGCTCGTCCGAATAGGCGATGGCGTTGTGGATGGTGCAGACGAAGCGCCACTTGGCGGCCGTGTAGCCGGTCTCTTCTTCCAGCTCGCGCTTGGCGCAGGCCAGGTGGTCCTCGCCCGGGTCGATCTTACCGGCCGGGAATTCAATGAAGACCTGGGAGTTCGGATAACGGAACTGGCGCTCCAGCAGCACGCGGCCGTCGGGCAACAGCGGCAGGATGACCACTGCGCCGGGATGGCGGATGAATTCGCGCTGGGTGATGGAACCGTCGGGGAGCTTGATGCGGTCGTTTTCGACCTTGAGGAAGTGGCCGTCATAGACGACGCCGCCGTCGATGCGGGTCTCGCGTAAATCTGAAACCATACGGTCTCCAGTTGCTACTGCGTTACAGGAAATCAGGCGCGGCGTTTGCGCAGGTAACGGAAGACGAAACCGGGGAACGCCAGCACCAGGAACAGGCAGCCGGTGATCGCATAGAACTCCCAGTTCTGCGCGAACACGCCGCCGATCCGGGATTCCAGCATGCGAGCCAGGAAGCCGACGACGAAGTATAAAACAATTAACTCTAACAGGCGCAGCAGGAAGGACTTCGTGCGCGGGCCGTCACCGGCGCTGCTGGTCTTCAGGGGTACAAGACCGAACACACGCTCGGTGAGGAAAGGCAGGTTGGCGGCCGCGAGCGAGATCGCGACCACCAGCCAGGCAGCGAGGGAGGAATCCACCCGGCTAGCCTGATTACTTGGCGAGGGTTGCCTGCATCGCGGTGTAGCACACCGCCAGCAGCCAGCCCGGGACGATACCCAGCACCACCACGGCCACGCCGTTGATCGACATCACGGCGCGCATGTCGGCCGAGGTATTGATCGGGGCGGTGTCCACCGCATCGTCGAACCAGATGGTCTTGACGATGCGCAGGTAGTAAAAGGCGCCGATCAGCGAGAACAGCACGGCCACGACCGACAGCCACACCATGCCCGCGTTCACGACAGCCTGCAGGACCGCCCACTTGGCCATGAAGCCGACCATCGGCGGCACGCCGGCCAGGGAGAACATCAGCACGGTCATCACGATCGCGAACCATGGCGAACGCTTGCCCAGGCCCTTGAAGTCGGCGATGGTCTCGGCCTCATGGCCGGCACGCGCCAGCATCATGATCAGGCCGAAGCTGCCGACCGTGGTCAGGACGTAGGTGATGGTGTAGTACATCGCTGCGCTGTACGAAGCGGCGGCATTGCTGCTGTCGCCGTCGACGATGCCGGTCATCATGGCCAGCACCACGAAGCCCATCTGGGCGATGGTCGAGTAGGCCAGCATGCGCTTGATGTTGGTCTGCGCGATCGCGGTGATGTTACCCACGGCCAGCGACAGCACGGCCAGCACCAGCAGCATCTGCTGCCAGTCGAAGGCCATGCTTGGGAGGCCTTCGACCAGGATGCGGATCACCATGGCGAAGGTCGCCAGCTTCGGTGCGCCGCCCAGCAGCAGGGTGACGGCGGTCGGGGCGCCCTGCACCACGTCCGGAACCCACATGTGGAACGGGACCACGCCGAGCTTGAAGGCCAGGCCGGCAACGACGAACACCAGGCCGAACACCAGGATGTTGCGGTTCGCGTCGACGACGCTGCTTGCCTGGTTGATGGCGGTCAGGTCGAGCGAGCCGGTGGCGCCGTAGATCATCGACATGCCGTACAGCAGGAAGCCCGAGGACAGCGCGCCCAGGATGAAGTACTTCATCGCGGCTTCGGTCGAGATCGCGTGGTCGCGGCGCAGTGCCACCAGCGCATACAGCGACAGCGACATCAGTTCCACGCCCAGGTAGATCGACAGCATGCTGTTGCCCGAGATCATGATCATCTGGCCGAGCATCGAGAACAGCGCGAGCACGTAGAACTCGCCGCCCAGGTTACCGGACATCATGGCGCGGTCTTCCGCGTACTGGCGCGAATACACCAGGGTCATCGCGGTGGCCACGTAGGTCACCAGCTTGAGCAGGTTGGACATCGGGTCCGACACGTACATGCCGTTGAAGGTGTACACGGTCGCGCCGGTACCCATGTCGGCGAAAGTCAGCACGCCGCAACCGGCGATGGCCATCAGGCTGAGCGCATACGTCAGGTTGCGCTTGCCTGCTTTCATGTACATGTCGATCAGCAGGATCGCGGAAGCCGCGATCAGCAGGAAGATTTCGGCATAGACCGGCGCCAGGTTGGCATCGGTTGCCGCTAACATTGTGGAGTTCATTTCGTTCATGTCAGTTTATTGAGGCAGTTTGCCGGCTGCGACGTGCTGCAGCAGGTCGGTGACCGACACCTGCAGCGTCTCGGCGATCGGCGCCGGGTACAGGCCCATCACCAGGGTGGCGATGGCCAGCACGCCGAGGATGGCGAACTCGCGGCCGTTCAGGTCGGTCAGTTCGGCCACGTGCTTGTGCACGACCGGGCCGAACACGACACGCTTGACCATCCACAGCGAGTAGGCGGCGCCCAGGATCAGCGCGGTGGCTGCCAGCAGGCCGGTCCAGAAGTTGAACTCGACGGCGCCCAGGATCACCATGAATTCGCCGATGAAGCCCGAGGTGGCCGGCAGGCCGGCGTTGGCCATCGAGAACAGCACGGCGAAGGCGGCGAACTTCGGCATCCTGTTGACCACGCCGCCGTAGTCGGCGATTTCACGCGAGTGGACGCGGTCGTAGAGCACGCCGATGCACAGGAACATCGCGCCCGACACGAAGCCGTGCGAGATCGACTGCATGATGCCGCCCTGCACGCCCATGTCGTTGAAGATGAAGAAGCCCAGGGTGACGAAACCCATGTGGGCGATCGACGAGTACGCGACCAGTTTCTTCATGTCCTTCTGGACCAGGGCTACGAGGCCGATGTAGATCACGGCGATCAGCGACAGCACGATGACCACCGGCGCCAGGTACTGCGAGGCGTCCGGGGTGATCGGCAGCGAGAAACGCAGGAAGCCGTAGGCGCCCAGTTTCAGCATGATCGCGGCCAGCACCACGGAACCGCCGGTCGGCGCTTCCACGTGGGCATCCGGCAGCCAGGTGTGCACCGGCCACATCGGGACCTTCACGGCGAAGGCCATGAAGAAGGCGATGAAGATCAGGATCTGCTCGTTCATCGTCAGCGGCAGGCGGTGCCACTCGAGGATGTCGAAGCTGCCCGACTGGTTGTACAGGTAGATGATCGCGACCAGGGTCAGCAGCGAGCCGAAGAACGTGTACAGGAAGAACTTGAATGCCGCGTACACGCGGTTCGGGCCGCCGAACACGCCGATGATGATGTACATCGGGATCAGGGTGGCTTCGAAGAAGAAGTAGAACAGCAGGCCGTCCAGCGAGGCGAACACGCCGATCATCAGGCCCGACAGGATCAGGAAGGAACCCATGTACTGCGCCACGCGCTCTTCGATCACCTGCCATGCCGCCAGCACCACGATGATGCTGATGAAGGCGGTCAGCGGGATGAACCACAGCGACAGGCCGTCGACGCCCAGCTTGTAGAACACGTTGAAGCGTTCGATCCAGGCGGCCGACTCATAGAACTGCATGCCGTGGGCGGCATTGTCGAAGTTCATGATCAGCGGCAGCGTCGGCAGGAAGCTGACGACGGCGCCGACCAGGGACAGCAGGCGCACGAAACCGGCGTTCTTGTCGCGGCCGACCGCCAGCACGATCATGCCGAACAGGATCGGGAGCCAGATCGACAGGCTCAGGTAAGGAGGAAATGTAGAAATTGACTGCATCATTTTTCGCTTTTCTTATCTGCCTGTATTAACCGCGCCAGAACGGGAAGAACCACAGCAGGGTTGCCAGCACGCCGACGATCATCACGAATGCATAGTGATAGATGTAGCCCGTCTGGAAGGTACGGGTGATCGTCGAGAACCAGCCCACCAGTTTGGCCGAACCGTTGACCAGCAGGCCGTCGATCAGGCCGCGGTCGCCCACTTTCCACAGGCCGCCACCGATGGCGCGCGCGCCGCCGGCGAACACGACATCGTTGAACTTGTCCATGTAGTATTTGTTGTCCAGCAAGGTGTGCAGGAACTTGAACTTGGCATAGAACCAGGCCGGAACGCGCGGGTTGACCATGTAGCAGTAGTAGGCAGCAACGACGCCCGCCAGTGCCAGCCAGAATGGTGCGGTTTGCAGGCCGTGGATCGCCATTGCGCCGGCGCCGTGGAACATTTCGTTCAGTTCGGCCATGGCCGGGTGGCGCGGATCGACGTAGATCACGTCCTTGAAGAAGTCGCCATGCAGCATCGGGCCGATGGCCAGGAAGCCGATGATGACCGACGGGATCGCCAGCAGGATCAGCGGCAGGGTCACGACCAGCGGCGACTCGTGCGGCTTGTCGCCCGGCTGCAGGCCGTGGTGGTGATGGTCGTCGCCATGCTCGTCTTCTTCGTGGTGCGCATCCGAATCATGGCCTTCGCTATGCGGTTTCGGGTTGTTCCAGCGCGATTCGCCATGGAACACCAGGAAGTACATGCGGAACGAGTAGAAGGCGGTCACGAACACGCCGGCCAGTACGGCGAAGTTGGCGAAGCCGGCGCCCGGCAGGTTCGAGGCGTGCACCGCTTCGATGATCGAGTCCTTCGAGTAGAAGCCCGAGAAGAACGGGGTACCGATCAGGGCCAGCGAGCCCAGCAGCGAGGTGATCCAGGTGATCGGCATGTACTTGCGCAGGCCGCCCATGTTGCGCATGTCCTGGTCGTGGTGCATGCCGATGATGACCGAACCCGCGCCGAGGAACAGCAGCGCCTTGAAGAAGGCGTGGGTCATCAGGTGGAACACGGCCACCGAGTAGGCCGACACGCCCAGTGCGACGGTCATGTAGCCCAGCTGCGATAGGGTCGAGTACGCGACCACACGCTTGATGTCGTTCTGGATGATGCCCAGGAAGCCCATGAACAGCGCGGTGATCGAGCCGATCACGATGATGAACGAGAGTGCGCCGTCCGACAGTTCGAACAGCGGCGACATGCGCGACACCATGAAGATGCCGGCGGTAACCATGGTTGCAGCGTGGATCAGCGCCGAGATCGGGGTCGGGCCTTCCATCGAGTCCGGCAGCCAGACGTGCAGCGGGAACTGCGCCGATTTACCCATCGCGCCGATGAACAGGCAGATGCAGGCGGCGGTCAGCAGCGGCCATCCGATGCCCGGCACGGTCATGCCGGCCAGCTTGTCGGCCTGGGCGAACACCTCGGTGTACTGCATCGAGCCGGAAGCGGCCAGCAGCAGGCCGATGCCCAGGATGAAGCCGAAGTCGCCCACGCGGTTGACCAGGAAGGCCTTCATGTTCGCGAAGATCGCGGTCGGACGGGTATACCAGAAGCCGATCAGGAGGTACGAGACCAGGCCCACCGCTTCCCAGCCGAAGAACAGCTGCAGGAAGTTGTTGGACATGACCAGCATCAGCATCGAGAAGGTGAACAGCGAGATGTACGAGAAGAAGCGGTTGTAGCCTTCGTCCTCGGCCATGTAGCCGATCGTGTAGATGTGCACCATCAGGGAGACGGAGGTCACCACGCACATCATCATTGCCGACAGCGTGTCGATCTGGAAGCCGACGGCCAGCTTGAGCGTGCCGACGGTCATCCAGGTGTAGATGTCTTCATTGAAGGTCGCGCCATCGAGCACGGCCATCAGGGTCTGGACCGAGATGATCAGCGCGATCAGCACGCCCAGGATGGTCGCCGTATGCGACACCTTGCGGCCGACCACATTGCCGAAGAACTTGGTGCCGAGCAGGCCGGCGATCGCCGAGCCCGCCAGCGGCGCCAGAGGCACCGCCAGTAACATTGAGGAAGAGAGTTGCCCCGCCATTGTTGAACCTTAATCGTTATTGTTAATCAGCCGAGACCATCAGCCCTTCAGGCTGTCGAGGTCTTCCACATTGATCGTGTCCAGGTTACGGAACAGGACCACCAGGATCGCCAGGCCGATTGCCGATTCGGCGGCCGCGACGGTCAGAATGAAGAACACGAAGATCTGCCCCGCCGCGTCTCCGAGGTAATGCGAGAACGCGACGAAGTTCAGGTTCACCGCCAGCAGCATCAGTTCGACGGCCATCAGCAGGATGATGATGTTCTTCCGGTTCAGGAAGATGCCGATCACCGAGATCGCGAACAGGATCGCGCCCAGGATCAGGTAATGTGCGAGCGACAAAGTCATGGTGCCTCCTTCGGTGCGGCTGTCTTCGACAGCGCTGCCGCGTCCACAGCCTTCGCTGCGGACTCGGCGGCTGCTGCATCGATGGCGCGCTGGTTGACCGCATCCATCTTGACGATGCGCAGGCGGTCGTTACGCTTGACGCGGACGGCGGCGCCCGGGTCGATTGCTTTGGTGTCCTTGCGCTTGCGCAGGGTCAGGGCGACTGCGGCGATGATCGCCACCAGCAGGATCACGGCGGCGATTTCGAAGCCGTAGATGTACTTGGTGTAGATCAGGAGGCCCAGTTCCTTGGTGCCGCCGATGTTCAGGGCGGCAGCCTCGGCCGACAGGTCGGTCTGGCTGTACGAACGGTACAGCACGGCAGCCATCTCGAGCACGATCAGGGCGCCGATACCCGACGCCAGCGGCAGGTAACCCCAGAAGCCCTCTCGCATGCGGTCGATATTAATGTCGAGCATCATCACGACGAAGAGGAACAGCACCATCACGGCGCCGACGTAGACCAGCACCAGCACGATGGCCAGGAACTCGGCCTTCAGCAGCAGCCAGATGCCGGCCACGTTGAAGAAGGCCAGCACCAGGAACAGCGCGGCGTGGACCGGGTTCTTGGTGGTGATGACGCGCAGGGCGGCCAGCACCGTGATGGCCGCGAACGCGTAGAACAGGAAAGTGGTGAATTCCATGAATTGACAGCCTCTTCTTATCGGTACTTCGCGTCCGCTTCGCGGGCGGCGGCGATGTCGTTTTCGTAGCGGTCACCGACGGCCAGCAGCATCTCTTTGGTGTAGTAGAGATCGCCGCGTTTTTCGCCGTGGTATTCCAGCACGTGGGTTTCCACGATCGAGTCGACCGGGCAGGACTCTTCGCAGAAACCGCAGAAGATGCACTTGGTCAGGTCGATGTCGTAGCGCGTGGTGCGGCGGGTGCCGTCCTCGCGCTGCGCCGATTCGATCGTGATCGCCATCGCCGGGCACACTGCCTCGCACAGCTTGCAGGCGATGCAGCGCTCTTCCCCGTTGGGGTAGCGGCGCAGGGCGTGCAGGCCGCGGAAGCGGTTCGACATCGGCGTCTTCTCTTCCGGGTACTGGACCGTGATCTTGCGCGACAGCGCATACTTGCCGGTCAGGGCCAGGCCCTTGAAGAGCTCGGACAGCATCAGGCTGCCGACAATTTCTTTAATCCGATTCATTTTCGTTTGATTCCTTACTTCACAGGCATCCAGATGTTCCACGGCGAGTGCATCCAGATCGCGACCACCACCAGCCAGAGCAGGGTCAGCGGGATGAACACTTTCCAGCCCAGGCGCATGATCTGGTCATAGCGGTAGCGCGGGAAGGTGCCGCGGACCCAGACCATGGTCGATACCAGCATGAACATCTTCAGGAACAGCCAGAAGAAGCCGCCGATGGCGCCGAATTCCAGGAAACCGAACGGTGCCGACCAGCCGCCCAGGAACAGGATCGCTGCCAGGGTCGAGATCAGGATCATGTTCGAATACTCGGCCAGCATGAACATCGCATAGGACATGCCCGAGTACTCGACCATGTGGCCGGCGACGATCTCCGACTCCCCTTCCACCACGTCGAACGGGTGGCGGTTGCACTCGGCCAGGCCGGACACGAAATAGATCACGAACAGCGGCAGCAGCGGCAGCCAGTTCCACGACAGGAAGTTCAGTCCCATGTCGGCGAAGCTGCCCATTTGCTGGCTGATGACGATATCCGTCATGTTCAGGCTGCCGGTGACCATCAGCACCACGACCAGCACGAAGCCGATCGGGATTTCGTAGGAGATCATCTGTGCCGAGGCGCGCATCGCACCCAGGAACGAGTACTTCGAGTTCGAAGCCCAGCCGGCGATGATGATGCCGTAGACTTCCATCGAGGTGATCGCCATCAGGAACAGCAGGCCGGCGTTGACGTTGGCCAGCGCGGCTTGCGGGCCGAACGGGACAACCGCCCAGGCGGCCAGCGCCGGCATGATGGTCATGATCGGACCGATCACGAACAGGCTGCGGTTGGCCTTGGTCGGGATGACGATTTCCTTGAGCAGCAGCTTGATCGCGTCGGCGATCGGCTGCAGCAGGCCACCTGGGCCGACGCGGTTCGGGCCCTGGCGGATGTGGATCCAGCCGATCAGGCGTCGTTCCCACAGCGTCGCGTAAGCGACCAGGCCCATCAGCGGCAGGAGCACGCACAGGATCTTGATCAGGTTCCAGACCAGCGGCCAGACCGGGCCGAGCAGGTCAGCCCCGCCGGCGTTCAGCGTATCGATAAAACCGGGCGTTGCCATTATTTGCCGCCTCCTACCTGTTCAACTGCTTTCTCAACATTGATCTCACCGAACATCGCGCCGAGACCAGCGACGGCCGGGTGGCCGGCGGCCACGCGCACTGCGTTCGACGGCAGGCGTGCGTCCACGTTGGCGACCAGCACGGCGCTGCCCGAACCCTGCGACACGCGGACCGAGTCGCCGGCCGTGACGCCGATCTGCTCGGCCACGGCCTTGGACAGGGTCACCAGCGGCGCATTCGCGTCGGCGGTGCGCTGCAGCGGTTCCGAACGGCGCGCCAGCGCGTCGGTGAAGTAGATGCCGACGTCGGCGACGCGCTCGAGCTGGCCGGCCGGGGAATACTGGCCCGCGGTCGGCGCCAGGCGCGCGACGTTGTTCAGCTTGGCTGACAGGTCGGTGACGCCCTTGCCGATGGCTTCGTCGCGGATCGATTCCGACGTCTCGTAGTCGAAGCCCGACAGGCCCAGCAGGTTGCCCAGCACGCGCAGCACTTTCCAGGCCGGACGAGTCTCGCCCAGCGGCTTGACGGTGCCGTTGAAGCTCTGTGCGCGGCCTTCGCAGTTGACGAAGGTGCCGGCGGTCTCGCTGAACGGCGAGATCGGCAGCAGCACGTCGGCGAAGTCCATGCCGTGCTTGAAGGCCGACATGGCGACGACCATTTCGGCGCCGTCGAGCGCGGCGCGGGCCTGCTGCGGGTTGGCCGCATCCAGTTCCGGTTCCGCGTTCAGCAGCACGTAGGCCTTCTTCGGCGATGCGAACACGGCTTCGCCCTTGCCCGTCGCGCCGACGATGTAGCCGCCGACGGTGTTGGCGGCGTCGACCAGGTAGCCGAAGGAGCAGCCGGTCTGCTCGGCGATCCACTGCGCGGCGGCGTGGATCTTCGAGGCTTGCGGGTGGTAGGAAGCGGCATTACCCAGCAGGACGGCGCCCGGGGTATCGACGCCGACCAGGGTCGCGGCGATGGCCTTGCCGCCTTCGCTCGGTTCGACATTGCCGAAGCCGGCCGGGGCGGCGACGTCCTTGGCCAGGGCCACGGCAACGACGACTTCCGACAGTGCGGCCAGCCAGTCGCTCGGCGCCGCAACCATCTTGTTTGCCACCGGCATCAAGAGGTCTTCGTCGCTCGCGCCCAGCAGCGACAGCTTGGCGCCGCCCTTGGTGGCGGTACGCAGGCGGGTCGCGACCAGCGGGTGGTCCTTGCGCAGGTTGGAGCCGATGACGAAGGCGCGCTTCAGTTGCGAGAAGTTCGCGATCGGCATGCCCAGCCATGGGGTGACCTGGCCGTCCAGGGCGAAGTCGCTCTGGCGCAGGCGGAACTCGATGTTGTCCGAGCCAATGCCACGGGTCATCTTGTTCAGCAGGTACAGCTCTTCCAGGGTCGAGTGCGGGGTCGCGACGGCGGCGATGCTGTCGGCGCCGTGCTCGTGGCGGATGTTACGCAGGCCGTGGGCCACGTATTCCAGCGCGGTCTGCCAGTCGGTTTCCTGCCACACGCCACCCTGCTTGATCATCGGGTTGGTCAGGCGGTCGGCATTGTCCAGCGCCTCGTACGAGAAGCGGTCCTTGTCCGACAGCCAGCATTCGTTGATGGCTTCGTTTTCCAGCGGCAGCACGCGCATGACCTTGCCGCCCTTGACCTGGACGATCAGGTTCGAGCCGAGCGAGTCGTGCGGCGCGATCGACTTGCGGCGCTGCAGTTCCCACGGACGGGCCGAGTAGCGGAACGGCTTAGAAGTAAGCGCGCCGACCGGGCACAGGTCGATCATGTTGCCCGAGACTTCCGAGTCCACGGTCTTGCCCACGAAGGTGGTGATCTCCGAGTGCTCGCCGCGGCCGACCATGCCGAATTCCATCACGCCGGCCACTTCCTGGCCGAAACGCACGCAGCGGGTGCACTGGATGCAGCGCGCCATCTCTTCCATCGAGATCAGCGGGCCGGCCTCTTTCGGGGCCACCACGCGCTTCTCTTCTTCGTAGCGCGAGTTGCTCTTGCCGTAGCCGACGGCCAGATCCTGCAGCTGGCATTCGCCGCCCTGGTCGCAGATCGGGCAATCCAGCGGGTGGTTAATGAGGAGGAACTCCATCACCGACTTCTGTGCCTGCACGGCCTTGTCGCTGTGGGTGCGCACGATCATGCCCGGCGAGACCGGGGTCGCGCAGGCCGGCAGCGGCTTCGGTGCCTTCTCGACTTCGACCAGGCACATGCGGCAGTTCGCTGCGATCGACAATTTCTTGTGATAGCAGAAG
This sequence comes from Massilia alkalitolerans DSM 17462, assembly GCF_000427785.1. GTDB lineage: Bacteria > Pseudomonadota > Gammaproteobacteria > Burkholderiales > Burkholderiaceae_D > Telluria > Telluria alkalitolerans. The sequence goes on from NZ_ATYR01000001.1 coordinate 432,468, forward strand.
TGCGGGATATAGGTCCCGAGTTTGTTTGCGGCGTCCATCACCATGGAACCTGGTGCGACTTCGACTTTTTTGCCGTCTAATTCAATTTCAACCATTTGATCGTTACCTGACCTGGTTTAAAGGTATGCGGGCACGAGGCAGTGCTTGTGCTCGATGTGATATTCGAATTCCTCGCGGAAGTTCTTGATCATCGCTTCCACCGGCATCGCGGCGGCGTCGCCCAGCGCGCAGATGGTGCGGCCCTTGATGTTGCCCGCGATGTTGTTCAGCAGGTCCATGTCTTCCGGACGACCCTTGCCGTTCTCGATGCGGTGGACCATGCGGTACATCCAGCCGGTGCCTTCACGGCACGGGGTGCACTGGCCGCAGGATTCTTCGTAGTAGAAGTACGACAGGCGCAGCAGCGACTTGACCATGCAGCGGGTCTCGTCCATGACGATCACGGCGCCCGAACCCAGCATCGAACCGGCCTTGGCGATCGAATCGTAGTCGAGGTCGGTATCCATCATGACCTCGCCGCGGATCACCGGCGCCGACGAACCGCCCGGGATGACCGCCTTGATCTTCTTGCCGCCGCGCATGCCGCCGGCCAGCTCCATCAGCTTGGCGAACGGGGTGCCCAGCGGGACCTCGTAGTTGCCCGGACGCTCGACGTCACCCGAGATCGAGAAGATCTTGGTGCCGCCGTTGTTCGGCTTGCCGAGGGCCATGTAGTTTTCCGGACCCATGTTCAGCAGGAACGGAACCGCAGCGAAGGTCTCGGTGTTGTTGATCGTGGTCGGCTTGCCGTACAGGCCGAACGAAGCCGGGAACGGCGGCTTGAAGCGCGGCTGGCCCTTCTTGCCTTCGAGCGACTCCAGCAGCGCGGTTTCTTCGCCGCAGATGTAGGCGCCGTAGCCGTGGTGGGCATGCAGCTGGAACGAGAAATTCGAGCCCATGATGTTATCGCCCAGGAAGCCGGCGGCGCGCGCCTCTTCCAGCGCTTCCTCGAAGCGCAGGTATTCCTGGAAGATCTCGCCGTGGATGTAGTTGTAGCCCACGGTGATGCCCATCGCGTAGGCGCCGATGGCCATGCCTTCGATCAGCGCGTGCGGGTTGTAGCGGATGATGTCGCGGTCCTTGAACGTGCCCGGCTCGCCCTCGTCTGTGTTGCAAACCAAGTATTTCTGGCCAGGGAACTGGCGCGGCATGAAGCTCCACTTCAGGCCGGTCGGGAAACCGGCGCCGCCGCGGCCGCGCAGGCCCGATGCCTTCAGGTCGGCGATGACCTGTTCCTGGGTGACGCCGCCTTCGAGGATCTTGCGCAGGGCCGAATAGCCGCCGCGCTTGACGTAGTCCGCCAAGTGCCAGTTTTCGCCGTTCAGATCCTTGAGGATCAGCGGATTGATGTGACGGTCGTGCAGGCTGGTCATTTGTTCAGTTCCTCAAGCAGGGCGTCGATCTTCTCGTCGCTCATGAACGAGCACATGCGGTGGTTATTCACCAGCATCACCGGTGCGTCGCCGCAGGCGCCCATGCACTCGCCTTCCAGCAGGGTGAACTTGCCGTCGGCGGTGGTTTCGCGGTAGTCGATGCCGAGTGCGTCCTTGATGCGCTGGCCGGCGCGCTCGCCGCCCGACAGGGCGCACGGCAGGTTGGTGCAGACCGTGATCTTGGCCTTGCCGACCGGCTTCAGGTTGTACATGTTGTAGAAGGTCGCGACTTCCTGCACGGCGATGGCCGGCATGCGGATGTAGTCGGCGATTTCCTGCATGGTTTCCGGCGACAGCCAGCCCAGTTCGACCTGGGCGTGGGCCAGCGAGGCCATTACGGCCGACTGGCGTTGATCGGCTGGGTACTTGGCCAGCTCGCGGTCGATTTTCTTGTAGGTTTCCTGCGATAACATAATTCTTTCCTACCCTCTTAGCGGTCGATACTGCCGAACACGATGTCCTGGGTGCCGATGATGGCCACAGCGTCGGCAATCATGTGGCCGCGCGACATTTCGTCGAGGCTCTGCAGGTGGACGTAGTCCGGGGTGCGGATCTTCAGGCGGTACGGCTTGTTGGCGCCGTCCGACACGATGTAGATGCCGAACTCGCCCTTCGGGTGCTCGATCGCCGCAAACGCCTCGCCTTCCGGCACGTGGAAGCCTTCGGTGAACAGCTTGAAGTGGTGGATCAGCGATTCCATGTTGGACTTCATGTCCATGCGGTTCGGCGGCACGATCTTGTGGTTGTCGATCATGACCGGACCCTGGTTCACGCGCAGCCAGGCGATGCACTGCTTGATGATGCGGTTCGCCTGGCGCATTTCCTCGATACGCACCAGGTAGCGGTCGTAGGAGTCGCCATTGGTGCCGACCGGGATGTCGAAATCCATCTTGTCGTAGGCCGCATAGGGCTGGGTCTTGCGCAGGTCCCAGGCAATGCCCGAGCCGCGCAGCATCGGGCCGGTGAAGCCCATTGCCAGTGCGTCTTCCGGCGAGACGACGCCGATGCCGACGGTACGCTGCTTCCAGATACGGTTATCGGTCAGCAGGGTTTCGTATTCGTCGACGTAGCCGTCGAAGCGCTTGGTGAAGGCTTCGATGAAGTCCAGCACCGAACCCTGGCGGTCGCGGTTCAGGTCGTCGATCGCCTTCTTCGAGCGGATCGGCGATTCGCGGTGCTGCGGCATGCGGTCCGGCAGGTCGCGGTACACGCCGCCCGGGCGGTAGTAGGCCGCGTGCATGCGCGCGCCCGAGACCGCCTCGTAGACGTCGAACAGGTCTTCGCGGTCACGGAAGGCGTACAGGAACGGACCCATGGCGCCGATGTCGAGCGCGTGCGCGCCCAGCCACATCAGGTGGTTCAGGATACGGGTGATCTCGTCGAACATCGTGCGGATGTACTGCGCGCGGATCGGCGCTTCGATGCCCAGCAGCTTTTCCACTGCCAGCACGTAGCCGTGCTCGTTGCACATCATCGACACGTAGTCCAGGCGGTCCATGTACGGGACCGACTGCAGGTAGGTGCGGGTCTCGGCCAGCTTCTCGGTGCCGCGGTGCAGCAGGCCGATGTGCGGGTCGGCGCGCTGGATCACTTCGCCGTCCAGCTCCAGCACGAGGCGCAGCACGCCGTGCGCTGCCGGGTGCTGCGGACCAAAGTTCAGGGTGTAATTCTTAAGCTCAGCCATTATTTCGATGTCCCGTAGGTTTCTTCACGGATCACGCGCGGGATGTTCTCGCGCGGCTCGATCGTCACCGGTTGGTAGATCACGCGTTTCTGTTCAGGGTCGTAGCGCATTTCGACGTAGCCCGTGATCGGGAAGTCCTTGCGGAACGGGTGGCCGATGAAGCCGTAGTCGGTCAGGATGCGGCGCAGGTCGCCGTGGCCGTCGAACAGGATGCCGAACAGGTCGAAGGCTTCGCGCTCGAACCAGTTGGCGGCGCGCCAGATCGGCGTGATCGACTCGACCATCGGCATGTCGTCGTCGGCGCAGAAGGTGCGCACGCGCACGCGCCAGTTGTGCGTCACCGACAGCAGATGGACGACCACCGCGAAGCGCGGGCCGTCCCAGGTGCCTTCACCGTACTGGGAATAGTCGACGCCGCACAGGTCGATCATTTGTTCGAAGCGGAGCGCCGGGTCGTCGCGCAGCGCCTGCATCGTCTTGATGTAGTCGGCGGCCTTGACCACCACAGTCACTTCGCCCAGCGCCTGCTTGATGGCAGCGCTCTCGCCCAGTGCATTTTTCAGGGCGAGTTCAAGGGTTTCGAGTTTCGTCGTCATGGTGTTTCGCTGTTCTTAGCGCGCGATGGTGTTGGTGCGCTTGATCTTGTTCTGCAGCTGCATGATGCCGTACAGCAGTGCTTCCGCGGTCGGCGGGCAACCCGGCACGTAGACGTCGACCGGCACGATGCGGTCGCAGCCGCGCACCACCGAATACGAGTAGTGGTAGTAGCCGCCGCCGTTGGCGCAGGACCCCATCGAGATCACCCAGCGCGGTTCGGCCATCTGGTCGTACACCTTGCGCAGGGCGGGAGCCATCTTGTTGCACAGCGTGCCGGCGACGATCATCACGTCGGACTGGCGCGGCGACGGGCGGAACACAATGCCAAAACGGTCGAGATCGTAGCGGGCAGCGCCCACATGCATCATCTCGACCGCGCAGCATGCCAGGCCAAACGTCATCGGGAACATCGATCCCGTGCGGGCCCAGTTGATCAGCTTGTCGGCTGTGGTGGTAATGAAACCTTCGTTTAATACGCCTTCAATTGCCATGGCTTATTCCCAATCAAGGGCACCTTTCTTCCAGATGTACCAGAAGCCCACGATGAATTCGGCGATGAACACCATCATCGTGATGAAACCGGTCCAGCCCAGTTCGCGCATCGAGACGCCCCATGGGAAGAAGAATGCCGTTTCCAGATCAAACAAAATAAACAGGATCGCCACCAGGTAGTAGCGAACGTCGAACTTCATGCGCGCATCTTCGAAGGCTTCGAAGCCGCATTCATACGGGGACAGCTTGGCTGCGTCGGGACGGTGCGGACCAAGGATGCGGCCGAGCACCTGCGGAGCGACACCGACGCCGATGCCAACCAGGATAAAGAGAAGAACGGGGAGATAATTTTCGAGGTTCACGTGAAGCCTATTTGAACGATCGGTTAATGAAACACTGCAGGGCTGCAGCGCCGAGTCGCGCGAACCTGGCCGGAGGGGAGCTCCGTTGAATGCCACCAGGACCGTACAACTGATCCTCGTGAAAAAGCCAGCTCAGGCAGGAGAGCGATCGCTCATGCGCCCTTGCTGGCTCTTTCGTATATTGGTGCCGACGGCGAGACTCGAACTCGCACAGCTTGCGCCACTACCCCCTCAAGATAGCGTGTCTACCAATTTCACCACGTCGGCTGGAGACCAGTATTTTACCCTGCTTTAGCACTACTTTTCAATGCACAAATTGCGCTATCACAAGGAAATTACGCAATTACTCAACATTTCTTTTGATGCTAGCCATCTTTACGGCAGGGTTGGCAGCATGGAGGGCTGCCCATCCTTTACAACAATGCGTCCCTGCCAGATAGCGAGGCGCATTCTACTCCTAATCTGGAACGGGCGTGCGGCCCGGACCAGGAATTACTTGGTCGGAGCCGGTGCGGCCGGAGCCGGTGCTGCTGGTGCGGCCGGGGCCGGAGCGGCTTCGCCCGGCGCCGCAGGAACGGCGACGCCCGGGGTCTGCGGGATGTCGTTGGCCGGAACGGCGGTGGTCGGGCCGGCGTTCGGGCCTGCGCCCGGGACGTCGCTCGGAATGCCGGTGGCCGGCGCCTGCGAGGAAGGCACGGTGACGCGCTCCATCACGCCGCCATCGGTGCCGGCGGCGGTGCTGCCATTGCTGTGCCAGGCCAGCGCCAGGGTCGATGCGAAGAACACGGCGGCCGCGACGGCGGTCGACTTCGACAGGAAGTTCGACGAGCCCGAGGCGCCGAACAGGCTACCCGAGGCGCCCGAGCCGAAGGCCGCGCCCATGTCGGCGCCCTTGCCGTGCTGGACCAGCACCAGGCCGATGATGGCCAGGGCCGAAATAACCTGCACAACAATAATCAGATTGAACACGGTGTTCATTGCAATTCCATTTCCAAGTTAAACGACGTCGATTGACTGCTTTGTGAATGCTTTATCTCTAAAGCTTTTACTTCTTTTGAAACTGTGAATCTCTCAATTCGCTGAGCGAATGATGCCGAGGAAGTCTTGCGCTTTCAGCGCCGCACCACCGATCAGGCCGCCATCGATGTCCGGCTGCGCCATCAGGTCCGCCGCATTATCCGGCTTCATGCTGCCGCCGTACAGCACCAGCGTGCGTTGCGCGGCGTCGGCGTTGCAAGCGCGCAGTTTTTCGCGCACGGCGGCGTGGACTTCCTGGGCCATTTCCGGGGTTGCGGTCTTGCCGGTGCCGATCGCCCACACCGGCTCGTAGGCCAGCACGATCTTGTCGACAGCATCGGCCCCGACCGCTTCCAGCACGGCTTCCAGCTGAGCATTGACCACGTCCATGGTCTGCCCCGCTTCGCGCTGCTCCAGGGTTTCGCCGATGCAGACGATCGGGGTCAGGCCGGCTTCCAGCGCAGCCTTGGTCTTTTTCGCCACCAGCTCGTCCGTCTCGCCGTGGTAGGCGCGACGCTCCGAGTGGCCGACGATCACGTAGCGACTGCCGAAATCCTGCAGCATCGACATGCACACTTCGCCGGTATAGGCGCCGACCGGATGGCAGGACACGTCCTGCGCACCCCAGGCGATCGGGGAAGCCTTGAGAATTTCTTCGCACTGGAACAGGTAAGGCGCCGGCACACAGACCGCGACCTGGGCCTTGGCATTGCCGAGACCTTCGAGGATGCCGGTCAGGAGCGCGGCATTGGCAGCGCGGCTGCCGTTCATTTTCCAGTTACCTACGACGAGCTTGGGACGCATAGAACCCCATCTTTTAATTTAACCCGCTATTCTAGCGGTCGAATATGTGGCGGTCAAACAATGGCTGAGCCATTCCTTGAACGCCACTTCCCTTTTTGATTCAATCTGTTAGACCACTTCCAGCACGATCTTGCCGACGTGGGTGCTGGATTCCATCAGCGCGTGTGCCTCGGCCGCCTGGGCCAGCGGGAAGCTCCGGTAAATGACCGGCTTGAGTTTGCCCTGTTCGAACAGCGGCCACACGTGCTCGCGCAAGCTGCGCGCGATCGCGGCCTTGAAGGCGACCGGGCGCGGGCGCAAGGTGGAGCCGCTGATGGAGAGGCGGCGGCGCAGCACCTGGCCCAGGTCGATCTCGGCTTTCGCGCCGCCCAGCAGCGCGATCAGGGCGATGCGGCCGTCGTCGGCCAGGCAATCGATCTCGCGCGGGATGTAGTCGCCGGCGACCATGTCGAGGATCACGTCGACGCCCTTCCCGCCCGTCAGCTCTTTTACTACGGCGGCAAAATCCTCGTTGCGGTAATTAATGCCGCGTTCGGCGCCGAGCTGCTCGCAGGCGCGGCATTTTTCGTCCGACCCGGCGGTAGCGAAGACGCGATGCCCCAGGGCCGCGGCGAGCTGGATCGCGGTGACGCCGATGCCCGAGGTGCCGCCCTGCACCAGCAGCGACTCACCCGGCGCCAGTTGCGCGCGGTCGAACACATTTGACCAAACGGTAAAAAAAGTCTCCGGCAGCGACGCCGCTTCCAGCGGGCTCAGGCCTTGCGGGACCGGCAGGCATTGCTCGGCGGGCGCGGTGCAATATTCGGCATAGCCACCGCCCTGCACCAGCGCGCAGACCATGTCGCCCTTGGCAAAGCCGGCGGCCGCGTAGTCGCCGTCGACGATCTCGCCGGCCACTTCCAGGCCCGGCAGGTCGGAGGCGCCAGGCGGCACCGGATATTTACCGAGCCGCTGCAGCACGTCGGGGCGGTTGATGCCGGCCGCGTGCACCTTGATCAACACCTCGCCGGCCTTCAAGACCGGCACAGGCCGTTCGCACAGTTGCAGGACGTCCGGCTTGCCGGGCTGCGTGATTTCGATGGCGCGCATGGGAACTCCCGTGTTGAAAAAACCACAATTGTAAGGGAGCCGGCAAAAACCTGCGTGAACTTAGGGTGCTTCCTGATGCGGCGCCCCGGGCAGAATGTCGGCCCCGCCGTTATGCCAGACCGCATATCCATCGCGCGCGACGAGCTCGATCTCGGCGAACACGGCAGCCCCTGGAAATCTCGGGAAGATCGAGAAGCGCAGGCGAACCTTGGCAGCGCCCAGTTCATGCATCCACTCCCCCAGCAGAGCGCGCAATCGTGCGGCATACAGCCGCGCGACGGCATCGCCTGCGGGATGCGGCGGCACTGCGCACTCGCGCAGCAGGTCGAACGCCGGCCAGTGCCTGATGGTGTATGCATCGCGCAAGCGATCCAGGGCGCGGCGCCCATCGGCGGCGATGACATGCTGACACAGCCCGTACCCAGCCTCGCGCATCGCTACCGCTCGCCGGAACACCGACGAATCATGCGGCGCGCAACGCGCCGACGCATGCAGCGACACAGTCCGGCCGTCCCGCGCCACGATCGTGAGGATGCATTCGACAGGATCACCGAAGCTGCTTCCGTTCGCAGGCATCGATGCCGCCGGCGAGCAGAAGGCAAGCGAAAGCGTGGCGCTGGACAGCATATCCGGCACCAGCCCTTGCCGAGCCAATGCGGTTCGCAGGAAAACAGCATGGCTACGTGCTACCGACACACATGCCGTGGCCTCCGGCAGTGCGCGGCCATGCAGCAAGTCGAGTTCCACGCGCATACCGGAAGCGCGCGCCTCCGTGTACAGCACGCCAAGTGCCCAATAGCCGTGATAGTCGTTGTTACGGCTCATGAACTTGCCGAGAAGTCCCGCAGCCGCGTGGCGAAGTTTGCGTTTGGCAATCATGCCCATACCCCGTCGATCGCCGGATGCCTGGCATCACGCGGCGGATCGATCAAGATGAATGGCCAGGGGGTCAGATTACCACAACCACCAGCCTCATGGGCGCAAACGCCGCTCCGGCTCCTGCATGACGCTGACACCCACCAGGGTGTCGCGCCGCAAGCGCACGCGGGTATGCGGGGCACGGATCCCGGCGCACATGCCCCAGGCCGCGGCCCAACGCAGCGCCCGGTCCGTTTCCGGTCCGAAGGGCCGCGCTGCCGAGGCCCGGTTCAGCGCGGCCGACATACGCTGCATCGCATAAAGCTTTTTCATCGAAACAATCTTGGCCATGGGACCAAGATAAAGTTTCAGGCCGGGACTGACCGTTCCCTACCTAACTCAGTGGCGATGCCGATGATGTCGATTCGCGCGGGACAAACAGCGGGCTCAGGCCGGCGTCCACGGCCTGCAGCGCCTGCAGCGCCATCGCATACGCGCCCTCGTAGGACTTTGCCGCGGCAATGAAGCGCCCGTTATGGCAGAACTTCGCATCGGGCACGCCAGTCACCGCCGCCAGGTCGGCGTCACGCAGGCCGGCCCAGCTTTCCGGCAGGTCGGCGCGGGCATCGAAGGTATCGGTCGTGGCCGGTACGGTATGCAGCATGTAGCGGTCTTCCGACAGGCTGTGACTGAGCACGAAGAGCACCTTCGGCATTTCCTTGCGCACCACCGAGCTCCACGGCAGCGCGGCATTCTTCAGGAACAGCAGGCGTCCATTCTCCAGCACCTGCGCCTGGCGCACCTGGGCCAGCGCCAGGATGGCGCCGACACGGTACTTGACCGAATTGACGATCACCTCGGTGAGGAAGTCCATCGCCTTGCGGAACTGGGCCAGGCGGTAGGCATCGGCCCGCTCGCCATAGCCCAGACGCTGCTCGTCCATCCAGTTCGGGTTGAAGCCGGACACCACGGCCGACATGCCGTAGCCGCCCGGCGCATTCTTGGCCGCGCCCACGTCCGACAGGTCGAGGTACTGGACGATGTCGGCATCGATGGCATAGGCCATCTGCTGCGCCGTGTCCTCATCGAGCCCGTGGCCGGTGTGCTGCATGGCCAGATGGGCGACGCAGCGCGCGCCGTATTCGCGCCAGACCAGGCCGGCGCTGGCATAAGGCACGCCGCTCGTGCGGGCGCCGTCGAAGCCCTTCTGGTGATGGTCGAAGCGGCCCGCGGCCGGATCCCAGATGCCGCCGACATCGACCACGAAGTCGGCGGCCTCGATGATGGCGGGCTCGCGCGTCCTGACGATCTCGGCGTCAGGAAAGAGGATGTGCAGGACGGCCACCGCCCATGCGTCGTCCGCATGGAACTTGCCGTTGTGGGTCACGATGACCATTGTCGCTCCAATACTTGAAAATCAGGAGCGCATCATACAGGGTTCACCCCGGCGGCTTCACACCGCTTCCGGCGCGAGCCGTTGTGGATGGCTGTACAGCACATGGCGCCCTCCCCGCACGAAACCGGCCAGGGTCAGCCCTGCCCGCTCGGCCACCTGCACCGCCAGCGCGGTCGGCGCCGAGACCGCGGCTAGCAGCCCAAAGCCCGCGCGCGCGGCCTTCTGCACCATCTCGAAGCTGGCGCGGCTGGTCACCACCGCGAAGCCGCTTCCCGTATCGGCCCTGGCGCGCGCCAGCGCGCCGACCAGCTTGTCGAGCGCATTGTGGCGGCCGATGTCTTCGCGCACGCACAACAGCTCACCGGTGCCATCGGCCCAGCCGGCCGCGTGCACGGCCCCGGTCGCATGGTGCAGGTCCTGGCGCGCCGCCATCGCCGCCATCGCACGGTGCAGGGCGTCGGGTGCGAAGCTCACCTGGGTGCTGCCGCGCAGGTCGGCGAAGGCATCGTCGTCGAAGCAGTCCAGGCTCTCGACGCCGCACAGGCCACAGCCTGTCTTCCCGGTACGGGCGCGGCGCGTCTGCTTCAGCCGCATCATGGCGCCGGCCGCGATGCGCATCTCGATGGCGATGCCGTGCGGCGTCTCTTCCACCTCGACGTCGTGGATGTCGCGCGCGTCGCGCACGATGCGTTCGCCCAGCGAGAAGCCGAGCGCGAAATCTTCCAGGTCCTGGGGCGAGGCCAGCATCACCGCATGGCTGATGCCGTTGTAGCTGAGTGCCACCGGCACCTCGTCCGCCACCAGCTCGGTCGCGCTTTCCAGGCGCCCGTCGCGCCAGCGCCCGGCCGGCAGGCGGCATGCGCCCTCAGGTACGTCGTAGTGCGCGAAGAAGCCTGCGCCCGCGTTCACGACCGCCTCCCGCCGCGCTCGAGGATCACGTCGATCGCCTTGGCCGCCGGCACCTTGCTTTCCTTGGCGTGGTGCCACAGCGGGATCAGGGGATTCAGCTCGGGGAAGTAGCCCGCGATGCAGCCTTCCGGCACGTCGTAGGGCACCACCGCCAGGCCGCCGACGCGACGCTCGACGCCGTCCTCGGCGGCGCAGCGCAGGCCCACCAGGTCGCCCTGCTTCAGCGCGTATTTGGCCATGTCGGCGCGCGCCATGAAGATCACCATGCGGCTGCCGTAGACGCCGCGGAAGCGGTCGTCGTGACTGTAGATGGTGGTGTTGAACTGGCCGTCGCTGCGCACCGTGAACAGGCGCAGCGTGCCCGCGCCGCCCTTCAGGTCCGGATTGCCCTGCAGCGCTTCCGGCACCGTGAAGTTGGCCTTGCCGCTCTCGGTCTTCCAGACCCGGTTCGCGGCGCCCAGGGGTTTGCGAAAGCCGCCCGGCGTCCACATGCGCGCGTTGAAGTCGTGGAAGATCTCGGGATAGGTCTGGGCGATCGCATCGCGGATGCTCGCGTAATCCGCCACCCAGCGCTCCCAGTCGACGCGCGGGTTGGGATCGAGCGTGGCCCTGGCGATGCCGGCCACGATGGCCGGTTCCGACAGCAGCGACGGCGCCACCGGCTCGGCCATGCCGCGCGAGCCGTGCATGCAGGCGGTCGAGTCCTCGACGGTGACGTCCTGCGGCCCGCTCGCCTGGCGGTCGATCTCGATCCGCCCCAGGCAAGGCAGGATGTAGGAGGCCTTGCCGTGCACGAGGTGGTTGCGATTGAGCTTGGTCGAGACCTGCACCGTCAGCGGGATCGCGCGCCACGCCGCCTCCATCAGCCCGCGCTCGGGCACCGCGCGCACGAAGTTCCCGCCCAGGCCGATGAAGGCCTGCACGCGTCCGGCCAGGATGCCTTCGCAGGCCTCGACCGTGTTCATGCCGGGTTCGCGCGGCGGCGCGAAGCCGTACTGTTCCTCCAGCTTCTCGAGCGGCGCCAGCTCGGGCTTCTCGGTGATGCCGACCGTGCGCTGGCCCTGCACGTTGGAGTGGCCGCGCACCGGGCACACGCCGGCGCCGGGCTTGCCGATGTTCCCGCGCAGAAGCAGCAGGTTGACGATCATCGCCACGTTCTGCACGCCGTTGCGGTGCTGGGTCAGGCCCATGCCGTAGACCGCCATCGCGGCGGCCGAGCCACAGTACACCTGGGCCGCGCTTTCGAGGGCGGCGCGGCGCAGGCCTGATTCGCGCTCGATGGCTTCCCACGCGCAGGCACGCACGGCCGCTTCGAACGCCGCGAAGCCGTGGGTATGCTCCTGCAGGAAGGCCATGTCGAGCACCCGCTGGCTGCCTGTCACACGGGTAGCGTCGTCGAAGGCGAAGATGGCCTTGCACAAGCCCATGATGGCGGCGGTGTCGCCGCCCGGCTTGACCTGGTGGTACTGGGTGCTGATGGCGGTCTCGGCTCCCGTAAGCATCTCGGCGGGCGATTGCGGATTGGTGAAGCTGACCAGGCCGCGCTCGCGCAGCGGGTTGAAGGTGATGATCGGCACCCCGCGGCGGCGCGCCTCCTGCAGCTGGTGCAACATGCGCGGGCTGTTCACGCCCACGTTCTGGCCGAAGAAGAAGATGCAGTCGGTCTGCTCGAAGTCGTCCAGCGCCACGGTGCCGACCGGCACGCCGATGGTCTTTTGCAGGCCGACCAAGGTGCTTTCGTGGCACATGTTCGAGCTGTCCGGCAGGTTGTTGTTGCCGTACATGCGCGCCAGCAGGCCATACATGTAGGAAGTCTCGAGCGAGGCGCGGCCCGAGCTGTAGAACACCACCTGTTTACGGTCCATGGTGCGCAGCAGCGCCCCGATCTCGGCAAACGCGCTGTCCCAGGCGATCTCGCGGTATTTGTCGGTCTGCGGGTCGTAGCGCAGCGGCACCGTCAGGCGGCCCTGGTCTTCCAGGCTGTGGTCGTCCCATGCTGCGAGCTCGGTGACGGTGTGGCGCTCGAAGAAATCGGCCCCGATGGTCTTGCTGGTGGTTTCCCAGGCGGTGGCCTTGGCCCCGCTTTCGCAGAATTCGAAGGGATGCGGATTGGCCGGCTTGGCCCAGGCGCAGCTGACGCAGGCATAGCCATCCGGCTTGTTCTGCTTCAGCAGCAGCCGGCTGTCCTTCAGCGGCACGCGCTGGTGCAGCAAGATGGTGGAGACTTCCTGCACCGAACCCCAGCCGCCGGCCGGCATGGTCGGGTTCTCGATCCTTAGCTCATTCGAATGCTTGCTCATGGCCGCTCCTCGTCCGTGGAAGCATCAAGCTAATCCAGTTGCCGGGGCCACTCGGTGCGCCTGCGAACAGTTGGGACGGCAAGACGGGTCAATTTGCGGACAAAATTTCTCGGCATGCAGAGAAGATTCTTGCAGGAATATTAATCGTTTGTGGCTTCGATCCCGCGCAAATGACGCGATTGTCGCCTTCTTGTTCAGGTCCCCGGGGCTGGCTACAGTTGTTAGACGAGCTCATGCATATCGCATGGCCACTACCCGAGGAGCCGACCATGAAACGCTTCCTTCCCCTCCTGCTCGATGCCGCCCGACGCATCAAGGACGGTTTCGCCCTCTCCACCACGGGCATGAATCCGCCGCGCCGGCGCCTGCTGCTGGGCAGCGCCATGCTGGCCGCGGCGATCGCCCTGCCGCAGCCGGCCGCCGCCCAGCCCTGGACCACGGAAAACTGGACCGGCACCTGGGGCACGGCGCCGGCCGGTCCGCCGCCGGTCGGCCTACCGCCCGACCCCAGCCTGCAGACCTTCGCCGACCAGACCCTGCGCCTGATCGTCCACACCAGCACCGGCGGCAACCGCGTGCGCATCCGGCTGTCCAACGAGCTGGGGTCCACACCCTTGACCGTCGGCGCCGCCCGCATCGGCCTGCGCGCCGGGGGCTCGGACGTCGCCGCCGGCACCGACCGCGCGCTCACCTTCGGCGGGCGCGCTTTTGTGACCATCCCGCCCGGTGCACCGGCGCTCTCCGATCCGGTGGAGCTGAACGTGCCGCCGCTGTCCGACCTGGCGGTAAGCCTCTACCTGCCCGGCACGGTACAGGCGACCACCGTGCACCAGCTGGCCCTGCAGACCAGCTACGTATCCCTGCCCGGCAATTTCACGGCCGCCGCCACCCTGCCGGTGCAGCGCACGATCCAGGTCTGGCCCTTTCTGACCGAGGTCGACGTCGACACCAGCGGCCCCACCATCGTCACCCTGGGCGACTCGATCACCGACGGCACCCGTAGCACGCCCGACACCAACAACCGCTGGCCCGACTGGCTGGCGCGCCGCCTGCAGACCGAGCGCGACCCGGTCCTCGGCATCAACGCGCGCTTCGGCGTGGTCAACCGCGGCATCAGCGGCAACCGCCTGCTGGGCAATTCGCCGAACACCCTGGCCGGGCGCAGCGCGCAGGAGCGCTTCGACCGCGACGTGCTGGCCACCGCGGGCGTGCGCTACCTCGTGGTCCTGATCGGCATCAATGACATCGGCAACAGTTCGGCCACCAGCCCGGTGACGGCCGAGGACCTGATCGCCGCCTACCGCCAGCTGATCCAGCGCGCGCATGCCAAGGGCATCAGCGTGATCGGCGCCACCCTCACGCCCTTCGAAGGCGCGGCGTATTACTCGCCCGAGAAGGAAGTCGTGCGACAGGCGGTGAACAACTGGATCCGCAATAACGACGAGTTCGACGCCGTGATCGACTTCGACCGCGTCACGCGCGACCCGGCGCGGCCGAGCCGCTTCCTGCCGGCCTACGACAGCGGCGACCACCTGCATCCGAACGACCTGGGCTATCAGGCGATGGGCAATGCGGTGCCGCTGAGCTTGTTCCGCAGTGCCGCGAAGGCGCCGGTCATTGCCAAGTGAAGTAAAAAACCGCCGGTCGAGGCCGGCGGTGTTTGATCAGGAATTGTTCCCCGTACGCGAACTCGTCGGCAGCGGCCGGCCCGGGCGCCAGGTGCGCGACATCGCCTGAGCCTCCTCGATCTGCTCCTGCGTCATCTGGCGCGAGATGGCCGCGCGTTGCTCGACCGCATTATGGTTGCCGCCGGCTGCCGCCAGGTTCCACAGCATATAGGCCAGCACCTTGTCTTGCGGCATGCCCGCCTGGTGGTAGCGGTACATCAGCCCGAGCGCGTGCTGCGCCTCGGCATGGCCCTGCTCGGCCGCCTTGCGGAACCAGCCCACGGCATGGCGCTGGTCCTGCGGAACGGCATTGCCGGTGTAGTACATGGCGCCGACCACGTACTGGGCGTCGGCCTTGCCCTGCTGGGCCGCCTTGTGGTGCCAGGCGAAGGCCTGCTTGTAGTCGCGCGCGACGCCGCGCCCCATGTAATACATCAGGCCCAGCAAATGCTGGGCATCCGCATGGCCGGCCTTGGCGAGCGGGACGATCTCTTTCAGTGCTAGCGCGTAGTTGCGCGCGTTATACGCGCTGGCCCCTTCCGCGAAGCCCGCATGCGCACTGGCCTGCAGGCCCAGCACGAATGCGATCGCTATCAATAGTTTTTTCATGTCTCGACCATGGAATCAGGGTCTCTGCGTACCCTTGGTCCTCGTGATGGACTCAATGTTGGTTCGTGTCGTTGTTCTTGTTCTGCTTATTTCCAGTTGACCTTGCCCAGGCCGTCGACGCTCACCTTGCGGTTTTGCGGCTTGCCGTGCACCGTCACCGAACCCAGGCCCGACAGGGTCAGATTGGCGCTGTCCTTGGCGGTCACGGTCGCGTTGCCCAGGCCGGACAGCTCGAGAGTCACGTTCTCGGCCGAGAATGCCTGGGCGTCCAGGCCGCCCAGTCCGCCCAGCTCGGCCTTCAGCTTGCGGCTGCGGCCCGACAGGGTCACGTAGCCGGCGCCGCTGAGGTTCAGCTCGACGCTCTCGCTGTTGATGCCATGTATCTTCATGCTGCCGACACCGCCCAGGTTGGCGGTCAGCACCTTGTAGTTACATGATACATTCATTGAGCCGGCCCCATCGAGGTTGAGCTCGAGCTCGTCACCCGAGAAACCGGTGATCGCGGTGCCGCCCACGCTTTCGGAACTGACTTCACGCAGGTTCGGCAGCGTCAGCTCGGCATGCAGGCCCATGCTGCGGCCGAGGTTGATGCTGACACCCTTGGTCTCGGTGCCGATGCTGATGGTGTCGCCGCTTTGCAACGTGGTGGTCTTGCCGAGCAGGCGCGGGTCGCCGGTCAGCACCAGCAGCGGCGTGCTGCCCTGGCGGATCTTGAGGTCCACCACGCCGTCGAGCTTGACGCGCACCACGCGCGCATCGACCTGGCGCGTCTCGGTGACCACATCCGGCGCAGCCTTGGCCATGCCCATGCAGGTCAACAGCCAGGTGCACAGTGCGGCGACCGCAAAGCCGGCCTTGGAAAGCTGATTCATACCATTCTCCGAATACATGTTCGTGTTGTCCGTGGGCCGCCTTGTGGGTGAACCAATGTGCAACAGCTCAAAATTATCATGTTGCAACTATATCCGTTCGTACCGCCATCGCCCACCAATCTGCGATGAACTGCAAAAATGGCACCCTGGAGCGGCGTATGCACGGATGGCTGGCCTGTGGCGCAGGGTGAACACGAGGCCAGGCTTCCCGATAAAAAGATTACTTATTGGCATGACATTGAGCTAAGATGCAGCGCATGACGGCCCTGCCGTCAGTACAGTTCCTTCCCGTATTTTTTCGAGGTCAACCAATGCGCATGCGCCAATTACCTGTATTGCTGGCCGGGCTCACGTTCTCGCTGTCGGCGTTCGCCGCCTCCGCGGACCAGTGGACCCTGCCGATCGCCGTCAAGAAGCTCGACAACGGCCTGACGGTCATCGTCACCGAAGACCGCAGCTCGCCCACCGTGGGCGTGTCAGTCGTCTACAAAGTGGGCATGCGCCTGGAGCCGAAGAACCGCACCGGTTTCGCCCACCTGTTCGAACACCTGATGTTCCAGGGCACGCCGAACGCCAAGAAGGGCGTCTTCGACACCACCATCACCGCCGGCGGCGGCCGCAACAACGGCTCGACCCGCGCCGACTACACCAACTACATCGAGACCGCGCCGCGCTCGGCGCTCGAGCCGATCCTGTGGCTGGAAGCGGACCGCATGAAGACGCTCGACTTCAACCCGGCCACGCTGAAGAACCAGCAGGACGTGGTAAAGGAAGAGATCCGCGTGAACGTGAAGAACCAGCCCTACGGCGGCTTCATGTGGATCGACATCGGCCAGCACGCCTTCCAGAAGTGGGAGAACAACCATGACGGCTACGGCAGCTTCGAAGACCTCGAGAACGCCAGCCTGGACGACGTGCGCGCCTTCCACCGCGACTACTACGGCCCGAACAACGCCGTGATCGCGATCGCCGGCGACATCACCCCGGCCCAGGGCTTCGCGCTGGCCGAGAAATACTTCGGCAAGATCCCGGCCCGCCCCACCCCGAAGCCGACCGACTTCAGCGAAGGCCTGAACACCGCCGAGAAGCGCCTGGTGCAGAGCGACGCACTGGCCCAGGTGCCGGCGATCGCCGCGGCCTGGAAGATGCCGCCGCGCGGCCACCGCGACCAGGCCGCCATGGCCGTGCTGGGCGAGCTGCTGGCCGGCGGCGACGCTTCGCTGTTCTACCAGGGCCTGGTGAAGGGCCGCGAGATCGCGCTCAACGTCGATTCCCTGTTCGGCCTGACCGGTCCCTTCGAATACGACGGCCCGACCCTCTTGACCGTGTTCGCCCTGTACAAGCCGAATAGCAGCGCCGACGCCATGCTCAAGGCCATCGACGAGGAACTCGCCAAGGTGGCGCAGAACGGCGTGGACGACGCGACCCTCAAGCGCGTCAAGACCCGCATGCTGGCCAACTGGAACAACCAGCTGGAGAGCTTCATCAACCGCGCCGACATGATGGCCAAGATGCAGGTGATGTGGGGCGACGCCAACGTGGTCAACAAGGTCCCGGGCCTGATCGAAGGCGTGAACTCGGAAGACATCCAGCGCGCGGTGCGCACCTACATGGTGCCGACCAACCGCACCGTCATCGACCGCAAGCCGGCCGCGATGCTCGCCGCCCCAGCCACCCCCGCTGCCGCAGCCGTACCGGCCGCCGCCGCCAACAAATAAGGAGCGCATCGATGAAAAAACTGATGCTCGCATTCGCCGTCTCGGTCGCCTTTGCGCCGATGGCCTACGCCGCGCCCGCCGCCGCGGACAACCCCGCATCGGCGGACCGGCCGATGCCGGCCTACGGCAAGGACAATCCGATCCCGGTGCCGAAGATCACCAAGAAAACCCTGGGCAACGGCCTGACCGTCTGGGTCGTGCCGCGCAAGGGCCTGCCGCGCGTGGACTACGTGCTGGCGGTACGCGGCGCCGGCTTCGCGGCCGACGCGCCGCAGTCCCCGGCCTTCGCCAACATGCTGGCCGGCCTGCTCAACGAAGGCACCGCCAAGCGCGACTCGCGCGCGATCGCCGAAGCGGCCCAGGGCATGGGCGGCGAAGTCGGCGCCAGCGCCACCTCGGACGGCATCGTGGTATCGGCCAATGCGCTGGTCTCGCAGGCCGCGCCGATGATGCAGCTGCTGGCCGAAGTGGCGCGTACCCCGTCCTTCCCGGAAAGCGAAGTGGCGCTGGCCAAGGCCAATGCGCTGCAGTCGCTGCGCGTGTCCGAGACCCAGCCGGGCTTCCGCGCCGAACGCGCCATCAGCCGCGCGGTCTACGGCGACCATCCTTACTCGCGCACCACCCCGACGGTGGAAGCCATCAACGCGGTGACCCAGGACATGCTGCGCGCCGAGCATGGCAAGCGCCTGCGCCCGGACCGCGCCTTGCTCGTGATCACCGGCCCGGTCAAGGAAGCCGACGCGCTCAAGCTGGCCGAACAGGCCTTCGGCGATTGGAAGGCCAGCGGCCCGGCCCTGCCGGAAACCGCCGCCGCCCCGGCCAATGCCAAGCCGGCGCGCATCCTGCTGAACCGCGACAAGAGCGTGCAGTCGGCGGTGCGCCTGGGCAGCCCGGGCATCGCGGCGAGCGCTCAGGACCAGATCCCGCTGCGCCTGGCCAGCACCATCCTCGGCGGCGGCTTCTCGAGCCGCGTCAACATCAACCTGCGCGAGGAAAAGGGCTATACCTACGGCGCCTCGGCCGGTGCGCGCATGAACCGCGCGGGCGGCGCGATCGTCGGCGGCGCCGACGTGCGCAACGAAGTGACCGGCGCGGCGCTGAACGAATTCTTCTCGGAGTACAAGCGCATCGGCACCGAACTGGTACCGGCCAAGGAAATGGAGATGAACAAGCGCTACGTGGCGGGGGGCTACATGATCAGCAACCAGCTGCAGCGCTCGGTCGCCGCGACCCTGGCGCAGAACTGGCTGGTCGGCCTGCCGGCCGAGTTCCTGGGCGAGTACGTGCCGCGCATCCAGAAGGTCACGCCGGAACAGGTGCGCGACGTGGCGAAGAAGTACTTCAATCCGGAGAACCAGTCGATCGTGGTGGTGGGCGATCCGAAGGCGGTGGGCGAGCAGCTCAAGGCCTTCGGGGAGTTCACGGTCACCGACAAGTGATCTTGCCTGCTTGATGTGGAAAGCCCCGCTGACGCGGGGCTTAATGAGATGGTCCCCCTCCACCCTGCAAGGTACTAATCTTGTGGGGTGTGTTCTTTCTGGACGGAGGCCATCATGCAAGACGTCACTCTCATCGGTATCGACCTCGGCAAGCACAGCTTTCACGTGCACGGACAGGATCGGCACGGCAAGGCGCTGCTGCGCAGGAAGTTCGACCGTAAGCACCTGATCACGTTTCTCGCTAACTTCCAGCCGT
>NZ_ATYR01000002.1 GCF_000427785.1 Massilia alkalitolerans DSM 17462
TTCGCCGACCCGCACAGCCCTTGGCAGCGAGGGTCAAACGAGAACACCAATGGTCTGCTGCGCCAATATATGCCCAAGGGCTCGGACCTGTCGATCTACTCCCAAGACGAGCTCGATGCCATCGCGCTATCGCTCAACACGCGCCCTCGAGAAACGCTCGGATGGAAGACTCCACTCGCCGTTTATACCGAGCATATGGTTCGGCTACAATTGCAGGCCGATTCGATTCATTAATCCGGTGTTGCAGTTGGTTCTTGAGACCGCCGCTGCTAGAGTAAGTTGGCCTTTCATTTTTCCCTCAATGTTATGGTTTATGAAACTCAATCTTGCACTTCTGTTGTTGCAAAGTAAATACGTACAACCGTGGGAGCTTGCGTTTATGCCTAGTGCATTAAGATTTCTGCAGAAATTCCGAAGGTTGTCATAAAGAAAGGTTCGGACAGGCAAGACGATTGATCTTCGAATGCTAAGTTCGACTCATCAATATTTACAGGGGAACCGTTTTTGCCGAACGCTACCTCAACGCTCTCAATACGACCGATCTCCACGACGATGAACAGCATCGTCAAACGGTTTGATGCTTATAGGACTGCTTCCATGTATTGCCGTCCTCAGTTATATGGTTGTAATGAGTCAGTCGACTGGGACGCAGCTATGGCTGCGGTTCTCAAAACGATTCTTGGTATCGCTGTAGCGTACATAGTCGCGCTAGTCATCGCCTACCCTGCGTCCCTGTGGTCGCACTCATTGACGAAGTCTTTCAATATCAATACTCGTTGTTCGGCTTGGCTCCGTCGAGCTACTGTTTGCGGCATATTTCCAGTGCTGGCGATTTCCCCTTTGCTTGCCTTGACTGTGCTTCGCTGAAGATACGTCTGCAAGGCGTTAAAAGCGGCCTCTGCGGCAGGAGAGAGGCGCATTTATCCGATGAGGTTCCCATTTGCACTTTGACGATCCGATAGAGTGCTGACGTCGGTTCAACGCGATGTTATCGATTCCCAGAGCTCATAACGGCCCGCAAGTCCGTCCAGATGGGTTCGACTCCGTCTTTGCTCCAAGAAAAAGGATACGGGCCGCTTCTTCGCGCCCGTATCATTATGGGAGTCCGACCTTACCGGATGATGTTCAGCGTTGACAGGCGTGTGTCATTCATCCTGCCGGGAAGCACGTTCGATCGAGCAGGAAGCGCGCGACAAGCGTCGGGTCTCCGCTCAGCCACGAAGCCATCCGTGGTGCCGGCGTCAACACACCCCTCCCGATGCGGGAAACCGGTCGACGCCGCCCTTGCGCCTTTGCTACCGCAGCGCGCTCAATGTCCCTGACGCCGCAGCGTAATCCGCGTCAGCTCTGCAGGCACGCCAAGCCGAAGCGCAAAGCCCGGCCACAGCGCCGTGCCATTGTTCAGGTACAGCGTCATGCCCTCGACCTCGTAGCGGCCCGAGACAAAGCCATTGTTCGCCCGCGCCACCACCCGATCGAGCCCGAGGATCATGCCGCCGTGCGTGTGGCCGGACAATTGCAGCGCGACGCCACGGCTGGCTGAAAAGCGGGCATTCCTGGGCTGGTGGTCGAGCAGCACGACAGGAACGCCGCTTGGTGCGCCGCGCAGCGCCGCATCGAGGTCGGGCGCGGGAGCGCCGGTGCGCGGGGCGGTCAGGTCGTTCACGCCGGCGAGCACCAGTTGGCCGCTACCTCGCTTGACGATGGTATGGCTATTGTCCAGAGGCCTCATGTTGAGCCCGGCAAAATACGCCATCCATGCGCTATGGCCAAAAAAGTACTCGTGATTACCGGGAATGACCCAGACGCCGTCCTGGGCGCGCAAGTCACGCAGCGCGGCCACGTCGGCTTCGCGCTTCGCGACATTGCCATCGATGAGGTCACCGGTGATGACGATCAGGTCCGCCCCGAGCGCATTGGCATCGTCGACGAGCTTGCGTGTCCATGCTGCGTCGAACAGGCGACTGATGTGCAGGTCGGTCAGGTGCAGCACCCGATAGCCGTCGAATTCGGGTGGCAAGCCCTTCACTGCGATCTGTACGTCCTTCAGCGGTGGCGGCTTGATCGCCTGCATGACGCCGAGCGCGGCCAGCAGCATGGCGGTGATGCCGATCGCAGCGCGCAGGCGCGCAGGGATCGGCACGCGGTCGCGCCGGACCAGTGCGAGCACCAGGGTCCCAACATCGAGCAATAGCTGGAACACAGCCAGCAACAACATGGCGCCAAACGCCCAATTGAACAGGATGATGAGGGATTTCGGAAATTCCGGCGAAAACACGCTGCCAGAAGAAAAGCGCGACCACAGGTGATATTGCGAGGCCAGCGCCAACACCACCGCGCCAGCCAGCTTCGTGCGTCCGGCCAAGGGCAAGGGCAATAGCCAGCGTATCAGCACGACCACGCAGGGCAAACTGAACATCAGATGAAACATCAGGTGCGCTCCATTCGCTTCGAGTTGCGGCTGGAGTCGGCCGGATTGCCGTGCAGGGGCGTGGTGGCGCCCCAAGATAGTGCGAGGTAAATACCCATCGTGCCTTGTGTCCGAGCTGTCGAACACGCGAGCATAACGTAGATTGCGTGAAGGGATCGGCACCGGAGTGATTCGGCGCTGTTCGAAAGAAGAAAGTCAGCCGGGCGCGCGGGCCCGGCCGTTGCGACGCTCAGGCGGCGGGGTGGGGCGAACTGGCAGGCGGCGCACCTTCCTGCTCTACCACCCCGGTAGGCTGGCTCCCGTCGTCATGGTGGAAAGGCGCGAACCAGGTGGCCAGGAAGGACGGGATGGTCGCCACCATCACGAAAGTGAAGTAGCCGATGTAGCCCATCATTTCCTGCAGGTGGCCGCTCACCACGCCGGTCACCATGCCGCACAGCCCCATCAGGCCGGTGCCGAAAGCGTAGTGCGTGGTTGTGTACTTGCCGGGCGCGAGCTGCTGCATCAGGTAGATCATGAAGCCCACCGCGCCGAAGCCGAAGAAGAACTTCTCGATGACGACGCCAGCCGTGATGGCCAGCAGGCTGTCCGGCAGGTAGATGCTCATCAGGAGGAAAGTCACGTTCGGGATGTTCACCGCGCAGCACAGCACGAACAGGGTCGACTTCAGGCCGCGCCGCGCCACGTACCAGCCGCCCAGCAGGGAGCCGAGCAGCACCGCGGCCAGGCCGTAGGTGCCGTAGATCAGGCCGAGCATCTCATTCGACAGTCCCAGCCCACCCTTGGAGGCCGGATCCACCATGAAGAAGGGACCGATCTTCTCCAGGAAGCCGATGCTGAGCCGGAACAGGAAGGCGAAGGCGATCATCTTCCAGATGTCGCGCTTCTGGAACAGGGTGACGAAGGCATCCACCAGGATGCGGCCGGCGTCGCGTACGCTCGACGGCGTGTCCGCGGCGCGCGCCCCTTCCGGCATCGCGCGCGCGTGCCACAGCGCCATCAGGAGGGTCAGCCCGCCGACCAGGAAGAAGATGATGCGCCAGGACTCGACCCAGTCAGGTCCGAAGACCTTGGGATCGTGGCCGAACACGTTGCTGTGCAGGTAGCCGCTGAGGTACACCATGCCGCCCGCGGCGACGATCGGACCGATGTTCCAGGACAGGCTCTGGATGCCGCAATACAGCGACTGGGCGCGCGCGTCGAGGGAGGTGACGTAGACGCCGTCGCTGGCAATGTCCTGGGTGGCGCCGATGAAGGACAGCGCGAAGAACACCGCCATCAGGATGCCCATGTAGCCTGGCAGGCCCAATGCCAGGCCGACGCCGGCGAAACCGAGCCCGATCGCCACCTGCGCGCACAGCACGAAGAACTTCTTGGTGCGGTACATCTCCACAAACGGTGCGAACAGCGGCTTGATCGTATACGCCAGGATCAGGAGGCTGGAATACTGCGCGGCCCGGCCGTTGTCCATGCCCAGGTTCTTGAACATGATGGCGGTGACGCTGGTGAGCATCACGTAACCGAGCGCCATCGTGAAGTAACCGCTCGGCACCCACATCAGCGGGTGGCGGCTGCGTTCAGGCGTGCCCATGCTGCACCTCCAGCGTCGCTTGCGGCAAGCCGTGCGCGGCCGGTCGCTCATCCAGGTGTTCCGCCAGCATGGCGGCGGCGCCGCCCAGGGCCGGGTAGGGCGCATGGATCACGAAGCAGGGGATGCGTGCGGCAAAGCTCGAGAAGCGCCCCTTGTTCTCGAAGCGCGCGCGGAAAGGCGAGCGCGCGAACCATTCGCCCAGGCGCGGCACCACGCCGCCGCCGATGTAGATGCCGCCGCGCGCGCACAGGGTCACGGCGAGGTTGGCCGCCACGGTGCCGAGCATGCCGCAGAAGCTGTCGAGGGTATCGGCGCACAGCGGGTCGGCACCAATCAGGCCCCGTTCGACGATGACGGCTGGCTCCAGCGGCGCGGGTGCGAGGCCGGCGCGTGCCCGCAGCGCTTCATGGATCAGCGCCAGGCCGGGCCCGGAGACCAGGCGTTCGGCCGAGACGTGGTCCCAGCGCTGCCAGCAGTAGGCCAGGATGTCCTGCTCGCGGCGGTCGGCGGGCGAAAAGGCCACGTGGCCGCCTTCGCTTTGCAGGACGGTCCAGCGCCCGTGCGCGGGCAGCAGTCCCGCCACGCCGAGGCCGGTGCCGGCGCCGACCAGGCCGATCGCGCCGTCCAGCGCCGGGGCGCCGCCGCCTACCTGCACCAGCTCCGAGGCGCCCAGCTGCGGCAGCGCCATCGCCAGCGCCGCGAAGTCGTTTACCGCCAGCAGGGTCTCGAGTTCCAGTTCGGCGCGCGCCGCCTGCAGTGAGAACTCCCAGCAGTGGTTGGTCATCTTGACGTAGTCGCCTTCGACCGGGTTGGCGATGGCGATCACCGCATGGCGCACCGGCGCCGCGGGCGTGCGGTGGCGTTCCAGGTAGGCGCGGGCGGCGTCCTGGAAGCGCGGGTAGTCGGCGCAGGCCAGGGTCTCGGTCGCTTCGATCGAGCCCGGGCCGCGCTCCAGGGCAAAGCGTGCGTTGGTGCCGCCGATGTCGGCCACCAGGCGCGGTCCGTCCCGGTATTGTTCGTCGTTCATTGTCTCCTCCGTGTTTCTTTTTATTTGCCTGCAGTGCGCGTCATGCCGCGCGGCGCTGCCCGCGCTGGGCCGCGACGAAGTCGCGGTACCAGTGGGCGCTGGCCTTCGGCGTGCGCTGCTGCGTAGCATAATCGACGTGGTAGATGCCGAAGCGCTTGGCGTAGCCGGAGTTCCACTCGAAGTTGTCCATCAGGCTCCACATGAAATAGCCGCGCACGTCCACGCCCGCGTCCATGGCCTTTTTCAGGGCCGCCAGGTGCTGCTCGACGAAGCGGATCCGGGCGACATCGTTCACCTGTCCCGCCTCGACCCAGTCCGCCGAGGCCATGCCGTTCTCGGTAATGTAGATGGGTGGCAGAGTATATTCATCCTTGAGCTTGAGGAGAAGCTCGGTCAGGCCCTGCGGGTAGATTTCCCAGCCCATGTCGGTGGTGCCCAGCACGGCCGGCGCCGTGCGCGGCGGCGTCTCGGCGCTGGCGTAGTGGCGGAAGTAGTAGTTCACGCCCAGGAAGTCGAGCGGACCCTGAATGATGTCGAGGTCGCCCTCTGCGACCTGGGGCGCGTCGGCGCCGTGCGCGCGCAGCGCCAGTTCCGGGTAGTGGCCCTTCATGATCGGGTCTATGAACCACTGCACCGAGCGCGCCCACTCGAGCTCCGCCAGCGCGCGGTCGGCCTCGCTATCGGTGGCCGGGTCCGAGGTCCACTGGTTCAGCACGATGCCGAGCGCGGCGCGCGGACGCAAGGAGCGCATCGCGCGCATCGCCAGGCCGTGCGAGAGCAGCAGGTGGTGCGATACCTGGATCGCCTGCCTGGCGTCGGTGACGCCGGGGGCGAACTGCGAATTGCCGTAGCCCAGGTTGGCGGTGCACCAGGGTTCGTTGTGGGTCGCGATGCTGGCCAGGCGGTCACCGAAGCGGCGCGCCACTTCCTCTGCGTAATCGGCGAAGCGGTAGGCGGTATCGCGCGCGAGCCAGCCGCCCACATCCTGCAGGCCTTGCGGCAGGTCCCAGTGGTACAGGGTCAGGTGCGGCGCGATGCCTTTTTCCTCGAGCGCATCGAGCAGCCGCGCGTAAAAGTCGAAGCCCTTTTCGTTCCACGCGCCCTTGCCAGCCGGCTGCACGCGCGCCCAGGCCATCGAGAAGCGATAGGCATCCACGCCCAGGGCGGCCATCAGGCCGACGTCCTCGCGGTAGCGGTGGTAGTGGTCGCAGGCAACATCGCCGTTGCTGCCGTCCTTGATGTTGGCGGGATTGCGCGAGAAGGTGTCCCAGATCGAGGGGCCCTTGCCGTCGGCGTCGGCGCCTCCTTCGATCTGGAAGGCGCTGGTGGCGACGCCCCAGGTGAAATCAGGAGGGAATTGCGTGGAATCGGTCATGGCGGCTGGTATCGAGGTTGGCGGCGAGGCCCGGCGGCGTGCCTGCGCAGCCACTCCGAACCCGTGTATGAAATCGATTTCATGATATGCGTGCGCCGGAGCGGGTGTCAACGATATTTTGGCGGGTAGTAGCGTGGTGGCTGCTGCTATACTGGCAATTTTCCACCCCTGGCCGCGGCCCCCAGTTGCCGTTCCGGCCGAAAGCATGCATGAGAAAAGCATCCGACAAGCCGACGGCCACTGTCCATGAAGTCGCCCGCGTGGCCGGGGTGTCGGCGGCGACGGTGTCGCGCCTGCTGAACGGCACCGCCAAGGTCTCCGACGACAAGCGCCAGGCGATCGAACAGGCGATCGAACGGCTGAACTACAAGCCGAACGTGCTCGCCCAGAACCTCAAGACCGGCAGCTCGCGCACCATCGGCATCCTGACCCAGTCGCTGGCTTCGGGCTATTTTGCCGACGCCATGGCCGGCGTCGACGAAGCCCTGCAGGGCACCGGATATGCGCCGCTGATCGTGTCCGGCCACTGGCATGCGGACGAAGAGGCGGAGCGGATCGAACTCCTGATCGCGCGCCGGGTGGACGGCCTGGTGATCCTGAGCGGGAACCTGAAGGACGAGCAGATCCTGGCGCTGTCCGAGCAGGTGCCGATCGTTGCCTTCGGACGCGACCTGCAGGGCCCGCGCACCTATGGCTTCTGCCTGGACAACTACCGCGGCGCCTGCGACGCGGTCGAGCACCTGGTCGAACACGGCCACCGCGACATCGCCTTCATCGCGGGCCCTTCCGAGCACCGCGATGCGCTGGCGCGCCTGGCCGGTTACCGCGACACCCTGGCCAGGCACGGGATCAAGCCGCAGCGCAAGCTGGTACTGCCCGGCGACTTCTCGGAGTCCGGCGGCCTGCAGGCGGTCGAGCGCCTGCTCGCTTCCGGCCAGCGCTTCACGGCCATCTTCGCGGCCAACGACCTGACCGCCTATGGCGCCCGGCTGGCCCTGTTCAGGCGCGGCATCGCGGTGCCGGACGAGGTGTCCGTGGTCGGCTTCGACGACCTGCACAGCTCGATGTACACGACGCCGCCCTTGACGACGGTGCGCCAGCCGCTGTTCGACGTCGGCCAGCGGCTGGGACGGGCGATCCTTCGGATGATCCGCCAGCAGCCGCTCGAGCTCGAAGTGCCGGAACCGACCCTCGTGGTGCGGGAGTCGGTGCGCGCCCTGTAGGGTGCACGGCTCTGCCGTGCGCGCGTTCAACTTTCGGCTGCGCTGTGGCTACGCATGCCGGAGCTGAACGCGCGGTCGGCGGAGCCGACCACCCTACATGACAGGTGCGCTGCCGTCGCGAGTCAAGCCTGGCGAGCCGGCATCGCCCGCATGGCGTCCGCGATCGCCTGGCGCAGCGGCTTGGCGCGCAACTGCGCGTCGTAGGGAAGGGGACGCTGCGCCAGCTTGTCCTTGCGCGGCGCCTCGTCCCAGGTCTGCAACCAGCTGATGTGGTCGGCCATGCCCCACAGCAGGAAGTCCTTCAGGCGCGGATAGGAAAGCGTCACGTCGAGGAATTCGCGCGCGGCGGCGGCCACGCCGGCGTCGCGCTTGGCGATGTCGGCGGGCAGGGCGCGGTCGTTGACGTCGAATTCGGTGATCAACAGGTCGAAGCCCATGGCGGTGGCCTCGTCCAGGAATTTGCGCCATTCGAGCATGTCTGCGCGGCCGCGCTTCTTGCTCTCGTCCCAGGAGCCGATGTGGGCCTGCAGGCCGAGCGCGTGGACCGGGGTGCCGCGTTTCTTCAACTCGGCCAGCATGGTCAGCACGCCGGCGCGGTGCTTGGCGCTGCCCGAATCTTCGCGCATGTAGTCGTTGTAGACCAGCTGGGCGTGCGGCGCATACTCCTGCGCCAGGCGAAATGCCAGGTCGACCTGCTCGATCGCGCCGGCGGGGCCGGAGAACGGGCGGGTGAGGGCGTTCTGGCGCATCTTGCCGTCGGCCGGGTCGACCGCTTCGTTCATCACGTCCCAGCTCTGGATCCGGGTGCCGTAGTGCGCACACACGGTCTGGGCGTGTTTACGCATCAGGCGTTCCACGCGCGCCCTGTCCTTGCCGAAGTTCTCCTTCGCGACCCAGGCCGGCAGCCACTTCTCGGGCTGCCAGAACAGGTTATGGCCGCGCATCGCCATGCCGCTCTTCTCGGCCCAGGCCAGCATCGCGTCGGCCGGGCCGAAGCGGTAGGCGTCGCGCGTCGGCTCGAGCGCCTGCCACTTCATCTCGTTCTCGGCGACGATGATGTTGCACTCGCGTTCGACCAGGGCGCGGTAGGCCGCGTTGCCGAACTGGTTCGCTCCGGCTCCCACCGCGGTGCCGAAGCGCAGGCCCTTGCGCTTCGCGATGTCTTTGAGGGCCTCGCCCGCGGGGGCGGCTGCCAGTGCGGGAAAGCCCGCCGGCAGGAGGGCGGCGCCGGCAAGGGCCTGCAGCATGGTGCGTCGTGTCGTCATGTTGTTCTGTGTCTCCGTGTTGTGATTGTGGCTCCGGAATGGTAGCGCAATCTTTTCGAGATTGAAATCGATTTCGAAGCAAACATCGCTTTTTCGCCGACCAAGGGAGGGACGCGCTTTCCCATTTGCGATTGTGTTAAGATAGCGCAAACAACAGGGTTGAATGTCCATACAGGGGTCTGCGAGAACATGAGTAAAGCCAACGTGAAAGCCATCCAGGAAGACGTGGAGCGCCGCGGCCAGCCGACCATGGCCGACGTCGCCAAGCTCGCCGGCGTTTCGCCGATGACGGTGTCGCGCGTCATGAACGGCAAGGGCCTGGTGCGCGAGAGCACGCGGCGCAAGGTCGCCGAGGCGGTCGCCGCCCTGAACTACACCCCCAACCAGGAGGCGCGCAACCTGGCTGGCTCCAAGCCGATCCGGGTCGGATTCCTGTACAGCAACCCTAGCGCCGCCTACCTCAGCGAATTCCTGGTCGGCCTGCTCAGCCAGTCCGGCCTGAACAACGTCCAGCTGTTCGTCGAGAAGTGCGAAGCCGGGCAGCACGAAGAAGAGCAGACCCGGCGCCTGATCGGCAACGGGCTGGACGGCATCATCCTGCCGCCGCCGCTGTGCGACAGCGAAGCCGTGATCGCGTGCGTGGCCGAGGCCGACATCCCGGCCGTGGTGGTCGCCTGCGGTTCTCCGGACGAACGTGTGGGCGCCGTCAGCATCGACGACTACGATGCCGCCTACCAGATGACGCGCCACCTGATCGCCCTCGGCCACCAGCGCATCGGCTTCATCGTCGGCCACCCGAACCAGACCGCCAGCGGCCGCCGCCTGGCGGGCTACCGCGCCGCCATCGAAGAGAAGGGCGCCGACAAGGCCGAAGACCTGGTGGTGCAGGGCATGTTCACCTACCGCTCCGGCCTGGATGCGGCGGAACACCTGCTGGCCCTCGAGGAGCGCCCGACCGCGATCTTCGCCAGCAACGACGACATGGCCGCGGCTGCCGTCGCGGTCGCGCATCGCCTGGGCCTGGACGTGCCGGGCGACCTGACCGTCACCGGTTTCGATGACTCGGCCCTGGCCACCACCATCTGGCCCGAACTGACCACCGTGCGCCAGCCGATCGCCGAGATGGCGCGCGAGGCCGTGCAGTCGCTGGTGCGGCGCGTGCGCGGACTGCGCGAGGGTGAAGAGGCGCCGCCGGAACGCGTGCCGATGGTATTTGAACTGGTGCGCCGCCAGTCGGACGCCGCCCCGCGCACCCGGCCGCCGGCGCGGCTGCCCTCCGTCAAGGCCGGCGCCAAAGCCGCGCCTGCGGGTGCGCGCCGCGCCCAGGCAACACGCTGAGCTGCACCCGCGGCAGTTTCCGCGCTCGTTCCCGTCCCCGCAGCGCGCCGTTCCGGCGCGCCCGCGGCACCCTTCCTCTTTTCTGACACCCCCCGCCTTCGAGGCCCCTCCGGGCGGGTTCCCATCGCCTTTCGTCGCGCTCGCTGAACATTCGGCAAGTATTTGATTGACAGCTGATAATTCCGCCGTTTAGACTGGAATGGTTGCGGTAACATTTCTGTTATACGAATGTTTGAATGCAATTACCCGCCGTTCACGAGCGGGACATAACAACAAGCAGCGGAGACGACATCGATGGGTATCAAACGCAGGGAATTCCTGGCCTCGGTAGGGAGCATGGCTGGCATGGCGGGCCTGGGCAGCGTCCCGGCCCTCGCCGCAGCGGCCCCCAAGGGCGGGCAGGGCGGCGTGCCGCTGTACAAGCAGGCAGGTGCACCGGTCAATGCGCGGGTCGAAGACCTGCTGCGGCGCATGACGCTGGAAGAAAAGATCGTTCAGATGCAATGCTTGTGGCAGAAGAAGCCGGGCGTGCAGAACCAGGACAGCAGTTTTTCGATGGAGAAGGCGCAGGCCGCCTACCCAAACGGCATGGGCATGCTGGCGCGCCCGTCCGACCGCCTGCTGGGCCGGGACGCCAACGTGGCCGGCAATTCGGGCGCGACCGCCAACCGCGGTCCGCGCGAGACCGCCGAGTACGTGAACGCGGTGCAGAAATGGGCAGTGGAACGCACCCGCCTGGGCATTCCGGTGCTGATGCACGAGGAAGCGTTGCACGGCTACACGGCACGCGAGGCGACCTGCTTCCCGCAGGCGATCGGCCTGGCCTCGAGCTTCGACCCGGCCCTGGTGACGCAAGTGTTTTCGGTGGCGGCGCGCGAGATGCGTGCGCGCGGCGCCAACCTGGCGCTGGCGCCGGTGGTCGACGTGGCGCGCGATCCGCGCTGGGGCCGCATCGAGGAAACCTATGGCGAAGATCCGCACCTGTGCGGCGTGATGGGCAAGGCGGCCGTGATCGGCTTCTCGGGCGAGACCCTGCCGCTGGCGGCCGACAAGGTGCATGCGACCCTCAAGCACATGACCGGCCACGGCCAGCCCGAGAGCGGCACCAATATCGGTCCGGCCCACGTGGGCGAGCGCACTCTGCGCGAGGATTTCTTCCCGCCTTTCGAGAAGATCATCAAGGAAACGAAGATTGCGGCGGTGATGCCCTCGTATAACGAGATCGACGGCCTGCCGTCGCACGCCAGCCGCTGGCTCCTGACCGACGTCCTGCGCAAGGAGTGGGGCTTCCAGGGCGCGACGGTGTCGGACTACATGGGAGTCAAGGAACTGGTCACGCGCCACAGCCTGGCCGCCAGCGACAAGGAGGCTGCGCTGCAGGCGGTCAAGGCCGGCGTCGACGTCGAGACCCCGGATCCGCTGGGCTACCTGACGCTGGCCGAACTGGTCCGCGAAAACCGGATCTCGGTCAAGGAGATCGACGCCAGCGTGCGCCGTATCCTGAAGCTGAAGTTCGACGCCGGGCTGTTCGAGAACCCGTACGCGGACGCGGCCCGGGCCGAGGCCCTGACCGCCACCCCGGATGCGATCGAACTGGCGCGCGAAGCGGCGCGACGCAGCGCGGTGCTGCTGAAGAACGACAAGGGCCTGTTGCCCCTGCAGCCGAACCGGGTCGGCAAGATGCTGCTGCTCGGCACCCACGCGAAGGACACCCCGATCGGCGGCTATTCCGATATCCCGCGCCACGTGGTCTCGATCCACGAGGCGCTGGAGAAGGAAGCGCGCGCCCAGGGCTTCTCGTTCGACTACCGCGAGGGCGTGCGCCTGACCGAACAGCGCATCTGGGGCAAGGACGAGATCGAATTTACCAAGCCGGAAGTCAACGCGCGCCTGATCCAGGATGCCGTGGAAGCCGCCAGGTCGGCCGACACCATCGTCATGGTCCTGGGCGACAACGAGATGACCGCGCGCGAAGCCTGGGCCGACCACCACCTGGGCGACCGCATCACGCTGGACCTGCTCGGCCAGCAGAACGACCTGGCGCGCGCCATCTTTGCGCTGAACAAACCAACCGTGGTGCTGCTGCTGAACGGCCGTCCGCTCTCGGCCAAGCTGCTGGCCGAACGCGCCGGCGCCTTGCTCGAATGCTGGTACCTGGGCCAGGAAACCGGCCATGCCGTGGCCGACCTGCTGTTCGGCCGCGCCAACCCGGGCGGCAAGCTGCCGGTCACGATCGCGCGCGACCCGGGCCAGCTGCCGATGTACTACAACCGCAAGCCGAGCACCCGGCGCGGCTACATCGACGGCGTGACCACGCCCTTGTTCCCGTTCGGCTACGGCCTGTCGTATACCCGTTTCGAGATCTCGGCGCCGCGCCTGACGCAGGCGCGCATCGGGGTGAACGGCAGTACCCGGGTCCAGGTGGACGTTCGCAACGTGGGCAAGCTGCGCGGCGACGAGGTCGTGCAGCTGTATATCCGCGACGAGGTCAGCTCGGTGACCCGGCCACTGCTGGAGCTGAAGGGATTCCAGCGCGTCAGCCTGGAGCCGGGCGCCAGCCGTACCCTGGACTTCGACATCAAGCCGAGCGACCTGTGGTTCTTCAACGCCGACATGAAGCGCGTCGTCGAACCGGGCACGTTCAGCATCTTCGTGGGACCGAACAGCGTCGACCTCAAGAAGGCGACCCTCACCGTGGCATAAGGAAAAGAGAAAGATCATGAAACAAGAAACCAATCTGCTGCCCGCCGACCTGAACGACGCTTTGCTGGTCGGCCGCGTCTGGCGCGGCGCGCCAGTCGACGGCCCCGCCGTGGTGGCGGTACGCCGCGGCCGCCTGGTCGACATCACGCGGCACGCCGCCACGGTGGCCGAGCTGTTCGAGCGCGACGACATGCTGGCCATCGTGCGCGGCGCCGAAGGCGAAGACCTGGGTGACGCCCTGGCGCTGGTGCAGGCGGCGGCCAGCGGCGAAGCGGACCAGGACGTCAGGCTGCTCGCTCCCTGCGACCTGCAGGCGATCAAGGCTTGCGGCGTGACCTTCGCGGTCAGCCTGCTGGAGCGCGTGATCGAAGAGCAGGCCAAGGGCGATCCCGGGCGCGCCGGCGAACTGCGCGCCCAGCTGCAGGCCTCGATCGGCACCAACCTGTCGCAGATCGAGCCGGGCTCCGAGGCCGCGCTGCGCCTGAAGGACGAGTTGTCCAGCCGCGGCCTGTGGTCGCAGTACATGGAAGTGGGCATCGGGCCGTATGCCGAGGTGTTCACCAAGTCGCAGCCGATGTCGGCGGTCGGCCATGGCGCGGAGGTCGGCCTGCACCCGGCATCCCACTGGAACAACCCGGAACCGGAAATCGTGCTGGCCGTGAACAGCCGCGGCCTGGTGGTCGGCGGCACGCTCGGCAACGACGTCAACCTGCGCGACATCGAAGGCCGCAGCGCTCTGCTCCTGGGCAAGGCCAAGGACAACAACGGCTCCTGCGCGATCGGCCCCTTCATCCGCCTGTTCGACGGCGGCTTCTCGCTCGATACCCTGCGCGAAGCCGAAGTGGGCATGCTGATCGAAGGCCTGGACGACGGCTTCACCTTGGCGGGCCACAGCCGCATGCGCGAGATCAGCCGCGATCCGCTCGACCTGGTCGGCCAGACCTGCGGTGCCCACCACCAGTACCCGGACGGCTTCATGCTCTTCCTCGGCACGATGTTCTCGCCGATCAAGGACCGCGACGCGCCGGGCAAAGGCTTCACCCACCACCTCGGGGATCGCGTCAGCATCTCCACGCCCTCGCTCGGCACGCTGGTCAACACGGTCCAGCGCAGCGACGGCATCGAACCCTGGACCTTCGGCGTACGGGCCCTCTACAACAACCTGGCGCGGCGCGGCCTGCTGGCTGCCGCCGGCGCCCGCTAGGACGCCATTCCCTCACGAGATTTTCATGTCTGACAACAAACAACAAGAATTCGCCTACGCGTCCTATCCCGACCTGAAAGACAAGCGCGTCGTCATCACCGGCGGCGGCAGCGGCATCGGCAGCGAGCTGACCACGGCCTTCGCCGGGCAGGGCGCGCGCGTGATCTTCCTCGACATCGCCGAGGATGCATCGCGCCAGCTGGAGGCCAGCCTGGCCGCTTCCCGGCACCCGCCGAAGTTCATGCGCTGCGACCTGACCGACCTGGACCAGCTCAAGTCCGTGTTCGCCGCCATCGAGGAAGAACTCGGCGGCGTCGACATCCTGCTCAACAACGCGGCGAACGACGACCGCCACGAGATCGAGGACGTCACCCCGGAGTACTGGGAAAGCCGCATGAACGTCAACCTGCGCCACAAGTTCTTCTGCACCCAGGCTGTCCTGCCGGGCATGAAAGCGCGACGCGACGGGGTGATCCTGAACTTCGGCTCGATCTCCTGGCACCTGCCGCACACCCAGCTGCACCTGTACATGACGGCCAAGGCCGGCATCGAAGGCATGACCCGCGCGCTGGCGCGCGATGTCGGCAAGTACGGCATCCGCGCCAACACCGTGGTGCCGGGGGCGGTACGCACCCCGCGCCAGCAGGCGCTGTGGCATACCGAGGAAGAAGAGGCGCGCATCCTGGCCGGCCAGTGCATCCCGGAGCGCGTCGAGATGCAGGACGTGGCCGCGCTGGCCCTGTTCCTGGCCTCGAACAACGCGCGCCATTGCAGCGGCCGCGAATACTTCGTCGACGCGGGCTGGTACGGCGCATGAGCGGTCCGAACGACATCGCAAGCAGCCCGGCCTGCCTGTGGCAGGTCGGCGCCACGCTGGGCGAGGGCGTCCTGTGGGACGCCGCCGGCGCGCAGGTCTGGTTCGTCGACATCAAGGGCCGGCGCGTCCATCGCTGCGACGCCGATGGCGCAAACCAGCGGAGCTGGGATGCACCGGGCCAGGTCAGCTTCATCGTGCGCGCCGGCGACGGCGGCATGGTCTGCTCGCTGGACGACGGCCTGTACCGCTTCCATGAAGAGACCGGCGCCTTCGCGCCGCTGCTGGCGGTGGAGGCCGAGGTACCGGGCAACCGCTTCAACGACGGCCACGTCGACGCCGACGGCGCGCTGTGGTTCGGTTCGATGGACGATGCCGAGGAGCAGCCCACCGGCGCGCTGTACCGCTTCGACGGCAGCAAGGCCGAACGCCACGACGACGGCTACGTCATCACCAACGGCCCGGCGCTGAGCCCCGACGGGCGCACCCTGTACCACACGGACACC
The DNA here is from genome assembly GCF_000427785.1 of Massilia alkalitolerans DSM 17462. GTDB lineage: Bacteria > Pseudomonadota > Gammaproteobacteria > Burkholderiales > Burkholderiaceae_D > Telluria > Telluria alkalitolerans. The sequence goes on from NZ_ATYR01000002.1 coordinate 15,478, forward strand.
CTGGAAAAGCGCACCTACGCCTTCGACCGGGCGGCGGACGGCAGCCTGTCGAACAAGCGCCCCTTCGTGGAATTGCAGGACGGCGGTTATCCGGACGGCATGGCTGTGGACGCGGATGGCTGCGTGTGGATCGCCACCTTCGGCGGCTGGCGCATCGACCGCTTCGACGCGCAAGGGCGCAAAGTCGGCGAAGTACGCTTCCCTTGCGCCAACGTCACCAAGCTGGCCTTCGGCGGCGAGGACCTGCGCACGGTCTACGCCACCACCGCCCGCAAGGGCCTGTCGAACGAAGAACTGGCGGCGCAGCCGCTGGCCGGCGGCCTGTTCAGCTTCCGCGTGCAGACCCCGGGACTGCCGCAGCGCCTCTTGCGGCTGGAGAAATGAGAACATGAATCACGACGACCAACAACAGAAGCCACGCCGGTTCCGCTCCCAGGACTGGTTCGACAACCCCGAGCGGATCGACATGACCGCGCTCTACCTGGAGCGCTTCATGAACTACGGGATTACCCCGGACGAGCTGCGCTCGGGCAAGCCGATCATCGGCATCGCCCAGAGCGGCAGCGACATCGCGCCCTGCAACCGCATCCACCTGGACCTGGCCAAGCGCGTGCGCGACGGCATCCGCGACGCCGGCGGCATCCCGATGGAATTCCCGCTGCACCCGATTTTCGAGAACTGTCGCCGCCCGACCGCGGCGCTGGACCGCAACCTGGCCTACCTGGGCCTGGTCGAGATCCTGCACGGCTACCCGATCGACGCGGTGGTGCTGACCACCGGATGCGACAAGACCACTCCGGCCCAGCTGATGGCAGCGGCCACGGTCGACATCCCGGCCATCGTGCTGTCGGGCGGCCCGATGCTGGACGGCTGGTTCGAAGGCGAACTGGCCGGTTCCGGCGCCGCCGTGTGGAAGGGGCGCAAGCGCCTGGCAGCCGGCGAGATCGATGAAGAGAAATTCATTCAGATCGCGACTGCCTCGGCGCCGTCCGCCGGCCACTGCAACACCATGGGCACCGCCTCGACCATGAACGCCGTGGCCGAAGCGCTCGGCATGTCCTTGACCGGTTGCTCGGCGATTCCCGCCCCGTACCGCGAACGCGGTCAGATGGCCTACGACACCGGCCGCCGCATCGTCGAACTGGCCCATGCAGACGTCCGTCCCTCGACCATCCTGACGCGCGAGGCCTTCCTGGACGCGATCGTGGTCAACGCGGCGATCGGCGGCTCCAGCAACGCCCAGCCCCACATCGTCGCCATGGCGCGCCACGCCGGCGTCGAGATCACGCCGGAAGACTGGATGGAATACGGCTACGACGTGCCGTTGCTGCTCAACATGCAGCCGGCCGGCAAATACCTGGGCGAGCGCTTCCACCGCGCCGGCGGCGTGCCGGCCATCATGTGGGAGCTCGAGCAGCAGGGCCTGCTGCGCTCGCAGCGGCCGACCGTCACCGGCAAGATCATGGCCGAGAACCTGGTGGACAAGGAAAGCTGGGACCGCGAGATGATCCGCCCGTTTGCCGATCCGCTCAAGCACAGCGCCGGCTTCATGGTGCTGAAGGGGAACCTGTTCGACTTCGCCATCATGAAGACCAGCGTGATCTCCCCGGCTTTCCGCGAGCGCTACCTGTCGGAGCCCGGCGCGGAAAACCGCTTCGAGTGCCGCGTGGTCGTGTTCGACGGTTCGGACGACTACCATCACCGCATCAACGATCCGGCACTCGAGATCGACGAGCGGACCATGCTGGTGATCCGCGGCTCCGGCCCAATCGGCTGGCCCGGTTCGGCCGAGGTGGTGAACATGCAGCCGCCCGATGCCTTGATCAAGCGCGGCATCATGGCGCTGCCGACCCTGGGCGACGGCCGCCAGTCCGGCACCTCGGACAGCCCGTCGATCCTGAATGCCTCGCCCGAGAGCGCGGCCGGCGGCAACCTGGCGCTGTTGCGCACCGGTGACATCGTGCGCGTGGACCTGAACGCGGGACGCTGCGACGTGCTGATATCAAGCGAAGAGATGGACGCACGCCGCAGGGACGACCCGCCGGCGATCCCGCCGAACCAGACGCCGTGGCAGCAGATCTACCGCGCCACCGTGGGTCAGCTGCATACCGGCGCCTGTATGGAACTGGCGCTGCCTTATCGGGGCGTGGGCCACGACATGCCGCGCCATAACCACTAAGGTTGAAACGGGCTGGCGCGGCGGCGGGATTTTGATCAGAATGGCAGGAGCCGCTGCAGCGCTGGACCGCAAGGCAACATAAGAAATCAATAGGAGACGTAACAAATGAAAAAGATGATCAAGGCCGTCAGCCTGGCTTGCGCCATGCTGTTCACCGGCGGCGTCGGCGTTGCCCACGCGGACGCCACCAATCCCAAGATCGGTTTCTCGATCGACGACCTGCGCCTGGAGCGCTGGGCGCGCGACCGCGATTACTTCACGGCCGCCGCCCAGAAACTGGGCGCCAAGGTGTACGTACAGTCGGCCGACGCCAGCGAGCAGCGCCAGATCGCCCAGATCGAAAACCTGATCTCGCGCGGCGTGGACGTCCTGGTGATCGTTCCCTACAACGCCACGGTGCTGAACAACGCCATCCGCGAGGCGAAGAAGGCCAAGATCAAGGTGGTGTCGTATGACCGCCTGATCCTGAATGCCGACGTCGACGCCTACGTCTCGTTCGACAACAAGGCGGTCGGCGAGCTGCAGGCGCAGTCGCTGGTCAACCTCAAGCCGAAGGGCAACTACTACCTGCTGGGCGGCGCCCCGACCGACAACAACGCCAAGATCCTGCGCGAAGGCCAGATGAAGGTGCTGCAGCCGCTGGTGGACAAGGGCGACGTCAGGATCGTCGGCAAGCAATGGGTCAAGGACTGGAGCGCTTCCGAAGCGATGGCCATCGTCGAGAACGCGCTGACCGCGAGCGGCAACAAGATCGATGCCGTGGTCGCCTCCAACGATGGCACCGCCGGCGGCGCGATCCAGGCGCTGGCGGCCCAGAAGCTGGCAGGCAAGGTGGTGGTGTCGGGCCAGGATGCCGACCTGGCGGCGGTGCGCCGCGTGATCGCCGGCACCCAGACCATGACCGTCTACAAGCCGCTGCGCGCCCTGGCATCGAACGCGGCCAACGTGGCGGTGCAGCTGGTGCGCAACCAGAAGCCGGCCTACAACGCCCAGATGCACAACGGCGTCAAGAACGTCGACAGCCTGCTGCTCAAGCCTGTCCTGCTGAACAAGTCGAACGTCGACCTGCTGGTCAAGGACGGCTTCTACACCCAGGCACAGCTGGCCGGCAAGTAATTCGCCAACTGTCGGCACTTTGCGCCAGCCGCGCCGGTCGGACATGACCGGCGTGGCGGCGCGCATGAACGAGTCTTGAATGTCACCCTATCTTCTCCAAATGAAGGGCATCGCGAAGCGATTCGACGGTGTCCCCGCGCTCGACGGGATCGACCTGGCGATCCGTCCCGGCGAGTGCATCGGCCTGTGCGGCGAGAACGGCGCCGGCAAGTCCACCCTGATGAAAGTCCTGTCGGCGGTCTACCCGCACGGCAGCTGGGACGGCGAGATCCTGCTCGACGGCCAGCCGCTGCGGGCGCGCTCGGTGCGCGAGACCGAGGACGCCGGCATCATCATCATCCACCAGGAACTGATGCTGGTGCCCGAACTGTCCGTGGCCGAGAACATCTTCCTCGGTAACGAACTGACCCTGCCGGGCGGGCGCCTCGATTACCCGGCCATGAACCGCCGCGCCGAGGAAATCCTGCGCGAGCTGAAGCTCCCCGACGTCAACGTGGTGCTGCCCGTGAAGAACTACGGCGGCGGCCACCAGCAGCTGATCGAGATCGGCAAGGCCCTGAACAAGCAGGCGCGCCTCCTGATCCTGGACGAACCCTCGGCCTCGCTGACGGCCAGCGAGATCGACGTCCTGCTCGAGATCATCCGCGACCTCAAGGCCAAGGGCGTGGCCTGCGTCTACATCTCGCACAAGCTCGAGGAAGTCGCTGCGATCTGCGACACCATCGTGGTGATCCGCGACGGCAAGCACATCGCCACCACGCCGATGCAGCAGATGAACGTGGACCGCATCATTGCCCAGATGTGCGGGCGCGAGATGAACCAGCTGTATCCATCGCTCCCGCACGAGGTGGGCGAGGTGGTGATGGAGGCGCGCCACATCACCTGCTGGGATCCGGACCAGCCGCAGCGCAAGAAGGTCGACGACGTGTCGCTCGAGTTGCGCCGCGGCGAGATCCTCGGGATCGCCGGCCTGGTGGGCGCGGGCCGCACCGAGCTCGTCACCGCCATCTACGGCTCCTACGAAGGCGCCTACGAGGGTGAGGTGTGGCTGAACGGCCAGCGCGCCGACACCTCGACACCGCTCAAGGCGATCGGGACGGGCTTCGCCCTTGTGCCGGAAGACCGCAAGCAGCACGGCATCGTGCGCGACCTGTCGGTGGGCGAGAACATCACCCTGTCGGTGCTGGACCGCTTCTCGAAGCTCTCGCGCATCGACGAGGGCCTGGAAGCGCGCGAGGTGGGCGAGCAGATCCGCCGCCTGGCGCTCAAGACCGCCAGCCCGGCGCTGCCGATCACGGCGCTCTCGGGCGGCAACCAGCAGAAGGCGGTACTGGCCAAGATGCTGCTGACCCAGCCGAAGGTGCTGATCCTCGACGAGCCGACCCGCGGTGTCGACGTCGGCGCCAAGTTCGAGATCTACAAGCTGATCCTCGAACTGGCCGCCCAGGGAATCTCGATCATCATGGTGTCGTCCGAACTGGCCGAGGTGCTCGGGGTCTCCGACCGGGTGCTGGTGATGGGCGAGGGCAAGCTGCGTGGGAATTTCCTTAATCAAGGCCTGACCCAGGAAATGGTGTTGGGCGCTGCAATCGGACAGGTGAAATGATGCTAGACAAAGTACACGCACCAGTGGCGGCCCAGGGCGGCGCGGCACGGGCGGCGACAAACACGGGAATCAGCTTCAAGCAGATTTTCACGCAGTATAAAATCCTGGCCCTGCTGGTCGCGATCGCCATCATCTGGGCCTTCTTCAGCTGGAAGACCGACGGCGGCTTCACCTCCGCGCGCAACCTGTCCAACCTGATGCGCCAGATGTCGGTGACCGGCATCCTGGCCTGCGGCATGGTGTTCGTCATCATCGCCGGCGAGATCGACCTGTCGATCGGTTCGCTCCTCGGGCTATTGGGCGGGCTGGCGGCGGTGCTTGACGTGGTCCACCACCTGCCGCTACCGATCTCGATGGCGATCGTGCTGGCGGGCGGCATGCTGCTCGGCTTCCTGAACGGCTACCTGACAGCCTATGCGGGGATACCGTCATTCATTGTCGGGCTGGGGGGCATGCTGGCCTACCGCGGCATCGTGCTGGGGCTCACCGACGGCACCACCATCGCGCCGATTTCGCCGGAGTTCGAGCAGCTCGGCCAGGCCTACCTGCCGCCAAGCTTCGGCATGCTGCTCGGCGCCGGCCTGTTCGTGCTGGCCTGCGTGCTGGCCTGGCGCCAGCGTGCCAGCCAGGCGCGCCACAATCTTCCGGTCATGCCGCTGTGGCGCAGCGTGGCGCGGGTGGCCATCATCGGCGTGGTGCTGGCTGGCCTGATCACCACCTTCAACAGCTACGAAGGCATCCCGCTCCCGGTGCTGATCCTGCTGGTCCTGCTGGGCGTGTTCAGCTACATCGCACGCCAGACCGTGTTTGGCCGCCGCATCTACGCCGTCGGCAGCAATATGGAAGCGACGCGCCTGTCGGGCATCAACGTGCGCGCCGTGAAGCTGTGGATCTTCGGCCTGATGGGCCTGATGTGCGCACTGGCCGGCCTGATCAACACTGCGCGCCTGGCAGCCGGTTCGCCCTCGGCCGGCATGTCGGCCGAGCTGGACGTGATCGCCGCCTGCTTCATCGGCGGCACCTCGATGCGCGGTGGCGCCGGCACCGTGCACGGCGCGCTGGTGGGCGCCCTGGTGATGGCCAGCCTGGACAACGGCATGTCGATGCTGGACGTCGATACCTACTGGCAGATGATCGTCAAGGGCCTGATCCTGACCCTGGCGGTGTGGCTGGACGTGGCGACCCGGACCGGCCGTCGTTGATCCAGGCGGCGCTGGCGCGCTGCCGTTGAATGTAAAAAAGCCAGGCGCATGCGTCTGGCTTTTTGATTTGGCCTTGGACTTTTGTAGGGTGGGCGGGGTCGGTGAGGCCAGTGGCCTCACCGACGAAGCCCACGCGTTCAAATCACGGTGCTGCAGCCCGTGCGCCTATTTAGAAGCCACCTATCACCGCGTGGGCGGGAAGACCCGCCCACCCTACAACTGCGCCGTTCAGCCAGCGGTCTTCAATACCCCGTCGACCACCCGGGCCAGGCCCAGTGGATTGTCGTCGCGCAGCGCTTCCGGCAGCAGTTCGCTTGGTACGGCCTGGTAGCACACCGGACGCAGGAAACGGTCGATCGCGGTGGCGCCGACCGAGGTCGTGCGGCTGTCCGAGGTGGCGGGGAAGGGGCCGCCGTGCACCATGGCGTGCGACACCTCGACGCCGGTCGGGAAGCCGTTGAACAGGATGCGGCCGGCCTTGCGCTCGAGCAGGGGCAGCAGGCTTGCCGCCAGTGCGCTGTCCGCCGCCGTCGCGTGGACGGTCGCGGTCAGCTGGCCCTCCACGTGGCCGGCCACGGCCAGCAGCTCGGCTTCGTCGCGGCAGCGCACCATCACCGCGGCCGGGCCGAAGATCTCTTCTTCCAGCGCAGGGGTGGCGAGGAAGGTGGCGGCGTCGCAGCCGTACAGGGCGGGCTGCGCTGCGCATGCCGGGCCTTCCGCGCCGGCTGCCGCGCCGCGCGCCAGCAGCTGGACGCCCGGCACGGCGGAGCGGGCTTCGATCGCCTCGACATAGGCCTTGTGGATGCCGGGGGTGAGCATGGTGCCGGCGGTCTTGAGCTGGAGGGCCTCCGCAGCCGCTACGCTGAATGCATTGAAGGCCTCACCCTCCAGGCCGACCACCAGGCCCGGATTGGTGCAGAACTGGCCGACGCCGAGCGTGAGCGAATCGACGAAGCCTTGCGCCAGCGGGGCAGCCTTGCCCTCGAGCGCGTTCGGCAGCAGGAAGAAGGGGTTGACGCTGCTCATTTCGGCATACACGGGAATCGGTTCCGGGCGTGCGCTAGCTGTGCGCATCAGGGCAAGGCCGCCCTGGCGCGAACCGGTGAAGCCCACCGCCTTGATCGCGGGATGGGCCACCAGCGCGGCGCCGATGGTCCTGCCTTCGCCAATCAGCATCGAGAACACGCCTTCCGGCATGTCGCAGTCGATGGCTGCCTGCTGCACCGCCCGGGCCACCAGTTCCGAGGTGCCGAGGTGGGCGTTGTGGGCCTTGACCACCACCGGGCAGCCGGCTGCCAGGCTTGACGCGGTATCGCCGCCGGCCACCGAGAAGGCGAGCGGGAAGTTACTGGCGCCGAAGACCGCGACCGGGCCCAGCGGGATCTTGCGCATGCGCAGGTCCGGGCGCGGCGGCGTGCGCTCGGGCAGGGCCGAATCGAGCGTCGCCGCCAGGAAGTGGCCGTCGCGGACCACCTTGGCGAACAGGCGCAGCTGGTTGACGGTGCGCATGCGCTCGCCCTCCAGGCGGGCCTGCGGCAGGCCCGATTCAAGGCCGGCGCGCTCGATCAGGGCGGGGCCGAGGTCGAGGATGCGTGCGGCGATGGCCTCCAGAAAAGCGGCGCGCCGCTCGAGGGGCAGGGCGCGGTAGCTGTCGAAGGCCTGCTCGGCCAGCGCGCAGGCCGCGTCCAGCTCTGCGCTGGAGGCCAGGCCGAAGCCCGGTTCGAGGGTGGCGTGGCGCGCCGGGTCGATGGCGTGAACGACGCCTGCGGCGCCGCGCACGCTGCGCCTGCCGATGATCATGTCGCCTTGGATTTGCATGGGGATGCTCCTTGTCTGAGAAAAGTGGGGGAACGGAGGATAAAAAAAGCCGCGGACCGCATGGCGGTACCGCGACTTCAGGAGAGACGAACTTACCGAACCGGGAAGCGCGGCTTAGAACGAGTACTGCGCCCGGATCGTGTAGCGCGGACCGCTCATGAACAGCTGGCGGGTGAACATGCCGGCGTGCTGCTGCATGACCTGGCGCGTCTTGGCGTTGTTCAGGTTCTGGGCTTCCAGGCCGATACGGAACTTGTCCGTGAAGTCGTAGAAGATCGAACCGTCCAGCTGGCCGTAGTCGTCCTGCCACAGCGGCAGGCCGTAGGCCTGGTCGTTGTTCGGCGTCGGGATCAGGAAGCGTGAGCCGGCGTCCGGATTCGTGTTCAGGCCGTTGTTGCCGCGGCTGCCCCAGGTGTTGACGGCAACCAGGTAACGCGAGCGCCAGTTATACGCCAGGCGCGCCGACAGGCCGTTCTTTTCGTACATGACCGCGAAGTTGACCGTGTGACGCGACAGGCCTTGCAGCGGCGTGTTGCCGAACGGGCGGCCGTCGGTGTCGCAGCCGTTGATCGACAGGTTCATGTTCGACTGGTCGCTGCCCGCGCAGAACGCGGCCGGCACCGGCTTGTCCAGCTTGCGCTCGCTCGACACATAGGTCCAGCTGGCCTGGGTGCCGATACCGCGCAGCCAGTCAGGCACGAAGTCGTAGTACTGCTGGTGGGCGATCTCGAAGCCGCGGGCAAAGCCGTGGGCGCCGTTGATCGGATGGGTGACCGCGAAGGTCCGGTCCTGGCCGTTGACATCCTTCACCGTGTAACCGTAGGTGGTGTTCACGACGATGTTCTTGATGTCCTTGTCGAAGGCCGAGAAGGTCAGCGATCCGCCCGGCGCGAAATACCACTCGGCGGTCAGGTCGATGTTGGTCGCGGTGGTCGGCCTCAGGAGCGGGTTGCCGTCGCTGGTGCCGGTCAGGTTGTTGCCGCTGAAGACGACGCGCTGGTCCGCGAGCGTGACCGGATCCTTGATCGTCAGCTGGTTCGCCGGCGAGGTCAGGGTGGTCAGCGACTGCAACTGGTTAAAGTCCGGACGCGACATCGCCTTGGCCCAGGCGAAACGGAACTGCAGCTGGTCGCTGACCTTCATGCGCAGGTTCAGGCTCGGCAGCCAGTTGTGGTAGCCGGTATCCGTGCTGCGCGGGGTCTCGAACTTGGCGATGTTGACCAGCGTATTCACGCCTTCCACCGGCACGTCGCCCGGAATGCTGACATTGGTCGGGTCATACGCGATGTAGCCGTTCGTGGTGTTCGTCGTCTTCACGTAGCGGACGCCGATGTTGCCGTCGATCGGATACTTGAGGTCGTCGAAGCCGAAGCGCAGCTGCGTGTAGGCGGCGCGGGTCTTCTCGGTCTGCAGGTTGCGTGCCGACGGCGTGTCGAAGGTGGACGGTTTCCAGGTGTCGCAGGTGCCCCAGCCCTGGGCGGCCGCCTGCTCCTGGCACAGGATGGTGTGGTAGCCGTGCAGCTTGGTCCAGCCGTTCGGGAAGTCGCGTGCCAGCGCATCGGTCGGATACAGCATCGCCGGGATCGATACCTTGCCGCCGAAGAAATTGTCGATCTGCGCCAGTTCGGTGCCGCCCGAGAAGCGCGGGTCGCTCAGGCGTGCGACGCCCGGAATCTGCCAGCCTTCCATCCACGGGAAGGTAATCGACGACCAGTTGTAGAACTTCTGCGCCTTGTTGTTCTCGCCTTCGCGGTCAGCCATGCGCACGCCGAAGCGGATGTCGCGCAGCACCGGATCGTCGAAGGAGAACTTGATGTCGCTGCGCCAGGTCTTCTGCTCGGCCTTGGCGCGGTCGAGCGCTTCCTGGGTATAGGCCCAGTAGTAGTTCTTCGGGTCGGCCATGAACTGCGCCGAGCCGAGGCCGATCTTCGGAATGCTGCCCCTGAGGTCCATCGACTGGTTCGGCAGGATGAAGCCGGTCGAGACGTCGGCGTCGAAGCCCTCGGTGGTGGAACGGACGTGCTGGATGTCATTGGTCCAGGTCAGGTCCGGCGTCACGCGCCATTGCACGTTCAGCGCGAGGTCGCGCGTGCCGGAGGTGCGCTGGTTGATGCGGCGCGAGCTGTTGAACGGCGAGCCGCCGTAGCTCGGGTTCGCGATCGTGCCGCTCTGGAAGGCGCCCTTGTCGTCATAGACGGTGTCGGCGCCGGCGACCTGCTGGTACCACTTGTCTTCGGACGAGGCGACCACGCGCTCGCTCAGGTCTTCCTGGTAATCGGTCTTGAAATAGGTCAGGCCAGCCGTCACGTCGCGGGTCGGACGCCACTGGAACGCGGCATAGTCGCCGCGGCGCACGCGCTCGAAGTCCTGCGAACGCAGGCCGCCGCCGAGCGGCAGCCATTTGGTCGCGTCGCGGTTGTACTGGGCCGGATTGCGGGAATTCACGTGCGGGAAGTACGGATCGATGCCGATCGCGTCGGTACGGGTCGGGTTCTTCGCGTAGGCGAAATTGACCAGGGCGCCGAGCTCACCGATGGGGGTGTTCCAGCGGTTCGACAGCAGCACGGTGCCGGTCGGACCCTTGGCCTTGTTCAGCTCGGAATAAGTTTGCGACGCGCCCAGCGAGCCTTTGAGGCCCTTGAAGTCGAACGGCATGGCCGTGCGCAGGTTGACCAGACCGGCGAGGGCGCCTTCAACCTGTTCCGCGGACGGGTTCTTGTAGACGTCGACGCCGGCCATCAGCTCCGGCGGCACGTCGGCGAAGCCGAGCGAGCGGCCGCCGCCGGCCGAGAATGCATCGCGGCCGTTGACTTCCGAGCGCACGTAGGTCAGGCCGCGCACCGAGATGCCGGAACCTTCGACGGCCTGGCGATTCGGGTCGCCCGGCATGTTGCGGTCCATGGTGACGCCCGCGATACGCTGCAGCACCTCGGTGACCGAACGGTCCGGGAGCTTGCCGATGTCTTCGGCGACGATCGAGTCGACCACTTCGTCGGCATTCTGCTTGAGTTTCTGGGCCGATTGCAGCGCTGCGCGCTGGCCGGACACCTTGACCACCGCCGTCGCAGGGACGACCGGCTCCTCGGCGCTGGTATTGGTGGTCTGGGCCCATGCTGCGCCGCTATAGACGACGGCGATCTGCGCGACCGCTGCAGCGATCGCTGTTTTCTGGAACTTCCTCACGTTGTCTCCTGATGTAGGTAATTTTTTTATTTGCCAGGCCGCCATGCGCCGCGACTGCATCGACGCCCCTGCTAACACTGGATGTTGTACGCTACCATAAATTTACAGCCGAAACCTGACGAGCCTGTAAGTTTTGTTAATGCACAACACTTAATGCGGCGAAGTGGCCACGTGGCGACATGCGAAACGCGCTGGCGATCGAATTACCGGAGGGTGCGATCCGCCGCCAGGCGTCTGTATCACTGCAATCGATGTCACACCATCTCTATACAGTACGCAATAGATTGCGCAAGGTCAAGAAATCGATTTCATCACTTGAAAATTTTTCTTGCGCTCGATACGCGAATCGCCCCGCAAGGTGGATTCATCCAGTGCAGTGAGGTCGAATCCAGCTTGACTGAAGCACCCTCTGGCCGGCATAAGCATGCTGCTCCTCACTGCTAATCCGGTTGCCGGATAAGTTTTTCCGAGGCAAACAGCGGCAAGCATATCGGCACTGATATGTTAGCGTGAACATTTTGCTTGCAATGCTGTGTACGGCTGACTTACGATGCTGGCACGAACTGCCGACCCAATACCGATTGAGAAGCCCTGCAAGGGCCCGACAGGAGACAGCATGAACCGATTCAGGAAGCTGGCAGCAACGCTGGCGCTGGTGCAGCTTTTGCAGGTGGCGCCAGCCGGCGCAGCCGATGCCGATCTGCCGCGCATGGTGGAACGAGAGGGGCGCCACGCGCTGCTGGTGGACGGTGCACCCTTCCTGATCCTGGGCGGCCAGGCCCACAACTCCAGCAATTACCCGGCAGCCCTGCCCAAGGTCTGGGCCGCGCTCAATGATGCGCAAGCGAACACGCTGGCGATTCCGGTCGCCTGGGAACAGGTGGAGCCCAAAGAAGGGCGCTTCGACTTCAGTTACGTGGATACCCTGGTGGCCCAGGCCAGGGCGCATGGCAAGCGCCTGGTGCTGCTGTGGTTCGGCACCTGGAAGAACACCGGCCCGGCCTATACGCCGGAATGGGTCAAATTCGACAACGCGCGCTTCCCGCGCATGCGCGACCAGGAAGGCAAGGCCAGCTACTGCCTGTCGCCCTTCGGCGAAGCCACGCTCGCCGCCGACAGGAAGGCGTTCGTGGCCCTGATGCGCCACCTGCGCAACATCGACGCGGGCAAGCGCACCGTGATCATGGTGCAGGTCGAGAATGAGGTCGGCACCTATGGCCTGGCGCGCGACCATGGTGCCCGCGCCGAAGCGGCGTTCCGCCAGGCGGTACCGGGCGCGGTGCTGGCCCGCCAGCCCGCACCCGCGGGACGCCCGTCACAGGGCAGCTGGAGCGAGGTATACGGCGACTATGCAGAGCAGTATTTCCATACCTGGGCGATTGCCAGCTATATCGAGGAGATCGCGAAAGCCGGGCGCGCCGTCTACGACCTGCCGATGTTCGTCAACAATGCACTGCGCGAACCGGGCCAGCCCGGCCAGCCGGCCACACCGTGGAAAGGCGACTTCGCCAGCGGCGGCCCGACCTGGGACGTGCTCGGCATCTACAAGGCTGCCGCGCCCCACATCGATTTCGCCGCGCCCGACATTTACATGCCGGAGTCCGGCAAGGTGGGCGCCGTACTGGATAGCTTCCAGCGTCCGGACAATGCCTTGCTGGTGGCGGAGATGGGTAACGCGGCCGGCTACGCGCGCTACGTCTGGCAGATCGTCGGCAAGGGCGCCCTCGGCGTCGTGCCGTTCGGGATCGACTACGCCAGCTACAGCAATTATCCGCTCGGTTCAAAGCATACGGACCGCCGCATGGTCGAGCCCTTCGCCCAGGTGTATGCAGCCCTTGCGCCGATGTCGCGCCTGTGGGCGCGCTGGGCCTTCGAGGGCCGCACCCACGGGGTGGCGGAGGGCGACGACCGCGCGCCGCAAACCCTCGCCCTGGATGGGTGGAAGGCCACCGTGTCCTTCCGTGAATTCCAGTTCGGCGAGCGCCAGTACCTGCGTGACAAGAACGAATACGCCGAGGGCACGGAACAGCCCGGCGGCGGCGTGGCGATCGCGCAGATCGGGCCCGCCGAGTTCGTGCTGGTCGGCCAGCGCGCACGCATAAAACTGTCCTCCGCGGGCGACAAGCCGGCGATGTATGCGCGGGTGGAGGAGGGCCGCTTCGACGCCGCCGGCAAGTGGATCATGGAACGCAACTGGAACGGCGACCAGACCGATTACGGCCTGAACCTGCCCGCTCTGCCTACCGTGCTGAAGGTCAGGATGGGCACCTACGAACCTTGACCGATAAAAAACGATAACCAGGAGACCCGCAATGCAAATCACCCGAATGGCGAGCGCCGTCCTGCTGCTGTGCGCAGCCACCCAGGCCCTCGCCGGCAGCTACCAGAAGACCGCCACCGGCATCGAAGTCAAGCCCGACCGCGGCGCCGCCAAGCTGGTGCGCCTGAACCTGATGAGCGACAACATCATCCAGGTGGTGAAGTTCGATGCGCCCGGCAAGGCGCTCACGCCTTCCTTGATGACGGTCGCCACGCCCTGCACCTGTAGCTTCACCGTGAACGGCACCCGGGTCGGCAAGGACGACGCGGTGCTGCTCAAGGCGGGAAGGATTTCTGCTACGGTGTCCCTGAAGGACGGGCGCGTGTCTTTCTTCGACGCGGCGGGCAAGCTGATCCTGCAGCAGGACGCCGAGAGCATGAAGCCGGTCACGGTGGGCGGCAAGCCGTTCTTCGCGATCAAGCAGGGCTTCAGCCACGGCACCCGCGACGCCTATTATGGCCTGGGCCAGCACCAGAACTCGCAGATGAACTACAACGGCGAAGACGTGCTGCTGGCCCAGCACAACATGATCGCCTCGGTGCCTTTCGTGGTCTCGGACAAGAACTACGGCCTGCTGTGGGATAACAACAGCATCTCGCGCTTCGGCGACGCCACGCCCTACGCCTGGATGTCGCGCGACCTGGTCCTGCGCGACGCCGAAGGCAAGCCCGGCGGGCTGACCGCCCGCTACTACGTCGACGGCAAGCTGGCGCTCACCCGCAAGGAAAAGGACATCGCTTACCAGCACCTGAAGGACGTGGCGGAGAACTGGCCCAAGGAGCTGCCGCCGCTCAAGGATCTCAAGGACGCGCGCGTGGTCTGGGAAGGCAGCCTGGTAAGCGACAAGCCCGGCGTGCACAAGATGCAGCTGTACTCGTCCGACTACGCGCGCCTGTCCATCGACGGCAAGGAAGTGATGGATGTCTGGCGCATGGGCTGGAACCCGTGGTACCACAACTTCGAGGTCAAGTTCGAGAAGAACAAGCCGGTCAAGCTGCACCTCGACTGGAAGGTATCGAGCGGGATGATCGCCATCACCCATAACAACCCGCTGCCGCAGCCGGAGCGCCATTCGCTCACGATGTCCTCGGAAATCGCCGAGGCGATCAACTACTACGTCATCAGCGCGGACAGCATGGACCGGGTGATCGCCGGTTACCGCCACCTGACCGGGCAGCAGCCGATGATGCCGAAATGGGCCTACGGCTACTGGCAGTCGCGCCAGCGCTACGAGACCCAGCAGCAGCTGCTCGACACCGTGGCGGAATACCGGAAGCGCGGCTGGCCGCTGGATAACATCGTGCAGGACTGGTTCTACTGGCCGGAAGACGGCTGGGGCTCGCACGACTGGGACAAGAAACGCTTCCCGGACCCGAAGGGCATGGTCGATGCGGTGCACAAGCAGAACGCGCGCATCATGCTCTCCATCTGGGGCAAGTTCTACGCCAATACCGACAACTACAAGGAACTGGCGGCCAAGGGCCATATGTGGACCAAGAACGTCGAGAACGGCGACCTCGACTGGGTCGGCCCGGGCTACAAGAACAGCCACTACGACCCGTACACGAAGGAAGCGCGCGACATCTACTACCGCCAGATGAAGCACAAGCTGGTCGACCTGGGCTTCGACGCCTGGTGGATGGACAATACCGAGCCGGACATCCTCTCCAACGCGCGCCTGGAAGACTTCAAGCAGCTGATCGGCCCGACCGTCTACGGCGCCGGCGAGGTCACCTTCAACCCCTACAGCCTGGTGCACTCCGAGGGCTTTGCCGAGAACCTGCGCCGCGACCAGCCGGACAAGCGCCAGTTCATCCTGTCGCGTTCGGGCTTTGCCGGCATCCAGCGCAATTCGGTGGCGGTGTGGAGCGGCGACATCGTCGGCCGCTGGAACAACCTGGCCGACCAGATCGCCTCCGGCGTCAACTTCTCGATGTCGGGCATCCCCAACTGGACCCACGACATCGGCGGCTACGCCCAGGAGACGCGCTTCCAGGTCGGTGACGTCGGCTCGGCCCAGGAAAACCGCGCGACCGGCACCAAACAGGCCGATCCGGAAGACATGAAGGAATGGCGCGAGCTGAACCTGCGCTGGTTCCAGTTCGGCGCCTTCTCGCCGCTGTTCCGCTCGCACGGCGAGGTGGTCAAGCGCGAGATCTACAACATCGCGGCCGGCGACGACAGCATGCGCGACGCCATGGTCGGCTACCTGAAGCTGCGCTACCGCCTGATGCCCTATATTTATACGATGGCGGCCGACACCCACTATCACTCGGGCACGATGATGCGCGGCCTGGTGATGGACTTCCCGCATGACGACCGGGTGAAGAACATCAAGGACCAGTACATGTTCGGCCCCAGCCTGATGGTGGCGCCGGTCACCAGCTACGGCGCGCGCTCGCGCCAGGTCTACCTGCCGCAGGGCAGCGACTGGGTCGACTTCGATACCGGTGAACGCCACACGGGCGGCAACACCATCACCGTGCAGGCGCCGCGCGAGCGCATCCCGCTGTTCCTGCGCGCCGGATCCGTGATCCCGACCGGGCCGGTCACCCAGTACGTGGACGAGAAGCCGGATGCGCCGCTGGTGCTGCAGGTGGTTGCCGGGGCCGACGGCCAGGCCAGCCTGTACGAGGACGACGGCGTCACCAACGCCTACGCGCGCGGCGAGTACAGCCGCATCCCGTTCAGCTACGACGACCGCAAGGGCGTGGTCACCATCGGCGCGCGCGTGGGCCAGTACAAGGGCATGCCGGTGAAACGCGACATCCGCGTGCGCGTGCTGCGTCCCGGCACCGCGGCTGCGAGCAATCTGGATGCCTACGACAAGTCGGTCAGCTACGATGGCCGTGCGGTGACCATCAAGCTGTGACGGCACGCAGGGAACTGCTCAAGGGGCTGGCCGCGCTGTGCGCATCGGCGGCCAGCCCGCCGCTGCTCGCCGCGAGCAGGGCCCCGGCGCTGGCGGACCCGCAGGCCAGCGCCCATGCGCAGGCCGTGCATGCCTGGCTGCACGGCATCTGGGGCCGGCAAGTCATCGCCGGCCAGCAGGACCTGAGCTGGGACGACGGCGTCGACATGGCGCAGCGGGTGTTCGACGACACCGGCAGGTATCCGGCGCTGATGGGTTACGACTTCATGAACACCGGGATGAACGGACCGAATACCTCCGGCCTGCGTCAGGTCGAGGAGGCGATGGCCTGGGCCCGGCGCGGTGGCCTGGTGAGTTTCTGCTGGCACTGGCGCGACCCGGCGCTGCTCGCAACCGACAGCCGCAACCGGGCCAATTTCTACGTCCGCGAGCCAGATGCGGGCAAGAACACCGGCTTCACCATTCCGATGGCCCAAGGCAGGCTCGATACCGCCAGCCCGGGCTGGCGCCAGATCAACCAGGGCATCGACCTGGTCGCGGCGGAACTGAAAGAGCTGGCGGACGCCGGCGTCACCGTGTTGTGGCGTCCGCTGCACGAAGCCTCTGGCCACCAGGGCAATGGCTGGTTCTGGTGGGGCCGCGCGCGCACTGACGGCGAGTCGCCCGCCCGTGCCTGCATCCTGCTGTGGCGCCACATGTTTGACCGTTTGGTAAAAAAACACGGGCTGCACAACCTGATCTGGGTGTGGAACGGACAGGACGAAGCCTGGTACCCGGGCGACGACGTGGTCGACATCGTCGGCTGGGACATCTACGACGACAGCGACGGCAAGCGCTACGGCTCCCAGGCCGCCACCTACCGCCGCGCGCTGGCGATCGGCCGCGGCGCCAAGCCGGTGGCCCTCACCGAAACGGGTTACATCCCCGACCCCGACAAGATGCTGGCGGAAGGCGCTCCCTGGCTCTGGTTCACGGTCTGGAACGACGCCCGGGCCGGTGCCGGGGTGCGCGACAAGAGCAACTTCTGGTCTGGCGACTATTACAATACGGCCGAGCACAAGAACAAGATCTACCACCACCCGAAGGTCATCACGCTGGACAAGCTGCCGGCATTCCTGAAAGCGCCACAATGAAACGTCTTACTCTCTCACTGGTTCTCGCGGCCATGCTGCATGCCGGCCTGGCGACGGCGGGCACGCCCGTCGCGCCGAGCGACGCGAAACTGCAGTACACCGGCCGCATCGACTTCTCGGATCCGGCCGCGCCGGTGATCTCCTGGCCGAACAGCGCGATCGCCGGGCGCTTTACCGGCACCTCGTTCGCCATCAAGCTCGACGACCAGCGCGGCCGGAATTACTTCAACGTGTTCCTGGACGGCGACCTGTCGGCGCCCCTGGTCATCGAAGCAAAGCAGGGCGAGGCGACCTATGTCGTGGCGCAGAAGCTGGCTCCGGGAAGTCACAGCTTCCTGGTCACCAAGCGCACCGAGGGCGAGGAGGGCGCAACAAGGTTCCGCGGCCTGGAACTCGATGACGGCGCCGTGCTGCTGCCGCCACCGCCGCGGCCCAAGCGCCGGATCGAGTTCTTCGGCGACTCGATCACCAGCGGCATGGGCAACGAGGGCGCACTCAACGGCCGCGACGACGCCGGCAAGGACAAGAACAGCTTCCTGTCCTATGCGGCGATCGCCGCCAGGCAGCTCAAGGCGGAAATGCACATGACCTCGCAGAGCGGCATCGGCGTGATGATCAGCTGGTTCCCGTTCACCATGCCGGACTTCTACGACCAGCTGAGCGCCGTCGGCGACAACGACAGCCGCTGGGATTTCTCGCGCTGGACGCCGGACGTGGTGGTGGTCAACCTGCTGCAGAACGACAGCTGGCTGATCGGCCGCGACCACAAGCTGCATCCGGAGCCGAACGATGCCCAGCGCGTCGAGGCCTACAAGCAGTTCGTGCAGCGCATCCGCCGCCTCTATCCGCAGGCTTACATCGTCTGCGCGCTGGGCAGCATGGACGCGACCCGGCCCGGTTCACCCTGGCCGGGCTACGTCACGGCCGCCGTGGAGCGTATGCGCAAGGAAGATGGCGACAAGCGCATCGACACCCTGTTCTTCGAGCATACGGGTTATGGCCAGCATCCGCGGGTGCACCACCACCAGGCCAATGCAGCGAAGCTGACTGCATTGGTCCGGGCGCGGATGGGCTGGTAAGATCAGGGGCCGCTCAGGCGGCGCGCTGGCTTGCCGCCACTACCTGGCTCGCGATGTAGGCGTCATGCGTCGGCATCCGCTCCACGGCCTGGACGATCATGTCGCGCACGCCGGCGAAGTGCCCATGCACCTCGCGGATATCCACCGTATCCACGAAAGGATCGTAACGCTTCGGCACCGCGCCCAGCCCCATCAGCATGGCCACGAAGGAAGGTTCGGCGAAGCCGTGCGGGTCCAGGATCGTGACCCGCCCGGTCTCGCGGAACAGCTCGATCTGGTGGCGAATCGTATCGGGAATCGGCATGTTGGCGCAGTAGCGCCAGAACTCCGAGTCGTCGCGCTCCGTCAGCTTGTAGTGCAGGACGATGAAGTCGCGCACCGATTCGTAGCGCACGCCCATGTAGCGGTTGAACTCATCGGCCAGTTCGGGACGGCAGTCGCGGTCCGGGAACAGCTCGACCAGCTTGCCGACCGCGGTCTCGATCAGGCTGATGCTGGTCGATTCCAGGGGCTCGACGAAGCCGGCCGACAAGCCCACCGCGACGCAGTTCTTGACCCATGACTTGCGCCTGCGGCCGGTGACGAAGCGGAGCTGGCGCGGCTCGTCGAGCGCGGCGCCGTCGAGGGAGTCGAGCAGTACTTCGCGTGCCCGCGCGTCGCTGGTGAAGGCGTTGCTGTAGACGTGGCCGTTGCCGGTGCGGTGCTGCAGCGGGATACGCCAGACCCAGCCCGCCTCCTTGGCCGTGGAGCGGGTATAGGGCGTGAGCGCAGGCGCGCTGGCGCAGGGCACGGCGAGCGCGCTGTTGCAGGGCAGCTGCTCGCTCCAGTCATCGTAGCCGGCCTTCAATGCCCCTTCGATCAGCAAGCCCCGGAATCCGGAGCAGTCGACGAACAGGTCGCCCTCGATCCGGCGGCCGTCGCGCAGCTTGACCGCCGTGATGAAGCCGCTCTCCGGATGCTGTTCGACCTCCACCACCGTACCCTCGAGGCGCTGCGCACCGTGCGCCACGGCGTAGTCGCGCAGGTAGTTCGCGTACAGGCCGGCGTCGAAATGGTAGCCGTAGGAATACGCGTCGGTGATCGAGGGCGTGCCCTTGTGCGGCGGTACGAATTTGTTCTTGCGCGCCATGATCGAGGACACCGACCAGTTCTCCAGCGCCGGCATGTTGTCGAATTGCGTGGACATGCGCAGCCAGAACAAGTGCGACGGGTGGCGGTCGAGCGAGGGGCCGAAATCGCCGAAGCCGTGGAAGAAGCGGTTGCCGAGGTGACCCCAGTCCTTGAACTCGATGCCGAGCTTGTAGCTGGCCTTGGTGCGCCGTACGAAGTCGTCGGCGTCGAGGCCCAGCGCGGCATTGTAGTAGCGGATGGTCGGCAGGGTCGCTTCTCCGACTCCGATGGTGCCGATGTCGGGCGACTCCACCAGGATCACCTCGCAGGGAGCCTCAGGGCGGCCCAGCAGGCGCTGCGCCAGCGGGGCCGCCGCCATCCAGCCGGCGGTGCCCCCGCCCACGATCACGATCCGGCGGATCGGCTTGTCATTCATTCTGTCTCCTGTTCTTTTGCTGTCACGTGCCCGCGCAGTAGGCGTCCATACGACAGGAAGTGTAGAGCAGGTTCCGATTGCCAGGCAACAAAAATGTTTGCGCCTAACAATCGGTGTTGCTGCGCTGTTTTATCGCTGCAGCGACTCCATCGCCGCCGCCACGTACACCAGCGGCGCGTTCCAGTTGATCGCGATCTCGTTGCTGGCGTAGCTGCACACGTGGTCGATATAGGACAGGGCCGGCAGCTTCGACGGATAGGGGACCGGGCAATCCTTGGCGTCCTGCTGGCCCGGGTTGGGGCCGCCCACCAGCATGCCCGGCACCGGCGCCTTGACGCCGTCCGCCTCGGAGGGACGGTGGTGCGGATGCATCGGCGAACGTGCGCCGAAGCCGGTGACGAAGGACATGCCCGGACCGTTACGGCCGAGCACGTAGTCGAGCGCCGATTGCGCCGCGTTCAGGTAGTCCGGCCGCGGCTCGACGCGGTAGGCCGCCACCAGCATCATGGCCTGGTTCAGGATGGTCGAGCTGCTGCCCCACACGAAATCCTTGGCGCCCATGCTGACGCGGTAGGGCGAAGCGCGCCAGCGCTCGACCAGCCGGTCGCCGACCTCCAGCAGCTGCTTGCGCACGGGGGCGGCCTCCACGCCCGCCGGCAGGCGTCCGGCGTGCTGGGCGAGCGAGATCCAGCCCAGCATGCCGACGTCGGCCCAGCCCGGCTCGGTGCCCTTGGCGGCGCCCCCCGCATGGGCAAAGGCGCGGCTGCGGTAGTCGCTCTTGCCGGTCGTGATCAGGAGCTCGGCGGCGGCCCAGGCAAATTCGTCCTCGGTGCTCTTGTCGCCATAGGCGCCGGTCTGGATGTCGGCCGGCTGCTCGTACAAGAGCTTCGGGTTGGCCTCGGCCCAGCGCCAGGCCTGTTCGGCCGCGGCCAGGTAGCGCGCCGAGCGTCCCGGCTGCTGGCTGTCGAATGGTTTCAGCACGCGGCTGGCGGCTGCCATCACGGCCGCGAAGTCGAGCGTGGCGGTGGTGGTCTTCTGCACCACGTAGCGGGGAGCCAGCGCTTTCTCGGGCATGACCATGCCGTCGAAGACCTTGTTGGTCAGCTTGTGGTAGACCCCGCCGTCGTTCGGGTCCTGCATGGTGAGCATCCAGTCGAGGTTCCACAGGGTCTCGTTGAGGATGTCGGGCAGGCCGTTGCCGGACTCCGGCAGGTTCAGGGGCAGCTTGGCGAACCACTCGGGGAAGTGCTCGTAGGCCGCCAGCAGGGTGTAAGTGCTGATGCCCGAATTGACGATGTACTTGTTATAGTCGCCGGCGTCGTACCAGCCCTTCGGGCTCGAGATCACGGTGCCGGCGGGACGCGCTGTCGATGCGGCCGAGGCGTGCACCAGCACCCGCGTGTCCGGGTGCGCCAGCGGGCGCGCGTAGGGGCCGGCGATGGCCGGCGTGAGGGCGATGCCGGTGCGGTTCAGGGTAAAGTTGCGGATCGCCGCGATGTCGAGCTCACGGTAGACGCCGGGCTGGATGGCAAAGGGCGCCGAGTCCGGCAGGCCCGCCACGCGCAGACGGTAGCTGCCGGGCGTGCGCAGGGCCGTGAAGTCGGCCAGGCGCACCCGTTCGCCGGACGCATCCCAGGTGGCGGCGCTGCCCAGGCTGCCCTCGAACACCTGCTTGCCGCTGCTTGCTTCCACCACGGCGAAGCGCACCTGCGCGTCGGTCGGCAAGGACATGGGCACCACGGCCAGCTTTTGCGCGGCCGGCAGGTAGCCTACCTGGTTCAGCTTGACGCTCGCCGCCGGGCCGGCGGCATGCGCGCCGCCGGCAAGCAGCAGCGCGGCGCAGGCAGCGGCCAGGCGGAGCGGGGGCAAGGATAGGGGAGTGCCGGACTGTGGCGCAGGGTGGTGCATGCTGTCTCCTGATATTGTTGTGAAATCGATTTCATAATACCGTCGTGTATCACGCAACGTCAACGTCGATTGCGCGCACTTCGAACGTCGCGGATAATGTCGGTAAAGGCCCTGTTCTTACAGGGCCTTGTTATTTGGATGGTCGGCGTTGGCCATGTTTTTTCAAGCAGGTGTGAAGGATTTATTATGGAAATCAAGGTCAACTTTCTCGACAAGCTTCGTCTGGAAGCGAAGTTCGACGACTTTACGGTCATTGCCGACCAACCCATCCGCTACAAGGGCGATGGCTCCGCGCCCGGGCCATTTGACTATTTCCTGGCTTCGTCGGCCTTGTGCGCGGCCTATTTCGTCAAACTCTACTGCAATACCCGGAATATCCCGACCGAGAATATCCGCCTGTCGCAGAATAATATTGTCGATCCCGAGAACCGCTACAAGCAGATCTTCAAGATCCAGGTCGAGCTGCCGGCCGATATCTCCGACAAGGACCGCCAGGGCATCCTGCGCTCGATCGAGCGCTGTACCGTGAAGAAGGTGGTCCAGCAGGGACCGGAATTCGTGATCGAAGAGGTGGACAACCTCGACGCCGACGCCCAGGCGCTGCTGACCCTGCAGCCGGACGCCGCTGCGCAGACTTATATTCCGGGCAAGGACCTGCCGCTGGAGCAGACCATTGCCAACATGTCGGGCATGCTGGCCAGCTGGGGCATCAAGATCGAGATCGCCTCGTGGCGCAATATCGTGCCGAATGTCTGGTCGCTGCATATTCGCGACGCGCATTCGCCGATGTGCTTCACCAACGGCAAGGGCGCGACCAAGGAAAGCGCGCTGGCCTCGGCCCTGGGCGAATACATCGAACGCCTGAACAACAACCACTTCTATGCGGGCGTGTTCTGGGGCGAGGATATCGCCAACGCGCCTTTCGTCCATTATCCGAACGAGCGCTGGTTCAAGCCCGGCCCGGACGATGCGGTGCCGGGCGAGATCCTCGACGAGTATTGCCTGGGCATCTACGATCCGGATGGCGAACTGCGCGGTTCGCACCTGATCGATACCAATTCCGGCAACGTGGAGCGCGGCATCGTGTCGCTGCCTTTCGTCCGGCATTCGGATGGGGAAACCGTGTATTTCCCGTCCAACCTGGTCGAAAACCTCTATGCCAGCAATGGCATGAGCGCCGGTAATACCCTGGTCGAAGCCCAGGTGCAGTGCCTGTCCGAGATCTTCGAGCGCGCCGTCAAGCGCGAGATCCTGGAAGGCGAGATCGCGCTGCCGGACGTGCCCCAGGAAGTGCTGGCCAAATACCCCGGCATCGTGGCCGGCATCCAGGGCCTGGAAGAGCAGGGCTTCCCGGTGCTGGTCAAGGATGCCTCGCTGGGCGGCACTTACCCGGTGATGTGCGTCACCCTGATGAACCCGCGCACCGGCGGCGTGTTCGCCTCCTTCGGCGCGCACCCGAGCTTCGAGGTGGCGCTGGAACGCAGCCTGACCGAGCTGCTGCAGGGGCGCAGCTTCGAGGGCCTGAACGACCTGCCGCAGCCGACCTTCGCCAGCGAGGCCGTCACCGAGCCCTATAACTTCGTCGAGCACTTCATCGATTCGAGCGGCGTGGTGTCCTGGCGCTTCTTCAGCGCCAGGGCGGACTACGACTTCGTCGAGTGGGACTTTTCAGGCCAGGGCCAGGATTCCAATGCCGAGGAAGCCGCCACCCTGCTCGGGATCCTGACGGACATGGGCAAGGAGGTCTACACGGCGGTGTACGACCAACTGGGCAGCAATGCCTGCCGCATCCTGGTGCCCGGCTACTCGGAGATCTATCCGGTGGAAGACCTGGTCTGGGACAACACCAACAAGAGCCTGCTGTTCCGGGAAGACATCCTGAACCTGCACCGCCTCGACGACGACGCGCTCGCGGCCCTGCTCGAGCGCCTGGAGAACAACGAGCTGGACGAGTATTCGGACATCGCCAGCCTGATCGGCATCGAGTTCGACGAGAACTCGGAATGGGGTCAGCTGACGGTGCTCGAGCTGCGCCTGCTGATCAACCTCGCGCTGCAGCGCTTCGAGGATGCGCAGGAACTGGTGGGCGCCTTCCTGCAGTACAACGACAATACCGTCGAGCGCCGCCTGTTCTACCAGGCGATGAGCGTGGTGCTGGAGGTGGTGCTCGACGACGAGCTGGAGCTGGAGGACTACGTCGCCAATTTCCGCCGCATGTACGGCAATGAGCGGATGGATGCAGTACTCGGCTCGGTGGACGGCAGCGTGCGTTTCTCCGGCCTGACGCCGACCAGCATGAAGCTGGAAGGCCTCGAGCGGCACCAGCGCCTGATCGACAGCTATCGCAAGCTGCACAAGGCGCGCGCCGCCGCCGCATAAGAGGCCGCGCACACGCATGGCCTGCCGCATTTGCAGGCAGGCTGGTCGAAGAGTATGCTGGAGTCACAACAGACATGCATACAACGGAGACAATCATGAAACTTCGACTGGCAACCCCTGCCTTTGCGAGCCGCTTCCATGGTCCCTTGCGTTTCGGCCGCGCCTGGCGCGGTCACGAACTAGCGCTGCGCCTGGTGCAACTGGCCGTGCTGGTCGTGCTCGGAGCGATCGGCGCGAAGCTCATGGCCGACGTCGTGGCCTTCCTGATCGGGTCGGTCGCCGGCATGGTGTCCTGAGCCGCGGCCGTCAGAGCGGCCGCACCCAGATATTCCGGAAGCTGACCGCGTCGCCGTGGTCCTGCAGCATGATCGGTGCGGGTCCATGCTTGCGGTAGGCCGGCTTGCCGACGTACACGGTTTCGCCCTGCAGGGCGACGTGGTTCTGCACCAGCACGCCGTTGTGCAGGGCAGTCACGTAGGCGGGCGATACCAGGGTGCCGTCGGCGGCAAAGCGCGGCGCGGTCCAGATCACGTCATAGCGTTGCCATTCTCCCGGCGCGGCGCAAGCGTTCACCAGCGGGATGTGCTGCTTGTACATGCTCGCGGCTTGCCCGTTGGCATAGGTTTTGTTGTCGGCGCAGTCGAGGATCTGGATCTCGTAGCCGCTGCCCTTGCCCGTTGAAGCGAGGAACAGGCCGCTGTTGCCGCGGGCCTGGCCGGCGCCGACGAGCGTCGTGGGCACGCGCCATTCGAGGTGGATCTGGTAGTCGGTGAACAGGCGCCTGGTCTGGATGTCGCCGCTGCCGCCGCGGACGGTGAAGCTGCCGCCGGCGACGGTCCAGCCGGCCGGCTGGTCGGGCGCCGCAGCCGACACCCATTCGCGCAGGTCTTTCCCGTCGAACAGCACGATCGCGTCCGACGGCGCCGACGCCGGGGAGCCGGGGATGACGCGCGCAGGCTCCGGCGCCCACACCTCGGTCGCCTTGGGATCCGGCTGCTGCTGGGCGGCAGACGCTGGAAGGAGCATTGCCAGTCCGGTCACCGCCACACTGAATTTTGCAAGCATCGCCCATCCTATGGATAAAGAGGCAAGCAGCATAGCATGCGCCCCTTTCCGTATTGCGCAGTCCTCTGCAGGAACCACGAAAACGCGCGACAATGGCAGGCTTCCTGACTCTGTCATCGATTCGCCATGTCCGGTCCAGCATCCCTGTCTTCCCTGTCTCCTCGTCCGCGCGCGGACATCAACCTGAAGCCCTTCGCCATTTCGCTCCTGCTCATCGCAGCGGGGTGCTGGTATCTGGCGCAGGCTGCCGGCTGGCGCCAGTCCGCGCTCTATGCCGTCGGCGCGCTGCTTGGCGTCACGCTGTATCACGCGGCATTCGGCTTCACCTCGGCATGGCGGGTGTTCATCGCCGACGGGCGCGGCGCCGGCCTGCGTGCGCAGATGCTCATGCTCGCGCTCGGCGTGCTGCTGTTCTTCCCGGTGCTCTCCAGCGGCACCCTGTTCGGCGCCCCGGTCACCGGACTGGTGTCGCCGGCCGGCACCTCGGTCATCGTCGGCGCTTTCATCTTCGGCATCGGCATGCAGCTCGGCGGCGGCTGTGCGTCCGGCACACTGTATACGGTCGGCGGCGGCAGCACGCGCATGCTGGTGACGCTGGCGGCCTTCATCGCCGGCTCGGTGATCGCCACCGCGCACATGCCATTCTGGACCGCACAGCCGCAGCTTGCGCCGCTGTCGCTGGTGAGCGCGCTGGGCCTCGTTCCCGCGCTGCTGCTGAACCTGGGCGTGTTCGCGCTGATCGCCGCTATCACGGTGGCGGTCGAGAAGCGCCGCCACGGACGGCTGGTGGCGCCGCAGCTGCAGAAGGCGGCTGGTCCGCGCTGGCTGCATGGCCCCTGGCCCCTGGTGGCCGGCGCCGTCGCGCTGGTGGTCCTGAATTTCGCGACCCTGGCCCTGGCCGGGCGTCCCTGGGGCGTGACCTCGGCCTTTGCCCTGTGGGGCGCGAAGACCCTGGCGGCGGTCGGCGTTGACATCGCCAGCTGGCCCTACTGGTCGACCAAGGCCAACGCCGCCGCCCTGGCCGCGCCGCTGTGGCGCGACGTCACGTCCGTAATGGACA
Source organism: Massilia alkalitolerans DSM 17462 (assembly GCF_000427785.1). GTDB lineage: Bacteria > Pseudomonadota > Gammaproteobacteria > Burkholderiales > Burkholderiaceae_D > Telluria > Telluria alkalitolerans. The sequence goes on from NZ_ATYR01000002.1 coordinate 41,944, forward strand.
TCGGGATCGTGCTGGGGGCGATGCTGGCCGCGGCGCTCGCCGGCCGCTATGCCCCGGTATGGCGCCTGCCCCTGCGCTCGCTGGTTGCGGCGGTGGTCGGCGGCCTGCTGCTCGGCTATGGCGCTCGCCTGGCCTACGGCTGCAATATCGGCGCCTATTTCAGCGGCATCCTGTCCGGCAGCGTGCATGGCTGGCTCTGGCTCGTCGCGGCCTTCGCCGGCAACGTGTTCGGGACGCGCCTGCGTCCGCTGTTCGGCCTCGAAGTCGAGCGCGTGAAGCAGACCGGCTGCTGAAGCCGGCGGGCTTCGCCCGCTTCCTTCGATGCGCCCCAAACCCTTGTACATCTGCGAGGTGCATCCGTCGTGCCCTTGGGACATAATGGTCCTGTTATCCGGGGAGACAGCAGATGCGCGACGCGATCATCATCGGGGGTGGCCATAACGGCCTGGTATGCGCCTTTTACCTGGCCCGCGCCGGGCTGAAAGTCACCGTGCTGGAGCGCCGCACGGTCGTGGGCGGCGCCGCGGTCACGGAGGAATTCTATCCCGGGTTCCGTAATTCCGTCGCCGCCTATACGGTGTCGCTGCTCAACCCCAAGGTGATGGCCGACATGCACCTGGCCGGACACGGCCTGCGCATCGTCGAGCGGCCCCTCTCGAACTTCCTCCCGCTCGACGACAGCCGCTACCTGAAGCTCGGCGCCGGCAGGACCGCGCCTGAAGTCGCCCGATTCTCGCAGCGCGACGCCGATCGCCTCGAGGACTACAACCGTCATCTCGACAGTGCGGCCGACCTGCTGCGCGAACTGGTGCTGCAGACCCCGCCGAACCGGGTGCAGGGCAGCTGGCTCACGGCACTCCCGGAGCTCATCAAGGCGGGCAAGCTGGGCAACCGGATGCGCGGGCTGTCCCTCGCCAGCCAGCGGGAGCTGCTCGATCTGTTCACCAAATCGGCCGGCGACTACCTGGACGGCTGGTTCGAGAGCGCACCGATCAAGGCGGCCTATGGTTTCGACAGCGTGGTGGGCAACTACGCCAGCCCCTATACGCCCGGATCGGCCTACGTGCTGCTGCACCATGTGTTCGGCGAGGTCAACGGCAAGAAGGGCGCCTGGGGCCACGCCATCGGCGGCATGGGCGCCATCACGCAGGCGATGGCCAAGGCCGCGCAGGCGAAAGGCGTGGAGATCCGCACCGGGTGTGGGGTAGAAGAGGTGTTGCTGCACAAGGGGCGGGCCTGCGGCGTCGTCACCGCGGGCGGCGAGCGTGTCGATGCCCGGGTGGTCGTGTCGAACCTGAATCCGCGCCTGTTGTACACCCGGCTGGTCGACCCGGGTGCGCTGCCGGGCGACTTCCTGCGGCGCATGCAGGCCTGGCGCTGCGGCTCCGGCACCTTCCGCATGAACGTGGCGCTGTCGGAGCTGCCGAGCTTCAGCTGCTTGCCGGGCACGCAAGCCGCCGAGCACCACGGCAGCGGCATCATCATCGCGCCGAGCCTGCAGTACATGGAGCGCGCCTACCATGACGCCCGCGCCCACGGCTGGTCGCGCGAACCCATCGTCGAGCTCCTGATTCCGTCCACGCTGGATCCCGGCCTGGCGCCGCCAGGCCAGCACGTGGCCAGCCTGTTCTGCCAGCACGTGGCGCCGCAGCTGCCGGACGGCGCCAGCTGGGACGCGCATCGCGAGGAGGTGGCCGACCTGATGATCGCGACCGTCGACCGCTATGCGCCCAACTTCAGGCGCTCGGTGCTGGGCCGCCAGATATTGACTCCGCTGGACCTTGAACGGACCTTCGGCCTGGTGGGCGGCGACATCTTCCACGGCGCGCTGGGACTCGACCAGCTGTTCGCGGCGCGACCGATGCTGGGACATGCGGATTACCGCGGCCCGGTGGCCGGCTTGTACACCTGCGGCTCGGGGACTCATCCTGGCGGGGGCGTCACCGGTGCGCCGGGGCACAATGCGGCGCGCGAGGTGCTGCGCGATTTCGCGCGGGGGCAACGGGTGCGCCGTGCCGCATAGCGCTTGCCCCTAATATAAGTTGAGCTCATATCTTGCATTCAGGGCGTCATGTCTTCTGCGCGCAAGATATTGGCTTAGCTTATCAGTGAAATCGGAATTCTAAATTGGATTTATATCTGCTGCTGGTCTATGCTGTCTTCATCGCTCAACGCACCATCAAACGAAGGAAACCAGCATGAACGCCATCGCCATCAACGCCAGCCGTCCTGACGCATCCGACACCTTCCGCCACCTGGCCCGCCGCATCAAAGCCGTGCTGCGCCGCGCATTCGAGCTTTCCGGCGCTCCGTACAGCGACATCGGCTACCGCTACCTGTAAAAAAAAAGTGCGCCCCGCAGGGCGCACAAAGGAGACTGCGCTGGTATGCGCAGTGATGAAACTCCGGTCTCAGAACTTGTAGTTCGCCCCCAGCACATAGGTCCGCCCGGACTTCCCGTACAGGAGCGTGTCGTCGCGCTCCGTGTCCTTGCCGTAGCGTAGCGGCTCGTCGGTCAGGTTCTGCGCCTCGAAGGACACCCGCAACTGCGGCGTCACGTTGTACGACATCGACAGCCCGACCCGGGTCATCGGCACGGCAAAGGAATGGTCGCTGCCGTTCGCATTGCGCAGCACGTCGCGGATGAAGCTCGAGCGGTGCGTCGCGGAGACGCGCGCGCTGAATTTCCTGTCCTCGTAATACAAGGTCAGGTTGTAGGCATCCGGCGACAGGCCGATGAAGTTGGCTTCCTGGGTCAGCTGCTCGTTGGCCGGCGTGCGCGGATTGTCCACCCGGGTGATGTAGGTGATGCGCGACTTCACGTGGGTGTAGTTGGCCAGCGCGCCGAAATTGCTCCATACCCCAGGCAGGAAGGTGAAGGGCAGCTGCCAGTTCACTTCCACGCCATCCAGCGGCCCTCCCTTCGTATTGACCATGCGGCTGACGCTCACCTGGGTGTCCGGCTGGATGAGGCAGGCCGGCGTGCCGCCCGTGATCGAGCAGCCGGTGGCGGTGAGATAAGCGTTCGACAGGCCCGTCTCCGTGTAGGGCATCAGCTCGTTGGTGCGCTGGATGAAGGTCTTGATGTCCTTGTGGAAGTACCCGACCGAGATCATCGCGTTCTTCGCGTAATACCATTCGGCCTGCAGGTCGAAGGTATTCGCGCGGATCGGGTCGAGGGTCGGGTTGCCGACCGAGACCGATTGCGCGTTCATGTTGATCGAGGCCGAGGGCGACAGGTCAACGTACTCCGCGCGCGACAGGTTCTTGCTGGCCGAGAAGCGCACCAAGAGGTCCTTCGGCAGCGTCGCCGTGATGTTGAAGGCCGGCAGCCAGTCGCGGTAGGAGTGCTCGACCAGGCGCGGCACCAGCTGGCCGGCCGGATCGCGGATCAGCTGCATGGCGCGCGTCGAGGTATCCGCGCCGCGCACCCCCACATTGCCGCGTAGCGGCAGGCCCCAGGCATCGAACTTGAAGTCGCCCGACAGGTAGAGCGCATCGATGCTCTCGTCGACCTGGCGCTTGACCTGGTTCGCCAGCACATACTCCGACAGCGGCACCTCGCTGCAGTGGCATTCGATGTTGTAGATGTTCAGGAACTTGTCGAGGTCGATCGCGGCCCATGAGTTGGGTGCGCCGCCGAAGCCGGGTAGCTGGCGCGTGAGGCTGGCCAGGCTGACACCCGCAGGCAGGCCCCTGGTCGGGATGCCGCCCGAGGGAACCTCGTAGTTGAACCAGCTGTTGCGGCGCGCCGACAGGCCGGTACGCACCGTGAAGTTGTCGCTCAGCTGGTAGCTGAGGTTGACGGCGCTGGTCTTGAGGCGGTTCGAGGTGCGCAGGTAGCGGCCGACGAAGTTGCCGTGCACGGTGCCGTCGGCATCCTGCGGCCCGAAGGAGAAGCGGTTCGGGTCCGACACATCCATGCCGAAGTCCAGCACCGGCAAGCCGCCCTTCGAAAAGTCCCAGGAGAAGCCGTTGACGTTGGGCGCGTCGATCTGCACCGTAGTGCGCTGCGGGTTGTTCAGGCGCGAATCCGACACGCCGATCATCGCGTCCACCGTGAGCCGTTCGTTGATGTCGCGCCGCGCCGACAGCACGCCCTGGCGGAACAGGGTGGTGTAGACGTCGAGCAGGCCTTCGCTGCGGATGTCGACGCCGTTGAATTTGCCGTAGGTCCAGCTGCCGTTCTCGTCAAAGCGCGCGTCCACGATCGAGGTCTGGCCCTTGCCGTTTTCGACCATGTCGCGCCCGAAGGAGATCGCCTGGATGTAGTTGTCATAGCGCTTGTTGCTGTAGCGGCCGCCCATCAGGTCGAGATTCAGTTCGGTGTCGCGGTCCGGGCGCCATTGCACGGTGCCGGTCAGGCCGGCACGCTCGTACTCGGTCTGCGAGCGGCGGTAGCGCGGAATGCGCGGGTGAAAAGCGCCCGAGCCGGCCAGCGGGTTGGCGACGGTGCCGCCGAAGTCGTCGCGGCGCCCGAGGATGCGGTTGTAGACGCCCAGGTCGCCCGAGCGCGGTACGCCATAGCCGCAGTTGCGTGCATCGATGCCCTTGGCGGCATTGGTCGCCGGGTATTGCACGGCGGCGCCGATCGGCGAGCAGAAGCCGCCGTTGACGGTCGAGGCGACGATGTCCACGGCCTCGTAGCCTTCCTCGATCGCGGCGCGCTTGGCGTAGGCCACCGAGACCAGGGCCCCGACCTTGCCGATGCCGGTATCCCAACGGTTCGAATACAGCGCGGTCAGGCGCGGCTGGGTTTTCTCCGACACGGTGTTGTACAAACCCTCCGCGCCGAAGCTGACGGTACGACCCTTGAAATCGAAGGGGCGCGCGGTGCGCAGGTCGACGGTGGCACCGAGCGAGCCTTCCTCCACGCTCGCCTCCGAGGTCTTGCGCACCGCCAGGCTATTGAACAGCTCGGCCGAGAAGACGCTGAAGTCGAAAGCCCTGCCGCGGTTGGTGCTGCCGTTGATGTCGGAGGCGCCGGTGGCAGTGGTTCCCTCGATGCCGTTGATGCGGACGCGGGTGAAGCCGGCGTTCAGGCCGCGCACGGTGATCTGCTTGCCTTCGCCGCCGTCGCCCTGGGCCACCGACACACCAGGCACCCGCTGCATCGATTCGGCCAGGTTCGCGTCCGGGAACTTGCCGATGTCCTCGGCCTTGATGACGTCGATGATGCCGTCGGAATTCTTCTTGATGTTCAGCGCGCTGTTCAGGCTCTCGCGAAAACCCGTGACCACCACGGTGTTCTCGGCGGCCGGCTCGGTGCTGGCGGGCTGGGTCTGGGCATGCGAATGGGTCGCGGCTGCGAGTGCGGCGGCGGCCAGCGCGATGCGGCGCAGCCGGGGCGGACGCACGCCGGCGCCCGCGATTGCGGTGGTGAGCATGTCTCCTCCTTGGTTCTTATGGTTTGGGCAGCGAGGCGTCGACGGCGTAGACGTGTTGGGCGCCGTGCATGTTGGACGCGAACACCAACCATTTGCCGTCCGGCGTAAAGCGCAGGTTGGGCTCGAGCCGGTAGTCGTGGCTTGACAGGTCGACCAGCCGCGTCGCCTTGAACTTTTCCACTGTGATCAGCTTGTCGTCATAGGACGGCTTGTCGGCGTCGACGATGTCTTCCGCCTGCAGCAGCGAGATCCACTTGCCGTCGGGGGCGTGGGCCACCATGTCGGCGTCGCCGCCGTCGCTGGCGAAGGTCTGGTTGTCCGGGGCGATGTTGAAGTGCACGCCCCAGTCGTTCGCTTCCATGCGCTTCCAGATGCGCCGGCCGGTGGCGAGTTCCAAACCGGCGACCCAGAACACCTGGCCGCGCGGGGTCTGCAGGTCGTACCACAGCCACTTGCCGTCGTGGCTGAAGAATTCGTGGCCCCAGATCTCGAAGTTCATGGTGCGCGTATGGGCGCTGCGCAGGCCGCTGCCATCGGCCTGGATGAGTTTGATGCGGTCGACGCGGTGCCACGGGCCTTCCATGCAGAAGCGGATCATGTTCGGGTCGGTCGGCGAGAACTGCGCGTGGCCGATCCATTCCTCGGTCTTGTAGATCACCTTGCGCTTGCCGCTCCTCAGGTCGATGGTGAACAGCTCCGCCGGCACCCGCGCCGACCAGCGCTCGAGCATGCGCACGCCCTTGGCCTTGGCGAAGTTCAGCGGCTTGCCGTCCGGGCCGAGGGCGGCGTATTCGGTATTGCCGAATTTTGCGACGCTGGCGGCATCCTTCGGCTGCAGCGGCTTGGCGCCGTAGGCGACCTGGCCGAGCAGCAGGCTGTCGTCGGCGTTCGAGGCGGTCACGCCGCCGGCCGCGATGCGGGCCAGCTGGCGCACCTTTTTCGTGTCGACGTTGACGGCGTAGATAGTCTTCGGCCGGTCGGCTGCTTCGCCCTGTCCGGGGTCGGTCACCGAGTAGACGGCTTCGCGCGTGGTGCGCATCATGAACAGCAGGTCGTTCTCGCGGCCCGGCACCAGGAGCGTGGGCTTCCAGTCCTTCAGGCGCACGCCCATGATCCCGGAAGGCGACTTGATCACCATGACGTCGCCTTCGGGCGTGTAGGCATGGCGGTAGAAGTAGAGCACGCCGGAGCCCGATTCTTCCGAGATGCGGACGATGCGTCGCCCGGTCTTCGGGTCGGTCCATTCCTTCGGCGCGGGGCCCTTGAACGGGGCCGGCGCCGGCTGAGATTGTGCCTGGGCGCCCGTGGACGAGATCGCCAGCGGCAGCAGGGCGGATGCGCCCGCGAGGCGCTTCAATACGGTACGGCGGCTGGTCTGGCTCACTTGCTGCTCCTTGCGGGTGTCTTGAGGGTTGCCGGGTCGTAGGCGAGCGCCCGGGTCGCGCGCATTTCCTGCTCGCGCCTGGCCTTCTCGGCGTCGCCGACGATGGTTTTCGGCGGCGGCGGGGTCGGTGTGGTGGCGGCGATGGTCGCCTCGTCGTCGCGCGCCGGCGCCGGCTCCGGGAGCGCCTGCACCGGGCCGTGCAGGTCCATCACTTCCAGGCCGGCCAGCAGGAAGGCGCCAGTGGCATAGGGGCCGACGTCGTCCGCGCGGGTCGGCACCGGACGGTCGCCGGTCTTCTGGGCTGCGCCGACCAGGCCGTTCGGAAGGACCTGGCGGTTGAGCGCCGCCCAGCCCCGCGTGACCGCCGGCAGGTAAGTCTGGCGGTCCAGCAGCCCATGGTTGATGCCCCAGGCCAGTGCGTAGACGAAGAAGCCAGAGCCCGAGGTTTCCGCTTCCGGGAAGCTGTTCGGGTCGTTCATGTCGCTGCGCCACAGGCCGTCCGGCTGTTGCAGTTCATTGATGCGGCTGGCCATCTTGCGGAAGATGTCGGTATAGAAGCTGCGTCCCTCGAAGCCGGCCGGCATGGATTCCAGCGTGCGCGCCAGGCCGCCCATCACCCAGCCGTTGCCGCGCGCCCAGTAGACCGGCTTGCCGCCGGCGCCCAGGTGGTCGCGGTCCTTGAAGCGCTCGTCGCGCAGGAACAGGCGGTCCTGTTCCACCCACAGGCGGGCCGCGGTGCGGCGCCATTCCTTGTCCATGGCCTGCAGGTACTTCAAGTCGCCCGTCAGGCTGGCCTGGCGTGCCAGCACCGGCGGCGCCATGAACAACGCGTCGCACCACCACCAGACCAGGGTCGGCGTTTCCTGCTGGCGGTTCAGGTGCGGCAGCATGAAGTCGAGGCGCTGCTGCAGCGGCATGATGGTGCCGACCTGGCCGCGGCGCGCATACAGCTCCTGGTACAGGTCGCCGATGGCGACTTCGTCGGCATTGAGCAGGGTCCGTTCGGAACGGGCGCCGCGCAGCGAATAGTTGTAGTGCTCGGCGGTAGCGGTGAGGAAGCGCAGCACTTCGCGGTTCTGCGTCACGCGTGCCAGGCGCGCGGTGCCGACGTAGAAGGTGGCGGCGACCCAGTTCGAGGAGATCTCCGACAAGTTGGAGCCGGTCGCCATCTGGATCGGACGGCGGCTCATGTCGGCGATCTGCGACATGGCCACGTAGTCGAGCACCGGCAGCACCGCTGCGCGGCTGGGCAGCCTGCCGGGATCGAAATCCATGGCGGGACGGGGCGGCGGCGTGAGCCAGCTGGCTTCGATGCCTGCCACCTGGGACGGCTCGGCGGCAAGCACGGGCAGGGCCAGCAGGCAGGACAGGGCGCCCAGCAGGGCGGCCTTGCGTAGGACGGGATAGGTCATCGATCGGTATCCTGGTAGGTTGGTCGCTCGGATCAAGGCTTGCCGCTGACGTTCTGGGCGCTTTCCAGCGCTGCGGCCCCGCGTGCGCCCACGGCGAGCTTGCCCGAGCGCGACCACTCGGCATACGCGTCGAGCGCCTTCTGCGGCGCGTTGGTGTACCAGGAGTAGCCGTTGCGGCGGCCCTTCGAGATGTAGTTGACGTCGTCGTGGATCGACTTGTCGCGATCGCCGAAGATCGGCTTGCCGGTCTGGATGTCATAGTTGCGCGACCAGATCGGGCCCGCGCCCGGGCGGTCGACCAGCTTGCGGCCTTCTTCCTCGCTCAGCTTGGTGAAGGCCTTGCCGTAGATGGCGCTGGCCTTCAGCCAGGCGATGCCGGCCTCGATCGCGGCGCGGATCTCCGGCGTCTGCTCGGGCTGGCGCATCAGGAACATCAACACCTCGGCGCTTTCGGCGCTGGCCAGCGAGCGCATCTCGTAGTTGCGCGCGGAGATGGGTTTGAGGGTGATGGCGTCGGCCTGCTGCGGCCACACCGTCTTCTTGCCGTTCACGACCACCTGGGCATCGAGGATCGGGCGGACCGCGCGGGCGCTGGCGGCGCCGGCCTGCTCGCGCAGCGCTTGAGGCACGAAGGCGAAGTCCGGGTGGCCCTCGGCGATGTCTTCCAGGATCATCGCGGCTTCGGCGACGGCATTGTCGTTGAAGGTGATCCCGTCATGGAAGCCTCCCTCGAGCGGATAGTTCTGCGGCCAGCCGCCGTTCGGGTACTGCGCCATCAGGAGGTACTGGGCACCCTTGACGATGCTGGCGCGGTAGCCCTCGCCTTCCTTGCCGGGCGCTTGCGCCTGCACCCTGCCGAGGAAGCGCATCTCGGTGGTTGTGGCGCCATTGTCGAGCGTGCCCACAAAGGTCCAGAAGCGGTCTTGCGGGACGTCGAAATTGGTGGGGTCGGCCACCATGGTCTCGGCATCGTTGGCATAGCGCTGGCCGCGCAGGCGCGGCGGCTTGCTGCGGTCCTGGTTCTTGCTCCAGCCGCCGGACGGGGTCTGGAAGCTGACGATGGTGTCGGCGATGGCGCGCGCTTCAGGCGTGGCGTACCACGCAGCTTCCTTATTCAGCGGCATCTTGCCGCTGCCGGCGGTCGGCGCCGGCGGGGCGGCTTCGCCTGCCCTGAGCTCGGCGGCCAGGATGTCGCGGTCGTATTGCCGCTGCTTCTCCGAGCGGGCGATGTACCCGGCCCAGGCGGCGCGTTGCGCGGCCGGCAGCTCCGCCAGGCGCTCCAGGCTGACCTGCAGCGCGGGCGTGTTGGTGCCGATGACCGTGGCGTGGGCGGGCGTGGCGGATGCGGCGAGCGCGAGACACACGGCGCCCAGCAGGGCCGTCCCTTTGGTAGTTTTCATGCTGTCTCCATCGTTGGTGTTATGCGAAGCTGTGCGGCCCCGTAAGGACTATGACTATTGACGCGCCTTTTTCCTCGGCTCCGGAGGCGAAAAACAAAAAACGCGCACGCGGATGACTGAATGGGTGCGCGGCGCATGGAAAGCGTCGCTTTTTGGTGTGGCGTATGGTTGAATTTCCCGCCATTCCAATCAATGAAGGGGAGTTCACCGCCATGGGTCCGATTCTGTTATCCCGCCGCCGCATGATGCTCACCGCCGCCGCCACCGGCGCGGCCCTGGCCGTACCCGGCATTGCGCCGGCCAGGGACCGGATCGACCGCAAGGCCCTGGTCACGGGCCACAACCCGGTGCTGCGCCAGGTCGATCCGCACGCGCCGCTCATGCTGGGCAACGGGAACATCGGCTTCACCGCCGACATCACCGGCCTGCAGACCTTTACTGAGCCCTACAGCAAGATCGCGCCGCTGTTGACCGAAGCGCAATGGGCCTGGCACAGCTTCCCGAACCCGGACGGCCACACCGTGCGCGACACCCAGGTCGAGATCGCGGTCGGCGGCCACACCCGCCGCTACGGCTACATCAAGGACTGGGCCGACGCCGCGAACAACCCGGCGGTGGCCTGGATCCGCGAGAACCCGCACCGCTTCTCGCTGGGCCGCCTGGCGCTCGACCTGCGCGCGCGCGACGGCTCGCCCGCACGCTTCGAAGACATCCGCGACACGCAGCAGACGCTGGACCTGTGGACCGGAACGCTCACCAGCCGCTTCGTCTACGACGGCGTGCCGGTCAAGGTCGTCACCCGCGTGCTGCCGGACCAGGACACCATCATGGCCGAGCTCAGCTCGGCGCTGCTGGCGCAGGGTCGGTTGGCCGTGGCGGTACGCTTCCCGGGAGTGTCGAAGACGCTCAACCCCGATCCATCGGACTGGAGCAATCCCGGCGCCCACAGTACGACCGCGCTGTCGCGCAAGGCCGGCGAGCTGCGCCTGCGGCGCCAGGTCGACGCCACCGTCTACCACGCGGCCATCGGCGCACCGGGCGCGAGCATCGAAGAGAATGGCCCGCATGCCTATCGGGTGGCGACCAAGGCCGCGACCCTGAGCGTGATGCTGCAGTTCTCCAGCCAGGCCGGCCCTGCGCTGCCCGCCCCGGCGGCGGGCGCCACCGCCGTCGCGCGCCACTGGACCGGCTACTGGACCCAGGGCGGCATGGTCGATTTCTCGGGCTCCACCGACCCGCGCGCTGCGGAACTGGAACGCCGCGTGATCCTGTCGCAGTACCTGATGGCGGTGAACGCTGCCGGCAGCTTCGCGCCCCAGGAAGAAGGTTTGTTCTCGAACAGCTGGAACGGCAAGTCGCACCTCGAGATGCATCCCTGGCATGCGGCCCACTTCGCCCTGTGGGGCCGGCCCCAGCTGCTGGAGCGCAGCCTGGGCTGGTACGTGGGCTTCCTCCCGAAGGCGAAGGCGAGGGCGCAGGAGCAGGGTGTCAAGGGCGCATGGTGGCCGAAGATGATCGGCCCGGACGGGGTCGACAGCCCGTCCAAGGTCTCGCCCTTCATCATGTGGCAGCAGCCGCACCCGATCTACATGAGCGAGCTCTTGTACCGCGCCGGCGGCGGGAAACGGGTGCTGCAGGCCTACGGCGAGCTGGTCGAGGAGACCGCGAACCTGCTGGCCTGCTTCCCCCGGATCGACGAGGCGAGCGGCAAGCTGCGCCTCGGCCCGCCGATCATCCCGGTGCAGGAGAACTTCGCGCCGCTCGACACCTTCGATCCTGCCTTCGAAATCGCCTATTACCGCTGGGGCATCGAGACGGCCCAGGCCTGGCGCGAGCGCATCGGCAAGCCCCGTCGCGCCGACTGGGACGCGCTGCTGGCGAAGTGGCCCGCGCTGCCGCAGAAGGATGGTCTGTACCTGCCGGTGCGTTCGGCACCGGATTTCTGGGATCAGGCGGCCGGCAGCTGCCGCGCCAACGCGCTGGACGAGCGCTGCCAGAACCGCGACCACATGTCGTTCCTGATGCCGCTCGGCTGGCTGCCCGGCCGCGACGTCGACCGGGCCACCATGCGCGCCACGCTCGACCGCATGAAGCGCGACTGGGACCTGCGCCAGACCTGGGGCTGGGACTACCCGATGATGGCCATGACGGCGGCCCGCCTGGGCGCGCCGCAGGAAGCGGTCGACTGGCTGTTCTTCGATGCCAGGAACAACCAGTTCGGCAGAAGCGGCATGACGCCGCGCGTGCACCTGGACGCCCATGCTGCACACTTCGTGCCCACCGCCACCGGCGCCGGCGCCCAGCCAGGTGCGGGTCCGGACGGCCCAGGCTACCAGCGCGCCGCCGAGACCTACTTCCCGTCGAACGGCGGCCTGCTGCTGGCGGTGGCCCTGATGGCGGGTGGCTGGGATGGGCAGAGCGGCAGCGCGCCCGGCTTCCCGAAAACCGGGTGGAAGGTCAAGGTCGAAGGCATCCTGCCGTCGCTATAACCCGTAGGGTGGGCGGCATTGAAGTCGCGTGTCTTTCCATTGCAAGGTGTAGCCGCCCACCCTACAAAAAAACCGTCAGCCCGCTTGCGCGGAGTGACGGTTTTCCTGCTTCGGGGCCTGATTACATCGTCCGGAAATTCACCCCGAACATGATGCGGCGACCCGAATACGCGTAGTCCAGGATGTTCGGCGTGCCGTCGGCAAACGGCGCGTACGGGCCCTGGCTGTGCGAAACGGTTGCGTTGCCGATGTTGCGTCCTTCGACGAACACTTCGATCATCGGCGAATACCGGTACGAGATCTTGGCGTCGATGAAGCGGGTGGCGTCCGTGAAGTTGGGCGAACCCGGGTTGTAGGTGGTGTTGGTACGCCCGCCGCCCACGTTCGGGTAGTTGTACATGCTGGTCGACTTGCCGCAGGCCGCGATGCAGTTGAAGTAGGAACCCACGGCCTGCAGGGCGATGCGAGCCGACAGCCTGCCGTCGTCGTACCACAGGGCCGCGTTGTAGGTGTACTTCGGCTCGTTCTGCGGCGGCAGCGGCGTGCCGGTCAGCAGGTCGACGATGTTCGCCTTCGAGGTGGACGAATGCATCTTCGAGTAGTTGGCGTCGAAACCGGTGTAGCGCAGCAGCCATGGCAGGAAGGTGAAGGCCGTCTTGCCGCTGAATTCCACGCCGCGGCGGCCCGTCGTGGCGCCGTTCATCCAGGTGGAGTAGTCGAACAGCTGGCCGGCCAGCGTCTCGCCGGTAACGGGATTGACCATGTCCGAGTTGGCGAACAGCGGCGACTGCGACACGCCCTGGGCGATCGCGCCGCCGATCTTGCCGTCCTGGCGGAAGCCCGTCGCCGTCAGCATCGTGTCGCGGTTCGGATACCACTCGATCGACAGGTTCTGGTTGAAGTTCTTCTGCGCGGCCAGTTCCGGATTGCCGACCGTTCCCGAGCACGACTGCCCGTCTTCGCCCAGGTCGGCCGCTACCTGATCGTAGGTGCACGAACCCGAGGCCAGCAGGCGCGAGACCGGCGGCCGCGCCACTGTCTTGGCGGCGCTGTAGCGCAGCACCAGCTTGTCGGGCACCAGCCAGGTCGCCAGGTTCAGGCTCGGCAGGAGATCGCTGGTCTTGGCGCTGATGGCGGTGGCCTGCTGCACCCGCATCCTGGTCGTGCCGCCCTCCGCATCCGGGAAGCTCGGGTCGAAGCTGGGGGTCTTCATGATGGCCGTGAAGCTCATCATGCCGGTGCCGTGCACCTTGGTGCGCACGTAGCGTACGCCCACGTTGCCTTCCAGTTCCAGGCCGAAGGGCAGCGAACGATCCGTGAACGGCAGGTGGTCGAGGCCGAAGTCGCCCATCAGGTAGAAGGCGTCGGTGCGTTCCTTCAGGTGGTTCGCCGGCTGCGCGTAGACCTTGCCGTCGCTGGCGGTGCAGGATTTCACGCAATCAAAGTTGGTGTTGCCGACCTGGGAAATGGCGAACAGCTTCTCCACGTCGACCTGCGTCCAGTTCTCGATCAGGCCGGCGGGACGGTCCTTGGCGCCGTTGAAGAACTGGGTCGGCGTGGCTTTCAGCGTCATGACCTGGCTCAGCATGTCGACGAACTGGGGGATGGTGTAGACCATCGCGCCATCCAGCGACTGGCGGATGTCGCCTTTCGGAATCCAGCCGTACTGGCACTTGTTGCCGCCCGGCGCCAGCGAGCCCGGCGTGTCGGCGCAGCCGTACATGGTGCTGCGCAGGGTCGGCGAAGGCATCACGATCGGCGCCACGAAGCCCGGCGTGCCGAAAGTGCCTTGCGGGTCGCGCAGGTTATAGCCGCCGTTGTTCAGGTTCCAGTTGTCGTTGCGCGTGTCGCGCATGTTGTAGCCGGTCTTGAAGCGCTTGAAGAAGGGGATGCGGTCCGGCGTGTTCCAGGTCGCGTCCACCTTGGCGGTGCGCTCCGAGGTGTGGTACTCGGTCGGCACCCAGGTCAGGTTCGGCGAGGAGGTACCTGCATTCTGCTGGGCGGCGGTGTAGGCGGGTGCCGAGTTGGTGGTGTAGACCGTCGGCACGATGGCCGCGCTGGCGCCGCGCGGGAACAGCGCGGCGAAACGCGAGGGATCGGCCGAGGTGATCGGATTGACGTTCGGGAAGCTGTAGGTCCACAGGCCGTTCGGCATCACGCTCATCGAGCCGGTGCCGTAGTAGTCGTTCAGCGTGAGTTCCTTGATGCCCTTCCTGAAGTCGGACTGAGCGTCGCCGGCGAAGAAGTCGACGTTCAGGCCGCCGCGCTTGAAATTGCCGCCCAGTTGCAGGTAGCGCGCGGTGGTCTCGCCGATGCCGTGGCTCTGGTTGGTCTTGGCGACGCCATTGCTGTTGGTATTGTTGAAGGTATACGAGGTCAGGTGGTGCTTGGCGTCGACCACGGCGGAACCGGGCTGCACGTTGCTGCTGCCGTTCTGCACCGACATGTTACCCAGCGAGAAAGCCAGGGTGTTGATGTCGTTGTGGCGCTTGTTGTAGCTGCCTTTCGAGTACAGGGTCAGCTCGTCGGTGAGCTTGAAATCGGCGCGCAGGTCGAGATTCTTGCGGCGGTCGATCTCGCGCCGCACCACGTAGCGCGGGCCGGACGGGGTGTAGTCGTTCCACTGGTTCAGGCAGGTATTGAGCTCGTTGGTGCGCTGGTTCTGCGCGGCGGTGCGCGCCGACGACGAGATCAGGTTCAGCTGGGCGGCCGGGATCGGCGCGAAGATCGCACGGCATTCGTCCTTGCTCTGCGCGCCGGCCGAGCGGGTGACCATTTCCAGGGGCGTGGCCGAGTTGAAGAAGCCGCCGTTCGCCAAGGCGGAGCGCAGCAGCGGGGTGGTGCTGGTCGCATCGGCCGTGTTGACGGTGCCCGGCTGGTAGCTGAAGGTCTTCTCGGGCGAATTGTCGAAGTCGAACAGGCGGTAGTAGCCCTGCCAGCCATTGTTTCCGCCGCCCGACACCTCGGTCTTGTGGCCTTCGTTGTCCAGCGTGGTGCTCGATGCGTTCAGCAGCAGGCCCAGGCGGCCGTTCATGTACTTGTTCGCCAGGATCAGGTTGGCGTCCGGCTGCCATTTCTTGTTCAGGCTGTTCTGGCTGCCGGCCACGCGCAGCGAGGCGAAGGGCTTCTTGAAATCGAGGCCGGTACGGGTCTTGATCTGGATGCCGCCGCCCAGCGAACCCTCGGTCATGTCGGCGGTCGAGCCCTTGACCACGTCGACGCTCTTGATCAGGTCGGCGGACAGCTGGCGGAATTCGACGGCGCGGCCGTCGCCGCCGCCGGCCATGTCGCTGCCGCCGGCGGACTGCACCGCCTGGCCGTCCAGTTCTACCCGCGTCAGGTCCGGGCCGTTGCCGCGCACCGACACGGTGACGCCCTCACCGAAGTCGCCGCGGTCCAGCGCGATGCCGGCGATGCGCGAGATCGCCTCACCGACGTTCCGGTCCGGCAGGCTGCCCACGTCCTCGGCGACGATCGAATCGATCGCGGTGGCGGCATTCTTCTTGCGGTCGATGCTGGACTGCTGGGAGGCGCGGGTGGCCACCACCTTCACCTGCTGCACGCCGTCGCCGCCTTGCTGGTTGGCCGCCGGCGCGCTCTGTCCGGACTGTGCCTTCGCCTCCGGTATCTGCACCTGCGTGCCGGGCGCCTGCTCCTGCGCACTGGCCAGCGGTGCGCCCATCATGAGCACGGCCGCCGAGACCGCGACGCAGGTCGCCTTGCGCCGGCCGGGGAGGGTATTTTTTGTCATTGTCTCATCCGATATTTTCGAGTCATTGGGTTGTCCGGATGGGCCTGGCGGTCGCGCCAGGATCACCACGGTGCCGCCGGAGCTGACCCGTCCGACCAGATTAGTGCAGCCGAGCAGTCGATCGACCGCCTCGGAGATGACGAATGCGCCGGTGAGGGCTTCGGTGTTCACGCCATCCAGGATGTCCGCCGAGGTCAATATGTTGATGCCGGCCTGGCGCGCGAATTCCGGAATGGACTCCGTCGCAGGGCCTGCGGGAATATTGAAGGGCCGCGGCGATTCCTGGGCGCTGACGCTGCCCGCGTACGCGGCCAAGCTCACGGCCAGGATGGTGCCGGCCGCGCTGGCGTATGGGTGCATGGGGTTCATGCACGTCTCCTCTAATCTGTTTTTGTCGGAACTATGCTGCTCCGTATGTGTAAAGACTGCCGGCGGCGGCGTCTTCCTCATGCTGCGGCGATCGTTTGCCCAATCACTCAAAACAATGACTGAATCGATATCCTCCCTCAAAAATCAAGCAGTGGCGTGCCGTCGTATAAATACTCAGGAAGCTGACTGCAAAGGGCAAAAAAAATCCGGACCCGCCAAAGACGGCGCGTCCGGATCGTGTGCCAGCGTGGCGCGGCATCGCTTCGCTTCCTGTATCAGATGCCGTCCTGCGCCTCGCCTTGCCTGCGGCCGATGAAGATCGTGTCCGCGGTGATCGCGACCGGGACGTCCAGCACGGTGCTGACGTCCTGGGCGAACAGTTCGGGGGCGTCGAGCTTGTACTGGCCGAACAGGCGCTTGTCCCGGAGCGTGGCGTCGACGATGACGATCGTCTTCGGGCTGTAGCGGTTGAAGTCCGCCACTGCGTCGTCCAGGGTCTGGTTCTTGAGGATCACTTTGCCTTCTCTCCATGCCAGCTTGCGGTTCACTTCGACCGGCTGGCGGCTCACGCTGATCGCGCTCGCATCCTGCGCCAGGAAGGCGCGGTCGCCCTCGACCAGCTGGCGCCGCCGGGCGCTGCTGCCCTTGTCCCAGACCTCGACCTTGCCTTCGGTGACGAGCACCTCGGTGCCGTTCGCGAAGCGCCGCACCGAGAAGGCGGTGCCGACCGCCTTGATGCGCGCCGCGCCGGCTTCGACCACGAAGGGCTTTGTCTTGTCCTTGGCGACCTCGAACCAGGCTTCTCCCTTGCGCAGGTTGACGGTGCGCTGCTTGTCGGTGAAGGCGACTTCGATCTGGCTGCCGCTGTTGATGGTGGCGACCGACTTGTCCTGCAGCGGCACTTTGCGGAACTCGCCCTTGGCCGTGGTGAGGACCCGCTCGTCGCGCAGGACTTGCAGGCTGACGGTTCCCACTGCCGCGACCAGGCAAGCGGCCATGGCGCCCATCCTGAACCAGGCGCGCCGGCTGCGGCGCTGCTGCCGCGCCATGGAGAGTTCGGGCGACAGCGATTGCGGGGCGCTGGCGAGATTGATCGCATTGTAGATGGCCATGGCGCGCACGTAGGCGCCCTGGTGCCGCACATCGGCGGCATACCATGCGTCGAATTGCGCGCTCTCGGGGGCGCTCAGGCCGCGCGCCAGCTTGCGCGCCACCCACTCGAAGGCTTCGTTATCGATCGTTGACATTCTGTTTCTTGCTGACGCGTTTTTTTGCGGGGGACGGGATGGCGCCGGTCTCCTGGTTCATGCCGTGACTGGCAATCATCTCCGACATCAAGCGCATCCCTTTCATCATTTCGTGTTCGACGACACCGTCGGTCAGGCCGAGGCTTTGCGCTGTTTCGTGCTGCGACAGGCCGTGTATCCTGCGCGCCCGGAACACTGCCTTGCAGCGGCCGGGCAGCTGCGAGACAAGTCCGATCACCCACTTCAGTTCCGAGCGGGCGAACACCACCCGCTCGGGCGAGGGCGCCGCGTCCGCGATGTCGAGGTCTTCCAGGTTGGCCATGGCTTCGATCCTGACCACCGCGTCGCGCTTGATGCGGTCGAGGACCAGGTTCTTGGCCGTGCGGAAGACGAAGGGCTTGGGATCGCGGATGCCGTCCAGGCTGGCCATCGACAGGATCCGGTAACAGGTCTCCTGCACCACGTCGTCGATTTCTGCCGGGCTGCTACAGACGCGACGCAGCATCCTGCGCAACTCGGCCTCATGCGGCAGAAAATTTATTGTAAGCCAGTCAACTACGTCAGTGTCCATACGCTCGCCCGTTCGTGCTTCCCCCTTGGTAAGACGAACACGGGAATGTTTTCCTCAAGGTTTTAGTTATTTTTTTTCACTTAGTCACGCCAATGAGAATTTCCCGCTGTGAGGCGATGGGAGGCGAGGACCTCTCTTATTATCTGCCGAAACAATGCTGGGGAGACGATCACATGATGAAGACCTGCATGCCCATCCTGCCGGCTTGCGTGCTGCTGGCGCTCGCGGCGCTCGCCATGGAAGCGCGCGGCGAGCAGGCGACGGCGTACAAGCCGGGCGTCGAGGTAGCGCGTCCGAACCTGGCCGGGCAAGTCGCGCGGCCGCTGCGCTACCGCCCCGAGGGCGAGGACTTCGTCATCGAGAACGGCGGCGAGTTCTTCAACCGTCCCCTGTATGGCGGAAATACCGCCTTCCGTGTCGACGGCGGCGACCGGCCCGAGTTTTCGCTCTACCTGCCCGGGCGCGGCGGCAATGTGCGCCTGGGCGTCAAGACCCCCGCCGGCGTACTCTGGCTGCACGCGGCGCGCCACATCGTGACGCGCTACCGGCCGGGCGAGCTGCATTACGAGATTGCCGATCCGCTGCTGGGCGAAGCCGGCCGGATCCACCTGGCGGCGATCGCCTATGCGAGCGTGGAAGGACTCGGGCTGCGCGTAGCGGGCAAGTCGCTGCCTGAGATGGCCGAACTGGTGTTTGCCTTCGCCCCCGGCAATGGCGCGCAGGGGCGCCGCGGCGGCGACATCGGGACCGAGACAGTGCCGATCAGCCAGTATTTCCAGTTCGCGCCGGAGGACGCGCGCGGCAGCAGCGTCGACCTGCATGCCCATGGATTCACGGTCAGCAACGACAGGGCGGCGATCACGGCGACGGCGTCGCGGCCCCTTGCCGTGCGCCGCGCCGACGCCGCCGGATGGGACGACCTGGCCGGCTTGCTGGGTCAGGACGCCGGCAAGGATGGTCAGGTCGCGCTCGGCCGGCTGCCATTGAGCGGGGAGGCCATCGATCTGGCTTTCCAGGTCACGCGCAGCAAGAAGGCGCCCGAACTGGCGGTGTACCGCGAGGCCGGCAGCACCCTGGACGCCCGTCCCGCGGCCGAGCGCAGCCGCACGCCCGCCTTCCGGCCGGAGGAACTGGCCGAACGCTTCGCGCAGGCCGGCGGCCATTTCGCCCGGTTGCGCGGCCAGGTGAGAGTCGATACGCCCGACCCCTACATCAACGCCGCAATGGGGGCGTTGAACATCGCCCTGGACGCCGTGTGGGACGAGGAGCAGGGCGCCATCATGCACGGGGCGATCGCCTGGCGCACCAAGCTGCTGGGCTGGCGCGGGCCCTACGCGCTCGACGCCCTGGGCTGGCACGATCGCGCGCGCCGCAACTTCGACGAATGGACGGCGCGCCAGGATACCTCTCCGGTGCCGGCGCGCCTGCCGCCCGCCGACCGCGACACCAACCTGGCGCGCAGCGAAGCCGGCCTGCACAGCAACGGCGACATGAGCAAGTCGCACTACGACATGAACATCGGCTTCATCGACGCGCTGCTGCGCCACCTGCTGTGGACCGGCGACCGCGCGTATGCCAGGGCGGTTTGGCCGGTGCTGGAGCGCCACCTGGCCTGGGAGCGGCGCCTGTTCCGGCGCGAGTACGGGCCCGACAAGTTGCCCCTGTACGAAGGCTATGCCGCGATCTGGGCCAGCGACGACCTGTACTACAACGGCGGCGGGGCCACCCACACCTCGGCCTACAATGCCTGGCACAACGCGATGGCGGCGCGCATCGCGGCCCTGATCGGCGAGGATCCGGCGCCGTACCGCATCGAGGCCGAGCGCATCCGGGCCGGCATGCGGCGCCACCTGTGGATGCCCGAGCGCGGCGCCTTCGGCGAATACCGCGACCTGCTCGGGGCCCGGCTGCTGCACCCCAGCTACGGCCTGTGGAGCTACTATCACGCCATCGATTCCGCGGTGCCGAACCGCCTGGAAGGCGCGCGCATGGTGCTCGACCTGGCGCGCCAGCGCCGCACGATTCCGGTCGCGGGGCCGGGCGTGCCTGCCGACCGCCCTTATCGCGTGCTGCCGACCACCGACTGGATGCCGTATTCCTGGTCCACCAACAACGTGGTGATGGGCGAGGTGCTGCACACCGCGCTCGCCACCTGGCAGGCCGGGGACGGCGAGCGCGCCTTCGACCTCGCCAAGGGGGCGCTGCTGGCCAGCCTCTACATGGGGATCTCGCCGGGGAATATCGGCAGCATGAACTACCTCGACGTCTACCGCCGCGAAGCCCAGCGCGACTTTGCCGACGGCTCGGGCGTGATGGCGCGCACGCTGGTGGAGGGGCTGTTCGGCGTGCGCCCGGATGCGCTCGCGGGCACGCTGCTGATCCGTCCGGGCTTTCCGCGCGACTGGCGGCATGCGAGCCTGCGCCATCCGGGCGTGGCGCTGGCGTTCCGCCGCGATGGGACGGAAGAACGCTGGACGATCGAACAGCCGGCCGCGGTCTTCGGGCGTCTGGTGCTCGAGCTGCCGGCAGCGAGCGACGGCGTGGACTCGGTCCTCGCCGACGGAAAGCCGGTGCGCTGGCGCGCCGGCAGCGACGAAGTCTTCGCGCCGCGCCTGCAGATCGAGTTGCCCTTCGGGCGCAAGACCGAGCTCACGATCCGGTGGCGCGGACAGCCGATCGGCGCCGCTGCGCAGGTTGTCGCAAAGACGGCGGCGGGCGACGGCCTGCGGCGCGTGCGCCAGGGCGCGTTCACCTGGTGGGAGGCTGCGGCGCCGCCGCCGGATGCCCCGCAAGCGGCGTGCACTCCCCGGGCCGCCGCGTGGACCACGGGCGCGCGGGTGAATTCGCGCCATGTCGACCTGACGGCCCGCTTCAACGATCGCGTGACCGAGCTGTTCAAGCCCGGGAAGTACCTGTCGCCGCGCTCGCCGTTTGTCTCGCTGTCCTTGCCCTCGCAGGGCATCGGCGCCTGGGCCGGGCACGTGAACGCCATGGCCACGGTCGACGACAGCGGCCTGCGCGCCCGGGGCGGCGTCCTGCGCCTGCCCAACGGCCTGAGCTTCGCCACGCCTTCAAGCCCGGGTGCGGCCAACATTCTGTTCACCTCGCAGTGGGACAATTATCCGAAGCAGGCCAGCGTGTCGCTGCAGGGCCGGGCCGGGCGCGCATTCCTGCTGATGGCCGGCTCCAGCAATGCGATGCAGAGCCGGATCGACAACGGCGAGGTGGTGGTGACCTACGCGGACGGCAGCCGCAGCCGCCTGGCCCTGCACAATCCCGACAGCTGGTGGCCCATCGAACAGGACTACTTCATCGACGACTACCAGTTTCCGTACTGCGGATCCTTGCCGGTGCGGGTCGACCTGAAGACAGCCCGGGTCCGGGTGCTGGACCCGGCGTCCCTCCCGCAGGACTTGCGCGCGAAGATCGACGGCGGCTCGGCTACCGTGCTCGAGATGCCGCTGGAGCGCGGCAAGGACTTGAAGAGCCTGGAGCTGCGGACGCTGGCCAACGATGTCGTGATCGGGCTGATGGGGGTGACGCTGGACTGACCGGCCGTGGCCTGGACGGTACAATCTCGCCTCCGCACCATCAACCCGACCCTGGATGAGCATGACCGGCGACACCACTTTCAAGACCATGGCTTCAATGACACCGGAATGCATCTGGGACCTGGGCGCCCACCTGGGCGAGGGCGCCCTCTGGCACGCCGCCACGCGTTCGGTCTGGTTTGTCGACATCAAGGGCCGGCGCATCCACCGCTGCGCCGCGGACGGCAGCGAGCGGCGCAGCTGGGAAGCGCCCGGCCAGCCCGGTTTCGTGGTCCCGGATTCTAGCGCCGCCATGGTCTGCGCGCTGGAAGACGGCCTGTACCGCTTCGATGAGGCGCGCGGCGAATTCACGCCGCTGCGCAAGGTCGAGGACAACGTGCCGGGCAATCGTTTCAATGACGGCCACGTGGACGCCGGCGGCAACCTCTGGTTCGGATCGATGGACGACGCCCAGCTCGAGTCAAGGGGGGCACTGTACCGCCTTGGCCGGGATGGCGTCGTGTCGCGCGCCGACGCCGGCTACATCATCACCAATGGCCCCGCCATCAGCCCGGACGGCAAGACCCTGTATCACACGGATACGCCGCTGCGCCGCGTGTACGCCTTCGAGCTGCGCGAGGACGGCAGCCTGGCCGGCAAGCGGGTGTTCCTGCAGCTGCCGGAAGGCAGCCGCCCGGACGGCATGGCGGTCGATTGCGAAGGCGACCTGTGGATCGCCCTGTTCGGCGCGGGCCGGATCGAGCGCTACACGGCTGCGGGACGGCTGGTCGGCAGCGTGCGGTTCCCGTGCACGAACATCACCAAGCTGGCCTTCGGCGGCGAGGACCTGCGCACTGCCTATGTCACCACCGCCTGGAAGGGCCTGTCGCCCGAGCAGCGCCGCGAGCAGCCGCTGGCGGGTGGCCTGTTCGCCTTCCGGGTCGATACGCCCGGTCTGCCGCACACGGTGCTGGCGCTGCCCTGAGCCGCTCCCTCAGAGGCGGATGGTTATCTCGATCTTCTCGGAAGCTATGCCAAGGGAGTCGGCCAGCTTGCGCTTGGCTTCGGCGATGGCGTTGGTAAAGCTGCCTGCCTTGCTCTGGCCGGGATCGGGGGCGCAGGCGGATGGGGCAGGCGCATCGACCAGGCTTGGATGCTGTCCGGTGAGGTCCGGATCGCATTAGGGAGCCGCTCTCGAAGGCTTGCGCCTGGAGACGCCGCAGCAGGAGTGCGCGACTGAGATATCCGGGAACGCCGGCAGGGGTATGCCCGGGCGTGATAACACAGACCAGTCCACCCAGCTGAATTATATATTTTGATTATGGTCGAGATCTGGAATGGCAATTGGACTAATTTCTCTGTTGCTCTTATCCTGCGTTCATTGCCATCGCATCAAATCAAAAGGAATCCATATGAACGCCGCTACCATCGACTCGATCCGTCCCGCCACCAGCAATACCTTGCGCAAGCTGATGGCTACCCTGGGAAGGAAACTGTGTCGCGCGCTCGAATTCGCCGGCAAGCCCTACACCGTGGGCGGCGCCTACTACCTGTAAGCAAGCCGGGTTGCCGCGTCCGCCGGTCTGGATGAGGAAGCGCTGCGTGAAGGCCCCTGTGTATCAGGGGCCTTCGCGTTTCTGGCGCGACACAGGCCTGGGGCCTGCAGGGTGTTCCGACAAAGGTTATGATGTCAATTCTTTCATTTCCGGCCATCTGAACAAAGGACGCGACGCTCCATGACGACTTCCAGCTATCCCGATACCCGACTCCTCATCGCCAACGAATGGCAAGACGCCACGGGCGGCAAGACGATCCCGGTCGTGAATCCCGCCACCGGCCAGTCGATCGGCACCGTGGCCCACGCCAGCGTTGCCGACCTGGACCGCGCCCTGGCCGCCGCCCAAAAGGGCTTCGAGACCTGGCGTAACGTTACCGCCGCCGAGCGCGCCGCCACCATGCGCCGCGCCGCCAACCTGCTGCGCGAGCGCGCCGGCGACATCGCCCGCCTGCTGACCCAGGAGCAGGGCAAGCCGCTGGCCGAAGCCAAGATGGAAGCCATGGCCGGCGCCGAGATCATCGACTGGTTCGCGGCCGAAGGCATGCGGGTCTACGGCCGTATCGTGCCGTCGCGCAACCCGGCCGCTCAGCAACTGGTGCTGAAGGAGCCGGTCGGCCCGGTCGCTGCCTTCACCCCGTGGAACTTCCCGATCAACCAGGTCGTGCGCAAGCTGGCCGCCGCCCTGGCCACCGGCTGCTCCTTCCTGTGCAAGGCGCCGGAAGAGACCCCGGCCTCGCCGGCGGCCCTGTTCCAGTGCTTCGTCGATGCCGGCGTGCCGCCTGGCGTGGTGGGCCTGGTGTTCGGTGACCCGGCCGAGATCTCCGGCTACCTGATCCCGCATCCGATCATCCGCAAGGTCACCTTCACCGGCTCGACCCCGGTCGGCAAGCAGCTGGCCGCCCTGGCCGGCGCCCACATGAAGCGCGTCACCATGGAACTGGGCGGCCATGCCCCGGTCATCATCGCCGAAGACGCCGACGTGGCCCTCGCCGTCAAGGCGGCCGGCGCCGCCAAGTTCCGCAATGCCGGCCAGGTGTGCATCTCGCCGACCCGCTTCCTGGTGCATAACGCGATCAAGGACGAATTCACCCGCGCGCTGGTGGCGCATGCCGAAGGCCTGAAAGTGGGCGACGGCCTGCAAGAGGGCACCACCCTCGGCCCGCTGGCCAATCCGCGCCGCCTGAGCGCCATGGCCCAGTTCGTCGAGGATGCGCGCGCCAAGGGCGCCGTCGTGGCGACCGGCGGCGAGCGTGTCGGCGACGCCGGCAACTTCTTTGCGCCGACCGTGCTGGCCGACGTGCCCTTGGCCGCGAGCGTGTTCAACGACGAGCCTTTCGGCCCGCTGGCTGCGGTGCGCGGTTTCGACACCCTGGAAGACGCCATCGCGGAAGCCAACCGCCTGCCGTACGGCCTGGCCGGTTACGCCTTCACCCGTTCGATCAAGAACGCCCAGCTCCTGATGAACCGCGTCGAAGTCGGCATGTTGTGGATCAACCAGCCGGCCACCCCGAGCGCCGAGCTGCCTTTCGGCGGCATCAAGGATTCGGGCTATGGCTCGGAGGGCGGTCCGGAAGCCCTGGAGTCCTACCTGAACACCAAGGCCATTTCGATGGTCGGCGTGTAAGGCCCGAGCATCCCCCCAGAATGCCTGCATCGCAGGCATTTTTTTCGTCCCAGTGTTTTCCATTGCACGGTTGGCCATGGATTCTTCTTGCACACTCCGACCATGAGAGGGGAAAACGACGATGTCCACGATGACGGCGACAGTTGAGCAGGGCATCCAGGCGGCCGGCGTCGGCCGCTTCCAGTACCGGCTGTTCGCCATCTTCGGCCTGGTCTGGATGGCCGACGCGATGCAGGTGCTGTCGATCGGCTTCAGTGCGCCGTCGATCGCCCAGACCTTCGGCGTGCCGCTGCCCGAGGCGCTGCAGACCGGGACCTGGTTCTTCGTGGGGATGCTGGTCGGCGCCTTCTGCTTCGGCCGCCTCGCGGACCGCATCGGGCGCCGGCCGGTGCTGATGGCGGCGGTGCTGATCGATGCCTGCTTCGGGGTCGCCTCCGCCTTTGCGCCGGACCTCGGCTGGCTGCTGGTGCTGCGCTTCCTCACCGGCGTCGGCGTCGGCGGCACCCTGCCGGTGGATTACACGATGATGGCCGAATTCCTGCCCAGCGAGCGGCGCGGCCGCTGGCTCGTGCTGCTCGAGTCCTTCTGGGCCGTCGGCACCATCCTGCTGGCCATCCTGGCCCTGGTGGCGCTACGCTGGGGTATCGATGCGTGGCGCGTGATTTTCCTGGTCACCGGCCTGCCGGCGCTCATTGGCGTTGTCCTGCGCCTGTTCGTGCCCGAGTCGCCCATGTACCTCAACCGCAGCGGCAAGGGGCAGGAGGCCCGCGCCGTGCTGGCGCGGGTGGCCGCGGTGAACGGCCGCCAGGTCGAGATTCCGCCTTTGGCGCCGGACACCGGCGGCAAGCAGCCGCTGTCGGCGCTGTTCGCCGGCAAGCTGCGGCGCCGCAGCGTCTCCCTGTTCCTGGCGTGGATGCTGATCTCGGTCGCCTACTACGGCGTCTTCGTCTACCTGCCGGTGCGCTTGAGCAGCGAGGGATTCGGCTTCATGCGCGGACAGGAATTCCTGATCCTGCTGGCGCTGGTGCAGTTGCCGGGCTTTGCGCTGTCGGCCTATGGTGTGGAGCGCTGGGGACGCAAGCCGACCCTGGTCGGCTTCCTGCTCGTGAGCGCGGCCGGCTGCATGGCCTACAGCCTGGGCAACGCCACCTGGCTGGTGGTCGGATCCACCCTCCTGATGAGCTTTGCGCTGCTGGGCACCTGGGGCGCGCTGTATGCGTTCACGCCCGAGGTCTACCCGACCGACCTGCGCGCCAGCGGCATGGGGACGGCCGGGGCCATCGCCCGGTTCGGGGGGCTGTTCGCGCCCGCGATCGTCGCGCCGGTGATGGCGACCCATTTCACGCTTGCGCTGGGGATGCTGGCCGGCTTCCTGCTCATTGCGGCACTGGCGATCCTGTGCGTCGACCTGGAATCACGCAACCGGGCTTTGGAGTAAAACCCGGCGCGCGTGCGACAAGCGTATCCCGGGATTCGGTCCGACCGCTCGAGGACGGTCGCTCAGCGGTATTCGCCGTGCTTCGGGTCCTTCGCCTCGTCGTCGGGTTGATCCGGATGGCGCGCGGTGGGCAGGTGCCAGCCGAAGCGGATCGCGGCCAGTCGCAGGCCGAAGCACAGGGCGGCGCCGGCGATGGCGGTGGGGGCGGCGGGCCATTGCAGCGCGTCGCCGAGGACGACGACGCTGGCGCCGGCCAGCGCGGCGGCAGCGTAGATGTCGGAGCGGAATACTGCCGGTACGTCGTTGAGCAGCACGTCGCGGGCGACGCCGCCGCCGATGCCGGTCAACATGCCGAGCAGGGCGGCCGCCCATGGGTCGGCGCCGAACACCAGCGCCTTTTGCGCCCCGGCCACGCAGAACAGCGCCAGGCCGGCGCCGTCGAAGATCAGCACCGGATTGCGCAGTCGGTTGACGATCGGATACCAGAAGAAGATGACCAGGCCGGCCAGCAAGGACACGGCCATGTAGCGCCAGTCCCGGATCGCGGCCGGCGGGGTGGCGCCGATCAGGAGGTCGCGCACGATGCCGCCCGAGTTGGCGGCAACGAAGGACAGCACCAGCACCCCGAAGATGTCGAGGCGGCGGCGGGCGCCGGCGATGGCGCCGCTGAGGGCGAAGACGAAGGTGCCGAACAGGTCGAGGGTCAGCACCAGGGTCTTGATGGCGGCTCCCACGTCGAGAGCGAGTACGGGTAACACGTGGATCCTTGGTTCGTGATGGCGGGAGAATGCCCGGCATGGTAGCGCAGATTGCCTGCGCCCGTGGCCGAGTCCGCTACCGGATATACTGCCGGGAAACGTCCACCATGCCCAGCATTCCCGCCATGTCTCTTGCCGCCCTGCACATCCGGCCCGCCCTGCCGTCCGACGAGGACTTCTCCCTTGCCCTGTACCGCTCGACCCGCGACGACCTGCTGGGTCTGCTTGCCGATCCGCGCTACATCGACGGCATCGTCGCCATGCAGCGGCAGATGCAGGTGGCCGGCTACCGCAGCAGCTATCCCGAGGCGCTGTACGAGGTGCTGGAACTGGACGGCGTGCCGGTGGGCCGCCTGGTGACGGCCAGCGTGCCGGGGGCGATCCGGGTGGTCGATATCGCCGTCATGCTAGATGCGCGCGGGCGCGGGGTCGCGGGCGAGGCGCTGCGCCGCCTGCAGCGCCAGGCAGCGCAGGACGGGCGCGATCTGACGCTGGCAGTGCTCACCGATAACCATCGTGCGCGCCGGCTGTACGCGGCCTTGGGTTTTACGGTCGAAACGGAAGAGCAGGTTCGCCTGCAGATGCGCTGGCGGCCGCGGGGAGCGCTCTGAAGCCTATTGCCGTACGCCGGCCAGCCACTCGAAGATCGCCGGCCAGATCCGCGCATGGGCGCTGTTCCCGACCAGCACGCCCACGTGCTGCAGGTTGACGCCGACATCGCCCTCGTAGTGCAGCAGGCACTTGCGCTCGCTCGCCGCGGCCTCGTGGAAGGGGCGCATCGATGCCTCGGGAATCAGCTTGCTGCGCGGGTCGAGCACGCTGACCAGGGGCGCGCGCAGGTCTTGCGGACCGATTTGCCGCGCGCCAATGCGCAGCTTGCCCTGCATGAACTCGTCCTTGCGGTAGAGCTGCTCGACCAGCTCGGTGAACAGTCGGCCCGGCAAGGGGAATTCGTCGTGGGTCCAGCGCTCCACCCGCATGTGCGTGACAAGCAGCTTCGGGTCGGTGAGCGACAGCCAGCGGTCCATCATGCGCTCCCATTGGAAAGCATGCGGCTCGGCGATGGCGCTCATCATGTTCAGGAACACGCCCGGCACCTGGCGGAAGGCGTCCGCGATCGGTTGCGCATGCGCCGTCGCGTCGATCAGGGGCGTGAAGCAGCAGGACTGCTTTTCGACATGCAGGGGCGATTCCAGCAGCACCGTGGCATCGACCCGGTCCGGGTGCAGGCAGCTGTAGATTGCCGCCAGGATGCCGCCCAGCGAATGGCCGGCGATGGTCAAGCTGGCCTTGCCGCTGTCAAGCTCGATGGCGCGCTGGCAGGCGGCGAGCAGGCGGTCGCCATAGTCGTCCAGGCCGAAGTCATCGTCGTCGCCGTCGTCGGGAAGCGGCGTCCACTCGGCCTGGTAGACCTGGTAGCCTCCCTCCATCCAGCGCCGCACGACGCTGATCTCGGGCGCCAGGTCCCAGATATAGGAACGCTTGATCGGCGCGGGAACCAGCAGCACGGCCGGGCCGTCCTCGCCGGCGCCGCCGAAGCGGCGCAGGTTCAGGCCCGCTTCGCTGTGCAGGACGGTAAACGGGGTTTCCTGCGGACCATAGCCGGCACGGTCGAGCAGCTTGCCGCGCGCCTGGCGGCTGCGGTCCATGTTCTTGAGTAGATTTGCTCCAAGCGAAGCAAACGAGGGCAGGGCAAAGGCTTGCGGAGTCAAGGCGTGCATGGTGTTTTCAATGGGTTCGAAGACCAACAACTGTACGCCGCCTTGCGCGCGGCTTCAATCGCGCACGCGTCGAATGGCATGGGGCCTTGCGGCGTATTAAACTGGTCGGGTCGATCGTTTCCTGGAAGACCGTTCAAACATGGTCTATCGGTTCCTGGCGGATGCGGTGCTGCTCGTGCACCTCGCTTTCATCCTGTTCGTCGTGTTCGGCGCCTTGCTGGTGCTGCGCCGGCCGCGCCTGCTGCCGCTGCACCTGGCGGCGGCGGCCTGGGGCTTCGGCATCGAGGTGCTGGGCGCGGTCTGTCCGCTCACCCATGTGGAGAACCGCATGCGCCTGCTGGCCGGAGAATCCGGCTACAACGGCGGCTTCATCGACCATTACCTGTTGCCGCTGATTTATCCGGGGGAAATGACGCGCGGCCTGCAGTTGGGGCTGGCGGCCGGCGTGCTCGTCATCAATGGCCTGCTGTACGCGTGGATCCTGCGCGCGCGGCGCAGGTCCTTGCTGTCGTAGGGTTTACTCGACCCAGGCGAAACCGTCGCGCGCCAGCAGCGCGAAGGCTTCCGCCGGTCCCCACGAGCCGGCCGCATACGGATGCGGCTTCTCGCCCAGCGTGCTCCAGCCTTCGATGATCGGGTCGGCCCAGGCCCAGGCGGCCTCCAGCTCGTCGCGGCGCATGAAGTGGGTCAGGCGGCCACGCACCACGTCGATCAAGAGGCGCTCGTAGGCTTCCGCGCGGCGCTGCTGGAATGCCGACTGCAGGTCGAGGTTCAGGGCGACCTGCTGCATCTGCATGCCGCTGCCGGGTTGCTTCGCCATGATTTGCAGCTTGATCGCTTCTTCCGGCTGCAGTTCGATCACGAGGCGGTTGGCGACGCCGCCCGGCATGTCGGGGAACAGCGGGAAGGGCGGATTGGCGAATTCCACCACGATCTTCGAGGAACGGCGCGCCATGCGCTTGCCGGTGCGCAGGTAGAACGGCACCTTGGACCAGCGCCAGGTGTCGACGTGGGCGCGCAGGGCCACGAAGGTCTCGGTCTTGCTGTCGGCCGGGACGTTCTTTTCCTCGAGGTAGCCGCCCACTTCCTGGTTGCCGCTGACGCCGTGGACATATTGTCCGCGCACGGTGTCGCGCGCGATGTCGGCCAGCGTGAGGCGGCGCAGCGAGCGCAGCACCTTGAGCTTCTCGTCGCGCACCGCGTCCGGCGAAAGCGAGGTGGGCGGCTCCATGGCGACGATGCACAGCAGCTGCAGCAGGTGGTTCTGGACCATGTCGCGCATCGCGCCGGTGCTGTCGTAGAAGCCGGCGCGGCTGCCGACGCCGACTTCCTCGGCCACCGTGATCTGCACGCTCGAGATGTTCGGCGCGCGCCACAGCGGTTCCAGGATCGAGTTCCCGAAGCGCAGCACCATCAGGTTCTGCACGGTCTCCTTGCCCAGGTAGTGGTCGATGCGGTAGATCTGCGATTCGGCGAAGTGCTTGCCGACCGCTTCGTTGATCTCGATGGCGGACTCGAGGTCCTGTCCCAGCGGCTTTTCCAGCACCACGCGCGCCCTGGCGTCGACCAGGCCGGCGTCGGCCAGCTTGGCGCAGATGGTGGTGAACAGGGCCGGCGCAGTGGAGAGGTAGAACACGCGCTGCGCGCCCGGGTGGGCCGCCGCCGCCAGGGCGCTGAAGTCGGGCGCGGCCTGGACGTCGAGGCGCACGTATTCGAGCAACTGCAGGAAGCCGTCCCAGGTCTTCTCGTTGAAGTTGTTGCCCGAGATGAAGGAGCGCGAATTCTCTTCGACGAAGCGGAGATAGGCGTCGCGGTCGAACTCCTGGCGCCCGGTCGAGATGATGCGGGTCTGCCCCGGCAGGTTGCCGTGCAGGTAGGCCATGTAGAGCGCGGGAAGCAGTTTGCGCATCGCCAGGTCGCCCATGCCGCCGAAGATGATCATGTCGAGGGGAAGCGCGTTGTCAAGGTCGGTCGAAGAAGTCATAGTGAACAGCCAAAATAAGGTGCTGGAAAAGTTAAAGAGGTCGCTGCCGCTCCGGCACCTGGTGCCGGGCTGGTGCGCCGCCGCTGCCTCCCTACGGTAGCAGAATGACAGCGGATGCGCACGGGACGTCCCGCTTGTGGCCAGACGGGAGCACCCGGGGCGGTGGATGGGCCGCGGGCGCCGCCAGCGTTCGCGCTGGGCCCTGTAGCTTACATCCTGGGCAACAATAAGGAAATGGCAAAATGGGGATCGCCGTTCTCGCGCGGCGTAGGGCATGTGCATTTATTGTCTTTCATGCAAATCTTATTTGCACCCAGACCGCTATGTGCAAATCTTGTTTGCACTGCCCGGGACGCTTCCGCTACTGCGTCGGAGGCATCCCACGCGTTCCCTTATACTCGTCGTTTTCAACCGTTCATCTCCTCCATGTCCCTGCCAGTCCGCCTTGCCCTGCCGAGCGCTATTCTTGCCGCCTCCCTGCTTGCCGGCTGTGCGCAAGTCAATCCCTACTATGACGCGGGCAAGCCGCATCACCGGTCCGAGGGCTTCGCCAACAACTACCCGCCGAATCCCGCCTACCAGCGGCCGAAAGTCGGCTTCTTCGAAGGCTGGGCCGGGCGCATCAGGAACTGGACCTCGGACGGCTCGGAACGCCTGCCCCTGGCGCCGGTGCCGACGGTGGCGGCCGACCTGGGCTACCTCCATGCGAACAAGACCGAGCCGGCGCTGACCTGGATCGGCCACGCGACTTTCCTGCTGCAGACCGGTAACGGCGTGAACATCCTGCTCGACCCGGTGTTCGAGGACCGTGCCTCGCCGCTGTCCTTCGCCGGCCCGAAGCGCCAGCAGGCGCCGGGCGTGGCCCTGCAGGACCTGCCGCACATCGACGCCATCCTGATCAGTCATTCGCACTATGACCACCTGTCGCTGGCATCGCTGCGCGCGCTATACCGGCAGAAGGGCGGCGCGCCCATGCTGTACGCGCCGCTGGGCGTCGACCTGTGGCTGGCGCAGCATGTGACCGGCGGCGACCGCTCGCGCATCGCCCGCTTCGACTGGTGGGACAAGGCCAGCCTGCGCGGCCTGGAACTGCAGTTCCTGCCGGTTCATCACTGGTCGGCGCGCGGCCTGTACGACCGCAACGAAACCCTGTGGGGCGCCTGGGCCGTGACCCGTCCCGGCTTCTCCTTCTTTTTCTCGGGCGACCTGGGCTATTCGAAGGACATCCAGGATATCGCCGCCCGCTTTCCCGAGGGCTTCGACCTGGCCGCGATCGGGATCGGCGCCTACCAGCCGGTGTGGTACCGCAATTCACACGTCAGCCCCGACGAGGCGATCCGCATCCACCGCGAGCTGGGCGTGCGGCGCAGCGTGGGCATGCACTGGGGCACCTTCCCGATGGGCCAGGAACGCATCGACCAGGCGCCGCGCGACCTCGAGATCGCGCGCCAGGCCCATGGCGTGAGCGAGGAAGCCTTCGGCGTGCTGCGCATCGGCGAGACCCTTCGGGTGCCGCCGCAAGCTGCGCCAACGGCGGCTACCAGCCCTTGACCAGCAGGCGCTCGGCTGTTCAAGCCTTCACGGCTTTCTTGTTGCCCTGGGTGATGGTCCAGAAATAGATGGTGCGGCCGTCCACTTCGTCCTTCTTCTCGGGCGGCCATTCCGGTCCCATGTCGAAGGCGTGCGACACCACGCGGGTGCCGACCTTGAGCTGCTGCCACAGGCGCGGCCGCAGCTTGACGTTCACCGAGGGCAGCAGGTAGAGCGTCACCACGGTGGCCGGAGACACGTCGGCCTGGAACAGGTCGCCCACCTTGAAGTTGACGCGGTCGGCCACGCCGGCGGTCTTCGCATTCTCCTTGGCCTCGGCAATGCGCACCGGATTCAGGTCGATGCCGGTGCCGCGCGCGCCGCGGTTCTTGGCCGCGGTCACGACGATGCGGCCGTCGCCGCAGCCGAGGTCGTACAGCACGTCGCCCTTGCCGACCTTGCCCATCTCGAGCATGCGGTCGACCACTTCCTGGGGCGTGGGCACGTAGGGTACGTCGAGGCGCTCTGGCTCGGCCAGGGCTTGCGCGTGCGCGTGGGTCGGCAGCAGGATGGTGCCCGCGGCGGCGGCGGCGGACAGCAGCAGGGTACGGCGGCGTTCGTCGGTTTGCATGTGGACTCCTTCAGGTGGCTCAGTTACTTGGTCAGGGAACGGATCTTGTCTTGGCAGCGTCAAGGCCATCCTTGCGGTCGAGGAAGAGCAGCAGCAGCGATCCGCTGGCGAGCACGGCCACTCCGATCCAGGCCGCGTTCAGCCCGCCGAGCGACTGGCTGTACACGTACGACAGGCTGGACCAGAGCATGTAGGCGCAGGTGGCGCAGAACAGCAGGGGCAGCAGGGGATAGAGCGGCACCCGGAACGGCCGCGGCAGGTCGGGCTCGCGCCGGCGCAGCACGAACAGCGACACCCCGCTGAGCAGGAAGAACAGCCAGAACACCGGCGCCGTGAACTCGACCATGGCCTTGAAGCCGCTGCCGAAGGCGACCCCGATGCCGACCAGCAGCAGGGCGGCGGCGCACTGGATCGACATCGCCACCGTCGGGGTGCTGTTCTCGTCGTTCCACTGGCCGAGCTTGCGCAGCGAGCGCCAGTCGCGGCCGATGGCGAAGCCGGTGCGGGCCCCGACGATCATGGTGGCGTTGATCGAGGTCAGCGCCGAGATCGCGACCAGTATCGAAATGACCTTTTCCCCGGAGGCGCCGAAGGCGATGCCCATGACGTCGGCCGCCAGCGCCTCGGAGCTGGCCATGCCCTGCATGCCGAGCACCTGCAGGCAGGCCCAGGTGACCATCAGGTAGAGGGTCGTGATGATCAGGATCGACAGGGTGAGGGCGCGCACCATGCTGGCGGCGCCGCCGCGGATCTCGGCGCTGATGTAGGCGGCCTCGTTCCAGCCGCCGTAGGTGAGCAGGACGAACACCATGGCCATGCCGAACGAGACCGGCGCCGCCGTGTCCGCCGTGGCAAGCGCCGGCGCCGCTGCCGGGGCGCCGTCGGTGAAGAAGGCGGCCGCGGCCACCAATAGCAGGAGGCCGCCGATCTCGGCAAGCGTCAGCCACATCTGGGCGCCGGCGCCGGTACGCAAGCCCTGCAGGTTGACGAGCGACAGGACGACGATCACCGCGCAGGCGTAGGCGGTGGCGCCCCAGCCCTCGGGCAGGAAACTGAGCGGCACGGCCTGCTGCATGTAGTCGCCGAACACGAAGGCCAGCAGCGCGATCGAGCCAGTGGTGATCACCGCGAAGCGGGCCCAGCCGAACAGGAAGGCGGTGGCGCGGCCGTAGGCACGGTGCAGGAAGTGATAATCGCCGCCGGGATGCGGGTAGGCGGTGGTGAGTTCGGAATAGCACAGGGCGCCCACCAGCGAGACCAGGCCGCCCAGGATCCACATGGCGAACATCCAGTCGGCACTGCCGCTGAGGCCGGCAACGATGGAGGGCGACTTGAAGATGCCGGCGCCGATGACCACGCCGACGATCAGGGCAACTGCCTGACGTAAACCCAGCAGCCGGCGAGGCTCGGTGCCGTCGCCGGTCGATGCAAACAAGTCCTCATCTGTGCGGTCCATATGGTGCCGATCAAAGTGATAGAGGGAACTTTGCCGGCGAAGAGCGAACCGGCCCATAGCGCATCGTGCACAGGGCCGCATCGCAGCGCGCGAGGTCCTGCGGCGAGGATTATAGGGACGTGTTTTTGGGCGTGGCGCGCGCCTGAACGGATCACGCCAGCAGGAAAGGCAGCGTCCGCGCCAGCAGCGCCTCGGGCGCTTCCTCCGGGATGTAGTGGCCGCAGTCCAGTGCTTCGCCCTCGACCCGCATGGCCACCTTGCGCCACTCCAGCAGCGGATCGAAGCAGCGCTGCACCACGCCTTGCGCGCCCCACAGGGCCAGCAGCGGCGTCTCGATGCGGCGCCCGGCGTCGCGGTCGGCGCGGTCGTGTTCCAGGTCGATGCCGGCGGCGGCCCGGTAGTCCTCGCAGATGCCGTGCGCCGTGCCGGGTAAGGAAAGGCAGCGCGCGTACTCGGCGAGCGCGCGCGCATCGAAGGGCGCCAGGCCGGCGCTGCGGCGGCCCATCACGTCGCGCAGGTAGGCGTCCGGGTCGGCCTCTATCAGCCGTTCGGGCAGCGGCGCCGGCTGGATCAGGAAGAACCAGTGCCAGTAGGCGCGCGCAAAAGCCTCCGTCGTGCCTTCGTACATGGCCAGGGTCGGCGCGATGTCCAGCAGCACGGCGCGCTCCACGGCCTGCGGATGGTCCGCCATCAGGCGGTGCGCCACGCGCGCGCCGCGGTCGTGGGCCATGACCCGGAAGCGTTCGAAGCCGAGATGGCGCATGCTTGCGACCATGTCGGCCGCCATGACCCGCTTGCTGTAGTTCGCGTGGTCGGGGGCTCCTTGCGGCTTGGACGAGTCGCCATAGCCACGCAGGTCGCAGGCGACCACGGTGAAGTGCCGAGCAAGAAGCGGCGCCACCTTGTGCCAGATCGCGTGGGTCTGCGGGTGGCCGTGCAGCAGCAGGAGCGGCGCGCCGGCGCCGCCGCTCACGCCCGCGATCGTGCTGCCGTCGTCGGTCACGGCGGTAAAAGGGCGAAAACCGGGAAACAAGGGGTCGTGCATACGAGGATCCTGGCTGGGAAAGATGAAAGTGTAGCAAGCGAAGGACATCCGGGCCTTACATCAGCCTGACGCGGGCCGGCTGTTGTAAATATGCTCAACTGCAAGTTTTACGAATTGACATCCTATTGTGTGCCCAGCAGTATCGAACAAGCAATACGCGGCGCCTCGTCCCGGCGCGGTAACGACACCAAGAGGAAACCCAAGATGCAGAAACACGATACCAAAAAGACGGTCCTGGCCCTTGCCATCGCTTCCTTGTTTACCGGCGCCCACGCGCAGGACACCGCGACGGGAACGCCCGCGGCAAGCGACACGGCTGCGGCCGCCACGGTGGTGGTCACCGGCACCCGCGTGGCCAATCGTACCGCCCTGGATACCGCCGCGCCGGTCGACATCATCTCGTCGGAGACGCTGAAGAACGTCGGCACCACAGAGATGAACCAGGCCCTGTCGATCGCGCTGCCTTCGCTGAACTTTCCGCGTCCGGCCATCACCGACGGCACCGACACCATCCGTCCCGCCACCCTGCGCGGCATGGCGCCCGACCAGACCCTGGTGCTGGTGAACTCGAAGCGCCGCCACGCATCCTCGCTGGTCAACGTGAACGGCTCGATCGGCCGCGGCTCGGCGGCGGTGGACATGAACACCATCCCGACCGCGATCGTGAAAAGCGTCGAGGTGCTGCGCGACGGCGCCGCCGCCCAGTACGGGTCGGACGCCATCTCCGGCGTGGTCAACCTGCGCCTGCGCACCGACCGCGAAGGCGGCGAAGCGAGCGTCACCTATGGCGCGCGCAAGACCGAGTATGAGCTCTGGAACGACGTCGCGCCCGCCGGCGCCACCTGGACCGCACCCGCCAAGCGCGAACGCACCGACGGCCAGACCGGCACCGTCAGCATCTGGAAAGGCCTGGCCCTGGGCGAGACCGGCCACCTCACGCTCGCGGGCGAATACAAGAAGCAGGAGCGCACCGAGCGCAGCGGCTACGACATGCGCCAGCAGTATCCGCGCCTGGCCAGTGGCGCTTTCGATCCGCGCGAACTCACCATCAACCGCTTCAACGCCTGGTACGGCGAGCCGGAGATGGAGCAGGTGACCTTCTTCGCCAATGCCGGCAACGACCTGGGCGGCGGCGTCAAGCTGTACGGCTGGGCGAGCTACCAGAACCGCTTCGCGCGCTCGGGCGGCTTCTTCCGCCCGGCCCAGGACGCCCGCAACATCCCCTCGATCTATCCGGACGGCTTCCTGCCGATCATCGCGCCGACGGTGAACGACTTCTCCGCCACCGGCGGCGTCACCTGGCAGGCCGGCAGCTGGGACATGGACGCCTCGCTCGGCTACGGCAGGAACAAGATGGAGTACGACATCGAGAACACGCTGAACCGCTCGATCGGCCCGAGCAGCAAGCGGTCTTTCTATGCCGGCGGCTATGCCTATGACCAGCTGGTGTTCAACCTGACCGGCGTACGTTCGCTGGAGGTGGCGGGCTTCGCCTCGCCGCTGAACATCGCGGTCGGCACCGAAGCCCGGCGCGAAGGCTACGAGCTGTTCGCGGGCGAGCCGGATTCCTGGCGCGCCGGCCCCGAGATCCTGCCGAACGGCACCCCGGCCGCGCCCGGCGCCCAGGTGTTCCCGGGCTTCCGCCCGTCCAACGAGGTCGATGCGCACCGCAGCGCGATCGGCGCGTTCGTCGACCTGGAAGCGAACATCACGCTGCAGTTGCTGGCCTCGGTGGCGGTGCGCGGCGAGCACTACACCGACTTCGGCAACAGCCTGGCCGGCAAGCTCTCGGGCCGCTACGATTTCAGCAAGGCCTTCGCCCTGCGCGGCGCCGTCCAGAACGGCTTCCGCGCGCCCTCGCCGCAGCAGCAGAACTTCACCGCGACCTCCACCAACTTCATCAACGGCGTGCCGTTCGAGATCACCACCTTCCGCCCGACCGACCGGGTGGCCGTGGCGCTGGGCGCCAAGCCGCTCGAAGCCGAAAAATCGGTGAATGCCTCGCTGGGCGCGGTGATGCGCTTCGAGCCCTTCAGCATCACGATCGACGCCTACCGCATCGACATCGAGGACCGCATCATCCTGTCCGAGAACCTGACCCAGGCGAACGTACGCAACTACATCATCTCGCAGGGGATCACGGGTGTCGGTGGCGGACGCTTCTTCATCAACGGCGTCGATACCCGCACCCAGGGCGTGGACGTGGTGGTGAGCTGGCCGATGAAGACGGCCAACGCCGGCAACTTCGACTTCACGGTGGCCGGCAATTTCACCGAAACGGAGGTGACCAAGGTGCCGGTGACGGCGCAACTGAGCGCCCTGAACCCGGCGCCGGTGCTGTTCGACCGCCTGAACGTGCTGTCGCTGGAGAAGGGCCAGCCCGAGAACAAGCTGAGCGCGAACGTGAACTGGAAACTCGGCCAGTGGGGCGCGACCTTCCGCGCGACCCGCTACGGCAAAGTGCTGTCGCCGGGGACCACGGCGGCGCTGGACTTCTGGATGGATCCGAAGACCCTGGTGGACATCGAAGCGCGCTATGCGTTCACGCCGAAACTGAGCCTGGCCCTGGGGGCGGACAACCTGTTCGACCAGTATCCGGAGACCCAGCCGCCGGCGCTGAACACCACGGGTAACACCCCGTTCGCGAACTATGCGCCGTTCGGGCGGGCAGGGCGCTTCATCTACGCCCGCATGAACTACGGCTTCTGAGCCGTGGCTGGCCGGGCGGCGATGCCGCCCGGCCAATCAGGATCGATCAGCCGACCATGGCGCCGGCACCGGCGCTCAGCATCCAGCCGTTCATCAAGAGGAACAGCATCCACAGCGCGAACAGGGTCGACACACGGCGCATGTCGGCCGGGTTGTCGAACAGCGGTGCGCGCTTGTACGCCACACCCACGAAATAGGCGCCGAACACGGTCGCCATGTAGTGCACCGCGCCGAACATCTCGCCCAGCTCGCCCTTGCGGGGATGGTCGATCAGCAGGTGCGACAGGGCCACCAGCACCAGGTAGGGCACCGAGGCCGACAGCGGCGGCAGGTACAGGCCCATCTTCTCGACCCAGTCCTGCACGGCCGGCTTGAAGCGCGCCACAAGCGGCAGGATCAGGTTGTGGACCATGCCGGTGATGAAGATCAGCTTGAGCAGCACGTTCTTGTGCAGGCTGCCGTCGCCCATCGCCAGGTTGTGGATGTTGGTCTCGCCCTGGCGGTTATTCTGCAGGAAGAATTCCGAGGACTGGATGTTCAGGATGCGCTGGAACCAGCTGATCTCTTCCATCGCCGCCAGCGCGCACAGCAGGCTCAGGCCGCCAAGGGTCAGCAATTCCATGACGCCGCGGTCGCTGCGCTTGAGGCGTTCGAAGAATGCGAAGCCGAGCAGGCCGGCCAGCGCCATGAAGCACAGGAACTGCATCCATTCGACGATGCCGTCTTCCACCAGCAGGCGGTCCATGCTGGCCGGGTTGCCTGCCAGGGCCACCGCGAGCAGCAGCACGAATGCGTTGATGACGATCCCGGTGGCGATGACGGGATGGAGATACCACTTCTTGTTTGCCACAGACTACTCCTTCATTGATGAAATCGGTTCGGCGCCGGCATGATGCAGCACCGGCAGCTCCGCTTCGGCGCTGGCCAGCGGCCCGCGCGCGCGGGCGCGCAGCAGGGCGCGCAGGGCCGCGCCAAGCAGGGTGACCAGGGCCCAGCCCCACAGCAGCGGGTCGAGCAGCGCATCCCACAGGTTCCCGCTCGGCAGGCGCGCGAGCGAGAACAGGGCCAGGGCGCCCAGGATCGCGGCGGATTGCAGGGGGAAGCGGCCGCGCGTGGCGGCCAGCGCGCAGATGGCGGCCAGCAGCACCGCGCCCAGCGCCGCGCGCCCGCCGAAGCCGGCGTAATAATAGCCGCCCGCGATCAGGCCGAAGGCGTCGAGGTAGAGCAGCACGCCGGCCAAGGCGAGCGCTGCGGCCAGCGGAACCGGCAGGGCAGCCGGGACCGGGCCGGAAGCGCTGCGCCAGCGCGCATGGAGCTTGAGCAGGCACAGGCCGGCCAGCAGGGCGCTCGGATACTGGAAGGCCAGGCCCAGGTGCCAGGCCGGCGAGGCCGCGCCCGGCAGGGCCATCAGCAACAGGCAGGCTGCCAGGGTCGCGCCCAGCGCGCGCCGCGGCAGGCGCCAGGCCGCGGGGCACAGGCCGACCAGGATGGCGGCCAGCACCAGTGCCCACGCCAGGCGGGCATACACGAATTGCAGCGAAAGATCGGGCAGGGTCATCAGATGGTCTCTCCAATGCTGATCCGGTACCGGTGATGCGCGATCGCCTGGCGCTGGAAGGTATACGTGACGTGCAGTTCGCGGCCGACCTGCTGCATGGTGGGATAGGAGAACTCGTCGCTCTTGCCGCCGCTGGCCACGTCGGCCACGGTGCGCCAGGTGTGTCCGTCTTTCGAGAGCGACAGGCGCAGCAGGCTGCGCGAGCCGCCGCCGGGGGCGATATGGTTGTGCAGCATCAGGAATTCGCCATTGGCCAGGCGCAGCACCGCCATCGAGGTGTTCTCGTTGTTCAGGTCGAGGGCCGGCAGGTCTTCCCAGCTGGCGCCGCCGTCGCGGCTGCGGGCATGCTGCACGCGGCGCTCCTCGCTGGCGTCGCGCATCCAGGCGCGCACCTCGGTATTGGACACCGGGACGATGGCCGGCTGCAGCGTGGTGGTTCGGGTGCCGATGCGCCCCAGACCGGTGGGCTCGCCGTCCGGGCCGAAGGCCATCATCATCGGGTACTTGATGCCGATCTCGAAATACACCGGCAGCCACCAGCCGCCGTCGACCAGGCCGACCGCATTGGTGCGCACCAGCACGCTGGTATTGAACAGCGGTGACATCGGCAGCACGCGCTTCATGGCGAAGCTGGCGCCTTCATCGACGGAGACCAGGTGCGCCACGCGCGACGCCGCCCATCCGCCCAGGCCGGTGGCCACCACGTACAGGTGGATCTGGCCGTCCGGGCCGGTCCAGGCCACCGGGTTGCCGATACGGCGCACGCCGAAGCCGAGGGCCTTGCCGAGCGTTTCGCGGCTGGCCACCATCCAGGGTTCGCCCCATTTACCGTTCTGCCATTGCGAGGCATAGACCTTGACGTCCGGCCCGCTCTCGCGGCTGCCGGCCCACCAGAAGGTGATCATGCGGTCGCCGGGCAGCGTCGCCATCGCGCTGGCATGGGCCGAAGGCGTATTGCGCGGCATCGGAATCAGGGAGCGCGACAGTTCGGACAGGGCCACCCGTCCCGGCACCACGGCCTGCACCGTGGAAGGGGCGGCCGCCGCCCGGGCACGGCTCCAGCGCACCGTCTCGGCGCAGGCGATGGCGAGCACCACGGCGGCGCAGGCAATGGCGGTACGGCTGCGCGTCATCTTCATCTTGCGCGCGTGCGGGGATCGTTCCATACACTCCCGGCGAGCCGGACTGGGCCGGTTCGCGACACTGGTTATCGTATTGATGAGCTGCAGGGTAAAAGCCGGCTGGGCTGTACCGAGCAAAGGCGCTATCCTACAGGAAAGGAGGCGCTGGTGACATATCCCCAGGGCCATTTCGCCGGGGCCAGGCGACAATCCGGTCGACCGGCAAGCCGG
Source organism: Massilia alkalitolerans DSM 17462 (assembly GCF_000427785.1). Lineage (GTDB taxonomy): Bacteria > Pseudomonadota > Gammaproteobacteria > Burkholderiales > Burkholderiaceae_D > Telluria > Telluria alkalitolerans. Next base: position 82,848 of record NZ_ATYR01000002.1, read on the forward strand.
TTCACGGTATCGAAATGCGGGTTCATCGCTCCCGCCTTGCCGAGACGGCATCGGCTGGGCAGAATGCTGGTCATCCTGATAACGCATCGAAGCGAGGCCGCATGACCAGCTCCATCCTCTCCCTTGCGCCGGCACCGGCGGCCCCAGCGGACAGCTTTGGCGCCAGGCTGCTGCGCGACCTGCGGATGGCCGTCGTGTTCGGCGTGCTGGCGGCGGTGATCATCACGCTGGTGGTCGGCCGGCCCGAAACCTTGTACGAGCAGCTCGCGTATTCCTGCTTCATCTCGGTGCTGGGCTTTGCCATCGTCGACACAGTGCGCCTGCTGTTCTGGCCGGGGCCATTGCAGGTCCGGCGCCAGTGGCTGGCGCTGGCCGGCGTCGCGGCCCTGGCGGCGCCGCTGGCCCACTTCAGCGGGGTGCAGGTGATTGGCCGCCTGCTCGAGCACCATCCTCCCGACCTGGCCGGCTACGCGACGCTGCCGCGCCTCAGCCTGGCCGCCTTGACCTTCCTGCTGCTATGCGCCGGCATGGTGCTGGCGGCGCACCGCGAGGGGCTGCGGCGGGCCGAACAGGAACACCACGCGGCCCGCCTGCGCGCCGAGACCGTCGAGCGCCAGGCCCTGCAGGCACAACTGCGCCTGCTGCAGGCCCAGATCGAACCGCACATGCTGTTCAATACCCTGGCCAACCTGCAGGGACTGATCGCGATCGATCCGGACCGCGCCAATACCATGCTCGACCAGCTGATCCAGTACCTGCGCGCCACGCTGGGCGCCGCGCGCTCGGAGAGCACCACGCTGGCCGATGAATTCGCCGCCATGGACGCCTATCTCGGCCTGATGCAGGTGCGCATGGGCGAGCGCCTGGCCTACCGGCTGGAACTGCCGGCCGCGCTGCGCGGAGCGAAGCTGCCGCCGATGCTGCTGCAGCCCCTGGTCGAGAACGCGATCGTGCATGGACTCGAACCGAAGATCGAGGGCGGCGAAGTCCGGATCTCGGCCGAGGCGCGCGACGGCCTGCTCGACCTGCGCATCCTCGATACCGGCCTGGGCCTTGGCCAGTCCAGCCACGGCGGCGGCGGGGTCGGTGTCGCCACCACCCGCGAACGCCTGCGCGTGCTGTACGGCGAACGCGCCGGCGTCCTGATCACTCCGGCACAGCCGCAAGGCACCCTTGTCCGCCTTACCTTACCTTTGGAGATCGCATGAGCATCCGCGCCCTGATTGCAGAAGACGAACCGATTCTGGCCGCGACCCTGGCCCGCCTGTTGACCAAGCTGTGGCCCGAACTGGAGATCGTCGCGACCGCCCCGAACGGCGTGGCCGCGGTGGAGCAGGCACTGGCGACCCGGCCCGAGGTGCTGTTCATGGACATCAAGATGCCCGGCCAGACCGGCATCGAGGCTGCCGAGGAACTGGCCGAGCGCTGGGAAGGCTTGGGGCCGTTCCCGCACGTCGTGTTCGTGACCGCCTACGACGATTACGCGGTACAGGCCTTCGAGCAGGCGGCGGCCGACTATGTGCTGAAACCGGTGAACGAGGCGCGCCTGGCCCGCACGGTCGAACGCCTGCAGGGCCTGCTGGGGCGGCGCCAGGAAGAGGACGGCGATCCGCTCGCCGATCTGGTCGGCCGGCTGCAGGCCCTGATGCCGGCCGCCCCGGCGCCGGAACGCTTGACGATCGTGCGCGCGGCGGTGGGCAATATGGTGCGCATGATTCCGGTGGCCGAGGTGGTGTACTTCCAGGCGACCGACAAGTATGTGAACGTGGTCACGGCGGAGAGCGAAGCGCTGATCCGGGTGCCGCTCAAGGAACTGCTGCCTCAGCTCGACCCGGACACGTTCCGCCAGGTCAATCGCAGCACCGTGGTGAACCTGGGCTGCGTCGCCAGCGCCGGGCGTGATTCGATGGGCAAGGTGACGCTCAACCTGCGCAACCGGCCCGAGAAGCCGCGTGTGAGTCCGGTGTACGCCCAACTGTTCCGGCAGATGTAGGGGAATATGCCGTCAGGGCATGCTCAGGTCCAGGCCGAGTGTCCCGGCAAGGAAGAAGGTGGCCAGGCCCAGAATGAGGAGCAGCAGCACGAAGAGGACCGCCAGCTTGCCGGCCGCGCGCAGCACCGCGCGCTTTTCCTGCTGCTTGTCCTGATTCTTTTCTCCTTGATCGTAATGCCACTTGACGGCGTAGAACATGCCTATGCCTAACACGACAAACTTGAATACGTAGAAGACTACCGGGGTCCATTCCATAATTTTGAGCGGGTGCATCCGGCACTTCATTGCCGAATAGTGATGAGAGAGGAGAAAAGGTGCGGCGACTGCCATGCAAGGATGGTGTTGCTCCACGTTTTGAGGCATTCTACTCAAAAACAAAATCCATACATTGAGACATAATGTCCCAGTTGAGAGCCATACAAGATGAAGATTTGCCAACCTGGCTGCCGCGCCTGGCCGGGAACAAAGGGCCACGCTTCCTGCAGATCGCGGATGCCCTGCAGGCGGCGGTGGCCGACGGATCGCTGAAACCGGGCGACCGTCTGCCTCCCCAGCGCCGGTTGGCGGCACAGCTGCACGTCGACCTGACGACGGTCACGCGCGCCTACGACGAAGCCAGACGCCGCAACTTGCTGGAAGGCCGCGGCGCGCGCGGCACGTATGTCGCGGCGCCGAAAGTCGAGTTGAACCCGATCCTCGACCTGAGCATGAATACTCCGCCACCGCCGGATGGCGTGGACTTCGGCGACCTCTTGAAGCAAGGTTTGTCGCAAGTACTGATGCGGGCGGATAGTGCATCGCTGATGACTTACCACCTGGGCGGGGGAAGCGACTCCGACCGCAAGGCAGGCGCCGCCTGGCTCGCGCCCATGTTCGGATCCCTGGATTCCGGGCAGATCGTCGTCTGTCCGGGTGCGCAAGCCGCCATCGCCGCATTGATCCTTGCGCTGACGGAGCCTGGCGACGTCATCCTGGCAGAGCCCATGACCTATCCCGGCCTGCGCGCCGCAGCGACCCAGTTCGGCCGCCGCATCGTTGCGGTGGAAGCGGACCAACACGGGATGCTGCCCGAGATGCTCGAGGAAGCCTGCCGCCAGCACCAGCCTGGCTTGGTCTACCTCAATCCGACCTTACAGAACCCGACCGCCGTCACCATGCCGGAAGGCCGGCGCAAGGAGCTCGCCGGCGTCGCGCAGCGCTGCGCCGTACGGATTGTCGAGGACGATCCCTACTGGCTCCTTGCCGATGCCCCGCCGCCGCCGATCGCCACGTTTGCGCCGGAACGGGTGGTCTACATCTCGACCCTGTCGAAATGCCTGACGCCCGGTCTACGTGCCGCTTTCGTGCTGGTACGCGATCCGCAAGTGCGGGAACGCTTCCTGGCCGCGCTCAGGTCGTTTGCGCTGATGGTTGCCCCCTTGAGCGCTGCGCTGGCCACCCAGTGGATCCTCGACGGTTCGGCCGATGGTTTACTGGCAGGCGTACGGGAGGAAGCGCGCCTGCGCCACCGGATGGCGCGCGATATTCTTGCCGGGCGCTACAGTGGCGCCGGGGACGGCCTGCATGTATGGCTCGAACTGCCGGCGTACTGGAACTCCTCGCAGCTTGCGCGTGCGGCCGACAGCGAGGGCATCGCGGTCACGCCGGCGGAGGCATTCGCCACCGGCAGCGGATCGGTGAATGCGATCCGGATCTCCCTGGGCAGTATCCAGGACCGTGGACGCCTGCAGGCGGGGCTGCAGCGGCTGTCTCATCTGCTGGCGCGGCGGCCTGAGCCGTTCAGCGCTGCCGTGGTTTAATTCGATGCGCTCGCAGCCCGTGCGCGGTGTCGCGCAGTTCTATTCTGCCTAGGGCAGGCCAGCCCCGCGCACCCGCCCGCCGCGCGCCAGCCGCAGCATGGCGCCACACACCAGATGGACGGCAAAGGCGCAGGCCGCGATGGTCGAGGCCACCAGCACCGGCAGCACGGCGCCGAAGGTGAAGCTCATGCCCAGCGCGAAGCCGAGCACGTATTCGGCACGCCAGGCGCCCGCGCACACGGCCGCGGCAAAGGCGCCGAAGAAGATCCAGGTCACGGACGGGTGTCCGAGCGTGAAGGCCAGCGCCAAGGCCCCGGCCCACAGCAAGGCGACGGCGAAGCGGGCCCGGGCGAGGGTGCGGAAACGCTCGCGGCTACCGATTTGCACCAGGGTGGCGGCGCGGCGCTGGATGCGACCCACCAGGAACCAGACCAGCAGTGGCACGACCAGCAGCCCCCACCAATTGGAGACGGCGGGCAGTTCCGGGTTGTTCAGCAGGTGGTGGGCCGGCACGCCGCCGTGGCTGTATTCCCACCCGAGGTGGAGGATTTCTGCGGTAAATGCGGACGTGGTGAGGATGAGGCGGGACTGCAGGTCAGGACGGGCGAACATGGCACGCTTCCTTTGCGGTGGGCCTGGCGATGGACGGAAAGTCCGGCAGGCCAGTGTAGCAAGCCTGACCAGCTTGCCACAATGTCAAACGGGTAGAGTGTGGCTTGGACGACTCAGTCGAGCAGACGCAGCGCGTCGGCGGTCGTCACGATGCTTGCATACTCTCCCGCCAGGTTCGCCAGCGACATCGCATGCACCTCGTCGGCGCTGCGCAGCGCACCGCTATGGTCGTGGCGGGCGAAGGTGAAGCAGGCGTCTGCCGCGACGCTCACCTGAAAACCAAGATTGCCGGCGCTGCGCACGCTGCACTCGACCGAGATGTTGGTGCTGACGCCCGCCACCACCAGGCGCTCGATGCCGCGCACCCGCAGCCAGCGTTCCAGCCCCGTGAGGATGAAGGCGTCCGGGATGTTCTTCTCGACCACGTGCTCGCCCTGGCGCGGCGCGAACACCGGTTGGAAGGCGGCGCCCGGCTGCCCCGGAGCGAAGTCCGAGCCTGGTGCGCGCGAGATGTGGCGCACGTGCACCACCGGCGCCGCGCGTGCGCGCCATGCGTCCAGCAGCGTATCGATGTTGGCTTCGGCCTGGGGGTTGTTGCGCGCGCCCGCATCCGGGCTGGCCATGCATTGTTGCATGTCGATGATCAGGAGGGCGGGGTGCTCGTGACGCATGAGGGGCTCGGGTCATTGGCGATGCCATCATGGTAACCCAGCCGATGGCCGCCTGCTGCCTTTTGGTACACTAGCGCTTTTCGATCTACCCAAGGCTTGATAATGGCGCAACCGCTGGAGCTACGCGCATGCGCTCTGCAATCCCTGCTCGAGACCGATCCCGCCGCCAAGAGCGCGGGCGTGGCGGCAATGCGCGCCGCGCACCGGCACGGCGACTGGCGCGTCGACGCCGACGCCGTCATGGATGCGCCGGCGGGCATCCCCGGCCGTCCGGCGCGGCCCGAACTGGTGCCGCCGCGGCTGGTCGGCCGCCGCTCGATGGCGACCGTGGAGGGACGCGCCATGCTGGTCCATGCGCTCGCCCACATCGAATTCAACGCGGTCAACCTGGCCCTCGACGCGCTGTGGCGCTTCCCGGGCATGCCGCAGGACTACTACCTTGATTGGCTGCGCGTGGCGGGCGAAGAAGCGCTGCATTTCGACATGCTGTGCGGCCACCTGGCCACGCTCGGCTACACCTACGGCGACTTCCCGGGCCACGACAGCTTGTGGGAGATGGTGGAAAAAACCCGCGGCGACGTGCTGGCGCGCATGGCGCTGGTGCCGCGTACGCTGGAAGCGCGCGGGCTGGATGCGATCCCGCCGCTGCGCGCCAAGCTGGCGCAGGCCGGCGACATGCAGGCCGCCGCCATCCTCGACGTGCTGTTACGCGACGAGGTGGGGCACGTCGAGATCGGCAACCGCTGGTACCTGCACCTGTGCGCCCTGCGTGGGCTCGAGCCGGTGTCCACCTACGGCGAGCTGACCGTGCGCTACAAGGCGCCGGTCCTGAAAGGGCCTTTCAACATCGAGGCGCGGCGCCAGGCGGGCTTCAGCGAAGCGGAGCTGGCGCGCTTCAGCTAGGCCGGCATGGATACCGCACCCATCCAGGGCTTCCTGCTGACCCGCCACTGGCGCGACACGGACAGCGGCAACGAAGTCGAATTCTGGATCGCCACCGAAGAAGGACCGCGGCGGGTGCGCCTGGCGCCGCAGACCCCGGTCGCTTTTCTTCCTCTGGAACAGCGCGAGGCCGCCGAACTCGCGCTGCACGGCGAGAAGACGGGCTGGGAACTGCGCGAGCTGTCGCTGTGCGATTTTCACCACCGTCCGGTACTGGGCCTGTACTGCCGCCAGTACCGCCAGCTGCTGCGGCTGGAAAAGCGCCTGCGCGAGTTCGGGGTCGCCGTCTACGAGGCCGACGTGCGCCCGCCCGAGCGCTACCTGATGGAGCGCTTCATCACGGCGCCGGTGCTGGTGCACGGCAGGCCGGATTCCCGCGACCCCGCGCTGATCCTGGACGCCCAGCTCAAGCCGGACGGCGACTATCGTCCGCAACTGCGCATGGTCTCGCTCGACATCGAGACCAACCAGCACGGCGAACTGTACTGCATCGGCCTGGAGGGCTGTGGCCAGCGCCAGGTCTACATGCTGGGCGAGCCCAACGGGGCCCCACGGGAACTGGACTTCGCACTGGAGTACTGTGTGAGCCGTGCGGAGCTGCTCGACCGTCTCGAAGAATGGATCCGCGCGCACGATCCGGACGCGCTCATCGGCTGGAACGTGATCCAGTTCGACCTGCGCATGCTGGTGCAGGCGGCCGAGCGCCTGGGACGCCCTTTGCGGCTGGGACGCGACGGCAGCGCCATCGAGACCCGCGAGCACGGGCGCTCCGAGCATTTCTTCGTGTCGGTCGCGGGCCGCCTGGTCATCGACGGCATCGAGGCGCTGCGCTCGGCCACCTACAGTTTTCCCTCGTTCAGCCTGGAATCGGTGTCGCAAAGCCTGCTGGGCGAAGGCAAGGCGATCGACAACCCCTACAGCCGGATGGACGAGATCAACCGCATGTTCGCCGAGGACAAGCCGGCGCTGGCCTTCTACAACCTGAAGGACTGCGAACTGGTCACCCGCATCTTCGAGAAGACGGAACTGGTCCGCTTCCTGCTGGAGCGCGCCAGCGTCACCGGGCTGGCGGTGGACCGCAGCGGCGGCTCGGTGGCGGCCTTCGAGCACCGCTACATGCCGCTGATGCACCGCTTGGGTTTCGTGGCTCCCAACATCGGCGACGTAGCCGCGGGCGACAGCCCCGGCGGCTTCGTGATGGATTCGCGCTCCGGACTGTACGACTCGGTGGTGGTGCTCGACTACAAGAGCCTGTACCCGTCCATCATCCGCAGCTTCCTGATCGACCCGGTCGGCCTGGTGGCCGGGCTGGCCGAAGCCGAGGAGCGCACCGTGCCGGGCTTTCGCGGCGCGCGCTTCTCGCGCACGCGCCACTGCCTGCCGGGCATCGTGCGCCAGGTGTGGGAAGGGCGCGAAGCGGCCAAGCGCGAGCGCAACGTGCCGCTGTCGCAGTCGCTCAAGATCATCATGAACGCCTTCTACGGCGTGCTCGGGACCACCGCCTGCCGCTTCTTCGACCCGCGCCTGGCCTCCTCGATCACGATGCGCGGGCACGAGATCATGCACCGCACCCGCGCCCTGATCGAGGAACAGGGCTACGCGGTGATCTACGGCGACACCGACTCCACCTTCGTCTGGCTCGGCGGCCCGCACGCGCAGGAGGACGCGGAGCGCATCGGGAGCGCACTGGTCGATCACGTCAACGGCTGGTGGCGCGAGCACTTGCGGGACGAACATGGCCTCGACTCGCACCTGGAGCTGGAATTCGACACCCACTACGCGCGCTTCCTGATGCCCACCGTGCGCGGCTCCGACGAAGGCAGCAAGAAGCGCTACGCCGGCCTGGTACTGAACGCCGACGGCAGCGAAGAGGTGGTGTACAAGGGACTGGAGACGGTGCGTACCGACTGGTCGCCGCTGGCGCAGCAGTTCCAGCAGGAGCTCTACCTGCGCGTGTTCAAGGGCCAGCCCTACGAGGCCTGGGTAGCGGACTACGTGGCGCGCACGCTGCGCGGGGAACTGGACGAGCTGCTGGTCTACCGCAAGCGCCTGCGCCGTCCGCTGGAGGAGTACGAACGCAACGTCCCGCCGCACGTGCGCGCGGCGCGCATGGCCGACGATTTCCATACCGCCCAGGGGCGGCCGGCGCAATACCGGCGAGGCGGCTGGATCCGCTACGTGATGACCACGGCGGGGCCGGAGCCCCTGGAACTGCGGCGCGCGCCGATCGACTACGAACACTACCTGACGAAGCAGCTCGAGCCGATCGCCGACGCGATCCTGCCTTTTCTCGGAGACAGTTTCGCGCGGCTGACCAGCCCGCAGGGCGCGCTGTTCTGATGTAGGGTGGACGGCTATGCCGTCCGCGCGTTCATGCGGTCCCTGCAAAGATGCAACGCCACCCTACGAAACCGCTCACTCCTCCTGGAAAGCCTCCTCGCGCTTCTTGCGCAGCGCCGGCAGCATCACGATGATCAGCGCGACGGCCGCCATGGCCAGCATGGTGGCGCTGATCGGGCTGCGCAGGAACACCATCGGGTCGCTGTGCGAAAGCAGCAGCGCGCGGCGCAGGTATTCCTCCATCATCGGGCCGATGATGTAGCCGAGCAGCATCGGCGCCGGTTCCGCACCCAGCTTGGCGCAGATGTAGCCGAACAGGCCGAACAGGGCCATGAGCCAGATGTCGAACTCGTTGTTGTTCAGGCTGAACACGCCGATCGCGCAGAACATCAGGATGGCCGGATACAGGCGGTGGTAGGGGACCAGGATCATCTTGACCCACAGGCCGATCATCGGCAGGTTCAGCACCACCAGGAACAGGTTACCGAACCACATCGAGACGATCAGGCCCCAGAACAGCGCCGGCTGCTCGGACATCACGGCCGGACCCGGCTGGATGCCCTGGATGATCATCGCGCCGATCATCAGCGCCATCACCGGGTTGGACGGGATGCCGAGCGTGAGCATCGGGATGAAGGAGGTCTGGGCGCCGGCGTTGTTGGCCGCTTCCGGCGCCGCCACGCCTTCGATCGCACCCTTGCCAAAGTTCTTGGCGTTGGGCGAGACCTTCTTTTCGATCGAGTAGGCCGAGAACGAGGCCAGCATGGCGCCGCCGCCCGGCAGGATGCCGAGCGCCGAGCCGAGGAAGGTGCCGCGCAGGACCGGCGCCAGGATGCGCTTGAAGTCCTCCTTGCTCAGCATCAGCCCCTCGACCTTCTTCATCAGGACGTTGCGGTCTTCGCCGTGCTCGAGGTTGCGGATGATCTCGCCGATACCGAACATGCCCATCGCGACGATCACGAAGTTGATGCCGTCGGCCAGTTCCGGCTTGTCGAAGGTGTAGCGTTGCGCGCCCGAGTTGACGTCGGTGCCGATCAGGCCGAGCAGCAGGCCCAGGATCACCATGCCGATCGCGTTCAGCAGCGAGCCGCTCGCCAGCACCACCGAGGCCACCAGGCCCAGCACCATCAGCGAGAAATACTCGGCCGGGCCGAACTTCAGCGCCAGGTCGGCCAGCGGCGGCGCGAACAGGGCCAGCAGGATGGTGGCGACGGTACCGGCGAAGAAGGAACCGATCGCCGCGGTGGCAAGCGCCTTGCCGGCCTGGCCGTTGCGCGCCATCTTGTAGCCGTCGAGCGCGGTCACGACCGAGGACGATTCGCCCGGCAGGTTGACCAGGATCGCGGTGGTCGAGCCGCCGTACTGGGCGCCATAGTAAATACCGGACAGCATGATCAGGGCCGAGACCGGTGGCAAGCCGAAGGTGGCCGGCAGCAGCATGGCGATGGTGGCGATCGGGCCCAGGCCCGGCAGCACGCCGACCGCGGTGCCCACAAAAACGCCGACCAGGCAGTAGAACAGGTTGGTCAGGGTGAAGGCCGTTTCGAGGCCCAGTCCCAGGTTGGTGAAGATTTCCATGATTTATGCCCCTCCCAGCCAGGGGCCGACGATCGGCATGGGCAGGCCGAGCAGCTTCACGAACAGCAGCACCGAGAAGATGGCCAGCCCGACGGCCAGCAGCAGCGAGCCTTTCAAACTGAACTGCTTGCTGGCGAAGGAACTCAGCATGACCAGCACGAAGGCGGCGGCGGGGAGGCCGGCGCCGCGCATCAGGATGCCGAACAGGATCACCGCGCCCAGGATGATGACGATGTCCTTGATGTGGAAGGTGCCGATCGCGTCATGCGCTTCGGAGCGGCGGCCGATGAAGGCGCGGATGATGCCGGCCAGGCCGACGACGGACAGCAGGCCGCCGAGGACGGTCGGGAAATAGCCCGGACCCATGCGGCCGGCGCTGCCCATCTCGTTGTCCCCGATGAGGGCGATGGCGGCAATGCCGAAACACAGGAAGATGATGCCGATCCAGAAATTCTTCGGATGGCGGACGATGGAAGCCACTGCGAACCCCTTGTTGCTTGTTGTTGTGTGGTAGCGAACGGGCTGCGCGGGAGCGATTCCCGCACAGCCTGCCGCGTTTGCGCTGCGCGATCAGTCGGCGTACTGGCCGGCCTTGGTGATGATCGGGCCCCAGCGGTCGATCTCGGCCTTCAGGTGGGTGCGCAAGGCTTCCGGCGTAGCGCGCTTGTCGGCCACCGGCTCGGTGCCGAGGTCGGCGAAGCGCTGCTTGACGGTCGGGTCTTTCAGGGCGGTGCGCAGGGCGTTCGACAGGGTGTCGATGACCGGCTTCGGGGTGCCCTTCGGCGCGTACATGCCGTGCCACACGGCCACTTCAAAGCCCGGCAGGCCGGCTTCGCTCATGGTCGGTACGTTCGGCATCGAGGCCAGGCGCTGCTTGGTGGTCACGCCGTAGACCTTGACCTTGCCGCTCTTGATCTGGCTGGTGGTGTTGGTGGTCTGGTCGCACATCAGGTCCACCTGGCCGCCCAGCATGTCGTTCATGGCCGGGCCGGTGCCCTTGTACGGGACGGTGGTCAGGTCGACGCCGATGGCGGTCTGGAACAGCATGCCGCACAGGTGCGAGGCCGAACCGAGGCCGGCGTTGGCATAGGTGACCTTGGACTTGTTGGCCTTCACGTAGGCCAGCAGTTCCTTGAAGTCCTTGGCCGGGAAGTCCTTCTTGGCGATCAGGGTCATCGGCACGTCGGTGACCAGGCCGATCGGCTCGAAATCGGTCATCGCGTTGTAGCTCAGCTTGCGGTACAGGGCCGGCGCGGTCGAGTGGCCGATGTGGTGCAGGAAGATGGTGTAGCCGTCCGGCGCGGCCTTGGCCACGCGCGCCGCACCGATGGTGCCGCCGGCGCCGCCGACGTTCTCGATGATGATCTGCTGTTTCAGGGTATTGCCCATCGACTGGGCCACCAGGCGCGCCACGGTATCGGTCGGTCCGCCGGCGGCGAACGGCACGATCATCGTGATGGTCTTGGTGGGGTAGTTCTGGGCTGAAGCGCTGGTGGCGACTGTGGCTGCGCCCAGCAGGGCAATGGCCGCGACGGTGCGCAGGAATGTGGTTTTCATCGGTGTCTTCCTCTAACCTCGGTTTTCTTGGTTTATCAGTATGGGCGACGCAGGAACAGCCACGATGCAGGCCACGACGAGTCCAGCCAGCTTGCATGGAGCGCGTGCATACGCAGGACTGGTTTTACCAGTAAATAGATAGATTTGCAACTACGTGGAAACCCGTATGGCGAGTCGGAAAAGATGCGGAACAATGTCGGAAAAACGCCGGAATGCGGCCCTCGCCGCCATGCATGGCGCATGGCAGGAGCCGCCGATCGGCGTCGTGTTGACGAAATACTACGCTTGCCGATGCGCGCGCCCGCCGTGACGGGCGCGGCAGGAGGTCCTACTGCGCCTGCTTCGGCTCCGGCACCGGAATCTCGTGCTCGCCCAGCAGCACCTTGTCCGGGGTGATCGGCGTGCCGCGCAGGCGCCTGCCGGTGGCGTGGAAGATCGCATTGCTGATCGCCGCCGACACCGACACGATGCCGATCTCGCCCACGCCCTTGGCGCCGAGCTGCTCGCTGACGATGCGGTCGTCTTCATCGGCGAAGATCACCTCGATGTCGTGCACGTCCGCATTCACCGCCACGTGGTACTCCGCGTAGTTGTGGTTCATGAAGCGCCCGAAGCGGTGGTCGGTGAAGCTTTCCTCGTGCAGCGCCTGGCTGATGCCCCACACCACGCCGCCGATCACCTGGCTGGCGGCGGTCTTGGCGCTGATGATGCGGCCGGCCGCCACCGCGTTCACGACGCGCGTCACGCGCACGATGCCCAACTTTTCGTTGACGCGCACCTCGCAGAACACCGCCGAGTGCACCGCGCGGGTGTACTTGCGCTGCTTGAGCATCGAAGGCTTCATGAAGAACTTTTCCTCGACCCGGTCGACGCCGCCGGCCGCCAGCACGTCGCGCAACTGCATGGCGGTCTCGGGACGGTTGCGCAGGCGCAGCGTGCCGTCGGCGAATTCCAGGTCCTGGGTGCGCGCCCTGGCAAGCGGCGAACCCGGCATGGCCTTCGCCATCTTGATCAGGGTTTTCTTGAGCTTGTCGCAGGCGCCGTGCACGCCGCCCCCGACCGTGGTCACGTGCGAGGAGCCGCCCTCGACCGGCGCGAAGGGCAGGGTCGAGTCGCCCAGCTGGAAGGTGACCCGCTCCATGGGCAGGCCCAGCGCTTCCGCCGCGATCATCGACATCACCGTGTAGGTGCCGGTGCCGATGTCCGAGGCCGCGCTGCTCACCACCAGGCGTCCGTCGGCGTGGAACACGGCGCTCACGCGCGCCAGCATCACCAGGGAATCCCACATGCCGGTGGCCATGCCCCAGCCGATCAGTTCCTCCCCGTCGCGCATCGAGCGCGGTTCGATCGGGCGGTCCTGCCAGCCGAAGCGCGCGGCGCCCTTGTCGTAGCACTGGCTCAGTTCTTTCGTCGAATACGGCTTGTCCTCGAGCGGATTGCGGTCGGCGTAGTTGATGCGCCTGAATTCCAGCGGATCCATGCGCAGCTTGTAGGCCAGTTCATCCATCGCCACTTCCAGCGCGTGCATGCCGTGCGCGGCGCCGGGCGCGCGCATGTCGATCGGCGAATGGCGGTCGTGGGCCACCAGCTTGTAGCCGAGCTTGATGTTGTCGCAGGCGTACAGCTGCCCCGACCAGTTGACCACCACCTCGACATAGTCTTCCAGGCGCGAAGTCTCGTGGATGGCCTCGTGCACGATCGCCTGCAGCTTGCCCTCGTTGTTGGCGGCCAGCTTCACCTTCTGCCAGGTCTCGGGGCGGTGGCCGAAGCTGAACATCTGCTGGCGCGTCAGGACCACCCGCACCGGGCATTTCAGCTTGAGCGCCGCCATCACCGCCAGCGGCAGCTGGTACTGCGGGCGCAGCCCGGAACCGAAGGCGCCGCCCACGTAAGGGTTGCGCACGGTGACCTTTTCCTTCTTGATGCCGAAGGCGCGCGAGACGTACCAGCGGTTGTTCTGCGAGCTCTGGGTCTTCTCGTAGATCGTCAGGTGGCCGTCCTCGCCGTAGACCACGGTGGTGGCGTGCATCTCCATCGGGTTGTGGTGCTCGACGCCGTGGTAGAACTGCGACTCGATCTTCACTTCGGCGGCTTCGAAGGCCTTGTCGGCATCGCCGGTGGAGCTGGGCGGCGTGAAGCCGGCCTTCAGCGCACGCGGCGTGTAGGCCTGGTCGAGCGAGGCCAGCAGGTTCGTCTCGTGCGCTTCTTCCTCGTAGCTGACCTCCACCAGCTGGGCCGCGTGGCGCGCCGCCTCGAAGGTCTCGGCGAGCACCAGCGCCACCGGCTGGCCGCTGTAGAAGATGCGGTCGCTGAACAGGGGGCGGAAGGGTGAGCCGCCCGGCGCCGTCATGTCCTTGTAGGCCAGGTCCCAGGAGCGCACCTTGGGGCGGTTCAGGTGGGTAAGCACCTCCACCACGCCGGGCGTGGCCAGCGCGGCGCGGGTGTCGATGGACTTGATGCGGCCGCGGGCAACGGTGCCGCTCACCACGACGCCGTAGCGCAGTCCCTCGGCCTCGTGCTCGGCCGCGTATTTCGCTTCGCCGGTCACCTTGGCGCGGCCGTCGATGCGGGAGACCGGCATGCCGCTGCGTACCCGGCCGGTGCCTTCGGGGGCGCTTGGGGTGCGCAGTTCTGGAATCAGGTCGGTCATTGCTGCTCTCCTCGGTGTTCACCCTTCGCGTACTCGGTGCCGCGCGTGGCGGTGCTCAAGGCCTGCTCGATGGCGTTGCGCGCCAGCGTGAGCTTGTAGTCGTTCTGGCCGTAGCCCTTGGCGCCGCGCAGGACGATGTCGGCGGCGGCGCCGAAGGCGTCCGCACCGGGCGCCTTGCCCTCGAGCGAAGCCTCGGCTTCCTCGACCCGCCACGGTTTGTGGGCCACGCCGCCCAGCGCGATGCGGGCGGCGCGAATCTTGCCGCCGTCGAGGTCGAGCGCGGCGGCGACCGACACCAGCGCGAACGCGTACGAGAGGCGTTCGCGCACCTTCAGGTAGGTGGAATGGGCGGCGAAACGTCCGGCTTCGGGCAGCGTGATGTGGGTGACCAGCTCTCCGGCTTCCAGGGTGTTGTCGCGTTCCGGGTGCTCGCCCGGCAGCCGGTGGAAGTCCGCGAACGGGATCTCGCGCGCGCCGCCCTGCGAGCGTACGTGGACCACGGCGTCGAGGGCGCGCAGGGCCACGCACATGTCGGAAGGATGGGTGGCGATGCAATGCTCGCTGGTACCGAGGATCGCATGCAGGCGGTTCAGTCCTTCTTTGGCGGGGCAGCCGCTGCCCGGTTCGCGCTTGTTGCAGGGCGTGCCGACGTCGTAGAAGTAGTAGCAGCGGGTGCGCTGCAGCAGGTTGCCGCCGTTGGTGGCCATGTTGCGCAGCTGCGGCGAGGCGCCTGCCAGGATGGCGGCGCTCAGCAGCGGGTAGCGCTCGCGTACCAGCGGGTGGTAGGCGGTATCGGCGTTGCGCGCCAGGGCGCCCAGGCGCAGGCCGCCGCCGGCATCTTGCTCGATCCGGTCGAATCCCAGGCCATTGATGTCCACCAGCTCGCCGGGGTGCATCACGCCTTCCTTCATCAGATCGAGCAGGTTGGTCCCGCCCGCGATCGGACGGACGCCCGGCATCGCCAGGCGGGCCAGCGCGGCGTCCACGTCGCTGGCCTGGGTAAAGGTAAACGGGTTCATGCGAGCACCGGACCGGTTGTGAACGGCTTTTCGCCTTCGCCGGGCTTGCCCTCGATGCCCATCACCTGCATCACCGCCTGGGTGATCTGCGGATAGGCGCCGCAGCGGCACAGGTTGCCGCTCATGAGTTCGCGCACGTCGTCGACGCTCCTGGCCTGGCCTTCGGCGATCAGCCCGGCCGCGGAGCACAGCTGGCCGGGCGTGCAGTAGCCGCACTGGAAGGCATCGCAGTCGATGAAGGCCTGCTGCAGCGGATGCAGTTCCTCGCTCTTGGCCAGGCCCTCGACCGTGGTGACCTCATGTCCGTTGTGCATCACCGCCAGGGTCAGGCAGGAGTTGATGCGTTTACCGTCCAGCAACACCGTACAGGCGCCGCACTGCCCGTGGTCGCAGCCCTTCTTGGTGCCGGTGAGGCCTGCGCGTTCGCGCAGCAGGTCGAGCAGCGTCACCCAGGCGCCGACCGCGAACTCGCGGTCTTGGCCGTTGATGCGCAGCCGGATCGGGTATTCCTGGTAGTGGTCCATGGCCGTCCCTTCGTGGAATTCTTGAGCGAAGCCACTACCTTAACCGCCAGCCTGATCCTGTTCGGTTAGTTCACGCACGTACGACCGTGCCGGACCGCTTCAATCGATGGTCATGGTCCTGGCCTGCGGGTCGACCATGCGCACCATCCGGAGCACGGCATCGGTGCTGACCGTGTCGATTTGCCCGGCCATGCGGCGCTCATAAGGGTGGTCGTCGAAGGCCACGTTGGCGCGGAACATGCGGGCGCCCAGGCGCACCGCCGCCGGCACCTCGACCGTGGGCGGCTGGAAGCCGATCGAACGCAGCCATTTCTGGGCCTCGAGCCGGGTCTCGACCTGGCCGGGCGGGGCGGCGGCGGCGGCCAGGGTCTCGAGCACCCACTGGTTCGAATTCTGGTACCTGGTCGAGTACACATAGGACAACATGTTGTACTTCGGCTCGTGCAGGCGCACCGGGGTGCGGGTGGCCGCCAGCTTCGCCAGTCTGGCCCCCAGCTCGGGACCGGGAATCACCAGCTGGGTTTCGTGGCGGTACAGGTCGGTGAGGAAGAAATTCCCCATGCCCTCGTCGTACAGGCCCGAGACCGCGCTGCCGCAGTCGTTCAGCGCGTGCACCACGGTCCAGCGTCCCTTCGGATGGTCGCGCACCGCGATGCCCATGTGCGAGTAGCGCAGGCGGTAGCGGCTCAGGTCCTGGCCGGCGCGCGAGACCAGGGCGACCTGGGCGCCGCTGGCCTCCAGGGCCTGGACCGTGCGCTGGGCCAGGTCCATCGACAGCACGACTTCGTGGGCGGCGAGCGGGCGCTCCTCGCAGGGCTGGCCGGCCCTGGCGGGCACGGCGATGGCCAGGGCCAGCAGGGCGGCGCCGAACAGGCGGCGGTCCATCAGCCTGCCCTCGAATGGTGCAGCAGGGCCTTGCCCGCTTCGTTCGGGAGGAAGGCAATCGCCTTGCCCGACATCACCAGGACGTAGCCGGTCGACGCCGTCACCACTTCCAGCGCGGTGCCGGCGGCCAGCGAGACGCCGGCGGCCGCCCGGCCGGACAGGCGCACCGTGGCGCGGCTGGCGTCGGCGGCGCCCTCGAGCACGACTTCGATGCCGTCGCCGACCGTCCTGACGCTGGCCACCACGACGCTGCCGGTGGCGGCCAGGGTCAGGATGGAGCCGCCGACGACGACGCCGGACAGGTTGGCGCTGGCATTCGACAGTTCCGACTGTCCCGCATGCCCGGCTGCATGGGTGGAGGTGCAGGCGAGGCCGAGCAGGGCGGCGAGTAGGAGGCGTTTCATGTTGATCTCCGTGATGAATGTAGGGGCATCATCCGCAGCCGCCGGGCTCCGTGCAAGGACGCCGTATGAAGTAGCACCGGCCTGGCTTTTCGGTATCGGACTGCGATACCGCAGCCTGCCGGCGCGGAATCCGAACGTTGTGCGTCCGTGCCCTGTCCAATTCCCATCGGGGCTCAGGAGACGCGGCGATGGCGGGGGGTAGCGGGGAGGCGGGGCGGGGCGCCCGTATCGGCGCCGAGCTGTGGCAGGTGCTGGGCCGGCACCGCTGGCGCATCGTGGCGGCGGTCGTGCTGCTGCTGTTGGCCAAGCTCGCCACCGTCGCGGTGCCGCTGCTGCTCAAGCGGATCATCGATGCCTTCTCGCAAGCGTCGCTGCCGCAGGTCTTGCCGCTGTACCTGTTGGTGGGCTACGCGCTGCTGCGCTTCACGTCCACCCTGTTCAACGAGTGGCGCGACCTGTTGTTCGTGCGGGTCACGCTCGAGGCCGTCGCGGCCTATGCGCAGAAGACCTTCTCGCACCTGCACGCACTGGGGCCGCGTTTCCACGCCCAGCGCAAGCTCGGCAGCCTGCTGCCCGACATCGATCGCGGCACCAGCGGCATCGCCTTCCTGCTCGGAGTCGGGCTGTTCACGATCGTGCCGACCCTGGTCGAGATCGGGCTGGTGCTGGCGATCATGCTGAGCCGCTATGCGGCGGGCTTTGCCGGGATCATCCTGGTGACCTTCCTGGTCTACGCCGGCTTCACGCTGGTGTTCACGGCGCGCCGCGTGGTCTACCAGCGGCGGGTCAACAAGCTCGACTCCACCGCCAAGGGGCGGCTGGCGGACAGCCTGATCAACTACGATACGGTCAAGTACTTCAGCGGCGAGGCGCGCGAGGCCCGGCGCTTCGCCGCCATCATGGGCGACTGGCAGGAGGCCGGCCGCGCCAACCAGCGCGCCCTGTTCACCCTGCACGTGGGGCAAAGCGCCGTCATCGCACTGGGTGTGGCCGCCATCATGGTGCTGGCCGGCCAGGCGGTGATGGCGCGCAGCATGAGCGTGGGCGACCTGGTCCTGATCAACGCCTACGCGCTGCAGGTCTGCCTGCCGCTGAATGCGCTCGGTTTCGTCTACCGCGAGGCGCGCGACGCCTGGGTGAACGCGGAGCGCCTGTTCGAGCTGCTGCGCGAGCGTCCCGAAATCCTCGATCCACCCGGGGCGCCGCCCTTGCGGCCGGGCCGGGGCGAGGTCGTGTTCGAGCACGTCAGTTTCCATTACGAGCCGGCGCGTCCGGTGCTGGTCGACGTCAGCCTGTGCATCGCGCCGGGAACCACGCTGGCCGTGGTCGGGCGCAGCGGCTCTGGCAAGTCGACGCTGGCGCGCCTGCTGCTGCGCTATTATGACCCGGCCAATGGCCGCATCCTGGTGGATGGCCAGGATATCCGCCAATGTGAAGCCGCCAGCGTGCGCATGGCGATCGGCGTGGTGCCGCAGGAGACGGCGCTGTTCAACGACACGATCGGCAACAACATCGCCTATGGGCGCAGCGGCAGCACGCGCGAGGACGTGGTGGCGGCCTGCCGCGCGGCCCACCTGCACGAGGTGATCGACTCGCTGCCGGACAAGTACGACACGCCCGTGGGCGAGCGCGGCGTCAACCTGTCGGGCGGCGAGAAGCAGCGCATCGCGATCGCGCGCGCGGTGCTCAAGAACCCGCCGATCCTGATTATCGACGAAGCCACCTCGGCGCTCGACGCCGACTCGGAACACGCGATCACGCGCGAACTGGACCGGCTGTCGCAGGACCGCACCACCCTGGTGATCGCGCACCGCCTGTCGACCATCGTCAATGCGCACACCATCGTGGTGATGGACCGCGGCCGCATCGTCGAGCAGGGCAGCCATGCCGAACTGCTGCGCCGCAAGGGGACCTACGCCCGCTTGTGGCTGCTGCAGCAGCGCATGGACAAGGATGCCGGGCGTTGAGCGGACGCCGGCATGAACCCGCGGCCGCAAGACCGTCGCCCCGGCGAAGGCCGGGGCCCAAGTTCTACGTGTGCTATCGCTAGCCGGTGAAGCAATTCGCTGCTCGACTGAATTGGGTCCCGGCCTGCGCCGGGACGACGTGCTACTGCTAACTCTCGAATATGATCGATCGCAGCTCAGGGACCCCGGAAGACGATCGTCTTGTTTCCATGCAGGAATACCCGGCGCTCGATGTGGAACTTGACCGCCGCGGCCAGCGCCATGCATTCGTTGTCGCGCCCCACGCGCACCAGCTGCTCGGGGCGGAAGTTGTGGTCGACGCGGGTGACCATCTGCTCGATGATCGGGCCTTCGTCCAGGTCCGGCGTCACGTAGTGGGCGGTGGCGCCGATCAGCTTGACGCCGCGGTCGAAGGCCTGGTGGTAGGGCTTGGCGCCCTTGAAGCCGGGCAGGAAGGAGTGGTGGATGTTGATGCAGCGGCCCGCCAGGCGGCGCGCCAGCTCGTCCGACAGGATCTGCATGTAGCGCGCCAGGATCACCAGATCGGCGCGGGTCTCCTCGACCACTTCCAGCAACCGGGCTTCCTGCTGGGCCTTGTTGTCCTTGGTCACCGGCAGGAAGATGAAGCGGATGCCTTCGCGCTCGACCATCGGGCGCAGGTCGAGGTGGTTCGACACCACCGCCGTGATCGACATGTTCAGTTCGCCGTTGCGGCGGCGGTAAAGCAGGTCGTCGAGGCAGTGGTCGTCCTTCGACACCATGATCACCGTCTTCACAGCGTCCGCCGGGTCGTGGATCTTCCATTGCATGTCGAGACGGGCGCCGCAGCCTTCGCCGAATTGCTCGCGGATGTTCTCGATGCTCGGGGAGCCGGCCTGGAGCCGGAACACGGCGCGCATGTAGAAGCGCTCGGTGGAGTCGTCGTCGAACTGTTCCAGTGCGCAGATGTAGCAGTCGCGTTCGGCCAGGAAGGTGGCGACAGCGGCCACGATGCCGATGCCGGCGCGGCAGCTGGCATTGAGGATGTATTCGGTCGGGGCGTGCGGCGCCCTGGCGCCTTCGTTTGGAGTCGAGTTCGGGGTCATGCGATCGTCCTTGCGTGCGATGAAGCGGTCGTGAGTTGTGGCGCCTGCGCTGTTGCCGGCGGCGTGAAAGGCAGTGCGATGGGTGGCCGCATGCCGGTAGCGCCGCCGTGCAAGCCTCGTGGACGATGCAGACGTTGTTATTCTAACAGCATGGCGGATGCAGCCTGCGCCGTCAAGGAGCGCACGACTGATGCGCGAGGCGCAAACGCGACGAAGCGCAGGCGCCCTTGGCTCAGGATGGCTGGGCAGGCGCCAGCGCCCGCGCCACCGCGTCGACCAGGTCCTGCGGGGGCAAGGGCTTGTTCAGCACATGCACATCCGGCGCGGCCACGCCGACTTCGGCGCCGAAGGCGGTCACGACGAGGGCCGGCAGGTCGGGATGCAGTTCGCGCAGGCGGGCGATCAGGTCTGCGCCGGTCATGCCGGGCATGCGGAAATCCGTGACCAGCATGTCGATGCGGCCGGCGCTGCCGATGGCCAGCGCTTCGTACGGATCGACCACCGCCGTCACCCGGTAGCCCGCCCGCTCCAGGTAGCGCTGGAACACGTAAACGATGGCCTCTTCGTCGTCGACCAGCAGGATGTGCATGGTGTCAGCCCTCGTGGGTGAAGCCGGCTGCCGGATTCACGCGCAGGTCGACCTTCAGGGCCTGGCGGATGCGCTCGGCCAGTTCGTTCAGCCGGTAGGGCTTGGTCAGGATCGGGAAGGATGCGGCCTCGCCCTTGACAGCCGGCAACGCGTCGATGTAGCCGGTGGCCAGCAGCACCGGCACCTCGGGTTGGCGCTCGCGCACCAGTTCGGCCAGGCGCAGGCCGTTCATCCCGCCCGGCATGATGATGTCGGTGAACAGCAGGTCGATGCTGCCGTAGCGCTCGATCATCTCGAGGGCCGCCTCGCCGCTCGGGGCGCCCAGCACCCGGTAGCCGCCGGCGCGCAGGTGGGTCTCGGCCAGTTCGCGCACCTCTTCGCTGTCGTCCACCACCAGCACGGTGCGCTTGCCAAGGATCGCCTCGGGCGTCCACCTGGCGCCGTTGGCGGAACGCTCGCCCATGATCTCCATGGCCGACTTGGACGCCTGCGGGAATACCACGCGGATGGTCGTGCCTTGCTGCGGCGCGCTTTCGATCTCGAGGCGGCCGTGCGATTGCTGCACGAAACCGTGCACCATCGCCAGTCCCAGGCCGGTGCCCGGGCCCTTGGTGGTGAAGAAGGGTTCGGTGGCGCGCGCCGCGACTTCCGGCGACATGCCTTCGCCCTGGTCGATCACGCAGATCACCACGTAGCGGCCCGGCGCCAGGTGCAGGCGCTCGAGCTTCTCCGGGTCGTCCATGGTCGAGGTGGCGACCGTGACCTTGCCGCCCTCCGGCATGGCGTCGCGCGCGTTGATCAGGACGTTCAGCAGCGCCATCTCCATGTGGGTCGGATCGAGCGTGCACGAGGGCAGGCCTGGCTTCAGGTCGAGGTGCAGGTCGACCTTGTCGCCCAGCGTACGCACCAGCATCTCGCTGAATTCCACCACCAGCGAATTCAGGTTCAGGCGCTTCGGTTCGAGGCGCTGCTTGCGCGCGAAGGTCAGGAGCTGCTGGGTGAGCTTGCCGGCCTTTTCGCTGGCCAGGCGGGCGCGGTCGATGGCCTGGCCGACGGTGATTCGGTCGTCGAGATCGGAGGCCGCGAGCTCCAGGTTGCCGGCGACGACCTGCAGCAGGTTGTTGAAGTCGTGCGCCAGGCCGGCGGTCAGCTGGCCGATCGCTTCCATCTTCTGGGCCTGCAGGTAGGACTGTTCGGAGACGCGCCGGCGCGTGATGTCCATCTGCGAGGAAAAATAGTACAGCAGCTTGCCGCCCTCGTCGAACACCGGGCCGATGAACAGGCCGTTCCAGAACGGCCGACCGTCGGCCTTGTAATTGAGGACGTCGACCGCCACCGCGCGCTGCTCGCGCAGGGCACTGCGGATCTCTTCGATGGTATGCGGGTCGGTCTGCTCCCCCTGCAGGAAGCGGCAGTTGCGGCCGAGGACCTGCTCTTCCTCGTAACCGGTCAGGTCGAGGAAGGCGCGGTTCACGAATGCGATCGGGTTGTCCGGCTGGTTCGGGTCGGTCACCACCATCGGCATGCGGGTCATCTCGATGGCGGCGAAGAAGATATTGCCGCGCTCTTCGAAGCCCGGGCGCGAGATGTGGCTGGCCTGCCAGTGGCGGATGCCGGGGTTGCCGAGCGGATTGAAGGCGCTACCTTCCATCTGGCCCACGCTGGGCACGCCTTCGCTCTGGCCATGGCTGGACGCGTCGTCGTGCGGAAGGCGATCCCGTTCTTCCTTGCTGCTGCCAGTTGCCATGCATCCCCCTGTCAAAGAGAAGAACGACGCGCAGGCCGGACTTCTTGTGTGAATTATATAACAGAGGCAATTTTACAAGTCGTAAAATGACGAATTCGCGGGTTCTCAATCACGGAACAGGTGGGTGAAAGTCCGGCTCACCGCCAGTTTCTCGCTGCAGCCGCGCAGCAGCACCTGCATGCGTTCTGCGTCCAGCCGTTCGACCGCCGCGATGGCGCCGACATTGACCAGGGTGGCGCGGTGGATTTGCCAGAAGCGGTCGCGGTCCAGCCCTCCCAGCAGGTCCTTCAGCGGAATCCGCACCAGCGCTTCGGAACCCGAGAGCACCACCCGCGTGTACTTGCTGTCGGACTGGAAGAACAGCACCTCGTCGACGTCGATCAGGCGGATCTGCTTGCCGACGGTGGCCTTGATCCACTTCATCTTCTCGGTGCGCGCGCCGGGCAGGGCGGTCTTCAGGTGGCGCAGCAGCTCGCCCAGGTCGGCCGGCGGCGTGCTGAGTTTCGACCGGATGCGCGCCAACGCGCGCTCCATCCGGTCAAGCTGTACCGGCTTGAGCAGGTAGTCGACCGCGCCGGCGTCGAAGGCCTCGACGGCGTACTGGTCGTAGGCCGTGACGAACACCACGTGGGCGCTGTCGCCGATGCGCTCGGCCACTTCCAGACCGGACAGGCCGGGCATGCGGATGTCCAGGAACACGACCTCGGGTTCGTGTTCGAGGTATCCATCCCAGGCGTCGTTGCCGTTCTCGGCTTGCAGCACTACCTCGGCCTCGGGCCAGCAGGTGGCCAGCATGCCCGCCAGGCGTTCGCGCATCAGCGGTTCGTCTTCGGCGATCAGGACGCGCGTCATGCCGCCTCCTTCTTCGCCGGCACATGCAGCTCCGCGCTCAGGCCCGGCTCGGCTTCGCGCAGCACCAGGCGCGCCGCGTCGCCGTAGGCCAGCTGCAGGCGGCGCCGCACGTTGTCGAGACCCGCGCCATTGCCGGGTGTGTCGCTCATGCCGACGCCGCTGTCGCGCACCCAGATGCGGATGCCGGTATCCTGCGCCGCGGCGCCGACGTGGATCTCGCCTCCGCGCAGCGAGGGCTCGATGCCGTGCTTGATCGCGTTCTCGACCAGGGTCAGGACGATCATGCTCGGCACCTCGCTCGACGCCAGCGCAGCGGGAAGCGACAGCTCGAAGCGCAGGCGCGCGCCCATGCGGGCCTGCATCACGCGCAGGTAGGATTCGATGGTGGCGAACTCGCTTCGCAAGCTGACCTGCTCGCAGCGCATGTCGCTGAAGCTGGCGCGCAGGAAGGCGATCAGGTCGGCCGTGAGCGCGGCGGCGCGCGGGGCGCCGTCGGCGGCAAGCTGCTGCACTGCGCCGAGGGTGTTGAACAGGAAGTGCGGTTCGATCTGGGCGCGCAGCATGCGCAGCTGCGATTCGCTCAGCTCGCGCGCCAGCCGCTCGCGCTCGGCGTCGCGCTGCAGTTGCTCCATGAGGGCGGCGTGCTGGCTGCGCCGGTAGGAGCCCAGCATCAGGAGCGGAATGGCGGCAACCAGGCTGAACAGAGCTGCCAGCTGGAGCGTGCGCATCATTCGCGGCAACTGCTCGGCAAAGGGGGCGGGATTGCCGAGAGCGACGCCAAGCGCGGCGCCGAGCAGGCCCATGAACAGCCCGAAACCGAAGCGGCGCTTGTTTCCGAATACGTTGCCGGAGTTGAACCAGACGCCGAGTCCCGCAAGCAGCAGGCCGAAACCCAGCAGGTTGGCGGCCAACACCGGTTTGTACCAGCTTCCTTTGTCGAGAATCACCTCGGTGAGGACACCGGCGGCGCTGAAGGCCAGGGCCAGTTTGGCAAGTCCGATCCAGAGGCGCCGCCCGCGGTATATGAGTGAGAACGCGTGCAACTGGCGGCGGTCCACCGGCGACATTGCCGCGATGTTGTCGGCAATCTTGCGCCGGTAGCCGGGCGCCACCTGCGCAGCCAGCTCCGGCCGCTCCAGGATGGCCAGGTGTTCACGTTCGAGCTCCTCGTACCAGTCGATGATCTTGCGCCACATGTCGTTCTCCTTGCTGTTCAATATAAGGCAATGTGGCAAGTCTAGGAAAGCCGAACCCGGCGTGAAAGTGCGGCGCGACGAACGACGATGGCGGTGCGACGAACGACGAGGAAGCCGGCAGCGTGCTAACATCCCGGGCTTTTATCTCGCCAGAATCATGCAGTTCGCATATCACCATGGGATCCGCGCCATGCGCCCGGCCGACCTCGATATCCTCCTCGCCGTGCAGGCGGCCTGCTACCCGCCGTCGATGCAGGAAGCGGGCGAGGTGGTCCTGGCGCGCATGGGCGCGGCCAGGGAAAGCTGCATCGTCGCGGAGGATGGGGAGGGGATCTGCGCCTACCTGTTCGCCTACCCGAGCAGGCTGGGCAAGGTAACGCCGCTCGGCGCGCCCTTCGAACCCGCCGTGGAAGCCGACACGCTCTACCTGCACGACCTGGCGGTCGCGCCGCGTGCGCATGGCCGCGGGCTGGCGCGCAGGCTGGTGGAGCACCTGCTGGCGCAGGCGCGCGCGCGCGGTTTCACGTCCTCGGCGCTGGTGTCGGTGCAGGATACCGCCGGCTTCTGGGGAGCGCTCGGCTACGAAGCCGGGGCGACGTCCTGCGATACGGCGCGCGCCGCCCTGGCCAGCTATCCGGGCGTGGCGCGCTACATGGTACGCGTGCTTACTGGACCCGGCGCACTTTCGCGGAACTGTTAGTTCCGTCGACCCTCAGGAACAGGGTACCGAACATGTTCCGTTCGATCGTGACCTTCGGGTTGCGCATGGGCGCCAGCACGGATTCGCTGCCGTCGATGATGCGCCACACCTGGCCGTTGGCGAGGCGGATCTGCGAGGACGGGCCCCATCCCTGGAAGTCGCCGGCAATGGTCGAGGTGATCGACTGCGGTTCCGCTTCGCGCTGCTTCTTCGCTTCGATGCCGAAGTTCTCCTCCTTGCTGCGCGCCGGCGCGGCCGCGGCGGTCGCCACCTGCGGCCGGGCGCCGACCTGGATGGCGTCGTAGCAGGCCAGGCGGGCGCCGGTGTCGGTCAGGGTGCGGCATTTCAAGATGCCGGCATCGTCGGCCAACGCGGCATGCGAGCTCAATGCCAGGGACAGGAACAGGGGCAGTGCTTTCATCGTCATCCTTCGGTGTGGTTACGCAAGCGTGGGATTATATCGGCAAGCCCGCCGCTCACGCCTTTGCCGCAACAGACGATCCGCCGGCCGGCTCGGCCGCATACTGGCGGATGAAGGCCGCGCAATCTTCTACCGCCAGGGGCCGCGAATAATAGTATCCCTGGATCTGATCGCAATCGGCCTTGCGCAGCGCCGCCACCTGGTCCGCCGTCTCGACGCCTTCGGCGATCACGGCCAGCTGCAGGCGGTGCGCCATCGCGACGATGGCCTGCACGATGGCAGACGACTCGGCGCTGTGCGCCATGTCCTGCACAAAGGACTTGTCGATCTTGAGCTTGTCGAGCGGCAGGCGGCGCAGGTAGCCGAAACTCGAATACCCGGTGCCGAAATCGTCGATGCTCAGCATGACCCCGATATCGCCGAGTCCGCGCATCACGACCACGCTGCGTTCCGGGTCGGCCATCGACACGCTTTCGGTCAGCTCCAGTTCGAGCAGTCCGGGCGCCACGCCCGATTGCTCCAGCAGTTCGCCCACCATGGCGATCACGTCGCTTTGCAGGAACTGGCGCGCCGACAGGTTGACCGCCACCGGCGCCAGCGGCAAGCCTTGCACGCGCCAGGCGGCCAGCTGCCCCACCGCGCTGCGCAGCACCCACTCGCCGATCGGGACGATCATGCCGCTCTCCTCGGCGATCGGGATGAACTCGTCGGGCGGAATGACGCCATACTCCGGGTGGCGCCAGCGCACCAGGGCCTCGAAGCCGGCCAGGCCGCCGCTGCGCAGGTCGACCTTCGGCTGATACTGCAGGAACAGCTCGTCCTGGGCGATGGCGCGCCGCAAGTGGCTCTCCAGGGTGAGGCGGCGGCCGTGCTCGGTGCGCAGCTCCGGGGTGAAGCGTACGATTGCCCCGCGGCCCTGGGCCTTGGCATGGCGCATCGCAGTGACGGCGTTGTTGAGCAGGGCGTCGGCGTCGTCGCCGTCCTGCGGCAGCAGGGTGGTGCCGATGCTGCAGGTGAGGGCGATTTCGCCGTCCGGCGTCGGGATGGCGCGGTTGGCCGCCGCCATGATGCGGTCGAACGCGCGTTCCGGTTCCGGGTGCTCGCCGCGCGCATGCAGCAGGAGCAGGAATTCGTCGCTGCCGGCACGCGCCAGCATGTCGCCTTCGCGCAGCAGGGCCTGCAGGCTGGTGGCGAGCCCCACCAGGATCTCGTCGCCGGCGCGATGGCCGAGCGTCTCGTTGAAGCGCTTGAAGCGATCGACGTTGATGCAGGCGACCAGGGCCGGCGTGCCGTCCGCGCGCCAGCCGGCGATGCTGCCCTGGATGGCGCGCAGCATCGCCTGGCGGTTCGGCAGCCCGGTGAGCAGGTCGTGCGCGACCAGCCAGGCCAGTTCGCCCGAGGCCGGGGAGCCGCCCGGAGCCGGCGGGCAGTCCTGCAGGCGTTCGCTCAAGGATTGTGCCGCCATCGCCAGCTGGCGGTGGTAGACCAGCTGCTCGACCATGCGGGCCAGGTCGCGCAAGGCGTCCAGATCGCCAGGACCGAGCTGGCGCGGCTTGCTGTCGATCACGCACAGGGTGCCGATCTTCTTGCGGTCCACCGAGTACAGTTGCACGCCGGCGTAGAAGCGCAGGTGCATGTCGCCGGTGACCAGCGGATTGTCGACGAAGCGCGCGTCCTGGGCCGCGTCCGGCACCACCAGCGGTTCGTCGCTGAGGATGGCGTGGCCGCAGAAGGAGATCTCGCGCGGGGTTTCGCAGGCATCCAGGCCGGTGCGCGACTTGAACCACTGGCGGTCCTTGTCGATCAGGGACACCAGGGCGATCGGCACACCCAGCAGGCGCGCGGCGGTGCGGGTGATGCGGTCGAAGGTCTCTTCGGGCGCGCTGCCGAGCAGCCTGGTGGCGTGCAGGGCGGCGAGGCGTTGTGCTTCATCCAGCGGAATACGGGGTCGTTCCATTGTCTCTGCTTTGCTGAACCGATGGGTTCCTTGAACATATTACGCCAGAACCAAAGCCAGTTTGCAATCTTGCCGCAAGCAACATGAACGCGCGCTGGATGCTCAGCCGAGGCCGGCCAACAGGGCCGCCGTATCCTGCGCACCCATGCGCTGCGCCGCCGCCAGCGCGCTGAGGCCGTCGGCGTCCAGCGCATGCGGATCGGCGCCGCGCGCCAGCAGCAGGCGGGAGATCTCGGTGCGGTTGAACATGGCGGCGAACATCAGGGCGTTCTTGCCGTTTGGGCCGGCGCTGGCAACGCTCGCGCCATGGTCCAGCAGCAGGGTAGCCACCGCCAGGTCGCCCTTGAACGCGGCGCCGGCAAGCGGTGTCTGGCCGGCGTCGTTCATCAGTTCCGGGTCGGCGCCGTGCTCGAGCAGGACGCGCGCTGTGTCGACGTGGCCATGGTAGCAGGCCAGCATCAAGAGGCTGTCGCCCCGTTCGTTGCGCAGGTTCGGCGGCAGGCCCTGCGCCAGCAGCGTCGCGAGCGCCTCGGTGTCGCCGGCGCGCGCGTGCTGGAAGACGGACCGCACGAAGGCGAGCGTGGCTTCGTCCAGCGTGTTCGGATCGGGGTGGGCAGTCTGCATCGTCGGCTCCAGGGCTTGGTCTCCTGCGATTAGACCATATGGGCAGAACACGGGCCGCACGCCCGCCGGGAAGGTTCGAAAATTTCGATGATTCGGCAGTAAATTACTCGTTTTTCAATCCCGATCGGGACGCGCATAATGGCTCCATCGCATCGAAAGACAGCGGCGCAAGACTCACAGGCAGCAAGTCGCCGATGATCAAGGCCTTCGATGGTCAACTAATATACAAGGAGAACACCATGTTGAACGTACGTAAAAGCAATGAACGCGGCGCCGCCAGCTTCGGTTGGCTCAAATCCCAGCACAGCTTCTCGTTTGGCCACTACTACGACTTGAAGCACATGGGTTTCGGCCCGCTGCGCGTCATCAACGAGGACCACGTCTCCCCGGGCCGCGGTTTCGACTCGCACGGCCACCGCAACATGGAAATCATCTCCTATGTCCTGGAAGGCGCGCTCGAGCACAAGGACAGCATGGGCAACGGTTCGGTGCTGCGCTACGGCGACGTGCAGCGCATGAGCGCAGGCAGCGGCGTGGTCCACAGCGAGTACAACCACTCGAAGGATGAGGGCGTGCATTTCCTGCAGATCTGGATCGAGCCGAATACCACCGACGAGCCGCCGGGCTACGAGGAGAAGCATTTCGACGCCGCCTCGAAGCAGGGCCGCCTGCGCCTGATCGCCTCGAACGACGGCCGTGAAGGCTCGGTGTCGATGCGCCAGGATGCCTCGATCTACGCCACGATCATGAACGGTGGCGATGCGCTGAGCCACGCGCTGGCTGCCGGACGCCAGGCCTACGTCCACGTGATCCGCGGCCGCGCCACGGTCAACGGCGTGCAACTGCAGGGCGGCGACGCGCTCAAGATTACCGACGAGGATGCGGTGCGGCTCGAGCAGGCCGAGGCGGCCGAGATCCTGGTGTTCGATCTGCCCAACTGAGCAACCAGGCGCGGGGGAAACCCGCGCCATTCACGAGACTGGGGAATGCGATGGAAGTGACTGCACAAAAAGGCGAAGGCAAGCTGCAGCAGATGATCACGATCGGCAGGCACCAGCTGCTGAGCGACGCGCCGGAGGCCTTCGGCGGCGAAGACAGCGGCGCCGAACCGCACGACCTGCTGGCCGCGGCGCTGGCCGCGTGCACCACGCTGACGGTGACGATGTTTGCCCGCCGCAAGGGAATGGCGCTGGAGGACGTGCGGGTGCGCATCACCCACGGTCCGAAGGACGGCGGCTACGCCTTCCAGCGCCACATCGAGTACGTGGGCGCGCTCGGGTTCGAGGAGCGCCAGCGCCTGACCGACATCGCCAACAAGTGCCCCGTGCACAAGACCCTGTCGGGCGCCATCCATATCGAGACCGAGGCGGCCTGAGTCAGCCGCGCACGATTGACGCGCCATGGCAGGACGCGGTCCTTTGGCATACCATCCGCTTGTCAGCAGTAACCCCGTATCGACTGCGGAGGCCGCCATGCCTGATTCATCCCGTCCCCTGCTGTTCAAGCGCGGGCAATGCCCCGCTTGTCGGCATACGTCCACCCGCACGCTGTACAGCGAACCCCTGGACAGTCCCGGCATCAGCCGCTACATGCAGGACCACTACGGGCGCCGGGTCGAGCGCGACTTCACCGGCTACGACTACGAGCTGGCCAAGTGCGAACACTGCGGCCTGGCCTTCCAGGCCCAGGTGCCGGCGCCCGAGCTGCTCGAGGAAATCTACGACCGCTGGCTGCCGGCCACCGAACGCGAAGCGGTGGCGGCGCGCTGGGGGCTGGGCGACTACCGCTACCTGGCCGAGCAGGTGCAGTTCATGCTCGACCATTTCCGCGTGCGCCCGGGCAGCATCAAGGCCCTCGATTTCGGTTTCGGCTGGGCCGAGTGGGCGAAGATGGCCGGCGCCTACGGGGTCGACGTGTGTGGCGCCGAACTGTCACAGGTGCGGATCGATTATGCGAAGTCGGTCGGCATCCCGGTGATCGACGGCACTGCGCTGCCGCGCGACGAATTTCATTTCATTAATACGGAACAGGTCTTCGAGCACCTGCTCGAGCCCGGCGAGACGCTCAAGACCCTTGCCGGCGCGCTGCGGCCGGGCGGCCTGGTGAAGGTGAGCGTGCCGAACTCCGCGAAGTCGATCCGCAAGCTGCTCGGGGCCAGGGACTTCGGGGCCTTGAGCCCGGACGACATCATGGCCATCGCCCCCTTCGAGCACATCAATGCCTTCACCTGTGATTCCTTGAATGCGCTGGGGCGCGAAGCCGGCCTGGTGCCGCTGCGTCCTTCGCTGCGCAAGCTGTACAACGCCAGCAGCGGCTGGATGGAACCGAAGTCGGCCCTCAAGACCCTGGCGCGCCCGGTCTACCGCCACCTGTACCCGAAGAGCACCTTCGTCTATTTTGTCCGGCCGGCCTGATTCTCGAGCTGCACCTTCAGATTCGCCTCGTGGCAGTGGCGCGTGATCAGGCGCGCGAACGGCAGCTGCTCGCGCATGCGCTTGAGCCACCAGGCCAGCGCCGCGCCTTCCTCGCCGCTGCGCCAGGCCAGGTAGAAGGTCTCGTCCGGCTTGGGCTCGACCACCTCCTTTTCCACCAGAAGGCCAG
The DNA here is from genome assembly GCF_000427785.1 of Massilia alkalitolerans DSM 17462. Classification (GTDB taxonomy): domain Bacteria; phylum Pseudomonadota; class Gammaproteobacteria; order Burkholderiales; family Burkholderiaceae_D; genus Telluria; species Telluria alkalitolerans. The sequence goes on from NZ_ATYR01000002.1 coordinate 113,561, forward strand.
CCTCGATGGCGGGCCGGGCCCAGGACTCGGGCAGGAAACCGAAGCCGATACCGCGCAGCTGGAAGGCGAACTTGGTCTCCATGTCCGGCACCGCCAGCATGTCCTGGCCGAACAGCAGGCCGACGGTGCGCGGACCGAGCTGGCGCGCCGAATCCGATACGGCGACCGCGCGGTAGTCCAGCAGGTCGGCCTTTTCCAGCGGGCGATCGATGGCGGCCAGCGGGTGGCCGGGCGCCACCGCGAACACGAAGCGGCTGGCGCCCAGGGGCTCGGCGGTGTAGCCGCCGCCCGATGGACCTTCGCCGGCCGCGCCCACCAGCAGGTCGACCCGGCGGTCGAGCAGCGCGTCCCAGGTACCGGACAGCACTTCGCTCACCAGGCGCAGCCGGGTCTGGTCGGCCACTTCGTAGAAGGCTTCGATGTCGGGCTGCAGGCCGCTAGGCGCCAGCATCGAATCCATGCCGATCGTCAGCTCGGTTTCCCAGCCAGAGGCGACCCGGCGCACGCGCGACTCCAGGTCGCCCGCGGCGCGCAGCAGGTAGCGGCCTTCCTTGAGCAACTCCCTGCCGGCGGCCGTCAACGCCACTTTCGGGCCGAAGCGGTCGAACAGGCGCACGCCCAGGTCTTCTTCGAGTTTCGAGACCGTGTAGGAAATGGTGGAGGGGACGCGGAACAGTTCTTTCGCGGCGCCGGCGAAGGAGCCCTTGCGGGCAATGGTTTCGACGATTTCGAGTGCATCAAGGCTGAGCTTCAGCAATTGCGGTTCCTTTGTCCTGTTGTCGGAATTCCAAGAGGGAATTTTCGCATGGTAGCGGAGTAGGGCGTCGAGCGCCATCGATCATCGGCCGCCACAGGCGAGCGCTAGTGTTCTTGACAACATGGTAGGGTGGAATCCGTCTCCTCAACCGGCGATCCACCATGTTCGAGTTCATCACCAATTTCCTGGAGAAGAGCGGCTACATCGGCGTGTTCCTGCTGATGGCCCTCGAAAACATCTTTCCACCGATTCCATCCGAGCTGATCATGCCCTTTGCCGGCTTCGTCGTCGCACGTGGCGACCTGAACCTGGTCGGCGTGCTGGTCGCGGGCACGGCGGGCTCGATTGCCGGCGCCTTGCCCTGGTACTGGGGCGCACGCAAGTACGGCAAGGAACGCCTGAAGGCCTTCGCCGACCGGCACGCGCGCTGGATGACGGTCGGCAGCGAAGACATCGACAAGGCGATTGCCGCTTTTGACCGCCACGGCCGCTCGGTGGTGCTGTTCGGGCGCCTGATCCCGGCGATCCGCACCCTGATCTCGGTGCCGGCCGGGCTGGCATGCATGTCGTGGGGCCAGTTTCTGCTGTATTCGACGATCGGCTCGCTGGCCTGGACCGGGATCCTGACCGGGGCCGGTTTCCTGCTTGAAAGCAATTACGAACAGGTAGGCAAGTACGTCGATCCGGTGTCGAAGGGCATCTTCGGCATCCTGCTGGCCTGGTACATCTACCGCGTCGTCACCCACCGCCCGGCCAAGGCCTGAGCGGCATGCAGGACGGCTGTGGTGCGCATGCCGCACCGCAGCACGCAGGTTTCCGGTGATTCGGCTACACTCGACCTGTTCGCAAGCAGGTCCCGCTCATGAAGAACCGATTGTTGGAAGACTTCGGCGACAGCCAGTCCGCTGTGCCGGTACGCCCGATGCGCCGCGTCCAGGCTGCGCCGGCGCCGCAGCCAGAGGCCGAGGTCGCGCTACCCCATGTCCCAGCGCCGCCCAGCGCGCCGGAGCCGCCCATTCGCCAGCGCGCCGGCGTCTGGCGCAGCCGTGCGCCGGCCGAAACACCTGCGCCACCGCCGTCCCATGCGGCGCCGGCGCAGACCTTCGTGCCGCCCCGCGTCGAACCCGTCATGGCGCCATCGGCCACGCCGGAGCCGCGCGCCGCCCCGCGCGTTTCGCCCGAGTTCGCCTCTTTCTCCAGCCGCGAGCCGGATTGGTCGATACCGCTGCAGCCGGAACCGCCGCCCTGGACCGAGCGCTGGGGTCGCAAAGCCCTGGGCTGGACCATCGGCCTGGCAGCGGTCGTGGCGGTGGCCGGGACGGCGGCGTGGATGGTGCAGGAGACCCGTGTGGAATCGACGCTGGCGGTGGTGGCCGACCACACGCCGGCCCAGGAGACACCGGCGCCACCGGCGGTGCCGGCTGGCGCTCCCGCCGCCGAACCGGAAGCCGACGCACGTCCGCCGCTGAGATTGCTGGCGCCGGCGCCGCTGGCCACGGCGCCGATCGAAGCGGCGCCGGCTCTTGCCGACCAGGTCGGCAATGCGCCCGCGGCCGCGACGTCAGGCAGCGCAGAGATTGAACCTTCAGAGCCGGCAGTGGTCGCACCGCCCGCCGCGACCCCGAAAGCCGTCGCCAAACCGCCTGCGGCAAAGCCCGCGGCCAAGCGCGTACAGGAGCGCCGCGTTGCGACTGCGGCGTCTGCAAAACCGACACGTCCGGAACCGAAAAAGCAGCCGCCCAAGCCGGCGCGCGAACGGGTAGCGGCGCCGGCACCGCCCCCGCCCACGCGTACCGTGTCTGCCGAACAGCCCGATCCGGAAAGCCCGCTGGCCGAAACCCTGCGTTTATGCCGCGCGGCTGGTTACCACGCCACCGCCTGCCTCAAGCGGGGCTGCGAGGCGACCCGTTTCGGCCTGGTCTGCCGGGGTTGAGAAGCGCAGCTCGGCGAACCGGGTCCGCTGCGCCTGTCGGCCGAGTGTCCGTTCTCGGGCCGGTATGGCCGATCGCAATTCTCAGGTCGCGAGCGGCCGTGTCGCATTCTTCTGCGCCTTCAAGACCAGTTCGGCGGCGAGCAAGGCCTGTTCCTGATTTTGTGCCGTCTCGGTACGGTTGACGATGTCCGCTACGAACTCTCGCCCGAACGGCAGGTCGAGCTTGCTGCAATCCATGTAGCGCGCTTCCTTCCGATCGACCATCAGCAAATGGTTGGTGCCCTGTCGCCCAAGCGGATCGATGTATTTTCGCAGTTCAATATAACCTTCGGTGCCGAGGATGAACAGGCGACCGTCACCCCAGCTCGCCAAGCCGTCGGGCGTAAACCAGTCCACCCGCACATAGCCAGTGCCGCCATTGCCGGTCAGTAACATGTCGCCGAAGTCTTCGAAATACGGGTATGTCGGATGGGCGAGGTTGGCGGTCTGGGAAGCGACCACTGTTGCCTTGGTCGAGCCGGTATAGAACAGGAACTGGTCGGCCTGGTGCGAGCCGATGTCGGTCAGGATGCCGCCGTAGCGCTTCCCATCAAAAAACCATGCTGGCCGCGAAGATGCCCTCAAGCGGTGCGGCGCCAGATTCACGGTTTGAATGACCTTGCCGATGGCGCCGGCCTGCACGAGTTCCCCTGCTTTGACGGCTGCAGGTACTTCCAGCCGTTCGGAATACATGATCGCGAACTTGCGCCTGGTCTCACGGAGTGTCCTGCGCACTGCCGCAAGTTGGGCAAGGCTGGTAACGGCGGGCTTGTCGCTCAAAAAATCCTTCTCGGCCTTCATCACGCGGATGCCCAAGGGGGCGCGCTGGTCGGGAACCGGTGCCCCAAGCACAAGCTGGACGGAACGGTCCTGCAGGACAGCATCCTCGCTGGCTGCTTCGGGTACGTCGCCGAAGCGCGCGCGGAACTCGGCGAGCTGCTTGTTCTTCAGACCATCCTGATTCGTCGACAGGACGGAGACAAGTTGCCCGCCGCCTCGCAGGATCGCCGCGGTCATGCTCATGATGTGAGCGTGATCCAGGCCGATGACGGCGAAACGGATGGTGTGGACGGGTGCCGGCGGGTGTGGATCGGCTTCGAGCACTTGGTGCCGGATGCTTTCCGATGCCGTTTGGGCGAAGCCGGTGCCGGTAATGGAAGCGGAGCCCGCTAAGCCGGCCACATGGAGAAAGCGCCTGCGATCGACCGGGTTCATATTCCCGTCCCCGGCGCGGCCTGGCCGAATCGTCCGGTTTCGGCCACCGTCCGCTTATCGACGTGGTCGGCGGCTGGTATCGTGCCGACAACATAGCCGGGAAACCGCCGCTTCCACGTGCCGCCAGCGGTGCTGGTTGAGGTGATCTCGTCCCAGTCGATCAACAGCTGACCGATCAAAGCAGGTATGACTGCAGTCAAGGTGAACTCCAAGTGATGCTTGAGCAAGCGGTAGTGGATGGTGACAGGAGATAGCTGTCACGGCAACTCCCGATCTGCCGGCATGGAGCCTGGCTGAATCACGACGGCATTCTCACCACGGTCGGGTTCCCGAGGTGTATCGAATCATTCCGTCGCCGACGTCCGGGCTTCCACGTGGGGCGTCACGTATTGGGACAGGGCCGCCAGTGGCGCCAGTGCTGCGGCATACTCGATGTCGGACACCGCGCGCCGCAGCGCGGCCAGCGCCTCGCCAAGCTGCGCTGCTTGCCCACTCGCCGCCAGCAGCGGTTCGAGCTCGGCCAGCGCATCCTCGGCGCGCGCATCGTCGCTGCGCAGGTAGCCTTCCAGGCGGCCCAGCACGGCGCCAAGGGCGGCCGGATCGACGGGACCGGGCAGGGCGGCGGAGGCCACCCGGGCCAGGCCGGCCAGCACCGCTTCGGTCGCGGCCACCAGTGCCGGCACCTGCACCCCGAGGCGCTCGAGCTGGCCGCTGCGCAGGTCCTGTTCCAGGCGGCTGGCGCTATCCGCCAGGTCGAGCGCGCCCACATAGGCCGCACCCGACTTGAGGTTGTGCGCCAGCGACTGCAGGCGCGGGTAGTCGCCCAGTTCCAGCGATTCGCGCAGGATGGCGGGCGCCATGCCATATTCCCGCACGAAGCTGCCGGCCCGCTTCTGCAGGCGGCTGCGGCTGCCACCGACGCTTTCCAGCGCCAGGCGCCAGTCGACGCCGGGAAGGGCCGGCAAGGCCGGTTCCGTCAGCGGCATGTGGGGCGGCAAGGGCGCAACGGCGGCCGGAAGGGGCAGCAGCCGGCCCTGCAGCCGGCCCGGATCGATCCACTTCAACAGGGTGCAGAACAGCAGGTCCGGGTCGATCGGCTTGGTGACGTGGTCGTTCATGCCGGCCGCGCGGCTCAGCGCGCGGTCGCTCGGCAGCGCATGCGCGGTCATGGCCACGATCGGCAGCTCGTGCAGGCGGGCGTGGCTACGGATCTCGCGTGCGGCGCCCAGGCCGTCCATCTCGGGCATCTGGATATCCATCAGCACCAGGTCATAGTCGCCCGCCAGCGCCATGCGCACGGCGTCGACGCCATTGAAGGCGACATCCACCTGCATGCGCGCGGCGGCCATGAAGTCGAGCGCGACCTCGCGGTTGTTGGCATTGTCCTCGGCCAGCAGGATGCGTGCGCCGTCCAGGCGCGGCAGCTCGGTCATGACCTGCGTCCGGTTCTGGACCGGGCCCACGCCAGGGTGCGGATCCAGCACCTGCAACAGGCTGTGGTACAGCAGCGCCGGCCCGACCGGCTTGTGGAGGAAGGCGTCGACCGGCAGGGCACCCTGTTCCTCCATCACGGCCCCGCGGGTCGTGGCCGAGATCATCAGGATCGCCGGCAGTTGCGCGGACGGCGCGTCGTGGCGCATGCGGCGGATGGTCTCGATCCCGTCCAGGCCCGGCATCCGGTAGTCCATCAGCACGACACGGTAGGCCTGCTCGTACTGTGCCGCGCGCGCCAGCAGGGCCAGTGCTTCCTCGCCCGAGGCCGCGGTGTCGGCGCGCACGCCGAGGGCGCCGAGCATCTCGGCCAGGGCGCAGCGTGCGCCGGCGCTGTCGTCCACCACCAGGGCGCGCATGTCCGGCAGCAGGCCCGGGCGCGGCGCATTCGTTCCTGCCGGGTCCGCGGGCAGGCCCAGGGGCAGCGTGAAGCGGAAGCAGCTGCCGACCTGCGGCGTGCTGCTGACCGTGATCTCGCCGCCCATCAGCTCGACCAGCCGGCGCGAGATCGACAGGCCCAGGCCGGTGCCGCCATACTTGCGGGTGGTCGAGCTGTCGGCCTGGCTGAAGGACTGGAACAGGCGCGTGGCCTGTTCCGGCGTCATGCCGATGCCGGTATCGGTCACGGAAAATGCCAGGCTCACGCCCTGCGCGTCGCTTTTCAAGACCTCGACCGCCACCACGATCTCGCCGCGTTCGGTGAACTTCACCGCGTTGCCGGCCAGGTTGATCAAGACCTGGCCCAGGCGCAGCGGGTCGCCCACCAGCTGCTGCGGCACCCCGGGGCCGATCCGGAACACCAGCTCGATGCCCTTGGACTCCAGTTTCACATCGGTCAGGCTGGCCAGCTGGTCGAGCATGTCGTCGAGCGCGAAGGGCACCTTTTCGATCGCCAGCTTGCCGGCCTCGATGCGCGAGAAGTCGAGGATGTCGTTGATGATGGCCATCAGGTGCTCGCTCGCGCCCAGGATCTTGTCCAGGTAGTTGCGCACGGCCGGGGAAGGATCGCGTATCAGGGCCAGGCGGCTCATGCCGATGATGGCGTTCATCGGCGTGCGGATCTCGTGGCTCATGTTGGCCAGGAATTCCGATTTCATGCGGGTGCTTTCCTCGGCGCGCAGCATCGCGGTCTGCATGGCCTTGGTGCGCAGGCCGAGGATGCGCATGAACACCAGCATGTCGAAGGTGCTGCCGAACACCAGGGCGTGCATGGTCCAGAAGTTGGCCGGCAGCTTGCCGTTGATGAGCTGTGCGGTGACGAAGGCGGCCACGAAGGCGACGCCCCAGCCGACCAGGAAGTAGCTGCCGACCGGGTCCCCGGCGCGCGCGCGGCGCAGGGCGCCGGGCAGGCCGCACAGCATCGGCAGGATGCCGAGGGTGCCGACGATCAGCACCAGGCGCTCATGGTCGATCAGGCCCAGCGCGAAGCCGGCGGCCGTGACCAGGCACAGGCCGGCGAGGAGCTTCATTAGCCGGCTGAAGATGCGGTCCTGTCCGGGACGGGCCAATGACTGCTCGACGAACAGGTAGGCGCCGCAGGACGCGAGGATGGACGCGATGCCGGCGCCGTGCTCCAGCATCCAGGCATTCCCGGGCCAGAGGTACTGGCCGGCGGTGCCGAACCAGCAGGCCGAATAGACGGTCACGCCGCCCGCCTGCAAGGCGTATTTGCCGAACAGGGGTTCGCGCAGCGACAGCCACTGGGCGATGGCATACAGGAACAGGGTGATGCGCAGGCCATGCAGCAAGCCCTGCAGGATCTGCTCGCCGAGCGCGTCGGACAGGAGGGCATGCGGCCGCATGAAGCTGATCGGCAGGATCGTCGGGCCTTGCGAGGCGACCCGCAGCAGCACGGTGTAATCGTTTCCGGGGGCCAGGCGCAGCACCGCGCTCGGGACCCGGCCATTCAGGCTTTCGCCGGCGGCCTGCTGCATCCGGCCCATGCTCGCCACCCGGCGCAATCCTTGCGGCCCCGCCAGGTGGACGTCGACCTCGTCCAGCAGGGCGAAGTCGACCTGCATGACCCAGCCATCGACGGCATCCGGTGCGACCGATACCGGGATGCGCACCCAGGTGCTGCCTGTCTGCATGCCGAGGGTGCCGTAGGCGGTGCGCGGCGCTTCGAACTCCTTGCTGCGCGCCAGCGCGCCGGCAGCGCTCAGCTTGCCGCCGGGGTCGCGCAGGATGGTGAGCGCGGGCCAGGCCTCGACGCGATCGAGGTCGCGCGTGAGCAGCACCGTGGCCGCGTTCGCCGGGAGCGCCGCCAATGCGGAAAAGAATATCGCCAGCAGGAAGATGATTGTGCCGTATGCGGCTTGCATAAAAATAAACGTACGAAGGGTCAAGCGGAGATTGTCGGCAGTTTGCCTACAGCGGGTGGCGATGGGCCGCGTGGTGCGCGCCGCCGTGTCCGGCCTCGCGCCAGGCAACACGGTTGCGGCCGGCCTGCTTGGCGCGGTACAGCTCGGCGTCGGCGGCGTCGAACAGTCCCGATGCGGTCTCGGTGCCGCCGGGCTCGAGGGTGGCACCGCCGGCGCTGGCGGTCAGCACCGGCGCCACGCCGGATGTTTCGTGTGCGATCGACAGGTCGGCCACGGCAAGCAGCATCCGGGACACAAGCTGGCATGCCTCGGCCGCGCCGGTTTCGGGCAGCAGCAGGACCAGCTCCTCGCCGCCGTAACGTGCCGCCAGGTCGGCCGGCCGGCGCATCGCGGCGGCAGCCAGGCGCGCCACGGCGCGCAGCGCACGGTCGCCGGCCGGGTGGCCGTAGCGGTCGTTGTACTGCTTGAAGGCGTCGACGTCGAGCAGGGCCAGGGAAAGCGGGCGTCCCGACCTGCGCGCACGCTGCCATTCGAGCGCAAAGACCTCGTCGAAACGGCGTCGGTTGGCCAGTTCGGTCAGGCCGTCGATGTTCGCGAGCCGCTCAAGCATCCTGCGCTGGCGCACCACCTGCAGGTGCAGGGCCACGCGCGCCATGACCACGGTCTGGTTGAAAGGCTTGGTGATGTAGTCCGAGGCGCCCATCTTCAGGCCGTTGGCTTCGTCTTCCGGCCGGTCCAGGCCGGAGATGAAGATCACGGCGATGTGCTCGGTCAGCGGGTCGGCGCGCAGCCGGCGCAGCACCTCGTAGCCGTCCATGTCAGGCATCAGGACGTCGAGCAGGATCAGGTCGGGCAGGTGGCGCATCGCCCGCTCCAGGGTCTGGGCGCCGTTTTTCGCGAGCAGCACGGTGTACTCGGGCTTGAGGAGCTCGCCGAGCACGTCGCGGTTGACCGCGTCGTCGTCGGCGACCAGCACCTTCTGCATCTCCACGCCGTTCATACCACGTCCTCCATGTTCAGTTCGAGGCCGGCAAGCAGTTGCGCCAGGGGCGCCAGGGCCGCCTCGTACTCCAGCTCCTCCACCGCCCGCCACAGCTTGGCCAGGAGGTCGCCGTGGGCGCCGCCGGCGAGGAGCAGCTCGAGTTCGCCCAGCGCGTCCTCGGCGCGGGCGTCGTCGGCTTCCAGCAGCAGGCGCAGGCGCAGCACCAGGGCGGCCAGCGCCGGCGTGGCCGGCGGCCTGGCCGGATCAGCCGGATCGGCTGCCCTCGGCTGCGCCGCCTCGGCCAGCCGGGCCAGGGCCGCCAGCACGGTCTCCGCCGCGCTCACCAGGCCCGGGACCTGGACCGCGAGGCGCCCGGCCTGGCCGCTGCGCAGGTCCTGCTCGAGACGATGCGCGGCCGATGCCAGCTCGAAGGCGCCGACATAGGCGGCGCTCGACTTCAGGTTGTGGGCGAGCGACTGCAGGCCGTGGTGATCGCTGGCGCCCAGCGCTTCGCGCAGCATGCGCGGGGCATCGGCGTATTCGCGCACGAAGCTGCTGGCGCGCTTTTCCAGCCGGCTGCGCTGGCCATCGACCTTGTCGAGCGCCTGGCGCCAGTCCAGGCCGGGCACGGCGGGCAGCGCCGCCAGCGCCGCCGCGTCCTCGGCGGTTTCCCGTCCGGCCTGTACGGCTGCCTGGGCGGGCAGCGGCCGGCCGGCCAGGCGCGCCGGATCGATCCATTTGAGCAGGGTACAGAACAGCAGGTCGGGATCGATCGGCTTGGTGACGTGCTCGTTCATGCCGGCTTCCAGGCTCTTTACGCGGTCGCCGGGCAGGGCGTGTGCGGTCATCGCCACGATCGGCAGGTCGCGCCTGCGCGGGTCCTTGCGGATTGCGCGGGTCGCGTCCAGGCCGTCGAGCCCCGGCATCTGGATGTCCATCAGCACCAGGTCGTAGTCGCCCGCCAGGGCCATGCGCACCGCATCCACGCCATTGAAGGCAACGTCCACCTGCATGCGCGCCGCGGCCATGAAGTCCAGGGCCAACTCGCGGTTATTGGCATTGTCCTCGGCCAGCAGGATGCGGGCGCCGTCCAGGCGCGGGAGCTCGGCCAGCGAAGGGATGCCTGGTGCGGCCACGGCGCCCGCATCCGGCAGGCCGCGCTGCGGGTGCAGCACCTGCAGCAGGCTGTGGTGCAGCAGGGCGGGGCCGACCGGCTTGTGCAGGAAGGCGTCGGCCGGCAGCTCGCCTTCCTGTTCCAGCACGGTGTCGCGGGTGCACACCGAGACCATCAGAATGGCCGGGGGCGGGGTGTCGCCGGCGCCGCGCCCGCCCTGGCGGATGCGGCGGATCGTCTCGGCGCCGTCCAGGCCTGGCATCAGGTAGTCCATCAGGACCACACCATACGGCAGGCCGGCCTCCTCGGCCTGCGCCAGCGCGGCCAGGCATTCTTCCCCGGAGGCCACGGTGTCGGCGCGCACGCCCAGGCTGCCCAGCATTTCGGCCAGCGCGGCGCGCGCGGTGGCGCTGTCGTCCACCACCAGCGCACGCACACCCGGCAGGGTGGTAAGGCGCGCGGCCACGGCGCCCTGGCCGTCGGCAACGCCGAGCGGCACCGTGAAGGCGAAGCGGCTGCCGGCGCCCGGCGTGCTGGCGGCGGCGATGCGTCCGCCCATCAGCTCGACCAGCTGGCGCGAGATCGACAGGCCCAGGCCGCTGCCGCCGTACTTGCGGGTGGTCGAGCTGTCGGCCTGGGTAAAGGACTGGAACAGGCGCCCGATCTGCTCCGGGCTCATGCCGATGCCAGTGTCGGTCACCGAGAATTCGAGCGTCACGCTGCCGTCGTGCCGCTCCAGCAGCTCGACCGCCACGACGATCTCGCCGCGCTCGGTGAACTTGACGGCGTTGCCGGCCAGGTTGACCAGCACCTGTCCCAGGCGCAGCGGGTCGCCCACCAGCTGCTGGGGCACCCCGGCGCCGACCCGGAAAATCAGTTCCACGCCCTTGGCGTCGCTCTTGACGCTGATGACGCTCGACAGGTGCTCGAGCATCTCGTTCAGGTCGAAGGGCAGCTTCTCGATCGCCAGTTTGCCAGCTTCCATCCTGGCGTGGTCGAGGATGTCGTTGATCAGGCCCAGCAGGTGCTCGCCGGCGCCCAGGATCCTGGACAGGTAGTTGCGCAGCCTGGGCGGCGCCTCGCCCATCAGGGCCAGGCGGCTCATGCCGATGATGGCGTTCATCGGGGTGCGGATCTCATGGCTCATGTTGGCCAGGAACTCCGATTTCATGCGCGCTTCCGCCTCGGCGCGCAGCATCGCCTGTTGGGTCGCCTTGCTGCGCAGGCTGATCATGCGCATGAACATCAGCATGTCGATGGTGACACCCAGCTGCAGCGAGTGCAGGGTCCAGAAGTTGGCCGGCAGGATGCCCGCCGCCAGCTGGGCCTGCACCACGGCGCCGCCGGCGCTGAAGAACCAGCTGAGCAGGAAGTAGACACCGATCTCGTCGCCGGCGCGCATGCGGCGCCAGGCGCCGGGCAGGCCGAGGAACATCGGCGCGGCGCCGACCGTCATGGTGAACACGATCAGGATGCGGTGGTCGAGCAGGCCCAGGCACCACAGCAGGCCGGCCAGGATGCACAACGCGGCGCCGCCCTTCATGATGCGGCTGAAGCGGCGGTCCATGCCGGGGCGCGCCAGGATCTGTTCGACGAACAGGTAGGCGCCGGCGGAAGCGATCTGCGAGGACAGCCCCATCACGTGCTTGCTGAACCACTCGTAGCCGCGCCACAGGAACTGCTCGCCGAGGCCGAACCAGACCAGGCCATACAAGGTCAGGCCGCCCACGTACATCGCGTATTTGCCATACAGCGGTTCGCGCAGGGTGAACCATTGACCGAGGCTGTAGGCGACCAGGCAGAGGGCGATGCCGAGCAGCAGGCCCTGCAGCATCTGCTCGCCCAGCGCGGCGCGCTGGTAGGCGTCGGGCTGCATGATGCTGATCGGGGCAATGCGCGGGCCCCTGGCGAACACCCGCACCAGCAGCGTGTAGTCGGCGCCCGGCTCGAGCCTGAGGGCGACGGCAGGCACCCGGCCCTTGAGCGCGCCGTCCTCGACCAGGCGGCGTCCGCTGCTGGCGAGCTTGCGCAGGCGGCCACCGTCTTCCAGGTAGAACTCGACCTGGTCGAGGATGCCGAAGTCGATCTGCACCACCCAGTCTTGCGGCGCGCCAGCTGCCACCCGCAAGGGGATGCGCACCCAGTGCGGATCCTGGATCAGCTTGAGGACGCCGCGAGCGGTGTCCGGCCGGGCGTAACGGTCGGTGGCGGCCAGCGCCGCGGCGGCGTCCAACTTGCCGCCCTCGTCGACCAGCACCGTGGTGGCGGACCAGGTATCGATGCTGCGCGTGTGCGGCCCGAGCACGAGTGCATCGCTGCCCGCTGCGCGGGCGCCCTGGGCGAACAGCACCAGCGCCAGGGCCGCCAGCGCCGGCAAGACGAGCAGCATGAGCCTGCGCCAGGCCATGCCGGCGCGCAGCGGGGAGGACGTCGGGTGCACAGCGTTGCGCTTCATTCAGGCTCCAGCGAGTGGTTCACGAAAAAGAAAAGCCGGACGCGGGTCCGGCCTTTCCTCAGAAACGCAGGTCGAGGCGCAGATCGGCGGTGCGCGGCGCGGTCGGCGTGGTCATGCCAAAGCTGTCGATGACCGACGGCCGCACCTTGTTCTCGATATTGCGCACGCGCGCCAGGACGCTCCAGTTGCTGCCCGCCGGCGCCCACGCCAGGGTGGCGTCGGTGCTGGTATGCGAAGGTACGCGGTAGGTCAGCAGCTGGCTCGGGACCGCCAGCACGTACTCGCCGCTGGCGCGTGCGAACAGGCCGCCGGTGAGCTGGCCGCCGGCCAGGGGGAAGCGCTGCTGGTAGCCGAGCGTGAACACATGGCTCGGCGCCCGGTCCAGCTTGCGTCCGGCCCAGGAGACGGCCGGCGTCGCCATGTAGGTGACGTAGCGGGCGTCGAGCAGGGTCAGGCCGTAGTGGAGGCGGCCGCCGCTGCCGACGCGCAGCTCGCCATCGAGCTCGATGCCGCGGCTGCGCGCGGCGCCGGCGTTGCGTGTCAGCAGGCGCGGGGCGCCGGCGACGACCGCATTGCCGGTCAGCTGCAGGTTGGTGTAGTCGTAGTGGAAGGCGCTAACATTGACCGTCAGGCGGCCACCGAGCAGGCGCGACTTCAGGCCCGCTTCCCACGCGCGCAGTTCTTCCGGCTGGTAGTACAGGAACTCGGGCGTGACCGCGGCGGCTGCCGGGCAGGGAACGCCGAGGGTGGAGGTGCCGGCCACGCAGCCGTCGTTGAAGGCCCCGGCCTTGTAGCCGGTCGCCAGGCTCAGGTAGGCCAGGGTAGCAGGGGCGAGGTCGAATTCGGCGCCCAGGCGCCACGTGGTGCGCGCGGTCGACAGGTCGGCGGCGTTCGGCAGGCGGCGGTCGGTGGCCGGATTGAAGCCTGGGCCCTGCTGGAAGTCGGTCGAACCGACGCGCCACTTGTGGTCGAGCGTGCGGCGCGCGCCGGCAGTAAGGCGCAGGCTCTCGCCGGCACGCCAGGTGAGCTGTCCGAACACGGCGCGGCTGGCGGCCTCGGTCACCAGCGGGAAGGCGTAATACGGCGGCAGGCCGACCGGGCGCAGGCCCTGGAAGGCGTAGCGGGTGTCGGATTCCTCGCTGAAGTAATACAGGCCGGCCTGGGCGCTGAGCGGACCGCCGCCCTTGGTGGCCAGGCGCAGCTCGTGCGAATCCTGGGTGTTGGCCCCATCGTAGCTGTTGATCACGCCGAGCGCGATGGCAGGGGAGATCCGGTAATAGTAATTGTTCACCATCTGCTGGTCGAGTTCGCGGCGCGAACCGAGATAGTAGAGGGTGGCCGGGCCCAGGTTCCAGCTCAGGTCGGCCAGCAGGCCGCGCGCGCGGCGGTCCTGCATGCCCTGCACCGGGGCGATGTTTACCGGGCGAAAGCCCATGCTCAGGCGTTCGTCGGTGGAGGTGTCGCGCCAGCTTGGGGCGCCGGCCGCGACGCCGGTGTAGAAATTGGTGTCCGGGACGAAGCGGTCGTTGTTGTTGGTGGCTTCGCTGTGGTCGTAACGCAGCAGCAGCGCGGCGTCGCGGCCGAGCGCCAGCCTGGCGCTCAGGCGCGCATCGCGGTCGTCGCGGTCCATGCCGGGCTTGAAGCGCGTGCCCTGGCCGTTGCGCAGGAACGGGTCCTGCTTGCGGGTGCTGAGGGCGGCGCGCAGGGCCAGGGCATCGTTTACCGAAACGTTGACCACGCCTTCGAGCTTGCGGTTGCCGTAGCTGCCCGCCTCAAAAGCGACCCGGCCTTCCAGCAGCGCGGTCGGGGCGTTCGAAATCACGTTCACCAGGCCGGCCGTGGTGTTGCGGCCATACAGGGTCCCCTGCGGTCCGCGCAGCACTTCGATGCGGTCGATGTCGAGGAAGTTGGCGGCCTGGCCGGCAGGGCGCGCGATGTACACGCCGTCCTGCATGAAGGCGGCCGACGGGTCGCCCTTGTCGGTGGTGTCGTTGTTGCTGATGCCGCGGATGGTCACGCGCAGGCCCGAGAAAGCCTGGTCGAGGTGCACATTGGGCAGACGCGCGCCCAGCGATGCCGGATTGTCGGCGCCGAGCTCGCGCAGCTGCTCACCCTGGAGCACGCTCATGGCGACCGGGGTGCGCGAGGCGGTGGAGACGGTGCGCTGGGCCGTGACCACGACTTCCGGCACGGCATTGTTCTGTTCCTGGACGGCTGGCGCTTCCTGCGCCTGGACGGCGTGGGCACAAGCCAGGCCCCAGGCGATACCCGATACTGCAACGGCCAGCAGCTTCTGTGCCGGACGGACCTGCTTTACTCTCATGAAGGACTTCCCCCGGTTTTTTCTTGTTGGCGGATCATGCCGCCTTGCATCCCAATTGTTCTATTATGGCAATTTAGTTGCACTCAGGGATGCAGCTCGGAAGTCTATCAGGTAGTGATGACGGGCAATAGTCCTACAAAACGACATTGAACGAAAATAGCAGGCTGCTACAACATTTGGGGTTCGTGTGTGGCAATGTCGGCAACTTCGGGCCAGGTCCCGGCTTCACGCGTGCGCCACAGGACGCTTGTTTTGGCTTAATTTTCGGTCAACAACAAAGGCGCCGTTCGCGCGGCGTATGACCAGGAGACTGCATGACACGCTTCCTTCGAGGATGGGCAGGGGCGCTTCTGCTGGCCGCAACCGGCGCAGCCCCCCAGCCGGCCACGCAACCGGGCACCTATACCAATCCCTTGCCGCTGCGCCTGGCCGACGGCAGCCTGGCCGAAAGCTGCGCCGACCCGTCCCTGCTGCGCGACCGCACCTCCTCCCCGACGGTCTGGTACATGTACTGCACCATGGACCCGGTCAGCCGCAAGGAGCGCGAGGGCAGCGGCTGGAAGTTCCGGATGATGCCGGTCTACCGCTCGGTGGACCTGGTCAACTGGTATTTCGTGCGCGATTCCTTCGACCGGCGCCCGCCTGGCCTGGCCGGGCCGAAGTCCGGCCTGTGGGCGCCCGAGCCGGTCTACCAGAACGGCAGCTATTACCTGTACTTCACCGTCACCGACGTGGCCGACCGCCATAGTCCCGAAAAGGACTGCGAGTCGGACAGCGGGATCGCGGTCGCCACCAGCGCTTCGCCGGCCGGGCCCTGGAAGCCGGCCGAAGGCCTGGTGGTGCCCCCGCGCCGCGCAGGCGCAGGCTGCAACTTCCACTGGACCTTCGACCCCGACGTGGTCGAGGACGGCCAGGGCGACCGCTTCCTGTACTACGGCAGCTACGGCGGCGGTCTGTTCGTGCAGCGTCTCTCGAAGGACGGCCTGCGGGTCGAGGGCGACCCGGTGCGGATCGGCGCCGCCAACCGCTACGAGGGCGCCGAGGTGGTCAGGGCCGGCAAGTACTGGTATCTGTTCGCCTCGAGCACCGACTGCTGCCGCGGACCCTTGACCGGCTATGCGCTTTTCGTCGGCCGCGCCACCAGTCCCGAAGGGCCTTTCCTCGACCGCGAAGGAAACGACATGGCAGCCGCGCGCGTGGGCGGCACGCCGGTGCTGGCCCAGAACGGCAACCGCTGGGTGGGCGCCGGCCACAATACGGTGTTCCAGGACGCGGCCGGCCAGTGGTGGACCTTCTACCATGCGGTCGACCGCAACCAGGGCTATTTCAGCGTCGAGGACAAGCTGACCCGCCGTCCGCTGCTGCTCGACCGGATCGACTGGGTGGACGGCTGGCCGGTGATCAACCGCGGCGAGGGCCCGTCGGATACGCCGCAGCGCGCGCCAAGCATCGCGGCAGGACAGGCCGGGGCGGCGCCAGCGGCGCCGGCCGCAGCGCCCACGCAGGCGGCGACGCCGCTGTGGACCGAACGCTTCGATCAGGCGCGGCTCGACGCGCGCTGGAGCTGGATCCGCCCGCAAGCCGCCGGCAGCTGGTCCACCGGCCACCCGGGCCTGCGCATGGCCACCCGGCAGACCGACCTGCACGTGGACACCAATACCGCCGCGGTGCTGGCCACGGGGCTGCCCGAGGGCGACCTGCGCATCGTGGCGCGCATCCGGCTCGATGCGCCGCTCGACTGCTGCGCCAAGCCGGTGCAGGCCGGCCTGGTCGTGATGCGCGACGACGACAACTACGTCAAGCTGGTGGAGCTGGCTCACGACGGACTGCGCCAGGTGGAATTCGGCAAGGAACTGGCGCCGGTGGAGCGCGGCTATCCGCGCTACGGCAATACGGTGGCGGGCACGCCGGGCGAATGGACCTGGCTGCGCATCGAGGTCCGGCGCAGTGGCGCGGAAGAGCGCTACACCGCCTGGTCGATGGCGGAAGGCGGGAACTGGGTGGGCGGCAGCACCTGGACCCACCGCCTGGGCAGCAAGGCGCGGCTAGGCCTGGTGGCGATGGGCGGCGCCGGCCATGCCGTCACCTTCGGCGAAGTCCGGGTCGAGCGCCTCCCGCCCTGACGCGTTCCGCTTGCCGGCATGGGCGTGCACCGACCAGGTCACGCCTGCCACTAGCAGCATGATCGCCGCCAGCTCAAGCGGGCGCGGGCCCTGGGCGCGGTACAGGAAGCCGTAGAGCAGCGCGAACAGGGTCTCGAACAGGATCAGCTGGCCGGACAGGGTGACCGGCACGCGCCGGCTCGCCACGTTCCACAGCTGGTTGCCGATCACCGAGGCGCCCAGCGCCAGCAGGGCATTGCAGGTCCAGAACAGCGTCCAGTCGCGTGCGGGCGTGGCCGGAACCGGGTCGGCAAACAGCCAGCTTGCCGTGCCGATGAGGAGGGCGATCACGCCGGTGGACAGTCCGTACAGCGCCGACCACTGGGCGCTGGAGAAGTGCGGATTGCGCTTCAGGTAGCGCGCGTTGTCGAGGGCGTACCAGCTCCAGCACAGGAGGGCGCCGGCGGCGCAGGCCACGCCCAGCGCGATCTCGCCCGCGGACGCCGCCGGGCCGGCATGCAGGAAGCTGTCGACATTGATGCAGGCGATGCCCGCGGCCACCAGCAGCAGCGGCAGCGCGAGGCGCTGAAGCGGCACGGCGCCGTGGTCCTTGCGGCCCAGCAGCGTCACCACCACCGGCACCATGCCGATGATCAGCGAGGTCGGGGCAAGGCCGGCGTACTTCACGCCTGCCGCGAGCAGCATGTAGTACACGATGTTCCCGGCCAGTGCATGCCGCACCAGCGCCGCATAGTCGGCGGGGACGAGGGTGCCGACGAGGGATTTCAGGCGCGGCAGCAGCAGGGCGAAGGCCATCGCGCCATAGGCGAGGTAGCGGCCGACCGCCAGCTCCAGCGGCGAGAACGCGGCCAGCATCTCCGGCACGATGAACACCAGGCCCCACATCGCCCCGGCCAGCAGGCCGCACAACACTCCGATCCACATACCCGACCCACAAGCAAAGGAGCGATTCTACACCCTGGGGTCTGATGCCTACAGGACAGCCCTTACTAATAATTATTTGCTAGTATTAATGATAAAACAGTGGCACCCCACGAGAACGACCCAGGAGACAGGCTTGACCCCATTCACGGTGCGCCTCGCCGGCGCGGCGATCGCATGCGCTCTGTGCGCGCCCATGTCCGCCAAAGCGCAGATCGAGGTGCGCATGTGGACGCTGCTGAGCGGCGGCGACGGCGCGCGCATGTCGGCGCTGGTCGAGCGTTTCAATGCCAGCCAGCGCGAGGTGCGCGTGACCAGCACCACGCTCAAGTGGGGCGAACCCTTCTACACCAAGCTGATCACCTCGTCGGTGGTCGGGGCCGGGCCGGACATCGCCACCGTGCACCTGTCGCGCATGACCAACCTCGCCGGCGGCGGCGTGCTGCGCCCGATCGCCCCGCAGGAGCTCGAGGCAAGCGGCTTGCACCCGGGCGACTTCTATCCGCGCCAGTGGCAGAAATCCCAGCACCTGGGTCGCACCTATGCGATCCCGCTCGACCTGCATCCGCTGGTCCTGTACTACAACAAGACGCTGGTCGGAAAGGCCGGCCTGCTCGACGCGTCCGGCGCGCTCAAGCCGATCCAGGGCATCGACGCGCTGGGCGACGCTTTCCGCGCGGTGCGCCAGGCCACCGGCCGGCCCGGCATGACGATGGAAAGCAGCCAGAGTTCCTACGCGATCTGGCGCCTGTGGATCTCGATGCTGGCGCAGCGCAACGCGCCCCTGATCCAGAACGGGCGCTTCGCCTACGGCCCGGTGGGCGTGGATTCGCTGGCGCGCGTGGCCACTTGGTTCCAGCAGGGATACGCCCAGCCGGGCCTGGACTACGCGGCATCCACCAGCCAGTTCATGGGCGGCAACGCCGGCTTCATGATCAACGGCGTGTGGGAGGTGCCCGAGATGGTGCGCGCGACCAAGAGCGGCACCCTCGGCTTCGAATACGGCATCGTCCCGCTGCCGCGCATGTACGGCAACGACAGCGTCTGGGCCGATTCGCACGCCTTCGCCATTCCCGCCAACGAGGGGCGGCCGATGTCGCCCGACAAAGCGCGCGCCGTGATGCGCTTCATTGCGTTCGTGAGCAAGAACTCGTTCGGCTGGGCCGAGGGCGGGCACGTGCTGGCCTACCGTCCGGTGGCGGAGTCGCCTGCCGCCCGGGCCCTGATGCCGAACCGGCTGTACGCCGACGTGCCGCGCCACGTGATCTATGACCCGGACGCCTGGTACATGGGGGCGGCCGGGCCGCTCGAGGCGATGGCCTCGAAATACCTGCCGGCGGCGCTGTCGTCGCAGCTCACGCCTGCGCAGGCCCTGCGCATGTTCGAAACCGAGGCGGCGCGCATGATCAAGAAGCGCCCGCCGCGCTACTAGGAGCCAGCATGGCATCTGCCCGTTCGACCCAGGCCAGGCGCGGCGATGGATTGCCGGCGGCGATGCTGCTGGCGCCCTTCGCGATCGCCTTCCTGCTGTTCTTCTTCCTGCCGGCGCTCGATACCTTCTACATGAGCCTGACGGAGAGCAGCCTGACGCGCACCAATGCCTTCATCGGCATCGACAACTACGTCACGCTGGTGCAGGACCCCTCGTTCTGGGCCGCGGTAGGAAACACTTTCTACTTCGCGCTGCTGACGGTGATTCCGCTGACCGCCCTCGGCCTGCTCATGGCGCTGCTGGTCAACCGCTTCACCCGGGCGGGCGGCTGGCTGCAGGGCGCCTTCTTCCTGCCCTATGTGCTGCCGATCTCGGTCATGACCCTGATCGCCGACTGGATGCTGCAGCCGTCGTCTGGCGTGGTCAACTACGTGCTCGGCATGCAGCATGCCTGGCTGGCCGACCTGACCTGGGCCATGCCGATGGTCGCCATCGGCACCATCTGGTGGACGGTGGGCTTCAACATGCTGATGTTCCTGGCCGGCCTGCGCAACATACCGGCCGAGCTGTACGAGGCCGCCAGCCTGGACGGCGCGCGCGGCTTCACGCTGTTTCGCACCATCACCTGGCCGGCGCTGCGCCCGGTGGTCGGGATGGCGCTGGTGCTGCAGCTGATCGCCTCGATGAAGATCTTCGGCCAGACCTACATCATGACCACCGGCGGACCGTTCAACACTACCCGGGTCACCCTGCACTACATGTACGAGACCGCTTTCACCCAGAGCGACGCCGGGTACGCGGCCGCGATCGCGGTGGCTTTTGTGGCGATCGTGATCGCGCTGTCGCTGGCACAGGCCGGCTTCGTGCGCTGGCTGGCGCGGAGGGATGCATGAAGTCCCGTTCGAACCTCGGCTGGACCGTCATCGGCGCGCTTGCGGCGCTGCTGCTGGCGGCGATGTGGGTGGCGCCGCTATTGTGGGCCATGAGCACGGCGTTGCGGCCCGAGCACGAAACCGTGTCCGCGGTGTTCCACTGGCTGCCGCAGGACTGGACCCTGGAAGCCTTCGCCAAGGTGCTCGCCGCCGGCAACGTCGGGCGCTGGCTGTTCAACAGTGCCCTGGTGGCGCTCCTGGTGACGATCGTGACCATGGCGCTGTCCTTGACGTCGGCCTATGCTTTTTCCCAGCTGCGCTTCAGGGGCCGCGGCCTGGTGTTCGCGATTACCATGCTGGCCTTCCTGGTGCCTTTCGAGGCGCTGCTGGTGCCGCTGTTCCGGATGATGAACCAGCTCGGCCTGATCAACAGCTACGCCGGCATCGTGCTGCCCCAGGTGGTGGCGCCGGTAGTGATCTACGTGTTCAAGCAGTTCTTCGACGCGATTCCCGCCGACTTTCGCGAAGCGGCCGTGATGGACGGCGCCGGCCCGCTGCGCATCCTGTGGAGCGTCTACCTGCCGGTATCCGGCAACATTGTGTGGGCGATGGCGATCGTCACCTTCATCGGCGCCTGGAACAACTTCCTGTGGCCCTTCATCATCGTCACCTCGAACGACATGATGACGATCCCGCTGGGCCTGACCCAGACCTACGACGCCTTCGGGGTGCGCTACGCCCAGCTGATGGCGGCGGCGCTGATCGGAGCGCTGCCGGTGGCTCTGGCTTACGTGCTGTTCCAGCGCCGCGTCACCCACGGCTTCCTGGCGGCCACGGGATTAAAAGGATAGGTTCGGTAAATAAGCGGAGAATCCATGTCATCAGTGCGCCTGCAGGGCATCACCAAACAGTATGAGGACAACCTGGTCATCAAAGGCATCGACCTGGACATTGCCGACGGCGAGTTCGTGGTGCTGGTCGGTCCCTCGGGCTGCGGCAAGTCGACCCTGCTGCGCATCGTCGCCGGCCTGGAAGACGTCAGTTCCGGCACGGTGGAAATCGGCGGGCGGGTCTGCAACGACGTCGAGCCGTCCAGGCGCGGCATCGCCATGGTGTTCCAGAGCTATGCGCTGTACCCGCACATGACGGTGGCCGAGAACATGGGCTTCGCGCTCAAGCTGGCCGGGGCGCCGCGTGCCGAGATCGCGGAGCGGGTGGGGCGCGCGGCCGAGATCCTGCAGATCGGCCACCTGCTCGAGCGCCGGCCCAAGGCGCTGTCGGGCGGCCAGCGCCAGCGCGTCGCGATCGGGCGCGCCATCGTGCGCAAACCCGAGGTCTTCCTGTTCGACGAGCCGCTGTCCAACCTGGATGCGGCGCTGCGCGGCCAGACCCGGGTCGAACTGGCGCGCCTGCACCGGGAACTGGGCGCCACCATGATCTACGTGACCCACGACCAGGTCGAGGCCATGACCCTGGGCCAGAAGATCGTCGTCTTCAATGGCGGCCGTATCGAGCAGGCCGGCACCCCGCTGGAGCTGTACGAGCGTCCGGCCAACCGCTTCGTGGCCGGCTTCCTCGGTTCGCCGCGCATGAACTTTCTCCCCGGCATGCTGGCGGGCGAGGAGGGGCCGGCGGTGCATGTGCGCCTGGCCGGCGGCACGCTCGTCGACGTGGCCGCGGATGCCGCGCGCGCTTCGCCCGGCGCCGCCGTGACGCTGGGGGTGCGGCCCGAACACCTGCGCGTGGAAGGAACCGATGGGCGCGGCATTCCCGCCACGGTGGCCCTGGTCGAATACCTGGGCGACTCCACCATCGTCTACGCCCAGGTCGAGGGCCTGGCGGAGATGGTCTCGCTCAAGTGCCGCCCCGACAGCGCGTGCCCGGAGCGCGGCGAGCGCGTCACGCTCGCTTTCGAGCCGGTCCACGGCCACCTGTTCGATGCCGACGGCGCCGCGCTGCCGCGCGCGCCCCTGCCGGCATGAGCGATCCGGGCCGCACGCGGCGGCCCACCATGACCGACATCGCCAAGCTGGCCGGGGTCTCGCAGTCCACCGTGTCGCTGGTGATCAACCACATGAGCGGCGCCAAGGTGTCCAGCGCGACGCGCAACAAGGTGCTGCGCATCGCACGCGAGCTGGGTTACCCGGTGGAGCGCCTCGGCCATCCGGCGCCGGCCCAGGCCCGCAACCTGGTGGTCTACCTCACCGACGAACTGTCCACCAGCCCGCATGCGATGACCACCATCGACGGCGCCCGCGACGGCGCCTGGGAGCACGACTGCCTGCTCTCGGTGTACGCCACCCGCAACGATCCGGAGTACGAAGGGGCGATCCTGGCGCGCGTGCTGGCCGATCCTGCGCTGCTGGGCGTGGTCTACGCCACCATCTTCACGCGCGCGGTGACGGTGCCCGCGCTGCTGGCGCAGGTACCGACCGTGCTCCTGAACTGCCACCAGAAGGAACGGCGCGAGCGCCAGTTCTCCTCGGTGGTGCCGAGCGAGGTCCTGGGTGGTTATGCCGCCACCATGCACCTGATCGAGGCCGGCCACCGGCGCATCGGCTTCATCAACGGCGAAGGCTGGATCGAAGCCGCCGCGGAGCGCCTGAAGGGCTACCGCCAGGCCCTCTCGAGCCACGACATCCCGTTCGAGGCGCAACTGGTACGGGAAGGGGACTGGCAGGTGAGCAGCGGTCACGCGCACGCCCAGGCGCTGCTGGCCTTGCCCGACCCGCCGAGCGCGCTGTTCTGCGCCAACGATCTGATGGCCGTCGGCGCCATCGAGGCGGTACGCGAACTGGGCATGGACGTGCCGGCTCAGGTGTCGGTGGTCGGCTACGACGATCAGGATATCGCGCGCTATACCCAGCCTCCACTCACCACAGTGTTGTTACCAAACTACGAAATGGGCCGCTGGGCAGCAGAAAATTTGATTGCGCAAGTGCACGGAGGCATCTCCCGACATACCGCCATGAAGATGGATTGCCCTCTGGTGGCGCGTGATTCGGTGGCGTCCCGCGGCCTGTTCTGAAGCGGTCTCGAGTGCGCCATCGCGGTGCGAATTCGGATAGCTTTTGTCATATTGGTCATAAATTATGACTAATAACGACGCGAATATCGGCCGGCCCGTCCGCCCCAGGACGCAGGCACGGCCATCGACCCAGGAGACCTCGATGAGCACCTTGAAAGTCCGGCCAGTCTGCGCGGCCGTCATGCTGTTGTGCGCCCACGTCGGCTTCGCCGCCGCCCAGGAAACGACCCGGAGCACTGACCAGTCCCAGTCGGACCAGGCCAGCCAGCCGGCCGCCGGAAGCGCCACGGCGGCGCCCGCCCCGGCAGGCGGCGGCATCGCCACGGTGACGGTGGCCGGCATCCGCAGCAGCATCCGCTCCGCCGAGCAGATCAAGCGCGACAGCGAGCAGGTGGTGGACTCGATCAACGCCGACGACATCGGCAAGTTCCCCGACCGCGCCGCCGGCGACGCCCTGCAGCGTATCGCCGGCGTGCAGGTGGGCCGCGACCGCGGCGAGACCAGCAGCGTGATCATCCGCGGCCTGCCGGACGTGGCCACCACCTTCGAGGGGAACGAGATCTTCACCGGCACCGGCCGACGCCTGTCCTACCAGGACCTGCCGGTGCAGTCGATCGCCGGGCTGGATGTGTACAAGTCGGCCACCGCTAACCAGTTCGAGGGCGGCATCGCCGGCGCCGTCAACGTCCGGCTGCGTGCGCCCTTCGACTTCAAGGGCTATACCGTCAGCGGCTTCCTCGAGGGGCGGCGCCAGTATGTCGAGGGCAGCGAAGCACGCAAGGAAAAGACCAATCCGGGCGGCGGCATCCTGATGAGCAACCGCTGGCAGACCGGCGTCGGCGAGATCGGCGTGCTGGTCGACGTCGCCTACAACAAGGAAAACTGGGCGATGCCGGTGCAGTGGGTGGACCGGCCCGACCGCATCTTCTCCGTCAGCCAGGACGGGACCGCCACCCGCCTCAACGACGACCAGCCGATCGCGCCGCTGCGCCCGGGCGACCGGCTCGGCGAACTGCCCAACATCGGCGGCATCTACAACGCGGGCGACCGCGAGCGCGGCAGCGTCCATGCCGCGCTCCAGTGGAAAGTCAATCCGCAGACGGAGCTGTCCGCCCAGTACCTGGGCACCGGCTATGGCACCAGGAACGAAGTCGACTACATCCTCAACATCGCGACCTGGACGCCGCGCCTGACCAACGTGGTCCTCGCGCCGCAAGGCGACTACTGCAATACGCCGGCCGGCGTGATCTGCCCGATCCAGGCCGCCAGCGCGCCCGCCGCCCGCTTTGGCGGCCCCTACGACTGGGACCCGTACACCGCCACCAGCACCTGGGGCGTGAAGGAGCACACCGCCACCCACTACCTGAACTTCGCCGCCAAGTACCGGGAAGGCGCGCTGTCGCTGGACAGCAACCTGGCCTTCAGCCGCTCCGACTACGTCAACGACACCGTGATCGTGGACCAGCAGATCCCGGGCGCCAGCTCCTCGGTCTACACCTACGGGCGCGACGGCCACGGCGGCTACAACGCGATCACCACCCCTGGCTCTAGCGCCGCGCTGCGCGACCCCAACCAGTTCGTCCTGCGCGGCATGGTGCAGAACTGGGGCGAGTCGCGCGGCAAGCAGACCCAGTTCCGCAGCGACGCCGTGTACCGCCTCGGCGACGGTTTCATCACCGCACTGACCGGCGGCATCCGCTTGTCCAGCCGCGACGTGAGTTTCCATGGCGGAGAACGCGCCAACGACCTGCCGGGCGGCGTACGCCCGTCGCCGGTGGCGGCCCTCGGCCCGTCCTTCCAGAGCCTGGTGCCGGGCCTGGACCGCCTCGGCGGCCCCTGGTACACCCCTTCGCGCGACTTCCTGATCGACCAGGCCGACCAGGTGCGCGCCTTCTATGGCCAGCCGGCCGGCCGCGTGGCGGACGACCCGATGCGCCTGTTCGAGCAGCGCGAGCGTACCGCCACCTTGCATCTGGGCGCGCGCTGGAAGGCGCAACTGGGCACGGTCGACGTGACCGGCAACGTCGGCGGGCGCCTGGTCAAGGTCGACCGCAAGCTGGAAGGCAACCTGCGCGTGGGCGACACGATCACCCCGATCAACGAGGACAGCGACGAAACCAACTTCCTGCCGAACGTGTCGGCCGTGCTGAACTGGACCGATCGCCTGCAATCGCACCTCAGCATCGGCAAGACCATCACCCGGCCGGCATTCACCGACCTGAACCCTGCGCTGTCGCTGATTCCGCCGACCGTGAATGCGCCGGGCACGGGCTCGGCGGGCAATCCACAGCTCTCGCCGACCGAATCGATCAACAGCGATGCCACGCTCGAGTACTACTTCAAGGACAACGGCTTCGCCCAGATCGCCCTGTTCCACCGCGACATCGACGGCTACCTGCAGCGCATGGAGGGGAACGAAACCATCAACGGCGTCAACTACCGGGTGACGCGTCCGCAGAATTCGGGCAAGGGCAAGCTCAAGGGCGCCGAGTTCGGGATCCAGAAGTTCTTCGACTTCCTGCCGGGGGCCTGGAGCGGCCTGGGTGCGCAGTTCAACTACACCTGGACCGACGGCGAAAACCAGACCCGCAACGCGGCCGGGGAGTACCGCACCACGCCGCTGATCGACGTGGCGAAGAGCAGCTACAACTTTGCGCTGCTCTACGAATACGGCGGCTGGACCGGCCGCCTGGCGGCGACCCGCCGCGGCAAGTACGTCGAGCAGATCGCCGAGCCGCGCTTCGGCCAGGACCGCATCGTCAAGGCCTCGACCTACGTCGACCTGAGCGTCGGCTACGCCATCACGCCGAACCTGACGCTGAACTTCGACGCGATCAACCTGACTAAAGAGCGTTACGAGAGCTACCTGGGCGACCCGATCCGCCCGCGCGACATCCGCTACAACCCGACCACCTATGGCCTGAGCCTGCGCTATCAAATGTAAGGGGCCCCGATGCTGAAGACTTACTGCAACCCGGTCTATCCGGAGATCATGGCGGACCCCTTCGTCCTCAAGCACGAAGGCCGCTACTACGCCTACGGCACCGCCCCCGACGGCCCCGGGGGCGGGCGCTTCCCGGTGCTGGTGTCGAACGACCTGGTCGACTGGCACCGCGCGGGTTTCGCGATCTCGGCGCCCGCCGATCCGGGCAACGACCACTTCTGGGCGCCGGAAGTCGCTTCTAGCGAGGGCAAGTTCTGGATGTATTACTCGCGCGGCGACGTCGAGGGCAAGCACCAGAAGCTGCGCGTGGCGGTGGCCGACAATCCGGTCGGTCCTTTCGTCGACCAGGGTGTGCTGCTGGTGCCGAACCTGCAGTTCTCGATCGACGCCCACCCTTTTTGCGACAAGGACGGTCAGTGGTACCTCTACTACTGCGTCGACTTCCTCGACCTGGAGGACGACCACCGCATCGGCACCGGTATCGTGGTCGACCGCCTGGTGAGCATGGATCGCCTGGCCGGGGACCCGCGCACGGTGGTGCGCCCGCATGCCGACTGGCACCTGTTCAAGAAGGGGCGCGCGATGTACGACGCGGTCTACGACTGGCACACGGTGGAGGGCGCCTCGGTGCTGAATCACGGCGGCAAGTACTACTGCTTCTACAGCGGCGGGGCCTGGGAGCGGGAAAACTATGGGCTCAGCTACGTGGTGGCCGACCATCCGCTGGGGCCGTTCACCCGGCCCGAGGGCAGTGACGAGGCCCTCCTGATGCGCTCGCGCCCCGGGAACGTGATCGGCCCGGGCCACAATTCGTTCACCACCTCGCCGGATGGCAGCCAGGACTGGATCGTGTACCACGCCTGGGACACGGCCATGACGGGGCGCCGCATGTGCATCGACCGCCTGGTGTGGGATGGCGGCCGCCCCACGACGGCGGGCCCGACCTTCACGCGCCAGCCGGCGCCGGCGGGACTGGTGCTGTAGGCGGGAAGCTCAGGGCAGGACCGGGGTCAAGACCGGCCTGCCGGCGAAGTGCGCGCGCAGGTTGTCGAAGCACAGCGTGCGCATCGCCAGGCGCGCCTCGACCGTGAGGCTGCCGACGTGCGGGCTCAGCACCGTGTTGTCGAGGGCGCGCAGCGCCGCCGGTACCTCCGGCTCGTCCTCGAAGACGTCGAGCGCGGCCGCGCCCAGGCGCCCCGAGGACAGCGCCTGGACCAGCGCCGCTTCGTCGACCACGCTGCCGCGTGCGATATTGACCAGGATGCCTTCGGGTCCGAGCGCATCGAGCACCGCCGCGTCGACGGCATGCCGGGTGTCAAGCCCGCCCGGCGTGCACACCAACAGGTAATCGCTGGCGGCGGCCAGTTCCCGCAGCGACGCGCTGCGCAGCCGCGGCTCCGGCCCTTCGCCGCGCTGGAAATAGCGGATATCGATGCCGAAGCCGCGCAGGCGGCTGGCGACGGCCTGGCCGATACGGCCGTAGCCGTAGATGCCGGCAGTCTTGCCGCGCAGGCTGCGTGAGGGCAGCAAGGGGCGTTTCTCCGGCCAGTGGCCGGCGCGCACGTAGCGGTCGAGCTGGAGCAGGCGCCGCGACGCCGTGAGCAGCAGGGTCACTGCGAGGTCGGCCACGTCCTCGGTCAGCACGTCCGGCGTATTGGTGACGACGACGCCGCGCGCCGCCATCGCCGGCAGGTCGACGGCATCCAGCCCGACCCCGTGCACGGCCACGATCTCGAGACCGGGGAAGCGCGCCGCGGTGGCGGCATCGATGCCGACGGTGCCGCTGGTGAGCACCGCACGCACGCGGCTCGCTGCGCCGTCGAAGAAGCGCGCCTGTTCGGCGGGCGACATGCGTCCGATCACATGGCAAGTGAATTCAAGCGCCAGCGCAGACAAGGCTGCGTCGGGCCATACGTTTCCAAGCACCGCGATTTCCGGTTTCATCGCCTTCCTGTCCAAATGTGCACCTGGCGCATCCTACACCGTTTCCGCCGCCGGCCGCGACCGTGCCGCCAGCAGGGCGCTCAGGCGCTCGATGTCGACCGGCTTGGCGAGATGCTCGTCGAAGCCCGCCGCCAGCGCACGCCTGCGGTCGTCCTCCTGGCTGTAGCCGGTGACGGCAACCAGCAGTGCATCGCGCATTCCGGGCAGGGCGCGCAGGCGGCTGGCGAGTTCGTAGCCGTCCATGACCGGCATCCCGATGTCCAGCAGGCAGATCCGGGGTGGGCGGAGGCGCGCGCGTTCCAGCGCCGCCAGCGGGCCGTATTCGACCAGAACCTCGTGGCCGAGCGAGCAAGCCAGCAGGCCGAGGGTGTCGGCCGCGTCGGTATTGTCGTCCACGATCAGCACCAGGCCGCCTGGCGGGGCCTCGGCAGGCGCCGGCCGCGCTTGCGCGGGCGTGGAGGGAGGCGCAAATTCGTCCAACAAGGGCAGCGACACGGTGAATTCGCTGCCCATGCCCTGGCCGGCGCTCCTGACCGTCAGTTCGCCTTCGTGCAGGGTCACGAGCTGCTTCGACAGCGCCAGGCCGACGCCCAGGCCGCCCAGGCTCAGGTCGGTCTTGCGGGTTTCCTGGGTAAACAGTTCGAAGGCGTGCTCGATCAGGTCGGCCGACATGCCGATGCCGTTGTCGCGCACCCTGAGGCGGGCGCGGCCGCCGTCGATCGACAGGACCAGGTCGATGCGCCCGCCCTCGGGCGTGTACTTGGCCGCATTGTTCAGCAGGTTGGCGACCACCTGCACCAGCCGGGTGCGGTCGCCCGGCACCAGGACCGGCGTCGGCGCGATCGCCTGCGCCAGCAGGTGCTTCTTGGAGCTCACCAGCGGCATCACCTGTTCGACCGCTTCCGCCACCACTTCCTGCAGGCTGGTGGGGCGCCGGTCCAGCTTGATCTCGCCGCGCGTGACGCGCGAGACGTCGAGCAGGTCGTCGATCATGTCGGTCATGTGGCGTACCTGGCGCCCGATCATGGCGCCGTAGCGCTTTTGCTGGGCGGCGTCGGGCGGC
Source organism: Massilia alkalitolerans DSM 17462 (assembly GCF_000427785.1). GTDB lineage: Bacteria > Pseudomonadota > Gammaproteobacteria > Burkholderiales > Burkholderiaceae_D > Telluria > Telluria alkalitolerans. The sequence continues at coordinate 142,518 of NZ_ATYR01000002.1, forward strand.
GCCAGCGACAGCAGTTCGGCGGCGACCGAGATCGGCGCCAGCGGGTTGCGCAGTTCGTGGGCGAGGGTTGCCAGGAATTCGTCCTTGCGGCGCGCGGCCTGGCGCATGGCGCCTTCGTTGGCCTGCAGCTTGCCGATCAGGGAGCGCAGCGCGATGCGCAGCATGCCGATCTCGCGGTAGCCGCCGCGTACGTCCTCGATGTCCTGGATCTCGCCGGCTTCGATGCGGCGCGCCGTCTCGGCCAGCACGCCCAGCGGCTGCGAGATGCGCCGCGCCAGCAGCGCGGCGAGCAGCGCCGCCAGCAGCGCGATCACCAGGCCGATGCCGATCACCTGGCGCCGGAACTCGGCGATCGGCGCATAGGCCTCGCTGGTTTCCTGGCGCACCAGCACGGTCCAGTCGAGTCCGGGCGCGAAACTGTGGCCCTGGCTGCGGCTGTAGCCCACCAGGTAAGTCTTGCCGTCGCCGAAGCTCTCGACCGCGTAGCCGTTCTGGCCGATTCCCGCCAGGCCCTTGCCGCCCGGGACCAGGCGCGTGCCGACCATCTGCGCGGGACCGATGATGACCTTCATGTCCGGCCCCACCACCAGCGCCTCGAGCCGGCGCCGGGTCAGGAGCGGGCGCATGACCGACTGCTCGATGTCGCGCGCCCAGTCGATGCTGAGGTGGGCGCCCAGGACGCCCGCCACCCGGCCCGCCGCGTCGCGGTAGGGAAAGGCGATGTCGATGAAGCGCATCGGCTCGCCNCCGGCGGGCTGGAGAAGTTTGCTGAGCAGCACAGCCTCGTGCACGTCGGTCAGGTGCTTGCCCTTGAAGGCGTTGGCATACCAGGGCCGCGCCGACACGTCCGCGCCTTCCAGGAGGCCGTTGGCGGAGACCAGCACCCGGCCGTCGGGGTCGGTGATGCCGAGCCAGGCATAGTAGGGATAGGTCTTCTGCATCTCCTCGAGGAAGCGGCGCTTGGCTGCCACGTCGAGGCCCCCGCCTGCGAGCCCGGCCTGGATCGACAGCAGGCGTACTTCGCGGTAGCGCTCGAACAGGGTGCGGTCGAGCTTGTCGGTGGTCTGGAGGGCGATTTCCGCGAACTGGTGTCCGAGCTCGTCTTCCGAGCGTTCGGTCGCGAGCCGGTTCAGGACCAGGGCCAGCACCAGCACGATCGCCAGGGCCAGCCCCGCGAACACGAGCATCAGTTGGGTGGAGATCCGGGTACTGCCGGCGGTCCTGTTCATGTCGTCGATTCCGGAGCCGCGCAGCAGCAGTGGTGGGGAATTGCCATCATACCTTGTCCGTCTTGTTGGCCGGAAAACTGCCCCGGTGCGTTCATGCGGCGGCGTGCCCGCCGACCAGGGCCCGCAGCCGCGCCAGCGGCATCGGGCGCGCCAGGTAGTAGCCCTGGGCCTGGTCGCAATGCGCCGCGCGCAGGAAGGCCAGTACCTCGGCGGTCTCCACGCCTTCGGCCACCACGGCCATGCCGAGCGCGTGCGCCATGTCGACGAAAGCCTTCACGAAGTCGACCGTGGCCACGTTCTCGTCCTGCTGCATCAGGAAGGAGCGGTCGAGCTTGAGCACGTCGATCGGGAAGCGGCGCAGGTAGGCCAGGCTCGAATAGCCGGTGCCGAAATCGTCGACCGCGAGCTTGACGCCGAGGCGCTTGAGTTCGCGCAGCACCGCGGCGGTGTGCTCGATGTCCTCGATCAGGGCGCTTTCGGTCAGCTCGAGCTCGAGGCAGTCCGGCGCCAGGCCGGTTCTCACCAGGATCTCGCGCACCTCGGCGGCAAATGCCGCCTGGGCCAGCTGGCGCGCCGACACGTTGACCGACACCACCACCTTGCGCCCGCATTCCTTCATTAGCTCGCGCGTGCGGATACAGGCTTCTTCCAGCACCCAGCGGCCGATGCCCACGATCAGCCCGGTCTCCTCGGCGATCCCGATGAACTGCTGCGGCGGGACCTGGCCGCGCTCGGGGTGGTTCCAGCGGATCAGCGCTTCCATGCCGTGCAGGGCGACCCCGCCCGGGCTGGCCGCGCATAGCGAGTAGCGCGGCTGGTAGTGCAGCTCGAACTCGCCGCGCGCCAGCGCCGGGCGCAGCGAGACCTCGAGCGCCATGCGCGCCTGGGTGGCCACCGTCATTTCCGGCTCGAAGAAGCGGTAGCGGTTGCGGCCGGCGTTCTTGGCGCGGTACATCGCGGTATCGGCGGTCTGGAACAGGATTTCGCGGGTCTGGGCATCCTGCGGGTACATGCTGATGCCGATCGAGGCGCCGACGATCACGTCGATGCCGCCGATCTTGACGGGCGCGGTAAGCAGGTCGAGCAGCTTGTCGGCGATACTGGCCGCGGCCTTCTGGCCGCTGGCGCAATGCGCGGCCACCACGAACTCGTCGCCGCCGAGGCGGGCAATGATGTCGGTGGGGCGGATCACCCGGCGCAGGCGGGCGGCGACTTCGCACAGCAGCACGTCGCCCATCTCATGGCCGAAGGAGTCGTTGACTTCCTTGAAGCGGTCGAGGTCGAGGAACATCACGGCCACCGACGACCCGTAGGGGCAGGCGTCGAGCATCTGCTGGACCCGCTCGCCGAGCAGGGCGCGGTTGGGCAGGCCGGTCAGGGTGTCGTGGGTGGCCAGTTCCTGCAGGCGGCTCTCGGCCGCCTTGCGTCCGGTGATGTCGGTCATCAAGCCGGTGAGCGAGAGCGCGTGGCCGTCATGGTCGCGCTTGATGCTGCCGTTGAACAGCACGTGGATGTCGGCGCCGTGGCGGTGCCGCAGCACGGCTTCCACGCCCTGCACCGTGGCGGGCCGCGGCTCCCCGGTTTCCAGCGAGGCCAGCGGGAAGGACACGAACAGCTCGGCCAGGCGCAGCCCGAGCAGCATCTCGCGCGGATAGCCCGACAGCGCGCACAGGGCCGGGTTGGCGTCCAGGAGCAGACCGTCGCGGCCGGCCAGCAGGTAGCCTGCGGGCGTCATCTCGATGACCTCGCGGAAGCGCTGTTCGCTCTCGCGCAGCTGGCGCTCGGCCTCGGCGCGGTCGCTCAGGTCGCGGATCACGGCCAGGAAGAATTCCTCGCCTTCGTCGTCGAAGCGCGAGATCTGCACTTCCGCGGGGAACACGCTGCCGTCCTTGCAGCGCTTGTCGGTGCGCAGCAACTGGGCCTGGCCGGCACGCAAGCCGGCCAGGAGCGCGCGCCCTTCCGCGAAGCCGAAGTTGACGTCGGTGGCGTGCATGCCCTGGAACTCGTCGCGGCGGTAACCGAAGCGCGCGCAGGCCTGGTCGTTGACCGCGACGATGCGCAGGCCGCCGTCGACGATCATGATGCTGTCGCCGGCCTGGTTGAACAGCTTGCGGAAACGCTGCTCGCTCTTGCGCAGCCGGTGGTCGGCCTCGCGCCTGGCGGTGATCTCGTGGAAGTAGACGGAGATGCCGTCCGCGTGCGGATAGACGCGCACTTCGATCCAGACCTGGCGCGGTTCCCAGAAGGTTTCGAAGGTATCGGGCTGGCGGGTCTCCATGGCGCGCTGGTAGCGTGGCAGGGAAGCGGAAAGCAGCAGGTCCGGGGCGATCTCCAGCAGGGGATGGCCGATCGCGCCGGCCGCGTCGACGCCGACGAAGTCGCCCGCCTTCTGGTTGGCATAGGTGAGGCGCCAGCCGCTGTCGATGGCGAAAAAGGCATCGCCGATGCTCTCCAGCATGCTGTTGAGCGCCGCTTCGGAACGCTCCAGCGCGGCGCGCGCCTCCTGCTGGCCGGTGACGTCGCGCGCGATCACGAAGGTGCGCTGGTGCGCTTCCGACCAGCGGGCGGCAACCGACAGCTGGATCTCGCGGCCGTCCCTGCGCCGCAGGCGCACCACGATGTCGGGGCGCGCCGGATCCCTGGTCCGCAGGCCATCCTCGATATGCAGGGCTTGCGCGTGCTGCTCCGGATGGATCAGGTCATTGAAATGCAGGCCGACGAGCTCGCACGGCTCGTAGCCGAGCAGGGCGCGCGCCGCGGCGTTCACGCGCAGCACGCGGCCGTCCGGGTCGAACACGACCATCAGGTCGAGCGCGTTATCGATCAGGGCCGAGTTCTCTTCGGCGAGCGCGGCCAGCCCGTCCGCAGAGGAGGTGGAATTATCCAAGGTAGTCAAGAATGTCGCGGCGTAGCCGCTGCTGGTGGGATGCGGGCCTGCTGGCCACGGGCGGAGTATATCCATTTCCGTGCGGAAACTGCTCCGGCAGAACGAAATTACGACACTCGTATAGACAACTTTACGCGTGTAAGCGCCCGGGCCTTGTTCAATCACTACCGCGGCCGCCGCCGCGCCCATCTTCCCCGTCGCAGTCCTCGTCGCCTTGCGCTTCGCGCTCGGCGCGGATGGCCACGAAGTCGCGCACGAACATCGCATGCAGCTCCTCGCGCGCACGGCGCGCCATCGAGGCGTACTGCTCGCGGTCCTTGTAATAGGGGTAGACGTCGAGCACGCTCTTGAGGTTGTGCTCGCGAAAGCGCATGGCGGCCTGGCGCGCGAAATAGGCGCCGAAGCCGAGTTCCTCCATCACGCGCCGGCCCAGCATCAGCGCGGACTCGAAGGTCTCGCGCTCGATCACGGTCACGCCCAGGTCCATCAGCTCGTAGTAATGGGTGACGTTGCGGGCGCGCGCCAGGATTGGCAGCTCGGGAAACTCGGCCCGCACGGCGGCGGCCAGCTTCAGGCTGTCCTCGACGCCGTCGACCGACAGGACCAGGGCGCGCGCGTGGTCGGCGCCGGCCGCGTGCCGAACAAGCGCGCCAGCAGCCACAGGACCGCCAGCTTGATCGAGAGGAAAGCGGCCGCCATCAGGACGATGCGCCAGGGCTGGGCCAGCAGCACGCCGAAGTCGACCGACATGCCGACCGCGATGAAGAACAGCCCGAGCAGCAGGCCCTTGGAGGGCTCCAGGTCGGCCTCGAGCGCGTGGCGGTATTCGGAGTCGGCCAGCAGCACGCCGGCCATGAAGGCGCCCAGGGCCATCGACATGCCGCTCCAGGCCATCAGGAGCGAGATCGCGATGACCAGCAGCAGGGCAAACGCGGTGAAGATCTCGCGCAGGCCGGTGCGCGCGATGAAGCGCAGCAGCGGGCGGACCAGGAAGCGGCCGGCCAGCACCAGGCCGCCGATCACGGCGGCCGGCAGCAGGAGGCCGCTCCAGCCGCCGGGATGCGAATCGGGCACGCCCAGCAGCGGCAGCAGGGCGATCATCGGGATCGCGGCGATGTCCTGGAACAGCAGGATCGAGAAACCGGCCTGGCCAGCCGGGGTCGGAATCAGGTTCCGTTCCTGCATGGTGGTGAGCGCGATCGCGGTCGAGGACAGCGACAGGCCGAGGGCGGCAATGAGGGCGGCCTTCCAGCCGAAGCCGGCCGCGATTGCTGCCGGCAGCAGCGCCGCGGTCACCCCCAGCACCTGGAGCGTGCCCCAGCCGAAGATCGAGCGGCGCAGCGCCCACAGCCGGCGCGGCTCGAGCTCGAGGCCGATCACGAACAGCAGCAGCACCACGCCGAACTCGGCGAAATGCAGGATGTCCTCGACTTCGCGGATCAGGCCCAGGCCCCAGGGGCCGATGGCGATCCCGGCCAGCAGGTAGCCGAGCACCGCGCCCAGGCCCAGGCGCCTGGCGATGGGCACCGCGACCACTGCCGCGGCCAGGTAGACCAGCGCATTGAGCAGCATGTCATGTTCCATCGGCGCCTCCCCTGGCTTCGTCGGCGAGGCCGGCAAGGCGCGCCAGCAGCGCGTCCGCATGCCTGCCGGCCGCGCCGCCGTCGACCGCATCGGTCTCGTAGAACACGTGCGGCGCCAGCCAGGCCATGCCGCAGGCGCTGGCGCTCTGCGCGAGCGGCGCCAGGTAGTCGGCCAAAGGCCGCCCGTGCAGGCCGCCGGGCCGGTAATCGAGGGCGCTGCCGGCGCAGGCCACCGCCGCGAAGGCGCGCTTGCCCGCCAGGCGGCCCGGCCTGGCGGCCGCCCAGGCGGGCTTGAACACGCTGTCGAACCATTCCTTGAGCAGGGCCGGCATCGCATACCAGCCGAGGTGGAACACGAACACGACCAGCGGCGCCGCCTTCAGCAGCTCGCGTTCGCGGCGCGCGTCGATGTAGAAATCCGGATACAGCTGGTACAGGTCCTGCACCTGGACCCCGGGCAGGCCGGCAAGGGCATCGGCGATCCGGCGGCTGATGCGCGAGCGGTGCAGCGACGCGTCGGCGAAGACGACCAGGGCGCGAAGATCGGGTGTCATGCATGCTTTCTGCGGGTGCCGGGTGGGGCGGTGGCAGGATTGTACATACCGTCAGCGGATCGGTTGTGTCTTGCGCGCGTAATGACATGACACATTCGTGTTTCATTGTGTGTGCCGGGATATTACAATTGCCCTTCTACAAACCGAAACGAACCAGCATGGCGCACCCGGAAGTGGCAATACCCAGACCCTTCGCCCAGGGCGGAGGCGAACTTGGCAAGCTCATCGACGCATTCGACTGGAGCGCCACCAGTCTCGGACCCATCGCCGGCTGGCCGCCGGTGCTGCGCAGTACGGTCGACCTGATCCTGCGTTCGCCGATGCCGATGGTCACCATGTGGGGCTCCGACGGCGTCATGATCTACAACGACGGCTACGCCCTCATCGCCGCCGAGCGCCACCCGCAGCAGCTGGGGGTGCCCGTGCGCGAGAGCTGGCCCGACGAAGCCGACTTCAACGACAACGTGATGCGGGTCTGCATGGCTGGCGGCACGCTGTCCTACCAGGACGCCGAACTGTGCCTGCGCCGCCACGGCGAACCGGAGCAGGTCTGGCTCAGCCTCGACTATTCGCCGATCGTGGCCGACGACGGCGGCGTCGCCGGCGTGCTGGCGCTGGTGGTGGAATCCACCGACAAGGTGCGCGCCCAGCGCCGCCTGGCCGGCGAGCAGGACCGGCTGCGCGCCATGTTCGCCCAGGCGCCCGGTTTCATGGCCATGCTCACCGGTCCGGAACACCGCTTTGAGCTGGTCAACCAGGCCTACCTCGGCCTAGTGGAGCGCGCCGACATCATCGGGCGCAGCGTGCGCGAGGTCTTGCCGGAAGTGGCCTCGCAGGGCTTCATCGCGCTACTCGACCAGGTCTATGCCACCGGCAGCCCGCATACCGGCGCCGCCACCGGGATCTGGCTGACCGCCGCCGACGGCGACAGTCGCCAGCACTACCTGGACTTCGTCTTCCAGCCGGTGCGCGACGAGCAGGGTTCGGTCATCGGGATCTTCGTGCAGGGCAACGACGTCACCGAGCGCGTGCGCGCCGAGCAGGCGATGCGCGAGAGCGAGGAGCGTTTCCGTACCTTCGCCCAGGCCATGCCGGCCCAGGTCTGGGCCGCCGATGCGTCCGGTCGCCTGGACTGGTTCAACGAAAAGATCTTCGCCTACAGCGGCTACCGCCACGAGGAACTGCTGGCCGATGGCTGGGGACGCATGGTGCACCCGGGCGACCTGCATGCGCTGCGCAGCCGCTGGACCGAGGCGGTGGCCACCGGCACCGTGTTCGAGGCCGAGGTGCGGCTGCGCCGCGCCGACGGCGGCTACCGCTGGCACCTGAACCGCGCGCTGCCGCTGCGCGGCGCGGACGGCCAGGTGACCGGATGGGTCGGCACCAACACCGACATCGAGGAACAGAAGAATACGGCGCAGCGCTACGCCGCCCTGAACGACGACCTGCAGGGCCAGGTGGCCCTGCGCACGGCCGAGCGCGACCGCATGTGGCGGCTGTCCAAGGACATCCTGCTGGTGTGCGCCTTCGACGGCCGGGTCGAAGCCGTCAGTCCGGCCTTCGGCGCGCTGCTGGGCTGGCAGGAGACCGACATCCTCGGCAAGAACTTCCTCGAGATGGTGCATCCGGAGGACCGCTCCGCCACCGTTGCCCAGATGGCGGCGCTGGGACAGGGCAACTACGTGAACAAGTTCGAGAACCGCTACCGGCGCAAGGACGGCAGCTGGTGCCTGCTGTCCTGGACCGCGGCCCCCGACGAGCGTTACGTCCATGCGATCGGACGCGACATCACGGCCGACCGCGAGCAGCTCGAGACCATCCGCCGCACCGAGCTGGCGCTGCAGCAGGCGCAGAAGATGGAAACCATCGGCAAGCTGACCGGCGGCGTGGCGCACGACTTCAACAACCTGCTGCAGATCATCTCCGGCAACCTGCAGCTGCTGCAGATGGCGGAGCAAGCGCGCAGCGCGGCCAAAGCCGACTGCGCGCGCTGGATCGAGAACGCGCGCTCGGCGGTGGACAAGGGCGCCAAGCTGGCCAGCTACCTGCTGGCTTTCGGTCGCCGCCAGCCGCTCGAGCCCAAGGTCATCAGGATCAGCCGCCTGGTGGCGAACATGGAAGACCTGCTGCGCCGTTCGCTGGGCGAAGAGATCGAAATCGAGATGGTGATCTCGGGCGGCCTGTGGAACACGGCGGTGGACGTGGCCCAGGTCGAGAACGCGCTGCTGAACCTGGCGATCAATGCGCGCGACGCGATGGAGGGCAGCGGGCGCATGACGATCGAAGCCACCAATGCGATCCTCGACGACCTGTACTGCGGCGCCCACGGCGACGTGATTCCCGGCCAGTACGTGATGCTGGCGGTGACCGACACCGGCTGCGGCATGCCGCCGGAAGTGGCCAGCCGCGCCTTCGAGCCCTTCTATTCCACCAAGGAAGAAGGCAAGGGCACCGGGCTGGGCCTGTCGATGGTGTACGGCTTCGTGAAACAGTCCGGTGGCCACGTGAAGATCTACAGCGAGGTGGGGCAGGGCACGACCGTCAAGCTCTACCTGCCGCGCTCGACGGCCGCCGAGGAGCCGCTCGGCCCGGTCGAGTCGCAGCAGGCGGTGGGCGGCACCGAGACCATCCTGGTGGCCGAGGACGACGAGGCGGTGCGCGCCACCGTGGTCGAGATACTGTCCGGCCTGGGCTACCGGGTGCTGAAGGCGCCCGACGCCAGCAGTGCGCTGGCGGTGATCGACAGCGGCGTGCCGATCGACCTGCTGTTTACCGACGTGGTGATGCCGGGACGCCTGCGCAGCCCCGAGCTGGCGCGCATGGCGCGCGAACGGCTGCCGAACCTGGCGGTATTGTTCACCTCGGGCTATACCGAGAATTCCATCGTGCACGGCGGGCGCCTGGATCCGGGTGTCGAGCTGCTGGGCAAGCCCTACACCCGCGAACGCCTGGCGCGGCGCATCCGCCAGGTGCTGGCCGCCCAGAAGCGCCGGCCCGAGGCGCCGCCGGCCCGGCAGGCGACGAGCAGCAGCCTGTCGATCGTCCTGGTCGAGGACGAGGAGAGCATCCGGGCCAATACCGCGGCCCTGCTCGAACACCTGGGCCACCGGGTGCAGTCGGCGCCCGACGCCGAGACGGCGCTGCCCTTGATCGCGGCCGACACCGACGTCCTGATCACCGACGTGCAACTGCCCGGCATGTGGGGCGATGCACTCGCGGCCCAGGCGCGCAGCAACGCGCCGGGCGTGCGCATCGTGTTCGCCACCGGGCACGGGGAGGTGGCGAACTGGCCGGATGCGGTGGTGCTGCGCAAGCCTTACGATCTGCAGAGCCTGGTGCAGGTCCTGGGCCAGCAGGGCGTCACCGCCTGAGAGGGCGTCACCGCCTGAGCAGCCGGCCTGGTCCTACAGCCGCTTCCGGCCACGGACTATTCGTGCGCGGCGCCGGCCGGACTATCATGGAACGCATATTCCATGACAAGGAGGCCAGCATGTCGATGCAGAGCGAAGGCAAGGACGCCAAAGGACGCAATTACGACCAGGTAACCCGCGACGGCAGCAGCAGCGCCGGCAGCATGGGCACCGGCGGCACCGGGGATATCGGCCAGATGGGGGGGCCGGGCGCGGGACCGGTCCCGAAGCACGGCAGCCAGCAGTCGGCCAGTCGCTCCGACGACCTGCTCGCCGGCGACACCACCCACCAGGAGGCCGACCAGGCCTTCAGCGGCGGCAGCCAGGGCGGCCAGATCCAGACCGGGATGGAAGGAATCGGCAAGGGTAGCGGCGCAAGCCGGCAGTCGGGTCAGGAAGGAAGTCAACAGTCCGGCCAGCAGGCGGGCCAGCAGGGAAACATGCCCAGCGGCCAGACCGATTCCGACCAGTACGACCAGGGCACCGCGCCGCGCGAGCGCTAGGCAGCGCTTGGGGCGCCGGCCTGCGCTTGCGGGCGGCGCAGGCGGTACAGCAGGTGCCGCGACAGCGGGTGGCCTGCCGCCAGGGCCGGGTGCGCGAACGCGCCCCCGCTGTCTTCGCGCATGCCCAGCTTTTCCATCAGCGCGCGCGAGCGCAGGTTGGCCGGGACCGTGAAGGAGACGATCTCGCTTAGTCCGAGCTGCGTGAAGCCGAAACGCAGGCAGGCGCGCGCCGCCTCGCCGGCTACACCCTGACCCCAGTAGCGGGGCGCGAGGCGCCAGCCGATGTCGGTGCAGGGAGCGAATGGCAGCCCGGCTTCATGACGCTTCAGGCCGACGAAACCGGCCAGTTCTCCGCTTGCCGCCAGCGCGACGGCGAAATAGCAGGCGCCGCTGCGCGCGTACAGATCCTGCTGCGAAGCGATGAAGGCTTCCACTTGCGGCATCGTGAGCGGGCCGGGCAGGAATTCGGTCACGCGCGGGTCCTGGTTCAGTTCCCAGAAGGCCTGGGCGTCGCCCGCTTCCCAGGTGCGCAGCAGCAGGCGTGGGGTCTGGATGATGTTCATCGAGGCATTTTAGCTTGCCAGTACCGGGCGCGCCGCGACCACGCCTTCGATAAAGCCTGCGGTAAGCTCCGGCTGCGTCACCAGGAGCATGTGCCCGCCCTCGACCAGTTGCAGCCGCCCATCCGGCAGTTTGTCCACCAGCGCCTGGCCGTTGGCGCGCCAGTCGAGCAGGCGGTCGCCGCGGCCGAACAGCACGTGCACAGGCATGCGCAGTTCGCCGTAGCGGCCTTCGATGCGCGGCATGTGGCCGGCCAGCGCCTGCGCGTCGGCCGAGCCGGCCAGGAATGCCGCCGGGCGCAGGCCGAGCAGGCCGCCGCCGCGGGTCGCGAAGTCGGGCGGTGCGCTTTCCGGGCCGAACACCTCGCGCAGGATGCCCTTGCTCGTGATGATGCCGAGCGGGACCGCCAGCGTCGCCGCGAACAGGCGGCGCAACCAGGCGGTTTCGATGGTCATCGAGCGGAACACGGCCGGCACCGCCTGCGGCGCGTGGCTGAGGGGCGCCAGCAGCGCCAGGGCGCCGACCTGCTGAGGGTGCTCGAGCGCCAGGGTGAGCGCGGTCGCGCCACCCAGCGAATGCCCGACCACGGTCGGCCGCTCCAGTCCCAGCTTGTCGATCAGCGCGGCGATGGCGCGTGCCTGGGTCGACAGGTCCGCCGGCACCCCGTCAGGGCGCGTCGAATAGCCGGACCCCGGCCGGTCCACCGCCACCACGCGGTAGCGGCCCGACAGCGCGCGCACGGCGCCATAGTTGAAATGCGCCATCTGGCCGCCGAGCCCGTGGATCAGCAGGACGGCCGGGCCGCGCCCTTCGTCGCGCACGTGCAGGCGCACGCCTTCCACCTCGAGGAAGCCGCCGGCGGGCGGCAGGAAGGCCTCGATGCGGCGCGCCGTCCGGCGGCTGAACGCGGCCAGCAGGAGGAGCAGCAGCGCGAAGCCGCCAAGGGCGGCCAACAGGAGGTGCAGCTTCATCGTGCGCTCGCTTTCTTCAGGAGTTGCCAGTAATGGACTGGGCTCAGGCGTTCGAGCAGGGCGACGAACCTGGCGTCGCCGCCGACCAGGATGCGGGCCCGGCGCCGCTCGATGCCGCGCACGATGATCTCGCCGGCCCGCTCGGGCGCCATGCGCAGCAGGCGCTGCGCGCTCGCGCGGCCGCGCGCGATGTCCTGTGGCGGTGCATCTTTCGGGACGCGGGCCTTGTTCACGATCGCGGTCGCCACGCCGCCCGGATGCACCACGCTGACCGCCACCGTACTGCCCTCGAGCTCGTGGCGCAGCGCATTGCTGAAACCGCGCACCGCAAACTTGCTGGCCGCATAGGCGCTCTGGCCGGGCGGCGCAACGATGCCGTAGATGCTGGAGAGGTTGACGATGCGGGCGTCGTCGCTCTGGTGGAGGTGGGGCAGGAAGGCGCGCGTCATCCGGACCACGCCATGAAAGTTGATCTCCATGAGCCAGTCGAAGTCTTCTTCGGCCACCTGCTCGAAGCTGCCGCCGAGCGCAACACCGGCATTGTTGACCAGCAGGTCGACCCGGGCGTGCAGGTCCAGCACCTCGGCCGGCAGCAGGCGCACGGCAGCGCGGTCGGCCACATCCAGGCGGTGGCTGGAGGCGCGCACCCCGAGCGCCCGCGCTTGCCTGGCTGCCTCGCTGGCGGCCGCGCCGTCGATGTCGGCCAGGGCCAGGTGGCAGCCGCGCCGGGCCAGGGCGAAGGCGGTGGCGCGCCCGATGCCGCCGCCGGCGCCGGTGACGACGGCGACCCGGTTGGCGAGCTTCATGGCATGGCTCCCGGCTGACCGAAGCGCAACACGCCGTCGTCGATGCGCCCGAAGCGGATGGTCAGGAGGTCGCGCAGGTAGTTCTGGTAGACCTGCCAGGGCTTGCGCGCGCCCTGCCTGGGCAGCAGGTGGCGGGCCCGCTCGACATAGCCCGAGTTGAAGTCGAGGAAGGGGACTTCCGGCACCTCCGGGTCGCGCTGCACCACCGCGACGGCCTGGCCGTGCGCGTCCATATGGCGCAGCAGGCGGCACACCCAGGCAGCCGTCAGGTCGGCCTTCAGGGTCCAGGAGGCATTGGTGTAGCCGAAGGCCAGCGCGCAGTTCGGGACGCCGCTCAGCATCATGCCCTTGTAGGACATGGCGCGGCTGGGGTCGACCACGCGCCCGTCCACCACCAGGGTGGCGCCGCCGAACAGCTTCAGGGTAAGGCCGGTGGCCATCACCACCAGGTCGGCCGCCAGCTCGCGTCCGGATTGCAGCAGGATGCCGCCCCTGGTGAAGCGCGCGATGTGGTCGGTGACCACCGAGGCGCGCCCGAGGCGGATCGCCTTGAACAGGTCGCCGTCCGGCACCACGCAGACACGTTGGTCCCAGGGTTTGTAGCTCGGGGTGAAGTGCTCTGCCGCGGCCTCCGGCGAACCGAGCTGGTGGCCGGCCATCTCGACGATCTTGCGCTTGACCAGTTCCGGCTTGCTGCGCGCCAGCCAGTACAGGAACATGCTCTCGCCGAGCACGCGCCAGCGCGTCAGCGCATAGGCCAGCCCCTGCGGGAACAGGCCCTGCATGCGCTGGGCAAAGCGGTAGCGCGAAGGCCGGGCGACGACGTAGGTCGGAGAACGCTGCAACATGGTCACATGCAGTGCGCGGTCGGTCATCGCCGGCACCACCGTGACGGCCGTGGCGCCGCTGCCGACCACCACCACCTGCTTGCCGCTGTAGTCCAGGTCCTGGGGCCAGAACTGCGGCTGCACGATGCGCCCTGCGAAATCCTCCTCGCCCTCGAAGCGCGGGCGGTAGGCCTCGTCGTAGCTGTAGTAGCCGCTGCACAGGTAGAGGAAACGGGCCTGCAGGATGCGCGTCGTGCCGTCCTGCAAACGCGCCTGCACGGTCCACAGCGCGTCTTTCGAGCACCAGCTTGCGCCAACCACCTTGTGGCCGTAGCGGATGTGCGGCTCGATGCCGTGCTCGCGCGCGGTGCTGCGCACGTAGTCGAGGATGGCGGGGCCGTCGGCGATCGCCTTGGCATCCAGCCAGGGGCGGAAGGCATAGCCGAGGGTGTACATGTCGGAATCGGAGCGGATGCCGGGATAGCGGAACAGGTCCCAGGTGCCGCCGATGGCCGCGCGCGCCTCGAGGATGGCGTAGCGCTTGCCGGGGCAGCCTCGCTGCAGGGCGCTGGCGGCGCCGATGCCGGACAGTCCGGCGCCGACGATGAGCACGTCCAGCGGGGCTTCCTGCGCAGCGCTCGCCGCGGGAGAAGCGGATGCGGGTGGACGCATGGTGTCTCGGTGTCTTTTTTATATAGACACTGTACATTGTCAGAATCACGGTGACAAGTTTGGAAACAAGTTTCTGTGTAGAATGTAGCCATGAAAGCAGAGCTCACCACCACCCGGTCTTACCGCGGGCTGTCCCAGGAGGAGCGGCGCGCCGACCGCCGCGCGCGCCTCGTTGCCGCGGCCATTGCCGTCTATGGCGAGCGCGGCTACCACCAGGCCACCGTCAAGGCGGTCTGCGAGGCGGCCGGCCTGACCGAGCGCTACTTCTACGAATCCTTCCCCAACAGCGAAGCGCTGCTGATCGACTCCTTCAATGCCGTGACCTATTCGGTGCTGGGAGAAATCACGCGCGCAGCCAAGGAAGCGGGACGCGGGCGCATCGCGCGCTCGCGCGCCATGCTGCACGCCTATTTCGCCGCGCTGCAGCGCGAGCCGCAGTCGGCACGGGTGTTCCTGGTGGAGATCCGCGGCGTCAGCCGCGCGGTCGACCTGGCCTTCGATGCGGCGCTGCGCGCGATCGGGCGCGAGGTGGCGCGCATCGTGGCGGCGCCCGGCGCGCCGGACGACGAACTGCTCCAGGCCGGGGTGGTCGGTGGCGTGATCCACATCGCGCTGCGCTGGATCGACAACGGCTATGCGCCGGCGATCGAGAGCGTGGTCGATACCGCGCTGCGGCTCGGCACGGTGTTGTCGGCGCCGCGCCGCAGCGCCGCGTAGTCCAGCCGAATAGAAAAAAGCCCGGCAGTGCCGGGCTTTGGACGAGGGCGAAGCCGCTCAGAACTGGAAGGACAAACCGGTGCTCAGGTTGGTCGCCTGCTGGGAGATCTTCTGCACCTCCACGCGCGCCGCGATCGCCGGGCTGATCGCATAGCTCAGGCCGATGCCGTACAGCGCCTTGGTGGTCGAATCCTTGTTGGTGAAGCCCCCGGTGCTGAAACGCTCCTGGATGCGTGCCGCGCCGAGGCGGCCGTAGACGCTGAAACTTTCCCCGATCGGCATGCTGCCCACCAGCGACAGCGAGGTCTGGTCGGCACGCACGTTGGCACCGTCGTTGCCCCAGCGATAGTCGCGCTCGAACAGGCGGCGCTGGCCCAGTTCGACGGCGAAGTTCGGATGGAAGTTGTAGCCCACGAACCCGCCGAAGCTGGTATCGCGACCGTCGACATCGGTGATCTTGGTGCGGCCGATGTCGGCGCCCGCATAGAAGCTGCCGGGTTGGGCGGCGAAGCCGGCCGAGGAGGCGACGATCAGGGCGGCTGCGACTGCGATTTTCTTGAACATGGGGAGGCCTTTCTTTAGAACTGGAAGGCGACGCCGGCGCTCAGGTTGGTCGCGTCGCTGGCGGGCTTCTGCACTTCGAGGCGGGCCGAGACGGCCGGGCTGAAGGCGTAGCTCAGGCCGACGCCGTACAGGGCCTTGGTGGTGGAGTCCTTGGCGCTGAAGCCGGCCGAGCTGACCTTGGCTTCCAGGCGATTCACGCCGAGGCGGCCGTAGACGCTGAAGTTCTGGTCCAGCGGCAGGCTGCCGACCAGCGACAGGTGGGCCTGGTCGAGCTTCGCACTGCCTTGCACGAAAGCAGTGCTCGGGCTGCCGACATAGATGTCATAGTCCGCCAGGCGGCGGTAGCCGGCTTCCACGGCGAAGTTCTGGTGGAAGTTGTAGCCGACGAAGCCGCCGACGCTGGTGTCGCGCTTGGAGACGTCGTCGACCTTGGTCTTGCCGACATCACCGCCGGCGTAGAAGGTAGTCGGTTGGGCGGCAAAAGCGGCCGAGGAAGCGATGAGCAGGGCGCTGGCAGCTGCGATTTTCTTGAACATATTATGTGCCTCTTTCTGTCGTTGATGCGCTGGGGCGATTCCCGAGCACGGCGCAATTATTGCAGCTGGGATACGTTAACTGCAATTTTTCACTACGCACAAATGTGCAAATAATGTTTGCAAATGTAACCGTGTATGCATATTTTGTTTGCCTTGTGCTCAATTGGATCAAATCGTCGTCGGAGGCTGCGCAAGAAAAAAGCCGCCCGGTAGGGCGGCTTCGGTGGCGGGGGAGCAGCGCTCAGATGTGCAGTGCGTGCCCCAGTGCGCGCAGCGCGGCTTCCTGCACCGCTTCGCCCAGGGTCGGGTGGGCGTGGATGGTGCCGGCGATATCCTCGAGCTGCGCGCCCAGTTCGATCGACTGCGTGAAGCCCGCCGCCAGTTCGGACACCGCGCCGCCCACGGCCTGCCAGCCGATGATGCGATGGTCGCTCTTGCGGGCCACCACGCGCACGAAACCGTCCGTGCTTTCGATGGTCATCGCCCGCCCGTTGGCACTGAATGGGAAGTTGGCCGTGACGATCTCGATGCCCGCCTTGTCGGCGTCCAGCGGCGACATCCCGACCACGACGATTTCCGGATCGGTGAAGCACACCGCGGGAATCGCGGCAGGCGCAAAGTGGCGGCGCTTGCCGGACACGATCTCGGCCACCATCTCGCCCTGGGCCATGGCGCGGTGCGCCAGCATCGGCTCGCCGGTCAGGTCGCCGATCGCCCAGACATTGCGCATCGAGGTGCGGCACCCGTCGTCCACCTTGACCGCGCGCCCGTTCATGTCGAGCATCAGGTTTTCCAGGCCCCAGCCCGTAGTACGCGGCTTGCGGCCCACCGCCACCAGCACCCGATCCGCTTCCAGCAGGGCTTCGACGCCGGAAGCGTCGCGCACGCGCACGCGCTGCTGCCCGTCCTCGCCGTCCATGCCCAGCACAGAGGTCGCCAGGCGCAGCTCGACGCCCAGGCGCCCCAGGCTTGCGGCTACCGGCTTGACCAGGTCGGCGTCATAGGCGGGCAGGATGCGGTCGGCCGCTTCGACCACCGTCACCTGGCTGCCGAGCTTGCGGTAGGCGGTGCCGAGTTCCAGGCCGATGTAGCCTGCGCCCACCACCACCAGGCGCTGCGGAATGCCGTCGGGCGAGAGCGCTTCGGTCGAGGAGATGACCGGACCGCCGAAGGGCATGAAGGGCAGCTCCACCGCTTCGGAACCGCTGGCCAGCAGCATGTGCTCGCAACGGATCCGCACCGAGGCCTCGCTTTCTCCGTCCGCGCGCACCTCGACGGTCTTGCCGTCCAGGATGGTCGCCCAGCCCTGTACCAGCTTGACGCCGTTCTTTTTGAGGAGGGCGCCGACGCCGCCGGTGAGCTTCTTGACGATGCCGTCCTTCCAGGCCACCGTGCGTTCGAGGTCGATGCGCGGGGCGGCGGCGGAGATCCCGAGCGGCGAAGTTTCGGCCGCATAGCTGCGCGCCTTGCAGAACTCCTCGGCCGCGTGGATCATCGCCTTGGACGGGATGCAGCCGATGTTGAGGCAGGTGCCGCCGGGGGCGGCGCCTTCGACCAGCACGGTCGGCACGCCGAGCTGGCCGGCGCGGATGCCGGCCACGTAGCCGCCCGGTCCGCCGCCGATGATCAGGAGTGTGGTGTTGAGTGTCTCCATGTCTTCACTCCACGAAGATGGTGGCCGGGGTTTCGAGGTAGCCGCGGATGGTCTGCACGAACTTGGCCGCCACCTGGCCGTCGATGACCCGGTGGTCGAACGAGGACGACAGGTTCATCATCTTGCGCGCCACCATGGCGCCATCCCGGATCATTGGACGGTCGACGATGCGGTTGGGGCCGATGATCGCCACTTCCGGACGGTTCAGCACCGGGGTGGTGACGATGCCGCCCAGCGGACCCAGGCTGGTGATGGTGATCGTGGAGCCGGTCAGCTCCTCGCGCGTTGCGCGGCCGGCGCGCGCGGCATCGGCCAGGCGCGCCACCTCGGCGGCCGCTGCCCACGGGTCGAGCGTCTCGGCGTGGCGCACCACCGGCACCATCAGGCCGGCCTCGGTCTGGGCGGCGATGCCCAGGTGCACGCCTTCGAACTGGGTGAGGAGGTTGTTGGCGTCGTCGTAGCGCGCGTTCATCATCGGGTACTGGCGCAGCGCCAGCACCACCGCACGCATCAGGAGCGGCAGGAAGGTCAGCTTGCCGCGCTCGGCGCCATACCTGGCGTTGAGCTGGGTGCGCAGCGCTTCCAGTTCGGTGACGTCGACTTCTTCCACATAGGTGAAGTGCGGGATGTTGCGCTTGGCTTCCTGCATCTTCTCGGCGATCTTGCGGCGCAGGCCGATGACCGGCGCCGATTGTTCGCCCTCGCGCTTGGCATAGCGCTCGTCGCGTCCAGTGCCTTGCGCGCTTGCGCGGCGGCCCGACACGTGGGCGTCGAGGTCGGAATGCAGGATGCGGCCCGCCGGGCCGCTGCCGTGCACGAACTGCAGTTCGATCCCGAGGTCCCATGCGCGCTGGCGCACGGCCGGCGCAGCCAGCGGCTTTTCGCCCTCGGCGCGCATCGGCGCCGGGCCGTTCTGGTAGCTGCGTTGCGGTGCTGCGGCCGGCTTCGGCGGCGGGGCCGCCGGCGCAGAGGCTCGAGCCTGCGCGCCTGCCGGGCTCTCCGCCTGCGCCACCGCTTCCAGCTGCGGTTCCGCGACTTCTTCTGCCGGCGCCGTGGCGGCGGCGGATTTGACAGGTTCCTGTTTCGCCTTCTCGCCGGTGAAGTTGCCGGCGCCTTCGACCTCCAGGCGGATCAGTTCCGCGCCCACGGCCAGCGACTGGCCGACCGCGCCGCCCAGGCTGGTAATGGTGCCGGCGACCGGCGAAGGAATCTCGACGGTGGCTTTATCCGTCATGACGTCGGCCAGCACCTGGTCTTCCTTGACCGTGTCGCCCGGCTGCACGTGCCAGGCGACGACTTCGACCTCGGCGATGCCTTCGCCCAGGTCCGGCATCTTGATGACATGAATGCCCATGTTACTTACCCTCCAGCGCACGTTTCAGGGCCGCGCCGACACGGTCGGGCCCCGGGAAATAAGCCCATTCCTGCGCATGCGGATACGGGGTGTCCCAGCCGGTGACGCGCTCGATCGGCGCCTCCAGCTGGTAGAAGCAGTGTTCCTGCACCAGGGCCGCCAGCTCGGCGCCGAAGCCGCTGGTGCGGGTGGCCTCGTGCACGATGACGCAGCGGCCGGTTTTCTTGACCGAATTGACGATGGTCTCCAGATCCAGCGGCCAGATGCTGCGCAGGTCGATCACCTCGGCGTCGACGCCGCTTTCGCGCGCCGCGGCTTCCGATACCCAGACCATGGTGCCGTAGGCCAGCACCGTGACGTCGTTGCCGGGACGGACGATGTTGGCCTTGTCGAGGTCGACCTTGTAGTAGCCGGTCGGCACGTTGCCCAGCGCATGGCCGGACCAGGGCACCACCGGACGGTCGTGGTGGCCGTCGAAGGGGCCGTTGTACAGGCGCTTGGGCTCCAGGAAGATCACCGGATCGTCGTTCTCGATCGAGGCGATGAGCAAGCCCTTCGCGTCGTAGGGGTTGGACGGCATCACGGTGCGCAGGCCGCACACATGGGTGAAGAAGGCTTCCGGGCTCTGGCTGTGGGTCTGGCCGCCGTAGATGCCGCCGCCGCAGGGCATGCGGATCACCATCTGCGAGGTGAACTCGCCGGCCGAGCGGTAGCGCAGGCGCGCCGCTTCCGACACGATCTGGTCGGTCGCCGGATAAAAATAGTCGGCGAACTGGATCTCGATGACGGGGCGCAGGCCATACGCCGCCATGCCTACCGCGGTGCCGACGATGCCGCCTTCCGAGATCGGCGCGTCGAACACGCGCGACTTGCCGTACTTGGCTTGCAGGCCGTCGGTGACGCGGAACACGCCGCCGAAGAAGCCGACGTCCTGGCCGTACACCACGACGTTGTCGTCGCGTTCCATCATCACGTCCATGGCCGAGCGCAGCGCCTGGATCATGGTCATCGGCATGGTTGCCGTTTCTTTCGGTATGTCGTCTCGCGCCATCTTCATACTCCCAGTTCCTGGCGTTGCCGGCGCAGGTGCTCCGGCATCTCCTTGTACACGTCCTCGAACATCGTCGCGGCGCTCGGGGCGCGCTCGTCGCCCAGGATGCCGTAGGACTCGGCCTCTTTCTGGGCCGCGAGGACTTCCGCTTCGAGCTCGGCCTGGACCTGCTCGTGCTCTTCGTCCGACCACCACCCCTGCTTGGTCAGGTACTGGCGCAGGCGGGCGACCGGGTCGCCCAGCGGGAAGTGCTGGAAGTCGTCGGCCGGGCGGTAGCGCGAAGGATCGTCCGAGGTCGAGTGCGGGCCGGCGCGGTAGGTGACCCATTCGATCAGGGTCGGGCCCAGGTTCGAGCGGGCGCGTTCGGCCGCCCAGCGCGAAGCGGAGAGCACGGCCAGGAAATCGTTGCCGTCCACGCGCAGCGAGGCGATGCCGCTGCCGATGCCGCGGGTGGCGAAGGTGACGCTCTCGCCGCCGGCAATCGCCTGGAAGGTCGAGATCGCCCACTGGTTGTTGACCACGTTGAGGATGACCGGCGCGCGGTACACGTGGGCAAAGGTCAGGGCCGTGGAAAAATCGGATTCGGCGGTGGCGCCGTCTCCGATCCAGGCCGAGGCGATCTTGGTATCGCCCTTGATGCTTGATGCCATCGCCCAGCCCACCGCTTGCGGGTACTGGGTGGCCAGGTTGCCGGAAATCGAGAAGAAGCCGGCGCGGCGCACCGAGTACATCACCGGCAGCTGGCGGCCCTTGAGCGGGTCGCGCTCGTTGGACAGCAGCTGGCAGATCATCTCCACCAGCGGCACCTGCTTGGCGATCAGGAGGCTTTGCTGGCGGTAGGTCGGAAAATGCATGTCGCCGTCCTCGAGGGCCAGCGCCTGGGCCGTGCCGAGGGCTTCCTCGCCGAGCGAGAGCATATAGAAGGACATCTTCTTCTGGCGCTGGGCGATGACCATGCGGGCGTCGAAGATGCGGGTTTTCATCATGGTGCGCAGCCCGAAACGCAGCAGTTCGGGATCGACCTCGGGCGCCCAGGGACCGACGGCGTCGCCGTTCTCGTCCAGGACGCGAATCAGGCCGGTGGCAATGTCGCTCGTATCGAGCGGCGCCACATCGACGGGCGGACGCCGGATGGCGCCGGCGGGACTCAATTGCAGGTACGAAAAATCGGTCTTGCAGCCCGGGCGGCCGGTAGGCTCCGGTACATGCAGCGACAGAGGCTTACTCTGACTCATAAACGCTTCCCCTTTGTAAGGTGACTTGCGGCAAGCATGATAAGGCGAACGGCCGCGCACACGAAGTCCTTTTCATATTGCTATGCAGCATAGCGTGCCCGGCAGTAGGGTGGGCTCACGCTACTGCATGCCGTATCGGCGGCGGTACAAGGGCGTGTCAGGCGCCCGGTGCGGATTGCGGGCCGCGCGCGGCGTCTGTAGTATGGGACTGCCGCAGCATCCCCTTCATGCCCGTGCGCAGGGAAACATGAAAAAGACCGCCGTCGTTCTGCTGACGCTCCTGCTGGCGATTGCCGGGATCGGCGGGCCGATCCTGCTCGCCATCGAGGAGTCGCAGCGGCAAGCCTTCAAGGCGGAAAGCACGCATGCGCTCGGCTACGCGCGCGACGTCGTGATGCGCGGCGACGAGACCGCCGCGCAGGTGGCCGCGGCCGTCAAGCGGCTGGCCCCGTACACGGACGCACCCTGTGCGCCGGCGAACATCGACCTCATGCGCGAGATCGACCTGGGCTCGACCTATATCCAGGCGGTCGGCTACGTCGAGGGCAACCAGATGCCCTGTTCGTCCATCGTCGGCAGCGCGCGCGTGCTCGACCTGGGCGTACCCGCCTATCGCAGCGCCACCGGCGCCGTGGTGCGCACCGACGTCCGCTTCCCCTTCGCGCCCCAGTATGCCTTCCTGGTCTTGCAGTACGGCAGCTACGCCGCCATCCTTCACGCACAATTGCCGATCGACACCGCCAAGAGCGAGCCCGACGTGTCGCTGGCGGTGGTGCCGCTCGATTTCTACGCGCCGATCAGCGCCCGCGGCCATATCGATCCCGGCTGGTCGAAACGCCTCGGCAGCGCGCGCGAGGTGGTGTTCGAGGAAGATGGCCACGTCGTCGCTGTAGTGCGTTCCTCGGCCTTCGGGACGGTCGGCATCGCCGCCGTGCCGCTGCACTACCTGGAAGACCGTTCCCAGGATTTCGCAGCCCGGCTGGTGCCGGTAGGCATGCTCGCCGGCATCGCGCTGGCCGGCGCGATCCTGTACCTGGCGCGCCAGCAGATGGCCTTGCCCTATGCCGTGCGCAGCGCGCTGCGGCGCAAGGAATTTTTCCTGGAATACCAGCCGGTGGTCGAGCTGCGCAGCGGCCGCATGATCGGCGTCGAAGCGCTGGTGCGCTGGCGCCGGCCCACCGGCGAGATCGTCATGCCCGAGCTGTTCATTCCCATCGCCGAGCAGGACGAGACCATCGTCAGGCTGACCCACCAGGTGCTGGAGCTGTTTGCCGCGACACCGGCTTCTACCTGGAGAGCCATCCGGACTTTCATATCGGTATCAACGTCGCGCCGGCCGACTTCCATTCGCCCGACTTCCTCGACAAGCTGCAGGCGACGCTCGAGCAGATGGGCGCGCATCCGTCCAGCATCATCCTCGAGGTGACCGAGCGCGGCATGCTCGACCCGGTGGTCGCGCGCGAGACCTCGGGCGCCTTGCGCGGGCACGGCTTCGCGATCGCGATCGACGATTTCGGCACCGGCTATTCGAGCCTGTCCTACCTGGAAACGCTGGAGCTCGATTACCTGAAGATCGACCGCAGCTTCATCGAGGCGATCGGCACCGGCGCCCCGACCAGCCAGGTGGTCGGGCACATCATCGCCATGGCGCGCGACCTTGGACTGCGCATGATCGCGGAAGGGGTGGAGAGCCAGGCCCAGGCGGACTTCCTGCT
Organism: Massilia alkalitolerans DSM 17462; assembly: GCF_000427785.1. GTDB lineage: Bacteria > Pseudomonadota > Gammaproteobacteria > Burkholderiales > Burkholderiaceae_D > Telluria > Telluria alkalitolerans. The sequence continues at coordinate 165,347 of NZ_ATYR01000002.1, forward strand.
CCGGCACGGGGTGCAGTACGCGCAGGGCTGGCTGTTCGGGCAGCCGATGTCCTTCGCCGAGGTCCTGCGCCGGATGGAAGAGGCGGAGGAGCTGGCGGCGCGGGTGGCCGGCTAGGGTGCCGGCCCGCCACGCACGTCGGCGTGGCGCGCCACCAGTTCGCGCAGCACCGCGAGAGCCGGCGTGTCGTCGCCGGCGCGCCAAGCCATCAGGAGATCGATTTCCGGCGCCGTTCCCGCCAGCGGCCGGATGCAGATCGAGGGGTTGGTCAGCGCCGTGACGTAGTCCGGCAGCAGGCCGATGCCCAGGCCCATGCCGATCAGGTTCAGGTTGAGGAGGGCATTGGTGGCGACCTGCGCCACTTTCGGCCGCACCCCATGCTGGGCGAAATAGGCTTCAACGATCGGGTACAGCTCGCCTGAATACAGCGGATCGGTGTGGACGAAGGCTTCGCCGTCGAGTTGTTCGGGGGCGATCTCCTGGAACTGTGCGAGCGGGTGCGCGGCCGGCAGGACCACGACCAGCGCTTCGCGCAGGACCACCTGGCTGGCGATGCCGGCCGACAGGACCGGTTTGCGCAGGAAAGCGATGTCGACCTCGTGATCGAGCAGCATCTTCTCCTGTTCGATGGTGGGGTTGCTGCGCAGCTCGACGCTCAGCTCGGGCAGGCGCATGCGCAGGCGCGGCAGGATCGCCGGGAAGATCCGGACCTCGGCGGCCGGCACGAAACCGATCTTGATCGTCGAATTGCCCTTGCGTCCGACATGGCGCGCCCGCATCACGGCCCGCTCGGCCTGCTCCAGCGTCAGGCGCGCCTCGGTCAGGAACACCTGGCCGGCGTCGGTCAGTTCCACCTTGCGGCGGGTGCGCGACAACAGCAGTGTTCCCACTTGTTCTTCGAGATCGCGGATCTGCTGGCTCAGCGAGGGCTGGGCCGTGCACAGGCGTTCGGCCGCACGCGTAAAGCTGAGTTCTTCGGCGACGGCGACGAAATAGCGCAGGTGGCGCAATTCCATGGGTTCCTCCGGGGCGATTGCTGTGTTATCGCTAAAACGTCTTAAAAGCGACAAACAAAATATTATACAGATGGGGGTCTTCCTACGATGATATGGCGAAGTTCTTCAACCATGAAGCCTCGTAGAGGAGACGCAAAATGTCTGAAAAAGTCATCGACTTCGATGCGCTGGTCGACGCACGGACTGGCCGGGTTGCATCGTCGATCTATACCGACCCCGAACTGTATGAACTGGAACTGGAGCGCATCTTCGGCCGCTGCTGGCTGTTCCTGGCCCATGTCAGCCAAATCCCCAAGGCTGGCGACTTCTTCAATACCTATATGGGCGAAGACCCGATCATCGTGGTGCGCCAGAAGGATGGTTCGGTCAAGGCCTTCCTGAACCAGTGCCGTCACCGCTCGATGCGGGTCAGCCACGCCGACTGCGGCAATACCCGTGCCTTCACCTGTCCCTACCACGGCTGGTCCTACGGCACCGACGGCAGCCTGGTCGACGTGCCGCTGGAACAGCGCGCCTATCCGCACGGCCTGTGCAAGGAAAAGCTCGGCCTGCAGGAAGTGACGCGGGTGGTCGAGTACAAGGGCCTGATCTTCGGCAACTGGGATCCGGAGGCCCCGGACCTCGGGGAATACATGGGCGACATCGCCTGGTATCTGGACGGCGTGCTGGACCGCCGCTCGGGCGGCACCGAGATCGTCGGCGGCGTGCAGAAATGGGTCATCGACTGCAACTGGAAGCTGCCGGCGGAACAGTTCGCCAGCGACCAGTATCACGCGCTGTTTTCGCACGCTTCGGCGGTGCAGGTGCTGGGCGCCAAGCCCGATGCCGCCGAGAAGGCGCTCGGCGCCGGCCAGACCGCGCGTCCCGTCTGGGAGACCGCCAAGGACGCGCTGCAGTACGGCCAGGCCGGACACGGCAGCGGCTTCTTCTTCACCGAAAAACCGGACGCCAACGTCTGGGTGGACGGCATGGTGTCGCAATACTACCGCGACACCTATGCCGAGGCCGAACAGCGCCTGGGCAAGGTGCGGGCCCTGCGCCTGGCCGGCCACAACAACATGTTCCCCACCATGTCGTGGCTGAACGGCACCGCCACGCTGCGGGTCTGGCACCCGCGCGGCCCGAACCAGGTGGAAGTCTGGGCATTCTGCATCGCCGACAAGGACGCCCCGGAAGAGGTGAAGCAGGCCTTCGAACGCAGCGCCACGCGCGCCTTCGGTCCCGCGGGCTTCCTCGAGCAGGACGATTCCGAGAACTGGGTCGAGATCCAGAAGGTGTTGCGCGGCAAACGTGCGCGCGCCACCAAGCTGGTGGTCGAGATGGGCATCGGCAATGAAAAGAAACGCGAGGACGGCATCCCCGGCGTGACCAACTACATCTTTTCGGAGACGGCCGCGCGCGCGATGTACCGCCGCTGGGCCGACCTGCTGGCCTGCGACAGCTGGGAGCAGGTGCACGAGCGCACCCGCGCCTACGACGAGGAGGTGCTCAAGCATGGCTGACACCGATCGCATGCCCCGCGTGCCGATGGAACTGCACCACGAAATCGCGCAGTTCCTGTACCACGAGGCCGAGCTGCTGGACGACTGGCGCTTCCGCGACTGGCTGGACCTGCTGGCCCAGGACATCGAGTACACCATGCGCACCACGTCCAACGCCCAGACGCGCGACCGCCGGCGCGGCGTGCAGCCGCCCACCACCTGGATCTTCAACGACACCCATGCGCAACTCGAACGGCGCATCGCGCGCCTCGAGACCGGCATGGCCTGGGCCGAGGAGCCGCCGTCGCGGACCCGGCACCTGGTCACCAACCTGGTGGTGCGCGCCACGGAGAACCCCGACGAATTCGAGATCCGCCTGAACTACCTGCTGTACCGCACCCAGAAGGAGCGCGACCAGGCGCTCTATGCCGGCAAGCGCATGGACCGGGTACGCCGCGCCGAGACCGCCGCGGGCTGGCAGATCTGCCGCCGCGAGATCGTGCTCGACCAGGCCACCCTGACCACCCACAACCTCAGCGTACTTTTCTGACAGCCATGACACGTATTCTCGTTTGCGAAGACAAGGCCTTGCCGGACGGCGGGGCGATCAAGATCGACGGCCCGAACGAAGCGCTCGCCGTGTTCCGTTCGAACGGCGAAGTATTCGCCCTGGCCGACCGCTGCAGCCACGGCAATGCCTCGATGTCGGAAGGCTATGTCGAGGACGACGGCACGGTCGAGTGCCCGCTGCATGCGGCGCGCTTCTGCCTGAAGACCGGCGCGGCCCTGTGCCAGCCGGCCACCGAGCCGCTGCGCACCTTCCCGGTCGCCGTGGTCAACGGCAACATCTACATCGAACTCCCGGAGGCCGCGTGATGCGCGCGCCGCAGGAGGGCGGCTGGCTGCGCGGCCAGGTGGCATTGATTACCGGCGGCGGCTCCGGGCTCGGGCTGGCGCTGGTCGAGCGATTCCTGGTGGAGGGCTGCCGGGTGGGCGTACTGGAGCGCTGCGCCGACAAGGTGGCCGCGCTGGAAGCGCGCTTCGGCGCCGACGTGGTCGCCGTGCAGGGCGACGTGCGCTTGTTCGCCGACAATGCGCGCGCCGTGGCCGCCACGCTCGCGCGCTTCGGCAAGCTCGACACCTTTGTCGGCAACGCCGCGATCTGGGATCATGGCGCGGGCCTGATGGACCTGCCCCCGGAGCAGCTGGACCAGGGTTTCGACGAGCTGTTCCCGGTCAACGTCAAGGGCTACCTGCTCGGCGCCAAGGCCGCCGCCGCGGCCCTGGTCGAGAGCGAGGGCAGCATGATCTTCACGCTCTCCAACGCCGCATTCTACCCGGGCGGGGGCGGTCCGTTGTACACCGCCAGCAAGCACGCCGCCGTGGGCCTGGTGCGCCAGCTGGCATATGAGCTGGCGCCCAAGGTACGCGTGAACGGCGTCGCGCCATGCGGCATGGCGAGCGACCTGCGCGGCCCGGCCGCGCTCGGCCAGGAAGGCAAGCGCATCATGGATTCGCGCTCGCCCGAGGCGATCGCCGGCATCCTGCCGCTGCAGTTCTTCCCCGATGCCGCCGATTTCACCGGTCCCTACGTCATGCTGGCCTCGACCGCCAACAACCGCGTGCTGAGCGGCGTGATGATCAATGCCGATGCCGGCCTGGGCATCCGCGGCATCCGCCACGTGGCGGGCGGCCTGCATCTGTGAGGACGACACCATGAATCGTCCCGTCCATGTCATCGTCGGTGCCGGCCAGGCCGGCGCCAATGCCGCGGCGGAACTGCGCCGCCAGGGTTTCACCGGCCGCGTGCTGCTGGTGGGCGACGAGCCCCATCCGCCCTACGAGCGCCCGCCGCTGTCGAAGGACGTGCTGCTGCGTCCGCAGGACACCCGCTGCGCAGTGCACCCGGAGGGCTTCTACGAGGAGCAGGGCATCGAGCTGAAACTGGGCGTGTCCGCGCTCGCGCTCGAGCCCCTGGCGCGCGTCCTGCGCCTGGCCGGCGGCCAGGACATCGCCTACGACAAGCTGCTGCTGGCGACCGGCGCCCGCGCGCGCCGCCTGCCGGTGCTCGATGCGCTCGGCGCGAACGTGCATACCCTGCGCACGCTCGACGACGCGCGCCGGCTCGGCGCCGAGCTGCGCCCGGGGCGCCGCATCGTGCTGGTCGGCGCCGGCGTGATCGGGCTGGAACTGGCCTCGAGCGCGGTCGACCTGGGCGCACGCGTGACCGTGGTCGAGCCGGCCCGCGCGGCCATGGGCCGTTGCGCGCCGCCGCTCCTGAGCGGATTCCTGTGCGATGCGCACCGCCGCCGCGGCGTGAGCCTGCGCTTCGGCGCCGGGGTCGACAGTGCGCGCCGCGAGAACGGCGACATCGTGCTGGAACTGCAGGACGGCACCCGCATCCTCGCCGACGCCGTCATCTACGGCATTGGCGTTGAGCCCGACATCGCGCTCGCGCTCGGGGCCGGACTGGAGATCGACGGCGGCATCGTGGTCGACGCCGGCTGCCGGACATCGAGCCCGCACATCTACGCGGCCGGCGACGTCGCCGTGCGGCGCGGCCAGCCGCGCCGCGAGACCTGGGAAAACGCCCAGAAGCAGGGCATCGCGGCGGCGCGCGCCATGCTCGGCCTGCCGCTGGAAGCGGAATGCGCGCCCTGGTTCTGGACCGACCAGTGCGGCTACAACGTCCAGTGCGTGGGCGACATGGCGGCGCCGCGCTGGATCGTGCGTGGCGACCTGGGCGCGCCGCCCTGCGTGCTGTTCGGGCTGGATGCCGAGGGCGCGCTGGTCGGCGCCATCACCGTCAACCTGGGTCGCGAGATGCGCAGCGCGCGCGAACTGGTGGACCGGCGCGCCCGGCTGGCGCCGGAAGTGCTGCAGGACCCCGACCAGGCGCTGCGCGCGCTGGCCAAGGCGGCAGGCGAAGCCCAGCCGGCCTGAGCACCCCTGAACGGCGATGCTCCCAAGCGGATCACCGCCGCCGACATATTGACTGATCCGTCTCCTGACGGCTGGAGTTTGACATGCCCATCCATCTTGAATGTCTGTCCCATACGCCGCTGCGCGGCTACTTCGATCCGGCGCCGGAGGTGCTGGCCGAGGTCGAGCGCGTGCAGGCGGCGGCGCGCGAGCGCGTGCTGGCCTACGACCCGGAACTGGTGGTCGTGTTTTCCCCCGACCACTACAACGGCTTCTTCTACGACATGATGCCGCCGTTCTGCATCGGCGCGGCGGCCGATTCGATCGGCGACTACCGGAGCCTGGCCGGACCGCTTGACGTGCCGCGCTCGCTGGCCAGGGAACTGGCCGAGAGCGTGCTGGCCGCCGACCTCGATTGTGCCTTGTCCTACCGGATGCAGGTCGACCACGGCTGTGCCCAGGCCCTGGAAGTGCTGACCGGCGCGCTGGACCGCTACCCGGTGATTCCGGTGTTTATCAACTCGGTGGCCCCGCCGATGGCCAGCCTGCGCCGCGCGCGCCTGCTCGGCGAGGCGATCGGCCGCTTCCTGGCGCGGACCGGCAAGCGGGTGCTGGTGGTCGGTTCCGGCGGCATCTCGCACGAGCCGCCGGTGCCGGAACTGGCGGGCGCGAACGCGGAACTGGCGAACCGCCTGATCGACGGCCGTAACCCCACGCTTGAGGCGCGCCGCCAGCGCCAGGAGCGCACCGTCGCCGCCGCCCAGGCATTCGCGGCCGGCACCAGCAGCATGCGCCCGCTCAACCCGGAGTGGGACCGCGCCTTCCTGGAGCGCCTGGCCGGCGAACTGCCGGCGGTCGACGGCATGACCGACGCGGCCATCACCCGCGACGGCGGCAAGTCGGCGCATGAGATCCGCACCTGGGTCGCCGCCTTCGGCGCGCTGTCCGCCTGCGGCCCCTACCGTGCGTCGATCGATTTCTATCGTCCGATTCCCGAATGGATCGCGGGTTTCGGGGCCATGCACGCCGTCCCCCTCGCGGCGGCATAAACCGGACAAGCAAAGGAGAAAGCCTTGACCTCCCCACAACTCATCGACACCCTCGCGGCCAGGCTGCGCGAGGCGGAACAACGACGCCAGCCGGTCGCCCCGGTGCGCGGCGAGATCGGGCCCGACGATACCGAACTGGCGTATGCCGTGCAGCAGGCCAACGTGGAAGCGCGCCTGGCGCGCGGCGAGCGCATCGTCGGCCGCAAAATCGGCCTGACCTCCCTCGCGGTGCAGCGCCAGCTGGGCGTGGATCGCCCGGACTTCGGCGCGCTGTTCGCCAGTATGGCCTACGGCGACGGCGAGACCATCCCGCTGGGACGCCTGATCCAGCCGAAGGTCGAAGCCGAGATCGCGCTGGTGCTCGAACACGACCTGGTCCACGAGAAGCACAGCTTCGCCGACATCCTGGGCGCCACTGCTTACGCGCTGGCGGCGATCGAAGTGGTCGACAGCCGCATCCGCAACTGGGACATCCGCTTCGTGGACACCGTCGCCGACAACGCCTCGAGCGCGCTGTTCGTGCTGGGCTCGCGCCCGGTGCGACTGGATCAGCTCGACCTGGCCGGTTGCCGGATGACGATGCAGCAGGACGGCGAACAGGTGTCGCAGGGCGTCGGCGCCGCCTGCCTCGGCAACCCGCTGAATGCAGCGATGTGGCTGGCCGACACGATGGTGAAGCTCGGCACGCCCCTGCGCGCCGGCGATGTGCTGCTCACCGGCGCGCTCGGGCCGATGGTCGCCGTGACCGGGCCGGGCAGCTTCACGGCCCAGATCGACGGGCTGGGCAGCGTACGTGCGGTATTCGGCGAATAAGCAGACAAATAAAAGGACTCAAGCGATGAGCAAGAAACTCAAGGCCGCGATCATCGGATCGGGCAACATCGGCACCGACCTGATGATCAAGATCCTGCGCCATGGCCGCCATATCGAGATAGCGGCGATGGTGGGGATCGACCCGAACTCCGACGGCCTGGCACGCGCGGCGCGCATGGGCGTGGCGGTCACCCACGAAGGCGTGGAAGGCCTGACGCGGATGCCGGTCTTCGCCGACATCGATGTGGTGTTCGACGCCACCTCGGCCTCGGCCCACGTCGACAACGACGCCTTCCTGCGGCAACTCAAGCCCGGCATCCGCATGGTCGACCTGACGCCGGCGGCGATCGGCCCCTATTGCGTCCCGGTGGTGAACGGCGACGCCCACCTCGACGCCCCCAACGTGAACATGGTCACCTGCGGCGGCCAGGCCACCATCCCGATGGTGGCGGCGGTGGCGCGCGTGGCGCCGGTAGCGTACGGCGAAATCGTCGCCTCGATCTCCAGCCGCTCGGCCGGCCCCGGCACCCGCGCCAACATCGACGAATTCACCGAGACCACCTCGCGCGCGATCGAGGAGGTCGGCGGGGCGCGCAAGGGCAAGGCCATCATCGTGCTCAATCCGGCCGAGCCGCCCTTGATGATGCGCGACACGGTCTACTGCATGACTGTCCTGGACGCCGACCAGGACGCGATCCGCCGCTCGGTGGCCGAGATGGCGGCCGCGGTGCAGCAGTATGTGCCGGGCTATCGCCTCAAGCAGGAAGTGCAGTTCGACCGGCTCGAGGAGGCCCCGAACCTGCCAGGCATCGGCCGGATGGCCGGCCTGAAGGTCTCGGTGTTCCTGGAGGTCGAAGGCGCCGCCCACTATCTTCCGGCCTATGCCGGCAACCTCGACATCATGACCAGCGCGGCCCTCAACACGGCCGAACGCATGGCCGAACGTCGACTTTCCGCAAGCGCGGCTTAAGCGAGGAATGCACATGTTCGACAAGACCAAGAAGATCTACGTCTCCGACGTCACCCTGCGCGACGGCATGCACGCGGTGCGCCACCAATACAGCCTGGAGCAGGCGGTCGCGATCGCCAAGGTCCTGGATGCGGCCGGGGTCGATTCGATCGAGGTCGCCCACGGCGACGGCCTGCAGGGCGCCAGCTTCAACTACGGCTTCGGCGCCCATACCGACCTGGAGTGGATCGCGGCGGTGGCCGAGAATGTCCGGCACGCCAAGGTGGCGACCCTGCTGCTGCCGGGCATCGGCACCATCCACGACCTGAAGAACGCCTACGAGGCCGGCGCCCGCGTGGTGCGCGTGGCCACCCACTGCACCGAGGCCGACATCTCGCGCCAGCACATCGAGTACGCCCGCGAACTGGGCATGGACACGGTGGGCTTCCTGATGATGAGCCACATGACCACGCCGCACGAACTCGCCCAGCAGGCGAAGAAGATGGAGAGCTACGGCGCCACCACGATCTACGTGGTCGATTCGGGCGGCGCGATGAACATGTACGACATCGCCGAGCGCTTCAAGGCCTTCAAGGACACCCTCAAGCCCGAGACCGGGACCGGCATGCACGCCCACCACAACCTGTCGCTGGGCGTGGCCAATTCGATCGTGGCGCTGGAGCACGGCTGCGACCGGATCGACGCCAGCCTGACCGGAATGGGCGCCGGCGCCGGCAACGCGCCGCTGGAAGTGTTCGTGGCGGCGGTCGACCGCATGGGACTGGCCCACGGCTGCGACGTACGCAAGCTGATCGACGGGGCCGAGGACATCGTGCGCCCGTTGCAGGAGCGCCCGGTGCGGGTCGACCGCGAGACCCTGGCGCTCGGCTTTGCGGGCGTGTACAGCAGCTTCCTGCGCCATTCGGAAGCGGCGGCGCAGAAGTACGGCCTGCCGGCCTTCGACATCCTGGTCGAACTCGGCAAGCGCCGCATGGTCGGCGGCCAGGAAGACATGATCGTCGACGTGGCGCTCGACATGCTCAAGCGCCGCGCACAGTAGATTGACACACAAGGAGACACAAGATGAGCACCAATGCATACCTGGTGGATGAAGCATCGACCAGCAAGTTCGTTCGCGTCAAACACGAGTGCCGCGAACTGAACATCCACTACAACGACGTCGGCAGCGGCGCGGAAACGGTGGTGATGCTGCACGGCTCCGGGCCGGGCGCGACCGGCTGGGCCAACTTCCACCGCAACATCGAACCACTGGCGCAGGCCGGCTACCGCGTGATCCTGATGGATTGCCCGGGCTGGGGCAAGAGCGAATCGATCGTGAATACCGGTTCGCGCTCGGAGCTGAACGCGGCCTTCCTGAAGGCGCTGCTCGACGCGCTGGCGCTCGAACGGGTGCACATCGTCGGCAACTCGATGGGGGGACACAGTGCGGTGGCCTTCGCGCTCGCTCACCCGGAACGCATCGGCAAGCTGATCCTGATGGGCGGCGGAACGGGCGGCCCGAGCCTGTATGCACCGATGCCGACCGAAGGCATCAAGCAGCTCAACGCCGTCTACCGCGAGCCGAGCATCGAGAACCTGAAGCGCCTGATGAACGTGTTCGTGTACGACGCCAGCGCGATCACCGACGCGCTGATGGAGCAGCGCCTGGCCAACATCCTGTCGCGTCGCGACCACCTGGAGAACTTCCTGGCAAGCCTGGCGGCGAACCCGAAACAGTTCACCGACTACGGCCCGCGTCTGGGGGAAATCAAGGCCCGGACCCTGGTGATCTGGGGCCGCGACGACCGCTTCGTGGCCATGGACACCGGACTCAAACTGATCGCCGGCATCCCGGACGCACAGCTGCACGTCTTCAACCGCTGCGGCCACTGGGTCCAGTGGGAACATGCGGATGCGTTCAACCGCATGGTGCTCGACTTCCTGGCACATTAAACAGGCGCCGCCTGGAGGCGGCGCCTGCCGTTTCACTGCACCACCGGCAGCTCGATGTAGCTCTGGTTGGCGGCGTCGTGGTGCACCGCATTGTCCGCCACCACCCCGGTCTTCTCGCTCTCGTTCGGCCCACCGGTGTTCAGATTGCGCACGAATTTCGGGAAGTTGGACGAGGTGACTTCGACCCGGATGCGGTGTCCGGCGCCGAACTGGATCGCGGTGGCGATCGGGGTCGGGCGGATGGTCACGACTTCACCCGGCGTGAGCATCTCGGGCTTGTCGAAACCGTTGCGGTAGCGCGCGCGGAAGATGGTGTCGCCGATGATCCAGGCAGTGCCGTCCGGCGCCACGTCGACCAGTTTGACGGCGAAGTCGGTGTCCTTCGCGCTCGACGAGACCTTCAGCACCGCATCCACGAAACCGGCCACGCTGACGGCTTTCGGCAGCGGGTCGCTGGTGTAGACCAGCACGTCGCTGCGCGCCTCGACGGGACGCTGGTCGAAGGCGCCGGGCACCACGATGCCGCCATTGCAGCAGTCGCCACCCCCGATGGTCTGTACCGGGTTCATCGGGTCGTAGCGGTAGCGGTCAGCAAGCTCGCCCGCGCCAGGCGCCTGCGGCAGCAGGCGGCCATCGCCGTACAGCGAATTCGCACGGCCACCGGAGCGCAGGTACAGGCGCATCGGCTTGGCCTTCTCCGGCGGCCAGGTGCCCGCGCTCTGCCAGCGGTTGGCGCCCATCTCGAAATAGCGCACGTGCGGCGTATTCGCGGGGAAGGCCTTGGTGTCGCCCTTCAGCCACCGGTCGAACCAGCCGTAGATGGCGCCGTCGACGTCGAAACTGGTATCGCCCATATTGCGCTCGCCGATGGTGTTGTTCGGACCGAGACGGGAGAAGGCGCAATGCACATTCGGCGCCACCACCGCGTACTGGTTGGCGCTGGCTTCCTTGTCGGTGCCGGCCGCGGCGGCGTGCTTGAACAGCTCGAGGTTGGGGCCGATCGAGACGTCGTACCAGCTGTTGAACCACAGCGCCGGCACGCCCCAGCCCATGCCTTCGTGGTACAGGCCGCCTTTTTGCCAGGCCGGGTCGCTTGGCGTGCGCTTGATCAGTTCTTCAAAGGTGCCGGCCGGCTCGCCCAGCGAGCTCAGCAGCTGGTCGACCGGCAGGTGCTTGATCTGCTTGTTCCAGTCGACCTGCGGCTTGGCCGGGTTCAGGTCGTTGTAGGCCTCGACGCGGGCACGCAGCTTGTCGTCGGCAATCGCCGGCAGCTGGGCGCGCAGCGGATTGTCGACGCCGTATAGCCAGACGAAGAACAGGTTGCGCGGCACGCCGCCGGTGTACCAGTTGCCTTGCTCCTGGAAGCGGCCGACCTTGCCGATGCCGGCGCCGGACGCCATCGGCACCATGGCCGCGTGCGCCGGGTGGTTCAGGCCGGCCAGGGCCAGCTGCCACTCGGCCGAGGACGAGCAGCCGAGCGTGCCGACCTTGCCGTTCGACCAGTCCTGCCTGGCGATCCAGCTCAGGGTGTCGTAGCCGTCGTTCTGCGGATTGCCCAGGATTTCCCAGTTGCCGCCCGAGAAGTAGCGGCCGCGCTCGTTCTGCACGATGAAGGTGTAGCCGCGCTTGACCGATTCGAGCACGTAGCGCTGGGTCGAGCCTTTCAGCTTGCCCTCGTTGTAGGGCGTCTTCCACAGGATGGCGGGCAGCTTGCCGCTGGCGTTCTTCGGCATGTAGATGTCGGTCGACAGGCCAACGCCGTCGCGCATCGGCACCATCACGCTCAGGCGCGAGGTGGCGATCAGCGCCAATTCCTTTTCCAGGGCTTCCTGGCTGTACTTGCTGTAGTCCTGCGCCGCAACGACGACGTGGGCGTCGGCCGCGAACAGGGCGAGTGCGACGAAACTGGCGACAATCTTCTTCAAGCTGACTCCTTCGGCTCATGAATGAGGAATGGCCGGGCCGCGTTTGGCGGGCCGGACAAGCACATGGAATGATGGCTCCACTGGAGTAATACTTTATCAACAGTCCAGCTGTTGAGCTAGCGCAACATGACAAAATGACTCGGCAGTCATGAAACCCGTGCGCGCTGTGGCTTTATCGCGTCTTTACGCCGCCGGGGCGATCGTGGCGCCTGCCAGCTTGCGCTGGCGCAGCCAGTAGCCCAGCGCCAGCAGGGCCAGCCAGGCCGGGATCATCCACACGGACAGCTGCAGGCCCGGCGTCAGGTACATCACCACGATGATACCGGCCAGGAAGGCCAGGCACAGGTAGTTGGTGAGCGGGAACCAGGGGCTGCGGAAGGCGGTCGCCTGGCCCGCCGCCTGTTTGGCGCGGCGGAAGCGCAGGTGGCTCCAGCAGACCATGCCCCAGTTGATGACCAGCGCCGCCACGGCCAGGCCCATCAGCATGCCGAAGGCGTCGCGCGGCAGGAAATAGTTGACGCAGATGCAGATGGCGGTGGCCACCGCCGACACGCCCAGGGCGGCCAGCGGCACGCCGCGCTTGCTGACCTTGAGCAGGGCGCGCGGCGCGTTGCCCTGTTCGGCCAGGCCGAACAGCATGCGGCTGTTGGCATAGGTGCAGCCGTTGTAGACGGACAGGGCGGCCGTCAGCACCACCAGGTTGAGGATGTTGGCCACGGCATTGCTGTCCAGCGCGGCGAAGATCAGCACGAAAGGGCTGCCGCCGGTGACCACCTTCTGCCACGGGTACAGCATCAAGAGCACGGCCAGCGCGCCGACATAGAAGATGGCGATGCGCCAGATGGCCTGGTTGATGGCGCGCGGGATGGTGCGGCCCGGGTTGTCGGCTTCGGCCGCGGTGATGCCGATCATTTCCAGGCCGCCGAAGGAGAACATGATGACCGCCATCGACAGCGCCAGGCCGGCGAAGCCGTTCGGGAAGAAGCCGCCGTGCTGCCACAGGTTGGCCACGCCGGCCTGGGGACCGGCCGTATCGCTGATCAGGAGGTACAGGCCGAACACGATCATGCCGACCACGGCCGCCACCTTGATGATGGAAAACCAGAATTCCAGCTCGCCGAAGGTTTTCACGTTGAGCAGGCTGAGGGAATTGACGAGCACGAAGAAGGCGAGCGCCGAGACCCAGGTCGGGATGTCCGGGAACCAGTACTGGACGTAGATGCCGAGCGCGGACAGCTCGGCCATGCTGACGAGGATGTACATCACCCAGTAGTTCCATCCGGAGACGAAGCCGGCCATCGGGCTGCCGTACTTGCTGGCGAAATAGCCGAATGAACCGGCGACCGGCTCGTCGACGATCATTTCGCCGAGCTGGCGCATGATGAGGAAGGCGACCAGGCCGGCGATCGCATAGCCGAGCAGGGCGGAGGGACCGGCTTGCTGGATGGTCTGGGCCACGCCCAGGAACAGGCCGGTGCCAATGGCGCCGCCGAGGGCGATCAGCTGGATGTGGCGGTTCTTTAAGCCACGTTTGAGTTCATGCTTGGCGGTGTTCATCGTCGGCCTTAAGCGAAAGTTGCCTTAAAGCCAGCGATTCTACTGCAAGCAGGGCCGCCATGGACGGTGCGCCACCCGAAACTTGATTGGCACCCGTCCAGGTGGATCAGAAGCGGCGGTAGCCGCGGCGTCCCATCGGATAGCGTTGCGCCATCTTGCCGCCGAATTTTTTCCAGAGCAGGCCTGCAATGGCCATCATGATCATCTTGCGCATGGCGATTCTCCAATCGATAAAAGTGGACGGGCCACGGTGTGGCGTGGCGACGGAAACAGCTTAGCAAAAGGACGGTTCAGGCGGCGCGAGCCTCGGTAACTGGGATAGAGTCTCAACCCGGCATCAGGAAAAAGGCGATGACACCTGCCACGCTGGCCCCCAGCATCATCAGCAAAAAGCCCGACATGCGCGCCAGCGACACCAGGCGATTGCCGCGGGAACGGCTGCGCAGCAGGTAGAGCGGAATCCCGATCGGCGCCATCGCCACCACGGCCGTGCTCATCCAGCGTGGGCGCCGGTACAGCCGCGCCTCGCTGTCCAGGCGATACCAGTAATAGGGCAGGAAGCTCAGCAGGAAGGCCGAGAGCAACATCCACCACACGGGCATGTGTACGTGGGATGCGGCGTACAGGGCGTCGGACATGCCGCAGGCAAACATGAGCGCCAGCAGCGCCCACAGGATATTCTTGGGAGTCATTGCATTGAATGTGAAGCGAGGCGGCGAGAATACCACCGGCAACTGGTCGCGAAATTCAACAAAAATCACGGACGTGCGGAAATATGCACCCGTCATGATCTATTTCGCAGGCTTGCTGCCAAGGGGGCGCTCGCGCGGCGGCAGCGTAAACACGTCCGCCACCAGGGTGCTGTCGCCGATCTGGCGGCTGGGCGAGGCTGAATCGTGCACCACCAGCAGCGTGTCGCGCCCATCCTTGTCGACCGCGAACAGCGCGATGCCCTCGGGGTGATCGACCCCATGGCCGAAAGGCAGCTCCAGCACCCGTTCGAGCTCGTCCGCCGCCACCACGCATTCCTTGCCTGGCTGGGCCGCGCCGCGCCAGCGGAACAGGGTGACCGGCCCGTCCAGGTCCATGGTCGGCCCGGCCAGTACCAGGATGTCCTTGCCGTGGACGCACAGGTCGCGGATGCCGAGCCCGCCCAGGTCGAGGAAGTGCTTGCGGTACAGGCGCTCCTCGTCGTCCACCGGCGCCAGGCGCAAGCGGCCCGGCTGCTCGTCCTCGACGAGCGCCACTTCCACCACCAGCGCCCAGCCGCGCAGCACCGGCCCGCGCAGGCCGAGCAGCAGATGCTTGCCGGCCACGGCCAGGCCCTCGATGTCGAAACCGTTGTCCTTGCCGGGAATGGACAGGAAGGGACCGAGGTGCTCGTCCTGCCGCAGCAGGGCGGTCAGTTCGTTGCCTTGCTGGTCGCCGCGCAGCATCGCGGCAGTGCGCAGCTTGCCCTTGTGGGCGCTTTCCCTTTCCAGGGTATAGCCGTCGCCGTCCTTGCACACCGGGATGCGCGCCAGCAGGTAGCGGTTGGCATCCAGGCTGACGCTGGCGAGGCGCTTGTGCGCCTTCCTGACGCCGTCGCCGTCCTTCGGCTGCTTGCGCCGCAGGCTGTGCGAGCCGGCCAGCCACAGGTACTTGCCGTCGCAGGCCAGGCCCTCGATGTCGGCCTCGTTGATGTCGTCCTCGGTGTCGCCATGCGCCGGCAGCGGCAGCTCGAGGTAGTCGTGCAGCGCGTACTGGCGATGGTCGCGCGTAAAACTGCTGCGGCCGGTGCTGTCGACCTCGCACACGGTCAGGCGTTCGAGGCTGACCGATTCGTCGTTGGCGAGCCAGAGCGAGCTGCCCATGCGCAGGGCCACGGACAGGCCGTCGCGCAGTTCCTTGCCGTAGCAAAGCTCGTCGCGCTCAGGATGGAATTCGAGGAGGACGATGTTGGTCGGGTGCATGCTGGGTTCCTGGCGGCCGTGTACGACATTGCGGGGGAAAGATAGCATGGGCCCGTCGGGCCCGGCGCTCAGCAGTGCGTCGAGCCTGGCCTAGCGCCCCGGGTTCGGACGGACGGCCGCGGCGCGCGGCCCGCGCGTCACCAGCAGCACCCCGCCGCACACCAGCACCAGCGCGACGAGATTGGTCCAGGTGAGGACGTCCTCGTGCAGCCAGATGCCGGACAGGGCGGCGCCGAACAGGGGCACCAGGAAAGCGAACATGCTGATCAGCCCGACCGGATTGTGCTTGAGCAGCAGGCTCCACAGGGTGAAGGCCACCGCCGACAGCGCGGCCAGGTAGACCAGCAACAGTCCCGACACCAGGTCAAGCCGTCCCAGGCTGCCGCCCGTTGCGTAGCCGGCGGCCAGCAGGACCAGCCCGCCGATCGCCAACTGCCAGGCCGTCATCGTCATCGCATCCATGCGCTGCGAGACGCGCTTGCCATAGATCGATGCGGCCGACAGCACGAAGGCGGCGAGCACGATGAAGCCCTCTCCCTGCAGGCTGACGCCGCTCCCCAGCAGGCTGGCGTCGGCATTCACGGCCAGCACGCCGGCCAGGCCCAGCGCGCAACCGGCGCCCTTGCGCGCCGACAGGCGGTCGTCCTTGTAGAGGAAATGCGCCAGCAGGACACTGAAGAAGGTGGTGGTAGCGTTCAGGATCGACGCCCGCACGCCGGTGGTGTAGGCCAGTCCGATGTAGAAGAACACGTACTGCAGGCTGGTCTGGGCCACACCCAGCACGAAAACCTGGCGCAACTGGTCGCGGGGTGGAACGGGGAACTTCTTTTGCAGCAGCCAGGCGGCGAGCGCCACGCCGATCCCGGCCAGCAGGAAGCGGTAGCCGGCGTAGACCAGCTTGGACGGGATGTCCTGCTGCGTGATGCCCAGCAGGGCATAGCCGGTCTTGATTGCCGGGTAGGAGCTGCCCCACAACAGGCAGCACAGGGTTGCCAGGGCAACGACCACGAGGGGACGGGAAAAGAATGGGGGCTCAGGCTGCGCTGCGCGGCCGATGGATGAAGCGGGGAACATGCGATGATCGGTCCTGTCTGAATGTCATCGGACATCATACAACATACGGCCGAGCCGTGTTGGAAGGACGGCAATGTGGCCCGTACGCACTACAGGCGCAGGGCAGATCAGCGCAGGTAGGCGGCCACGTTCCCGGCGATCCGCCTGGTCTCGGCCTCGGTCAGCGGCAGCGCGCGGAATGCCGCCCAGGCTTCGCGCGGCTTCATATTGGTCGGCGTGGCCGCATCCGAGCCGTACAGGACCTTGTCGACCCCCACCTGGCGGATGCGCTCGACCATTTCGCGCGCATGCGCCTGGCTCATGTCGGGCGTGGCGATCGAGGCCACGTCGAAGTAGAGATTGCGCGTGTTCGGTTCCTTGCGCGCGGCCGCCTCGGCGAACACGCGCATCACCTCGTTGGCCGACGGATCCTCGTAGCCGGGACCGCTGCCCGCGAAGTGCGCCACCTGCACCATGGTTTGCGTGGCCTCGGGCATGAGCTGATCGAGGAAGGCGCGCGCCTGCGCTTCGCCATAGGGGCGCTTCAGCGAGATCGAGGCGCGCATGTGGACCGCGATCGCCATGCGGTGCCGGTTGGCGGCGCGGAATACTTCCTTCAGGCGCGCGACGTGCTCGGGCTTGTCCAGCTGGATGTCGGAATTCCCGAAGTGCATCTTGATCCCGGTGCGCAGTTGCGGGTGCGCCGCGCAGCGCTCCAGTTCGGCCAGCGCATAGTCCTTCAGCGGATTGAAGCCGCAGAAGGCGCGCAGGCGCTCCGGATACTTTGCCACCTGGGCGGCGGTCCAGTCGTTCTCCGCCTTCACTTTGGCGTATTCGTCCTCGACCACGCGCGAGGGGCGCCCGTACATATAGGCCGTTGACATCACGGCAGCGCGGCGGATGCCGGCCTCGTCCAGCAGGGCGATCAGTTCAGTCACCGGGATTTCGCGCAGCGCGTCGGGCCCCGGTTTCGGGGCGATGAAGGCGATGATGCCGGGGCTGAACAGGTGCTGGTGGTGGTCGGCGGCGGCGACGATGATGGCGGCTGGTGCGGCCGGGGCTGCCGTGGCTTGACCCGCGAATGCGGCTGCCGGCAGGGCGAGCAGCAGGGCGGCGCCGAGGCGCAGCTTGGCGGACAGGCGGGGCATGGCGAGACCTTTGGCGGGAGAACGATCCTCCAGACTAGCCGCGGCGGATCGCGCTGTCCACGAAAAATGGATACATATGCCGCCGCTGCCCTCGGGGTGCTCAGGCACTGCGAGATCGGTGCCCTGGTGGGCTGGTGGACAGCGCCATGCCGGAAATCTGTGGCCGTTCTCCCTGCGCCTTCGCGGGTGCAGCGTCACGGCCTGCATGCAGTGTAGATAACCGACCGTTTCAGGTCTTCCCCCATGGCTGGGGGAAATCCACTCAGAGGACGGTGACCACGACCCGCCGGCGGTGCGGCGCGCTGCGGTGTTCGTACAGGTAGATGCCTTGCCAGGCGCCGAGCAGCAGGCGACCGCCACCGACCGGCACGCTCAAGCCGGAACCCGTCAGCATGTTGCGCACATGGGCCGCCATGTCGTCCGGGCCTTCGGCATCGTGGCGGTAGGCCGGATCGCCGTCGGGGGCGAGTCGTTGCAATACGGTTTCGAGGTCGCGCCGCACGTCGGGGTCGGCATTCTCGGTGATGAGGAGCGAGCAGCTGGTGTGCTGCACGAAAACCTGGGCCAGGCCGCATTGGATATGCGAGGCGCGCACCACGTCGGCGACCGCCTCGGTGATGTCGCGGGTGCCGCGACCTGGTGTGTGGATGTCGAGGATGCTCTGGTGCGCCACGCTGTGCTCCGGGTCTGGTTCGGGGCACAGCTTAGCAGAATCAGGCGGCGGGGCCCGCCGATCCCGGGCCGTCCAGCACGGCGAGCAGGTCGTCGAGCGGCGCCGGGCGCGAGAACAGGTAGCCCTGCATCAGCGGACTGCCGTTGCCGCTGAGGTAATCGGCCTGTTGCGCGGTCTCGATGCCCTCGGCCACCACACGCAGGCCGAGGTGCTCGGCCATCGCCAGGATCGACTGCACGATCGCGGTGCCGTTGACGTCGTTCGGGGTGTCGCGGATGAAACTCTTGTCGATCTTGAGTTCGTAGAGCGGCATGCGCTTGAGATAGGCCAGGTTCGAGTAGCCGGTGCCGAAGTCGTCGACCGAGAAGCGGATGCCCAGGGCCGCCAGTTCGTGCATGCGGGCGATGGTCTGGTCCAGGTCCGAGACCAGCAGGCCCTCGGTGACTTCGAAGATCAGCTGGTCGGCCGGCGCGCCGGTTTCCTGCAGCACCCGGGCGACCGTCTCCACGAAGTCCGACTGGCGGAACTGCGCCGGGCTGACGTTGATCGAGAGCGGGAGCGGACGGCCGGCCGCGTCCAGGCGCAGCCAGGCTTCGCAGGCCTGGCGCAGCACCCAGGTCCCCAGCGGGACGATCAGGCCGGTGGTTTCCGCGATCGGGATGAACACGTCCGGCGGCACCAGGATGCCGTCGGCGCGGCGCCAGCGCATCAGGAGTTCGGCGCCGACCGGCTGCTGGTCGCGGTCGACCTGCAGCTGCAGGTGCATGGCCAGTTCGCCCCGCTCGAGGGCGTTGCTGAGGTCGCGCTCGAGCGTGAGTTTTTGCTCGGCCTCGGCCAGCATGGTGGTCTCGAACAGGGCGACGCCGTTGCGGCCGCTCGCCTTGGCCTGGTACATCGCGGTGTCGGCCTCGCGCAGCAGGTCGTGGGCGGTCTGGCCGGCGCGCAGCGGCAGGGCCACGCCGATGCTGCCCGTCGAGCGGTACACGTGCTCGTCGATCGTGACTTCCTCGCCCAGCGCCGCCAGCACCTTGTGCGCCACCTTGAGCGCGGCGCCCGCTGCCTTGTCGGGGTCGTCGCCCAGGTCGTTGAGCAGGATGACGAATTCGTCGCCGCCCAGGCGCGCTACGGTGTCGCGCGCGCGCACGGTCGCGACCAGGCGCCCGGCTGCGCTGCGCAACAGGGCGTCGCCGGTGGCGTGGCCGCGGGCGTCGTTGACGTACTTGAAGTTGTCGAGGTCGATGAACAGGACGGCGCCGAGCGCGCCGCCGGCATTGCGGGCGTCCACCATGGCGTCCAGGCGCTCGGTGAACAGGCGCCGGTTCGGCAGGCCGGTCAGCACGTCGTAGAAGGCCAGGTGATGGATCGCCTTGGCTGAGTTGCGGCGCTCGGTGATGTCGCGCCCGACCACCACCCAGTGGGTGCTGCGCCCGCCGTCGCTGGCGAAGGGCACCATTTCCATCTCGGCCCAGAATGGGTCGCCGGCCTTGGTGTAGAGCAGCAGTTCGGCCGTGACCGGTTCGCCCCGCGACACAGCGCGCAGGATGCGCGCCAGTTCGTCGGGATCGGTGTCCTCGCCGTGCAGCAGGCGCATGCTGTGGCCGATGATCTCGTCGCGCCGGTAGCCGGTGCGGCGCTCGAAGGCTTCGTTGGCGGAAATGATCGGCTGCTGCGCGCCCGGCGCATCGATGGCGTGGGCGATCAGCACCATGTCGTTCAGGCGCGCCACCGCGGCCGAGGTCAGACGCAGTTCGGCGTTCAGCTCGTGCAGCTTGTCCTGCTTGGCTTCCAGGGTTTCGGCAAAGCCGTGCACCTCGCCGAGCGTGTCGGCCAGGCCCTTGACCAGGGCGCCGCAGGTCATCGTGATCAGGGCGCCGACGCACAGGTAGTTGAGCGTGACGATCAGCGAGGACAGCAGTTCATCCTGGCCGAGGCCGGCGACGTAGAGCTTGGCGTGGCCGGACAGGCCCAGGCCCAGGATGGTGAAGCCACTCAGGAACAGGGCCCCGAGCGCCTGGCGGGTGCCGAGCAGGACCACGGCCAGTACCGGCGGCGCCATCAGGAAGATCTGGCTGACGGCGCCGACGCCGAGCATCAGGCCGACGCCGACCAGGAACAGCATCGCCAGGAAGTTCAGGACGCGCAGCGTGTAGGGAAGACGGTCGAACCACCAGATCGCGAAGATCCAGGCCAGCGCCACCACGTCCATCGCGGCGATCTGCCAGAGACCGTCGACCATGGCCAGGATCGCACTGGGCACGGCCGCGACCACGCCGAGCAGCAGGACGGCCGACATCAGAGTCGAGAAAATGCGCGCGCGCCAGTGGGCCAGGTCGTCAAACTGTTTCATGCATCAGCCTTCGTGCACCGGCGAGAATGTTTCTTTAAGTGCAATGGAATTTCTATGGATGCAAGATTATACCCGGAACTGACGAATTCGCTTGTTGCTTGTTGGGAAAACGCAGCAGGCTTCGCTCAGACGCTGTGCGCCAGCCCGAGCTTGCGGTTGGCGGGCACCGCCACATCCATCATCTTCGGGCGCGGCAGGTCCAGCGCGGCCATCAGCGCCATGAATTCCTCGTGCGAGCGGCCGGCCAGGCGCGCATTGTGGCGCTTCTCCCAGCCGATGGTGGACACCGACTGGCCACGATAGTCGTGGCCCGGCCAGACCCGGGTGGCCTCGTCCAGCGCAAACAGCTTGCGGGTGACGCTGTCGTACAACGCGGACGCAGAGCCGCCCTGGAAGTCGGTGCGCCCGCAGCCGTCCACCAGCAGGGTGTCGCCGGTGAACAGGTTGCCGCGCCACAGGTAGCACATGCTGCCCGCGGTGTGGCCGGGGGTGTGGATGACGGCGATGTGCTCGCGCCCGCCGAAGGCAATGAGGTCGCCGTCCTGCAGCTGCACTTCGGCCGGCGGGATGCCGCAGCCGCTCGGCACGCAGGCCTTGGCGCCGGTCAGGGCGCGCAGCTTGCCGGCCGAGGTGACATGGTCGGCATGGGCGTGGGTTTCCAGCACGTGGGTCAGCCTCAATCCGAGGCGCTCGATGTGCGCGAGGTCGCGCTGCCAATGGCGGTCGACCGGGTCGATGATCACCGCTTCAATGCCGCCAGGTGCGGACAGGATGTAGGTGTAGGTCGAGGATTCGGCGTCGAACAGCTGGATCGGGTTTACTTGCATGGGCTCTCCTGGGTGCGGCGTGAGTTGTACCACAGGATTGCTCATGGGGGAAGGCGGCTAGCGCTCCAGCGCGGCCAGCTTCTCCCTCAAGCTTGCCTCCGACAGCTCTCCCACATGACGGAAGCGCAGCCTGCCTTGCGCGTCATAGAACAGGGTGGTCGGGAAACCCACCGCCCCGGTACGCGCGCCCAGCTGGCCGGCCGGGTCGATCACCACGTTCTCCATGCGCAGGCCCTGCGCCGTCAAGAATGCCTGGACCGTGCTCGCAGACTCGCGCTGGTTGACGAAGACGAAGCCGACGTCCGGCCGCTTGCGCTGCATCGCCGCCAAAGCCGGCATTTCGCGCCGGCAGGGCGGGCACCAGGTGGCCCACAGGTTCACGACCAGCGGCTTGCCCTGGTAGGCGCGCAGCGGCACCTCGCTGCCGTCGAGCCGGCGCACGCTGAGCTCGGGCATCGGCGCATGGGGCGGGGCGAAGGCCGGCAGCAACAGGCTGCCGCCCATCCAGAGCGCGATCCCGGCCAGGCTCGATACCAGCAGGGGGCGGCGCAGCCCGGGGGCGCGGCGGGTCAGCTCGGCGCCCACCACGCAGGCGACCACCAGTCCCGCGGTGGCGTCGAAGCCGCCGTCGCGGAAGTCCAGCGCGGCCCAGGGCTTATCGAGGAACAGGTCGTGGTGGCGCAGCACGAACACGGCGCGCGCGGCGACAAAGCCGGCGAGCAGCATCTTCCACAGGATCGGGCCGGGATCGAGGGCGCGGCGGCGCCGGAACCACTCGGCCAGCAGGTTGGCCAGCAGGATGCCGCCCACGACCAGCAGCACGCCCGTGGGCAGGACAAGGGGGCCTAGTGTGAGAACATCCATCGCGCGCTTTTCATGGTTGAGATAGCGCGACGATACCGCAACAGGCTTAGCAGAAGATTAATCCCGCTCCGGCTCCGGCTCGATCGGCACGTAGCGCGAGACCATGATGCGGTCGATGCGGTTGCCGTCCATGTCCATGACCTCGAAGCGGAAGCCTTCCCAATCGACGATCTCGGCCGGCTTCGGGATGTAGCCCAGCTGGTAGAGCAGGAAGCCGGCCAGGGTGTGGTAGGCGCCTTCGTCCTCGCCGGGGAACACGAGGGTCGTTTCAAGCAGGTCGCGGAAGCGGTCCAGCGAGATGCCGCCGTCCACCAGCCAGCTGCCGTCCGGACGCCGCACGGCGTCGGCGTCGTGTTCCTCGCCGGCCACGGTGACGTCGCCCACCAGGGCGCTCATCACGTCGCTGAGCGTGACCATGCCCTGGATGTCGCCGTACTCGTCGACGATCAGGGCCAGCTCGGCGCGGTTCTTCTTGAACATCTCGAGCAGGGCCATGGCGCTCACGGTCTCGGGCACGTACAGCAGCTCCTGCACCGCGCCGTCGAGGTCGACCGCGTCGAGCGAACCGATGCGCACTGCCTGGGCGAACAGGTCGCGCGCCATCACGTAGCCCAGGATGTGCGAGCGGTCGCCGCGGCAGACCGGGTAGCGGCTGTAGGGATTGGTGGCGATGGCTTCGAGGTTCTGCTGGCGGTCGTCCTCGAGGTCGAGGATCACCAGGTCGACGCGCGGCGTCATCAGGGACTTCAGGTGCTGGTCGTCCAGGCGCAACGCGCGCTGCACGATGTCGTACTCGGTCTTTTCGAACACGCCGGTGTCGGCGCCTTCCTTGATGCTGCCGATGATGTCTTCCTCGGTCGGCGCTTCTTCCTTGGCCGCGCGGATGCCGAGCACGCGCACGATGGCGTTGGTGGCCAGGGACAGGAACTTGACGAAGGGCGACATGATGACCGACAGCGTGCGCAGCGGCTGCGAGATCAGGGTGGCCACCGTCTCCGGGAAGGCCATGGCGATGCGCTTGGGGACCAGTTCGCCGAAGATGATCGAGGCGACCGTGATCGCGATCACGACCACGGCGAGCGCGACCTCGCGCGCATAGGGGCCGATCACCGGCAGCGTCGCCAGTTCGGGCGTGAGGTGGCTGACCAGGGAGGCTTCGCCGAACGCACCGTTGAAAATGCCGATCAGGGTGATCCCGACCTGCACGGTCGATAGGAAGTGACTGGGGTCGTCGGCCAGCTTGAGGGCGGCGCGCGCCCCGCGGTTTCCTTCTTCGGCGCGCCGCTCGAGACGCATCCGCTTGGCCGAGACCAGTGCCAACTCGCTCATGGCGAACACTCCGTTCATCAGGATGAGGAAGGAGATGATCAGTATGTCGGTTAACACTGGCGCGGGGCCTCCGTCGGACTATCCGGGCCGCGACCGGTCACGCGCGAAAATGGCGTACGCCACATCATCGCATGACGGAAGGGGTTTCCGCCACACGAATTGCCAACTTGACATCGTTACGGAGCCAAGCGGAAATGCTTGCCGATGCCCGCCCAGCACTGCTGGTAGTCCGCCTGCAGCTGGGGCGAGGACAGCGCGTACGGGGTCGGCACGATCACGTGGCGGGTCTCGAACATGAAGGCCATGGTGTCCAGCACCTTGTGCGGCTTGCCGGTATCCGCGCTGCTGGCCTTGTCGAACGTGGCGGCGTCCGGTCCGTGTCCGCTCATGCAGTTGTGCAGGCTGGCGCCGCCCGGCACGAAGCCTTCGGCCTTGGCGTCGTAGGCGCCGTGGATCAGGCCCATGAATTCGCTGGCCACGTTGCGGTGGAACCAGGGCGGGCGGAAGCTGTGTTCGGCGACCAGCCAGCGCGGCGGGAAGATCACGAAGTCCAGCGTGTCCACGCCCGGGGTGTCGCTGGGCGCCTGCAGCACCAGGAAGATCGACGGGTCCGGATGGTCGTAGCTGATCGAGCCGATGGTGTTGAAGTGGCGCAGGTCGTATTTATAGGGCGCGTAGTTGCCGTGCCAGGCGACCACGTCGAGCGGCGAGTGGCCGATGTGGGCGCGCCACAGGCCGCCGCAGAACTTCGCCACCAGCTCGAAGTCGCCTTCCAGGTCTTCGTAGCGCGCGATCGGCGTGAGGAAGTCGCGCGGGTTGGCCAGGCCGTTCGAGCCGATCGGGCCCATGTCGGGGAGCTGCAGCAGGGCGCCAAAGTTCTCGCAGATGTAGCCGCGCGCCTGTCCGTCCGGCAGGCTGACGCTAAAGCGCACCCCGCGCGGGATCACGGCGATCTGCTGCGGCTCCACCGCCAGGAGACCGAGCTCGGTGGCGATCGCCAGGCGTCCCGCTTGCGGCACCACCAGCAGCTCGCCGTCGGCGCTGTAGAAGTAGCGCCCTTCCATGTCCTTGTTGGCGGCGTACAGGTGGATCGCGCAGCCGCTCATGGCTTCCGGCGAGCCGTTGCCGGCCATGGTGACCCAGCCGTCGATGAAGTCGGTGGGCGCGTCGGGCATCGGCAGGGGGCTCCAGCGCAACTGGTTGGGCGGCGCCGGGGTGTCGAAGCGCGAGACGATGCGGCCCGCGTCGATCGGCGTGAAGCTGCCGTGCACGGCGGCCGGGCGGATCCGGTACAGCCAGGAACGACGGTTGTGGCTGCGCGGGGCGGTGAAGGCGGTGCCCGAGATCTGTTCGGCATACAGGCCGTAGGCCACGCGCTGCGGCGAGTTGCGGTGCAGGGGCAGGGCGCCGGGCAGGGCTTCGGTGGCGAACTCGTTGCCGAAGCCGCTCATGTATCCGCTCATGGTGGCGGTGGACTCGCTCATGCTCACTCTCATGTGGTTGGATGCCGCTACTCTAGAAGAATCCCGCATGTTTTACGAGATGAATAGAAAAATGTAGACTATTCACCATCTAAATATTGCTGTTCGTGCGGCCAAGGCGCGCCCACAATGCAGCCCTGACAGAACGCCCATGATCGAACCGCACGATATCGACCTGAACCTGCTCTCGGTATTCCAGGAAGTGTACCGGGAACGCCAGATCTCCTCGGCTGCGCGCAAGCTGGGACTGAGCCAGTCAGCGGTGAGCAATGCGCTGGCGCGGCTGCGCCGCGCTTTTGGGGACGAGCTGTTCGTGCGCACCGCCAGCGGCATGCAGCCGACGCCGCTGGCAACGCAGATGGCCGAACCGATCGGCGTGGCGATGGCCCAGGTCGCGCTGGCGCTGAACCAGCGCAGCCGTTTCGACCCGGCGACCAGCAGCAGGCGCTTCGTGCTGGCGATGACGGACGTGGGCGAGATCTACTTCATGCCCACCCTGATCGAGCGCTGCAAGCTGCTGGCGCCGCTGGTCGAGATCAGCTCGATGCGCGCAGGCAGCCTGGCGCTGAAGGAGGAAATGGAAGGCGGGCGGGTGGACCTGGCGGTCGGGCCCTTCGAGGACATCTCGGAAGCGCTGTACCAGCGCCAGCTGTTCCGCCAGCCCTACGTGACGATGATGCGCAAGGGCCATCCGCTGGGGAAGGGCGAAGTGAGCCTGGCGCGTTTCGTGAAGGCCGAACACCTGCTGGTCGATGCGAACGAGAGTCCGTACGACCGCATCAACGCGCTGCTGGCGCGCGCCGGGGTCGGGCCATCGGTGCGCTTCCGGGTGCCGCACTTCACGGCGGTGCCCTATATGGTGAGTACGAGCGACCTGGTGGTCACCGTGCCGCAGAAGCTGGCCGAACGCGCGGCGCTGCCCTTCGGCCTGGAGTGGATCGTGCCGCCCCTGGAACTGCCGACGCTGCAGACCAACGTGTTCTGGCACCGGCGTTACAACCAGGACCCGGGCAACCAGTGGCTGCGCGGATTGCTGGCGGAAGTATTTGCGGAGTAGGACGTATTTTGAACCTGACCAACGAGACACAAGGAAGAGAAGAAATGGCAGACCTGTTTGAGAATCCCATGGGCCTGATGGGCTTCGAGTTCGTCGAGTTCGCGTCGCCGACGCCGGGCGTGCTGGAAGCAGTGTTCGAGAAGCTGGGCTTCACCAAGGTGGCGGTGCACCGCTCGAAGCAAGTGGCCTTGTATCGCCAGGGCGGCATCAACTTTATCATCAACAACGAGCCGAAGAGCTACGCCGCCTACTTCGCCGCCGAGCATGGCCCGTCGGCCTGCGGCATGGCCTTCCGCGTCAGGGATTCGCACAAGGCCTATGCGCGCGCGCTGGAGCTGGGTGCCCAGGCGGTCGAGATCCCGACCGGCCCGATGGAGCTGCGCCTGCCGGCCATCAAGGGCATCGGCGGCGCGCCGCTGTACCTGATCGACCGCTTCGAAGACGGCAAATCGATCTATGACATCGACTTCGAATTCCTGGATGGTGTGGATCGGAATCCGGTCGGCCACGGCCTGAAGATCATCGACCACCTGACCCACAACGTCTACCGCGGCCGCATGGCCTTCTGGGCCGGCTTCTACGAGAAGCTCTTCAACTTCCGCGAGATCCGCTACTTCGACATCAAGGGCGAGTACACCGGCCTGACCTCGAAGGCCATGACCGCGCCGGACGGCATGATCCGCATCCCGCTGAACGAAGAGGGCAAGGCCGGCGGCGGCCAGATCGAGGAGTTCCTGATGCAGTTCAACGGCGAAGGCATCCAGCACATCGCGCTGCTGACCGATGACCTGATCAAGACCGTGGACAGCCTGCGCGAGGCCGGCGTGCCGCTGATGAAGGCGCCGCCCGACACCTATTACGAAATGCTGGACGGCCGCGTGCCGGGCCACGGCGAGAACCCGGAAGAACTGAAGGCGCGCGGCCTGCTGCTCGACGGCGCGGTCAAGGACGGCAAACCGCGCCTGCTGCTGCAGATCTTCGGCGAAGCCCAGCTCGGCCCGGTGTTCTTCGAGTTCATCCAGCGCAAGGGCGACGACGGCTTCGGCGAGGGCAACTTCAAGGCGCTGTTCGAGTCGATCGAGCGCGACCAGCTGCGCCGCGGCGCGATCGCCGGCGCCACCGCGGAGGCCTGAGTCCGGATAGCGGGGCGGCGCGGCGCGCGCCGTCCGCCCTGTTTTGCTATCCTGAGCGCTTTGCCTCCTTCAGAAGCCTCATGCTGGCCGCCTTCACCATCCTCCTGCTGTTCCAATGCCTCGGCGAAGGCATCGTCTTCCTCCTGAAGCTCCCGATTCCCGGCCCGGTGGCCGGCATGCTGCTCCTGATGGCCGCCTTGCTGGCCTGGCCGCCGCTGGAGAAGCGCATCGAGGAAGCCGCCAATACCCTGCTGTCGCACCTGTCCCTGCTATTCGTGCCGGCCGGCGTCGGCATCGTGGCCACCGCGGCCAGCGGCAGCGGCCACTGGTTCGCCATCCTCGCCTCGCTCATCGCCAGCACCGCCCTGACGCTGGCGGTGACCGGCCTGCTGCTGCGTGGACTCGGGAACAAGGCCGGCGATGCTTGAGCTGAACGAGTTCTCCCAATTCTGGGTCTACCTGTCCGCCTCGCCGCTGCTGGGCCTGACCATGACCCTGTGTGCCTACCTGGCGGCGCACCGCATCACCGCCTTCTTCAAGGGCGCGCCGCTGGCCAATCCGGTGGCGATCTCGATCGCCCTGGTGGCCTTCGTGCTGTGGCTGTCCGGCATGTCCTACCAGCGCTACTTCGCCGGCGCCCAGTTCGTGCACTTCCTGCTTGGCCCCGCCACGGTGGCGCTGGCGTTGCCGCTGGTGCGCCAGCTGCCACGCCTGCGCAAGGCCGGCCGAGCGCTGGCATGCGCCCTGGTGCTGGGATCGGTGACGGCGATCGTCTCCAGCGTGGCCATCGCGCTGCTGCTGGACGCGAGCCCACAGCTGGCCGCCACCCTGGGCCCGAAATCGGCCACCTCGCCGATCGCGATGGCGGTGTCGGAGCGCCTGGGCGGCATTCCGGCCCTGACGGCGGCGCTGGTGATCGGCACCGGCATCTTCGGGGCAATTGCCGGCCCCTGGCTGTTCGACCGCCTGCGCATCGCCTCGCCGGCGGCGCGCGGTTTCGCCCTGGGCCTGGCCTCGCACGGCATCGGCACCGCCCGGGCATTCCAGTCTGGCGCCGAGATGGGCGCCTTTGCCGGGCTCGCCATGGGCCTGAACGGCGCCTTGACGGCAGTGATTGCACCTTGGCTGGTGCCGGCGGTCTTGCGCTGGCTGGGCTGAAGATTCCTGCAGGCAGCGTAGCGCCGTCAATTTACTCAGATCGCTAGACTTCGGCTATTTGCATGTAAAGGAATCGGACGTGACCACGACTATTAAGAAGATCAGCCTCGGGCTGCAGGGCGGGGGTACTTACGGCGCCTACACATGGGGCGTGCTCGACCGGCTGCTGCAGGAAGAGCGGCTCGAGATCGTCGCCCTGAGCGGGGCCAGCGCGGGCGCGATCAACGCGGCGGTGGTTGCGGACGGCATGGCGCGCGGCGGCGGACGCGCAGGGGCGCGCCGGGCGCTCGACCGTTTTTGGCATGCGTTGGCGGGCACAGCCATGTTCAGCCCGCTGCAGCGCACCCCGGCCGACCACCTGGCCGGCGGCTTCACCATGCGCCATTCGCCGGCCTACCAGATGCTGGAAATGGCGGGCGCGCTGGCGGGGCCGGTGCGTGAAAATCCGCTGACGGTGAATCCGCTGCGCCAGTTCCTGAGCGTGATGATCGATTACGATCGGGTGCGCGCCTGCGAGGAGCTGCAGGTGGTCGTGAGTGCCACCAACATCAAGACCGGGGGCGGCAAGCTGTTCCGACGTGAAGAACTCGATGCACAGCGCCTGATGGCGTCGGCCTGCCTGCCGACCGTGTTCGCGGCCGCCGAAGTCGAGGGTGAGCTGTACTGGGATGGCAGCTACGTGGCGAACCCGCCGCTCGCGCCCTTGGTGGAAGCGGGCGCCGAAGACCTGCTGGTGGTGCAGATCAATCCGGTGGCCCGCAACGAGACGCCGCACAACATGGCCGACATCAGCAACCGCGCCAACGAGATCGCCTTCAACATCAGCTTCCTGCGCCAGGTGAACGCGCTGCTGCACAGCGGCGCGGTGCCCGACGAGGAAGCCGGGGATTCGACCGTGGTCGCGCCGGTGCGCCTGCACCTGATCAGCGCCGCGCACGCCCTGAAGGAGCTGAGCATCTCGAGCAAGTTCAATGCCGAGCCGCGCTTCCTGCAGATGCTGCACGACCGCGGCGCGGCCGCCGCCGACGCCTGGCTGGACAAGCATTTCGATGATATCGGCCGGCGCACGACGCTCGATCCGGCCCTGGTGTTTCGTCCCTGAGCGGGCAAAGAAAAACCGGCCACGCGGCCGGTTTTCGTGTCGTGCTCAGCCTGATCAGGCCGGGTTCGACTTCCAGGTCTTCTTCGGCCCGAAGGCCTTGACGGCGAACAGCGCGCTGGCCAGGCCCACGACCAGGGCGGCGCCGCTGCCGCCGAAGCCGACCGCATGTTCCTTGGCCAGCTTGCCGGCCTTCGGCCCCACCAGTTGCATGCGGCGGCGGGTCATCTGGGCGCCCAGCTCGGACAGGGCCTCGCGGCTCAGCTTGGCCTCGGCGTGCGGCAGCAGGGTGGTTTCCTCGTCGGCCACGTGGTGCATCACATCGCGCATCAGTTCCATCACCAGCTTGTCGTGGCGCGGGTCGGACCCGCTGGTGCGGCGCAGTTCGGCGATCAGGCGGCGCATTTCCATGTGCTCGGGCTCGGCCTTGTGCATGAAGGGCTCGCCGCTATCGCGCTGGCGCATCACCGGGTAGAAAATCTCTTCCTCGAGGGTCGCGTGGATTTCCAGCGCGTCGCAGATGGTGTCGGCCAGCGCCTTCTTGACGCGCGGCGGCTTGTCCTTTTCGTACTGGTGGAAGGTGACCATCACGTGCGAATGGTCGAAGCGGATCATGTTGGTAATCGTCGGGCTCAGCTTATTCAGATTAAACATCGTTACCCCCTTTGTGGTCATATATTCAACATGGTAGTGCTGTGCCGCTCGTCTTTACTGTAGGAGCGCGCGCCGCGCCCCTGTCGGCCCGGGCCCCAGACCGGCGCGCGTCCAGGCCCGCATCCTCGATGACGCACAAAATCGGTCCGATAAATACTCTTATTTATCAGTTTCAACATTTCCATCAAGTTCATTAATTGTCGCTCTAGTCCTACAAGGCCACGCGCGAACACCTGATCCTCACTGCCGGGTCAAACTGCCAACATGAGATATACGGTTACCGGCCACTGCCGGTGCCATTGGACGGCGACGCCCCGGCGCGCCCAATGACTCATCATCGGAGGAATTGTCCATGTTTGCACACAACAAACGCTTGCAGTACACGGTCCGCGTCAGCGAACCGAATCCAGCCCTGGCGAACCTGATGCTGGAACAGTTCGGCGGCCCGCAGGGCGAACTTGCCGCGGCCATGCGCTACTTTACCCAGGCTGTTTCGGAAGACGATCCAGGCCGCAAGGACATGCTGTTCGACATCGCCACCGAGGAGCTCAGCCACCTCGAGGTGATCGGCCACATCGTTGCCATGCTGAACAAGGGCGCCAAGGGCCGCCTGGCCGAGGCCGTGGACAGCGAAGCCGATATGTTCAAGGCCATCACCGGGCCGGGTAACGACAGCCACATCACCCAGGTCCTGTACGGCGCCGGCACCCCACTGGTCAATTCCGCGGGCGTGCCCTGGACCGCCGCCTACATCGATTCGATCACCGAGCCGACCGCCGACCTGCGTTCCAACATCGCCGCCGAGGCGCGCGCCAAGATCGTCTACGAGCGCCTGATCGCGCTCACCGACGACCCCGGCGTGAAGGAAGCGCTGGGCTTCCTGATGACGCGCGAAGTGGCGCACCAGAAGTCCTTCGAGAAGGCCTTGTACGCCATCGAGCCGAACTTCCCGGCAGGGAAAATGCCGGCCGACCCGCGCTTTGCCAGCGTGTACTACAACATGTCGCAGGGCCCGGGCGAGATGCGCGGCCCCTGGAACCAGGGCGCCGACTGGGACTTCGTCACCGATCGCGAGAAGCAGATGGCGGTCGACGGCGGGTCGGGCGAGGCCGAAGTGGCCCTGCCGAGCGGCGACATCGACATCCTGAAGCAGATGGCGATGCGCACCATGTCCGACCCGATGTCCTCGCCGCGCACCGGCGCCGAACTCGGTATGAGCATGCAGTCGGCCGGCGGTGGTACGATGGCAGGACAGTCCGGAAGCGCCATGGGTAGCGCCGAGCTCGGCTCGAAAGGCGGCCAGCTCGACGACACCGGCATGAGCAAGCCCCAGGACAAGGGCACCGCCAAGGGCATGAAGGCAATGAAGAAGTAAGCACGCGTCGCGCGGCCCGCCCAGGCCGGCCGCGCGGTATTTCTTAGGGTTTGCATGGATACGAATGCTGACAAAGCGCATGACAACCGGCTCATCGCAGTGCGCGCCCTGCTGCGCGCGCTGACTTTCCGCCGCGTCGTCGGCTTCCTCATCTGCGGCGTCGGCTGCATCCTCCTGCTCGGCAGCCTGGCCGAACAGATCATGAACGCGAATCCCAAGATGCGCCTTGCCCTGCTGGGCGGCGGCACCGCCGCGGCGGCCACCGCGCTGGGCACCTTGCCGGTCCTGTTCGCACAGAATTTCTCGAAACGCAGCTACGACTGCTTCCTCGGTTTCGGCGCCGGCGTGATGCTCGGCGCGACCGCGTTTTCGCTCGTGATCCCGTCCATTGCCGCGGCCAAGGCCGCCGGCGCCGGCAGCTGGGAAGCAAGCCTGATGACCGGCGCCGGGATCATGGCGGGGGCGGGCGCGATCCTGCTGCTCGGCCGCGCCGTGCAATCAGACGCCATCCTCGACCGGGGCGATGCCGGCGTGTCGATCCGCCGCGCCTGGCTGTTCGTCTGGGCCGTGGCCCTGCACAACCTGCCCGAAGGGATGGCGATCGGCGTCGGCTACGCCGGCATCGACATCGAAAAGGCCAATGCGCTGGCTACCGGGATCTCGATCCAGGACGTCCCGGAAGGCCTGGTGGTGGCGCTGGCTCTGCGCACGGTTGGCTACAGCCGCCTGACCGCGGTCGGCCTGGGCGTCGTCTCCGGCCTGATCGAGCCGGTGGCGGCCGTCTTCGGCGTCGCGCTGATCGGCATCGCCGGCGGCTTGCTGCCCTTTGCATTGGCGGCGGCGGGCGGGGCGATGCTGCTGGTGATCGTCAATGACGTGATTCCCGAATACCGCCAGAACGGCAACGGCACCTTCGCCAGCATCGCCCTGGTGTTCGGCTTCATCCTGATGACGGTGCTCGATACGGCGCTGGCGTGATGGTCCACGAGCACCAGCCGCAGCGTTGCCGCGGACGCGCCGTTCACCTTGGACCCAGGTGCCGGACGAACCAGTCGGTAGCGGCCTGGGCGACTTCGTCGAGCTTGCCCGGCTCCTCGAACAGATGGGTGGCGCCGGGAATGACCAGCAGGCGCTTGTCGCAGCGCAGTTCGGAAAGCGCCTGGCGGGTCAGGTCGACCACCACGCCGTCGTCGCCGCCGACGATCAGGAGCGTGGGGGCAACGACGGCGGCCAGCGCCGCCGGGCCGGCCAGGTCGGGACGCCCGCCGCGCGACACGACCGCCGCGATTCCCGAGCCGTCGCGCGCCGCCAGCTGCAAGGCCGCGGCCGCGCCGGTGCTGGCGCCGAACAGGCCGAGCGACAGGGGCGCGCTGAGCGGGTCGGTGCCGAGCCAGGCGGCGGCCTGCCCGAGTCGGTCGGTCAACAGGGCGATGTCGAAGCGGTTTTCGTAGCTGCGCTCTTCGTGCGCGCTGAGCAGGTCGAGCAGGAGGCTGCCGACCCCGGCATCGCGCAGGCGTGCGGCGACCAGGCCATTGCGCGGGCTGTGGCGGCTGCTGCCGCTGCCGTGCGCGAACAGCACCATGCCGATCGGGCTTGCCGGAAGCTCGAGCATGCCCTCCATCCGGGCCGCGCCGGCTGCGATCGTGATCAGTTCCTTGCGTGTCATGGCGCGCTCCGTGTGACTGGAAACTTTGACCTGCTCCGATGGCGAAGATTCACCGAGGATCTTGTATGCGGCGCTTGACTTCGGAAATATGATAGGCGTAATATGACATTCATCATATTTCGGAGGCGCCATGAACACATCGGCCAAGGCCAGCAAGCGCGAGCAGTCCCATCATCGCATCGTCGAGGCGGCCAGCCGGGCCGTGCGGCGCCACGGTTACGCCGGCGTCGGCGTAGCCGAGGTGATGAAAGAGGCCGGCCTGACCCATGGCGGCTTCTACGCCCATTTCGAGTCGCGCGATGCCTTGCTGGTCGAGGCGATCGAGCACGCCGGCGCCATCAGCAGCGCCGTGCTGGACGAGCGCATCGCCGCGCGCGCGCTGGAGACCGGCGATGCCCTGCAGGCGCTGATCGAGCTCTACTTGTCCGACGAGCACCTCGCGCATCCGGAGCATGGCTGCGTGGTCGGCGCGCTGGCGAGCGAAATGCCGCGCCAGGACCAGCCGGTGCGCATCGCCTCGGCGCAGCGCGTCGACCGCCTGGTGCGCCGGGTTGCGTCGGTCTTGCCGGAAGGCGCCGACCCATCCCTTGCCGGTGTGATTGCCGGGGCCCTGGTGGGCAACCTGCAGCTGGCCCGCATCCAGGGTGATAACGCCGAGGGCAGGGCGGCGCTGGCTACCGCCCGCCAGTCGCTGGTGACCTTGTTCGCCTCTCGTCCTGCCTGATGTCGTCGGCGACCGGTAAAAGGGTGGCCAAGCTCGGTGCCTGAATATGATTCAGATCATATGATGAGCACTATTTTTTTGAATCATAATATGATGATCGTCATATGAAGGTCATCATATTTCCCTGTTCGTCCTTCTGACCCGAAAGGAAATGCCATGCACATCCAGAATGCCACCGTCCTCATCACCGGCGCCAACCGCGGCCTTGGCGCCGAATTCGCGCACCAGGCCCTGGCGCGCGGGGCGAAAAAGGTCTATGCGGCGGCGCGCAAGCCGGAATCGGTCGCGCTGGAAGGCCTCATCCCGGTGCGACTGGACGTCACCGACGCCGCGGCCGTGGCGAGGCTGGCCGCGGAGTTGGGCGACGTCAACCTCGTCGTCAACAATGCCGGGGTAGCGGGTACCGGGAGCCTGCTGGCCGAGGATGGCGAGGAGGCGCTGCGCTGGATGCTGGAAACGAACGTATTCGGCATCCTGAACATGAGCCGGCACTTCGCCCCGGTGCTGGAGCGCAACGGTGGCGGCGCTTTCGTGAACGTGCTGTCGGTCGCGAGCTGGAAAAGCAATCCGGCGCTGGCGGGTTACGCCGTGACCAAGGCGGCCGCCTGGAGCTTCACCAATGGGGTATGGGATGCGCTGCGCGAGCAGGGCACGCAAGTGCTGGGCGTACACGTCGGAATGATCGACACCGACCTGACCCGCGGTTTCGATCTGCCCAAGCTGAGCCCGGACACCGTTGTCGCACGCTGCTTCGCCGCGCTCGAGGCGGGCGCCGCCGAGGTGCTGGTCGATGAGATCACGCGCGCCGTCAAGCAGGGCTTGATTGCCGAACCGCCGCTCTACACACTGGCCTGAAGCAGTGCCACGGCACGAAAAAACGCCCCGGGCGCCAGGCGCCGCGGGGCGTTTTCACGTCTGGCTTGAAAAACTCAGTCGCGGATTTCCAGTGCGCGGTTCAGGCTCAGTGCAGCCAGCGAGCCGACCGCACCCGACAACAGGTACAGCGACACATAGCCCAGGCCGAAGTGCGCCGACAGTCCCAGTGCGACCAGCGGGGCGAAGGCCGCGCCGACCAGCCAGGCCAGGTCCGATGTCAGGGCCGCGCCGGTGTAACGGTACTGCTGCTTGAAGTTCGCGGTCACCGCGCCGGCAGCCTGGCCGTAGGACAGGCCCAGCAGCGCGAAGCCGACCAGGATGAAGGTGTTCTGGCCGGTGACGCCGCCGTCCATCAGCGAAGGCACGGCGAGCGAGAACAGGCCGATCAGCACGGCCAGGGTGCCGAGGGTGGTGCGGCGGCCGACCCGGTCGGCGATGAAGCCGGAGGCAAAGATTGCCAGCACGGCCAGGCCGGCGCCCCACATCTGGATGTGCAGGAACTCGTCCATCGGACGGGTATCGTAGAGCTGGATCCAGGACAGCGGGAACACCGTCACCAGGTGGAACAGGGCGTAGCTGGCGAGGGCGGCCAGGGCGCCGATGGCGATGTTGCTGCCCTGCGATTTCACCAGTTCGCCGACCGGGGCCGGGTCGAGCTCGTGGGCATCGAGCAGGCGCGAATACTCGCTGGTCGACACCAGGCGCAAGCGGGCGAACAGGGCCACGATGTTGATCGCGAAGGCGCAGAAGAACGGGAAGCGCCAGCCCCACACCAGGAAGTCGTCCTGCGACAGGTTGGCGAGCAGGTAGGCGAACAGGCCGGCGGCGATCAGGAAGCCGACCGGGGCCGCCAGCTGGCCCAGCATGGCGTAGAAGCCGCGCTTGTTTTCCGGCGCGCTCAATGCCAGCAGCGAGGGCAGGCCATCCCAGGAGCCGCCCTGGGCGACGCCCTGGCCGATGCGCATCAGGGACAGGATGACGATCGCCGCTACGCCGATCCGGTCATACGAGGGCAGGAAGGCGATCACGCAGGTACTGGTGCCCATCAGGAACAGGGCAACCGTGAGCTTGATTTCGCGGCTGAAGCGGGTCTGCAGCCACATGAACACCACGGTGCCGAGGGGGCGCGCGATGAATGCGAACGAAAAAACGATAAACGAGTAGAGTGTCGCTTCAAGCCGGTCGGCCCACGGGAAAAAAACCGCTGGGAACACTAGTACTGAAGCAATTGCGTAGACGAAGAACTCGAAATATTCCGAGGCGCGGCCAATGACCACGCCGACGGCAATTTCTCCCGGGTGGATCTCGCCGTCCCGGGCGTTGATGTTGCGAGCCCCGCTGGTAGGGTGGGTGATGGGAGCGGCACCTGCGCCGCCGTACGTCGTCGTGCTTTGCATATCTTCGTCTCCTTGGGGTCAACACGGCCTGCAGCAGCTCGAACGTCGCACCCTGTTTTCTATTGTATTTTCCGACAATGCCAGCAATGTCGTAATTGCAATATAGCAAGGGTGGGACAAAGTGTCCAATGGTTGCCGTAGGCCGTTGGCGTTACAGTAGCATGTTCTTATTCCCATGTAACGTTAGATACCTAGCATGATTCCTAAAATTGTCCGCCGCGGACTCCCATTACTTCCGCTTGCAGCGCTCGCCGGCTGCAACACGGTCGTCATGAATCCCACTGGCGATATTGCAAAACAGCAGGCAGACCTGATTACCATTTCTGTCCTGCTCATGTTGATCATCATCGTCCCGGTGATGATCCTGACGGTCCTGTTCGCATGGCGTTATCGCAAGAGCGCGAATGCAAAATATGAACCGGACTGGGACCACTCGACCAAGCTCGAGCTCGTGATCTGGGGCGCGCCCCTGCTCATCATCATCGTCCTCGGCCTGATCACCTGGGTCTCGACCCACAAGCTGGACCCGTATCGTCCGCTCGACCGCCTCGACGAAAACCGCCCGATCCCGGCCTCGACCAAGCCGCTCGAAGTGCAGGTCGTGGCACTCGACTGGAAGTGGCTGTTCATCTATCCGGAGCAGGGTATCGCTTCGGTGAACGAACTGGTCACCCCGGTGGACGTGCCGATCCGCTTCAAGATCACCTCGTCGACCGTGATGAACACCTTCTACATCCCGACGCTGGCCGGCATGATCTACGCGATGCCGGGCATGGAGACGACCCTGAACGCCGTGCTGAACAAGCCGGGCGACTACAAGGGCCTGTCCGCCAACTTCAGCGGCGAGGGCTTCTCGCACATGCACTTCGCCTACAAGGGCGTGACCGGCGGCGAATTCGACGCCTGGGTGCAGAACATGAAGTCCAAGCCGGGCCTGCTGGACCGCGCCGACTACCTGACCCTGGAAAAGCCGTCCGTGCGTGAGCCGGTGCGCTACTACGGCCAGGTGGAAACCGCGCTGTTCAACCGCATCCTGAACCGCTGCGTGGCCGAAGGCAACGTCTGCATGAACGAGCAGATGGCCCAGGACCACAAGCGCAACGCGATCGCGGCCGCGGCCAAGCGCCTGCCGAGCAAGGCCCAGCTGGAACAGATGGCCCAGCTGGCGGAAGCGGAAATGTGCATCACGCCGGAAGCCGGTGGCCCGGCCGTCGGCATTCCTAATAATTCTGTGAAGAAGTAATCATGCAAGACTCTCTCGACCTGACGAAGCTACTCTTCGGTCGGCTCAGCTGGGACGCGATTCCGTTCCACGAACCGATCCTGCTCGCGACCTTCGCCGGCGTGATCGTCGGTGGTCTGGCCCTGGTGGCCCTGATCACCCACTTCCGCCAGTGGGGCAACTTGTGGAACAACTGGTTTACCAGTATCGACCACAAGAAAATCGGTATCATGTACATGATCCTCGGCATCATCATGTTCCTGCGCGGCTTTGCCGACGCACTGATGATGCGCGCCCAGCAGGCATTCGCCTTCGGCGCCAACAAGGGCTTCCTGCCGCCGGACCACTACGACCAGATCTTCACCGCCCACGGCGTGATCATGATCTTCTTCGTGGCGATGCCGTTCGTGACGGGCCTGATGAACTACGTCGTGCCGCTGCAGATCGGCGCCCGCGACGTGGCCTTCCCGTTCCTGAACAACTTCTCCTTCTGGATGACCACCATGGGCGCCGTGCTGGTCATGGCCTCGCTGTTCGTGGGTGAATTCGCACGTACCGGCTGGCTGGCCTATCCGCCGCTGTCGGGCATCCTGGCAAGTCCGGGGGTCGGGGTCGACTACTACATCTGGTCATTGCAGATCGCGGGGGTAGGTACCTTGCTTTCCGGGGTCAACCTGATCGTCACCATCGTCAAGATGCGCGCTCCGGGCATGGGCCTGATGAAGATGCCGGTGTTCGTCTGGACCTCGCTGTGCACCAACATCCTGATCGTGATCACCTTCCCGATCCTGACCGCCGTGCTGGCCATGCTGGGCATGGACCGCCTGTTCGACACCGCGTTCTTCACGAACGACCGTGGCGGCAACGCGATGATGTACGTGAACCTGATCTGGATCTGGGGCCACCCCGAGGTCTACATCCTGATCCTGCCGGCCTTCGGCATCTTCTCGGAAGTCGTCTCGACCTTCTGCGGCAAGCGCCTGTTCGGCTATACCTCCATGGTCTATGCGACCTGCGTGATCATGGTCCTGTCCTACCTGGTGTGGCTGCACCACTTCTTCACCATGGGTTCCGGCGCGAGCGTCAACTCGTTCTTCGGCATCACGACGATGATCATCTCGATCCCGACCGGCGCGAAGATCTTCAACTGGCTGTTCACGATGTACCGCGGCCGTATCCGCTTCGAACTGCCGATGATGTGGACCGTGTCGTTCATGCTGACCTTCGTCATCGGCGGCATGACCGGCGTGATGCTGGCCATCCCGGCGGCCGACTTCGTGCTGCACAACTCGCTGTTCCTGATCGCGCACTTCCACAACGTGATCATCGGCGGCGTCGTGTTCGGCCTGTTCGCCGGCTTCAACTACTGGGCACCGAAGATGTTCGGCGTCAAGCTCAACCAGTTCTGGGGCCACGTGTCGTTCTGGATGTGGTCGATCGGCTTCTGGTTCGCCTTCCTGCCGCCGTACATCCTCGGCTTCATGGGCGTGACCCGTCGTACCAGCCACTTCGAAGACCCGGAACTGCAGCCGCTGTTCCAGATCTCGCTGTTCGGCACCCTGATGATCGCCGCCGGTATCGGTGCGCTGCTGCTGCAGTGCTTCTTCACCTGGAAAGACCGCGCCAAGCTGCGCGACGTCACCGGCGACCCGTGGGACGGCCGTACCCTGGAGTGGGCGACCTCGTCGCCGCCGCCGGACTACAACTTCGCGTTCACCCCGGTGGTGCATGACAACGACACCTTCGCCGACATGAAGAAGAACGGCTACCAGCGTCCGCTGAAGGACTTCGTGCCGATCCACATGCCCAAGAACACCTGGGCCGGCTTCGTCATCTCGGCACTGTCGGCTGTGGTGGGCTTCGGGATCATCTGGCACATGTGGCTGCTGGTCGCCGTGTCCTTCGTCGCCATGATGGCCGCGATCATCATCCACACGTTCAACTACAAGCGCGATTTCTACATCCCGGCGGAAGAAGTGGCCCGCACCGAGGAAGCGCATACCCGTCTGCTGAAGAGCTATGTCTGAAATTAAAGCAACCATTCCCGGCGGCCTGACCGCCGACGAGGTGACCGCGCGCTACATGGTGCGCGAGCACCATCCTGAGCACGGCACGCTGCTGGGCTTCTGGATCTACCTGATGAGCGACTGCCTCATCTTCGCGTCCCTGTTCGCCACCTATGCGGTGCTGGGCCGTAACTACGCCGGCGGTCCGACCGGCGCCGAGCTGTTCGACCTGACGCTGATCGCCATTAACACCGGCTTCCTGCTGCTGTCGTCGATCACCTTCGGTATCGCGATGATCTCGGCCCAGGCCAAGAAGCTGGGCGCGACGCTGCTGTGGATGGGCGTCACCGGCCTGCTGGGCGCGGCCTTCCTGTCGCTGGAAATCTATGAGTTCCTGCACCTGATCCACCAGGGCGCCGGTCCGCAGCGCAGCGGCTTCCTGACCGCGTTCTTCGCGCTGGTCGGCACCCACGGCCTGCACGTGCTGTTCGGCGCGATCTGGCTGGTGACCCTGATGGTCCAGCTGGCAAAGCACGGCATCACGACCGAGAACTTCCGCCGCCTGCAGTGCCTGTCGCTGTTCTGGCACTTCCTGGACGTCGTCTGGATCGGCGTGTTCACCTTTGTCTACCTGATGGGAGTGCTGCCATGAGCGAACACATCCACCACCACGAGCATGACCACGACGGCCATACCAGCTTCGTGACCCACTACTCGATGAAGGATTACGCGATCGGCTTCGTGCTGTCGCTGATCCTGACTGCGATCCCGTTCTGGCTCGTCATGGGCAACGTGCTGCCGCCGGAGACGACGAAGTACGTGATCATGGGCTTCGCCGCCGTCCAGTTCGTCGTGCAGATGATCTATTTCCTGCACATGAACTCGAAGTCGGAAGGCGGCTGGAACATGATGGCGCTGATCCTGACCGTGGTCCTGCTGGTCATCGTGCTGGCCGGTTCGATCTGGGTCATGGCACACATGAACGCCAACATGATGCCGGCCATGGGTGGGGCAAGCGACACCACCCACGGCATGCACGACATGCAGTAAATGCAGCACCCGCGCGACCAGCAAGCAGTGCCGCCGACGCATCCTCCACGCAGCGCCTTCGCGCGCCGCGTGCTGGGGGTGGCGGCGCTGCTGCTGGCCGCGCTGTTTTTGGCTCTGGGAACCTGGCAGGTGGTCCGCCTGCAATGGAAACTGGACCTGATCGAACGCGTCGAATCGCGCGTTCACGCGGAGCCCGTCGCGCCGCCGCCGCCTGCCCGCTGGGCGCAGGTGAGCAAGGAATCCGACGAATACCGGCGCGTACGCCTTGCCGGGCACTACCTCTACGAATTCACCGCTCCCGTCCAGGCTGTTTCCGAGCTGGGCGCGGGGTTCTGGCTGCTCACGCCGCTGTGCACGGCGGAGGGCCATATCGTCTTCATCAACCGCGGCTTCATTCCTGCCGCCGACAACAAACCCGGGACCTATCCCGCCCGCCGTGCCGCCGCCGATCCCTGCGCGAACGGTGGGGAAGCGGTCGAG
The DNA here is from genome assembly GCF_000427785.1 of Massilia alkalitolerans DSM 17462. Classification (GTDB taxonomy): domain Bacteria; phylum Pseudomonadota; class Gammaproteobacteria; order Burkholderiales; family Burkholderiaceae_D; genus Telluria; species Telluria alkalitolerans. The sequence goes on from NZ_ATYR01000002.1 coordinate 206,581, forward strand.
GTCACGGGCCTGCTGCGCATCAGCGAACCAGGCGGCGGCTTCCTGCGCGAGAACGATCCGGCGAACAACCGCTGGTTCTCGCGCGACGTGCAGGCGCTGGCCGCCGCGCGCGGCCTGCAGGGGGGCGCACCGAACGGCGCTCCTGTGGTCGCGCCGTTCTTTGTCGATGCCGGTAAAAACCAGGATCCGCAAGCTGCGCCCGAGCGCGCCGTCGGCGGCCTGACCGTGGTCTCCTTCGTCAACAATCACCTCGTCTATGCCCTTACCTGGTATGCGCTGGCCCTGATGGTGCTGGTTGCATGGTGGTGGGTCAGCCGTCATGGCGCTACAATGCGCGACGATGACTGACGCTACCCCACGGGCATGATCCAGAACCCCCTCGATTTCTTCGCCAAGGCGGCCCGCAGCTCGCCCCAGGCGGCCGCCGCGAACGTCGAGTTCGCCGCCGGCCACAAGAACATGCTGCAGCTGATCGAGCTGCGCTGGATCGCCGTGATCGGCCAGGTCACGACCATCGCCGCGGCGATCCTGATCTTCGGGATCGAGCTGCCGCTGCTGCCCATGCTGCAGGTGCTGGCCTGCCTGATCGCCTTCAACGTGGCCAGCCACCTGCGCTGGCACGAGCGCCGGCCGGTGTCGAACAGCGAGATGTTCATGGCCCTGCTGGTGGACGTGGCCAGCCTGACCGTGCTGCTCTACCTGTCGGGCGGCATCACCAATCCCTTCGCCTTCCTCTACCTGCTGCAGGTGATCCTGTCGGCGGTGCTGCTGGAAGCGCTGTGGACCTGGACGATCGTCCTGATCACCATCGCCTGCATGGCCGGCCTGGCCATGTATGCCCAGCCGCTCGCGCTGCCGTTCGACCATGCGCGCGGGATCGCCAGCCTCTACATCCAGGGCCTGCTGGTGTGCTTCGCGCTCAACGCGGCGCTGCTGGTGATGTTCATCTCGCGCATTTCCGACACCCTGCGCGACAAGGCCGCCCAGCTCGCGGCGCTGCGCCAGCAGGCGGTCGAAGAAGAACATATCGTACGCATGGGCCTGCTGGCCTCCGGCGCCGCCCACGAACTGGGCACGCCGCTGGCCACGGTCTCGGTGATTCTGGGCGACTGGAAGCGCATGCCGCAGTTCCGCAACGACCCCGACCTGCTCGGGGAAATCACCGAGATGCAGACCCAGCTCCAGCGCTGCAAGGCCATCGTCAGCGGCATCCTGCTGTCGGCGGGCGAAGCGCGCGGCGAATCGGCGGTGCGCACCACCGTGCGCAGCTTCCTCGACGGCGTGGTGAGCAGCTGGCGCGGGAGCCGCCAGGTAGCGAGCTTCCAGTACAATAACCGTATCCTGGAAGACAGGCCGGTCGCGTCCGATTCGGCGCTCAAGCAGACCATCGACAACCTGCTCGACAATGCGCTCGAGGCCTCGCCCGACTGGGTCGGCCTGGACGCCATGATCGAGGACGGCATCCTGCATGTGATGGTCACCGACCGCGGGCCGGGCTTCGCGCCGGGCATGCTCGGCCAGATCGGCAAGCCCTACCAGTCGACCAAGGCCAAGCCGGGGCGCGGCCTGGGCCTGTTCCTGGCCGTGAACGTGGTGCGCAAGCTGGGCGGTTCGGTGGTGGCCGCCAACCGGGCGGAGGGCGGGGCGCAGGTCAGCCTGCGGCTGCCGCTGGCAAGCATCGAACTGGAAGAGGAAGGCATTTGACAGACACTACTGAGCGCCTGCTGCTCATCATCGAAGACGACGAGGCGTTCGCGCGCACCCTGAACCGCTCGTTCGAGCGGCGCGGCTACCGGGTGCTGGTCGCATCGGGCCAGGAGGAAGCGGCGGCCTTGCTGGCGGCGCATACGCCCGGCTACGCGGTGGTCGACCTGAAGCTCAAGGGCAACAGCTCGGGACTGGCCTGCGTGCAGCTGCTGCACGAGCACGACCCGGACATGCTGATCGTGGTGCTGACCGGCTTCGCCAGCATCGCCACCGCTGTGGAAGCGATCAAGCTGGGCGCGGTGCAATACCTGGCAAAGCCGTCCAACACCGACGACATCGAGGCCGCCTTCGGGCACGTCGCCGGCAACACCGACGTCGAGGTCAGCAACCGTTCCACGTCCATCAAGACGCTGGAGTGGGAGCGCATCCATGCGGTGCTGGCCGAGACCGACTTCAACATCTCGGAAGCGGCGCGCCGCCTCGGGCTGCACCGGCGCACGCTCGCGCGCAAGCTCGAGAAGCAGCGGGTGAAGTAGGGATCAAGCCATGAAATCGCGTCTGCTGCCGGCCTGCCTGGCCCTGTCGCTTGCCGCTCCGGCGCTGCAGGCCGCCGATCCTGTCGCTGCCGGCAAGGCCGCCTTCCAGCGCTGCGCCAACTGCCACCAGGTCGGGCCCGGCGCGCGCAGCAATTTCGGCCCGCAACTCAACGGCATCCTCGGCCGCCGCGCCGGCTCCGCCGCCGATTTCGACTATTCGCCCGCGCTCAAGAAGGCCGGCTTTGTCTGGAACGAAAAGAACCTGGCCGCCTTCCTGCGCGACCCGGACGAGGTCGTCCCAGGCAACAAGATGCGTTTCTGGGGCTTGCGCAGCGAGCGCCAGATCGCCGACCTGCTGGCCTACCTGCGCGCGCATCCGGCAGCGCCCGCCGGCGCCCGGTAGGCCGAGATGGTCCGGGAGCCTGGAACGGTGCGCGCGATCGCCGTGCGCGGGTCCGGCACGCCGGCGCCGGCAAGCGTCGAGCGCGTCGAAGCCATGGCCGGCCGCGGCCTGGCCGGCGATATCCACGCCGATGCGCGTTCGCCACGGCAGGTGCTGCTTGCCGGGACAGCCGCCTATGACACCCTGGCGCTGCCGCCGCACTCCCTGCGTGAAAACCTGCTGCTCGACCTCGACACCGCCGGCATGGCCTCCGGCACAGTACTGCGCATCGGCGTGCAAGTGCGGCTGCGCCTGAGCTTCCAGTGCGAAGCCTGCGGCAGCCTGGAGCAGCATGCACCCGGCCTGACGCGCGCCGTTGGCGCCAGGCGAGGCATCCTGGCCCGGGTGCTCGCGGGTGGCGAGATCGGCGTCGGCGATCCGGTCGTCGTGCTGGAAGAGCGCTTGCCCGTGATGCCGGAAGACTGGCGCGAGCGCGTGGCCCGCGTGATCGAGGCGGTGCCGCCGGGACAGGTGATCGGCTACGCCGACCTGGCCCATGTGGCCGGCGTCCAGTCGAGCTATTGCCGGGCCTTTCCGCGCCTGCTCGCCCGGCTCGGGCCTGCGTATGCTGCCAGGGCGGTACCGGCCCGCGCCGAGCCGGACCTGCCGCGCTGGGATGGTACCGGCTTTCATGCGCAGGCCGAAGCCTAGCCCTAGCCCCCCAGCTTGCTGAGGGAGTACGCGGCCAGGAAGCCCGCCACCGTGATCAGGCCGGCGAAATCGTGGGTTTCCTCGAAGGCTTCGGGGATCATGGTATCGACCAGCATGGCCAGTATGCCGCCGGCCGCCACTGCGGTGGTGGCCGCCACCACCTGCGGCGAGAAGTGGCGAAACACCGCGTAGCCGAGCAGGGCGGCGACGCCGGAGGCCAGGGCAATGCCGCCCCAGATCCCGAAGATGTAACGCGCGGAGCGCCCGGCGCGCTTCATGCCGGCGGCGCTCGACAGGCCTTCCGGAATGTTGGACAGGAAGATCGCCGCCACCGCGACGACGCTGACGCCGCGCCCGCCCAGCATCGACAGGCCGATGACGATCGATTCGGGGATCCCGTCGAGCACGGCGCCGACCGCGATCGCCGTACCGCTGGCGCCGTTCTCGCTGGCCGGCGGCTGGCATCCGGAGCGCTTGCGGTGGCGCGCGCCGCGGTGCGACAGCCACCAGTTGGCCAGCGTGTACACCGCGGCGCCGCCCAGGAAGCCCAGCGCCGTCGAGGCGAATCCGCCGGTGTGGAAGGCATGTTCCATCAGTTCGAAGGAAAGCGCCGAGATCAGGACGCCACTGCCGAAGGCCATGACGGCGGCGATCAGGCGCTGCGGCACCGCGAGCCGGTAACCGGCGGCGGCGCCGACCAGCAGGGCGCCGCCTGCCAGCAATCCCCACAATCCCGCTTGCAGCCATATCGGCAATGCCATACGTCCTCCCCGCGCATTGTCACGATTGTAAGCACAGTAAGCCTGCTTTGAGGCACAATTGCGCTCTTTGCAAAAAAAACACCATGAATATTCGCCTATCGACCGAATCCGACACCGCCGCCTTGGCGGAGATCTGGCGCGCCAGCGTGCGCGCCACCCACGACTTCCTGCTCGACGCCGACTTCCGTGAGATCGATACGCTGGTCGCCGAACACTACCTGCCGGCCACCCGCGTATGGGTCGCGCTGGACGAAACCGGCCGCGCCTGCGGTTTCCTGGGACTGAGCGGCGCTCACGTGGACGCCTTGTTCATCGACCCGGCCAGCCGCGGCCAGGGAGCAGGGCGCCGCTTGCTGGCGCACGCCGAAAGCATCGCCGGACGCCTTACGGTCGACGTCAACGAGCAGAACCTGCAGGCGGTCGGTTTCTACCGCCACATGGGATTCACGGCGGTGGGACGTTCGCCCACCGATGACGCCGGTCGCCCTTATCCGCTGCTGCACATGCGTCAGGAATGAACCGCCCGCGCGCCATGCATATAAATACATTTGGACAAATTGGGTTGCCTTCGCACTATTTTTAGTCCATCATAGGTGGGTGGTGCCAGCCAGCAACGGCCCGGCACCCGATCAGCGATGAGGCGGTTGAGTCCGTTTCTTTTCGTCCCCCGCATCGTGCCGGGGGACTTTTTTCGGTGCCGCGGCCCATCCTGCCGCGGCTGGCGCGATCGCGGCGCCTGCCGGCCCACCGCCAGGCCGAAGCTGGAGCTTTCCCTGTGCGCCCCACCGGAGGAAACTTGAACGCACCGTTTTCCCCGACGACCCATGCAGCACGGATCGTCACGTCCATGTCCAAGCGCCGCCCTCCGGCAGCCATGCTGGTCGCCATGCTGGCGCTGGGCGCATTCCATGTTCCCGATGCCGCCGCGGCAGGCCGCAAGTCCGCGCCGCCGCCGGTTGCCGATTTCACCCAGCTGACCGGCACCCGCGCCGGCAACTGCGCGGCGCCGATCGAATCCGGCCTGGCCACCCTGGGCGCGCCGACGCTGCGCCATTGCGCCTGGAGCCAGCACCTCGAAATGCTCTACTGGCAGGACGTCTCCGCCAGCCCCAACACCTGCCTGCCGGCGCCGGCGATTGCCTGGCACCGCCTCGGCGCCGGGGTCGGCGCGGTGCTGCGTCCATGGAGCACGGCCTGGAACGGCCAGTCGATGCTGGTCCAGACCGGCGGCAGGGTGCAGGCCGGCATGGTCTGGCAAGGGGAGGGCGGGCAGTGGTCGGCGGTGCTGTGGCGCTGGCGTCCATCCGACCGGCTTCCGACCCGCAACTGGCAGGCCGGCCACTGGAACAAGGTCGCCGCGGCGGTGCGCGCGATCGACGCCGCCAATCCGGCGCCGCAGCGTACGCCCTTGATGACAGCCTGGCTGGACGCCACCAACGGCAAGCCGCGCCTGCTGGCGGCCGACAGCTGGCGCTGGGTCAGCGAGGCGAGCTGCCTCGACCTGCGCACGGCCAGCCTGGGCCAGGCCCAGATGCACCTGCCTTATTCGCGCGACGACGCCCGCCTGGAGCAGCGCAGCGCGATGCAGGTGCTGCTGGCGCGGCGCTTCCCGGCCGCCGAGTGGCTGCGCAACTTCAGCCTGATCGAACCCTCGATCTCCGGCGACCGTACCGGCGCCAAGTTCCTCGCCGTCTGGCGCGAGAACACGACGGTATCGGGCCAGTTGTGGATCCCGCTGCGCGGCGAGGGCGGCATCGTGCGCGCGCGCATCTCGAGCGAACTGCCGGCCGCCCCCGCACCCGCCCTGCAGGAGGCGGCCAAGGCGCGCGCCGCCGTGCTCGAGCGCGAGTTGAGCACCCTTGCCCACGCCTGGGAGGCCCGCCATGAATGAAGATTTCTCGACGCCCCTGTGGCTGTTGTCGCCGCTGGCGGTACTGGGCGCCGGCCTGATGCTGGCACTGGTGCTCGGCATGCTGCTGCAGCGCTTCAAGGTGCCCAAGCTGTATGGGGCCGTGCTGGCCGGGCTGCTGCTGGGCGCAACCGGCGGCAACCTGATCGACCGTCCGCTGCTGGCGCAATTCCAGGAACTGCTCAACGCCGCCTCGGCCCTGGTGCTGTTCGAGGTCGGCCGCAAGATGGACCTGGCCTGGCTGCTCAAGAGCGGCCGCCAGGGCGGCAGCCTGCTGCTGGCCACGCTGGCGCGCTGCGTCGCGGTGGCCGTGACCCTGCGCCTGCTCGGGCTGCCATGGGGCGCATCGATCTTCATCGCCTCGATCCTGATCGCGGTGAATCCGGTCATCGTCAATTCGATGGCGGCCGACGAGAACGCCAGCGGCACCAGCACCTTCGCCACCGCCAACATGGTCGGCCTGAGCAGCCTGGTCGCGCTGCTGATGCTGGCGCTGACGATGGCGTGGACGCGCAGCCAGGGCATCGATGCCACCACCGGCTTCGGCGAGGAACTGATGCGCCAGGGCGGCAAGCTGGTGCTCGGCGCGGCGATCGCCCTGCTGTCCTACGGTTTGTATGCCGCCGCGACGCGTCTGTGCAAGGTGCCGGCCACCATGCGCCCCGGCATGCTGCTGGCCGCGCTGCTGATCGACCTGGGCCTGTGCTCGGTGTCGGCGGCCAGTTCGCTGCTGTCCCTGCTGCTGATGGGACTGCTGCTGCGCAACGTGGAGCGGCGCGACAACGTGTTCCAGGCCCAGCTCAAGACCGCCCAGGACATCGGCTACGTGCTGCTGTTCCTGATGTCGGCGGCACTGGTGGACCTGCAGGGGCTGGCCCAGGGCTGGACGCTGCTGGGCGCGCTGGCCGTGTTCGCGGTACGCATCCTGGCCACCCGCGCCGCCCTAGTGCCGGCCACGGCCTGGGACCGCTACAAGAAGCACGCGATGGCCCTGCAGATGTGCTCGCTGGTCAGCTATGGCGGCCTGGTGGTCGACACCACGCTCAACGCGTATACCGGCCTGGACCCCGCGTCCAGCGAGATGATGGGCGCGCTGCTGGCCCTGAACGTGCTGCTGGCGCCGGGCCTGACCTGGCTCGGGCTGCGCATGGCGGGGGAAACCTACCGCCAGGGCGCGCCCCACGAGGAACGCAGCGTTGGCTACAAGGAGGAGATCAAGGCATGAGCGCACCCCTGAACAATGACGAAGCGGCGCGCCTGGCGCAGGCGCAGGCGGTGTCGGGCAAGGGCCCGGCCTTCCTGCCGGACTTCAAGTCATCGACCGTGGGCACGATGGGCATCGAGCTCGAGCTGATGGTGCTCGACCGCCTGACCTATGACCTGTTCCCGGCCGCGCCCGACATCCTGCGCATCCTCGACCAGCACGACAAGCCCTGGGTGCACACGCCCGAGATCACGACCTCGATGCTGGAAGTGGCGACCTCGATCCTGCAGTCCTACGGCGAGGCCAGCGAGCAGCTCGAGCATATCCGCAGCACGGTCCAGCGCGCCGCATTCGAAGTCGGCGCCTCGGTGTCGGGCGGCGGCGCCCATCCGTTCCAGCGCTGGAACGAGCAGCGCATCTTCCCGAAGGAGCGCTATTTCGAATCCGAGCGCAAGTACGGCTACCTGGCCAAGCTGTTTACCGTGTTCGGCATGCACGTGCACATCGGCGCCGGCACGGCCGACGAGGCGGTGCGCCTGTGCGCCTGGCTGACCCAGCGTGCGCCGCTGTTCATCGCCCTCTCGAGCAATTCGGTGTGCTGGCAGGGCGAGGTCTCGGGCTTCTGCAGTTCGCGCAGCAACGTGGTCGGCGCCTTCCCGATGAGCGGCATCCAGCCGCACGAGTTCCGCAGCTGGCAGGACTTCCGCGACTATTTCGAGCGCCTCGCCGGTTTCGGGATCGTCAACAGCATCAAGGATTTCTACTGGGATGTGCGTCCCAAGCCGGAGTACGGCACCATCGAGCTGCGCGTGCTCGATACACCGCTGCGGCCGGAATACGCGGCCGCGCTGGCCGTCTATGCGCGCGAACTCTGCCTCGAATTCGCCGACCAGCCGGGGCGCTGGCCGTCCAACGGCAGCCGCGAGCTGTACACCTGGAACCGCTTCAACGCCGCCCGCGACGGCGTCGACGCCAGCTGGATCGACCCGGAAACCGCCGTGTCGCTGCCGGTGGCGGAAGTCATCCGCGCCGACCTGGAGCGCCTGGGACGGCGCTCGACGGACCCCGGCTTTGCCCAGGCGCGCGCGGTGATCGAGGCCCTGATGAAGGATGGCGGCCAGGCCGGCCTGTTGCGCCGGCACCTGGCGGGCGGCGGCGGCATGAACGACCTGGCGCGGGTCGCCAGCGAGATCTTCGAGGCGCGCCAGCCGGCCCGCAGCTGAGCCGGCGCTGCCGGGTCAGAGCTGCGCCAGCGGCGTGCGTCCAGCCGCCTCGTCCACGTCCAGCCGGGCGATCAGGCGGGCGAGGTTCTGCTCCAGCTGCTCCAGGGTCGCCTCGTCCAGGCTGGCCAGCGCGTCGGGCAGCACGCCGGCGAAGGGCTGCGGCGCGCGTTGCAGCACTTCACGCCCGGCGTCCTGCAGGTGCAGCGCGACGTTGCGCCGGTCCGCGCCTTCACGGCTGGCGGTGACGAAGCCGCGTTCGACCAGCCCGCGCACCAGGTTGCTGGCGGTGGACTGGTGGATGTCGAGTTCGCGCGCCAGCCCGGTGGCCCCGATGCCGGGACGGCGATCGATGACCGACAGCGCCCACAGCTGGGCGCCGCCAAGGCCGGCCTCGCGCTCGACCTGGCGGAAATGGCTCTTGACTGCGTTGAAAACGATACGGAACTGCCGCAGGACGCGCTGTGGCTGTTCGTCCTCGACTGGGGGGGCGGGATTCTCTGGCATGGCGCGATCATAGCGGAAATCCGGCGCGTAAGCACAGGCGGTCGCTGCCTTTGCGCTGCCAACGTGGCCCGGCCGAAACGTGGCGCGGCGCCAGCCCGCATTTGCTAGCATGGGCGGCATGAATCGGCTGCTCGCCCATCCGCTGATACAGCGGCGGCGCCTCGTGTCGCGCGCCGCCGTGGCGACCCTCCTGGCCGGGTTCACGCTGACGGCAACGCTGTTCGGCGTGGCGCGTGAACTGGAGGCGGAGAGCGCGCGCGCCGATTTCGAGCAGCGCACCGCCGTGCGCACGGCGGCGGTCACGCGTGCCTTTGCCGATGCCGTGCACGACATGCGCGCGCTCAACCTGCTGTTCACCGCCGGCGGCGGCGCGGTCTCGCGCGTCGCCTTCGATGCCTTCGCCCAGCCGCTCTCGGCCGGCGACGGCTACCTCAAAGCCCTCGAGTACCAGCGCTTCGTCAACCGCGCCGAGCGTCCCGCCTTCGAAGCGGCGCGGCGCCGCTTCTGGCCCGGGTTCACCATCACCGAACGCAGTCCCACCGGTGAACTGCTGCCTGCGCGGCCACGTGAGCGTTACCTCGTCAACGACTACGTGGTCCCGATCGCCAGCAATGCCGGGGTATTCGGCTACGACGTCCTGTCCGATCCCGTCGAGCGTGCCACGATCGAACGCGCGATCGACTCCGGCGAAGCCACCGCCAGCCCGGTGCTGCGCCTGGTGCAGGGCGACGGTTCGCTGCGCGGCATGGTGGTGGCGATGCCGGTTTATCGCGCCGGGGCCGACCTGGCGAGCGTGGCGGCCAGGCGCGCGGCGGCGCTGGGCAACACGGCGGTGGTGATCGATGCCGGCCTGCTGGTCGGCGGCAGCCTGCATGCCGGGCGCCTGCTGACCGATACCGATGCCTCGCTCACGCTGTATGGCCATACCGCCGGCGGTGCGCGCGTGGCCGTGTTCAGCCATCCGGGCGCGCCAGGCCCGCAGGAGAGCTGGGAGCGCTGGCTCGGCGGCGGCCCCAGCGCGCTCACGCACGGCTTTACGGTGGCCGGCTCGCAATGGGAACTGACGACGGTCCGGCTGGCGCGCGGCGTCGACAGCCAGGTCGGTTCGCTGTCGATTCTCGGCTACGGCTGCGTGTTGAGCCTGGCCGTCGCGTTCCTGGTCCAGCAGCGTAGCGCCCGTACCCGGCGCATCGAGTCGCTGGTCGAGCGCCGCACCGCCGACCTGGCCCTGACCACCGGCGCGCTGCGCCTGCACCAGCGCGCCATCGAAGCCGCGGCCAACCCGATCCTCCTGATCAGCGCCACCCGCCACGGCTACCCGATCGACTACGCCAACCCGGCCTGCGAACGCACGCTCGGCTACGGGCCGGGCGAACTGGTGGGCAAGCCGCTGGCCAGCCTGGCGCGTCCCGACGCCGACGAGCCCGGACTGGAAGAGCTGCGCCAGGCCCTGTACGAATGCCGCAAGGGCCACGCCCTGGTGCGCCAGGCCACGCGCGACGGCCGCGAGCTGGTCAGCGAAGTCTATATCGCCCCGGTCAAGGACGCGGCCGGCAAGACCGAGCATTTCGTCGTCACCACCTACGACGTCACGGTGGCCAAGCGCTACGAGGCCGAGCTGGCGCACCGGGCCCGCTACGACACGCTCACCGGCCTGGCCAACCGCGCGCTGCTGGCCGACCGCATCGAGCGCGCCATCGCCAGCGCCAACGGCGCGCCGGTGTGGGCGGTGGCGCTCGACATCGACCATTTCAAGCTGGTCAACGACACGCTCGGGCGCCGCGTCGGCGACGAGGCGCTGCGCGCCCTGGCCGCACGGATTGCCGGCGCGATCCGCCAGGCAGATACGGCCGCGCGCTCGGGCGGCGACGATTTCATGCTGGTGCTCACCGATTGCCGCGACGAGCGCCAGGCCGCGGCGCGGCTTCAGGCGGTGCGCGAGTCGCTCGCCGAACCGCTCGACGTCGACGGCCATACCCTGGTGTTCGGCTCCAGCGCCGGGGTGGCCGGCTATCCGGTCGACGGCCTGGATCCCGAAACCCTGGTCAAGCACGCCGAGGTCGCCATGTACCGCGCCAAGCAGACCGGCCGCAACGCGGTGCAGTTCTACGCCCCGCACATGAACGCGCACGCGATCGACCGGCTGGCCCTGGAAGGCGCGCTGCGCAGCGCCCTGCGCGAAGACCAGTTCGAGCTCTACTTCCAGCCCCAGGTAGAGCTCGGCAGCGGATGCGTGGTGGGCACCGAAGCACTGATCCGCTGGCGCCATCCGCACTTCGGCACCGTGCGGCCGGAGCGCTTCATCGCGCTGGCCGAGGAAACCGGCCTGATCGTGCCGATCGGCGCCTGGGTGCTGCGGGCGGCCTGCCGCCAGAACCACGACTGGCAGCGCGCCGGCCTGGGCAACCTCCGGATCGGCGTCAACCTGTCGGCGCGCCAGTTCTCCGAACCCGACCTGGTACAGACCGTACGCACGGTGCTCGACGAGACCGGATTGAAAGCCGATTCGCTCGAGATCGAGCTCACCGAAAGCATGATGATGGCCGACGTCGAAGCGGCGATCGAGACCATGCGCGGCCTGAAAGCGATGGGGGTGAAGCTGTCGATCGACGATTTCGGCACCGGCTATTCCAGCCTGGCCTACCTGAAGCGCTTCCCGGTCGACGTGCTCAAGATCGACCGCTCGTTTGTGCGCGACATGGTCAGCCCGGACGGCGCGGCCATGGTCGACGCCATCATTTCGCTGGCACACGGCTTGCGCATGCAGGTCATCGCCGAAGGCGTCGAGACCATCGAACAGCTCGACAACCTGCGCGCCTACGGCTGCGACGAGGTGCAGGGTCACATCTACGGCCGTCCGGAGCCGGTGCACACGGTCGAGGCGCTGCTGCGCAAGGGAAGGGTGGAGCCCACTCCGGTGCATGCCTGAAGCCATTCCCGGCGCTGCCCGTACCGCTGGCGAGCCGGACCGGGGTTGTCGCGCCGGTCGGCTATACTTGTCGCATACGCAACGCAAGGATTTCTATAGTGGATCAGGAAGAAAAGAGCGGCACCCGCGGCGGCTCGGACGACAAGACTGGAAACGGCACACCCGCCGCCTCGGGCCGGGGCGCATTCGGTCAGCATGGCAAGCGCCTGTTCGAAGGCGCGCGCGGACGCGCCCAGGCGAGCTACTCGATGGCGCAGGCGCGCCTGCGCGACCGCCCGCGCTGGGAACAGGCGGTACTGATCGGGCTCTGGAGCCTGGCGGCCGGCCTGATGGTCTTCTTCCTCTACCTGGTGATCCTGATTCCGCTCACGCCGGGCATCGACGACCTGCGCCAGGCCAGCACCGCGCGCCCGAGCGTGATCCTGTCCGCCGACGGCAAGGAGCTCGGCAGTTTCGAGAAGGGCCTGCAGGAGCGCATCAAGCTGTCGCAGATCTCCCCGCACGTCATCAAGGCCCTGATCTCGACCGAGGACCACCGCTTCTACGACCACCACGGCGTGGATTTCCGGCGCGTCGCGGGCGCCTTCGTCGCGACCGTGAAGGGCGACCCGCAAGGCGGCTCGACCATTACCCAGCAGCTGGCGCGCAACATGTTCCCCGAAGAGATCGGCCGGGCGCGCAGCATCAACCGCAAGATGAAGGAACTGATCACCGCGATCAAGATCGAGAACACCTACAGCAAGACCGAGATCCTCGAGGCCTACCTGAACACGGTGCCCTTCCTGTACAACGCCTATGGCATCGAGATGGCGGCGCGCACCTACTTCGGCAAGACGGCCGCCAAGCTGGACGTGCTGGAAGCCGCCACCCTGGTCGGCATGCTCAAGGGCACCCATTACTACAACCCGGTGGCCAACCCGGAACGCTCCAAGTCGCGCCGCAACGTGGTGCTGTCGCAGATGTCCAAGCACGGCGCGTTCAGCGAGGAACGCTACCGTGCCCTGGCCAAGCGCCCGCTGCGGGTACGTTTCGCGCGCCTGAACGACCGCAGCGGCAAGGACGACCACTTCACCGCCTTCGTGCGCAAGTGGCTGCTCGACTGGGCCCAGGAGAACGACTACGACCTGCAGCTCGACGGCCTGGTGGTGCATACCACGCTCGACATGGACCTGCAGGCGGCCGCGGTGCGCGCGGTCGAGCGCCAGGCCAATACGCTGCAGGCGATCGCCGACGTCGAATGGGCCTACCAGGGCATGCCGCGCTCGACCTCGGCCGGCATGTACACGTCGATGCGGCGCGAGGTCGATCCTTTCGCCTGGTATTGGCGTTCGCATCCGCGCGAACTCGACGCATTCGTGCGCGAAAGCGGCGAATACCGCCAGGCCGTGGAGGATGGCGAAGCGCCCGCCGCGGCGCTCAAGCGCCTCAAGGCCGACCGCGAGTTCATGCGCGAGCTCAAGACGACCAAGTCGCGCCTGGAAGCCGGCTTCGTGGCGATGGACCCGCACACCGGCGAGGTGCGCGCCTGGGTCGGCAGCCGCAGCTTCGAGCGCGACCAGTTCGACCACGTGGCCCAGGCCGCGCGCCAGCCCGGCTCGACCTTCAAGCCGATCGTCTACGCCGCCGCCCTGGAGAGCGGCATCCCGCCGGACCAGACCTACCGCGACGTGGTGCAGGACATCAAGGTGGGCGGCACGGTCTGGCGCCCGACCGATATGTCGGGCAACAGCGGGGCCATGATGAGCATGCGCGACGGCCTGGTGTATTCCAAGAACACCATCACCGCGCAGGTGATGCAGCAGGTCGGCGTCAGCCCGATCGTGCGCCTGGCCCAGGGGATGGGCATCCGCCAGAGCAAACTGGCGGCGGTGCCTTCGCTGGCGCTGGGCACCAGCCCGGTGACCCTGCTCGAGATGGTCAGCACCTACAGCACCATCGCGGCCCAGGGCGAATACCGCAAGCCGGTGTTCGTGCGCCGCATCACCGACCGCGACGGCAAGACCATTGCCGATTTCGCGCCGGACGCCCCGGAGCGCGCCCTGTCGCAGGATGCCGCGCTGAACCTGATCGATATGCTGCGCGGCGTGGTCGACCGCGGCACCGGCGGCGGCGTGCGCTACCGCTTCGGGGTGAACGGCGACCTGGCTGGCAAGACCGGCACCACCCAGAACAATACCGACGGCTGGTTCATTCTGATGCACCCGAACCTGGTGGCCGGCGCCTGGATCGGCTTCAACGACAACCGCGTGACGATGCGCAGCAGCTACTGGGGGCAGGGCGGGCACAATGCGCTGCTGCTGGTAGGCGACTTCATGCGCAGCGCGGTCGACGGCGGCAAGCTCGATCCGGACGCGCTGCTGCCGGGCGAGCGCAAGCCGACGCCGCGCAGGTACCAGGAGCCGGAATACGTCGAGGAAGGCCCTGGCGAACTCGAGATCGAGGAAGGGATGTCCGGCGAAGAGGTGCCCGACCCGGCGCCGATCGAAGATGAGGACGAGCCGGCCGAGGCGCCGATCCAGCCGGTACCAAGCCAGCCGGCGCCGGTGCAGACGGCGCCGCCGATGCAGTTGCCGGACGTGCCGCCCCCGCCGCCCAGCTCGGGCGAGGAAGAGATTATCTAGGGTCCGCCTGCGCCGTCCGGTCCGGCGCCTCCCCGCGCAGGAGCGGATACGGGTTGACCGGCCCGGCCTTGCCGTACACCCCGTAGTGCAGGTGAGGCGGCGTGGTCCGCGCATTGCCGGTATTGCCGACGTAGCCCAGCACCCGGCCTTCCTCGACCCGCATGCCCGGCGCCACGTCCGAAAAGCCGTCGAGGTGGGCGTAATAATGACGCTGGCCGCCCGGTCCCAGCACCCACACCACCTGGCCGCCGAGGCGGTTGGTCCCGACCCGCAGCACGATGCCTTCGGTGGCGGCGCGCACCGCCGTGCCGCGCCTGGCGAAGATGTCGATGCCCTCGTGCCTGCGGCCCTCGCTGCGGCTTGCATGCCAGGTGTCGCGCAGCGCCTTGGGACGCACGCCGCTGACCGGCATGGCGAGGGCGGCTGGCGCCGGCATCGCCGCGAGCCGCATCGCATACACGGCATGGCGCACCCAGGGCTCGAGCAGGCCCCAGGCGGCAATCAGGAATACGGCGACTAACAGGCTGCGCAGGAAAATTCGCATGGCGGCATGGTCCATGAAGCGTTCGACAGTGAACACGTATGGGCGAAGCGCCGGATTTACAGGCTCAGGCCGGGTCGAGTGTGGGACGGGCCGATGCGGCCCCGTTCGCGTCGTCGGCAGGCGGCGTGTCGAGCGCCGGATCCTGGCGCAGCGGCAACACCAGGGTGAAGGTGCAGCCCTGGCCATGGCCTGCGCTGTGTACCGACACCTTGCCGCCATGCAGCGCGCTGAGTTCCTTCACCAGGGCCAGGCCGAGCCCCAGGCCGCCCTGGGCGCGGTCGATGCTGGTCGGCCCTTGCACCAGCACGTCGAAGATCAGGGGCAGGAGCTCCGGCGCCAGGCCGACTCCGGTATCGCAGACTTCCACCACCACTTCCTTGCCGCTGGTCTTGCAGCGCACCGTGATGCTGCCGCCGGCCGGGGTGTACTTGATGGCGTTGTGCAGCAGGTTGTCGACGATCTGCTCGAGGCGGGTGCGGTCGCCGTCGACCCAGCAGGGTACGAGCTCGGCTTTCCAGTGATGGTTGCCGGCGTCGACCAGGCGCTTGGCCTCGACGCAGGAGCGCAGCACTTCCGACAGGTTGACCGGCGTGCGCTGCAGGACGATCTTGCCCGACAGGATGCGCTGCACGTCGAGCAGGTCGTCGACGATGCGGACCAGGTGGCGCATCTGGCGCCGGCTGATGTCGCGCGCATTCGCCGCCAGCTCCGGTTTCACGCCAGGCATGTCGAGCACGCTCATGGCGCCCGAGATCGCCGCCAGCGGGTTGCGCAGCTCGTGCCCCAGCATGGCCAGGAAATTGTCCTTGGCCTGGCTCTGGGCTTCGGCCAGACGGCGCGCGCGCTGTTCGCTCACCAATAGCTGCTCGCGCTCGTGCTGCAGCGCCTGGCGCGCCGCGCTTTCGCGCGACAAGGCCTCGCTGGTGTAGTGCAGGCCGTCGAGCAGGGCGTCGACCTCGTCCACCTTGGTCGGGCGCGGCCGGGCGATCGCGCCGCGCGCCAGCCCGTTGGCGACGCTGCCGGCCTGCTGCAGGGCGTTCGACAGCTTGTTCCCGAAGAACACGGCAGTCAGGAGCGCCATGCCCATCAGCAGGATCAGCGCCAGCGTGGCATAGGTGGCGGCGATGCGGGCGGCCGCCTCGATCTCGGCCACCGGCACCCCGATCACGACGGTCCAGCCGCTGGCGGCGGAGCGCGTGTAGACGCCGTAGACCTCGATGCCTTCTGGCGTCACGTGGCGCAGTACGCCGCTGCCGGCATGGCGGGCGGNGAGCCGCATTTCGGGGTGCATCGGCTTGCCGGCGGAATGCGCACCGTCGCGGCTGCGCGCAATCGTAATTCCGTCCGCATCGAAAATACCGACCAGCCAGGAGGCATCCAGGGTGCCGTTGACGAACACCCGCTCGAAGTAGCGGGTATCGAAAATCTGGCTGACCACGTACTGTGGCCCATTGCCAGACGGCGTCGGAACGTCGACGGACACGACGGAACGCTGCGAGGTGGGGCCGAGAAAGTAGCCTGACACGCGCGTCTTGTCGCTACCCAGGACTTCATTGGCGAAGGGACGGCGCGTTCCGTTCAGCTGAGTGCCAAACGGCATGAGCGTGTTAAAGATAGGACGGGTCCCCGCGTCCACCAGCGTGGTCCAGGACAGGGCATCGTCGCCGTTGAGGCGCGTGGCCAGCCGATACACGCGCGGGTAGTTCTGTTCGGCAAGGGCTTCGGAATTTGCGATGACGCGCAGCAGCGCTTCCTTGACCGCAATCTCGCGATCCACCAGCAGCGCGGTAGCGCGTGCCGTCTCCTGGACCTGGCGGATGCGCGACTCACGCTCCCAGTCCAGCAGCATGGACACGCCGATCCAGAACGCCAGGGCGACCGGGATCAGGATGGCGGCCGCCATCAGGTACAGATAAGTGCGCGTTTTCATGCGGGCATGTGGTCGACGGCGTCGCGAAGATGGCTGCGGGCATTGTCAGATGACAATGGCCGCCAGCTTAGCAGAAGCCTACTGGACGCGCTCGGCTTTTCTCTTCCGGAACGAGGCTTGTCGCCACGCGCCCGCTTACAGGATCGGGGTGCCGCCGGTCACCGCGATGCGCGCCCCCGAGATGTAGCTGGCCTGGTTCGACGCCAGCAGCACGTAGACCGGGGCCACTTCGGCCGGCTGGCCGGGCCGCTTCATCGGCACCTGCTGGCCGAAGCTTTCGACCTGGTCGGGCGGCATGGTGGCGGGAATGAGCGGCGTCCAGATCGGACCCGGCGCCACCGAGTTCACGCGGATGCCTTTCTCGGCCAGCAACTGGGCCAGGCCTGCGCTGAAGTTGGCGATGGCGCCCTTGGTGGCGGCATAGGCCAGCAGGGTCGGTTTCGGGTTGTCGGAATTGATGGAGGTGGTGTTGATGATAGATGAGCCCGGCTGCATGTGCCGCACCGCCGCCTTGCAGATGTGGAACATCGCGGTGATGTTGACCTTGAAAGTGTAATCCCATTCGTCGTCAGGGATTTCTTCCAGCGTGTCGTGGCTCATCTGGAAGGCAGCATTATTGACCAGCACGTCGATACGCCCGAATTCCTGCACCGCCTTGTCGACGATCGCGCGGCAATGGCCCGGGTCGGCCAGGTCGCCCGGCACCAGCACCGCCTTGCGGCCGGCTTCCTCGACCAGGCGCGCGGTCTCCTGCGCATCCTCGTGTTCGTTCAGGTAAGCAATCAGGACATCCGCTCCCTCGCGCGCAAAGGCCAGGGCGACGGCGCGGCCAATGCCGCTGTCGCCGCCGGTGATGAGGGTGGCCTTGTCCTTCAGCTTGCCGGAGCCCTGGTAGCTCGACTCGCCGTGGTCGGCCTTTGGTGTAAGCTGCGCCTCGGTGCCCGGCGGATCCTGCTGCTGCGCTGGCTGTTGCGTCTGGTTCATCGCATGTCCCTTCGATTCAGTGATTGAGGTAGCGCGGGCGCGCGGAGGATGCGTCCGGCCTGTCTTCGTTGGCCGCCGGCTCCTCCTCGCCGCGCAGGTCGCGCGCCTCCGGCGCTTCCTGCAGCAGGACGTGCCGGGGACGCGGCGCGGTCGAGATGCCCAGGTCTTCGAACATCTGCATGGCGTCGAGGTTGATGGCCTGCTGGGTGTCCATGTAGAGGTCAAAGCTGGCGTCGAGCATGGTGTAGACAATCTCGTACTCGATCCAGTTCTGGTCGAGCGTTTTGAGGTGGGCGCGGTCGAAGCGCAGCTTGTCGTGTTTCGCGACGATCTCGCGCAGCATCTCCGGCACCCGCGCCGCCAGCTCGCGCGGCGTGGCCGGACTGGCGCGCAGCGTGAACACGATCCGGCGCGTGCTCATGCGGCGGTAGTTGTAGACGGTATTGCGCAGCAGTTCGGCGTTTGCAACGATGATCTGCTCGCCGCCAAGGGCGCGTACCCGGGTCGTCTTCAATCCCACATGCTCGACCGTGCCGCTGAAATTGTTGACCGTAATGAAGTCGCCGACCTCGAAGGGCTTGTCCACCGCGATCGACATCGAGGCGAACAGGTCGCCCAGGATGTTCTGCACCGCCAGCGCGATGGCCACGCCGCCGATACCGAGGCTGGCGACGAAGGTGGTGACGTTGATGCCGAGGTTGGACAGCATGGCCAGCACGAACACCACCCAGACCGTGGTCTGCAGCAGCCAGATCACGACCGTGTGGGCGACTGTGACCTGGTCGTCGACCGCGCCGCGTCCGTGGCTCAGGAAATAGCGGCGCGCGCCGATCTTGACGGCGCGGTGCAGGAAAGCGGCGATCTGGATGCCGAGCGTGAAGAACCACAGGTGGCCCAGGCGCGTGTTCCAGGGCTCCGGCAGGTCCAGCACCGACAGGCCGATCAGGATCGAGGTGGCGAGGATGGCGAACACGCCGGTGTGGGCCAGGGTCTTGCCCAGTACCTGGGCGATGGTCCGGTGCTGGTGCTCCTCGCTCAGCTGGCCGAGCCGGCGGCGGAACAGGATCAGGGCGCCGTGCATCAGCGCGTAGCTGGCGACGGTGGCGGCGATGGCGAACAGGGCGTTCGGCAAAGATATGTCAAGAGATGCAAATAATTGGGAAAGATTGTTCAAACCGGACTCCTAATCGGAAGAGCCGGCGCCGGCCGCGCGTGCCGGAATAGGCGGGGAAGGGCATGCGGCAGCGGCGCACGGCTGGCAGCGCGCTGCGCGATGGCCAGGCAGGGCCAGGGCAGGCGCGCCGGAACGGCGCCGTGAAGCCGGCGCGGGCAGGGAGCATGCCCCTTGCCCGCGCCGAGGCTCAGTGGCGCTTCAGGTGCTCGCGCACGGCTTCGGCGCTCGGGCCGACCTGTTTCACTGCGCGTTCGAGCTCTTCCTTGCTCACGCCCAGCGCTTCGGTCCAGTGGCGCACTTCCCATTCCTCGTTGACGTTGATGCGGGCGCGGTCCTGGGCGCCACGGTTTTGCAGGTTGTCGGACATGATGGCCTCCTTGTTCACTTTGCTTGCTGCCAGAGTGCCAGCCACAACCGATGCGTTCCGTACGCTGTTTCACCTTGCGCGCCATTCTCGACCCGGCATCGACCCGCTGGCCGTGCCAATGGCAACTTTTTGAGGTAGGCTTGCACTATCGATACCAATCGCACCAGAAGGAGGAGACCCGCATGTCCGCACCCTATGAAACCGCCCAGCCCGAACGCAGCGCCGTCGACGCCATGCCCGGCACCGTGATGCTCGATTTCGGCGCCAACTGGTGCGGCTACTGCCGCGCCGCCGAGCCCTTGATCGACGAGGCCCTGGCCGGCAGCCAGGGTGTGCGCCACGTGAAGGTGGAAGACGGGCCCGGCCGCCCGCTGGGGCGCTCGTTCCGCATCAAGCTGTGGCCGACCGTGGTTGTCCTCAAGGATGGGCAAGAGGTGGCGCGCGTGGTGCGTCCGGTGTCCGCCGACGAAGTACGCGTCGCACTGGCCCAGGCCGGTGCAGCATGAGCG
Organism: Massilia alkalitolerans DSM 17462; assembly: GCF_000427785.1. GTDB lineage: Bacteria > Pseudomonadota > Gammaproteobacteria > Burkholderiales > Burkholderiaceae_D > Telluria > Telluria alkalitolerans. The sequence goes on from NZ_ATYR01000002.1 coordinate 226,576, forward strand.
AGGCTGCCGCCGCCCTTCCAGCCAACAAGCCGCGCACCGTCCTGTTCGCGAGCCTGATCGGCACCACCATCGAGTTCTACGACTTCTACATCTACGCCACCGCCGCGGTGCTGGTCTTCCCGCGCCTGTTCTTCCCGGCCGCCGACCCGGCCGCAGCGACCCTGCAGTCGCTGGCCACCTTCGCCATCGCCTTCTTCGCCCGGCCGGTGGGTTCGGCCGTCTTCGGCCACTTCGGCGACCGCATCGGCCGCAAGGCGACCCTGGTGGCGGCGCTGCTCACGATGGGCATTTCCACCGTGCTGATCGGCCTGCTGCCCACCTATGATTCGATCGGCACGCTGGCGCCGCTGCTGCTGGCCCTGTGCCGCTTCGGCCAGGGCCTGGGCCTGGGCGGCGAGTGGGGCGGAGCGGTGCTGCTGGCAACCGAGAATGCGCCGCCCGGCAAGCGCGCCTGGTACGGCATGTTCCCGCAGCTGGGGGCGCCGATCGGCTTCTTCCTGTCGGGCGGCACCTTCCTGCTGCTGGGCACCCTGATGGCGGACGAGGAGTTCTTCCGCTGGGGCTGGCGGATTCCCTTCCTGGCCAGCGCACTGCTGGTGCTGGTCGGGCTGTACGTGCGCCTGAAGATCACCGAGACCCCGGATTTCCAGAAGGTGCTGGATCGTAACGAGCGGGTCAAGGTGCCGGCGCTGGCGGTGCTCAAGGACCACACCCGCGCGCTGGTGCTGGGCACCGTCGTCGCGCTGGCGACCTTCGTGGTGTTCTACCTGATGACGGTGTTCGCGCTGAGCTGGGGCACCACCAGGCTGGGCTTCTCGCGCCAGGCCTTCCTCACCATGCAGCTGGTCGCGGTGGTGTTCTTCGCGCTGACGATCCCGCCGTCGGCAGTGCTGGCCGACCGCCACGGACGGCGCATGGCGATGATCCTGGTGAGCGCGGCGATCGCCGTGTTCGGGCTGCTGTTCGGACCCCTGTTCGGTTCCGGCACCCTGGTTTCGGTGGGCGCCTTCATGGTGCTCGGCATGTGCCTGATCGGCTTTACCTACGGGCCGCTGGGCACCTTGCTGGCCGAGCTGTTCCCGGCCGAGGTGCGCTACACCGGCGCCTCGCTGACCTTCAACTTCGCCGGCATCCTGGGCGCCTCGCTGGCGCCCTACATCGCCACCTGGCTGGCCACCAACTACGGGCTGGCCTGGGTCGGCTACTACCTGACGGCTGCGGCACTGCTGAGCCTGTTTGCCCTGCTGGCGGTCGGCGACGGGCACGCCAAGCCTGCGCCGCAGCCGGCGTCCCGCTGAATGAGGAAGGGCCCCGAACGGGGCCCTGTTGACGCTCGTCCCGGCCGCCGGCCTCAGAACGAATAGACCATCGTCAGCGAAGTCTGGGTATCGGTATTCTTCTTGCCGTCCGGGACGCTGGAGTCGTTGCGCGCGCTGAAGCCGGCCTTCATCTGCATGGTCGAGTTGATCTTGGTGCTGAGCGAGGTCTCGGCCACCGAACGGGTGTTCGAGGTGCCCTTCTCGACGCTGACCGTCTGGGCGAAGAAGGCCGAAGGGCTGACGCGCCAGCGCAGCTGGGCCGCGCCGCGCACGGTCAGGCCGCTCTCGTCCTCGCCGGTGGCGCGCTCGCCGGCAAAATAACCCGGGCCGATCTCGACGTCGAGCGAGGTGTCTGGGGTGTTCAGCCAGCGCGAGCCGTGACCGATTGCGATCGAGGAATAGCGGTTGTAGGCGCCGAAGCGGTCGGTGACGTGCGAACCGATCACGAAGGCACGCTTGTTTTCGCCGAGCAGCTTGAGCGAGGCCTTGGCCGAGGCGGCGAAGCGTTCCGCCGACTTGCTGCGCTCGATGTTGCCGTCGTCGTTCTCGTATTCGTCTTCCTTGAAGAAGCCGCTGACGATGAATTCATGGCTCCAGTTGGCGGTCTCGTGACGGGCGTCGATCTTGCCCGTGACCGAGGTGCCGGTGGTGTTGCCCGAGGTGGTGATCGCGCCCAGCTCGGCCGAGGTGAACCAGCCGCCTTCGGGGATCTCGGGCTTGGCCACGGAGATCGGTCCGTGGACGTTGCCGACCGCAGGAAGATCGAAGTCCGCCTGTGCGGCGCCATGGAAGGCGCACAGGCCGAGTGCAAGAAGAGATGCAGGGAATTTGAAGTGTTTCATAAGCACTGTATTGCCAGCAAGATGCGCGACATTGTATCCCAAAGAACGCGCAAAACGGTGCTTTGAGACACATATGGCGCGTTTTAATCGGCTCCCTTGGATGTCTGGCATCAGAGCCGTATTAGGTTCCGATCACGACGATCTTGAACGTGAACAGGGCGGCAATTACCCACACCACCGGCGCCACCTCGCGGGCCCGGCCGGTCAGCAGCTTGAGCACCGCGTAGCTGATGAAGCCGAAGGCGATGCCTTCCGCGATCGAGAAAGTGAAGGGCATGACCAGGGCGGTGACCGCGGCCGGGATGCTCTCGGTGGAATCGCCCCATTCGACCTCGCCCAGGTCGGACAGCATCAGGCAGGCGACGAACAGCAGGGCCGGCGCGGTGGCGTAGGCCGGGACCACGCCGGCCAGCGGCGCGATGAACAGGCAGGCCAGGAACAGCACCGCCACGGTCAGCGCCGTGAGGCCGGTGCGGCCGCCCGCCTGCACGCCCGAGGCGCTTTCCAGGTAGGCGGTGGTGCTCGAGGTGCCGAGCACGCTGCCGGCCACGATCGCGCCACTGTCGGCCAGCAGGGCCTTGTTGAGGCGGTCCATCTTGCCCTCGACCAGCAGGCCGGCGCGGCGCGCCACGCCCATCAGGGTGCCGGTGGCGTCGAACAGCTCGACCAGGAAGAACACCAGCACCACGTTCATGATGCCGACCGACAGGGCGCCGGCGATGTCGAGCTTGAACAGGGTCGGCTCGATCGAGGGCGGGGCCGAGAAGATCCCGTTATAGGTGTTCCCGCCGAAGAAAAAGGACAGCACGGTCACCAGCACGATGCCGATCAGGATCGCGCCCTTCACGCGCAGGCGGTCGAGCGCGACGATGGCGAAGAAGCCGACGATGGCCATGATGGCTTCCGGCTTGTGCAGGTCGCCGGCCTTGACCAGGGTCGCCGGACTGGCCACCACGATCCCGGCGTTCTTCAGGGCGATCAGCGCCAGGAACATGCCCAGGCCGACCGTGATCGCGACCCGCATCGACTTGGGGATGCCGTTCACGATCATGCCGCGCAGGCCCAGCAGGGAAACCAGGATGAACAGGCAGCCGGACATGAACACCGCGCCCAGCGCCGCCGGCCACGGGATGCCCATGCCGAGCACCACCGCATAGGCGAAATAGGCGTTCAGGCCCATCCCCGGGGCCATCGCGATCGGGTAGTTCGCGTACAGGCCCATCACGGCGGTGCCGAGCGCCGCCACCAGGCAGGTGGCGACGAATACCGATTCCTTCGGCATGCCGGCGTCGCCCAGGATCGAAGGATTGACGAAGATGATGTACACCATCGTCAGGAAAGTCGTGAGGCCGGCCAGCAGTTCGGTGCGGACGGTGGTGCCGCTTTGGGTGAGTTTGAAGAATCGGTCGAGCATTATTATTGGACTCCAGGCGTGTTTTGGCTGAAGCATAACACTCCGCGGTACTGCCGAGCGAGTATTGGCTGCTCCGACATGCAGCGTGGCCCCGCGCATCGGTGCCAATGCGCTAACATGGCATCTCCATCATTACCACCACATGTCATGCCGAAGAATAAGCGTCCGTTGCCCCGTACCTCGAATAATCCGCGCGAGCCCGACAACGCCTCCGTGGCGCAGGAGCTGGCCGACCTGGCCCTGGCGATCGCCGAAAGGGAGGAGGCGCCCGGCTTCGGCAGTGCCGACGAACGCGAGGAGGAACTCCTGGCCGCGGTGCGCAAGCTGCTGCGCAAGAAGCGCGACGAGGCGCTGTATGAGGCGATCGAAACGGCGCGCTACACCGATCCCGAGGCCTGCCGCCTGCTGCGCGGCCGCATCGAGGAGGAAGCCGCCAACCTGCGCCTGCGGCGCGAGGACGGCAACGGCAAGGGCGTGGAATACGAGATCGACGCCTTCCTGATCCCGCTGTTCGTGCGCAGCACCGGGGGCCTGCAGGCGGCCGACACCTTCCAGGACGAGGAGGCCTTCGAGGCGCTGGCCAACAGTTTCCACCCGGCCGGGCTGGAGAGCGCCGGCGGCAAGCTGGTGCTGGTCCAGCATGCCTACGACCTGGCCGAGATCGACCACGTGTCCTATTCGAGCCTGCAGGAGATGCTGCGCGAGGCTGCCGGCACGCTGCTGGAAAAGAAACTGCAGCCGGCGCCGACCATCGAAGCGAGCATCCGCGGCTGGACCGGCGAGCGCTTCGCGCCCGACGAGTCGGCCCTGGAGCTGCGCTTCCTGCTGGGCTTTTCGCTCAAGCGTACCGACGATCCGTTCTATGCGGTGCCGCGCGACGAAGCGGGCGCCGACGCCTGGTACGCGGCGCGCGAGGAGCGCTTCCGCGCCTGGACCGCGCAGGCCGCCCCGCTGGTGCGGCGCCTGCTGGGGCGCGAGCCCGACGGCATCCATGTCGACTTCCTCTACCAGGATCTGTTCTACGGCGCCAAGGAGCAGGGCGTGAGCGAGCTCACCACCCTCGGCATCCTGTCCGAGATCGCACGCACGCTGTCCGACAAGGACCTGGCGCCGGACCAGGTCCATGCCGCCGTCGCGCCGCTCGACGCGGGCGAGCACATCGTCCTGCGCATCAACCTGTATGCGCTCGACGGCGGCACGCCCTGGGGCAGCGTCGAGACCCCGGTCGACCTGGCCGCCGACCTCGGCGCCGAGATCGACAACCTGTGCGATGCGCTGCTGTCGCTCGGCCTGGAGGGCGTGTCGGTCGCCACCGGTTTCAGCGAGGACGGGCACCCCGAAGGCGCGGAACCCTACCAGCCGGGTTGACGGCGGTAAGGCCTTCCGACCGCGCTCTCGCTACCCCTGCGGCCCTTCCGGCGGCCGCATGAAGCCCTCATTCTTCGTTTTTCCCAAACAAACATCGCCGCCGGTCGTCCCGGCGGCGCCCGTGCACGCCCGGGCACGGTAAAAAGTGCGGTGACTTTTCGTAGTGGATTTTCTTGTATGGCTGTAGGAGCAGCCCTACATGAGTGCGCTCAGCCGGCAACTCTCTCCTATGAGAGGTCTTTGTAACATCTCGTTGCAACATTTCTAGTTAGCAATATTGCAATGCATAAATGAAAATAATGGCAATTTTGCATGTTACGATTAGCGGGTCCGGTGTGGGATTGAACCGCAATTGTCCACACCCGGGGAACTGGCCAACAGAGAGAAAACGCCAGGCTTTGCCAACAAAATAGCGCCACGAAGGCGAAAGGAAATAAATATGCCGACCTTGATCGTGTTTTGCCACCTGCGCTGGGACTTCGTCTTCCAGCGTCCCCAGCACCTGATGACCCGTCTGGCGGAACACTACGATATCCTGTTTGTCGAGGAACCGGTCTATAGCGAAGGGCAGGCATACCTGAAGAAGACGGCCGTCGCGCCGAATATCACGGTGTGCCAGCCGCATACCGCCATCCATGCACCAGGCTTCCACGATGACCAGCTTCCGACCCTGCACACCCTGTTGGCCGACCTCGTGCCGGAAGGCGAGCAGCCGGTCGTCTGGTTCTATACCCCGATGGCGCTGCCGCTGCTGCAGGGCCTGAACCCGTCCAAGATCGTCTACGATTGCATGGACGAGCTGGCAATGTTCAAGAACGCGCCGAAACAGTTGCTGCAGCGCGAAAGCGCGTTGCTGAACATGGCCGACGTCGTCTTTACCGGCGGCCCGAGCCTGTACCAGTCCAAGCGTGACCGCCACGCGAACGCGCACTGCTTCTCGAGCAGCGTCGACGCCAAGCACTTCCGCCAGGCCCAGGACCGCGCGATCTCGCATCCGGACCAGGCCCATATCGCGCACCCGCGCCTGGGCTTCTACGGCGTGATCGACGAACGCCTCGACGTCGAACTGGTCTCCAAAATGGCCGATGCCCATCCGGAATGGCAGATCGTGATGGTGGGCCCGGTCGTCAAGATCGACCCGGCCACGCTGCCGAAGCAGCCCAACGTCCACTATATGGGCCAGCGCAGCTACGACCAGCTGCCGAAGTTCCTGGCGGGCTGGGACGTATGCCTGCTGCCGTTCGCGATGAACGATTCGACCAAGTTCATCTCGCCGACCAAGGTGCTCGAGTACATGGCGGCGGAGCTGCCGGCGGTGTCGACCCCGATCACCGACGTCAAGGTGCCGTATGGCGACGTGGTGGCGGTTGCCGCCACCGCGGAAGAGTTCATCGCCGCCTGCGAACGCCAGCTGGCCCTGAGCGAAGGCGAGCGCCTGGCCATGGCCAAGCGCATGCGCGAAGTGGTGGCGAACACCTCCTGGGACCTGACCGCCAGCCGCATGCACGAGCTGATCGAAAGCGCCGTGCCGGGCCGCCATGCGCGCCTGCCGGCCAATCCGGATGTCGCCAAGGCCGACGTGCTGCCCGTGAAGGCAGCCAAGCTGCCGGTGGCGAAGAGCGCCTGACAGGGTAAGCGGCCAGCGCGGCGGGCAAACCGCCAGCGCTGGCTGGCGACGGCACGGCGGCGGACCCTCGCGGGTACCGCCGCCGTGTTTTTTTGCGTGGGTGGCCGGCTTCGTCGAGTGGGCGGCTCTACCCGGCACTGTGCCCCTCATCGCCGTATGGGCCGCCCACGCGGTGATAGATAGACGCTCCGTTTGCGGGCGTCGAACGAACAAGAACGGCGCGGTGTCCTGGGACACCGCGCCGTTTTCGGCCATTTTGCGAGGGTCAGGCGACCCGCTTAGCGGTTGCCGCCACGTCCGCCGCCATTGCCGCTTTGCGAATTACCGCGGTTGCCGCTCTGCTGGTTGCCGTCGTTCTTGTGGCTCATGCGTCCGGCCTCGCGCGCCTCTTCCGAGGTGAACTCGTGGGCGTTGCCGGATGCGTGGGCCGCACGGCCGCCCTGCGAAGCGATTTCGCGCTGGCGCTGCGGGTCCATCGAGGCGAAGCCGCGGCCACCGCCGCCATTGCCGCCGCCGCCGCTTTGCGAGTTCCCGCCGCGTCCGCTCTGCGAATTGCTGCGCTTGCTGTTGCCCTGGTTGTTCGATGCCATGATGGTCTCCTTTATCGATGACAGGGTTGGTCGGTTCTCTTCCGGCCGCTGCCGCCGCGTCCTGCGGAGGTGTCCGTTTCCGGAAGAGGTGAGTCCATCTTAGGCCACCGGCCTGGGCCGCGGAATAGGACTGCCCGGCCCAGCGCTGTAGGACCGTTCCGGCGCATACCGTCGCGCACCCGATGCTTAGTGGGGAAGCGCGCCGCCGGGAGTCGGAGCAGCGGGCGGCCAGCCCCCGACCGGATCGTGGGCGCCAGCTACCCGTACCACCGACAGCGGGTGGGCGAACTGGATGCCTTCGCGCTGGAAGGCGCGGTAGATCTGCAGCAGGATCTGCTCCTGGGTGTCCATGTGCAGGATGTAGTCGGGGCTCTTGAAGTGGTACACCACCTCGTAGTCGAGCGACCAGTCGCCGTAGCGGAAGAAGTGGGCCCGTTCGAAATTGACGTCGGCCCGTGACGAGATGATGTCGCGGATCATGGCCGGGATCGCGGTCACCTGGGCTTCGCTGGTGCCGTAGGCCACCCGCAGGAGGAAGGCGACGCGGCGCGACTCCATGCGCTTGTGGTTGTGGATCCGGCTCCTGAGCAGCTCGCCGTTCGAGAACACGATCTGCTCGCCGCCGAGGCCGCGCAGGCGCGTGGTCTTCAGGCCGATGTATTCGACGGCGCCGAGGGCGTCGCCGACGATGATGAAGTCGCCCACCTCGAAGGGCTTGTCGAGCATGATCGAGAGCGAGGCGAACAGGTCGCCGAGGATGTTCTGGGTAGCCAGGGCCACGGCGATGCCGCCGATACCGAGGCTTGCGACCAGGGTGGTGATGTTGAAGCCGAAGTTATCCAGTGTCATCAGGAACGCCACGGTCCAGACCACCAGGCGCATCATGAAGAACAGGATGGTGCTCGAGGCCTTGCGCGCGCCGTCGCCGGGCGTGGCGAGCAGCTGGCTGCGCCAGCCGCGCAGCGCGGTATCGCCCCAGATGCCCAGCTGCAGGATCAGCGAGGCCACGGCGATCCGCGACACCACCAGGCGCCAGCTTTCCGGCATCACGAGGAAAATGCTGGCGAGGTAGGCTGCGATGGCCAGCTTGAACACGAGGTAGCTCCGGTTCAGCATCTTGACCACCAGGTCGTCCACCCGCGTCACGGTGCGGTTCGCCATATTGCTCAGCCGGCGCAGGAAGAACATGCGCAGCACCACCATCAGGGCGGTCGCGCCGATGAAGACGCCGACCGCCATCATCCAGTTTTCCAGGTCGTTATTACTCAACAAATATTCCATCCCTGACCCCATCCCATCGTCACCGCAAAGGGAGTAGTGTGGGGGCCAGCAGGCCTGCGGCGCGCACAATTGACGCTGGCCGCGCATGGCCGAGGTCCTGCTGTCGATCCCCTGGTAGTCCGGCGCGCCGCCGCTACCTGGAAGTTCAGGCCAGCGCTTGCTCGATGGCGGCGGTGGTGGCCGGCTTGGTGAGGTGCCGGTCGAAGCCGGCGCGGGCGCTTCGTTCGCGGTCGGCCTCGCCGCCCCAGCCGGTCAGGGCCACCAGCCGCACGCCGGCATGGCGCGGTTCGCGCCGGATCGCTTCGGCCACCTCGAAGCCCGACATGCCCGGCATGCCGAGGTCGAGGAACACGACGTCGGGTTCGAATCCCGCCATCATGCGCAGCGCCTGGTGGCCGTCGTTCGCCACCAGCGCCTGGTGGCCGAGCTGGCCCAGCACGGCCGACAGCGTTTCGGCCGCGTCGCGGTTGTCGTCCACCACCAGCACGCGCCGGGCCATGCGCGGCGCCGCGGCTGCATCCGCCGGTCCGGCCCCCGGCGCCGGCAGCTCCTCGGGCGCCAGCGGCAGGCGCACGGTAAACACGCTGCCGGCATTGGTGCCGGCGCTGCTCGCCTGCACGCTGCCGCCATGCAGCTCCACCAGGCTGCGCACCAACGACAGGCCGATGCCCAGCCCGCCCGCCGCATGGCGGCGGCCTTCGCCGATCTGGGTGAACATCTTGAACACGTCTTCCAGGCGCCCCGGGTCGATGCCGATGCCGTTGTCGGAGACGGCGATGACCGCATCATTGCCGTCGCGTTCGGCCGCCAGCACGATGCTGCCCCCGCGCGGCGTGTAGCGCGCCGCGTTGTTGAGCAGGTTGGAAATCACCTGGGTCAGGCGGGTCGGGTCGGCGTCCACCACCAGGGTTTCCTGCGGCAGGCGCAGGTCGAGGTGGTGGCGCGCCGCCTCGATCAGCGGCATGCTGGTCTCGACCGCCGCCGACAGCACGCCGGCCAGGTCGATGCGTTCGCACTTGAGCGCGACCTGGCCGCGCGTGATGCGCGCCACGTCGAGCAGGTCGTCGACCAGGTGGACCAGCTGCCCGAGCTGGCGTTCCATGATCTCGTGGATGCGCGCCACCGCCGCGGGGTCCTCGGGCGCGCGGCGGATGAACTGCAGGCCGCTGCGCAGCGGCGCCAGCGGGTTGCGCAGCTCGTGGGCGAGGGTGGCCAGGAATTCGGTCTTGATGCGGTTCGCTTCTTCCAGGTCGGCCGCCATCTGGCGCAGCGCGTCCTCGCCCTTGCGCCGTTCGGTGATGTCGTTGAACACCACCGCGATCCGGTGCTGCTCCGGCGGCCCGATACGGGCAGCATAGACGTCGAACCAGCGGCCCAGGTCGCGCGCTTCGCTCACGAAGCGCACCGCCTCGCCGGTCGCGGCAACCCTTCCATACGTCTCGAACCAAGAACGCTCATGCTGTGGCGCGAACTGGCGGATGCTGCGGCCGATCGCATTGGCCAGGCCGGTATGCTTGACGAAGGCCGGATTGGTCTCCAGGAACAGGTAGTCGCAGGGCTGTCCGGCACCGTCGTACAAGATTTCGATCACGCACACGCCCTCGTCGATCGAATCGAACAGGGTGCGGTAGCGTTCCTCGCTCAGGCGCAGCTGCTGTTCGGGCTCGAACTGGCGCGAGGCATCGATCACCACGCCGCGCATGCGCGCTCTGCCGTCCGCCGCCGGCGCCACGCTGCCGCGTGCGATGACCCAGCGCCAGCCGCCGCCGGCGCGCCGGATGCGGAAGGTCGCGTCGTAGGGCGCGCAGCGCGCCACCGCGTCCGACAGCAGGGCCTGCACGGCCGCCACGTCATCCGGGTGGAGCGCTTCGAAGTAGCGCGCCACCGGCGCACTGTCTCGCATCGCCTCGGGGATGTCGAACAGGGCGGCCATGCGGGCGTCGCCGGCGACGCGGTCGGGACCGATGTCCCAGGTCCACACCCCCAGCTCGGCGGCGGCGATGATGGATTCGAGCCGGGCACTGGCATCGATGAGGTCCGCCTCGGCGCGCCGCCGCTCGGCGGTGGCCTGGAAGGCGTCGATGTAGAAGCGCAGCTTGGCGCGCAGGATCACCGGGGACAGCGGCTCGCTCAGCACCGCTACCGCACCGGCTTCATACAGGGGTTCGACCGGGAAGCCGGCGCCGGCCGGCACGCCCAGTGCGACCACCGGCGTGTGGACCGAGCGGCGCGTGGCCCGGACCTGGCGGATGGTGGCGGCCAGCGCGCCGGCATCGCCCGCATAGCCGACCAGCACCAGCGCGAAGTCATGGTGGCGCGCCTGCTCCAGGCCCGCCGCCACCGAACGGGCATGCAGGACCGTCTCGCCCAGCTCGTCCGCGACGCGTCCCAGCACCGGGTCGGGAACCGGGCGCTCGCAGATGAACAGCACGCTGGCGGGGCCAGGGGTCAAGGCCTGCCCCTGTGGGCCGGTAGGTGTCTCATGGTCGGATCCTGTTGTGGTGGTGGCGACAATCTACGGTCAGGATGCCTCCCTGTCAACGTCCGGAGGCCGCCACGCCGGGCTTGCGCCGCGGCTTGGCAATTGCCAGTAGTATTTCCCAACGATGGACCACATGTCGGCCGCATGGCCGTCCGCACGCACAAGGGAGGAATGGAGCATGGAAAGCGGAGCTAGCACCGCACGATACGAAGTGGCCGACATCATGCGCGGCATTTATGGGGACGGCATCATCGCCTGCCGCGGGGCCTTCAGCCGCGAGCTGATCGGGGAACTGCGCGCCGACATCGACATGCTGTTCGACGAAGCGCTGGCGCGCGAGGGCGGGGCCCTGAACCGCGGCCCGAACCGTTATTACGTCGAGGTGCATCCGGAGCGCCTGCGCTCCTTCGTGACCATCGCCAGCCATCCCTGGGTGGCCGCGGTCTGCAGCGCGGTGCTGGGGCCGGAATGGCGCATCGTCGAAGTGGGCTTCGACGTGCCGGGACCGGGCGCCATGCACCAGCCCTGGCACCGCGACTTCGCCTCGCCGCCGGAAACGGTCCAGGGCCGGCGCCTCAGTTCGCTGGCCTTCAACCTCACCACGGTCGACGTCACCGAGGACATGGGCCCCTTCGAGATCGCCCCGGGCACCCAGTGGGACCTGTACGACGGCGACCCGATGTTCCCCGACAAGTCGCTGTATCCGCGCTACGAGGCCCTGGCCCAGCGCAAGCTGCCGCAGGTGGGCGACATCTCGGCCCGTTCGGCCCTGACCATCCACCGCGGCACCGCCAACCGCTCGCAGGTCTCGCGTCCGGTGCTGGTGGTGGGCGCCGATGCGCCGGATGCGACCAACGCGATCAAGCACGACCTGCAGCTGTCGCGCGCCTACCATGACAGCTTGCCGGAAGGGGTGCGCAGGCACCTGAACTGCCGCGTCGTCGAGCAGCTTGTGCCGATCCGGCAGGCGCACACGATCGAGGGCCTGAAGATGGGCGTGACGATGGGCGGGTGAGGGAGAGAGGAGGGGCCGCGCGCAGCGGCCCCGAAAGACTTACTCTTTTTCCGGGACGCCCTGCGAGGGCACCGGTGTCTTCAGTGCGTCGGGCAGCGCGTCGGCGATGCCGTTCTCGGGCATCTGGCCGACCCGGCGCGCCTCGTCGGAATGCTGGTCGAGGCTGACTTCCTCGGCGACGTCGAAGCGGCCGTCCTCGGCGCCTTCCTCACCGGGAAGCAGATTGTCGGAACGCTGGTCCTGGCCGCCGCCGGCGACGGGGTTCGCCTGCGGCCGGGCCTGCTCGTTTTCTGGCTGGGGTGCTGGGGCCATGCTGTCCTCCTGTTGACGGTTTTTCATGACCCATTATCGCGCCGCGCCCGCCGGCCGGGCGCACGCTAGTCGCGCCGCTCCTTGCGCGGCAGGTTCTTTTCCACGATCGCCCACACGATCATCCCGTAGGCCAGTACCCGGATCAGGTAGTGCAGCGGTGAATCCTCGCCGGCCTCGTTCAGCACCGCGGAATAGATGCGGTGCACGCCTTCGATGAAGAAGGACAGGGCGAACCAGAGGAAGAAGCGGTCGCCGGTATTGCGCCAGAAGCGCAGGAAGAACAGGGCGATGGTGAGCGAAGCCATCGAGATCGCGCCGTACATCATCTGGACCATCGGCTCACTCCTTCTCGTAGATCAGGCCGTACAACAACAGCAGGCATGCCACCAGGGCGCTGATGACCCGCAGCGGCATGAAATCGACATTCGGAAACACGATCTTGTCGAAAATCAGGAACAGGTTATTGAAAGTCATCACCGCAAAGCACAGACCGCTCCAGAACAGGAGCCGGTAACGCGTGCGCCGGTAGCTGGCGAACAGGAGCCAGGTACAGGCCAGCGAGGTCAACATGCACAAGGTGTAGATGAGTTCGCCCATTAGGTATCCTTTCGCAGGCGGAAGGCGTCGGCGAACTGCTGCGCCTTGCGGTCGAGAGTGGAATGGATGAGGTTGGTGACGTCCACCAGGTGACGCGCGTAGAGCTCGGCCAGGCCGTCGATCCGCTCGCGCAGCGCTTCGGACGCAGGGGAATAGCAATAGGAATGCTCGTTCGGCGCAGGGCAGGGCGCGGCCATGCCGGATCGGCACAGCTCGTCGAGGAGTGCCTGGGCGGTACGCTCACTGGTATACAAGCGGCGCGCCAGCGTCTCTCCGCTCCATTGCTGGCCGGAATTCGCGCGCAGCAGCAGCAGCGCCTCGAGGAAGGGCACGGAGGGAATGCTCGTCAGGACAAAACGGCGCAAGTCCTCTGGGATTGGCGGACGGTTCATTCGCTTCGGGTATACTTTCCCAAAAGGAATCTTTTGTTAAGAAAGGCGCAAGTTTATCTCATTCTCGATGGAAAGGCATTTCCAATCGTGCGCATGCTGGCGTATGGTTTGTTTGACCTCCCTCAACTGCGCTCGGCTACAATACGGGCTAACGATTTTCTGGTTCGTCCCGCACATCCTCATGTTTCGCTCCACCCTGGCCCGGCTTGCCCGCGCCTTCTTCCTCGGCGGCCTGCTGGCCGCCGGCGCGGCCCAGGCCGCAAGCTGCCCCGACCATTACCTCGACGGCCGTGCGCCCGAGATCCGCAACCCCAAGCTGGCTGCCGCCACCCGTGAGCTGTGCTACAGCGAATTCGGCGTGATGCATTCGGGCGTCACCCGCACCGCGCTGTGGTCGGCCGAGCACCTGGCGCCCAGCCAGCTCGAAGCCGCCGAGGGCCTGGACCGCAACAACAAATTCCATCCCGAGCCGCGCCTGCCGCGCGGCCAGCGCGCCGAGCTGTCCGACTATGCGCGCAGCGGCTTCGACCGCGGCCACCTGGCGCCGAACGGCGACATGCCCGACCGCCGCGCCCAGCGCGAAAGCTTCTCGCTGGCGAACATGGTCCCCCAGGACCGCGAGCACAACCGCCACATCTGGGCGCCGATCGAAGGCGCGGTGCGCAAGATGGCCAAGCGCGAAGGTTCCCTGTACGTGATCACGGGCCCGGCCTTCCTCGGCAGCAACCTGCGCAAGGTCGGTAACGTGATCGTGCCGAGCCACCTGTACAAGGTGGTGTACAGTCCGCGCCAGAAGGCTGCCGCCGCCTGGTTCGTCGAGAACCGCGCCGATGCGCCGATCCAGGTGATCCCGGTCGCCGAGCTGGAGCGTATCGTCGGCATCGAACTGCTGCCCTCCCTGAGCCGCCAGCAGAAGGAGCGCATGCTGGCGCTGCCGAAGATCCGCCAGAAGAAGCAACGCAACTGACCGCACCGCCCAGGAAGGAAAACCCATGCCGAAGAAACCGTTCAAGCCCTTTGCCAATGAAGCCGACGTCCTCGAGATCGGCAACTTGATGCTGGAGAACCGGCTCGACCGCATCACCATCTCCGGCGACGTCGACCTGACCGCCGACAAGGCCGGGCTCGCGCTGGCGCGCCGCCTGCACGCGCAACTGGGCGCGGTGGTCGAGGCACTCAAGGCGCGCGAGCTGCCCGACCGCCTGCCGCCGCCCGACGTCGATACCGTCGACAATCCCTTCGCCTGACTCCCCCAGGTCCTGTCCGGGTCGCCGGTTCGCATAGCACATGAGGGCGCAACCGGGCCGTACCGTTCCGCACGTCAAAGGTGCGCAGGGGCCCACGGAAAAGGCGTAATCTCGTTCGCTCCCCAACCGGCGATGCGAGGAGCTTTCCCGATGTCGAGCAATATCCCCGAGAACAAGCAGCAGGAAGGCCTGCGCATACCCGTGATCGAGGAGCAGCTGGCCGTCGGTACTCGCGTCGTCGAGACCGGCCGCGGCGTACGTGTCCACAAGACGGTCAGCGAACAACCGGTCACCATCGACGAGCGCCTCATGCGCGAAGAGGTGGATGTCCGGCACGTTCCCGTGGACAGGATCGTCGCGCCGGAAGAAGCACCTGCAAGCCGCTACGAAGGCGACACGCTGGTGGTGCCGGTTCTCGAAGAAGTGTTGGTGGTCGAACGCCGCCTGCGCATCAAGGAAGAACTGCACATCACCCGGGTCCGGCACGAGGAGCCTTACCGAGAGACCGTTCCGCTCAAGGCGGAACGGGTCGAGGTGGAGCGCTTCGACGACGCCGGACCGCCGCCCGCATCCGATACCCACCAATGATGGAGGAACGACCATGCAACATACTTTGGTAGCCGTATTCGATAACAACGCCGACGCGCGCAGCGCGATGGACGAACTGCTCGCCTCGGGCTTCTCGCGCCAGGACGTGCGCATGTCCGGCGACACCGGCGCCGGCATCACCGGCAGCTCCAGCACCACCACCACGACCACCACGGCCACGTCCACCGACACCGACACGGGCATCGGCAGCAGCATCAAGAATTTCTTCAGCGACCTGTTCGGCAGTGACGAGGACGACAGCCGCCGCCTCAGCCGCTACGAAGGCGCCGTCTCCGGCGGCAAGTGCGTGATCACCCTGACCGCCGATTCGCTGCCGGAGGTCGAGCGCGCCGCCGACATCGTCGAGCGCTTCGGTCCGATCGACATCGACGAGCACTCGGACAACGTCGGCAAGATGGCGTCCAGCGGGGCCATGCTGCAGGGCAGCCAGAGCGGCATGCAGTCGTACTCGACGTCCACCCAGTCGGCCTCGGCCCAGCAGCAGGGCGCCCTGTCCGGCGCCTCGCTGCAGCGCGACACCGCGATGGAAGCCGGCCGCACCGGCAGCACCCAGTCCATTCCCGTCGTCGAAGAACAGCTGAAGGTCGGCAAGCGCGAAGTCCAGCGTGGCGGCGTGCGCATCTACTCGCGCGTGGTCGAGACCCCGGTCGACGAGACCGTCGGCCTGCGCGAAGAACACGTCGACGTCCAGCGCCGCGCCGTCGACCAGCCGATCAGCCCGGCCGACGCGACCGCGTTCAAGGAACAGACCATCGAAATGCGCGAGACCGCTGAAGAAGCGGTGGTCGAGAAATCGGCCCGGATCGTCGAGGAAGTCACGGTCGGCAAGCAGGTCAATGAACGCCAGGAGCAGATCCACGACACCGTGCGCCATACCGAGGTGGACGTGCAGCGCCTGGACGGCAGCACGGCGCGCTCCGACCTGCGCGACGACGACAGCTATTTCCGCAACCACTTCACCAGCACCTACGGGGCCACCGGTGCATCGTATGACGATTATGCGCCGGCCTACAGCTACGGTTCGCAGATGGCCAGCAGCGGCCGCTATACCGGACGCCAGTGGGACGACGTCGAATCCGACCTGCGTACCGACTGGGAATCGCGCTACAGCGGCGGCCCCTCGACCTGGGAAAAGATGAAGGCCGCGGTGCGGCACGGCTGGGACCGCATGACCGGCGACACCGGCACCAACCGGACCTACTGAGCCCGCTTATCCGCAGTACCGACGGCGCCTGCGGGCGCCGTTTTCCATCCTTCCTACTGTCCCGTCAGGCGCGCGCGCGTACAGCCGGGTTTGGAGTAATCTGGTCCCGTGCATTTGCGCGCGGCGGGCTGGCGCGCGAGCTGTCTCGACCTCGTCCTACTCACGCGAGCGGTCCGGGGCCGGATTGTTCGGCAGCCACCCCCGTCACTCACTTTAAGGGAGGAATGACCATGCAACATACTCTTGTAGCCGTGTTCGACAACCGGACCGACGCACAGAATGCGATGAACGAGCTCATGTCCTCGGGCTTCTCGCGTGACGAGGTCAAGTTGAGCAATGCCGACCCGACCGGCATGACCGACAGCGTCACCGGCAGCACCGGGGACACCGGCCGCAGCGACACCCTGGCCGACGGCACCGGGATCGGCATCGGCGCTTCCATCAAGCACTTCTTCACCGACCTGTTCGGCGCTGACAACAGCGAGCATGCCAGCAGGTACGAGGGCGCGGTCACCCGCGGCCACCACGTGCTCACCGTGCGCGCCCAATCCCTGCCGGAAGTCGAACGCGCCGCCGACATCATCGAACGCTATGGTCCCACCGATATCGACGAGCAGGCATCGGGCGTCGGCGCGATGGGCGCCGGCAGCGGTCTGTCGGAGTCGATGCGCATGAGCGGCAGCACGACGGCCGGCAGCGGCAGCCTCGGAACGGCGGCGGGCACCGGCGCAGCCACGGGCGCCAGCCAGCAGCTCGACAACCCCGGCGACCGCAAGATCTTCCAGCAGCAGTCGCTGCACCAGGCCGAACCGATGGGAACCACCTACCAGGAACCGATGGGCCAGAGCGGCCTGAGCGCGACTGGCGGCACCTCGCTCCAGGGTTCGACCCTGCAGGAAAACTCGGTGCAGGCCTCGTCGCTCGAAGGCACGCAGAACGACATGTCGATCCGCAGTTCGGGCGGCCAGGGCGGCACCCTGCAGGGCTCCTCGCTGGAAGGGTCGGCGATGCAGGGAGGCGCCGGCTCGATGCAGCGCGATACCGCGATGGGCTCTTCGCCGGGCAGCAGCCGCTTCACCGAGACCCAGCGCGGCAAGTCGCGCATCTACTCGCCGGGAGCTACCACGGCAGGGACCGGCAGCGGGCTGGATATCGGCAGCAATTTCTTCCGCGATGATGACGATTACTACCGCAACCACTTCCTGGCCAACTACAGCGGCGAGGACTACGACCGCATGAAGCCAGCCTACGCCTACGGCTCCGAGATGGCGCGCAACGACAAGTACCGCGGCCGCAAGTGGGACGAGGTCGAGAACGACCTGCGCAGCGACTGGAGTACCCGCAGCGGCGATACCGCCGGCGACACCTGGGACCGCATGAAGGCCGCCGTGCGCCGCGGCTGGGATCGCATGACCAGCGACGATGACGACACCATCTACCGCAGCCACTTCAGCAGCACCTATGGAACGGCGGGTGGATCGTACGACGACTACGCGCCGGCCTACAGCTACGGCGCCGACAGCGCACGCAGCGACAGGTACCGCGGCCGCCGGTGGGACGAGGTCGAGAACGACCTGCACAGCGACTGGGACACCCGTAGCGGCAGCACTGCCGGTTCTACCTGGGAAAAGATGAAGTCGGCCGTGCGCCGTGGCTGGGACCGCATGACCCTCGACAAGGACGACGACAGCTATTACCGCAGCCACTACGACAGCACGCTGGGAAGCTCGGGCATGGATTACGACAGCGTCAAGCCGGCCTATGCCTACGGATCCGAGATGCGCAAGAGCGAGCTCTACCGTAATCGTCCGTGGGACGACATCGAGGGCGACCTGGCGCGCGGCTGGGATTCGCGGATCTCGGGCGGCACCGGCTCGGCCACCACGGCCGGCACGGGTACCGGCGTGGGCGGCGCCTGGGACAGGATGAAGTCTGCCGTACGTCATGGCTGGGACCGCATGACGGACGACGACGACAACGACCGCGAATACCGCAGTCACTGGAACGCCACCTACAGCACCTCCAGCGACGCCGGCAGCTATGACGACTACAAGCCGGCCTACGCCTATGGTTCGTCGATGGCCCAGGATCCGAAATACCGCGGTCGCCAGTGGGGCGAAGTCGAGAACGACCTGCGCACCGACTGGGATACCCGCTACGGCAGCGGTGGCCAGTCGACCTGGGAGAAAATGAAGTCGGCTGTGCGCCATGGCTGGGATCGGATGACCTCCTGATCGAGCGCCATGCTAGGGCGGCCTGGTAAATAGCCAGGAACGCCGCTGACCATCCAAAGCCCCCCAGGGTCGAACCTGGGGGGCTTTTTCTTTTCGGTGAGCTGGTATTGGAGTAGGCTGGATGGTGCAACGGCCAAGCGCCGGAGCGGGACGGGCCGGTCGGTTCGGCAGCCGGGATTGGCGCGCCCCGGGACTCACCGATTGGGAGGAACGACCATGCAACATACTCTTGTAGCTGTGTTCGGTAACCGGACCGACGCACAGAATGCGATGACCGAGCTGATTTCCTCGGGTTTCCCGCGCGAGGACCTCACGCTCTCCAGCGCCGATCCGACCGGCATGACCGACAGCGCAAGCGGCGCCGGCGGCAGCGCCACCCCGGGAGGCGGCACCGACGCCGGGAATGGCGCCAACCTGAGGCGCGTGTTTACCGACCTGTTCGGCGCCGACAACAGCCCGCGCGCCAGCCGGTACGCGGGCGCAGTCACCCGGGGCCACCACGTGCTGGTGGTGCGCGTCGATTCGCTGCCGGAAGCCGAGCGCGCCGCCGACATCGTCGAGCGCTTCGGCCCCTCGGACGTCGACGAGGAGGCAATGCCTGGCAGACCGCCCGAATCGATGCGCATGGGCGAAGCCGGCAGCATGCAGCAGGCTTCGCCGGCGCCGGCGCAGCCGCGCGCAGGGAGCAGGCCGCATCTCGACAACCCGGGCGACGGCATGATCTTCCAGCAGCATTCGCTGTACCAGTCCAAGCCGACGGGCGGGACCTACCAGGAGCCCCTCAGATCGAGCGGCCTCGGCGCGACCGGCAGCACCTCGCTGCACGGCTCGACCTTGCGCGAGAATGCAGCCCACGTCCCCACGTTCGAGGACATCGAGACGGGCGGCGGCGAATCAATGCAGCGCGAATCGGGCCCGGGCGGCGTGCCCGTGGCGAGCCCGCGCCTTGCCGAGACCCAGCGCGGCCGGTCACGCATCTATTCGGCGGAACCCGAGTCGCCCGCAGGTGGGGGCAGCGGCCTGGACATCGGCAGCAATTTTTTCGGCGATGATGACGATTACTACCGCAACCATTTCCTGTCCAACTACAGCGGCGAGGACTACGACCGAGTCAAGCCGGCCTATGCCTACGGCGCCGACATGGCACGCCACGACAAGTATCACGGCCGCGCTTGGCATGAGGTCGAGAGCGAGCTGCGCCGGGAGTGGGAGGTCCTCAATGCAGGGGTGGCCGGTTTGACCTGGGAAAGGATGAAGGCCGCCGTACGCCGCGGCTGGGACCGGATGACGGTGCACCGCGACGCCGACAGCTACTACCGCAGCCACTACGACACCCACCTGGGCGGCTCGGGGATGGAGTACGACAGCGTTAAGCCAGCGTATTCGTTCGGCGCCGAGATGCGCAGGAGCGAGCTGTACCGCAACCGCCCGTGGGACGACGTCGAGGGCGACCTGGCGCGCGCCTGGGGTGAGCGTCGCGGCACCAGCGCCGGCAAGGGAAGTGCCTGGGATCGCATCAAGGCGGCGGTGCGGCATGGGTGGGAGCGGATCAAGTCATGATCCGCGCCAGGCCGTGGCTGCACCGCGCGGCACTGGGCGAAACAAATCGGCGCCCAACGGGGCGCCGATTTCATTGTCACAGTTGGGAGAACAGCCGCATCATTGCGAAAACGCCTGCGCCGCCGGCGTGATCCGCACCGCTTCCGGCCTGATCCCCAGCTTCATCGACCCGATCTGCTGGTCTTCATCGAGCAGCGCCTGGGGCTTCTTCGCATCGTAGCTGATCGGCGAGAACGCATCCGTCACCAGCTTGTCTTTCAGGGCGGCCGCGTCCTTGGTGATGATCACCACCGACAGGTTCCTGGCCGACAAATGCTTCCTGATCGCCGCATTCACGTCGGCCACGGTGAGCCTGGCCAGGCCGTCGCGCATCATGCGGGTGAACTCGGGCGTGCGGTACCACTGGGCGTCGAGCGCATAGCCCAGCTGCTGGTCCTGGGTGGCCGTCATCACGAACACGTTCTTTTGAAGATAGCCGCGGGTGGTCTCGAAGTCCTGCTGCGACAGGCCGTTCTGGATCATCTTATCCAGCTCGAACAGCGCGGCGCGCAGGGCGAAGTGGCCGTTCTGCGGCGCCACCGGGCGGATCCAGACTTCGAACAGCTGCGCCTTGCGGCCCAGGTTCGGGTTCGGGAAGAACTGGAACATCCCGCGCGGGAAGGCTTCGATGTAGGCGTAGTCGCCGTAGTTCATGCCGCGCTCTTCGCGGATGCGCTGGTACAGGCGGGCGCTCGAGGCGCGGTGCTCGCCCAGCCAGGTCTTGGCCAGCCACAGGGCCGGGAAGTCCGGATGCGAACGGGTCACCTCGATCGGCAGGCCGAAGGAGATCGCGGTGGCGCGGGTGTTCTTCTCGATGATCTCGACGTCCAGGCCGTTCGGCATGCGGCCGCGGATGGCCGGGGTCGGGGCCAGGCCGCCGGCTGCCGGCAGGCGCGCCAGCGCGCCCTTCAGGGAGGCGACCATCGCATCGGAGACATCACCCGAGATGCCGACCCGCACCGCGCCCTGCGTGTACGCCTGGCGGTAGAAGTCCTTGACGTCGTCCAGCGTGATCGCTTCGATGCCCTTGACCGTGCCCAGCACTGGATGGCCGTAGGACGTGCCGGCGAAGACATTGGCCTGCAGGCGCTCCTTGCCGAATTCCTCTTCGTTGTTGTCCTTCAGGTCCAGCACCAGGGCATTCTTCTGCGCGTCCTTCAGGCGGCGGAAGTCTTCCTCGCGGAAGCCCGGGTCCACCAGCAGCGGCAGGGCGATGCCGAGGTACTGGTCCCAGTTGTCCTTGTGGGTCGAGCCGCTGAAGGTGGTCATTTCCTTGTCGGTCTGCTCGCTGAAGCTGCCGGCCAGCGGGAACAGGGCCTTGGTCACTTCGTCGATCTTGCGCTCGCGCGAGCCGCTCGACGCGACCATGGCCGCGGTCAGCGCCGCCAGGCCTTCCTTGCCCTTGGGATCATGCGCCGAGCCGGCCGCGAACAGCAGCTTGAAGCGGATCTGCGGCAGGGCCGACTTCTGGACCAGCACGTCGAATTTGGCCTCGCTCGCCTTCGGTGCGAAGTCGGCCAGCTTGGGCAGGTTCTTGATCTCCGCCGGCAGCGCGTCGTGCGACAGGGTCGTCACCACCATCGACTCGTCCACCAGGTACTTGCGCGCGGCCGCCTGCAGGTCGGCCGGCGTGAGGCTGTCGACCACCCGGTAGTAGCGGTTCAGGGTGTCGTAGGAACGGTTGAAGTGCACGTAGGAGGCGAGGGTGGAGGCGATCGCCTCGGTGTTGTCGAGCGTGCGGATCAGTCCGTATTTATTGGCGGATTTCGCATCCGCCAGCGCGGCCGCGGTGACCGGCTCGTTGCGCAGCTTCGCCACGGTCTGCAGGATGGCGTCGCGCACATACAGCGCATCGGCCGGCTTCTTCACACGCGCGCCGATGGTGGCCAGGGTCGGGTCGACCCGGTTCGGCACGAAGTCGAACAGCTGGTCGACCTTCTGCTCATCCTGCACCAGGCGCTTGTACAGCGGCGAGGTACGGCCGAAGGACAGCGACAGCAGCATCGACAGCGCCGCCTGGTCCTTCTGGGTATCGGAAAAGGCGGGCGCGCGGAAGGCGACCGTCACCAGCGGCAGGGTCGGGGTCTGCCAGGCCACGTGGCGGTATTGCGCGCCTTGCGGGGCCGGCTCGACCGGCACGTTCGACTTGAAGCTGCCGCGTTTCCACCCGCCCCAGTATTTTTCGACCATCGCCACCGCCTTGGCCGGCTCGACGTCGCCGGCGATGATCACGGTGGTGCGCTCCGGACGATACCAGCGGTCGAAGAAGACCTTCGAATACTCGTACTGGTTGGGCATGTCCTCGATGTCCTTCAGGAAGCCCATCGTGGTGTGGCGGTAGGTGTGGGTCGAGAACGCGGCTTCGCGCTGGGTCTCGAACAGCTTCTGCATCGGGTTCGCGCTGTTCTTGTTGTATTCGCCCAGCACGGCGCGCGATTCGGTCTTGAAGGCCTCGACCGGGTAGGACAGGTGCTGGAAGCGGTCGGCTTCGACCTTGAGCACGGTGTCCAGGTCTTCCTTGGCGAAGGTGGTGTAGTAATTCGTGAGGTCGTCGCTGGTGTACGCGTTCTGGCGCGCGCCGGCCTTGGTGATGATCTGCTGGTACTTTTCCGGCGGATACGTTGGCGTACCGCGGAACATCATGTGCTCGAAGAAGTGGGCGAAGCCCGACTTGCCCGGCTCGACCTCGTTGCGCGAGCCGGTCTGCACCGGGATGTGGACCGAGACCAGGTTCGGGAAGCCGGTCGGCACCACGATGACTTTCAAGCCGTTGGGCAGGGTTTTCTCTGTTGCCTTGAACGGCAGGACATCGCCACCGGCTGCTGTGGCTGCGGGCGTTTGCGCCTTTGGTGCGGCGCCGCTTGCGGGCGCGAATGCCAGCAACGCGACCGGCACGAGGGTCGCCAGGACGCTGCGCGACAGGGTGGTTTTCGACACGTTCTCTCCTTTTGGGAATATTGCTATCCGCAAAGGATAGATTATTCGACAAGGAAAGAACAGTGGATTCAGGTATGCATACGTCCCGGACGGGCGGCTAGGCGGCCTCGCTCAGCGGCAGGCTGATGCGGTTGCGGCCCAGGTGCTTGGCCCGGTACAGGGCGGCGTCGGCGGTGGCGACCAGCTGGCTGGCGGTGTTGTCCGGGCTGGCCAGGGCGGTGGCGGCGCCGATCGACACCGTCACGTGGCGGGTCGGCGCGGTGCACGGTAGCTGCAGCTGCTCGACCCGGCAACGGATCCGTTCGGCCACGATGGCGGCGCCCTTGAGCGACTGGTTGGGCAGGATCACCGCGAATTCCTCGCCGCCATAGCGGGCCACCAGGTCGTTGGCGCGCATCTCGCTGGCCACCGCGCGGGCAATGCGCTTCAGGCATTCGTCCCCGCCGAGGTGGCCATTGGCATCGTTGTAGGCCTTGAAGTTGTCGACATCGACCATCAGGAGCGACAGCGGCTGCTGCTGGCGCAGGGCGCGCGCCCATTCGGCGTGCAGGGTATCGTCGAAGCAACGGCGGTTTGCCAGGCCGGTCAGTCCGTCGCGGGTGGCCAGCTGTTCCAGCGCCACCTGGGCCATCTTTTCGTCGGTCAGGTCGCGCAGGGTCTCGACCACGGCCGCCAGTTCGCCGTCGGAGCCGAAGATCGGGCTGGCGTCGGCCGCCAGGTAGCGCCGGCGACCGGCGCGCGGCATGTCGAACCAGCTTTCGATGCACAGGCCGGCGGGCGAATTGTCGGAGGCGGAGCGCGGCAGGATCTTGCGCACGTCCTCGCTGCGGTTCTGCAGCACGAGGTCGGCCAGGGTAGGGCGGCGGTGTTCGTAGAAGCTGCGCCAATGGTCGCCCGTGCCCAGCACTTCGTGGGCCGGCACGCCGGTGAGCTGCTCGCAGGCGCGGTTCCAGATCATGACCCGCGCCTGGGTGTCGAGGACGAAGACCGGAATCGACAGGGACGCCACCAGCTGGCCGACGAACGCACCATCTTTCACGAGAGCTGTCGGGGCGGGCGCGCTGATGCTGATGCTGGAGCTGTGTGGGCTGATCATGGTCGTCCTCTACGGTTCCGGTCCGGCAGCCGAATTGACTGCCAACAGGAAACGATTCTGCTACTGCGCAGGGACGAACTTATTGATTTTCAGCAAGAACCCTTCCTGCTCGACCTCGCATCGGGCCTCACACTGGGGTGGGCACCCGCGTCAGCGGCAGTGTTGCGCAAACAACCGTTCCGCCGCGCCGGCCTGGTAGCACCGTCAGGGTGCCGCCGAAGGCCTCGGTGCGCTCGCGCATCCCGTCGATGCCGCAGCCGCGTCCATCGAGATGGCCGAGGGCGCTCGGGCCGATGCCGTCGTCCTCGATCTTCAGCACTGCCTCGCCGGCCGATTCGACCAGGGTGACGCAGACCATGGTGGCCTGGGCATGGCGCGCGACGTTCGACAGCGATTCCTGCAGCACGCGGAACAGCACCCCGTCCTGTTCCTGGTCGCGCCGCTCGTCTTCCTCGGACCCATCCCGCCCCGCATCGAAGCGGTAGTCCAGTCCATGCAGGCGTGCAAAGTCGGTCAGGTGACGCTCGGCTGCCTGGCGCAGGCTCAGGCCCTTGGCGATCGGGCGCAGGCCGGTCACGATCGCGCGCACCGAACGGATGGCGGTATCGAGGTTGCCGATGGCGGCCGTCAGCTTGTCGTGCACGGCGGCAGAAGTGCCGCGTACCGCGGCCTGCTGCAGCGCCAGCTCCACCCGCAGCGACAGCAGGCGGTGCCCGAGCTCGTCGTGCAGGTCGCGCGCGATACGGGCACGCTCGGCTTCGCGCACGCTTTCGTGCTGGCGCACCAGGCGGCACAGCACTTCGTGGGTGCCGGCGAGGGCGTCTTCGACGTCGGCGTGGGCGCCGCGCTCGGCCTCCAGCTGCTGTTCCAGCGCGCGGATTCGTTCCTGGGTAGCGTGGCTGCGCCGCTCCAGCAGCACGGCCAGGGCGATGGCGGCCAGCGTCACCATGGCGGCGGCCATCATCTCCGGCGGCGCGCCGCGCAGCGGCAGCGGCATGGCGGCATTGGCCGGGGCGCTGAACGCCATGGCGCCGAGCGCTGAGGCAAAGGCTGAATATCGGACTAGGAATGAGGTGGACTTGTTCATAGCATCCTTCTGACTAGCATTCGGAAGATTCCGTATGAAGGTACACCTGAGTCCGTCAGGCAATATTGCTCATCCTCAATGCATGGATGCCTGGCCCACGGGCCGCCGGCCGCGCGTTATAATGGAGGGTTGACGAGAGGCTTACCGTGACTTACAGCATCAAAGAGATCTTCTACACCCTGCAGGGCGAAGGCGCCCATGCGGGGCGCCCGGCCGTATTCTGCCGCTTTTCGGGCTGCAACCTGTGGACCGGCCGCGAGGCCGACCGCGCCGCGGCCGTCTGCACCTTCTGCGACACCGACTTCGTCGGCACCGACGGCGAGCGCGGCGGCAAGTTCCGCGCGCCCGAGCTGCTCGCGGCAGAGATCGACGGCCTGTGGCCGGCCGCCCACGCCGCCAGCAAGTACGTGGTCTTCACCGGCGGCGAACCGCTGCTGCAGCTGGACCGGGCGCTGATCGACGCCATGCACGCGCGCGGCTTCACGATCGCCATCGAGACCAACGGCACGCTGCCGGTCCCGGAAGGCGTGGACTGGATCTGCGTCAGCCCCAAGATGGGCGCCGAACTGGTGGTCGCGAAGGGCAACGAGATCAAGGTGGTGATTCCCCAGGCGGGCCAGGACCTGTCCGCCTACGAGGGGCTCGACTTCGAGAACTTCTACGTGCAGCCGATGGACGGCCCGCTCGCCGCGCAGAATACGCGCCTGGCGATCGAGACCTGCCGCCGCAACCCCAAGTGGAAGCTGAGCCTGCAGACCCACAAACTCCTCCAGATCCCCTGAATCATTGCTGACCCGATGTTAACTATCACCCGCAAGCTGGAATTCGATGCCGGCCATCGTATTCCCGACCACAAGAGCCAGTGCCGCAACCTGCACGGCCACCGCTATACCCTCGAGATCACCCTGACCGGCGACGTCATCGATGTTGAAGGAAATTCCGACAACGGCATGATCATGGACTTCTCCGACGTCAAGACCCTGGCGAAGCAACACCTCGTCGACGTGTGGGACCATGCCTTCCTGGTGTACGAAAAGGACGATCTGGTGCGCGAGTTCCTGGCCTCGCTGCCCGGTCACAAGACCGTGGTGATCGACTGCATCCCGACCGTGGAGAACCTGGCGCGCGTCGCCTTCAACATCCTCAAGACGGTGTTCACCGACCGTTACGGCACCGGCCTGCGCCTGCACAAACTGGTGCTGCACGAAACCCCGAACTGCTGGGCCGAAGTGACCGATGTCTGACCGCTACATGGGGCTGGCCCTGGAGCAGGCCAGGCTGGCCTGGGCCGAGGGCGAGGTGCCGGTAGGAGCGGTGGTGGTCAAGGACGGTGAAGTGATCGCCACCGGCTACAACCAGCCGATCGGCCGCCACGATCCCACTGCCCACGCCGAGATCGTCGCGCTGCGCGCCGCCGCCGACAAGCTTGGCAACTACCGGCTGCCGGGCTGCGAACTCTACGTTACGCTCGAGCCCTGTATCATGTGCTCGGGTGCGATGATGCATGCGCGCCTGGCGCGCGTGATCTACGCCGCGGTGGATCCGAAGACCGGCGCCTGCGGCTCCGTGCTCAACCTGTTCGACCAAGAGCGTCTCAACCACCATACCGAGGTGCAGGGGGGCGTGATGGCCGACGAGGCGAGCAGCCTGTTGCGGGCCTTCTTCGCCGAGCGCCGGGCCGCGGCGCGCAAGCTTCCCGCGTCCAGCTAGGCAAGGGCCGCTTTGCTGTTGGGCGTAAGACAAGTCGTACGCCCGCACGAGCGCCTGGCCCCCGTTGAAAGTGATATGCTGTTTGCAAGCCGTCCGGGGTTTTTCCTCCATGCGGCGAGCCAACCCCGTCGCTAGAAGAGCCGATGCCGCCTTGCGCGGCGCCGGCATGCCGCCATGCCCACGCTGAACGCCAACGGAATCCGCATCGCCTTCGACACCGCAGGCGACCCCAAGGCCCCACCGCTGCTGCTGGTGCATGGGCTCGGCATGCAGCTGACCGCCTGGCCCGACGAGTTCGTCGAAGGCCTGGTCGAGCTCGGCTTCTACGTGATCCGCTTCGATAACCGCGATTGCGGCCTGTCCACCAAGTTCGAGCAGGCCGGCGTCCCCAACCTGATGCTGGCCTCGATCAAATCGAAGCTCGGCTGGCCGCTGCGCGCCGCCTACCGCCTGGAGGACATGGCCGAAGATGCGATCGGGGTGCTGTCGGCCCTCGGCGTGGCGCGCGCCCACGTGGTCGGGATCTCGATGGGCGGCATGATTGCGCAGATCCTGGCGGGGCGTTACCCGCAGCGCATCCTGAGCCTGACCTCGATCATGTCGAGCAGCTGCCGCCGCGGCTTGCCCGGCCCCGAGAAAAAGGTCAGCAGCCTGCTTGCCCGGCGTCCGGCCGCTCCCGGCGACATCGAGAGCATCATCGACCACGGCGTCAGCATCATGCGCGCCATCGGCAGCCCGTCCTACCCGACCCCGGACAAGGTCTTGCGCAAGCGCGTCGCCCGCTCGGTGCGCCGCAGCTACTGCCCCGGCGGCGTGGCGCGCCAGATGATGGCGATCGCCGCCTCGGGCGACCGCTGCGCGCTCCTGCGCGCGATCACCGCACCCACGCTCGTGATCCATGGCGCCAACGACCCGCTGGTGCCGCTCGCCTGCGGCGAAGACACGGCCAGCCGCATCCCCGGAGCCCGGCTTGAAGTCATCCAGGGCATGGGCCACGACCTCCCGCCGCAGCTGGTCGAGCGGCTCCTGGCCTTGATCGACGCCCACGCCAGGGGTAAGATGTTGCCGGACTCAACACCTCGGCTATTTGTCAAACAGTGATCACCCAACAAATCGGCATCGCCATCGTGGCACCGGCCGGCCAGGCGCTGGACCCGTGCGCGGTCGACCGCGGCATCGCCCGCCTCGAGCAGCACGGCTGCCTCGTCCATAACTATTACGACCACACCGGCATCCACGAACGCTTCGGCGGCACCGATCAGGGCCGCCTGGACCAGCTTGCGGCCGCCATTGCCGACCCGGATGTGCAGATCATCATGGCCCTGCGCGGCGGCTATGGGACGACCCGCCTGCTGCCGCACATCGATTTCGAGGCGATCGCCGCCAGCGGCAAACTGGTGGTCGGCTTTTCCGACGTCACGGCCATCCACATGGGCCTGATGGCGCGCACCGGGGCGCTCAGCTATACCGGCCCGATGATCGCGGGCGACTTCGGCGCCAGGGAAGCGGTGCAGTTCACGCTCGACAATTTCTGGCAATGCCTGGCGGGCCCGGCCCACACCATTACCGAATGTGTGGCAGGCAATCCATGCATCGACGAAGCGGGAACCGTCTGGGGCGGCAACCTGGCGATGATCGTCTCCCTGCTGGGCACGCCTTACTTCCCGCGCATCGACGGCGGCATCCTGTACCTGGAAGATATCGGAGAACACCCGTACCGGGTCGAACGCATGCTGCTCCAGCTGCACCAGGCAGGCATACTGGAACGCCAG
This sequence comes from Massilia alkalitolerans DSM 17462, assembly GCF_000427785.1. Classification (GTDB taxonomy): domain Bacteria; phylum Pseudomonadota; class Gammaproteobacteria; order Burkholderiales; family Burkholderiaceae_D; genus Telluria; species Telluria alkalitolerans. The sequence goes on from NZ_ATYR01000002.1 coordinate 255,310, forward strand.
CGCGCGGTCGTGCTGGGCGACTTTTCCGGCTACAAGCTGGCGCCGAACGACAACGGCTACGATTTCGACACCATGCTGGCCCACCTGCGCGCCACGCTGCCGGTCCCGCTCATCCAGGGCCTGAGCTTCGGGCACATCCCGCGCCGGGTGACGATTCCTTTCGGCGCCCAGGGACGCCTGGTGTCGCACGACGATGGATTCACACTGTCCCTGTCGGATTATCCGACGCTACGCCAGGTCGGCCACTGCGGCTGAGCGGTCCGCGCGCACCTGTCCTCGACGGCGCACGCGAGTGCGCCGTTTTGCCTTGTCGGCCGCAGCGATTCGCCCTCCAGGCCCCGCGATGGTAGAATCGCGGGTTATCCGGCAACACCGTTGCTAACTCCGCTTCTAAAGGTTTCCTAGTGCTATCCACTGCCAATATCACGATGCAATTCGGCGCCAAGCCGCTGTTCGAGAACATCTCCGTCAAGTTCGGCGAAGGCAACCGTTACGGCCTGATCGGTGCGAACGGTTGCGGCAAGTCGACGTTCATGAAGATCCTCGGCGGCGACCTGGAGCCCTCGGCCGGCAACGTCAGCCTCGACCCGGGCGAGCGCCTCGGTAAACTCCGCCAGGACCAGTTCGCGTACGAAGACGTGCGCGTGCTGGACGTCGTCATGATGGGCCACACCGAACTGTGGAACGCCATCTCCGAGCGCGACGCGATCTACGCGAACCCGGAAGCGACCGACGAAGACTACATGAAAGCCGCCGAGCTCGAAGGCAAGGTCGCCGAATACGACGGCTACTCGGCCGAAGCGCGCGCCGGCGAGCTGCTGCTCGGCCTGGACATCGCCAGCGACCTGCACCAGGGTCCGATGAGCGCCGTGGCGCCGGGCTGGAAGCTGCGCGTGCTGCTGGCCCAGGCCCTGTTCTCGAATCCGGACATCCTGCTGCTGGACGAACCGACCAACAACCTGGACATCAACACGATCCGCTGGCTGGAAGACATCCTCAACCAGCGCAACTCGACGATGATCATCATCTCGCACGATCGCCACTTCCTGAACCAGGTCTGCACCCACGTGGCCGACATGGACTACGGCACGCTGAAGATCTACCCGGGCAACTACGACGACTACATGCTGGCCTCGACCCAGGCGCGCAACCAGCAGCTGGCCAACAATGCCAAGGCCAAGGAAAAGGTCGCCGAACTGCAGGACTTCGTGCGCCGCTTCTCGGCCAACAAGTCCAAGGCGCGCCAGGCGACCTCGCGCGCCAAGATGATCGACAAGATCAAGATCGAGGAATTCAAGCCGTCCTCGCGCGCCTATCCCTTCGTCCGCTTCGAAGGCGAGAAGAAGCTGCACCGCCTGGCGGTGGAGACCGAAGGCCTGTCGAAAGCCTATGACCGCCAGCTGTTCAAGAACTTCTCGATCATGGTCGAGGCAGGCGAGCGCATCGCGATCATCGGCGCCAACGGCGCCGGCAAGACCACCTTGTTGCGCTGCATCGGCGGCCAGGACATCACCGGCCTGTCGGCCGACCAGGGCCGCGTGAAGTGGGCCGAGAACGCCGACGTCGGCTACATGCCGCAGGATCCGACCGAGGAATTCGCCGGCGGCGAGAACCTCACCGACTGGATGGGCCAGTGGACCCAGGAAGGCGACGACGACCAGGCGGTGCGCTCGATCCTGGGCCGCCTGCTGTTCGGCGGCGACGAAGTCAAGAAGTCGGTCAAGGTGCTCTCCGGCGGCGAGAAGGGCCGCATGATGTACGGCAAGCTGATGCTGGGCCGCCACAACGTGCTGCTGCTCGACGAACCGACCAACCACATGGACATGGAGTCGATCGAGTCGCTCAACATCGCCCTCGACAAGTACGCCGGCACCATGATCTTCGTCTCGCACGACCGCGAGTTCGTGTCCTCGCTGGCCACCCGCGTCCTTGAGATCCGCGAGAACGAGATCATCGACTTCCGCGGCAACTACGAAGAGTACCTGACGAGCCAGGGCATCGCCTGATAGGAGACCCGACCGCATGATCACCGCACCGATCAAGACCTACGAATACGACCGGCCGCAGGTCGGCGAGGCCTGCAGCATCAACCCGGCGACGGCCGAAGCCTGGGCGCGCGTGCCCGCCGTGCCGAGCGCCGCCGAGAAGGTGGAGCTGAAGGAACGCATCAAGCGCCTCCTCAAGGAACGCAATGCCGTGCTGGTGGCCCACTACTATGTGGACGCCGAGCTGCAGGACCTGGCCGAGGAAACCGGCGGCTGCGTCTCGGATTCGCTGGAAATGGCGCGCTTCGGTCGTGACCACCCGGCCCAGACCCTGGTCGTGGCCGGCGTGCGCTTCATGGGCGAGTCGGCCAAGATCCTGAGCCCGGAAAAGACCATCCTGATGCCGGACCTGGACGCGACTTGCTCGCTCGACCTGGGCTGCCCGGCCGACGAATTCGCGGCCTTCTGCGACCAGCATCCGGACCGCACCGTGGTGGTGTACGCCAACACCAGCGCCGCCGTGAAGGCGCGCGCCGACTGGATGGTGACCTCGTCGATCGGCCTGGACATCGTCAAGCACCTGCACGAGCAGGGCAAGAAGATCCTGTGGGCGCCCGACCGTCACCTGGGCTCGTATATCCAGAAGCAGACCGGCGCCGACATGCTGCTGTGGCAGGGCTCCTGCCTGGTGCACGACGAGTTCAAGGGTGTCGAACTCGATCTGCTCAAGCTTGAATACCCGGATGCGAAAGTGCTGGTGCACCCGGAGTCGCCCGCCTCGGTGGTGGCCCAGGCCGACGTGGTCGGCTCGACCACCCAGCTGATCAACGCCGCCGTGAACCTGCCGGCGACGACCTTCATCGTCGCCACCGACAACGGCATCCTGCACAAGATGCGCGCCGCGGCCCCGGGCAAGCACTTCATCGAAGCGCCCACCGCCGGCAACAGCGCCACCTGCAAGAGCTGCGCCCACTGCCCGTGGATGGCCATGAACGGCCTGAAAAACCTGGCGGACGCACTGGAAACCGGCGCCAACGAAGTCCACGTCGACCCGGAAATCGGGCGCCAGGCCAAGCGCGCGATCGACCGCATGCTCGATTTCGCCGCCGCCAAGAAGGCACAGGCCCTGCCGAGCGGTGCGCTCGAGCAGAACACCAAACTGTTCAACGGAGTCGGCCCCGCATGACGACCCTGCGTAATCCTTATATTCCTGACGCCCAATTCGACGAGAAGCTGCAGTCCAGCTTCGAAGCCAACATCCTGGCAGCCCTGCTGGAAGACGTCGGCACCGGCGACCTGACCGGCATGCTGGTGCCCAGCGAGCCGCGCGTGCAGGCACGCGTGATCGTGCGCGAAGCGGCCGTGCTGTGCGGTGCGCCCTGGTTCGAGGGCGTGATGCTGGCCGTCGACCAGGACATCGACATCGACTGGAAATATGCCGAGGGCGACCTGATGGCCAAGGACTCGGTCGTCTGCACCATCGAAGGCTGCCCGCGCTCGCTGCTCACCGCCGAGCGTGCGGCGCTGAACTTCATGCAGCTGCTCTCGGGCGTGGCGAGCGCCACCCGCAAGTATGTCGACGTAATTGCCGGCACCAAAGCGGCCATCCTCGACACCCGCAAGACCTTGCCGGGCCTGCGCCTGGCGCAGAAGTACGCGGTGCGTGTCGGCGGCGGCAAGAACCAGCGCATGGCGCTGTACGACGGCATCCTGATCAAGGAAAACCACATCGCTGCGGCGGGCGGCGTAACCCGCGCCCTGCAGGCGGCCGAGGCGCTGAACTCGGGCGCGCCCGTGCAGATCGAGGTCGAGACCATCGCCCAGCTGGAAGAAGCGCTGGCTACCGGCGTCAAGTCGGTCCTGCTGGACAACTTCGACCTCGACATGATGCGGGAAGCGGTGCGGGTGAACGCCGGCCGTGCGCTGCTGGAAGCCTCCGGCGGCATCAACATGGACACCGTACGGGCGATCGCCGACACCGGCGTCGACCGCATCTCGGTCGGCAGCCTGACCAAGGACGTGCGCGCGACCGACTATTCGCTGCGGATCGTCGGCGCAATCAAGGAGGTGGCGGCATGATGGACTGGAGCCGTCTGCGCATCTCGACGGGTGCGCGCATCCTGTGGTTGGTCTTCGGCCTGGTGCTGGGCTTGCCGACGCTGTCCAATGGCCTGAACGCCAATAGCACCGCCGACCTGTGCTTCGGCATCGGCATGGTGCTGGTGGGCGTGCGCGGCTTCCTGCGCCCGGTCATGTTCGGCAAGGCCGTGCGCATGGAGATGGACCCGCGCACCTCGCAGCTATCGATCGGCTCGCCGGCGCTGCACGGCGGCCTCTCGCTGGTGATCTTCGCCGCGCTCATGGCCGGGATTATCATCAAGTACGTGCTCAAAGCGTAACCGCTTTCGACCACCACACTATGATTCGTCATCCCGGCGCAGGCCGGGATCCAGTTTTCGCTAACCACGCGTCAAATCACGCGTAGCCGGTCCGCGAGAAAACTTGGATTCCCGCCTACGCGGGAATGACGGATTGAAGGCCGCAGGCTAAAAACCCGTTTGCCTGGCGGGAGAACTGCTCCTTAAACCCCACTCTCGCTCGCCCGCGCCAGGGCTTCCGCCTCGGGCGAGCGCAGGTGCGGCGCTTCGCCCACCTGCGTCGCGATCGTGTCGATCGCCGCCATCACCTTGTCAAGGTTCGCATAGTGCGTCATGTGCCCCACGCCAGGCTCCAGCTCGAGCCGGCTCAGGGCCAGGCGCTCGCTCAGGCGCTCGGAATTGTGACCCGCATCGACGATCTTGTCCTGGGTGCCGGCCACGATCACCGATGGGACCTTCAGTTCGGCATAGCGCTTCGACAACGAGGCCGCCGCGGGGATCATGACCGCGGTCTCGGCCGCGGCGGCGCGCAGCTGCTTCGGCCGCAGGGCCATCCAGACCGGGAAGGCGTCGAAGCGCGCATCGACCGACTTGGGCGAGAAGGTACGCTTGGCCATGCCGGGCCACATTGCCCGCGCGACCAGCGGCAACACCGTATAGCGCAAGACGTCACCGATGACCGGTATGGCCGGCTGGGTCAGCGTGGCCACGTCCAGGCGTATGCTCGGGTAGTAGTAGCCCGACAGCAGCACCAGCCCGCGCACGAAGTCGGGCTGCTGCAAGCCCATCGCCAGCGCCACCATCGTGCCCCAGGAGTGGCCGAGCACGATGGCCGATTCCACGCCGATCTGCTCGAGCGCCCGGTGCAGCAGGGTCGCCTGCTTGTCGGGGGTCCATAGCGTGCTGCGCGGACGCTCGCTGTAGCCGAAACCGGGCCGGTCGATGGCGATCACACGGTAATGCTCGGCTGCCCGCCGGAGCAGGCCGCTCATTTCGAAATCTTTCGAATAGACGCCGTTTCCGTGTAGCAGCACGAGGGTAGGCCCGGAACCGCGTTCCACGTAATGCAGGCGCACCCCGTCGACCTCGACGAACTTGCCTTGCGGTGGATTGTCGCGCTCGGCCTGGCTGGTCTTGGCGCGGACATAGAAGAAGGAGGCGGCCAGGCCGATGGTGGCCAGGAAGGCGCCCGTGCGCAGGCCACTCGAAGCCGTGGTGCTCGTTGTTGTCGTGCGGTAGCTCTTGGTCACAAAATCCCCCTGTGGTCGACTAGTGAATGTGACTCCTCCGGCTCCTCCGCGTGGAGCAGGTCGGCGACGCGCGGCAACAGCCGCTCGGCCGACTCTTCTATTTTGAGTGCGATCAGGTGGTCCGCCCGGGTACGCCCCAGGTTCACCGCCGCGATCGGCTTGCCGCTCTCCTGGGCCATGCGGCAGAAGCGGAAACCCGAATACACCATCAGCGACGAGCCGACCACCAGCAAGGCGTCGGCAGCCTCCATCTGCGCCAGGGCGCAGGCGGTACGCGGTGGCGGGATGCCGTCGCCAAAGAATACGACATCCGGCGCCAGCGCGCCGCCACAATGGAGGCAGAAGGGCAAGTGGAAGTCCTCGAGGGCGTCCGGCTCGATCGCGGCGTCGCCGTCCGGCAGGGGCGTGGCGAGCACGTTCGCCAGCTCGGGATTGGCCTCGTTCAGCAGGGTCTGCACGAAGGCGCGCGGGAACTGCGCCTTGCAATGCATGCACACCACGCTGTGCACATTGCCGTGCAGTTCGAGCACGGCGTGGCTGCCCGCCTGCTGGTGCAGGCCGTCGACGTTCTGCGTCAGCAGGTAGCCGAAGCTTCCGTGCTTTTCCAGGCGCGACAGCGCGCGATGCCCCTCGTTCGGCCGGGCTTTCGACATGATCGGCCAGCCGACCATGCTGCGCGCCCAGTAGCGGCGCTGGATATCGACCGAACGCCGGAATTCCGGTCCCTGGATCGGTTGGCGGCCGCGGCGGGTGCCGTCGCGGTCGCGGTAATCGGGAATGCCCGAGGCGGTGGACAGGCCGGCGCCGGTCAGCACCAGCGCGCGCGGATACCGTTCCAGGAATTCCGCCAGCGCCTCAGCCTGGTCTTGAACGGTAAAAACTGCTGCCATGTTGCGTGATCCTCCATTGGCTGGGATCGTAGCATCCGGCTTGCGCGAACAGAAACACGATACCCTGGCTAAACAATGAAGCCGAGATGGATGCGCCACCCCGGTTTCGCAATAGCGCAGCCTAGCGTGCGGAGACCGCGATGCCGCCCACGATCATGCCGAAAGCCAGCACGTGGTAGAGGTGCGGCGGCTCGCCGAGAAATGCCGAGGACAGCAGGGCCGTGAACAGCGGCGTCAGGTTGATGAAGAATGCGCCGATACTCGGCCCGGCACGCTGCACGCCTGCACCCCAGCAGCGCATCGCCAGGATCGCCGGGCCGATCGCCACGTACAGCAGGGCCGCCCCCAAGGACCAGCTCCAACTAATGGCGACGTCGCGCAGCGCCCATTCGCCGCCGGCCAGGGCGGCCGACCACAGCACGCCGTAGCCGACCTGGGCAAGAAGAAATGCCGCCCAGTCGGCGCGCAGGCCGGGCACGTCCTTCTGCTGCATCAGCATCCAGCTGTAGAAGGACCAGGCGATGGTGGCCAGGATCATGTACAGGTCGCCGATCACGAGCCGCAGCTGCAGCAGGCCGTGGATGTCGCCGCGGCACAGCACTACCAGCACGCCTGCGATCGACAGGATCGCGCCGACGATCTGCTTGCGCTTGACCGGCACACCGTAGAACAGGCGACCGACCAGCAGCATCCAGACCGGCACGCCGGACGCCACCAGGGTCACGTTGATCGGCGTGGAACTCTGCAGGGCCAGGTATTGCAGCGAGTTGTACAGGCCCACGCCCAGCAGGCCGAGCATGGCGTAGCGGCGCCAGTTGGCCAGCAGGCCGCTCCCGTGCCTGAGCGCCGCCCGTCCGAGCGGCACCAGCACCACCAGCGCGATCGTCCAGCGGATCAGGTTGAGCGACATCGGCGGCACCGCGTCGCGCACCAGGCGGCCGACGATGGCATTACCCGCCCACAGCACCGGGGGCACGGTCAGGAGCAGGATGGTGGAGGGCGTGAGGGCGGGGCGGGACATGGGAAATCCGTGGCCGGCCGGGGAAATCAGCGGCGTTCCGGCGTCAGCACGCTCGGCAGGGCCTTCGGCAGGGTGTCCGGGAAGTCGCGCGAATAATGCAGGCCGCGGCTTTCGTGACGCGACAGTGCGCTGTTGACGATCAGCGAGGCCACCTCGACCAGGTTGCGCAGCTCCAGCAGGTCGTGCGTGATGCGGAAGTTGCGGTAGTACTCGTCGATCTCTTCCTTGAGCAGCTTGATGCGGTGCTGGGCGCGCTCGAGGCGCTTGGTGGTGCGCACGATACCGACGTAGTTCCACATGAAGCGGCGCAGCTCGTCCCAGTTGTGGGCGATCACCACCTCTTCGTCGGCGTTGGTCACGCGCGACTCGTCCCAGGGCGGTAGCACCGGGTTCTCGATCTTCGGCGCCGCCGCGATCTGGTGCGCGCAGGCGCGCCCGACCACCACGCACTCCAGCAGCGAGTTGCTGGCCAGGCGGTTCGCGCCGTGCAGGCCGGTGCAGGCGGTCTCGCCCACCGCGTACAGGCCGGGGATGTCGGTGCGGCCGGCCAGGTCGGTGACGATGCCGCCGCAGGTGAAGTGCACCGCCGGCACCACCGGGATCGGCTCCTTGGTGATGTCGATGCCCAGCTCCAGGCAGCGCGCGTAAATGGTCGGGAAGTGCTCCTTCAGGAACTCCGGGTCCTGGTGGCTGATGTCGAGGTGGACGTAGTCCAGGCCGCGCTTTTTCATTTCGAAGTCGATCGCGCGCGCCACCACGTCGCGCGGGGCCAGCTCGCCGCGCTCGTCGTGGGCCGGCATGAAGCGGGTCCCGGCCGCGGCGCCGGCTTCGGGCGGCAGCTTGAGCAGGCCGCCTTCGCCGCGGATCGCTTCCGTGATCAGGAAGGATTTCGCATACGGGTGGTACAGGCAGGTCGGGTGGAACTGGATGAATTCCATGTTCGACACCCGGCAGCCGGCGCGCCAGGCCATGGCGATGCCGTCGCCGGTGGCGGTGTCGGGATTCGTCGTGTACAGGTAGACCTTGCCGGCGCCGCCGGTGGCCAGCACCGTGTGCTCGGCTTCGAAGGTGAGCACCTTGCCGCTTTGCTCGTCCTGCACGTACAGGCCGTAGCAGCGCGGCTGGCCCACCAGGTGCGGGGCGCCCCCGTGAACGCCCTTGCCGGTCAGCTTGTCCGAGGTGATGACGTCGATTGCGCAGTGGTGCTCGAACAAGGCGATGTTCGGATGCGCGCGCACTTTCTGCTCCAGCGTCACCTGCACCGCATGGCCGGTGGCGTCGGCCGCATGGATGATGCGGCGCTGGCTGTGCCCGCCCTCGCGGGTCAGGTGGAAACCGAGTTCCGCCGATTCGTCGCGGGTGAAGGGCACGCCTTGCTCGATCAGCCATTCGATCGCCGCGCGGCCGTTCTCGACGATGTAGCGGGTCGCCGCTTCCTCGCACAGGCCGGCGCCTGCGATCAGGGTATCGGCGATGTGCTGGTCGTGGCTGTCGCTGGAATCGAGCACCGCGGCGATGCCGCCCTGGGCCCAGTTGCTGGCGCCGTCGAGGAGGGCGCGTTTGGAGATGATCGCAACCTTGCGCGTTTGCGCCAGGTGCAGGGCCACCGACAGGCCGGCCAGACCGCTGCCGACAATAGCGACGTCAAATTTCATGGTGATGTCAGGTTTGTACAGAGGCATCACTATAGTCGATTTGGCCAGCTCGCGTCAGGGTGGGACCGCTGGGTCAAGGGCGGGACACTGTACGCGCACGCACGGATGGGCCTTTGAAGCGGCGTTAGGATCGCCATTCCACCTACTGAAAGGATTGCCATGTCAGCTCAACACGCCCAGGCGCGCGCGGCCGCGCTGTCCGAGAAGATCGGCTCGATGCGCTTTGCCATGTTCACGACCCGTGACCAGAACGGCCACCTGGTCAGCCAGCCGATGACCAACCAGCAGGTCGACGGCGAAGGCGCCCTGTGGTTCTACACCCGCACTACGACCGAGCTGTGGGACAACATCGCCCACGAGCCGGAGGTGAACGTCAGCTTCGCCGATCCCGACAACAGCACCTGGGTCTCGGTCAGCGGCCACGCCGAGCGCGTGGTCGACCGCACGCAGATCCACGCCCTGTGGAATGCCATGGTGCAGGCCTGGTTTCCGGCCGGACCCGAGGACGAGCACGTCGTGCTGGTGCGGGTGCTGCCGCACGCCGCCGAATACTGGGATGCGAACGACAGCAAGATGGTGCGCATGTTCGCCATGGCCAAGGCGGCCGTGACCGGCACTACGCCGGACGTCGACGCCGACCACGGGACCATCCGGATGTAAGGACCCTTGCCGGCCGCGGCCGGCTCGCTTACAGTGCTCTGCATTTCCCGGGAGCCGAGCATGCAGAGACAGGCGCAGTATGGGGCGGGGCGTTGAGCCCGCTCGAGATAGGGGCAAATGCCTTCACCGCGCTGGCGATCGTGCTCGCCGGACGCAACAGCGTGCATACCTGGTGGACCGGGATCATCGGCTGCACGCTGTTCGGTGTCCTGTTTGCGCAGCACAGGCTGTACGCCGACGTGGTGCTGCAGGTGTTTTTTGTGGGGACCAGCCTGCTCGGCTGGTGGCGCTGGCTGCGCGGCCGCCAGGGGGCGCCACTGCCGGTGACCCATGCGGGCATCCGCACGCTGCTGTGGATGGCGCCGACGGGTGTCGCCGCCACCGTCGCCTACGGCGCGCTGCTGCACCACTATACGAACGCCTATGCGCCTTTCGTCGATTCCGCCGTGCTGGTGTTCAGCGTCATCGCGCAGCTCCTCATGATGGGGCGGCGCATCGAGAACTGGCCGGTCTGGCTGCTGGTGAACACCATCGCCGTGCCGCTCTACGCCACCCGGGGATTGCACCTGACGGCGCTGCTGTACGCCGGTTTCTGGGTCAATGCGATCGTGTCCTGGATCTGGTGGCGCAAGCTCGCCGCGCGCGATGCGGCGGCGGCGATGGTGCTGGCAAGGGAAACAGCCTAGCGCGCGGGCGGCAGGTCGGCCTCGCTCTGGTTGCCGCCGGTTTCCGGCGTCCCGAGGCCGGTGCCGGTGGGGCTGGCCTGGTTCGGGCGGGTGTCCTGCGGACCCCGGCCGATGTTGGTCATGGCACTGCCTTCGGCCTCGGCGTGCCGGCTTGCGGCCGGGGCGCCGCCCGGCGCATTGGCGGTCTCGCCGGACTGGTTGCGGCTCAAGCCGTCGCCGCCGCTGCCGCCGGTTTCCTGCTGGGTCTCGTGGCTGGGCGTCGCGCCTTGCTGGCCGCTGGTCGTGCCGCCGACGCCGAGTGTCGTCGACGGGTCGTTCTGCGGTTGCTTGCTCATATCGGGCTCCTCGATGCTGGAAACCCATTATGCCAATGACGCCGCAGGGCCGGCGCGGGCTACGTTACTCGTAGCGCTTGTAGACGCTGGTCTTGCCGCCATCCTTCACCAGCAGCACCTCGTAGGGATCCTTGCGCGCGCCTTCCATGCCAGGTGACCCCATCGGCATGCCTGGCACCGCCAGGCCGCGCGCCTTGGGCTTTTCCGCCAGCATGCGCTTGATGTCGGCCGCCGGCACGTGGCCCTCCACCGCATAGCCGCCCACGCGGCCGGTGTGGCAGGAGCCGTATTCGGCCGGGATGCCGAACTTCTCGCGGTAGTCGGACGGATTGGCGACGTTCTGGGCCTTGACCTGGAAGCCGTTCGCTTCGAGGTGCTTGATCCACTCCTTGCAGCAGCCGCAGTACTCGGTCTTGTACACCTCGATCACGGGTTGCGCGGCACTGGCGACGAGCGGCAGGGCGAGGAGGGTGGCGGCGCCGGTTTGGCGAATGAAACGCAGGAACATGGTGACTCCAGGATCGAGGGGAACAAACCCGCATTATGCCCCAGCCGCACGCTTGGTGGCCCGGCCGCCGGATGCTATACTGTATAAAAACACAGTATCAATTCAACATGCCCAGCTTCCTCCCGATCGACCTCGACCCGCTTCCCGAAGACTCGCCCCTGCGGCTGGCGGCCAGCGCGCGTGGCGCCGTGTTCCGCGGCGTCGGCGACGAGCCGGTGACGGATGCGCGCAGCGATGCCGAGCTGGCGCGCGAATACATCGGCCAGGGAGAGCTGAGCCCGAAATCCATCGCCAACACCCAGAAGGAGCTGTACCGCTTCCTCACCTGGTGCAGGGAAGAGGCGCGCAAGACCTTCCGGCAGCTGACGGTGGCCGACCTGAACGCCTACAAGGAATTCATCCGCAACCCGCCGCCGGAATGGATCTCCACTACCAAGTGGCCGCGCAACGATCCGCGCTACCGGCCGTTCTCCGGCCCGCTGTCGGATGCCAGCCGTCGCCAGGCCATGATCGCCGTGAAAGGCCTGCTGGGCTATGCCGAGCAGACCGGCTACCTGCGGCGCAATCCGGCCCGGCTGGTGCGCAACGTGCGCGCCGCCCACGGCAGCCGCATCACCCGCTACCTGACGCCGCAGGCGATCGCGCATGCGCTGGATGCCGTCGCAGCGCGCGTGGCCGACACGCCGGCCAGCCTGCGTCAGCGCGAACGCGACCGCTTCCTGCTGGTCGCCTTTGCCCAGACCGGGGCGCGCCTGAACGAGATCGTCGGCGCCCACATGGGCGCCATCTACAGCGAGGGCGACGGGCGCTGGTGGCTGGACGTGATGGGGAAGGGCGCCAAGCCGCGCCGCCTGCCGGTGCCGCCGGCAATGCTGGCCGCCTACCGCGACTACCGCCAGGCCTTTGGCCTGCTGCCGCAGGCGAGTCGCGCCGACCGCACGCCGCTGGTGCTGTCCAGCCGCAGGGAAGAAGCGGTGCGCATCACCGACGAAGCGGCCTCCGAAGCACTGAAAGCCGTGTTCGCGGCAGCCGCCGACCGCGCCCTGGCGCAGGGCGACGCCGACAGCGCGGCCACGCTGCGCCAGGCCTCGACCCACTGGCTGCGCCACAGCATGCTGACCAACCACGCCAACAGCGGCGTGCAGCTCAAGACGCTGCAGGACACGGCCGGCCATGCCAACATCGCGACCACCGCCGCCTACCTGCACAAGCGCGACCACGAACGCCACGACGAGATCATCGGTTCGGGCGCCAAGCTGGTCCCCTGAGCCGCGGCCGGGGAGGGCGGCCTTAGATCGGCAGTTCGGATTCTCCGCCGGCGGAGCTGCCGAAATCCTGCAGGGCGTCAAGCGACAGGCGGCCCTCGTTCAGGGCGGCGACGATCGCCTTCAGCTGCTCCGGGTCGGGGTGCAGGTAGACGATACGCTGCTCGAGCTCGTTATCCCAGTACTTGGTGTAGGGCACATCGGTCTCCGCCATGACCTTGGCGTCGAAGCTCCCATCCATCATTTCGCCGACCAGGGTGACCTTGGCCGTATCCGGCGTCGTATTCTTCACGGTGATGCCCATGCCCGTCCTTTCGAGTGATCAGTTCGCATAACTGCATTTTTACCCACGTGGGGCAGGGGTGCAAACGGCCACACGCCAGTCGTGCGCAGGCCGGGCCATTGCCTGCAGACTGCAAGTAGCTTGACGCATAGCAAAACCATCTCATGCAAGCCATACATGTGGAATGTTCATGCCAAATCTCACTCGACATTAGCATATATAATGTCGAGTTCGGTCCGAATGGCCACTTCAAGCAGTTTCACACCATGTTCATGCACATCGATTCGATCTCCGACGGCGCAAAGCCAGACCACAACGAGGACTGGGCCGGCAGCTTTCGTACGCCGGCAAGGACCGAACTCGTCGTCATCGACGGCGGCACCTCGGTCGCCGACCGCGACTACGTCGCGCCGGGCGAAGGCGACGTGGTCTGGTTCGTCACCCGGTTCGCGGCGGCGCTCGGTCCGGCCATCGATGCCGGGCTCGGGCAGCATGAAGCCGCGCACGCCGCCGTCGAGCAGGTCTACCGGGAGTTCCTTGCACGCTGCGCCGGCAAGGAAGTGCCGCTGTACGCCTGGCCGATCGCGGCGCTGAGCTGGGTGCGCGCACACGAACATCGCGATCGCCACCGGCTGGAGCTGTTCTGCCTGGGCGACTGCAAGATCTTGCTGCGCCGGCCTGGTGGCGAGGTGCTGGACCTGGATCCCTTCGTCAATCCACAGGAAGCCATCCTGCGCGCCGAGATCGAGAAACTCAGGCGCGAAGGCGTGCATGACGTCGCGGCCAGGCAGGCCCGCTTGACACCAATGCTGCGCGCCCGGCGCGCGTTCCAGAATTCCTTGGCCAACACCAATTCGCTGTGCCTGCGGCCAAACGGCGCCTTCGGCGCACGCACCTCCACGTACGACGTGCCGGCCGGGTCGGCCATCCTGGTCATGACCGACGGCCTCTACCGCCTGGTGGACACCTACGCGCTGCACACGCCGGAAAGCCTGTTCCGCCTGTGCATGGAGCACGGCTTGCAGGCCGCGCTCGCGCAATTGCGCGACCACGAAGCCGCCACGCGGGCGACGGGGCCGGCGGTGGTGAAACAGGCGGACGATGCATCCGCGATCCTCTGGCGCAGCGATCGTCCGCGCGCTTGAGCACGCCGCATCCGGGCCTGCGCTGCAGCCTTGTCGGCTGCTTGACCGGCCTGGGCAGCTTCCGCGCCTCTGCCATTGGTAAGAGGCGGCGCACCCGCTCCGCTCGCGGGAGCCAGTTTAGTTGTGGCCATACAACATCTTTACATATCTGACCAAAAAGTTAATAAGAACACCATTGCTCAACGTGTACGGAAAAGCATCGAACGCGCGCATATCTTCCATCCATCTGCCAAACCTTGCCTGAATCGTCCTTCCAGGTATGCATGAATTGGAAAATCTATTTTCCAAGGACATACGTCGCCGTCAAGTATTTACTAAATACAATCGTTAAATCTTTCTTAGTCCAAGCAGACCTACCGGCTGCGACTGGCTGAAGGAGGAGTCCAGCCTGTCTCTGACTCGGCGGCAGGTTCACAAACGATAGGAGAAAGTTCATGGCAGTAAAAACGAAACTGGCTCGTTCGCTCGCTCTCGCATTCGGAGCGACCGCACTGACGCTGGGCATGAGTTCGACGGTACTGGCCCAATCGAACACGACCGGTAATGTGTACGGCGCGGTGGAAAGCCCGGCCGGCGCGACCGTCGTAGTGGAGAACCTCGACACCAAGCTGCGCCGTAGCGTCTCGGTCGAAGGCAATGGCCGCTTCCTGGCGACCTCGCTGCCGCCGGGCCGCTACTCGGTCCAGCTGGTGCGCAACGGTAGCGTGGTCGAAAGCCGCGAAGTCGAAGTGCTGATCGGCCAGGGCGCCGAAGCCGTGTTCTCGACCCAGCAGGTGCAGATCGTCGGCCGCCGCCGCGCGATCGACGTGACCAATACCAACAACGGCGCTATCTTTACTGCCAGCCAGCTGGAAAAGCTGCCTATCGCGCGTAACGTCGAGTCGATCATCCTGATCGCGCCGAACACTACCCAGGGCGACAGCCGCTATCCGAACGGCGCCAACAGCTTCGGCGGCGGCGCGGTGTCGGAAAACTCGTACTACGTCAACGGCTTCCCGGTCACCAACCCGCTGACCCAGCTGGGCTACATGGAACTGCCGTACGGCGCAATCGGCCAGGCGCAGATCCTCACCGGCGGCTTCGGCGCGGAATTCGGCCGCTCGGTCGGCGGCGTCGCCAACATCACTACCAAGAGCGGTACCAACCGCTGGGAAGTGGGCGGCATCGTCCAGTGGGATCCGAAGAACCTGTCCGCCAGCCAGGACGATATTTACTACCCGGTCCTCGGTGCGAGCAATACCGCCGCCACGGACGGCACCCTGTACCGCCGCCGCTCGACCAACGAGACTGACCGCAAGCTGGTGGGCGTGAACGTCGGTGGTCCGCTGATCCAGGACAAGCTGTTCTTCTTCGGCTCGCTGGAGCAGTCCCGTACCGATTTTTCGGGTACCAATGCCGTTACCGGCTTGCGCACCAGTACCTCGGCCGCCGGCCGCGGCTGGGAAGAGTCGGAAACCAAGACCACCCGTTACCTGGTCAAGCTCGACTGGAACATCAACGACAACCACCGCCTCGAGTACACCGGCTTCGGCGACACCTCGAAGAAGGACAAGTACCTGTCCGGCTACGATTACGCCAGCGGCGCACGCAACGGCGTCATCGGTGCGAGCGAACACTACAAGAACTTCTCGGGCGAAACCCCGGTCGGCGGTATCGTCAACATCGCCAAGTACACCGGCAACATCACCGACAACCTGACGGTGCTGGCCCTGTACGGCAAGTCGACCACCAAGCACGAGAACACCTACGGCACCTATCCGGGCGTTAATCCGAATGTTTACCAGGTGTCGTCCACGCCGGCGGCCCGCGTGCCTGGCTTGTCGTATCCGAACCCGAACCCGGTCAGCGGCAACGTGCCGGTCACCGGCGGCCGCGACACGGTCGAATCCGCACGCCTGGACATCGAGTACCGTCTCGGCAACCACACGCTGCGCGCGGGTATCGACGAAAACAGGCTGAGCTCCGAAGACGCCGGTGTGTTCCGCGCCGGCGGCGGCTTGTGGACCTACTCGCGCAGCGCGCAGTCGCCGACCACCCCGATCACGCTGCAGAACGTGACGGTGGCGCCGGCCAGCGGGGGAGGTTACGGCCTGCAGGGCTACTACGTGACCGAGACCAAGTTCACCTCGATCACCGACGCCTACTCGGACCAGTCGGCCCAGTACCTCGAGGACCGCTGGCAGGTCACCAAGGACCTGCTGGTGACCGTCGGCGTGCGTAACGAGCAGTTCGAGAACCGCAACGGCGACAAGCAGAAGTTCATGGACATCAAGGACCAGATCGCGCCGCGCTTCGCTGCGTCCTGGGACGTGAACGGCGACTCCTCGTTCAAGGTGTTCGGTACCGCTGGCCGCTACTTCGTGCAGGTGCCGACCAACATCTCGGTGCGCGGCGCCTCGCGTTCGCTGTTCACCACGCAGTCCTTCACCTACACCGGTGTCGACCCGGTCACCGGCGCTCCGCAGGGCCTGGTGCCGCTGGCGCCGGCGCCGTTCTCGACCAACAACGAGTACTTCCAGTTCAAGCACCCGAATACCGTTGCCGCCACCAGCCTGGAGCCGACCTACCAGGACGAGATCACGCTCGGTTTCGAGCGCGCGCTGTCGCGTGACATGACCTTCGGCGCCCGCGCGACCTACCGCACGCTGCGCTCGACCATCGACGACATGTGCGACGACCGTCCGTTCAAGGCCTGGCTGGCGCGCAACCCGTCCGTCAACACCAGCAAGTGGACCGGTTTCGGCTGCGCAGCCTTCAACCCGGGCGAGGACAACACCTTCCTGGTCGACTTCGCCAATACGGGCACCAACCTGACCGAGGTGAAGCTGAGCAAGGCGGACCTGGGCTTCGACGACGCCAAGCGCACCTACAAGGCGATCGACCTGTTCCTCGAGCATCCGTTCCGCAATGGCTGGTACGGCCGCGTGAACTACACCTGGTCGAAGAACGAGGGCAATACCGAAGGCCAGACCCAGTCGGACATCGGCCAGCTGGACGTGTCGCATACCATCAGCTGGGACAAGCCTGAGCTGATGCGCGGCAAGTACGGCCCGCTGCCGAACGACCGCCGGCACCAGCTGAAGGCCTTCGGCTTCTACCAGGTCACGCCTGAGTGGATGGTCGGCGGCAACCTGCTGGCGCAGTCGGGCCGTCCGAAGAACTGCCTGGGCGCCGACCCGAGCGTGCCGGCCGCCCACAGCTACGGCTCATACTACGCGACGTGCTTCGGCCGCCCGGCGCCGCGCGGCTCGGAAGGCCGTCTGCCATGGACCACGCGCCTGGACGTGAACCTGGCCTACATGCCGGCCTTCCTGCCGGGCCTGACGGCAAAGGTCGACGTGTTCAACGTCGCCAACCGCCAGACCGTGCAGTCGGTCTCGGAAATGCTGAACAACGGCTCGACCCAGACGCTGCTGGACAGCTACGGCCGCGTCCTGTCGACCCAGACGCCGCGTTATGCGCGCTTCACGGTCGAGTACAACCACAAGTTCTAAGTTCCAGATCGCTTGTGTGATGAAAGCCGCGGGCGCGAGTCCGCGGCTTTTTTTCGTCAATGCGCTGGTGGCGGCCTTCAGTGGGTGAGAGCGCTTTCGGCCGTGGATGGCTCTGCTAAAGGACACACAGATCCTCGTGCACAAAGCGCATTTAACATAATATAGATTATGCGTAGTACGGGACTGACAAAGCACATTGCCTGAAACTTCATCATAGCGCACGTAGAAGCCAGCTCTTGGAAGTAAAACGCTCAGATCTTCGGAAGTAAATTTCTCAGATGCGCCAACTGCATCAATCTGACACATTTACTTCTATCGCAGGCAGGCCTGTATGCCATGGTCCTGCGCCGTTCAAGCTACGCAGTTTTCAACCGTCGATGGTGAAGTCGATCTGGCCCGACGAAGCAATCACGATCCTGAAACCACTTCAGGTTGGATCATTGCAAATGCCAAGCGCACGACAGGTATACCTTCCTTCATCGGCGGACACGACACTGAATTCGTTACCGCGGCACCACCACCCGACGTATCGCGGATAGTCGATCGAAACTGGCGGCGGCGTAGAGGGTCCAAAGCGCCTGGTGAACCACGTGGAGTTCCCATCGGCCATTTGAATCAATGCAATGCCGTGCACTGTCGCGTAATCGACAGCACCCGACTGAAAACATGCACCGGAAAACAGCATTCCCTTTTGTGCGCCGGTCGACATCATTTTTGCATGCTGCACCTGCACAGCCTGACGCTTCACTTTGCGTTGCTCGTGCTTGCACTCGATCAGCACGAGAAAGCTAGCGCCCATCGCTGACCTGATCGGCTCAGCGAGAACGCGGTATCAACTTTGCTAGACTTGGCTGCGTTGGGGGAACGGCGTTAGCGCTGCTGTTACCACAGGTACATCTCACGCTCGCTATTCTTCCGCCATCGTTGCGCGCGCAATTGGAAATGTGCGAAGCCGTGCTGGCTAACCTCATGAAGCCGGTAAAGTGACCAGTGCCGGGAGACGTACGGTAGGCAGTCGTTCGTAATGCATGAACCGTTGAAGCCTCGCACGGGCACCGCGCACCTTTTCAGATGCTATGGCGCCGCCACAGCGACGCGAAAGATGAGGTGCATCCGCGATTCCCTTCTTCTGTACTCGCAAGAACCGCCAGATGATCCATTAGGCCAGAAACAAACTGGCCGTTTTGGTGAAGTGAGATGCAAAGCCAGCGACGTCAATTCCACTGTCGGCAAACCTGTCTGTTTGATTTCGTCTGAACAGTACCGCGCGGGACGCGCGGTACTGTTTAACGCAGGAGGCCAGCGGTACGTGCAGCCTCGTCCAAGGTGTCCCCAATCAAAGCCATATTCTGTATCGCCGCCAGGCCCCACGTTACTGCGCCATTGGTCGAGTAACCAGTTTCCTCGATGATCGGCCGCAGTACCGACGGCCCAGCGATATGGGTTGGGGTCCGCATCACGCCTCCGTAGCGCTGTTCACTAAAGAACTCTGACCACGCGCGCAGGGCAAGCTTGCGGTCGGCCTCATGGTACGCCGCATATGCGGTAATCCTAGAGTGTGAGCCCACCAACGAGCGCCCTTTGGGCTCCGTTCCTAGATGTTTCACCAGCTCGGCTGCGGGCGCATTGTAGTAGCGACTGTACTCCAGCCACGCCTTCCGGTATTTGGGCGCATCGATCAGCGTCAGCAGTTCGGAATTGAGCTCACCGATGCCGAACGCGCCGTTCAGCGAGGAGAAGCGCATGCCGCGTCCGCCATCTGTGAACCGGCCGGTCTTCGGATCGTAGGGCGCCGAGGCGGCAAACCAGCGGTGCGGTAACGCGGCGATACTGTCCATCCCGGCCAATAAGCGGTCCCGCCAGCGACGGTCGCCGGTGCGCTCCCATTCGGTCAGCCAGGCAGGGGCGATCGAACCCCATACCATGCCAAACTCGGTGTCGACCATGCCGGCCGGCGTGTTCCCGTCGGGATCCTTCTTTAACTTGCGGGAAATATTGATGCGGGCCAGGTCATGGTCCACATGCAGCAAGTCGCGCATCAAATCGCCTGCCCGTTCATCGGCTGTCAGGAAGTAATAGATCCGGCGATAGGCGGCGTTCGATACACGCGGCTGCTTGGACGAGTCGGACCAGTGCGTCACTCCATGGCGCGTGCCAAATCCCTTGAAGCGGCCAAGGTGATAGACGTCGACCTCGCCGGTGTGGCGCGTCATTGCCTCGGCAAAGCGGAACACATCTGCGCGGCCGGTACGGAGGTAGGAATACCACAGCCACAGGTCAGTCGCCAGTTCTGAATTGTCCCACGCGAATCCGCCGATATCGTAGCGCCACATGTGTCGGTCGGCATCGTAGTCATGCATGATGTCGCCGAAGTTCCAGAAACCGTACCAGCGCCGCTGCTCTACTTCACGCATGTACTGCTCGAGCTGATAAGTGAGGCGGGTCTCAAGCAGCTTGCGCCCTGGCGTCGACGAATCAGCCACGTCCCAGTCACCGAACACGCCAGCCTGGTGGATCCGTTCCGGCGCCAGAACCGGCCGCGCAGGTGCGGCAACCTGGGTCGCCATGTCCGAGAACACCTGATTGGTTGGTGTGCTGCCGAGCACCCATAGCGTAAGCTCGGAGGTGCTGGCGATACCGACCGGAGTATCCCATCCGGGCTCATAGTCCTCATAGGTGATGTTGAGGTTTTCCATCTGGTGCTCGACCGTTTCCAGGCCCGTGGCGTCCCGGTAGGGACGCAGGTCCATGGGGCCGCCGGCGGGCGACCATAGCCAAGCCGTGAGCTCGGCCTCGGCCGTGTGCGCACCGCGAATGTCAAGCCCAGTGGGCGTGCGCTGCCAGAAGTCCTTCAGGCCTACCGCGACGCCACCCGCTGCGCCGCCAACGTAGGCGAGTCCTTTGGTACGGTGACCCGAATTCGAATCAATCCATGGATGACCGGCACCCACGCGCTTCCGGATCGTGAAGCCGTCGGCATTAGCTTGCGAAAGCGAGACATCGCCCCATTGCGGCACCCACTTCAGTCCCTCACGTACCGCTTTGGCCATGCCTTCCAGCGGCGGCAAGGCGCGACCCGCAATCTGTGCTTCCCGATAGGGTTTGCCAGGGTCACGCCGTAGTCCTGTCACCGGAAGCACCGCCTCGGCCCAGACACCGACATCTTCTCCCGACAGCCGGACATGGCGGTCATAGGCAGCGTCGGTGAGTGGCACCTTCGCCGTTACTCCCAGTGCGCGGATGAAATCCTTGCTTGGATCACCGTCGAACACGAAACTATGCACGATGCGCACGCTTTCTGCACCAGTATGGAAATACAGGCGCACGCTGAACGGCAGCCACTCGCGCCCCTCCCCGCTGTGCATCCCTTCCAGCTTGAGGACGGCACGCACTGGACCACGTTGCTCTACAGTGACCTTATTGAGCTTGCTGGTGAAGCGCTGGCGGCGCAGCCCTCCGGTAGCGTCCAAATCCGGCTGGTCCTGTGTCTCCCCTGCCAAGCGCAGTTCACGCATTGTGACGCGTCCTGTGCGTGCCGCCGACTCGATGAGGTTGGAACCAGTACGGGGCACGATCCATTCGAGGTCGCCTGATCGGATAATGATGCGCTCAGTCGTCTCCTGAAGTACGACCGGATGGGCAGGCGTCGCCGGTCGCCCTGGGCGCAGACGCAGCATTTTTGCGCTCACCCCTGCCGGCACCGCATGGGCGCTCCACTTCAGCGAGCCATCGGGCCAGTAGGCAGTAGGCCAGGACTGTACCGGCACTGCTCGTTCGCCGTCCAGTAGTTGAAACGCCGTATCGGCCTTGACGGTCCCACGCGGCCATGGCACCCCGACGGTCGCACCTTCAAAACGGGCGGGCGGCGCACCGTCCAGCCACTGCAGAGCGGTTTCGGACACCGGAATGGCGCGGCCGCCGCGATTGGCGGTAGCCGCCTGTGCGAGGAAGGGCATTGCCGGCAGCGTGGTCAAGGCAAACGCGCCCTGAATGAGCCGGCGGCGGGTAGGCGAGGAAATGGACATGAGTATGCTTCTATAAGAATCCACATGGAGCATGTGGATGAACTATCAAATATGATGACATCAGGATTTGCTGCTCGCGCCATCGGGCACGAGCAGCTGCATGGCTTCGGCGCATCAATGCGGTTATGGCGCAACCGTCACG
This sequence comes from Massilia alkalitolerans DSM 17462, assembly GCF_000427785.1. GTDB lineage: Bacteria > Pseudomonadota > Gammaproteobacteria > Burkholderiales > Burkholderiaceae_D > Telluria > Telluria alkalitolerans. The sequence continues at coordinate 277,032 of NZ_ATYR01000002.1, forward strand.
CTGAACTCTCCGACATACGTCTTTCCTGCTACGGTAGGAAGCATCGGCGCCGGTGCCTCAGGCGCCCAATGCTTGGTACCGCGTCCGGCCACGTTCGAGAGCAGCCGCACGGTGCCCGCGGTACCGCTGGCTGTATCGAGGTATCCATGGTGGGCAATTCTGACCATGCCGGGCGCGCCGGCCAGCTCCACCCATCTCGTGCTCTTTACGCCAGTGGTCTGCGACGTACCCAATGCCCCCTCCCATACGCCAAGGATCGCGGCGGTGGACTCGTTCGGATAAGCATCGAGAGGTCCTAGTCCGAGCCAGCGCAGCCGGTCTAGTCCCGGAGCAGGAGCCATATCGATGCCGACATGCGGCAGCCAGGGGGCTGCAACTGCTGGCGCAATGACATAACGCACCTGCAGGACGCCGTCGGGTGCTATCCGGTACGTGTACTCCGCGGCGAAGCGGTTGGCCGCGTCAACTAGGTAGTCGACTTTGGCACGCAGCAGCACGCCGTCCTCGCCAGACGTCACACTCCATGTCTTTGCTACGGCGCGCCACGTATTCAGGTCTGGCAAGGCCGCCAGCACGCCCGGCTTTGCCAGCATGGTCTCGTTATCGTTCAGTTTGCGCCACAGGGTCGGCCTGAAGTCGCTCAGCACCCTTTTTCCGGCATGCGTGATGGAGGCCAGGTGCCCCGACTTCGGGTCGAATACGAAGCTGGTTGGTCCCGCATGCACACGGACCTCAGTGCCTTGCTCGACCCTTAGCGCCACCGGGGGGCGCTTGACGGAAACCGGTGCGGTTGCAGGCAGCAATTCGACGCTACGGCGTGTGAGCTCGCTGCCATCGGCGCGCACGAAGCGCAGCTGGACGGAGTACGTAGCGCCCGGTCGAACCGATGTGATCGCGCGCAGCGGCAGCGCGAGTGATGCAGTGGCATGCGGTTCTCCAGCGAGCGTGGCGTTGCCAGCAGCCAGGCTGCGCGCATCCTCCATCACGCTCCACTCGATCTTGATATTCTTAAGGTCGGTAAAGTCGAAATCGTTCTGGATCGGCAGCACCACGCTGTCCTGCCCCGGCGTGAAGCCTGCCTGAGAGATGGTCGGATAAACCGGCGCGTAGACCGCCTTGGTCTCCCAGTAGTCACGGGTGGGCTTGCGATACGAATCGACAATCCCATCCCACCCATCGGGCAAGACCTTCAGCGTTTTCTCCAGTGAGCCATCGGCCTTGCGGTCCTGGAAGCGAAGTCCCTGGTCGGCCCACATCCAGATTGCCCCCCCGGCGCCGGCCGGGTGGCGCGTCAGCGCTCGCCAACGCTCCGCGAGGCCGCCGAAGCCATCATTGGCGTAGGCATGGGTGAACTCCGTGGTGATCACCGGACGGGTCGAGCGGGCGGCGAACTCATCGTATTCGCTGGCAGTCCAGTAATGAGGCGCCATGATGTCGATCTCTGCCGGCAGCCACGATTCCGCGCGCCAAGGCAGCAGGACCGGGCGCGTCGGGTCCCAGCCCTTGACCGCCTGTACCGAACCCATATGCAGTGACGTCAGCGGATCTTCGTTCCCCACCGCCCAGAAAATCACGGATGGACGGTTGACGTCGCGTGCCACCGTCGCGTAGCTGCGCAACAGTACGGCGGACGTGTAGGCCGGATTGTGCGCCGCCCCTCCCCCGTAGCCCATGGCGATCTCATTACCGACATACATCCCCATCTCGTCGCACAGCTCGATAAATCCCTTTGCAGACGGATAGTGGGCCAGGCGGATGAAGTTGATGTTAGCTTCCTTCATCAGCCGGATGTCTTCGATCCAGTGTTCGCGGGTGGTGGCGCGGCCGACGTCGGGATGCTCTTCGTGGCGGTTCACCCCGCGCAGTTTGACGGCTTGCCCGTTGATGCGGAATACGCCGCCCTCCCATGAAATTTGACGGAAACCGACCCTCTCATGCTTTTCATGGGTGACCTTGCCCCCCTCGATCAGCTGCACCCGAAGATTATAAAGATTAGGGGTCTCGGCGGTCCAGTGCAGCGGCCGCTGCACGTGGAGCGTCGCGCTTGTCTCGCGACTGGTGCCGGCATGCCCCTGGTGCTCGACCTCATGACTTAGCACAGTACGGCCCGCCTGATCGAGGAGCGTCAGACGCACACTGTACGGGTTGCCAGGGCCAACGTAATTGCCTGGCACAGTGGTCTTACGCACATCGGGCACCATCACGCGGACCTTCAGTTCAGCATCACGAAACTGGGCGTCAAACACCGTTTGCACGCCAATACTATCGAGCCAGCGCTGCTTGGGACTGGATTCCAGCGTTACGTCACGATATATTCCCCCGAGCGACCAGTCGTCGTTGGTATCGAACTCATAATCGGCATACACCTGACGTACCCTTACCGCCAGCACGTTTTCAGCTCCCTTCTTGATGTGCGGGGTAATGTCGAATGCGAATTCAGTAAATCCGCTGTCGTGATTGCCGACATGCTTCCCGTTCAGCCAGACTTCGGCCGCTGCCCACACACCCCCGAAGCGCAACAGAACGCGGGCATCGTTCCATCCCGCCGGCATCCTGAACCGCTTCAGGTAGAAACCTTGCGCGCCCTGCTTGCCGGCGAATTTCTTGTATGTCGGCTGCTCGAAACCATGCAGCGCCCAATTGGACGGAACCGGCAGTGGCTGAAAAGCTTTGGCATCAAAGCCGGGCTGGTGAAAATCGGCGAGCGCCTGCGCGGCCGCTTCGGTCGGCGCGTGAGCAAACTGCCAGGTGCCATTGAGCGACACCACGTTCGCTTGCGTGCTTGTGCTGACCGATGCGTTCAGTGCCGAGGCTGTACCAGAGAACAGCAGGCTTGAGCAAGCGACGCACAACTGCATCGCCAACATCGCGCCGACCGAATGGGAGAATAATTGCTTGACCATATACCGTGATATTCCCAAAAGACGAGGTCGCCCCCGGCGGGGACGAACGATTCGCATGCGCACAAGGTGGTGGCGTGCGCCCCGATACGACCTGCATCACATGCACCAACCACATTACAAGATGAGTTCGCAGTGCGATAGGTAGCAGCCCCCAACGATCAACATCGTGCGTATAGCCGGGTTCTCGGTAGCGCAAGACACCGCCGCGACGTGGATAAATGTGTTCCTCTTGACTGGTCTGGGCGTGAATGCATTGGCGCGCATGAAAAAAAAGCGGTAATCGGCAGGGCCGGAGACAAGTGATTACACGCGTGAATATGCGGCCTCCGCACGCAGCGCAAGCCACACCTGGAGTCGATCAGTAATAGCGTGCGTTGCGCGGCAAGGTACTACTGCCAGCCGCTGCTGCCACTGGCTGGAAGTATCAGGGTTGCTTCCATTCCGCCGCCTGGCAGGTTCGCCAGCGTGACGTTGCCGTTATGCTGGGCGGCTATGTTTCGGGCGATGGTAAGTCCTAGGCCGGTGCCGCCCGATTTACGCGAGCGGGAAGACTCGACCCGATAGAACGGATCGAATACGCGCTCCAGTTCGGCCTCATCGATTCCTGGCCCACAATCACGAATGCGCACGAACACTTGATTACCGCTACGCTCAATCGATACTACGGCTTCTTGCCCGTATTTGACGGCGTTATCGATCAAGTTGTTCAAGCAGCGCCGCAAAGCCTGCGGACGACCGATCAAGGCACTGTAAGAATGCCCCTGAACTGTCACTGGCTGCCCAGACTCGCTGGCATCGTGGCAAACGCTGTGCAACAGCGAATCGAGATCCATCGCCTGTGTGGGCTCGACGGAATCTGTGCTTCGTGCCAGGTCGAGTCCTTCACGCACCATGCTCAAGACAGCCGCGAGGTCACCGAGCAGCTGTTCCTTCAGCTCTTCGTTCTCGACCTTCTCCAGGCGGAAGCGCATGCGCGTCAACGGTGTCTGCAGGTCGTGGGTGATCGCCGCTAGCATGACCGTGCGCTGGCGGATGTACTCACGAATCATGGCCTGCATGGTATTCAAAGCACCGCTGGCCTTGCGTATCTCGGCCGCACCGTTGAGCGGCAGCGGTGCCTGGTTGATATCCTTCCCGAGCCGTAGCGCCGCATTGGCGAGATCGTCGAGCGGACGCACGGTCATTCTGGCGATCCAGTACGCGAGCACCACGGTGGATATCAGGAACAGCAGGATTCCAAGCAGGTAGTTGGCGTTCTCTGGGCGCGGCATCCCCGGCGGCACGACGGATATGCGGATGCGGTCTCCATCCGGCATGATGACACTGAGGTTTTCGCATATGCCCTCCCAGCGCAAGTTGTAGCGGCCGAAGATGGTCGGCTGCAGCAACTTCCGGTCACACTCCGGCGCCCGCGACGCCAGCGCACGTACCTTGAAGCCCTCCCCCATGCGCGCCTGCAACGTGCGCGCGTAAGCTGTCGGCTCGACTGGCGGTTCGCTGACTTTCTCGAGGCTGAGCCTGGCGCCCTGCTTGTTGGTCGCGGCAAGGAAGGCCTCGCGCTGATCCGGCGGGATATCCTTCACCTCGTTCAGCACCTGGACCGAGCGATTAAGCACCAGTACGTTGCGGGCTTCCTCAGCGGCGCGGAGCCGTTCGGCCTCGGCGATCACCTGAGTCACGGTTGCTGAGGCGACGACGCCGGCCACCAGCAAAGCCGTGACGCGGCCGACCATCGTATCGAACGTGAATCCCATCAGCCAACTTCGATCTGCACGTTCGCGGCGAGCACATACCCGCCGTTGCGTACCGTCTTAATGATCTTCGGCGCGCGGGTTTCTTCGCCCAGCTTGGTGCGCAGGCGGCTGATCTGGAGGTCAACCGAACGGTCGAGCGTGTCGGCGCCGCGTCCGTGCGCAAGGTTGATCAGCTGGTCGCGGTTGAGCACCTCGTTCGCATGCTCGAGGAAGACCCGTAGCAAGCGGAATTCCGCGGCCGACAGCATTACCAGCATCCCGTCCGGTCGAACGAGGTGGCGAGCAATCAGGTCGAAGGTCCAGCCTAGAAAAAGTATGCGCTGGGCCTTTTCGATTGGACTGCGCTCGGTCTGCAACGAACTCCTGCGCAACACACTGCGGATTCGCGCCAGCAGTTCGCGCGGTTCGCACGGCTTGGGCAAATAGTCGTCCGCGCCCATTTCCAAGCCCAGGATGCGGTCGAGCGCCTCGCCCTTCGCGGTCAGCATCACGACCGGAATGACGGATTGACTGCGCAGTTTTCGACACAGGCTGAGGCCATCCTCGCCCGGCAGATTCAGGTCCAGCACCACCAGGTCGATGTGGTTCTGATCAAGCACACGCCACATCGCGCGCCCATCCTCCGCGTGCAGGGTGTGGTAGCCATTGTCGTTCAGGTAGTCGACCAGCAACTTGCAGATATCTGGGTCGTCATCAACGACAAGAATGGTGGGAACGGAATCCATTATCAATTAGTAGCGGCAAAGCCTTGTCTTGGAATGCACTACGTCACCCCTTCGAGGTGACGGATCGAAATAGAACCCTGCTGGGCTCGTCGCTCGCAGAATAATATAAAAGTACCGGTCGGAAAACCCTCTCGACCGGCACTACCCTGTCGTCGTTATGACGAACGCCGCCGCCTAACCAGTGCGCATGCGCCGATCGCCATCAGCGACAGCACGCCCGGTTCCGGTACGTCTTGCACGGCCGTGATAGTGAATGCAAGCAGCGGCGAGCCCGCCAACTGCTCCGGCGTATAGTACGCGTAATCCTGTGAGAAATCGTACAGACCGTTGTCGGCGCTGAGATCCAGTGAAAGCGTTGCGTCAAGATCCAGCAGATTCAAATAGAAACCCGCGTCATGCATGCCATCGGCGCCGGGAGTATTGCTCACAAAGATGCCGGTTTGAGGTGGCTCGACTCCCCCGGTCCAGACCGTTGTGATCGCGGTAGTCTGAGCGATATCCGTCAGCAGGCCTTCAATTTGGATAATGGGTGTCGCTGCGCTGCTATCGTAAAAAAACTTGCCCTCGAAATTGCCATCCCTCCACGCCGCGTTCAGTTCATACCAACCGATCGGCGCGGCGAACACGGAGTTCCCCAGCATACCGATCACCAGTCCAAGCATCAGTAAACATCTCTTCATTGCATTTGCTCCTCTCTCGTTGTAAAACCTAGTCCCGAGTTGCCGCGCGGGCGGGCACGTGCACCGGCGCCTGCACGACCGGCGACATGCCATATCCAAGATAGAAGCTCGGGTGCGGCGGCTGGTTGTAGCCCATGTTCTGACCGGCCACTTGGGCACGATATTGGGGGTCGTGCATCAGGGTCGGCATGCGTACATCGGTCGGATCAGTCGTGCTGAAGATCATCAGCGCGTCGTGATTCAGGCTGCGCCAGACGATCTCTTCGCGCCAGTCCCCGTACAGGTCGGCCGAGACGACCGGGGTGGCCTTGGTGCCATTGATGCCATAAGCGCCATACGTCGCGCCGGTCAATAGCCGGTCAAGCGCATTCCTGGCTGGGCTCCATTTTTCAACCTTGTCAGCATCGAGGGATTCGCGCAGAAGATCGCCATCCCACCACACGCCGAAATTCACTCGCTGCGGCCTGATGGCCGAGATCTGCATGCCGGTTGCGCTGCGCAGGCCCCCTGCGGTGGCCCAGCATTCAGCCCCGGCGTGAGAAGGATCGACATCCATGCAAGTGCCGCGCCCGACGTCCTTGCCCATGCCATCCACGCTCCAAAAGATGGCACCGGTAGCGGCATCGTGCATCTCGGCTCCCTTGTTGCCGTAACATGCGGGCGTTTCGTGCACCATATACACCTGTTGCCCCCGCCGGCCTGGATCGAACCTGCCGACGTGAAGTGCGTCGCCGTGGCACAGGCCTGTGCTGTACATCAGGGTGCCGTCGCTGGCGATCGTGGCAGCCCCGTACACGATGTCGTCTTTCCCGTCGTTGTCCACGTCGGCGACGGCAAACGAGTGTGCGCCCTGGTGTTCGGCCGCCTTGCCGGCGACCTGCGTGTCGAATACCCAGCGCCGGGTCAGGCGGCCTTCGCGCCAGTCCCAGGCTGCAATGACGGCGCGTGTGTAGTAGCCGCGCGAAAATACGGCGCTGGGGCGGTGTCCATCAAGGTTGGCCACGCCAGCCAGGAAGCGATCGACCCGGTTTCCATAGCTGTCGCCCCAGGAAGAAACATCCCCGCGCACGGGAATGAAGTCCACGCTCTGCATCGCCGCGCCGGTAAGGCCATCGAAAACCGTCAGGTATTCCGGCCCGGCCAGGATGCGGCCGTCTGCGTTGCGATGGTCAGCCGTCTCCGAGCCGATGACCCGGCCCAGGCCATCCCGGGTTCCATCGGCTGTGCGCATCATGACCTCGCCGCGCCCGTCGCCATCCAGGTCGTAGGCGACGAACGGGACGTAGTGGGAGTTGGAACGGATGTTCTTGCCCAGATCGATGCGCCAGAGACGCGTCCCGTCGAGCCGATAGGCATCGAGGTAGGTATTCCCGGTGTAGCCTGACTGCGAGGGATCCTTCCAGTTGGTCGGCTGCCAGCGGAACACGATTTCGTAGCTGCCATCGCCATCCAGGTCTACTGGTGCGCCGTCGCCGACTTCATACGTGAATTCCAAGCCTGCCGATGTGGTGCCGCCTTCAGGCTTCTGCAGCGGTATGAGCTTCCACTGGACGGCTGCCGGCGATATCCCGCCTTCTGCTTTTTGCTCGCGTCCATTGACGACAGCGCGCACGTAGTAACGGTCCTGGCCCGTGCCTGTGCTATCGGTGAAGTTGGTCACATCGAGGGGCGCGGCATTGAGCTTTTTGTTGTTACGGTAGACATTGAATCTAGTGCCAGCCGGATCCGTGGCCAGCGCGCGCCATCCGATAAACTGCGCTCCGGCCGGGGTTTTCATCGCAACGGCGCCGCGGTCCAGGCGTTCGATCTGTTTTCCGACCAGGGGGGCCGGCTGCGATGCGTTCGTGCCGGACGCCACCAGCACGCACGCTCCCAGTGCGTATCGAATGAACTGCATGATTTCCTTCGAGGCGAGTGTGTCGTTCAATCCACTCGTTCGGCAATCGTCAAGGAGCCGGCACTGCGACCTTCATTGAACAGCGACAGCTGAAATCCGGAGTTTCGTCCACTCAACTCCTCGAAGATCCAGCGCCGGCCGCGCCATCCGAGTGACCAGCCGGATGGAGTAGCGGCTACTTCCCTCTGCCCTACCCGGTCGTATTTGCAGACCAGCTTGAGATACTCGATCACGAACGGCACACGATAGACATCGAAAATGCTCCGCAAGTGCCGCTCATTGAAAGCCCGATGTCCGGTAGTAATGAACCAGTGCGGGCAAGGCACCTCGTCGAGGTATGACGTCAAGTGGGTCCCGCATAATGCACAGTGGCGACCTATCGGCTCACCAGAGAGCGAATTGATCAGCTCATTTCTTAGAGAGGGTGGAAACATTGAAAGCTCCAGCGTTAATAATTATCTAAGTACATGAACCGGATAGATCCGATCGGCGACTAAATCCTGTGTTGCCCGCTTTTGGCTTGACGAATTTAGCAAAGCAATTATGCGATCAAGACGCGCTGGAAACCCCTGGAATTTTGTAGTTTTTAAAGTCCGTTTATGTAGAAGTTTTTCATCGATACATGCAGCGAAATATTTAAAAATGATTTGACATATTGTGAAATATTCGAGGGTGGTACAGCCGGCGTGCACCATTCGGTGCGGACTGTTCGACAGAACAATCTTTATGTCGAAGTGTGTCGGGATGAGGAAAAATGAAATAAATCCGCCGTAGCACGCATTAAATGCGGATGCTAGACTTTTAGATCCTTGGTGATGCGGTAACCGCACTCCCGCGACCTTCGGCGAACTACATTGCAACTGGTTTTACTGGATTCGGCCCAGAGCAAGCGCTGTCCGAGGTTCCGCATCATCGCATCGCGCTATTCATCCGGGAGCCGTGTTGAACCGATTTCTGCTTTCCTTCGCGCTATTGGTGCTTGCCCCGGCCTGTGTCCCGGCCCAAGCACAGCGTGCGGTATATAACTTCAACCCTGGCTGGAAGCTGACCGTGGGCGATCCCGAGAGCGCATCCGCTCCCGGCTTCGACGACGCGTCCTGGAAGGCCGTTACCCTTCCGCGCGCCTGGAACGAGGATGACGCATTCTCCCGTGACATCGTCGACCATGCGACCGGGATCGCGTGGTATCGCAAGCGTTTCACGCTGCCGGGATCGCCTGTCGGTCAGAAGGTATTCATCGAATTCGAAGGAGCACGCCAGGCAGCGGAGGTGTATGTCAACGGCACGGCGGTCGGCCTGCACGAGAACGGCGTCACCGCATTCGGCTTCGATCTCACGCCGCATCTTCATCGCGGAGAGAACGTGATAGCGGTTCGCACCGATAACCGCTGGGACTACAAGGAAAAATCCACCGGCAGCCGTTATCAGTGGGCCGACAAGAACTTCAATGCGAACTACGGCGGCCTGCCGAAGAATGTACGCCTGCATGTCACGGACAAGCTGTACCAGACCCTCCCCCTGTACAGCAACCTTGCCACCACGGGCGTCTATGTGTATGCGCGCGAGTTCGATCTGGCTGGCCGCCGCGCGACGGTGCACGCCGAATCCGAAGTGCGCAATGAGTACCTCGAGCCACGCACATTCAGCTATGAAGTCACCGTCAAGGACAAGGATGGGCGTCGGGTGGCGAGTTTCGGCACGCCCGGTCAGACCATTGGACCAGGCGAGACCCGCGTGGTCAGGGCCAGCGCCCGCATCTCCAGGCTCAACTTCTGGAGCTGGGGCTATGGTTACCTGTACGACGTCGTCACCACACTGAAGATCGATGGCAAGCCTGTCGACAGCGTCGTCACGCGTACCGGATTCAGGCAGACCGCGTTTGTGGGCGGCGAGGTACGCTTGAACGGCCGTGCGCTGCAACTGAAAGGGTACGCCCAACGGACGTCGAACGAGTGGCCGGCCATCGGCATCAGCGTGCCGCCCTGGCTGTCCGACTACAGCAACGGCCAGATGCTGGCCTCGAACGCGAACGTGGTGCGCTGGATGCATGTCGCACCCTGGAAGCAGGATGTCGAATCCTTCGATCGCATCGGCCTGATCCAGGCGATGCCCGCCGGCGACGCCGAAAAAGACGCAGTCGGTCGATGGTGGGGCCAGCGTGTCGAGGCGATGCGCGATGCCATCATCTATAACCGCAATAGCCCTAGCATCCTGTTTTACGAGGCTGGCAACGCCGGGATCAGCGACATCCACATGCGCGAGATGAAAGCGCTGCGCGACAAATACGATCCTCACGGAGGACGAGCGGCCGGCAGCCGCGAGATGCTCTCGAGCCGCCTGAAGGAAATATCCGAATATGGCGGCGAGATGCTCTATATAAATAAGAGCGCCGACATGCCTGTCTGGGCCATGGAGTACGCCCGTGACGAAGGCGCGCGCAAGTTCTGGGGCGAGAATTCGCCACCGTTCCATCGGGACGGGGACGGCCCCCTGCACCGAGGCCAGAGCGCCGCGGCGTACAACCGCAACATGGATTCTCACGCCATCGAGAACGTCAAACGTTGGTTCGACTACTACCGTGAACGGCCAGGCACAGGAACCCGGGTATCATCCGGTGGCGTCAACATCATCTTTTCGGATAGCAACACGCATCACCGCGGCGCCGAAAATTTCCGCCGCAGCGGCGAAGTGGATGCCATGCGGATTCCCAAGGATGGCTTCTTCGCGCACCAGGTGATCTGGGACGGTTGGGTGGACATCGAACGTCCCCGCGCACACATTATCGGTCATTGGAACCATGCGCCGGACACAGTCAAACCCGTCGTCGTCGTGTCGAGCGCCGATATGGTCGAATTGTTCCTTAATGGAAAATCCTTGGGGTACGGGCTCAAGAGCGATGGCTTCATCTTCACCTTCGACCAGGTCGCATTCCGGCCTGGTACGCTCAAAGCGATTGGCTATGACCGCACCGGGAAGCGCATTTGCGAAGCAAGCCTGGTCACTGCGGGAGAGCCGGCGGCGCTGAAGCTAACGCCGATCATTTCTCCCAATGGTCTGCAGGCCGATGGACACGACCTGGCCCTGGTCCAGGTGGAAGTCGTGGACAAGCAGGGCCGCCGCAATCCTGTCGCACTGAACACCGTACGCTTCGAGCTGGCGGGCCCTGCCGAGTGGCGCGGCGGTATTGCCCAGGGACCGAACAACCATATCCTGAACAAGGAATTGCCGGTCGAAGGTGGCATCAACCGCGTCCTTATCAGGAGTTCGACGCAGGCCGGCAGGATTGTTCTCAAGGCCAGCGCGGACGGACTTGCTGGTACGACGCGTACGCTGCGGTCGGAAGCATATGAGGTCATCGGTGGACTGGGAAAGGTGCTCCCTGGCGCCGGTCTGGGCTCCTACCTGGGCCGCGGCCCGACCCCGGCCGGGTCATCCTACACGCGTACCCGTATCGCAGTACCGGTGGCCAGTGTCGAGGCTGGGAGCAACGCGCTCGCTGCCGGAGCGTCGACCGACGACGACGAGACCACTTCCTGGACGAGCGAGTCCGGCGCGGGACGGGCTGCGATCACTTATCGGCTTGCACGCGCGGCCACTCTCAGTGAGATCACGCTCCGGCTGACCGGCTGGCGCGAACGCAGCTACCCTTTGCGCATTCTGGTCGACGGCGAAGCTGTGTATGAGGGCAAGACACCCAAGAGCCTGGGGTACGTCACGCTCCCACTTCAGGCGCGTCACGGGAGCCTGGTCCGCATCGAACTGGCTGGAAGTGCCGACGAAGCGAATATGAACGTCCTTACTGAAGTCGCCAACCAGAAGAACGTGGACACAGGCGTCGGACGCGCTGGCAAGGATGTTCTGTCGATCGTGGAAGCCGAGTTCTATGAGGCGCTCACGCCGTCGACTGATCGGTGACTGACTTCGCGATTGTGGCGGGCAGGCGGCGCATCGCGTGCGTATAAACGACACACGAATTCCAGTTTTACTCAATCTCTCGCGCGTTTCATGCTCCAGTGACACGTACTGGTCGCCCAGAACTACTATCCGAACACTACTACTCTAAAGTTTTAGTGATTGTGAGTACGACATTGGACGCATAACTGGAAAATACCGGAGACCTTATGCAAGACATAAACTACACCCGCCATGTACGGACACGCCTGCAACAGCTCGGCATACTCCTTCCTGTTGCAGCGCTGCTGAGCGCTTGCGGCGCAGGTACCGTGCCAGAGACCGGCACAATGACACAAAGCAGCGCGCACGCTGCGCGACAACTGTCGACGGTCGTTTCATCCGCTGCTGTGGATGCCCGGTTGATGGAAAACCTCGGGCGTGGCGTCGTCGCCGTGCGCACCAGCGCAAACGCCGTGTTTGTCAGCTGGCGCCTGCTGGGGCTGGATCCTGAAGGTGTTGCGTTCAACGTCTACCGTTCCACCAACGGCGGCCCTGCCATCAAGCTCAATGCCACCCCGCTGACGCAGGGCACCAACTACGTTGATGGTGCCGCTGCAACTGCTTCCTCCTACAGTTATTCAGTTCGACCGGTAATTGCGGGTGTGGAACAACCCGCTAGTGCTGCCTTCGCGCTGAAAGCAAACGGCCCGGTTGAACCGATCGTACGCATCCCCCTCGCGAACGGACCTGAGGCCGGCTACGCGAGCAAGTTCGTCTGGGTCGGCGACCTGGACGGAGACGGCGAATATGACTACGTGCTGGACCGTTTGGCGCCCTACGTGGAAGGTAGTAACGAAGACTTGGGTGTCGGCCAGCAGTTCCTGGAGGCATTCAAGCGTGATGGTACCCGCTTGTGGCGCATCGGCATGGGTCCCGGCAGTCTCAATACCTATAACGTCAAGCCTGGTCCGGCGACACTCAGTGTCGGGATGTACGATGGCGTCACCGTCTATGACCTGAACGGCGATGGCAAGGCCGAAGTGATCCTCAAGATTGCCAATGGCGTGACGTTCGGCAACGGCACCACCTTCACCAACGCCGACCCGAGCAAGCAGTTCGTCGCGGTCATTGACGGCCAGACTGGCGTACCCTTGGCGACCCATCCGTTCCCGAGCGACTTCTACACCCAGGCAGGGCCATTCGGAACCCAGTTGGGCATCGGCTACGCGGATGGCGTCAATCCATCGATTTATTACTGGGGCCGCAATCGCAACACCGACAAGGGCGGCACCTTCAATAATGTGTTCGCTTCCTGGACCTGGAACGGAGGCTCGACGATCACCCAGAACTGGGTATTCCCGTTCACCGAAGTTGGCAATCCGCACCGGCCATCGCACCAGATGCGGATTATCGACATCGATGGCGATGGCAAGGACGAAGTTGCCACAGGTAATTTCATGATCAACAGCAATGGAAGCCAACGCTATGTGCTGGACGGCGTGTCCCACGGCGATCGCTTCCACATTACCCGTTTCGGCCCCACCCAGACCGCTCTGAAGGGCTATGGCGTGCAGCAACACAACCCGAGCGGATTGCTGGAGTACTTCTACGATGCCAGTACGGGTGTCGTCGAATGGGGACATAGCACCGCCGGCGAACTGGTCGACGTCGGACGAGGCCAGGTGGGCGACATCGATCCACGGGTCAGTGGTCTCGAAGTCTGGTCCTTCTATGGGGTATTCAACGGCCTGACCAATACCCTTACCGAACCCAATACCAACCTGCGCCCATGGCCGTCGCATACGATCTGGTGGGACGGCGATCTGCTGGCCGAAAGCCTGAACGACCACAAGCTGGAAAAATGGAATCATTTGGCGCCGACCGTCTCGACGGGCCTGAAGCGCTTGGTTTCGGTGAACAGCAGCGCTTACGGCACCCCGAAACTGGCCAACAAGAATCCCTACTTCTTCGGCGACATCATGGGGGATTGGCGCTCTGAAATCGTCCTGATGAACCAGGCAGAGAACGAGTTGGTCATCTTCACGACCAACGTGCCGACCTCGACCAGGTTGTACACGATGGCGCACAACCCAGCCTACCGTAACGGCATGACCATCAAGGGCTACATGCAGGCTCACCTGCCGGACTACTACATTGGAGCCGACATGGAAGCACCGCCGCAACCGAATATCCGCTACGTCGGCACCGGCACCTTCCAGGCAGAGTCGGCGCGACTGGCCGGCGGAACCACGGTGAATACGGATCGCAGCGGATATCGCGGCACCGGCTTCCTGAGTTTTCCGGCAACCGGCGGCAGTGCGGAGCTGAGCAACATCCACGGCGGCGCCGGCGAAAGCAAGCTGCTGACCGTTCGCTATGCCAATGGCAACCCGACTCCTCGTACGGGCATCCTGAAGATCAACGGTGTAGCCCGGTCGATCATCTTCAAGCCTACCGGCAGTTTCAGCGCATGGGCCACGATCCAGGTTCCGGTCGTGCTGCAGCCCGGCTTTGCAAACGTCGTGCGCTTCGAGTCTACCGGTCAAAGCCTTGGCATCATCGATGAAATCACGGTCCAGTAATTCTCGTTGACTCTCCTGCCGCGTACCGGCTGCTCCGCGCAGTGGCCGGTACGCAAGGTTCAAGATCGTCTCATGCCATTCGACAACATTCTTTCGCTACAATGCTTGCGCCGCTTTACCTGCATGTGCCTGCTTTGGCTGGCGGTACTGATGCCGGCGCATGCCCACGATCCGTTCGAAGGCAACGTCGAGCTGCTGGTATTCGACCGCAAACTTGAGATCAAGATGACCTTGGGATTCGACGCGGCGCGCGCCAGTCTGGTCCGTGCAGGCATGACGCCGGGAGCAGTTTCTACCCTGAAGAGCGAAGCGGCGCGATCGGAGACGGGAAGCGCACGCTTGCCGCTGACCGCTGCTGCGGCGATCCTCGACGTGTCCGCCGCGGGCGGAGTGGCAATGACGCCGAGCGCTGCGCACGTCGCGTTCGGCGATATGGAAACGACTTATCTCCTGATCTATCCACGTCCATCCACCGATTCAGTACACGTAACTGCCGCGACATTCGGCTACATCGAGGCCATGCGCCCGATGACGATCGTGAGCGCGGGCGCCAATGGAAGAGTACTGTCGCGCGCGGTCCTCTCCGTTCACGCCCCGATGGCCAAGCTGAATCTGGCTGCCGACAGCTCAAGCACGCCGGCAAGCGGCGGGGCCGACATGTTCAGGCTGGGCGTCCAGCACATCCTCGAAGGCTTCGACCATCTGTTATTCCTGGGTGCCCTGCTGCTCGGACTGCGACGCCTGCGTCCGATCCTGTATGTATTGACGTCCTTTACGCTGGCACATTCACTGACCCTGGCACTGGCCGCGCTCGGCGTGGTCAGGCCGGCAAGCGCCATCATCGAACCGTTGATCGCTCTGTCAATCGTCCTTGCATGCATACAGAACCTGCGCGATGACGACGGCGCCGCATCGCGGTATTGGATGGCCGCCGGATTTGGCCTCATCCATGGCTTTGGTTTTGCGGGGGCCTTGCAAGATGAACTTGGGAACGGAGACAGGACATTCTTCGTTCCCCTGGTGATGTTCAACATGGGAGTTGAAGCGGGTCAGTTGCTTGTTGCGTTACCAGTTATCGCTGTACTGCAACTGGCGCGGCGTCATACAGGCTTTTTACGCTATGGCCAGCCAGCCCTATCGCTGATGGTGGCGACTATCGGGGTATTTTGGCTTGGGCAGCGGATAACCTAGCGACAGTACGGCGATTTGATCGAATAATAATAATCCTATCGGAGATCCATATTTGCCTTGAATGGATTTACTGCCCTCTGCGATAAGGTAAATATCGTGATTGACATCTCTGCAATTGGTGGAGATTCATATTTTGCAATCCGAAGAGAGGAAACCGGAGCGGCTGCCGGATTCCCCGTGCACGCCCACTTTCTTTAATCCGAAAAGCGCAGTGATTGCTGGCGTCAAATCGCCTTGAATTGCTCGGCAAAGTTACACAAAATCTCGGGTTTAATCAATAAACTGAGCAGTTTTCGAGACGGGCGGAGTTTGCCTTGTCTTACTTGAATAACGCGGCAATACTGATATCGAGTAACTGCGCCGGATAATATTTACCAAGTAGTGAATTACCCGGAATTTGCAATATCCCGTTAAATAGAGGGCCGGTCCGAATGTGCCCCTTTGGAGACTTAGTTATGAATCAAAGCAATTCGCGTTATTACACTCTTCGACGCACGCGCTGCGCTGCGGCTGTCGCTGCCGTTGTATCGGCCCTGAGTACGCCAGGCGCATGGGCCCAGCAGGCGCCGGCGCCGGAACCTGCAGCGCAGCCAGAAAATGTCGTGGTGATCAGCGGCACTCGTCAATCCGTGATCTCGGCGATCGAGAACAAGAAGAACGCCTCCACCATCGTCGATTCCATCGTGGCGGAAGACATCGGCCAGTTCCCCGACAAGAACGTCGGCGAGGCGCTGTCGCGTATCACCGGCGTGCAGATCCAGAGCGACTTCGGAGAGGGCAACCAGGTGTCGATCCGCGGTGTCGCGCCAGAACTGAACCGGATCGAGATCAACGGCATGTCGGTGTTGTCGACCAGCGAGTCGCCGAACGGTGACCGCGCACCCGAACTTCGCGAACTTCCATCCGAACTGATCAAATCGATCGACGTGTATAAGGGCGTGACCGCCGACCTGACCGAAGGCGGTCTCGGTGGCACGGTGAGCGTCAAGACCAACAAGCCGCTCGATTTCAAGAAATTCACGTTCGCCTCTACCGTCTCTGCCGAACGAAACAGCCTGCGCGGCGGTACCCAGCCGCGCGCCAGCCTGTTGATCGCGGACCGGATGTTGGACGGCAAACTGGGCCTGATGGCCAACATCGTGTATGACAAGGTGTTGACCAGGGCCGACCGCGTGCGTAACTCCGGTTGGAGCCTCCTGCGAGATTGGGATTTCTCCCCTGAAAAAACAGTGACCTCGCTCAATCCGGCCGCTGCCGCGATCGGCGCCAAAACCGGCTGCACGGCCTTGACCGGCGCCGAGCGGACCGATTGCGACCGCCAGTGGTTCGACTACAGCCCGACCAATCCGCGCCACAGCCTCCTGACCCGCGACCACAAACGCAAGAGCGCGGAACTCACTGCGCAATACCAGTTCACCAAGGAACTGAGCGCATACGCCTCCTTGACCGATTCCGGGCAGGACTCGCGCCTCGTTGATCGGACCGTGATCCAGAGCTTCAACGTTAATGTACTGGCATCCCCGAATCGACTGCCAACCTACAATGCGGCAGGCGTACCCAGCGGCGGCAGCTGTACCGCAGCGCCGACCACCTCCCAGCCGGCCGGCGTCGTGGTGACGGACCATCGCGTATCCGAGTACGTCGTTGGCAACTGCCTGGCAGTGTCGGGCAGGGGCGGCGCGAATGCCCTCCGCTCGGAACTGCGCGACTTCGGGCAGGAATCCAAACAGCAATACCGTACCGCCGGCTTCAATTACCGCAAGGGCCGGCTCGACGTGGAAGGCCAGGTGGTCCGTTCCAAAGCCAAGTACGAGAACGACACCAATTTCATCGGCATGACGATAAATGCCCCCGGGCTGAAGGTCTCGCTCGACGAAAACGGCCTGCCGCGCTTCATCGACCCGTCGACGGCAGTCAGCCTCTCCAACCCGACCGCCTTCACCAGCGCGTCGTACAACTACACCCCTGTGGAACAAGAGAGTTTCGAGGACCAGCTCAAGCTCGACCTGCGTTACCGCACTGGCCTGCCGTTCATTCACAAGGTTTCGGTTGGCTTCCAGGGACGCAAGAACGGCTCGCTGCGGTTTACCGAAGGCGGCGGCGTGGTCGATCCCGGCAGCGACCTGAGCAGCACAGATGACGACGTGACCCTCCTCACCTCGCAGGTGCGGCAGAGCTTTACCTACGACCCCTTGAATACCAGCCGGCCCATCCGTGGCCCGCAAGAGCAACCCTATACCGAGTCGACCTATCGCGAAAGCTATGTGTCTGCTGAACAGATGCGTCAGATGGCCGAAGCGATTCTTCGCGCGGGACCAAACTTCAAACCCGGTGACCTGAGCGGTTTCCCTGCCAACTGGCCTACGCCGGACCTTGCCGCGGCAGCGCCGTTCTTCGACAGCACTTACCTGAACCGCGATCGGGTGCGCCAGGCGCTGGGCAGCGACGGCAAGCTGTATGCGCAGGCGCCGAGCTATAACGTCCGCGAACGTATCCGCTCCGGCTACCTGCGCCTGGACTTCGACCAGGAGGTGCTCGGCTACACGGTAGAGGGCAATTTTGGCATGCGCTATTCGGGTACCAAGACCACTGCTGCAGGCCGCCAGCGCCTGCAGCAGCGCTTCGAGAATTCGCCGGGCAGTTCTTCCGGGACTAACGTGACCATCAGCGATACCGTCGTTGAACGCGAGACCAAGTACGACGACTGGCTGCCGAGTTTCAACGCTGCCACCTGGGTGATGCCGGATGCGATGGTGGTGCGCGTGGGGCTGGCAAAGGTCATGGCGCGACCGAATCTTGAACACCTTAACCCCAAGTTCAATTGCGTGATCAATGGCGGTGCCGTCCAGTTCGGTGGCGACGGCTTTGACAACTGCTCCGCTGGCAACCCTAACCTGAAACCCTACCGCGCCACCAACAAGGACCTGTCGCTCGAATGGTATCCGAACCGCGGCAGTCAGATGAGCCTTGCTTACTTCCGCAAGGACATCAATACCGGGATCATTAACGGAGTCGTCGAGCGCCGCGATCTGTTCGGCGATGGACGTCTCTTCGACGTGACCGCGCCCGTCAATTATGAAGGCGCGACGACAGAAGGGTTTGAAATCGCGGGCCGCACGGCGCTGACCTTCCTGCCGGGCTTCCTGTCCGGGTTCGGTGTCGACGTCAACTACACGCGCATGCGCTATGACTATGCCCCCGGCGACGAGCTCGTCAACCCGCTGGACGGCACGGAACTGCCCTTCCCTGGCATGTCGAAGAATTCGTACAATCTGGGTCTGTGGTACGACCAGGGTCCGATCAATGCCCGCGTGGCGTACAACGCCCGGGATGGCTACTACTCGGGATCGATTTCGGGCAATACGCCGGTGTTCTTCGAAAAGACCGGTTTCCTCGACGCCAAGATTCAGTACCGCCTCAGCAAGCAGCTCACCTTCTCCGTGGAAGCGAAGAACCTGACTGACGAACGCACGCTGAGCACGGCTGGTAATGCGTCCTTGCCGATCGACTATAGCTGGTCCGGTCGTCGCTATTACGTGAGCCTCCGCTACAAATACTGACCTTTTCGATCTGGGATATCGCCTCCGCTTGTTGTCGATTTAGGGAAACGCAGAGGCGATACGGATCTGCAGCATTTGATGTGCGGATCCGATTTATGGCCACGGCCGCGCTGCGGCGCGGCCACGGCACGCCCCGTTTCTGTCGACCATGGTGTTGTCTCCTCCATGGATCTTTGCCGAGGGTACAAGGGGTACCCTCGGCTTTTTTTGCACGTTATGACACCGCTCAATCTTCCCCAGCAGCGTTCCTGATGAGCATGCAATCTCGAAAGCGAGCACGGCAATCTGTCGACTCGGACCCCATCGCCTACTTGTGCCGCCCAGCTCCGTCCCGGTTGCTCGTCAAGGTGATCGACATCAGCAATGCCGGTCTTTCCTTCAGCCATGCCCACCCGACTTGGCTTGACCGGTGCTTTATTCCCCCAGTTACATAGCAGGCACATGGTTAAAGCTAGAAAAAGGAGAACCTTCCTATGAACATCACTGCGCTCGCATTTCGAGCGAATTTCATCATGGCTGCCACCTTACTCAGTATTGTTGCAGGTGAGGCGCAAGACGCCAATGCCGCGCCAACACCGGCCGCCAGTACAGTGCACATTCCCTACGCGCCGGCCGAGGCGCTCAGACTCGCGGAACGGGTCGCGGACCATCAATTGCAGCGATACGCCGATGGCCGTGCAAAAGCTGGCTTGCCTATGGAATCGTTCAAGGAGACCGGTTGGGTCCAGGGCGCATTCTTCGTGGGCTTGCGCGAGCTCGCCGATCGTTCGAATAACCCGAAATACAAGGCAGCGATTCTGGCGCGGGGCCAGTTCAATCAGTGGAAACTGGCATCCCGCCCATATCATGCGGACGATCACGTCATCGGCCAAGCCTATCTTTGGGCGGCAAGCAATGGTGCAGGAATGGAGGCCATCGCACCACTGCGGGCGCGTTTTGACCAGATCCTTGCGGCCCCGCCGGTAGGCGTCGGACTTCAGCACGGTGAGCGTGGCGACCCGACGATCGCCGATTGCAGGAAACGGTGGTGCTGGTCCGACGCCCTGTTCATGGCGCCACCGGCCTGGGTCGAGCTTTCCAGGCTGACTGGTGATCAGCGCTACGCGGAGTACGCCAAGCGTGAGTTCCTCGCTGTTACGGCCTATCTGTACGATCAAAACGAACAGCTGTTCTACCGCGACTCGCGCTTTTTCGATCGGCGTGGACCGAATGGCGAAAAAGTATTTTGGAGCCGTGGCAACGGGTGGGTTCTGGCGGGCCTTGCGCGCCTCATACCCATGCTTCCAGCCAACGATCCGGCCCGCCAGCGGATGGAGACCATCTTCAGACAGATGTCGGCCAGGCTCGTCACGCTGCAGAAAGCGGACGGATACTGGTCCCCGTCATTGCTGGCCGATCCCGCAAGCACGCGTCCGGAGACCAGCGGCACCGGGTTTTTCACCTACGCACTTGCCTGGGGCATCAAGGCCCGCCTGCTCGATCGAGCGACGTTTGAGCCGTCGGTACGCAAAGGGTGGGCTGCCCTTGTCCGTGCGGTCCATCCGAACGGTCTTCTTGGCTATGTCCAGCCGGTGGGGGACCGGCCGGACAACGTCAGCTATGGCGAAACGCAGTTTTATGGTGGAGGCGCCTTCCTGCTGGCGGCATCGGCAGTCGCCGATCTGAAGCTCTCACCCGGCAAAGACCCGACCGTTCACGCCCCGCCGTACCCGCAAATGGTGTTGAACGTCCGCACGGAAGGGAAAAATTATGCGCTCAAAAGCCGTTACACGCTTCCACCGGATCACACCATCGGTGACGACCTGATCGCGTTTGAAGGACTGGGATGGGAGTCTGACCTTGCCGCCTACAGGCTATATCTCGATGAGCGCATGGCGGTCGACATTTTTGGGAAGAAGACGCCTGACAACATGTTGCACACCGTAGGCGTAGGCGGCGACAGCTACTACGCGATGGCGCCTTGGGGTATGGACATCTTCAAGGTAGGCACAAGCGTAGGGATTGGCGGAATAGGCCGCCTGCGCGACGGCAAGGTCGTCTCGCTCGGCAAGTCCACCATCAGTGTCTTGCTGGATAACACCGATGCCCGGTCGGCGTCGGCCGAGGTGCATAACGCCGGCCTCGACGAAGGCAAGACTGATCTGTCGACACGCTTGTCGATCCGCTCGGGTTCGGCGTTGACGCGTGTCTCGGCGCGGGCGGGCGCGCCAGGCGGCGACCCATTTGTCACCGGAATGGTCGTCCACCCTGGCACCACAGTCGTCGCCGACGGTGCCGATCAGAGCGGTTGGGCTTATTTCGCTACCTGGGGACGGCAAAGCCTGGCAAAGGATGAGCTCGGCATCGCCGTTTTCTACCGCCCGGACAGCGTGACGAGCGCGCCGGCAAACGACGGTAACACCCTGTTTGTCGCGTTCAAGGATGCGGCCGCGATTGACTACGCATTCGGTATCGCATGGACCCAGGACCTTCAAGGCATCAGGTCGCTTCCCGAGTTCCGCACCTGGCTTGACAAACGGCGTGCTGAACTCACGCGCAAACAAGGAAATCAATGAATACTTCACGACGCAGTTTCTTGCACGTCTCGGCAGCGACAGGCCTTGCATTCGCCATGCCGACGGCCGGCGCGGCAGGACCAGGCCGCGCACTTACCGGAACACGCGATTACTGGCTGAAGATCGCCGACAAATTGGGCCGTCCGGTGCTCGAGAACCTGTCAAGGGGAACGCTGAAGGCCAGCATGCCGGTCGAACAGCAAGCCGGCAAGGGCCGTGAGAATTTCTCTCACCTGGAAGCGTTCGGCCGGCTGTTGAGCGGCATCGCTCCCTGGCTGGAGCTGACCGGGGCAAGTGGCAACGAGAAGACGTTGCAGGCCCTCTATATTGGATGGGCCCGGGCATCACTCGAGCGCGCCACCAATCCTGCTTCGCCTGACTTCATGAACTTCAACCGCCAGCGCCAGCCATTGGTGGATGCCTCGTATGTGGCACTTGCGATGTTGCGCGCGCCGCGGGCATTGTGGGAGCCCCTGTCCAGCGAGGAGAAAGGCCACGTGATCGCGGCGCTTGAATCCACGCGCAAACTCGCCAATCCGATCCGGAATAACTGGGTCATGTTTGCCGCGACGATCGAATGCTTCCTGATGATGGCCGGACGTTCCACGGAGTTCAAACGCTTCGAAAACAATATTCAGGTCATGCTCAATTGGTACGTTGGAGACGGCACGTATGGCGACGGGAAGAGCTATCACGCGGACTACTACAACGGCTACGTCATTCAGCCGATGCTGGTCGATTGCCTCGAATATCTGCAACAACGCGACCGCCGCTTCGTACCCGCATATGAAAAGGTACTGGCCCGCTCGATCCGCCACGCGGCCATCCAAGAACGCATGATAGCGCCTGACGGCAGCTTTCCTCCCCTGGGGCGTTCCCTTCCCTATCGTTGCGGTGCGTTTCAGACGCTGGCGCAAATGGCGCTCATGGACAGGCTGCCCAAGCCGCTGCAAGCTGCTCAAGTCCGCGAAGCCCTGGGCGCCGTCATTGGCCGCACGATGGAGCCGGCGGGCACCTTCGATTCCAATGGCTGGCTGCGCATCGGCCTGGCGGGCCACCAGCCCAGGCTCGGCGAAGAATACGTGTCCACCGGGAGCCTTTACATCGCTGCGAACGCACTACTACCGCTCGGACTTCCGCCGGCTCACGGCTTCTGGAGCGCTCCTCCCGTCCCCTGGACGGCGCAGCAAGTATGGGGGGGTGCCGATGTGGCAAAGGACGCAGCATTGCGCGACGAGCACGAGATCACACTGCCAGTTTTACAGCGCTAGCTGTGCAGGATTTGCCTTCATGCTGCTCGACACGCTTCGAATTCGCCCTCAGGACACCACCGCTGTTACTACATACGTGCTTGCGCCATGCCGATCACTTTAAACCGACGCACTTTCATCCTGTCCATCATCTCTACCTGTACCGCTTGCGGCCTTATCCCTCGCACGCGCGAGCAGCAGCCTGCGGTGCTGGGTGTAATCGAGTACGGACAGTCCAATTCGGAAGGTCAGGCCGTAGATCGCGCTGCGCTACTGCGAACGGATTATCCGCGGCAGTTGCGCATGCCTCGCACTGCGGCTAACAACATCTGGCTGGGCATGGCCACCACCGGCGGACGATCGCTCGAGCTTGCACCCGATGGAATCACAGGCCTGGCACCCCTGCACGGCGCCATGGGAAGCAGCTCGCATGGTTCGACTGCTGGCGAAAGCATGGTGCTACGTCTGGTCGACGATGGGGGGCGGGCGGCGGACCTGCCTTTTTCGGAGGTCGTGCTGTTTAACGTCGCTGAAGGCGGACAGAAAATCCGGAACCTTGGACTGAACGCGGCGCCGAAGTATCATGGCTTTCGCAACCTGCAACGGGCCACGACAGCTGTGCATGCGGCGCTCAAGCGTGAGGGCAAGGGCTACGTTGTCAAGGCGATCCTGACCGCACAAGGCGAGAGTGATGCCGGAGAGGGACGCCTTGGGGCCTTGCAGGAACAGGTGCGTGCCGAGATCGAGTCATCCGTGCAAGCGATAACCGGGCAGCGCGATCCTGTGTGGATGTTGTCGGTACAGCCGTCGAGCTTCCAGGAGAGTTCGGAAGGCGTGCGTTCCATTCTCGACGAGCATGTACGTACCATTGAACATGGGGGCGCGTTCTTCTGCCTTGGACCCAGCTACAACTTTCCTTTTGCGCGCGACTATCTGCACCATTCAAGCCAAGGCCATGACATGCGCGGCGAGTTGTACGCAGTAGCCTTTCAGGCCTTGCTGCGCCAGGGGCGCTGGGACGTACTGCGTGCGACAGCGGCCCGACGGATGCATTCGAACCGGATCGCAATCACATTGAGCGAAGCGGCGCAGGTGGAACATCTGACGGACCTTGCCGCGCCGGACAATCTCGGCATCGCGCTGAGGGGTGGCGAAATCGACACCGTCGATCTCGCTGGCGACCAGCTGCTCATCACGACAAGGGGCGCGGCCTCTGCGGTGACAGCGGTGCACATCGGACTCTCCGGACATCGTGACCGACGCGGGGCAGCAAGCGTCCCACGTACGAGTATTCGCTCCGTGGCATCCTATGGAAAGTATCGGAACGGCACCGCCATTCGCAAATGGCTGTGCCATCAGTCGCTCCCGATGGAGGGTCATGCCGGTTAGCGCCCCTCGCCAATGCCAAGTTTCCATGGTGAGGGTGGATGGCAAGTCGGCACTGAACCTGGAGCGCGAATGGATCCCATTCGCGCCACGAGCCGCTTGGCTCAACGCCTGGTTGACACTCAACGCACCATGCACGGCCGCTTGCTATCGAACTTCCAGTTCGGGATCAGGAACTGCATCGCCACCGCATCGTCGCGCGCGCCCAGGCCCATGTTTTTATACGCCTGGTGCGCCGCTTCCAATGCATCGACATCGAGCTCGATGCCTAGGCCCGGCCGCGCCGGCACCTTCACCTGGCCGCCCTCGATCGTCAACGGCTCCCTGGTCAGGCGCTGGCCGTCCTGCCAGATCCAGTGGGTGTCGATTGCGGTGATTCTACCCGGCGCGGCGGCGCCGACGTGGGTGAACATGGCCAGCGAGATGTCGAAGTGGTTGTTCGAGTGCGAGCCCCAGGTCAGGCCGAACATGTCGCACAGCTGGGCCACGCGCACCGAACCCTGCATGCTCCAGAAGTGCGGGTCGGCCAGCGGGATGTCGACCGACTGCAGCTGGATCGAATGCGCCATCTGGCGCCAGTCGGTGGCGATCATGTTGGTGGCGGTGAGCAGGCCGGTGGCGCGGCGGAACTCGGCCATCACTTCGCGGCCCGAGAAGCCGTTCTCGGCGCCGCAGGGGTCTTCGGCATAGGCCAGCACGCCGTGCTTGTCGCGGCAGAGGCGCACCGCTTCCGCCAGTGACCAGGCGCCGTTCGGGTCGAGCGTGACGCGCGCCTCGGGAAAGCGCTCGTGCAGGGCAATCACAGCTTCCATTTCCTCGTCGCCCGACAGCACCCCGCCCTTGAGCTTGAAGTCCTGGAAGCCATAGCGCGCCTGCGCGGCTTCGGCCAGGGCCACCACCGCTTCAGGAGTCATCGCCTCCTCGTTGCGCAGCCTGAACCAGGCGTCGCCCACATCCGTTTCGGCGCGGTACGGCAGCCGGGTGCGCCCGCGGTCGCCGATGTAGAACAGGTAACCCAGCATCGGCACCGCGGCGCGCTGCTGGCCCTCGCCCAGCAGGGCCGCCACCGGCACGTTCATGAACTGGCCGAGCAGGTCGAGGAAGGCGGATTCGACCGCGGTGACCGCGTGGATGGTGGTGCGCAGATCGAAAGTCTGCAGGCCGCGTCCGCCGGCGTCGCGATTGGCGAAGCTGGTCCGGATGGCGTTCAGTACCGCGTTGTATTCGCCCAGCGACTTGCCGAGGACGAGCGGGCGCGCGTCTTCCAGGGTCTGGCGGATCGACTCGCCGCCCGGCACTTCGCCGAGACCCATGTTGCCGGCGCTGTCCGTCAGCACCACGACGTTGCGGGTGAACCAGGGGCCGTGGGCACCGCTCAGGTTCATGAGCATGCTGTCCAGGCCGGCGACGGGGACGACCCGCATCGCGGTGATGACGGGGGCGCCTGAGACGGGGGTATTCATCGATGACTCCAAAGAATTCAAATGTTATTTATTGCTTGCTACGGTAATAGTCGGCCAGCACGCCGAAGGCCTGCTTGCGCACACCGGTTTCAGACACGATGCCCTTGCGGTTCCAGCCGTTCTGGAACACCGGGTGCTCGCGGCGCGGCGACTTAAAGTCCTTCAGGATCCACGGCGACATGCCGCGCAGGGTCGGAATACGCTCGGCCATCGCCAGGGTCTGGCGGTAGTACTCGGCCTGATACTCCTCGGTGAATTTCTTCATACCGTCGTTCTTGTAACCGGCCAGCGCGTCGGCGCCGAACTCGGACAGGATCAGCGGACGGTCCGCCGGCACCCTCCACTTCAGCCTGGCGACGGCGTCGAGCTTGTCGGAGCCGTACCAGCCGGCATAGGTGTTCACCGCCAGCACGTCGAGCTTGTCGGCCAGCGGATCGTCGATCGCCAGCGCGTTGCCGTCGTGCTTGACCAGCAGCGCCGCGCTCACCAGGCGCGAAGGATCCAGCTGGCGCACGTTGTCCGCCATCGCCACATGGAAGCGCGTACGCGCGTCCGCCACCGGGGTTTCGTTACCGACGCTCCACATGATCACCGAAGCGCGGTTGCGGTCGCGGTAGATGGTCTCGGCCTGCATCGCCAGGGCCTTGCGCAGCACGGCCGGGTTGTCCCAGTCGACCGTCCAGTAGACCGGGATCTCGCTCCACACCAAGAGGCCCATCTCGTCGGCCAGGCGCACCGTGGTTTCCGAGTGCGGGTAGTGCGACAGGCGCACGTAGTTCCCGTTCAGGCCATGCTTGATCTCGTGCAGCAGCGCGCGCGAAGCCTGTTCGGTCATGTTGCGCGCCGGGTTGGGGCCGAACTCTTCTTCGTGCAGCGAGATGCCGCGCAGCCAGACCGGCTTGCCGTTCAGGAGGATCTGATTGCCCTTCACCGCGATGGTGCGGAAGCCGACGCGGTCGCGAACCGTGTCGCCCGATGCGCTGAAGCGCACGTCGTACAGCATCGGCTTCTCGGGCGACCAGCGTTCGAGGCCTTTCGGGGCCGGCAGGTCGAACACGGCGCGGCCGCCGGCGTCGGTGACGGCGCGGGCGGTGGCGAGCGCACCGATCGCCACCGTCACGGCCTGGTTGGCGGCCTGCGGTCCCTGCAGGCGCACTTCGCCGGCGATGCGCCCGTCCGGGCGCAGCTGGACCATGGCGTCGTCGATGAAGGTGGCCGGGGTGGTAATCAGGCGTACCGGGCGGGTGATGCCGCCGTACAGGTCCCAGTCGGTGATGAAGGTCGGGATCGACTGGGCGTCGTGGGTCGAATCGACGCCCACTACCAAGCGGTTGTCGCCGGCGCGCAGCGCATCGGTCACTTCCAGCACGAAGGGCGTGAAGCCGCCTTCGTGGCGTCCCACCTCCTTGCCGTTCAGGTAGACATAGGCGCGGTAGTTGACCGCCTCGAAGCGCAGGAAGGCGCGCTTTCCCGCGGCCGGCTGCGCATTGAACTTGCGTTGGAACCAGATCAGCCCATCGTAGTAGCGCAGCTCGGGGATGGCGGCGTTCCAAGCGCCCGGCAGGTTGATGAGCGGGCCGCGGTCGAGGTCGAACTCGAAGAAATCGACGCCACCCTTGGCCTCGACGGCGGCGACGTCGATGTCGCGGTAGCGCTGCATGCGCGACTTGGCCACCCAGCCGTTGATGTCGGTGAGGCCGGTGCGGTACAGGTCCTTCGAATAGGTCCACTGGCCCGACAGGTCCTGGCCGTCGCGGTGCAGCGCGCCGGCCAGGAGAAAAGCGGGCCGCAGGGAATCGGACCTGGCTTCGTGCGCCACAACGTCCTGGCACAGAATCGCCCCGATAAAAGCCCACAACGCGATAGAGAGTTTATACATGA
This sequence comes from Massilia alkalitolerans DSM 17462, assembly GCF_000427785.1. GTDB lineage: Bacteria > Pseudomonadota > Gammaproteobacteria > Burkholderiales > Burkholderiaceae_D > Telluria > Telluria alkalitolerans. The sequence goes on from NZ_ATYR01000002.1 coordinate 304,753, forward strand.
AGTCGCAGCAAGATTGGTTGAGCACGCGCCCGAAAGCTGCGCGTGCGTTACAGGAAAAGATCAGAATTCGTACCTCAAGCGCACGCCGAAGTAACGGTCCGAGTTGCGCGGAAGCGTCTGCGTTAGCACGGGCACATTCCCAAACACGCTGTAGTTATCGCCGACGAAGCTGGCATAACTCTTGTCGAACAGGTTGTTGACGTAAAAAGTCAGCTTCACGTTCTGCGCCGGATTGAAGAACGCAACACTACCGTTGACGATACCGTAGCCCTTCTGTACGGCCAAAGGATTGGCAGCGAGATCGTAGTTCACGCTAGACTGGTACTGGGCATTAAGGTTGGCGATCCCACTGTAGCCGGACTCGCCAATCGCGAAATTGTAGGTCGCGCCGACATTGAGTTTGGTACGCGGCGCGTTTGACAAGCGCTTGCCCGACAAGTCCTGCAACGGCACATTATTGACCGGTACGCAGCCAGCGGCCAGCGTCTGGCCCGGGTAGCAGGTCGTATTCGGGAACTTCTTTATGATCGCATCAACCCAGGCGAGCGAGGCTTCCAACAAGAGGGTGTTAATCGGCTTGCCCTGGACTTCCAGCTCCACGCCACGGGTGCGGAGTTCGCCGACGTTGGTGACTGCGTTTTCGTAGGTCTGGGTGAGCGGATCCAGGCGGCGCGACTGGGCCTGAAAATCCTTGTAATCGGTATGGAACACCGTGGCATTAACTTGCAGGCGATTCCGCAGGAAACGGCTCTTCATGCCCAGCTCCCACGCCTCTGAGGTTTCGGGCGCAACCGGAAGCCGCACGCGGGCGGAATTGAAGCCGGTGGAGATATCATAGCCTGCCCCTTTGTAACCAGTGGCAAACGAGCCGTACACCATCACGTCTTTGGCCAGGTCGTGCTGCAGGGCCAGCTTGCCGGTGCTTGCATCGTCGCGGCTGCGTCCGTCGAAACTGACTGGCACCGCCGGCAAGCGGTTGGTGAAATCGACCTCGATCGTCTCGCGGTTAAAGCGCAGACCGGCGCTAACGCGCGTGGCCGGGGTGATCCGGTATTCGGCCTGGGCAAAAGCTGCGGCGGTCTGGTTGCCGGAACGAGCGTCCCAGTTAGCCAGGTTCGAGACAGGTCCGCGCACAAAGCTGCGTTCGGTGCGCGAATCCGCGTAATACAGGCCGCCGAGATAGCTCAGCGCACCGTCGCCAGCAGAGCTCAAGCGCAGCTCCTGAGTGGACATGCGCGAGCGATATGGGCCGCCGGCGGTAATCCCGCCACGGAATACGCCGTTGGTCTGCGCACCGAGTTGGTCCAAATTCGTACCATCGAAATCGTTCAGGAAATCGAACTGCCAGTCCTGCCAGGTGGTGACAGAGGTCACCGTATGGCTGTCGAACCTCCAGTTCACGGCGCCCGAAAGGCTGCGCGACTCGTGTTCGGCAAAGCCCGGGTTGTCCATGCGTACAGCGCGGTTGTCCGGACCGGGGGTGATGCCGACCACGGCCGGTCCGATCGGCGCCACGCCGCGCAAGCGAGCACCCGGCGGCACCGCCAGGAAGGTCGTTACAGGGCCTTCGATGCGACGCTTGTTGTAGTCGGCGATTAGGCGACCATCGAGTGTGGGTGTGGGCTTGACGTCCAGGCGCAGGCGCACGCCCTTGCTGCGCTCACCATTGAGCCTGGCTCCCGACTCCAGATTCGTGATGTCGCCTTCCCGGTTGCCGGTATAGGCATTCAGGCGATAGCCTAGCTTATCGTTGACAGGGCCGGAAATACCGGTTTCGAGACGTCGCTCACCGTCGCTGGTCACGGTCACCTGGGCATGGCCTTCGCGCTCCTCGCTCGATTCCTTGGTGACAATATTGATGACGCCGGCCGACGAGTTTTTTCCAAACAGCGTACCCTGCGGACCGCGCAGCACTTCAATGCGCGCGATATCACTCAGGCTCGAGAACGCCTGCAGTTGCTGGATTACGGGCACGTCATCGATGATCACGGAGACCGCCGATTCGATACCGATACTGAACGCGAACGTGCCGATACCGCGCAGCGCGATATTGTTGTTGTTCGGATTCTCGTTGATAGTCAGAGCAGGCGCCACGCGCGTCAGGTCTGAAAATCCGACGATTTGCTGGTTCTCAATGGCACGCTCATCCACGGTGCTGACCGCGACTGGCACGTCCTGCAAAGCCTGCGGACGTTTTTGTGCAGTAACGGTGACAACCTGCAGACCCTAGGCGGTCACTTCAGCGGTATCCCGGGGTTGGTTCTCTGCCATGGTCGGGGCTGCAAACATGCTGGCGGCAAACAGCGCGGATGCATGAGAGATAGCGGTTCGCTGCAGGCGGCATCGCGTGGATGACAAACTCATCTGGTCTCCTGGATATTGTAGTGAAATATGCTAAAGATTCGTGTGTCGTACAAATTTCAGACCGCTAAAGATGGTCTTGCCGCTCGTACCTACTGCACCATGCAACCGCTCACCTGCTGTAGGGTTGATGTGGCACCTCTTCCGGAAGCCAGGCTCGTAAGGTGGAGAGAGTGGGCAGTGCGAGAGCGGTCGACTGTGCTCGTCAAAAGGACAACTTAAGTAATATATTAGTACACGGAACAGGCAATTTGCAGCGGCCAGCGTGCTTCAGTCAGCAAGTTGAGTAAAAGTCTTACACGCCTACTATTTCGATTAGCGCGGTTTTAAAACTGGCGCGCCTACCTCATCGGACTCGCATCGCCCATGGCAAACAGTATCAATTCAACGTTGAGTCAATAGTGCTGTTTTTGACAACTCCGTGAAGGACAGCCATGTCTCCCTGCCGATCACATTTACGGACATCGCCTCTTTGAAGGGGGTGACCTGATCGGAATCTTGTAGCCAGCGGGAGAGTTAGTCTTCATGTTACTTTTGTACATGGAGGCTAGATGAAGAAACGTTTTACCGAAGAGCAGATCATTGGGATCCTGCGCCAGGCCGAGGCCGACGGCGTAGTCATCCGGGATCTCTGCAGGAAGCACAACATCACCGAACAGACTTTTTCCGGTGGCGGAACAAGTACAACGGGATGACGGTGCCTGAGGCACGTCGGCTTAAGGACCTGGAAGCCGAGAACGCCAAGTTGAAGAAGCTCCTGGCCGAGCAGTTGCTGGCGATCGAAGGACTGAAGGAGATCGCCGGAGAAAAATGGTAACCCCGGCAGCTAGGAGGCAAGCGCTTGAGATCCTGAAGAGTAAAGGCTTATCCGAACGCGCTGCCTGCCGATTTGCCGGGGTAAGTCGGCGCATAGCGAATTACGAGCTCAAACAGCCAGTCAAGGCTCAGGCCCTGGGAGCCCAACTGATCGAGGCGTCAAGTCGCTATCCGCGTTTTGGCTATCGACGCATCGCCGGGATGACGGACACGAAGCTGAGCCGTGTATGGCGCCTTTGGAGCAGGCTGGGATTGAATCTGCCGAAGCCCCGGCCCAGGAAACGTCGCTGTGGCGGCGACATCCGTATTCCCGGCTCGACTGCGCCCAACGGCGTGTGGACATATGACTTCGTGCACGACCAGCTGGCCAACGGGGGGGCGCTCAAGATGCTTTGCGTCCTTGACGAGAGCACCCGCGAATGTCTGGCGATCGAAGTGGGCAAGTCGCTGCGCACTCAGGACGGCATCCTGACGTTGTCCAGGCTGATGCGCATCTATGGAAAGCCGGCTTTTATTCGCTCCGACAAAGGTGCCGAATTCACTGCTACGGCCGTCATGAAATGGCTGCGTGACCAGAACATCGGGCCGGCTTACATCAAGCCGGGCAGCCCATGGCAGAACGGCTTCGTCGAGAGCTTCAACGGCAAGCTGCGCGATGAATGCCTGAACCGGGAGTGGTTTGTCAGCCGGCAGGAGGCCAAGCTGATCATTGAGAAATGGCGTCACTTCTATAACAATGAGCGCCCGCACTCTGCACTTGGCAACCGGGCACCAGCCGCAGTTGGCCGTGAACGGCGCCAGGAACAGGCTGCCTGAAGTCGAAGACTAACAATCACCGCGGCTACAAATTAGCCGATCAGGTCAAGTGTAGATGCGCATAGCGGTGTAGCAGACGAGTTGTTCAGTCGTCGGAGTTCGATGTCGAGTCGAAGAACGAGTCCGAGTCCGAAGAGGAACCCGAACCAAACGTGTTGCCGCCAACGTCCATGATCCCGTCGTCGTCCATTGGCAAGCAAGTAGCAGGATTCACCTGCACGAATTTGAGCTCGTTATCGTCGTCGTCGACGGCATTTGACGGCGCGCCCTCGGACCGGTTGAAAAACGGTGCAGCAAAACTAAGGATAATCGCGAAGGCGACCAGTCCAATGACCGCGAACGTCAGGAATTCTCTCAAGCCGCCCTCCTGGCGAAGTGTTTCAGGGTTGTGGTCGCCGGCGGCATGTTCCACATGCTCGTTTAGTGTAAAGCCATCGTCCCGGCAAGCTTACCGACCAGTTACCAACCCCGCCCCAATACCGAGTGGTTCCCAGCCGTCGGCCAGTAAAGAGGAGATTGCACGGACCTCAAGCGCACGCTCGAGCATTCCAGCCCTAACACCACGCGGATGCAGACTCTGCCGTCAAAGGACGTTCGTGAACATCTGGACAGTATTCTGTCCCCCGTCCCGATCAGGTAATTGCGAATGTCTGACAGGGCGTGAGGGGTAGACGTGCGGGCATGCCTGGCGGCAGCCGGGGATGACTATTGCTGCCCTACTCTCGCGTCCCGGCTGTCGTGGTTCTCGCCTCCTGACCAGGGTCCGATCGCCTCTGTGGCCACTGTCTCCTTCCCCTGATGTGACTCGCTCCCCGCCGGCGCCGCTGGCGGCCGGGTTTTTAGGGTCATGTGATAACTCGTTGGTTAGTTACATTTTTAGTGCTATAGTCTTTTTAATCCCGTCTCCGTGTCCATCATGTCCAAGCTTTCATCCTGGGACGACAATCCCATCAAGGCCTTCTCTGCCTTCATCATCAGCCTCGATTTCGCCGAGACCGCCAAGCGCCTCCCGGCCGACGGCAAGTTCAAGACCGTCTCGAAACAGTCCGTCGCGATCTACACCTACATGTTCGGGAACTTCTGCAACTGGATGGCGGAACAAGGGAAACGCTTCTCCACCGTCGACAAGGACGACCTGAAGCGTTTCATCAACCGCGCCGACGAACACGGGCGCGCCATCAACAGCAAGATCGCCCACCGTTACCTGCGCCTGCTCGAGCGCTGCTATCAGTACCTGGAAGCCGAGCCGAACCCGGCACGCGAGGCAATCCTGGCCACGAGCCAGGCCGAGTACATGAAGGACGAGCCCACGCGAGCCCTGTCGGAGGACCAGTTGCGCCGCTTTTTCGACGCCCTCCCCTCGGCGCCGGCACGGCTGCGCCGCGTCACGCCCTTCGACGGCTGGAAGCGCCGGCGCGACCGCGCCATGCAGGTGACCATCGCGCTGGCCGGGCTCAAGGTGTCCGAGGCGATCGGACTGCTGCTGGGCGAGGTCGCACAACAAATTGATATCGACGGCGCCATCGAACTCTCCATTACCCCGAGCCAGAAGCACGAGACGAGTCACGAGCACGTCACGCTCCTTCCACGGGAAGGTGCTGCCGAGTTGCAAGCCTGGCTGTGGGAACGCGCCGAGATGGGTATTCCGGGCGATTTCGTCTTCCCTGCGAATACCGAGGGGCGGAAGATGATCAAGAAAACCGTCTACATGCAGGTCCGGGCCACGTTCGAGCGTGCCGGCATCGAGCTGTCCCGGGCGGGTGGGCGCACCTTGCGCAACACCTTCGCCCAGCAGAAGCTGGCCGAAGGCGCCACACCGGACGAGCTCAAGGACACGCTCGGCCTGGCGCTCGAGCGCTCCGCTGCGGACTACCAGTACGCGCGCATCAAACCGGATCCCGAGAAGTAAACAATGGCCCGGAGCGCTGCCGGGTCACCAATCACTATCGCACCCGAATCGACGGTCGTCTTTTCGCCTTCATTTCTCGAGCAGGCGCTGGATGGCCGGATCGACCGGCAGCCGCCGGAACATGCTGATGTTCGTCCCGCCGGTGTTCCCGACCGGCACGGTGCCCACGGCCGATCCGATCGCGCCCAGCACAATCCGCAGCAACTGCCCCCACACCTGCAACGGCGAACGGCGCCGCAAGCCGATCTTGAGCATCCAGTAATGCGTTGCCACGTGCGGCGCGACGTACTGCTGCGCCATGACGTGGGCGATTTCCAGATGGCGCATCGCACTTCCATCCTCGCGTCTGCGGTATGAACGGCGCGCTGCCATCATTTCGGCCCGATAGGCCCGTTTCAGTTCGGGATGCATGACATGGCTCCTTCGCAGACAAAGTTCGTGCAGCGGACGGCAGACCTGGCCCTGCCGACCTGCCGCAGGCTTCCGATCACTCTAGTCCTTCCCACAATGGCAAGGTCAAGCCGATTTGCGCGCGGAGCTTGCGGCTTCGCAGCCACCGCTTCCGGCCTGTTCCGGCGCCAAAATGCCCGTGCTATACTCGCCGCACCTATGAACCGTCTGCTCACGACATTGCTGGTCTGGCTCCTGATGGCCGCGCTTCCGCTGCATGCGGTGGCCGCTACCATGGAGCTGTCGTGCGCGCACTCGCAGCAACGACACGCCGCTGCCGCGCATCCGCATGCGGACCATGCCGCTGCAGATGTCGACGAACACGCCCACCATGGCGGCCACGGCGAGCATGCCGCAGAAGCAGCCGCGGCCGACAACGCAGCTGGATCCGGGTCCGGGTCGATGTTGTCGCACGCGTCCTGCAGCGCATGCTCGGCCTTCTGTGTCGGCGCAGTCGCGCCCCCTTCCGCTTCACTTCCCCTGCCGAGCTTCGACGGTTCCGACGTCGTCGTCATCGCTCCCGCCGACTTCGGTACCGGCTTCATTCCGGACGGCCTGCAGCGACCTCCCCGGCGCTGATCCACGCAATCGACCGCGCACGCGCAGCCTGAGGCTATCAGCCGCTGCTGCGTGCCGAGCCCTGGTGCGCACCTGCGCACCGCTGTTCCCGATTTCGAGGATTGACCATGCATCTCCATCGATGGGTTGCCTTCGGCACCCTGCTGGCCGCAGCGTTTCACGCGCATGCTGGACAGCCATCCCGCACGCCTGACCCGGCCGACCCGGCCGCGGCCGTGCCCGCCATCATCTACCAGTCAGCCCTGGCCGGCTACACATCGACCGACAAGGCAGCGCCGCCGCCGGACAAGGCCTGGCGCGCCGCCAACGCGACAGTTGCTGGCCAGCCAGGCCATGCCGGGCACCATGCGCCGGCTGCGGAACCGCGCAAGGAATCGGCGCCGTCCGAGCCGGGACCGGGAAGCACGGCGCCGGCGCACGCGCAGCACAAGCAGCACCAGCACCACTGAGCGGAGCCGACCGATGACTAACAGAGAATTTCCCCCGGCGCTGCGCGCGCTGGCGATCGGCGCCATCGCCCTCACGCTCGGCGGCTGCGCCAGCTTTTCACGCGATGGCGGCCTCGAGGGCGTCTCGGCCATGACTGCCGAGCGCACCGGCCAGGACCTGCGCCTGCCGCGCGCCGGCGACGTCCCCGCCCATGCCGAGCTGGATGCACTGCTGAAGCAGCCGCTGTCAGCCGACGGTGCGGTGCGCGTGGCCTTGCTGGGCAACCGCGGCCTGCGCGCCTCGCTGGCCCAGCTGGGCGTGGCCGAAGCCGACCTGGTCCAGGCCGGGCGGCTTGCCAACCCGAGCCTGGGCTTCGGCCGCATGTCGGGCCATGGCGAAACCGAGATCGAACGCAGTGTCATGTTCGACCTGGTGGGCCTCTTGACCATGCCGCTGCGCCGCGACATCGAGGCGCGCCGCTTCGAAAGCGCCAAGCTGGTGGCCGCCAGCGCGGCAGTGCGCCACGCGCTTGACACCCGCAAGGCCTGGTTCCGCGCCGTCGCCGCCAACGAATCGGCGCGCTACGCCGAACAGGTGCACGAAGCGGCACAGGCCGGCGCCGAGCTGGCCCAGCGTATGGCCAGGGTCGGCAACCTGAGCGCCCTCGACAGCGCCCGCGAGCAGGCCTTTTCCGCCGAGGCTGCCGCCCAGCTGGCCCGTGCCCGCCACAATGCCAGCGCCACCCGCGAGCAGCTTACCAGGCTGATGGGCGTGTGGGGTGCGCATACCGCCTTCCAATTACCGGACCGGCTACCCGAGCTGCCGGCAGCGCCGCGCGAGCCCGCCAACATCGAGACCCTGGCGATGCAGCAGCGTCTCGACCTGCGCCTGGCGAAGCTGGAGGCCGAGGCGACTGCGCGCGCACTCGGGCTGTCGAAGGCCACCGGCTTCGTCAACGTGCTGCATGCCGGCTATGCGAATGCCAGCAAGAGCGGCGCGCCGCGCGAAAACGGCTACGAGATCGAGCTCGCGCTGCCCCTGTTCGACTGGGGCGGTGCGCGCACGGCAAAAGCCGAGGCGCTCTACATGCAGACGGTGCACCGCACCGCCGATACCGCCATCCAGGCCCGCTCGCAGGTGCGCGAAGCCTATTCCGCCTACCGCACCAGCCATGACCTGGCTCGCCACTACCGCGACGAGATCGTCCCGCTGCGCAAGAAGATCTCGGAAGAGACCCTGCTGCGCTACAACGGCATGCTGATGAGCGTGTTCGAGCTGCTGGCCGACACCCGCGCCTCGATCGGCGCCGTGAACGCCGCGATCGAGGCCCAGCGCGATTTCTGGATCGCCGATACCGATCTGCAGGCCGCCATCAGCGGCAGCGGCGGCGCGAGCGTGAACATGGCTGGCCCAAGTGCCGGTACCGACGCCGCTGCCGCGGCGCACTAAGCAAGGAAACCAACATGAGTTCTCGACGAGATTTTTTCACCGGCGCCGCGGCCCTGGTCGGCGCCGGACTGGTGAGCCGCGCCGGCGCCGCCACCCTGCCGGAAGCACCCGTGATGAACACGGCAGCCACGCAACCGCCGCCGCCGCCGCCCAACGGCCGCCCGTACAACCCGGTGGTGACCCTGAACGGCTGGTCGCTGCCCTGGCGCATGAACAACGGCGTCAAGGAGTTCCACCTGGTCGCCGAGCCGGTGGTGCGCGAGATCGCGCCCGGCATGAAGGCCAACCTTTGGGGCTACAACGGCCAGAGCCCGGGACCCACGATCGAAGTGGTCGAGGGCGACCGGGTGCGCATCTTCGTCACCAACCGCCTGCCGGAGCACACCAGCATCCACTGGCACGGGCAGCGCCTGCCGAACGGCATGGACGGCGTCACCGGGCTGACCCAGCCGGGCATCCAGCCGGGCAAGACCTTCGTGTACGAGTTCGTGGCACGGCGCCCGGGCACCTTCATGTACCACCCGCATGCGGACGAGATGGTACAGATGGCGATGGGCATGATGGGTTTCTGGGTCACGCACCCGAAGAACCCGTCCCGGCACCGGGTCGACCGCGACTTCGTGTTCCTGCTGAACGCCTACGACATCGAGCCGGGCAGCTATACGCCGCGCGTCAACGAGATGCTGGACTTTAACCTGTGGACCTTCAACAGCCGCGCCTTCCCGGGCATCGACACAATGAACGTGCGCCTGAACGACCGGGTACGCATCCGCGTCGGCAACCTGACCATGACCAACCACCCGATCCACCTGCACGGGCACGAGTTCGAGGTGACGGGCACCGATGGCGGCTGGACCCGGCCCGAATCCCGCTGGCCGGAAGTGACGACCGACGTCGGCGTCGGCCAGATGCGCGCCATCGAGTTCATCGCCGACGAGCCGGGCGACTGGGCCTTCCATTGCCACAAGTCGCACCACACCATGAACGCCATGGGACACGACGTGCCGACCCTGATCGGCGTCGACCACCGCGGCGTGGCCGAGAAGATCAGCAAGCTGGTTCCCGACTACATGGTGATGGGCGACAAGGGCGGCTCGATGGGTGACATGGAGATGGCGCTGCCCGACAACACCCTGCCGATGATGACCGGCCAGGGCCCCTTCGGCGGCGTCGAGATGGGCGGCATGTTCACGGTGCTGAAGGTGCGCAAGGACCAGAAAGCCGGCGACTACAAGGACCCGGGCTGGTACCGGCATCCGCCCGGCACCGTCGCCTACGAGTGGAAGGGCGAAGCGCCCGCCGCCGTACGCAGCCAGTCGGCCGGCGGCCAGGCCATGCCTGCGGCCAGTAACTCGCCCGAGGTCGAAGTCACGGTGCGCAAGCCCAAGGGGCACCAGGGTCACCACTGAGCGTTTTCCGACACAAGCAATAAGCAATCAACAAACAAGGAGAGACACACCATGAAAGCATTCCTGCAGCATTCCCTCGCGATCCTGATGGCCGGCGCGGCCGCGCTGGCAACGGCCCAGGACCACCAGCACGCCGGCAACGGCGCCCATGAAGCGAGCGCGCCGAACGCCGCGGCTACGCTCACCGAAGGCGAAGTCAGGAAAATCGACAAGGAGGCGGGCAAGATCACGCTGCGCCATGGCGAAATCCGGAATCTCAACATGGCCGCGATGACGATGGTCCTGCGCGTGCAGGACCCGGCGATGCTCGATCAGGTGGAGGTGGGCGACAAGGTGCAGTTCGCGGCCGAGCGCCTGAACGGCGCCATTACCATCGTCCAGATGCAGAAGGCGCAGTAATACCCACACCATGGAGCACACATGATCAAGCAGCCACTCGCAGCATGCATCCTCGCCCTCGCGTTCGCAGGCGTCCATTCGGCCGCCCTCGCGGCCACGCCGAAAGAAACCGTCGCGGCGTTCCACGAAGCGCTGACAAACGGCGACAAGGACCGGGCGCTCGCCTTCCTGTCGCCCACGGTCGCCATCTACGAGGCCGGCTACGTCGAACGCTCGCGCGACGAGTACGCCCAGCATCACCTGGGCGGCGACATGGAGTTTGCGCGAACCACGACCCGCAAGCTGCTCAAGCAGAGCGAGCGCATCGACGGCAATACTGCCATTGTCTGGGAGGAAACCGAGACCACCGGCACCGCGCGCGGCAAGCCGGTGCATGCTTTCGGCACCGGCACGATGGTGCTCGAAAAAGAGGGTGACGGCTGGGCGATCGTGCACGTGCACTGGTCGTCGCGCAAGGCAAAGTAAGCCAACCGCCCCGGCGCTTCCGGCGCCGGGCGCCCCTTCACCCATCTCCGCATCCCGCCGGCGCGTCCCTCCTTCCTCCCCGCCACACGCCCCGCAAGGCGCCTTCATCGATGGCTGTTCGTCAATACGAAAGTTATGGACGAGCTCGCAAAGTGCCTATACCATTTAATTAATTGGTCAGACCAATCTCTCTAGTGGTACGTGCAATACAAAATTGGCCTGAGCAGTTTTGTAGTCAAAAATAACACTTTGGAGACCAAAACATGATTCAAAGCTTGCAACGTACCAGCCTTGCGGCCGCCGTCGGCGTGCTCCTCAGCGCCTGTGGCGGTGGCGAACCCGAGACGGCGACGGCGATGTCGATGTCGAGAACCTCTTCCCTCGTCGCGTCCAGCGCCACGGCCAGTACCGGCTGCCCGGCGCTGACCCTGAACGGTGTCGACGCCCAGACCCTCACCGGCGCTTCCACACCGCTCCAGCTGGGCACCTACGGCACCCGCAGGCCTGGAGCCCCGGTCCTGGTGGGCGGCAAGCACTCCCCCGCCAACTACCGCACTGCGCCAGTCCTGCCGAACTGGCAGTTCGCCACCTCCGACCCGACGGGTGGCGTCCTGACTTTCGAATGCGACGCGGCGCCGGACGCCGGGTGGCACAGCTACAAGCGCAGCGGCAGCGCGCACGAGAAAGTGGTCGTCACCGGCGGGCGCAATGCGGCGCCCCAGCACATCTACACGGTTTACAACGGCCAGCAGCTGGTCGCCGCGCTGAACGAAGCAGGACTGGCGCCGAAGATCGTCCGGATCGTCGGCCACATCGACCTGCGGATGAGCGCCAACAACACCGTCTTCAAGGAATACGAAAGCTACACCGACCAGAAATACGGCGGCTCGATCAGCATCCCGTCGAACACCACCCTGGTCGGCATCAACGACGCCCAGGGCCGCGCCGCCCGCATCACCGGCACCACGCTGCTGGTCGGCGGCGAGCTGGCGGCAAGCCAGGGCGGCGATGCGGAAGCCGACTTCAAGTCCTGGATCGCGTCCGGCAAGGACGGCGACCTGTTCCCCACCTGGACCCGCAACGTCATCATCCGCAACATCGCCCTCGACACTCCCTGGGACGTCAACCCGGAGGATTCGGCGAATGCCTATGCGGACGGGGTGACGATTTCGCGCTCGCAGAACATCTGGGTCGACCACGTCACCATCAGCGACGGCGATACGCCCGACCGGCTGGCCAGCGACACCCGCCACGACGGCGCGCTCGACATCGTGCGCGGTTCCGACTACGTGACGCTGTCGAACAGCAAGTTCTTCAAGCATGGCAAGACCACCCTGGTCGGCAACGGCGACAGCGGCCGCGCCTGGAGCGACGCCGGACGCCTGCACGTCACCTTTACCGGCCTGCACTGGCAAGGAACCGCGAGCCGCTTGCCGCTGATCCGCTTCGGCCAGCTGCACACCTTCAACAACCTGCTCGAAGGCGACACCGCTCCGGCCGATCCGGACATGAAGTTCGCGGGCGGCCTGGACGTGCGCTACCAGTCCGACGTCCTGTCCGAACATAACTATTACTTGTTCAAGAACCTGAAGCCTTCCCAGGTAGGCGGCAAGGTCTCCAGCGGCAAGGACGCGATCAGCTACCGCGCCTCGGGCGAACTGTTCATCAACGACAAGGGCGACGACACCAAGCCCTGGGTCGGTGGGGCGATCGACATCTCGAGCGCCCTGATGGCGGCAACCGGCCTGCCGCGCCTCGACAGGTGGACGCCCCCGTACAACTACAGCGCCATGCCGGCCGACCAGGCCTGCGTGTTCGTGAAGAACAATGCGGGCGCCGGACGCGTCAACAATCCGGGCACCGACGCCACCTGCACCGCGGCCAGCACCACCACGCCGCCGACCAACCCGACCGATCCGACGCCAACCGATCCGACCCCGACCGATCCGACCCCGACCGATCCGCAGCCGCCGGTCATCGCACCCACCTGCACGGCCCTGTTCAACTGCAGCTCCGGGGTCGGACAAGGCGTGATGAATACCGCAGTGACGGCGCCGGTGGGAAGCTCGCTGCTCAATGGCGTGTACACCATCGCCGGCGGCGGCAACATCTCGACCTCGACCAGCTACAACTTCTTCTTCAAGTACATGCCCCTGACCGGCAACTTCACGATGACGGCGAAGATGCTGACCCAGGGCGGCAGCGCGAGCGGAGCCCGTGCCGGCCTGCTGGCGACCGACTCGGTGACGGGCCAGGGCACCTATGCGTGGACGGCGCGCTATGCCAGCACCGGTGAGATCCGGCGCGCCATCAACGGCGACAACAAGTCGGTCCTGTCCGGCTATTCGACGACGACCCTGCCGGTGTGGGTGCGCATCGAACGCCGCGGCAATGCCTTGTACTCGGCGGCGTCGCGCGACGGCCTCACCTGGACCGAGGCGACCAGCGTCAACGTCACGGCGCCGACCCTGTATGTCGGCATGGCCGTCTCCTCGGGCAGCAACACGGTCGGACAGTCCGCGAGCTTCAGCAAGCTCACGGTCGTCGGCGGTGGCCTGAACTGAGGCGCTTCAAGCACGCTTGCCGCTGCGACGGCCACGGCGGCCGTCGCAGCGGATATCCCTTTACCCCATCCTGAACGAGCAGAACCCATGAAACTGACTATCAAACCGATCGCCCTTCTCCTGGCCCTGTGCGCCTGCGTCTCGTCGGCCAGCGCAGCCAACATCTCGTACACCGGAGAGTTCGCCTACGATAACGACGTCAAGCTGTTCCAGTTCACCGTCGAGACCCTGTCGACGGTCGGTCTGCGCACCTGGTCGTATGCCGGCGGCATCAACGCGGCGGGCGAGACGATTGCCCGTGGCGGCTTCGACCCGATCGTGGCGCTGTTCGACTCGGCTGGCCAGCTGATCGGCGAGCAGGACGACGGCGGCTGCCGCAAGGTCGCCGCCGACGCGCTCACCCGCCAGTGCTGGGACATCAACTACAGCATCGAGCTGGCGCCGGGCACCTATACCGCATCGCTCCAGCAATACAACAATTACAGCGTCAGCAGCAACCTGGCGGACGGCTTCTACTACCAGGACGCCGCGTACCGGAACTTCCGCAACGGCTTTGTCGATGAAATGGACATCAAGCGCAACGGTTCCTGGGCCTTCGACCTGCTGAACGTGAGCCTGCCGGCCCCGGCGCAAGTGCCGGAACCCGGGTCGATCTGGCTGGTGGGCGCGGCGCTGGCCGGCTTGACGGCAATGCGCCGCCGCACAGCCGGGCGGTCCAGGGCCTGAGGCAACAGCGGCGAGCCGCCGCCATGCGTCGACATGGCGGCGCCGAAGTCCGTGCTGCGCCGGTCCTTCACTTGCAATGCTGGCGCATCATTTCCATGTGCTGGTCGCGCTGCTCGGGCGACATGCTTTGCATCTGACGCTCTGCGATCGCCCGCCGCGCTTCCTCGTTCGGCGCAGCTTGCATCTCCCGGTGCATGGCGCACATCGTTCCGTCGTTGGAGTGTTGCGTCGCACTGCCGGTCGCGCCCCCGCCCGTTGCCGTTTCCAGCCCGTAGAATGGACCGGAAGGCGGGGCGCTGGTGGCAGCGGTGGATGGGCCGCCGTGCGATGCGGCGCAGCCGGCCAGGGCCAGCGCCGCCAGGACAGCCGTCAAACGGCGCGAAGCGTCCCGTGTGATGTTCATGATCGTGCTCCCGTTCGTCGACAAACGTGGCCGCCCGGCGTCCGTGCCCACGGGCCGGGGCAGCAATCAAGCTAGATTCATGAATCGCCGCACGGATGTCAAGCAGGCGCGTGCGCAAAATATTTTTTGACGAAAGTGCATCCAAATCGCTGCGTCCGGCGTAGAGCCTGTATCCGCATTGCGCCGACCTTCGGCCGGCACGGTGGAAACCGGCAATCAACCTCTCCAACTTCTACGACAGGACGCGACATGAACAAGAATACCCTTGTAAAACTCATCCTTGCCTCCAGCATCGCCGCAGCGCTGGCCGGCTGCGGCGGCAGCGACGATGACAACAAGATGGCCGGCGCCCCGGTCACCACGCCACCGCCGGCCGCCGCCACCGCGGGCGACGTGGTAGTCCTGACGACCGGCAACCGTCTGGTCTCGTTCAACCGCGACACCCCGGGCACGGCGCGCACCACCGTGAGTATTGCCGGCCTGCAGGCAGGCGAAAACCTGGTCGGCATCGATTACCGCCCAGCCGACGGCCTGCTCTACGGGGTCGGCAGCAGCGGGCGGATCTATACGCTCAATCCCGAGACCGGCGCCGCCACCCTCAAGTCGACCCTTGCTGCCGACAGCACCGACACGAGCGCACCCTTCTCCGCCTTGGCCGGGACCGATTTCGGCGTCGACTTCAACCCTGTCGCCGACCGACTGCGCGTGGTCGGCAATACCGGGCAGAGCCTGCGCATCAACGTCGATACCGGCGCGACGACGACCGACGGCAACATCAACGGCGGGGCCACGAACACGGCGGTCACCGGCTCGGCCTATACCAATTCGTTCGCGGGCACGGCCAGCACCACCCTGTACGCGCTCGACAGCGCGACCGACACCTTGTATGCGCAGAATCCGCCCAACGACGGCACCCTGGCCACGCCGGTCTCGCTCGGCGTCGATGGCGGCGCCGTCAACGGTTTCGATATCGACGCCCGCACCAACATGGGCTACGCGGTGATGACGGTGGCCGGGACCCGCACCCTGTACACCATCAA
Organism: Massilia alkalitolerans DSM 17462; assembly: GCF_000427785.1. Taxonomy (GTDB): domain Bacteria; phylum Pseudomonadota; class Gammaproteobacteria; order Burkholderiales; family Burkholderiaceae_D; genus Telluria; species Telluria alkalitolerans. Next base: position 320,568 of record NZ_ATYR01000002.1, read on the forward strand.
CCTGTCGGCAACGGCGAACGCGGCGGCGCCGGTGGGGACGCTGGCCCTGACGGAAGACGTGCGCGGCCTGGCGCTGCGGGCGGCGCAGGCGCCGGTGGTGCTCGGCCTGACGGATAATGGCCGCATCGTGGCCTTCCGTCCCGCCACCCCGAACACGCTCACCCTCGACGTCGGGCTGGCCGGCCTGAATGCGAACGAGACCGTGGTCGGGATCGACTTCCGTCCGCGCGATGGCCTGCTCTACGGCATCACCTCGGCGGCGCGCATCGTGACCATCGACGCCGCTACCGGCACGACCACGGTCAAGGCAAGCCTGGCGGCGGACCCGGCCGACACCACCCAGCCGTATGCCGGCATGGTGGGCACGATGTTCGCGGTCGACTTCAACCCGGTGGCCGACCGCCTGCGCGTGATCAGCGACCGCGGCCAGAGCCTGCGCATCAATGTCGACACCGGCGCTACCACTACCGACGGCGCAGTCAACCGACTGGGTGCGACGCCGATGGTCACGGCAGCGGCCTATACCAACAGCATTCCGAATGCGGCGACGACCCAGTTGTTCGACATCGACATCGGCAGCGGCAACCTGGCGCTGCAGAATCCGCCGAACGACGGGACCTTGGTCAACGTCGGGCCGCTCGGCGTGGCGGCCGTCGGAGATGCCGGCTTCGACATCGCGGGCGGCGCCAACGGCATCGCGCTGGCTGTGCTGCGCACCGTCGCCGGCGGTCCGTCGTCGCTGTATCGCGTGGACCTTGCGACCGGCGCCGCCACGCCGGCGGCCGGCGTCTCGAACCCGGCGCTGTCGGTAGCGGGACCCGGCCAGGGCCTGGGCCTGCGCGACATCGCGATCTCCCTCAAGTAAGGCGACGCTTCATATCATCCTGACGGCCCGGCCGATGAACAGGATCGGCCCGGTCGGGCGGCCGATCGGCGAGCCGGCCGGCGGTTCGAGGGTGATCTCGAACAGCTGGTTCGGCTGCAGGGGCGGCAGCTTGCCGAGCGGGACCTCGACCGCCTTGCCTGGCTCGACCAGGCCCAGCGAAACTGGCCCGGCCCAGCCGTCCGCCTTGGTCCATAACTGCAGCGCACGCGACGGCGGCACCTCGGTCGGTCGCAAGGGGACCAGGCGCAGGCTGCCCTCGTCGCTGGACTGCAGCACCCAGCCCGGCGCCATGTCCTGCGGCGCGGCCAGCACCACCATATAGCGTGGCGCCGCCGGTTGCGGCGGCTGCAGCGTGACCACGGCCATCGCGATGGCGGCCGCGAAGCCGGCAGCGGCCAGGCCGCGCCACAGGTTCAGGCGGTCCCACCAGGCGGCGCGCGGCGCCTGCCGTGCGCCGTCCTGCCGGGCCAGCGAACGCGCGATGCGCGGCCACAGCTGAGCGGACGGCTCGACCGGGTCGACCAGCTCAGTCAGCGGCAGCAGCCGCGCTTCCCATGCGGCCAGCGCGGCGCGCAGCGCCGGATCGTGCGGCAACGCCGCTTCCAGTTCGCGGCGCGCAGCGGCAGGCAGGGTGCCGATCACGTACTGGCCGGCCAGGTCCTGCGGATCATCCTTGTTCGCGGCGCTCATCCCATGCACTCCCGCAGCGCTGTCAAACCGCGCTTGATCCATGCCTTGACCGTCCCCAGGGGCGACCCGAGGCGCTGCGCGATCTCGCTGTGCGAGCAGCCGTCGATGTACGCGTACAGGATGCTGTTGCGCTTTGCGGCGTCCAGCCCGACCAGGCAATCGTGCAGGCGCCCGATGTCCTGACGCAGGGCGATGGCGTCGATCATCCCGTGCTCCTGCGCCGTGGTGGCGCCAAGGGCGTCGAGTTCCTCATCGGCGACCGCCAGCTCGCGCTCGCCGCCGCGCACCAGGCTCAAGGCCTGGTTGCGTACCACGCTGTAGATCCAGCCGCGTCCGGCGCCGCGGCCCGGATCGAAGCTGGCGGCCCGGGTCCAGATATTCAGGAAGGCGTCGTGCAGGACATCCTCGGCGATCTGGCGGTGGCGCACAATGCGCAGGGCGACTCCGAGCAGCTTGCGGCCGTCGCGATCGTAGATCCCGCGCAGCGCCGCCTGCTCGCCACGGGCACAGGCGGCAAGCGCTGCCTCGTAGTCGAAATCCGCAGCCGACCTCATGTGAAACGCCGTTCATGCATCGAAAAACCCTGGACAGGAAATAGTTGCCACGATGATAATCGAACTTCCGACGGTGGACGAGCGGATTCGTCGCGAATGACACCGCGCATACCGTTCGAAAGCGGTTCAGCATCGCAACCGCCGCCCCGGCACTTGGCGAACCCGTGATTTTCCTTTATACATACCCGGTTTCCATTCTCATGAGCCGACGACGACCCGCATGAATGTCCTGCCACCCACCCTGCGCCTGACGGCGGGCACCGTCGTCAGCGCCACCTGCGTCGTCGCCCTCCTGTATTTTGGCCGTGAAGTGCTCGAGCCGCTGGCCCTGGCCCTGATCCTCAGCCTGGTGCTGGCGCCGCTGGTGCGCAGCATGACCCGGGTCGGGCTGGCGCGCATGCCGGCCGTGCTGCTGTCGGTGGCCCTGGTCGCTACCGGCGTGGGCGCCATCGGCGCGGTCCTGTTCGACCAGCTGGTGACGATCACGCGCGACCTGCCGCAGTACCGCAAGGCGATCAAGACCAAGGTGGCCAATGTGCGCGAGCTGGTCGAGCGCCCGATCAGCCGCATCGAGGCCGAGCTGAGCGCGGTGGCGCCGGTGCCCGCCGCCGAGGCCGCGCGGGTGCGGCGCGGCAACCTGGTGGTCACCCCCAACCAGCCGCTGCCGGTGGAAGTGCGCACCCCGCGCACCATGAAGGACACGCTGGGGCGGGTCATCAACCTGGTCTGGGGCCCGATCGGCGAGGCCGGCGTGGTGCTGATCCTGCTCGTCTTCATCCTGCTCGAGCAAAGCTCGCTGCGCGACCGGCTGGTGCGCCTGGCCGGCCAGGCCGAGGTCAGCCGTACCATCCGCACGCTGGGCGACGCCGCCCAGGGGGTGTCGCGCTTCTTCTTCTCGCAATTCATCGTGAACTTCACCTTCGGCGTGGTGATCGGCGTGTCGCTCTGGCTGGCCGGGATCCCGCACGCGATCCTGTGGGGCGTGCTGAGCGGGGTGCTGCGCTTCGTGCCCTACCTGGGCGTGCTGCTGGCGGGGACGATCATCGCGGTGTTCGTCGCCGCCATCGACCCGGGCTGGTCGCTGGCGCTCACCTGCATGGCGATCTTCCTGGCCTTCGAGCTGGTGCTGGCCAATTTCATCGAGCCGAAGGTGTACGGCCACAGTTCCGGCCTGTCGCCGCTGGCGGTGATCGTCTCGGCCCTGTTCTGGGGCGCGCTGTGGGGGCCGGTCGGCCTCCTGCTGTCGACCCCGCTGACCCTGTGCCTGGTGGTGGCCGGCCGCCACGTGCGGGCGCTGGCGCCGATCACCATCCTGCTGGGCGACGCGCCCAACATGTCGGACGCCGAGCGCTTCCACCAGCGCGTGCTGGCCGGCGAAGCCGACGAGCTGACCAAGGATGCACGCGCCTACGTGCGCCGCTACAGCTTCGCGCGCTATTGCGACCACGTGCTGCTGCCCGGCCTGCGCATGGCGGTGTCCGACCTCGGCGCCGGCACCATCGACAAGGCGCAGGAAACGCGCATGCGCGCCGTCATCGCCAACATCGCCGACACCGTGGCCTCGGCGTCGGAGAGCGGCGCGCGCGGACGCCGCAAACCGGTGCCGCTGCTGGATGCGAACATCGGCGCCCACCTGCGCCAGATGCGCGAAGCGCGTTTCGGCCGTTGGCAGGGCTCGCTCGACGTGCCGGCCGGCTCGATCGTGCTGTGCGCCGGGCTGGCGTCGGAACGCGACGAGTTCCTCACCGAACTGCTGGTGCGCGCGCTGCGCGAGGGCGACGTCGATGCCCGCAGCCTGGTGGTCGGCGCGCCGGTAGAGCGTCCGGAAGGCAGCGCGCCCGAGCTGGTGTCGACCGTGTTCATCACCTACCCGCGCCAGGACAACTTCGAGGCCTGGCGCGCGGCGGTGGCCGAACTGCGCAGCGACCTGCCGGAAGCGCTGATGGTCACTGTCCTGCTGCCCTACGACGAGCAGCTGCCGAAACGGGCACTGGTCGAAGCATATGTCGACATGATCCTGCGCTCGTTCGAGGAGGGGCTGGCCTTCGTGGCGCCGGACCGCAATGCCGCGCCCCGCAGCGCCATGCCCGAACCCGTTCGTTGAATCGCAGTTTGTTGTTTTCCGACCGTACTCACACAGAAAAATGGGCGAGATTTGCGGCAGTCTTTACGGCTCGGGATGTTTCCCACGTAAAATGCTTGCCTATCGGCACTATTTTTCTCATGGCGGAATATGAAATCGGTTCAACAAGAAGTCGACGAACGCAGCAATCTCACCGGCACCAATAAATTCGAGCTCCTCCTGTTCCGCCTCGGCGGCGACGAGAACGGCGAGCGCAGCGAACTCTTCGGCATCAACGTGTTCAAGATCCGTGAGATCGTCGCGATGCCGGAGATCACCGCCGTGGCCGGCTCGATGCCCCACGTGCTGGGGGTGGTGAACCTGCGCGGCCAGATCATCCAGGTGCTGGACCTGCCTGCGATCGCCGGGGTCAAGCCGAAGACCGGCCTGAACATCATGCTGGTGACGGAATTCGCCCGCACCACCCAGGCCTTCGCCGTCGAGAGCGTCGAGGAAATCGTGCGCCTGGACTGGAACCAGGTGATGTCGGCCGAGCACGCCGCAGGGAGCGGCATGGTCACCAGCATCGCCCGCCTGCCGGAAGAAAATGGCCAGCCGAGCCGCCTGGCGCAGGTGCTCGACGTCGAAACCATCCTGCGCAACATGAACCCGGATTCGGGTCCCGAGATCAACCAGCAGACGGTCGGCGCCAGGATCCAGATCAAGCCGGGTTCGGTCGTGCTGGCCGCGGACGATTCGGTGGTGGCGCGCGCCCTCATCGAACAGGGCCTGGACGCCATGGGCCTGCCCTTCATCATGGTCAAGAGCGGCAAGGAAGCCTGGGAGCAGCTCAACAGCATCGCGAGCGCCGCCGAAGCCGAAGGCAAGAGCGTGCACGACAAGGTCGCCCTGGTGCTGACCGACCTCGAGATGCCCGAAATGGACGGCTTCACGCTCACCCGGACCATCAAGAAGAGCGGCCGCTTCGCCAGCCTGCCGGTGATCATCCATTCCTCGCTGTCCGGCACCACGAACGAAGAGCATGTCAAGAACGTGCAGGCCGACGCCTACGTGGCCAAGTTCTCGGCCGAGGAGCTGGCGGCGACGATCCGGCGCCTCCTGCGCCAGTAAGTCCCGCCAACTCAGGTTTTTTTCACGGCAGTCAACCCGACACGCATCACATTCGTTGTGATGTAACAAACATTAACACATTCGACATCGTGCGCAGCGGCGGAGAATGTATTATTGACAACAAGTCGGTAGCTTATCGGGGGTACCGGCCAGGCGGGGAACACTTTCTCCGCCGACAGGACAAAGCGGGTTCGCGCGGCAAGCATGCCGCCGTTCCCGCGGAGAGCACACCATGCCGCAACGAAGACGAGACGACAACACCGCTGTAACTGCCGAGTACGCCTTCTTTCTGGCGGAAACCCGGGGCCTGCGTTTCGCCCTCGACTACCTCGACAATTGCCATATCCCGCGCGACATCCTGCTGCGCGCCATCGACCAGCCCGAGCGCCGCCGCAAGGGCGAACGGCGCCGCTATCCCCGCAACGACTGAAGCTTCCGCCGACCCGAACCCTGCAAGCGTCCGTGCGCCGTGCTACCGTGGCAGCGCGATCCGGAGGGCCGATCATGGGACATCCATACCGCTGGCAGCCGCTCGACGGCATCGGGCTGGAACACCTGAATCTTGATTACCGGGACGACGTGATCGTTGCCGACGGCGTCGTGGTCGGCGATTGCGGCGACGGCCCCTTCGGCTGCAGCTACCGGATCTGCTGCGATACCGCCTGGCGGGTACGCTCGGTCGAGGTGCACGCGGCCGGCGGCGCCTCCCTGGTGCTTACCAGCGACGGTAGCGGCCACTGGCGCGACGGCGACGGCGCGGTCCAGCCCCAGCTCGGCGGCTGCACCGACGTCGACATCGCCGCCACGCCCTTCACCAACACCCTGCCGGTACGGCGGCTCGGCGCCGTCCTGCAAGCGCGCACCAGGATCGCGGTCGTCTACATTCCCGTGCCCGCGCTGGCGGCGCGCCGCATGGAGCAGGCGTATACCCGGCTGGCCGATGGCCGCTACCTGTACGAGTGGCCGATCGGCGACTTCCAGGCCGAACTGGAACTGGATGCCGACGGCCTGGTGCGGCACTACCCTTCGCTGTTCACCCGGCTGCTCCCGGCCTGAGCGCGCAGCCCTTCCTGCACCCGGTCCAGCAGGGTCTCGAGCTGGCCCAACTCGCCCTCGTCCAGCCCGGCAAGTGCCTGGGCCGCCAGCACCAGGCCGGCCTGCCGCAATTCGGCGTGCACGGCCTGGCCGCTGGCGCTCAGGTACAGGCGGGTGCTGCGGCGGTCGGCCTCGTCGGCGCGTGCCTCCACCAAGCCTTTCTCGCGCAAGCCTTGCACCAGGCGCGTCACCTGCGCCTTGTCGCGGCCCGAGCGCTGCACCAGGTCGCGGCCGGTCGCTCCCGGATGACGCGCGATATGGCCGAGCGCCCGGTTCTCCATGTGGGTGAGTTCGTGGGCACCGGCGCGCAGCGCACGGTATTGCTGGGCGCGATAGAGATGCATGATCTCGTGGATCGCTTCGAAGACGTCGCTGCCGGGGCGAGGGGGAAGCTGGCTCATACGATGGTTGACCTCATCAACTAAATTATCGATAATAGATGATATTATCAACCAATTTGGATCAGCATGGAACAGCCAAACCGCAAGGGCGTACGACGCGTGCGCCATGAACTGCACATCCGTGATGTCACCGTTTCCCGCATTGAAGCGCTCGGCGACTCCTTCATACGCATCCGTTTCCGCGGCGATGGTCTTGCCCGGTTCGTGTCGGCCTCGTTCGACGACCACGTCAAGTTCATCTTCGCCGGCGATGACGGCGCCGAGGTCCGGCGCGACTTTACTCCGCTGGACTATGACGCCGACGCGCGTGAAGTCAGTCTGGAGTTCGCGCTGCATGGCGGCGGCGCGGCGAGCGACTGGGCACGCGCCGCCGCCGTCGGCCAGCCGGCCGTCATTGCGGGACCTCGAGGCTCGATGATCATCCCGGAAGACCTCGACTGGCACTTGCTGGCGGGCGACAGCAGCGCCCTGCCCGCGATCCGGCGCCGCCTGGCCGAGCTGCCTGCCGGCAGCCGGGTGCTGGCCGTGATCGCGGCCGACGGCGCCGACCGCATGCCGCCGGTCTCGCAGGCGCAGGTCGAGGTGTGCTGGGTCGACAGCGACGCGGACCTGGTGGCTGCCCTGCGCGCCCTGTCCCTGCCCAAGGGCGACGGTTTTGCCTGGTTTGCCGGCGAAGCCGCGACTGCCAGGCAGGTTCGCAGCGTTCTGCTCGAGGAAAAGGGGATCGCGAAAGACGCCATGCGCGTCTCCGCATACTGGAAGCAAGGCGTGGCCGACCACCACGAACATCTCGACTGAGCCAATCCCGATAGCGCGTTTCGGGCTGTTTCACCATTGATCTCTGTCTAATGGAAGAGGCCAGTGGATGTTTGTAAAATGCGCACCCTCCGTAATTCACACATATCTGCAATATTCCGTGCAGCGACGCCACATATTGCCAATTTGCATTTCATTCTGCATACAAATCTGTTTAAATTTTGTTCGCAACAGCCGAGGCGATTGATGACTGAATCGATTCACAAGCCTTGCATTCGTTACTTTCATAAAAAGGAAAAGAAATGGCCGATTGCTATGTGGGGGAAATCCGCATGTTCGCCGGAACGTACGCTCCCGAAGGATGGGAGATGTGTAATGGGCAACTTCTTCCCATTTCGGGATACGAGGCGCTGTATACGCTGATCGGCACCACCTATGGCGGAGACGGTCAGACGACTTTCGGCCTGCCCGACCTGCGCGGCAGGGTACCCGTCAGCACGGGCGTGAGCAAACAAGGCATCAACTACAACCTCGGCCAGGCCGGCGGCACCGAAACCGTGACCCTGACGACTGCCGAAATGGGCGTCCATACCCATGCCGTGAATGCGAATTCGGCCCCCGGCACCGACGCCAACGCCGAGAACAGATTCTGGGCCGGACCGACCGTGACCGCTTATGAAAAGCCTGGAACCGCCGCCCTGGTGGCAATGAAGCCGAACGCCATCAGCGTTGCCGGCGGCAATCAGCCGCACGAGAACATGATGCCCTTCATGGCGCTGACCTTCATTATCGCGACGAACGGGATCTTCCCGTCCTTCAATTAAGCAGCGCACGAGAGGAGAATTATCCATGTCCGATTTCTTTTTGGGTGAAATCCGCGCATTCGCATTCGGCCAGGTCCCGCGCGGCTGGATGCCGTGCCAGGGCCAGACCTTGCAGGTCAATCAGAACCAGGCGCTGTTCGCCATCATCGGAACGATGTATGGCGGCGACGGCCGTACTACCTTCAATCTTCCTGACCTGCGCGGCCAGGCGCCCCTGTGCTTCGGTCCGGGCTATCCGCAGGGCGCGGCCGGCGGCAGCGCCACGCACGCGCTGATCGACAAGGAAATACCGACGCACACCCACCAGGCCCTTGCCTCCGCCCAGCCGGCTTCCCAACCTTCGCCTTCCGGCAACACATGGGCCGCGCTGGCCGGCGAATACGCGGCAACGACCAACGTCCAGATGGCCCCGCAGGCACTAGGCACCGCGGGCGGCAGCCAGCCGCACAACAATATGCAGCCTTACCTGGCAATCAATCTGTGCATTGCCATCTCGGGTATTTTCCCGCCACGACAATAAGAAGGAGAGCCGGAGCATGGATTCATACATCGGAGAAGTACGCATTTTCACGGGCCAGTACGCGCCGAACGGCTGGGCAGATTGCAACGGACAGTTGCTGAGCATTCAGCAGTACTCGACGCTGTTCGCGGTCATCGGCGCCATCTACGGTGGTGACGGCCGCACGACCTTCGCCCTGCCGAACCTGAACGGCCGCGTGCCGCTGCACCAGGGAACCGGCAGCGGCTTGACGCAGCGTGTCGTCGGCCAGGTGGGCGGCAGCGCTGCCGTCACCCTGGACCAGACCCAGATGCCTGCCCACGTCCACCTGCCGCAGGCGCTCGACAACCAGGGGTCGACCACCGACCCGACCGCCGCCGTCTGGGCCAAGACGCCGAAGAACATCCGCACGAAAGCCGACACGGCGGGATTCGATCCGACGCCCGACACGGCCATGAACGCGCAGGCGCTGGGGCTGGCGGGCAGCGGCCAGCCGCACAACAACATGCAGCCCTACGTGCCGCTGCGCTTCATCATTTCCCTCGAAGGCGTGTTCCCCAGCAGGCCTTGAGCGTCGTACGCACCAGCTCCCCGCGGCGCCATTGCCGCCGGGGATGATCCTCATCTACCTTCTTCCCCGTCCCCGCCATGACCGAGCCACTCTCGCCCACCACCCTCCCCGCCGAATCGCAAGTTCCGCCGCAGAGTACCGCGCCGCGAGCGGTCGTATTTGTCGAGGCTGACGTTCACGACTATCAAACCCTGCTGGCCACACTGCCGCCGGACACCGAAGTCCACGTCCTCGATGCCGGGCAGGACGGCCTGGCGCGCATGGCGCAGGTATTGGAGGGGCGCAGCGGGATCGACGCGCTGCACATCATTTCCCACGGCAAGGAAGGATCGGTATCGCTCGGTGCGCTGCAGCTGAGTGCCAACACGCTGCCGGCGCGCGCCGCCGAGCTGGCGGCCATCGGCGCCGCGCTGTCGCCGGACGCGGACATCCTGCTGTATGGCTGCGACGTCGGCGCCGGCAGCAACGGCGCCAGCTTCGTCGAGGCGCTGGCGCAGGCCACCGGGGCCGATGTCGCCGCATCGACCGACGCGACCGGGGCGGCGAGCCTGGGCGGAAACTGGACGCTGGAAGCGGCTTCCGGCGACATCGAGGCGGCGCCGCTGTTCAGCGCGGCCACGACGGCCGATTTCGCCGGGCTGTTGGCGACTTTCCCCGCCGGCACGCAAACCTTCGCCGGCTTCAACAATACCACCAAGATCACCCAGGATGGCCTTTTCAGGGTAACGGGGTCGGACGGAACCGGGCACAACTGGCAGATCATGGGCGACGAGCTGGGTGCATATTTCGACCAGGGCCCCACTCTTGCAGGAGGCAGCGTCTTCACCTCGTACATCGAGGTCAGCCTGGCCACGCCGCCTGGCAGCTTCAAGCTGACCGGGATCAACGCCGGTGACTTCGACAACAGCGCCAACGAGTACAACAGTTTTAGCGACATCTATGTGCAAGGCTGGGCAAACGGCAAGATAGTCTATACCACTGCTGCAACCAGTAGTCCGGGCTTCGATGCGCAGTACGCCATCAGTCTGGGCGCCAACGCCGGCAAGATGATCGATTCGTTCAGGATCTACTTTACCGGCGATAACAACGACCAGCCAACCGGGTTCAGCTTCCTGAACTTCAGCTTCACTGCCGGATCGACCTCGCCGGTCATCGAGAATACCGATCCGACCATCAGCGGCGCGGTGGCAGGGCAAGCGGTCAACGACAACGCCACCCTGATGCCGTTTGCCAACATCATCTTCACCGATCCCGATGCCGGCGCCATGGAAACCGTCACCATCAGGCTCGATTCCGCCGCCAAGGGCGCGTTCACGGCGGCCTCGCTGGCCGCCTCGGGCTTTTCCACCAGCGACGGGGGGCTGACCTACACCCATGCGGCGGCATCCCCGGCGGCCATGCAGGCCGCCGTGCGCGCGCTGGTCTACCAGCCGACCGCGAACCGCGTGACGCCAGGCCAAACGGAAACGACGACCTTCACGGTCAGCATCAACGACGGCATCGGCCCGACCGCGACCAACAGCACGACCACGGTCGTAGCGCGCTCGATGAATGACGCGCCGGTGTTCGCCGCAGGCGGCACCACCCTGTCGGCGGCCCAGAATGGCGGCGCGGTCGACGTCAAGAGCCTGGTGCGCGTCACCGATGCCGATCCGGATCAACCCCTGACCTGGTCACAGTCGAGCGCACCCACCCACGGCACCCTGTCCTTCATCGGCACCACGGCCACCAGCGGCGGCGCCAGCATCGCACCGGGCGGCACCCTGAGCTACACGCCGGTCGCCGGCTACGCCGGCACCGACAGCTTCACTGTGCAGGTCAGCGATGCTACCGGCACCAGCACCCGCACCATCACCGTCAACGTCGCCCCGGCCGCGCCGGGCGCGCCCGACCTGGCGCCAGGCAGCGACAGCGGCACCCTGGACACCGATAACATCACCAACGCCACTACCCTGTCCTTCAGCGGCACCAGCGCCAACGCGGACTCCAGCAGCACGGTCCGCGTCTTCGTCGACAGGAACGGCAACGGCAGCTACGACGTCGGCACCGACCTGACCGGCACCAGCACGGTCGTGAACGGCCTCTGGACGGTGAACGGCATCAACGTATCCGGCCTGGCCGACGGCGCCTACCATGCCTATGCCCAGGTCACATCAAGCGACGGCACCCAGACCAGCGCCACCGGCAGCGCGCTGGCGGTCACCATCGACCGTACCGGACCCACGCTGGCAATCACCAGCAACAAGAGCACCCTCAAGGCCGGCGAGACCACCACCATCACCTTCACCTTCAACGAAGACCCCGGCACCACCTTCACCTGGAACGGCAGCAGCGGCGACGTGACCGTCAGCGGCGGCACGCTGGGCGCCATCTCGGGCAGCGGCCTGACCCGCACCGCCACCTTCACGCCCACCAACGGCGTCAACGGCGGCACGGCCAGCATCAGCGTGGCCCCCGGCAGTTACGCCGACACGGCCGGTAATGGCGGCGGCGCCGGCAACACGCCGTCGATCAGTTTCGACACTCTGGCGCCGGCAGTCAGCTCGATCGTCCGCGCCAACGCCACGCCGAGCAGCGCCACCTCGGTGCAGTACACCGTCACCTTCGACAGCACCGTTACCGGCGTCGACGCCGGCGATTTCCAGCTGACGACCACCGGAAACGCGGCCGGCAGCATCGCCGCGGTCAGCGGCAGCGGCAGCACCTACACCGTCACGGTCAACGGGATCACCGGTGACGGCACCATGAGGCTCGACCTGAAGAGCAGCGCCACCGGCATCGCCGACACGGCCGGCAATGCCGCGGGCGGGTATACCGGCGGCCAAGTTTACACCTTCGACCATACTGCCCCGGCGGTCAATTCGGTGGCGGTACCGGCATCGGCCACCTACCGGACCGGCCAGAACCTGGACTTCACGGTCAACTTCAACGAGACCGTAGTGGTCGACACGACTGGCGGGACGCCGTCCCTCGCGCTCACGCTCGACACTGGCGGGACCGTACAGGCCTTCTACGTGGGTGGCTCGGGCAGCAGCGCGCTGAGCTTCCGCTATACCGTCTCGAGCGGCCAGGCGGACAACAACGGTGTCGCCCTCGGCGCCAGCATCGCGCTGGGCGGCGCCACCATCAGGGACGCAGTGGGCAACAACGTCGCAACGGCACTCAACGGTGTCGGCTCGACTTCCGGCGTGCTGGTTGCGGCGCTGGCGCCGACCGTCAGCGCCATCGAGCGGGTCGGCCAGGCGCTCACCAAGGCCACCAGCGTCGACTACACCGTCACCTTCTCGGAAAGCGTCACCGGCGTCGACGCGAGCGACTTCACCCTGACGGGCAGCGGCGTGAGCGGCACGATCGCCGGCGTCAGCGGCAGCGGCAGCACGTATACCGTCACCGTCGACAACATCAGTGGCGACGGCCCGCTGCGCCTGGACCTGAATGCCAGCGGCACCGGTATCGCCAACGCCAGCAGCCAGGGCGTGTCCGGCGGCTTTACGGCCGGCCAGTCGTACACGATCGACCAGACCGCCCCGCTGCTCGCCGCTGCGATCTCGATCTCCGACACGGCCCTCAAGATCGGCGACAGCGCCACCGTCACATTCGCCTTCACCGAGGCCGTGACCGGCTTCACGGCCGGCGACGTCACCGTGCCGGGAGGTACGCTCACCAACCTGAGCTCGGGCGACGGCGGCCGCACCTGGACCGCCACCCTGCTGCCGAGCGCCGGCGCCAGCAGCGCGGCCAACGTGCTGACCCTGAACTACGGCGGCATCGCCGACCTGGCCGGCAACGCCGGCAGCGGCACGGCCCAGAGCGGCAACTTCGCCGTCGACACTGTGCGCCCGAGCCTGGCCTCCAGCATCGCGATCTCCGACACGGTGCTCGCCATCGGCGGCAGCGCCACCGTGACCTTCACCTTCACCGAGGCGGTGACCGGCTTCACCGCCGCCGACGTCAGCGTCGCCAACGGCACGCTTTCGAGCCTGGCCTCGAGCGACGGCGGCCTCACCTGGACCGCGACCCTGATGCCCGCCGCCGGAACCAGCGACGCCACCAACGTCCTGACCCTGAACTATCCCGGCATCGCCGACCTGGCCGGCAACGCCGGCAGCGGCACCGTCGACAGCGGCAATTATCGCGTCGACACCGTTCGTCCAAGCCTGGCCGCCGGCATCACGATCTCCGACACCGCCTTGTCGGCCGGCGACAACGCCACCGTCACCTTCACGTTCACCGAAGCTGTCACCGGCTTCACCGCGGACGACGTCACGGTCCCCAACGGCAGCCTGTCGAACCTGGCGTCAAACGACGGCGGCATCACCTGGACCGCGACCCTGACGCCTGCGGCCGGCGTCAACGACACCAGCAACCTGCTGACCCTGAACTATGCCGGCATCACCGACCTGGCCGGCAATGCCGGCAGCGGCACCGTCGCCAGCCCCAACTACGCCGTCCGGACCACGGTGCCGGTACTGGCTTCGCCCATCGCCATCTCCGACACCGCGCTCACGATCGGCGACAGCGCCACCGTCACCTTCGCCTTCAGCGAGGCGGTCACCGGCTTCACGGTCGCCGACGTTACCGTGCCGAACGGCAGCCTGTCCAACCTGTCCAGCAGCGACGGCGGCGTCACCTGGACCGCGACACTGACCCCCGCCGCCGGCAGCACCGACGCCAGCAATGTCCTGACCCTGAACTATGCCGGCATCGCCAACCTGGCCGGCAATGCGGGAAGCGGCAGCGCCGACAGCGCCAACTACACGGTCGACACCGTCCGCCCGAGCCTGGCGACGAGCATCCTCATCTCCGATACCGCGCTCAAGAGCGGCGACACGGCCACCGTCACCTTCAGCTTCAGCGAAGCCGTCACCGGCTTCACCACGTCCGACGTGACCGTGCCGAACGGCACCCTGTCGAACCTGGCCTCAAACGACGGCGGCATCACCTGGACCGCGACCCTGAGCCCGGACACCGGCGTCGTCGCCGCCAGCAACGTGCTCACGCTGAACTACGCGGGCATCGCCGACCTGGCCGGCAATGCCGGCAGCGGCACTGTCAACAGCGGCAATTATGTGGTCGAGACAACGGCGCCGGTGCTGGCTTCGCCGATCACGATTTCCGACAGCGCGCTCAAGATCGGCGACAGCGCCACCGTCACCTTCGTCTTCAACGCGCCGGTGACCGGCTTCACCACCGCGGACATCGCCGTGCCGAACGGTAGCCTGTCCAACCTCGCCACCAGCGACGGCGGCACGACCTGGACCGCGACCTTGAGCCCGGATGCCAACGCCAGCGACGCGAGCAACGTGCTGACCCTGGACTACAGCGGCATCGCCAACCTGGCCGGCAACGCCGGCAGCGGAACTGCCGGCAGCGGCAACTACGCCGTCGACACCGTGCGCCCGACGCTGGCGTCCAGCATCGCGATCTCGAACGCGGCACTCGCCATCGGCGGCAGCGCGACCGTGAGCTTCGCCTTCACCGAGGCGGTGACCGGCTTCACCGCCGCCGACGTCAGCGTGGCCAACGGCAGCCTGTCCGGCCTGAGCTCGAGCGACGGCGGCATTACCTGGACCGCGACACTGACGCCTGCGGCCAACGCCAGCGCCACCAGCAACGTCCTGACCCTGAACTATGCGGGCATCGCGGACCTGGCGGGCAACGCCGGCAGCGGCAGCGCCGACAGCGGCAACTACGCGGTCGATACCGTGCGCCCGACGCTGGCCTCCAGCATCGTCATCTCCGACACCGCCCTGAAGACCGGCGACAGCACCAGCGTCACCTTTACGTTCACCGAAGCCGTGAGCGGTTTTACCACCGGCGACGTCACCGCCCCCAACGGCACCCTGTCGAACCTGGCGTCGAACGACGGCGGCATCACCTGGACTGCAACCCTGACGCCTGCAGCCGGCGCAAGCAGCGCCAGCAACGTGCTGACCCTGAACTACGCGGGCATCACCGACCTGGCCGGCAATGCCGGCAGCGGTACTGTCAGCAGCGGCAACTACGCGGTCGACACGACGGCGCCGGTGCTGGCGGCGCCGATCGCGGTTTCCGGCACCGCGCTCAAGATCGGCGACAGCGCCACCGTCACCTTCGTGTTCAACCAGGCGGTCACCGGCTTCACGGCAGCCGACGTCACCGTGCCGAACGGCAGCCTGTCCAACCTCGCCACCAGCGACGGCGGCACCACCTGGACCGCGACCTTGAGTCCGGTTGCCGGCGCCAGCGATGCGAGCAACGTCCTGACCCTGGACCTCGGTGGCATCGCTAACCTGGCCGGCAACGCCGGCAGCGGCAGCGCCGACAGCGCCAACTACGCGGTCGACACCGTGCGCCCGACGCTGGCGTCCAGCATCGCGATCTCGAACGCGGCACTCGCCCTTGGCGGCAGCGCCACGGTGACCTTCACCTTCACCGAGGCGGTGAGCGGCTTCACCGCCGCCGACGTGAGTGTCGCCAACGGCGCCCTGTCCGGCCTGAGCTCGAGCGACGGCGGCATCACCTGGACCGCGACCCTGACCCCTTCGGCCGACACCACGGCCGCCGCCAACGTGCTGACCCTGGACTACGCCGGCATCGCCGACCTGGCCGGAAACGCCGGCACCGGCAGCGCCGCCAGCGGCAGCTACGCCGTCGATACGGTGCGCCCGACGCTGGCTTCCGGCATCCTCATCTCCGACACCGCCCTGAAGACCGGCGACAGCGCCACCGTTACCTTCACCTTCACCGAAGCCGTGAGCGGTTTCACCAGGGACGACGTGAGCGTCCCCAACGGCACCCTGTCGGGCCTGGCGTCAAGCGACGGCGGCATCACCTGGACCGCGTCCCTGGCGCCCGCGGCCGGAACCAGCGCCGCCGGCAACGTGCTGACCCTGGACTACGCCGGCGTCACCGACCTGGCCGGCAATGCCGGCAGCGGCACCGTCGCCAGCACCAACTATGCCGTCCAGACGACGGCGCCGAAGCTGGCCTCGCCCATCACGATCTCCGACAGCGCGCTCAAGATCGGCGACAGCGCCACCGTCACCTTCGTATTCACCGAAGCCGTCACCGGCTTCACGGTCGACGACGTCACCGTGCCGAGCGGCAGCCTGTCCAACCTGGCCAGCAGCGACGGCGGGAGCACCTGGACCGCGACCCTGCTGCCCGCCGCCGACGCCAGCAGCGCCGCCAACTTCCTGACCCTGGACTTGAGCGGCATCGCCAGCGTCGCCGGCAACGCCGGCAGCGGCAGCGCCGACAGCGGCTCCTATGCGGTCGACACGCGCGCGCCGACGGCAACGGTGACCATGTCCGACACCGACCTGCGCGCCGGCGAGACCGCGCAGGTGACGGTGAGCTTCAGCGAAGCCGTCACCGGTTTCAGCGACGCTGCGGTCAGCGCCGCCAACGGCAGCCTGGGCGACTTCGCCAGCACCGACGGCGGGCGTAGCTGGAGCGCGACCTTCACCCCGGCCGCCGAGACGTCGGCTATGGCCAACGTCATTTCGGTCAACCTGGCAGGCGTCCTCGATGCCGCCGGCAACCCCGCCACCGGCAGCGCGGTGTCGCCGTCGTATGTGGTCAGGACCGCGTCGGCGCCGCCGCCGGCGACCGGCCTGGTCGACGGCGTGCCGATCTTCACCCAAGTCGGGCCGGTCGACCCGGCCACCGGTGTCGCGACCGCGAGCTTGACGATCCCGGTGATCGAAGCCACGCGTTCGGACGACCCGAACTCCGCCCACGGCAACCTGGCCGACATCCCGCTGGGCCTGGGCCAGGCGAACGGCCCGCGCACCGAACTGCTGGTCAGCCTGCCGACCGGCACCGGCATGCAGGTCGAAGGTCCCGCCAGCCTGCTGAGCAACGCCCAGGCGCTGCTCGACCTGATCCGCCGGATCGAGAACAAGACCGAGGCCGGCTCGAGCGTCCAGGCCGACATGACCGGCCAGGGCGGCAGCTTCCTGTCCAGCCTCGCGCCGAACACCCTGTTGGAGAGCAAGACGGTGGTGCTCACGGCGGGGTCGGCCACGCCACAGACCATCCTGATCAACGGCAGTTCCACCACGCCGGCCAACGGCGGCAGCAATGCCACCGCGATCGGCCTGGTGCTCGATGCCACGGCGCTGCCGAGCGGCAGCGTACTGCAACTGAACAACGTCGACTTCGCGGCCATCATCGGCGCGGCCACCCTGCGCGGCGGCGACGGCCGCAACTACGTGACCGGCGACGACGCTCGCCAGAATATTTTCCTGGGCGCGGACGACGACGTGCTCGCGGGTGGCGGCGGCGACGACATCATCGGTAGCGCCGGCGGCGACGACCTGCTCGACGGCGGCGACGGCGCCGACATCGTCGTCGGCGGCATCGGCAACGACCGCCTGATCGGCGGCGCAGGCGACGACGTCCTGCAGGGCGGCCGCAGCAGCCAGGGCGGCTGGCAGTTCTACCTGGACGCCGCCGGCACCCTCAAGGCACAGCACGAGACCGCGCTGTTCGCCCCGGGCCAGAAGGAAACCCTGGCGCTGGGCGAGCTGAACGGCGCAGCCGAAGGCCTGTCCTTCCTCGCGGCCGACAAGGCAATGCTGTCCTCGCTGTCCCTGCTCTACCATGCCGCTTTCGGCCGCGCGCCGGACCTGACCGGACTGGAATACTGGGCCCGCGCCGGCACCGACATCGGCGCCGTGGCCAAGCTGTTCCTGCAGTCCGCCGAATGGCAGGACGGCGCCGGCGGCGCGCTCTCCGACAGCGCCTTCGTCCAGGCGCTGTACCAGAACGCCTTCGGCCGCCAGGCCGACAGCGGCGGGCTGGCCTTCTGGCTCGGGAAACTGGCTGGCGCCGCCGGTGCGCCGGCCATGAGCCGGGTCGACATGATGCTGGCGCTCTCGCAGAGCAGCGAACACAAGCTGGCCTGGAACACCGTCGATGGCTACCTGATCGGCGCGGGCAGCGTGGCCCGCGAAAACGATTGGATCGCCGGCAGTGGCGACGACCGTCTCGAGGGCGGTGCCGGCAGCAACGTGCTGGTGGGCGGCGACGGCATCGATACGGCCGTGTACGCCGGCAAGATGCTCGATTACCGCTTCATCATCGACAGCGCCGGCCACCTGAAGGTGGCCAACCGGGCCAACGCCGACGTCGACCAGCTGTTCGGCATCGAGAAAGGCGCGTTCAGCGACGGCACCGTGGACCTGGGCTTCCTGCAAGGGAAGCTGTCCACGCTGACCCAGCTGGGCCTGCTGTACCAGGCGGTACTCGACCGTGCGGGCGACCTCGGCGGCTTCCAGTGGTGGCTCTCCACCGGCATGGACGGCGCCCAGCTGGTGCAGGGCTTCACCCAGACGACCGAATTCAAGGCGCGCTACGACGGCGCCAGCGACGCTGCCTTCGTCAAGGCGCTGTTCGACAACTCCGGCCTGGACGCCGGCGCCGCGGGCGGTGTCGCGCACTGGGAAAACTACCTGCGCACGCACACCCGCGCCGAGTTGATCGGCAGCTGGCTGCAGTCCGGCGATATGGCCGGCGCACAGTTCGCCGGCCAGGGCTTGTGGCTGGTCTGAGCGCAGCCTCGGACGGCGGCGCAGGGGACGCAGCGGCGCTGGCCGCGTTGTGGGAACGCAGCGCCAGCCAGGGCAGGGGAAATCCGGACGGCGAGGCGGTGCCGTGGCAGCGCCAGCTGCGGGCGCTGTACCGGCGCGGCATCTCCCTCGAGAGCGCCCTGCGCTACCTGTACGGCGAGCGCCCAAGCCGCGAAGCCTTCCAGGCCTGGCTGCTGGAGCGCACCCGTGCGCCGCTGGCCGCGCCGGCAGGGGCGCCTGCCGCGGGCGAAGCCGCGCTGTCCGCCGCGCAGCAGGAGTTCTGGGAGCGCCACGGCTACCTGGTGCTGCCCGGCGCCGCATCGAGCGCGCAATGCGAGGCGGCGCGCCGGGCCATCTGGGAATGCCTCGGCGCCAGCCCGGAGAATCCGGCCAGCTGGTACCGGGAACACCCTGCCAGGCGCGGCATGATGCTGGACTTTTCCGACCATCCGGCGCTGGCGGCCAACCGCGCCCTGCCGGCCGTGCGGCGCGCCTGCGAAGCCTTGTACGGCTCGGCCGACATCTACCCGACCATCGACAAGGTCAGCTTCAATCCGCCGGAAACTGGCGGCTGGCGCTTCCAGGGCAGTCCCCTGCATTGGGACGCGAGCCTGAGCCTGCCGGTGCCGTTCCGGCTGCAGGGCCTGCTCTACCTGGGCGACTGCGGTCCGCAGGACGGCGCCTTCCACTGCGTCCCCGGCTTTCACCGGCGACTGCCGGAATGGCTGTCCACGGTGCCGGCCGGCGTCCACCCGCGCGACTGGGCCTTGACCGACCTGCGCCCGGAGCCGGTGCCCGGCCGGGCCGGCGACTTCATCCTCTGGCACCAGGCCCTGCCGCACTGCGCCACGCCCAACCGCGGCGACTTGCCGCGGCTGGTGCAATACCTCACCTACCTGCCGGAATCCGGCGACGAGCTCACCGAATGGATCTGACACAACCGCACGACAACAGCAACACCGACGACGCAGGCCAGGCTGCGCTGAGCGACCTGGAGCAGCTGCGCGCGCTCGCCCGCGCCATCCTGGCCGCGGGCCCGGACCTGCACGAGGCCATCGTCCCGATCCAGGACCTGCGCCTGCTGGCCGAACGCCTGTCCCGGATGGACATGTCGGTGCACCTGAACATCGGGGACGGCCAGAGCTGGCTGGATTCGGGTCTGGCGGTCTCGCCCGTGACCGCCGCGCTGTGCGCGCGCGAATTCCTGCGCAGCGCCGCCTTCATCCAGGGCGCCGCCCGGGCGATGGACGCGGCCGCGGCGCGTGCCGGAGGCCGCCCGGTGCGGGTGCTGTACGCCGGCTGCGGCCCGTTCGCCTTCCTGCTGCTGCCCCTGCTGGCCCTGTGGCCGGCCGACCGGGCCCGCTTCACCCTGCTCGACATCCATGCCGAGGCGCTGGCCCCGGCGCGCCGGCTGGTGGCGGCCCTGGGCCTGGAAGCGGGCGTGGCGGCCTGGGTGCAGGCCGACGCCGCGACCTGGCGGCTCGACCCGGAGGCGCTGCCCGACGTGATCGTGAGCGAAACCATGAGCGCGGCGCTCAAGCGCGAACCGCAGGTGGCGATCACCCGCAACCTGCTCGGCCAGGCGCCAGGGGCGCTGATGGTGCCGGCCGAGGTGCGGGTCGATGGCGTGCTATGCGAGCGGCCCGACGCGCACACCGCATGGCACGAATCCACGGCCCTGGGCCAGGTGTTCGCGCTGAATGCGGCGGCGGTGCAGACCTGGGACGCCGCCCCCGACGGCAGCCTGCCGGCAGCGGTCATCACCCTGCCGCCGGTACTGGCCCCGCACAACACGCTGCGCCTCTTGACCGAAATCACCGTCTTCGACGACATCGTGCTGCGCCAGGGCGACTGCAGCCTGAACACCCCGCGCTTCCTCGACGGCAAGCCCGCCTTCGAAGGCGGCCAGCAGTTGCGTTTCCGCTACCGGCTGGGCGCGGATCCCGGGATCGAGTACATGGAGCCTGCCTGAGTAGCGCCCCAGCTGCGATCGCGAATGACTTAACGCCTTGATTTGGCTATAATTTCGCCCTTCGCCTCAAGGATTGCCGCCATGTCACTGTTTGATCACCAGCTTGAACTGCTGTCGCCCGCCAAAACCGCCGAAATCGGCCGCGAGGCGATTCTCCACGGCGCCGACGCGGTGTACATTGGCGGCCCCGCCTTCGGCGCGCGTCACAATGCCAGCAATCCGCTGGAGGACATCGCCGCCCTGGTCGAATTCGCCCACCGCTACCGCGCGCGCATCTTCGTGACCATGAACACGATCATGCACGACAGCGAACTCGAGCTGGCCCGCCAGCAGATCTGGCAGTTGTACGAGGCCGGCGTCGACGCCCTGATCATCCAGGACATGGGCCTGCTGGAGATGGACCTGCCGCCGATCCAGCTGCACGCATCGACCCAGTGCGACATCCGTACCGTGGAAAAGGCGCGTTTTCTCGGCGACGTCGGCTTTTCGCAGCTGGTGCTGGCGCGCGAACTGACCGTCGAGCAAATCCGCAAGATCAAGGCGCAAGTGGATACCCCGCTCGAATACTTCGTGCACGGCGCCCTGTGCGTGGCCTTCTCGGGCCAGTGCTACATCTCGCACGCCGACACCGGCCGCAGCGCCAACCGCGGCGACTGCTCGCAGGCCTGCCGCCTGCCGTATACCCTGAGCGACGGCCAGGGCCGCGTGGTCGCCTACGAAAAGCACCTGCTGTCGATGAAGGACAACGACCAGAGCCGCAACCTGGAAGCCCTGGTCGACGCCGGCATCCGCTCGTTCAAGATCGAGGGCCGCTACAAGGACATGGGCTACGTGAAGAACATCACGGCCCACTACCGCCTGCTGCTCGACGAGCTGCTCGAGCGCCGTCCGGAATACGCGCGTGCTTCCAGCGGCAACACTCGCGTGCTGTTCACCCCGGACGTCGACAAGAACTTCCACCGCGGCCACACCGACTACTTCGCGCTCGGCCGCCAGGACGACATCGGCGCCTTCGATTCGCCCAAGTACATCGGCGTGGAACTGGGCACGGTCACCCGCATCGGCCCGGATTTCATCGACCTGGCCACCAATGCGCCGATGGCCAACGGCGACGGCCTGAACTACATGAACAAGCGCGAGACGGTCGGCATCCAGGCCAATACGGCCCAGAAGCTGGGCGAGGACGCGGATGGCCAGAACTGGCGCGTGTTCCCGAACGAAGTGGTCAAGAGCCTGGCCGGCCTGAAGGTCGGCACCATCGTGCACCGCAACCGCGACCATCACTGGGAATCGGCGCTCTCCAAGAAGTCCTCCGAGCGCAAGGTCCGCGTCGACCTGCTGCTGGCCGAGCAGCCCGATGGCCTGCGCTTGAGCCTGCGCGACGAGGACGGCATCGAGACTGCGACCAGCGCCGTGATCGCGCTGCAGCCGGCCCAGCAGGCGGCGCAGGCGGAAAGCGCACTGCGCACCAGCATCGCCAAGCTCGGCAACACGATGTTCGAGGCCGGCGCGGTCGAGCTGCAATTGTCGCAGCCCTGGTTCGTGGCCTCGAGCGCGATCAACGCGCTGCGCCGCGACGCGATCGCCGCCCATGAAGCGGCGCGCCTGGCAAGCTGGGACCGTCCGCAGCGCAAGGCAGCGGCAGAGCCCCCGGCGGTCTATCCTGATCAGCAGCTGAGCTACCTGGCCAACGTCTACAACGAGAAGGCGCGCGCCTTCTACCACAAGCACGGCGTGCAGCTGATCGACGCGGCCTACGAGTCGCACGAAGAGCCGGGCGAGGTGTCCCTGATGATCACCAAGCACTGCCTGCGCTTCTCCTTCAACCTGTGCCCGAAGCAGGCCAAGGGGGTGCAGGGCGTGCAGGGCCAGGTCAAGGCCGAGCCGATGACCCTGGTGAGCGGCAACGAGCGCTACACCCTGCGCTTCGACTGCAAGCCCTGCGAGATGCACGTGGTGGGCGCGATGAAGGACAACATCCTCAAGCAGCCGCCACCCTCGGCCGTGCCTTACAGCCCGCTGGTCTTCCACAAGCAGCGCCCGCGCGCCTGAGGTTTTTACCAACTGGTAAAAAATCCGCGCCCGGCTCGGGCCGGGCAATCAACACGTTGAGCATGTGGCCTGCGGCCGCCCCAGGGCGGCACGCGGGCGCTAGCATGGCGGCATGTCCATTTGCGGAGATGTCACGATGCAGCGCCCCATGCCCTGCCTGGCCGCCTTACCGCTGGCCCTTGCCTTCGTCCTGTCTGCCCAGGCTGCCGAGCCGATCGCGCCGCGCTTCAATGCCGACCCGTCGCCGCACTGGTTCCCGCTGGACGGCGGCAAGTTCTACCTGTACGCCACCGACGACGCCTCGAATAGCGGCAAATACTGGGATTCGGTCAGCTGGCGCCTGTACACCTCGAAGGACATGCGCAGCTGGCAGGATGCCGGCGTGCCGCTCGACGTGACGGTGTTCAAATGGGCACGGCCCGACGCCAAGGCCTGGGCGCCGGAAGCGGCCTACCGCAACGGCAAATACTATTTCTACGCGCCGGTCAGCGGCGACAAGATCGGCGTCGCCGTCTCCAGCCGCCCCGACGGCGGTTTCGTCGATGCGCGCCTCGACCCGCTGGTCGACAAGGCGCGCGACCCGAATGCCGGCGACGAACCGATCGACCCCGCCGTATTCGTCGACAAGGACGGCCAGGCCTACCTGTACTTCGGCACCCGGGTACCCAAGGTCGTGAAGCTGAAAGCCGACATGGTCAGCCTGGACGGGCCGATCCTGGACCTGGCCATCGTCGGCTTGCCTGCCTCCGACCCGAAGAAGAAATTCGGCGAGGCGCCCTTCCTGCACCGGCGCGGAGGCGTTTATTACTTCACGTTTTCCAGCGGCTGGCCCGGGCAGATCCTGTACGCCACCGGCAGCTCGCCGCTGGGACCCTTTACGTACCGCGGCGTGGTGCTCGACTACCTGAAGATCTCGACCAACCTCCAGGCCATCGTCGAGCATGAGGGTAGAAGCTGGCTCTTCTATCACGACAATCTGCTGCCCGGCGGCGGCAGCCACCGCCGTTCGATCGCGATCGCACCGCTCGAGCACGAGGCGGACGGCAGCATCCGCCAGGTCGCACGCTAAAAAAACGCCGCCCGGTTGCCCTGGGCGGCGTCCTGTCTGTGCGCGAATGCGATCAGTCGACCGTCGCGCCGCTGTCCTTCACGACCTTGCCCCAGCGAGCATGCTCGGCCTGCACGAACTTGCCGAAGTTCGCCGGCGTGTCGCCCACGAAGTCGGAACCGGTATCGGCCAGCACCTTCTGGAACTCAGGTCCCTTCATGACCTTGATCGCCTCGGCATTGATCTTGGCGATCACATTCGCCGGCGTCTTGGCCGGAGCGAACATGCCGTACCAGGCATAGGACTCGATCTGCGGCAGGCCGGCTTCGGCGAAGGTCGGCACGTCGGGCAGCAGCGGCGAGCGCTTGGCGCTCGAGATCGCGATCGGCTTGACCTTGCCGCTCTTAATGTGCGGCATGATCGCGATGGTGCTGTCGAACATCATCGGGATGTGGCCGCCCAGCAGGTCGGAGATCGCCGGCGCCGACCCTTTATACGGCACGTGGGTCATCTGCAGCTTGGTCACGCTGGCGAACAGTTCGCTGGTCAGGTGCTGGGGCGTGCCGTTGCCCGAGGAGCCATACGAGAACTGGCCCTTCTTGGACTGGATGAAGGCCATCAGCTCCTTCAGGTTCTTGGCCGGCACGTTCGGGCCGGCGACCAGCACCAGCGGCACGCGCAGCAGGTTGGTGACCGGCGCCAGGTCCTTCAGCGGGTCGAAGCTCATGTTCTTGTACAGGCTCGGGTTGATCACGATCGGCGCGCTCGAGGTGATCAGGAGGGTCGAGCCATCCGGCTTGGCGCGGGTGACGGCCGCCGTACCGATGTTGCCGCCGCCACCGGCGCGGTTGTCGATCACGAAGGATTGGCCCAGGCCCTGCGTCAGGCCCTTGGCCAGCGGACGCGCCGCGATGTCCGAGGGTCCGCCCGGCGGCCATGGCACCACCACTGTCACGGTCGAGCCAGGCCAGTTCTGGGCCAGCGCGCTGAAAGAAATCGCCGATGCCGCAGCTAGACATGCCAGCTTCAAGGTGGTACGTCCGGCGTTGCCGAAAAATTGTCGCATAGTCTCCATCCTTTGTTGATGAATTGGTATTGAGCGGACAGTTTATCCTATCCGCCGTCCAGCAACACGGCCTGTACGCTACGTGGAAATACGTAGCGATTTGAGTGATTCAGGCGCAAGACCCCTATGCACCCGCGCTAATTACAACATCGTCATCAATTTTCGCAAAGGAAACCTAGCTTAATTATAAGAAATGAACTAACCTGTAGGATCACTCCTACTTCTGTTCAATATGGACCGCAGCTATCCCTACAGCCGCCGCCTGCTCTCACGTGCCCGCCTGCGCAAGCGCATCGCCGCCGTGGCTGGCGCCGGCCTGCTGGCCGCGGCTGCCGTGTTCATGTTGACATGGAAACCAGATCCGGTCGCCGCGGCCGTGCCCGCGCCCTTCATGCCGGCGCTTGCCCTGAACGGCGCGTCCGGCGCCGGTGAATCGCCCCAGCGTGGCCTGCGCCGCATCTACCCGTATTCGGTGGTCCCGGGCGGCGTCTCGGGTCAGTCCGAACTGCAGCGCATCATCCGCACCGACAGCGTGGTGGCCGCCCATTATGCGACCTTTGACACCGGCAAGGCACGCACCGTGGTGGTCGACCAGCCACGCGCGGTGCACGTGTCCTACCGCAAGGGCGACAAGGTGTACTGGACTGCCCACAAGGTCATGCTGGCCCCGGGCGAAACCCTGCTCAGCGACGGCCGCAACGAGATGCGGGCGCGCTGCGCCAACCGCATTTCCGACCTGCCCCAGTACCCGGTGGAAGCCCACCGGCCCGCCATGGAAGAACTCGACCAGGCGATCGAACTCGCCGAGGGGGAAGAATACGCGCTGGGACCGGACGGGTTGCCGGTGGCGATGGCCGCCAACGGCAGCATCCCGCGCCATACCGGGATGCGCTTCCCGGCCCGCGGCGCCGGCGCAGCCGGCGGCAGCGGCAGCGCCGCCACGCCCGCGACCAGCGCGCTCGCCGCGAACCTGGGTTCGAGCGCAAGCAGCATCGGGCCGGTCACGACCCTGGGTTTGTCGGGCGCATCGAGCAGCATGGGCAGCCGCCCGCGTCCCACCAGCCGGCCGGTCACTGCCCCCGCGCCCGAGGCACCTGCCGCTACGGAAGTCGTCCCCGAAGTGGGTACCGGCAGCACTGGCGGTTCTTCGGGCGCGCCGGCGCCCTCGCTTGATGGCGGCACGACTGGCGGCGCCCCGGCCGGCGGCGAGCCGGTGACGAGCCCGCTGCCCGATACGACCACGACCCCGGGCACGCCTGCGCCCACTCCCGGGTTCGAAGCGCCGCTGCCGGGCACGAATCCCGGCACGAATCCCGCGCCCGGCCCCGTGACGCAGCCGCAACCGACGCTCCCTGCGCCGACGCCGCTGCCGCCCGCGCCACCCGCTCCGGCGCCGGGACCCGTGCAGCCTGCTCCGGTGCCGGAACCCGTGCAGCCCAAGCCGACGCCGGAGCCACTGCCCCCGCAGGCGATCGTGCCGCCGGCGCCGGTGGAAGTGCCGGAACCCGGCAGCCTCTGGCTGTTCGGCCTGGCGCTGGCCGCGATGGGCGTGCTGCGCCGCCGGCGCAGCACCTGAGCAGCACCTGAGTCCTTCTCAGCCGGGGATCTTCAGGCCGGCGGCCACCGCCGGCCGGGCGCGGAAGGCCTCGAGCGCCGCCGTCACGCGCGGGAAGTCCTGGATCCCCACCAGTTCGCCGGCATCGTAGAAACCGACCAGGTTGTTCACCCATGGGAAGATCGCGATGTCCGCGATCGTGTACTCCTCCCCCGCCACCCAGCGGTGCTTGGCCAGCTGGCCCTCGAGCACGCCCAGCAGGCGCTTCGATTCGTTCGCGTAGCGCTCGCGCGGGCGCTTGTCCTCGTAATCCCGGCCGGCGAACTTGTGGAAGAAGCCGAGCTGGCCGAACATCGGACCGATACCGCCCATCTGGAACATCAGCCACTGGATGGCGGCGTAGCGCCCTGCCGGATCGCTCGGCAGGAACTGGCCGCTCTTCTCGGCCAGGTAGAGCAGGATGGCGCCGGACTCGAACAGGGGCAGCGGCTTGCCGCCCGGCCCGTTCGGGTCGATGATGGCCGGGATCTTGTTGTTGGGGTTGAGCGAGAGGAAGGCCGGCGACAACTGGTCATTGGTCTCGAAACTGACCTTGTGCGGCTCGTAGGGCAGCCCCGTCTCCTCGAGCATGATCGATGCCTTCACGCCGTTCGGCGTGGGCAGCGAGTACAGCTGGATGCGGTCGGGGTGCTGCGCGGGCCACTTGGCGGTGATGCCGAAAGCGCTGAGGTCTGGCATGGCGGAAGTCCTATGGATTGCAGGACTGCCAACGATAGCAAACTTCCGGACGGCCCGCCGCAGCAGGCCGGTTTTCTGCCCCTTTAGCCGAACAGCTTGTTGGCGGTGCGGGCGATCAGTTCGCCCTGGTGGCGCGCCCCGCCCAGTTCGAGCTCGCTCGGCTGGCGCTGGCCCTGGCCGCCGGCGATGGTCGAGGCGCCATACGGGCTGCCGCCGACGATCTCGTCGAGCGTCATCTGGGGCGCGTAGCTGTACGGCAGGCCGACCACGATCATGCCGAAGTGCAGCAGGTTGGTGATGATCGAGAACTGGGTGGTTTCCTGGCCGCCGTGCTGGGTGGCGGTCGAGGTGAAGGCGCCGCCGACCTTGCCGTGCAGCGCACCGCGCGCCCACAGGCCGCCGGTCTGGTCGAGGAAGGCCGCCATCTGCGAGGGCATGCGGCCGTAGCGGGTCGGCGCACCGATGATGATGGCGTCGTAGTCGGGCAGCTCGTTCACGGTCGCGATCGGGGCGTCCTGCTCCAGCTTGAAGTGGGCATTCTTCGCGATTTCTTCCGGCACCGTCTCGGGAACACGCTTGACCGTCACCGTCGCGCCGGCCGCACGCGCACCTTCGGCCACCGCATTGGCCATCTGCTCGATGTGGCCATAGGTCGAGTAATACAACACCAGGACTTTCGACATGCCTTCCTCCCTGTGATGATCGTCAAAAGCCCTATTCTGCTGCGAACAGGATTTTTGCGGCACCCGCCAGAAGATGGACGGCCGGCGCTCAGATCCAGTAGATGAAGGCGGCCAGCGCGATCACCAGCGCCACGCGGGTGATGTTGTAGACCGTCTTGTTCCACGCCTTGAGGCGGCGGCGGTACTGGCCCATGTAGAAGGAGATGCGGAACAGCTTGCTCACCAGGCCGACCTGGTCGCCGGTTTCGTTGGGCGAGGCGGCGGCGGTCATCACGGTGCGGCCGAACCAGCGGTTGAAGGCCCCCATCCAGCGGTAGCGCATCGGACGCTCGACGTCGCAGAACAGGATGATGCGGTCGCTCTCGCTGCCGTTGATGGCCCAGTGGATGTAGGTTTCGTCGAACACCACGCCCTGGCCGTCGCGCCAGCTGTGGCGTTCTCCGTCGACTTCGATGAAGCAGCGGTCGTCGTTGGGCGTGGCCAGGCCCAGGTGGTAGCGCATCGAGCCGGCGAAGGGGTCGCGGTGCGGGTTCAGCTTGCCGCCCGGCGGCAGCTCGGCGAACATCGCGGCCTTGACCGAGGGGATGGACTGCAGCAGCGCATAGGTCTGCGGGCACAGGCGCTCGGCCGACGGATGGCTGGCGTCGTACCACTTCAGGTAGAAGCGCTTCCAGCCGTTCTTGAAGAAGGAATTGAAGCCAGCGTCGTCGTTCTGCTCGGCGGCCTTGATCTTCTTGAGTGCCAGCAGGTTCTCGGCCTCGGCGCGGATGACGGGCCAGTTTTCCTGCAGGCGCGCCAGTTCCGGGAACTCGCTTACCGGGATGAAGGGCGTGCTCGGAACCCGCGAGAACTTGTGCATGAAGATGTTAATCGGCGCCATGAACGACGAATGGTCGAAGATCTGGCGGCGGAAAGGCAGGCGCACACGGCCACGGAAGTGGATGTGCAGGATCGACAGAACATAAAAACCGACCACGACCCATTTCATTGCGACCTCCGTCCTTGCTGGCTTACCTTGATGAGGGACGCAGGATATCACAACGGCCAATGGGCCGTCGTCGGCCGGGTCGTAATTCTGGGAAACTATGGCACGCCGGCAACTCCATCCTGGAGCGCCGGCGTCATGGGGGTCCGGCAGGGGCCGGACCCGGGAGAAACGCTACTCAGTGCTGGACCGAGGTGATCGCATACCCTTTTTCGCTGATCTGGTCGGCCACGTTCTCGATGTCGTAGTCTTCCAGCTGGTCGGCGTCGTCTGCGACCTCGATGGCGCGAGCCTCGATTTCCCAGTCGGTGTTGGTCGCTTCTTCAGGGATATTGCGTGCTTCCGGCACTGCCAGGTAAGACAGTTTGCCGTCGGTTTCTGGTCGGCGGTAAATATCCAGGCGCATAGTCGTTTCCTCAAAGTCAAAGCCCGCTTTCCCGATGAAAGCGGGCACTTCCACAGTAGAAGATCGAAACGCTGTCGTCTGTTAATTGACCCACACTCAGCCGCCGGAGGCAGCCGCCAGGCTCAACGGCCCGGCGACGCCCCGAGTATGCGCGCCGGCAGCATCACAATGGCGCGCAGCAACTCGAACACGGCCTCGACCCCGATGCCAAGCAGCCGCAGCGGCAGCAAGACGAGCCATACCAGCGGGTACAGCACCAGGGCCAGCAGCGCAATGGGCCAGCACAGGAACAGCAGCAGCAACCATAGCAGGAAACCTAACATTGTTCTCGCTCCTTTGGTGAGTCATCGCTGCAGCTAGCAGTTCTGACAAGACGAGAGAAGGATAAGTTGCTGCGCCTGGATGGACAATCGGTCTGCGACAGACGGGGCAAAAAGCGGGGTGAATGGATGAAAATGGCGGGCAGGTGGCACCCTAGGCCGCCGGCCGACTGCTCGCCGGCCGACGCCAGGGAAGGATCAGGCGAAGGCCGCCACCTGCTCCGTCACGCGCTGGTTCACCACCTGGGCCCGCAGCGAGGCCTGCAGCGACGGAATCGAGCCGCCCGCCCGGTACTGGAAGGCCACGTGCACCAGGTCGCCCGCCTCCACCTTCACCGGCTGGGCCAGCGGCAAGGTCATGTAGTGGTTCAGCCAGTCGATGGTGTTCGATTCTTCCTGCACGATGGCCAGCACGTTCTTGGTGATGAAGCGCATGGCGTTGAGCATGCCGCTTCTCTCCATCAAGATCCCGCCTTCCCAAGCGAACACATTGTCGACCGGCTGGTTGAAGTCGATCAGGCTGTACACGGCCGGCTGGCCCAGTTCGATGGTGCCCGGATAGACCACGCCGGTTTCCTGGAACTGCACGATCGGCGCGTGAAAGCCTTCGAAATCGTATTCCTGCTCGATCGGCTGGGCCGCCATGATCACCGCTTCCGGCAGGAACACCGGCAGCGGGCCGCCGAATTTGGCCAGGTAGCGGCGCTTGAAGGATTCAATCACCTCGACCTGCTTTTCGCGCAGCATGGCGACGTGGATCATCTCGCAGATGACGACGTCGACCGGTTCGGGCGGCAGGTAGTCGAAGGCGTCGGCATGAATCACCTCGACCTTGTGGCCGTTCGGGTTGAGCGCCAGGAACTTGCGCGCCTCGCGCACCATGTCGGGGTTGAATTCGACGCAATAGACCTTCGACGCCTTCTGCGCTGCGAAGAAGGACAGTACGCCGGTGCCGCCGCCCAGCTCCAGCACCTTCGCGCCCGGCTTGACCGCGTAATGGATCGCGGACTTGAAGCTGTGCATCCGGTTCTGGTCCATCAGCATATTGTGATGGTAGTGCACTGGAATGAACTGCCCCAGGTAGCAGCTTTCGATTTCGCGTTCGTTCAGCATGGTTGGCCCGTCTTCCTTCATGGTCATTGTCCGTGAAGGCATTATGGCCAAGGATGCACGCGGTCCATGCGCGGAGCTGCGGGGTATTTACCGCTTAGTTCCCAATGGAAATGTAAATTGCTAGCGCTTGAAGCCGGAAATCGTGGCCGCGATGTCAGCCTGGCCGGCGCGTTCGGCGATCTGGGCTGCCGTCAATCCCTCGGTGTTCTTCAACGCGGGATTGGCGCCCGCCTCCAGCAGCAGGCGCACCATGCCCGGCTGGGCTTCGCGCGCCGCCATCATCAGGGGCGTGTAAGCGCCGCTCTCTTTCGGCGACAGTGCGTCCAGCTTCGCCTTGCGATCGATGAGCAGGCGCGCGATGTCCTCGGCGCCGCCGGCGGCGGCATAGTGCAGCGGCGTCCAGCCGGCGCGGTTCACTTTGGCGCCCTTGGCCAGCAGGGCTTCGGCGGCGCGCCGGTTGTTCTTGAAGGCCGCCATCATCAGGGCCGTGTTGCCGTTCATCGCCTGCGCTTCCAGGTCGATGCCGGGCTGAAGCAGCAAGGCGTCGAACACGCGCATCGAACCCTCGCGCACCGCCAGCACCAGGGCCGGCTCGCCGCCGACCGGGTTGATCCCGTTCGGGTTGACTACCTTGCCCGCCATCTCCTTGACGGCGGACACGTTATCGACCTGCACCGCGCGGAAGAAGCTGGCGACCTGCCCGGGCGTCGCCGCCGCGGCCGTGCCAAGGTGGAGTAGGAATGCCAGAAGGCAGCTCTTGAGGATGGCGCGGCGGACTCGGGTCATGTCAGGCCTTTGCAGTCTTGAACAAGGTGAAGAAGTTGTCGCTGGTCTGCGCCGCGACATCGCGCAAGGAGACCCCCTTGAGGTTGGCGATGAACTCGCCCACGTGGGCCACGTAGCCCGGCTCGTTCATCTTGCCGCGGTAGGGCACCGGCGCCAGGTAGGGCGAGTCGGTCTCGATCAGCATGCGCTCGAGCGGCACGGCCTTGGCCACTTCCTGCAGTTCCTTGGCGCTTTTAAACGTGACGATGCCGGAGAAGGAGATGTAGAAGCCCTGCTCCATCGCCGCCTGGGCGACCGCCAAGGACTCGGTAAAGCAGTGCATGACGCCCGCCACGCCGCCCGCATCGGTACCGGCGCCCTCTTCCTTCATGATGCGGATGGTGTCGCTCGATGCCGCCCGGGTATGGATGATCAGCGGTTTACCGGTCTCGCGCGAGGCGCGGATATGGGTGCGGAAGCGCTCGCGCTGCCATTCGAGGTCGCCCTCGAGCCGGTAGTAGTCGAGGCCGGTTTCGCCAATGGCGACGATCTTCGGGTGCTGCGCTAGCTCGACCAGCTGCTGCACGCTCGGTTCGGGCGTGTCTTCGTAGTCGGGGTGGACACCGACCGAGGCAAAGATGTGCGGGTGCTGTTCGGCCAGGGCCAGCACCTGCGGAAAGTCCGGCAGGTCGACCGAGACGCACAGCGCGTGCGTCACCTTGTTCTCGGCCATCTTGGCCAGGATCTCGGGCATCCGGGCAGCCAGCTCCGGGAAATTGATGTGGCAGTGGGAATCGATAAACATCCGGGTATTGTACCCGGAGGGAGATCGAATGCAGTCTCAGGCAACCCGTTTGCCCAGGATGATCAGGTCGCGCTCGATCCCGTCCAGGTTGGCCACGCGCGGGAAATGCGCCCACTTCTCGAAGCCGTACTTGCCGAACAGGGCCAGGCTCGGCGCATTGTGGCCGAAGATGAAGCCCAGCAGCGTGTGCACGTTCACATTCGGCGCGTGCGCCATCGCCAGCTCCAGGCAGTAGCGCCCGATACCCTTGCCGCGCGCGCTTTCCGCGATGTAGATCGACACCTCGGCCGTGCCCGAATAGGCCGGGCGGCCGTAGAAATTCGAGTAGGACAGCCAGCCCAGCACTTCCGGGTTCTCGGCCGTATCGCCGGCGGCGTGGATCACCCACAGCGGCCGGCGCTCGGGTGTATGGTCGGCAAACCACTGTTCGCGCGACCCTACGGTGATGGGATCGGTGTCGGCGGTGACTTCGCGCGAGGCGATGGTCGAATTGTAGATGTCGACGATGACGGGCAGGTCGTCGCGGGTGGCGAGGCGGTGGACGTAGGACGGCATGGAGGCAGACATTAAGCGCAGCTGATCTTGTACCAGCAAAGATGAGAGAAACTGAATTAGAGCGTATGGGTGGCGCGCGCCGAGCGCAGCGCCGCGCCGAGGATTTCTTCGATGCGCAGCTTGGCGCGCTGCCCGGCTTCGTCCGCCGGGAAGTGCACGCCGATGCCCTGCGCCTTGTTGTTGTTCGCGCCCGCCGGGGTAATCCAGGCCACCTTGCCGGCGATCGGGTACTTGTTGGGGTCGTCCATCAGCGACAGGATCAGGTAGATCTCGTCGCCGATTTTATACGGCTTGGTTGTCGGCACGAACATGCCGCCGTTCTTCAGGAAGGGCATGTAGGCCGCGTACAGGGCGGCCTTCTCCTTGATCGCCAGCGACAGCACGGACGGCCGCGGCTGCTGCGGAACGTTCGGCTCTGCGGGGTTGGCGTTCATCGGCTTCCTTTCATGCGCAGCACGAAGTGTACTCAAGCAACATATCTTCGACAAACAGTTTTGCCGACAGCGGGTGGTCGGCCACGGCGCGGCGCTCGTTGGCGGCCTTGATCGCCCGGTTCAGGCTGCCAGTAGACACCCTGCCGGCCAGGGCCGCAAGTTCGCGCTGGTAGCGCGGGTAATAACGTATCTTGCCCGACAATTTTACCGAGAACACATCATAGAGCCAGCGCTGCTGCCATGCCACCAGCGCCGGCAAGGACGCCTTCGCCAGCTTCTCGGCGGTGCGCAGGGCGCCGTCGACGGCCGGATTGGCCAGGAAATGCAGCAGCGCTTCCATCTCTTCGCGGCTGCCGGATTCGGCTTCAAGCAGCGCCGCCAGCGGCGCGCCGCCCTGCTCGCGCAGCCAGCTGTCGGCATCCTGTACGCCCTGCTCCTTAAGCCATGCCAGCGCTTCCTCGTGCGAGGGCATCGGCAGCGCGAACTTGCGGCAGCGCGACAGGATGGTCGGCAGCAGGCGGTCCAGGCTGTTCGAGGACAGCAGGAACACCGTGCCCGGCGGCGGCTCTTCCAGGGTTTTCAGGAGCGCGTTCGAGGCCGGCATGTTCAGGCTTTCCGCCGGGTACAGCACCACCACCCGCAGGCCTTGCCGGTGGGTGGAGATGTTCATGAAGTCGGCCAGGGCCCGGATCTGCTCGATCTTGATCTCTTTCGAGGGCGCCTTGCTCGACTTGGACTTACCGGCCGGCTCTGCGGCGTCTTCGCCTTCGGCGGCCGGCTCGTCTTCCAGCGCTTCCGGGCGCACCCGGCGGTAATCCGGGTGGTTGTTCTGCAGGAACCAGCCGCAGGAGGCGCAGCTGCCGCAGGCGTGGCCGTCCGGGCGCACGTTCTCGCACAGGAGGGCCTGCGCGAAGCTTTCCATGAAGCCGGCGTTGCCGACGCCCGCGGGGCCGTGGAACAGGATGGCATGCGGCAGGCGCTCGCGCATCTGCTGGAGGCGCGTCCACGCCGCTTGCTGCCAGGGGTACATCGTCACGACTACTTCTCCAATACTTCCGTCAGAATCCGACCCAGCTGCGCCTGGATGGCCGCGATCGTCTGCGTCGAATCGACCACCACGATGCGCTCCGGGAACTGCGCCGCGCGGCGCAGGTATTCGTTGCGGCACTTCTCA
This sequence comes from Massilia alkalitolerans DSM 17462, assembly GCF_000427785.1. Classification (GTDB taxonomy): domain Bacteria; phylum Pseudomonadota; class Gammaproteobacteria; order Burkholderiales; family Burkholderiaceae_D; genus Telluria; species Telluria alkalitolerans. The sequence goes on from NZ_ATYR01000002.1 coordinate 355,265, forward strand.
AAAAAATCGGCCTGCTCGCGCTCGAACTTGTCGAGCGTGCGGGTGGCGTCCAGGCGCTGGCGCGCCACCTCGAGGGGGACGTCGTACAACAGGGTGAGATCCGGCTGCAGGCTCGGGTGCACCCAGTGTTCCAGCGCTTCCAGCTTGGCGCGGTCCAGGCCGCGCCCGCCGCTCTGGTAGGCGAAGCTGGCGTCGGTGAAGCGGTCCGACAGCACCCAGTCGCCGCGTCCGAGCGCCGGTTCGATCACCCGCGCCATGTGCTCGCGCCGGCTGGCGAACATCAGCAATGCCTCGGTCTCCAGGTGCATCTTCTCGTGCAACAACAGCTCGCGCAGCTTCTCGCCCAGCGGCGTGCCGCCCGGCTCGCGCGAGGAGACCACGGTCTTGCCGCGCGCCGCCAGGAAGTCGGTCACGAAGCCGATGTGGGTCGATTTGCCGGCCCCGTCGATGCCTTCGAAGGTGATGAATTTTCCTGCCTTGCCCTGCGCCGTCATTGGTTGATCCGCCGCTGGTACTGGTTGACCGCCCGGTTATGGTCGTTCAGGTTGTCCGAGAACTGGCTGGTGCCGTCGCCGCGCGCCACGAAATACAGAGCCTGGGTCTTGGCCGGCGCCAGCGCCGCCTGCAGCGACTGGATGCCCGGCAAGGCGATCGGGGTCGGCGGCAGGCCGGCGCGCATGTAGGTATTGTAGGGGGTATCGGTCTGCAAATCCTTCTTGCGGATGTCGCCGACGTAGCGCTCGCCCATGCCGTAGATCACGGTCGGATCGGTCTGCAGCATCATGCCGGTGCGCAGGCGATTCACGAACACGCCGGCGATCATGTTGCGCTCACTCTTTTGCCCGGTTTCCTTCTCGATGATCGAGGCCATGGTCAGGGCTTCGTAGGGCGTTTTGTACGGCAGGCTCGGGTCGCGTCCCTCCCAAGCGGTCTGCAGGTGCTTCATCATGGCCTGGTGGGCCATCTTGTAGATCTCGAGCTCGGACGAGCCCTTGGCGAACAGGTAGGTGTCCGGGAAGAACAGGCCCTCCGGCGCCTTGTACTCGCTCGAGACCTTTTGCATCAGCTCCTCGTCCGACAGCTTGACGGTGTCGTGGCGCAGGCGCTGGTGGGCCGCGATGGCCGCGCGCATCTGGCGGAAGGTCCAGCCTTCGACGATGGTAATGGCCTCTTGCGCGAATTCGCCGCGCACCAGTTGGGTCAAGAGGCGGCGCGGCGAGGTATTCGGCTTGAGCTCGTAGCTGCCGGCCTTGATCCGGCCGGCCTCGCCGGTGACGCGCGCCAGGATGTTGAACAGCTGCGGATTGACCGGCACGCCGGCCTTGGCCATCTGCTGGGCGGCCGCGCCCACGCCGCTGCCCGGAGCGATGCTGAATTCGACCGCTTTGCCGCCGGTGTCGAGCGGGATCTTGGCCCAGTACGAGAAGCCGGCGACCGCGGCCACCGACACGATGACGCCGGTGACCAGGAGTTTTTTGATGAATGCCATATGTTGTTGTTGTGGTTTTCGCCGCGGGTTCGACCCTGAGTTTGGCCGTCCTCGGCGCGATTTTGCCGACATCTTTATAATGAGCCCGTAATGATAAAGCTTATTTGCAAACAGAATTGCTAATACTAACTGGATTTATGCATAACTGGACAGATACCCTATCCTCGCTCGGCGCCCGCTTCCCTATCGACGAAGCCGCGCAAGTGGAAGATTTCGGCCGCCCGCTGGCCGCTGGCGAGCTGGCCGACGGATTCGTGGCCACGGTCACCGACCTCGGCATCATCGCCGCCGAAGGCCCTGATGCCGCCAGTTTCCTGCACAACCAGCTGACCAACGACGTCGAACACCTCGGCCGCAACGAAGCCCGCCTGGCCGGCTACTGCACCCCCAAGGGCCGCCTGCAGGCGACCTTGCTATACTGGCGCAGCCCCGGCGCCGAGCCCGACACCGTCTACCTGCAGCTGCCGCGCGCCATCCAGCCGCCCCTGCAGAAGCGCTTGAGCATGTTCGTGCTGCGCGCCAAGGCCAAGCTGCGCGACGCCACCGGCGAAGCCCCGTTTGCCGCCGTGCTGGGCCTGGGCGGCGCTAGGGCCGAGAGCGCCCTGCGTCGCCACGTCGCCGAGCTGCCAGCCGCGCCCTACGGCAAGGTCGACGGCCCGTTCGGCACCGTGATCCGCCTGGCGGACGTGTTCGGCACCCCGCGCTACCTGTGGCTGACCACGGTCGAGAGCGCGAGTTCCGCGCTGCCGGGCCTGGCCGGCGAGCTGGCCCTGGGCGGCAACCAGGCCTGGCAGCTGGCCGCGATCCACGCCGGCGTGCCGCAAGTGACGGCCGCGACCCAGGAGCAGTTCGTGCCGCAGATGGTCAACCTCGAGCTGCTGGGTGGCGTGAACTTCAAGAAAGGCTGCTACCCGGGCCAGGAAATCGTGGCGCGCAGCCAGTATCTTGGCAAGCTCAAACGACGCACGGCGCTGGCCACGGTGGCCAACCCGGCGGCGCGCGCCGGCGACGAGGTGTTTTCGATGGCCGACCCGGGCCAGCCCTGCGGCATGGTGGTGAACGCCGCCGCGAACGGCCTCGGCGGCGCCGACCTGCTGGTCGAGATGAAGCTCGATGCGCTCGGCGAAGACGTGCGCCACGGCGCCGCCGGCGGCCCGGCCCTCGCCTTCCAGCACATGCCCTACCATCTCGACGCGCTCGAGCTCTAAGGCATGATCGACCTGTACGTCTACTACAAGGTGCGCAGCGAGGATGCCGGGCAACTGGCGCCACGCGTGCGTGCCATGCAGCTCGCGCTCGCTGGTAGCGGCAGCGGTACGCTGCTCCAGCGCCGCCCGCAAGCGTCCGACGGCCTGCAGACCTGGATGGAAGTCTATCCGGGCGTCGATGCGGCCTTCGGCAGCCGGGTCGAACAGGCCGTCCTGGATGCCGGCCTCGCCGGCCTGATCCAGGGAGCGCGCCGCTCCGAAGTATTCATTGACCTCATACCGGGGACCTGACACATGTGCCTGATCGTCTTTGCCTGGCAGGTGCTGCCGGGCGTGCCCATCATCGCTTGCGCCAACCGCGACGAGTACTACGACCGCCCGGCAACCAAGGCCGCGCCCTGGCCCGAGCATCCGCACGTGATCGCGGGCCGCGATTTGCAGGGCGGCGGCAGCTGGATGGGGGTGACGACGGACGGCCCGAACGGCCCGAAGTTCGCCGCCCTGACCAACATCCGTGGTCCCGCCGAACGGCGCGCGGATGCGCCTTCGCGCGGCGAGCTGGTGGCCGGCTTCCTCACCGGTTCGCAATCGGCAGCCGACTACCTGGACAGCATCGTCGCGCGCGGCGACGTCTACAACGGCTACAACCTGGTGCTGGGCGACCGCGACACCCTGTACTGGTATTCGAACCGCGGGGGCGAAGATCCACGCAACGGCCAGCCGCTCGAGCCGGGCCGCATCTACGGCATCTCGAACGGCCTGCTGGACGCGCCCTGGCCCAAGGTGCTGCGCACCAAGGCGCAGTTCGCCAGCCTGCTGTGCCAGGCGGCGCCGGAAGACGCCTATTTCGAGATGCTGGCCGATACCACTCGCGCGCCGGACCTGCGCCTGCCGGAAACCGGCATGCCGATCGAGGTCGAACGCATGCTCTCGCCGGTGTGCATCGAGATGGAAGGCTACGGCACCCGTACCTCCACCGTCGTCAAGCTGTACCGCGAGGGCGAGCCGGAACTGCACGAACGCGTGGTGCAGCCGGACAGCACGCCGGCTTGACGCTCCTCGGCCAGGCCTTTTGGTGTCGTTAGCTTGAGCACGTCGTTCCGGCGAAGGCCGGAACCCAAGTTCTGCTTGCGAAAATTGGGTCCCGGCCTGCGCCGGGACGACGGTCTTACAGTCAGCGCAGAGAACAGGGGATGGTGGTACCTACAGCCTGCCCTTGACGCCGGCCCTCAACATCTCGGTGATCTGCGGCGTCGCCGCATACGGATCCGCCGGCTCCTTCCCCTGCACCATCGCCTCGAAGCGCTCCACCGCCGCCCCCAGCGTCTGCGGGTGCGAATAGATGTAGAAGCGCTCCTCGCGAATGCCTTCGAAGGTGATGCGCGCCACCTCCGCCGCCGTCAGCTTGCCCGACTCGACCGCCTTCTCGGTCAGCATCCGCGCCGCCGTCTGGCTCGCCGTACTGCGTTCATGGCTGGCCATCTGAATCGGCCGGTTGCGCTCGGATTGCGCGATCCCGGTCGGCACGAAATACGGGCACAGCACCGAGGCCTTGACCGGCGCATCGACCAGCTTCAGGTCGTGGTGCAGGGTTTCGGTCAGCGCCACCACGGCGTGCTTGGAGACGTTGTAGACGCCCATCGCGGGCGGCGTGAGCAGCCCGGCCATCGAGGCCGTGTTCACGATATGGCCTTCGAAACCGGGGTCGCGCCGGGCGCACTCGAGCATCACCCGGGTGAACACGCGCACGCCGTGGACCACACCCATCAGGTTCACGCCGAGCACCCATTCCCAGTCCTGTTCCGAGTTCTCCCACACCAGGCCGCCGCAGCCGACGCCGGCGTTGTTGAAGACCAGGTGCACGTGGTGGAAGCGCGCGATCGCCGAGTCGGCCAGTTCCTGCACGTGCGAGGCCTTGCTGACGTCGCATACCATCGACAGCACCTCGGCGCCTTGGGCCAGCAGCTCCTCGGTCGCGTGCTCGAGCGCCTTGGGCTGCACGTCGGCCAGCACCAGCTTCATGCCAAGGCCGGCCGCGGTGTTGGCGAACTCGCGCCCCAGGCCGCTGGCCGCGCCGGTGATGACGGCGACCTTGCCGCGGAAATCCTTCATGTTCCCTCCCCTTGTTGATCAGACCGCGGACACGCCTCCGTCGATGGCCAGCGTCTGTCCCGTGATGTGCTTGCCGGCGTCGGACGCAAACAGCACCACCGCGCCCTTCAGGTCCTCGTCGTCGCCCAGGCGGTTCAAGGGCGCATCCTTGGCCAGGTTCTCGGCGCCGAAGGCGGCCAGCACCCCCTTGGTCATCTTCGACGGGAAGAAGCCGGGCGCGATCGAGTTCACGGTAATACCATAGCGGCCCCATTCGCCGGCCAGCGCACGGGTGAAATTCACGACCGCGCCCTTGGAGGTGTTGTAGGCGATGGTCTGCATCGTGCCCGGCGGATTGCCGGCCAGGCCGGCGATCGAGGAGATGCTGATGATACGTCCGTAGCGGCGCGGGATCATGGACAGCTTGCCGACCGCCTGGGTCACCAGGAAGATGCTGCGCACGTTCAAGTCCATCACCTTGTCCCAGGCCTCGAGCGGATAGTCCTCGGCCGGGGCGCCCCAGCTGGCGCCGGCATTGTTGACCAGGATGTCGACATGGCCGAGGCGGGCGATGGCTTCCTGCACGAAGCGCTGGACCTCGGTTTCAATCGAGAGGTCGGCGGCGATGGCGCTGGCGTCGATGCCACGGCCCGCCAGGTGGGCGACGGCCTCGTCGAGCTCTTCCTGCTTGCGCGCGGAGAGGAGCACGCGGGCGCCCTGCTCGCCGAGGGCTTCGGCCATCTGCAGGCCGAGGCCGCGCGAGCCGCCGGTGACGATGGCGGTCTTGTCCCGGAGGGAGAACAGTTCCTGGGTGGTGCGCATGCTTGGTCTCCGTTTTGTTCTGTTGTGTTGATGCTTGAGCCGACTTCGGGCAGGAAACTGGGTTCCGGCCTGCGCCGGAAGTCGTTTCTGCCAGTGGCAGGAACGACGGTCTTACGGCTACGGACTCACGCACGTCGTCCCGGCGCAGGCCGGGACCCAAGCTTGGATGAGCAAAGCTTCTGCCTGCTTACACCTCGTAATCCATGCACTGCCGCCCTTCCCGTACCGCCCCGATAAAAGGAACCACCGCCTTGTGCGTCGGGTGGTTGATGTACGCTTCCAGCGCCGCCTTGTCCGCGAATTCGGAGTACAGCACCACGTCGTAAGTCGCTTCCAGTCCCGGCTGCGCCAGCATCACCTCGAACTTCAGCTGGCCCGGCACGATGTTCGCGCACTCGTCCAGCCGGCGCTTCATCTCGCGCGCGTTGCTCAGCTTGTCCGCGCCTTCGGCTTCATCCTTCAACTTCCACATCACGATATGCTTGATCATTCTTCAAATCCTTCAATCAGGGGGGGCAATCGAGCATAGCATACTAAGAAGTACGGTCGTTCGTAAATATTTTGGCAAGTCACATTGCGCGCCGCAGCATGCCGATCCCTAGAGCGTAAAGACACGTATCACTGCCGAGTTGCTGCAATTGCACAGCTCGACTGTAAGCTCCGTGTAAGTTTGGAGTAATTATCGTGTAAGGAAACCGGCACACACTCCGCGACAGCTGACAAACAATCAGCATTTCCGGTGACACTAAAACCTATACGGAGACACACATGGCAATCACACCCGGCATGACCGCCGGAGGGAAAGCTGCACCTTCCTCCGCCGGGATCACCAAGGAAGAACGGAAAGTCATTTTCGCTTCTTCCCTCGGCACGGTATTCGAATGGTACGACTTCTACCTGTACGGTTCGCTCGCTACCATCATCGCCAAGCAGTTCTTCATCGGCGACCCCACCACCACCTTCATCTTTGCCCTGATGGCCTTCGCTGCCGGCTTCATCGTGCGCCCCTTCGGCGCGCTGGTGTTCGGCCGGCTGGGCGACATGATCGGCCGCAAGTACACCTTCCTGGTGACGATCCTGATCATGGGCGCCTCGACCTTCCTGGTCGGCCTGCTGCCGAGCCATGCCAGCATCGGCATCGCGGCCCCGATCATCCTGGTGACGCTGCGCATCTTGCAGGGCCTGGCGCTCGGCGGCGAGTATGGCGGCGCCGCCACCTACGTGGCCGAACACGCGCCGCACGGCAAGCGCGGCCTGTTCACGGCCTACATCCAGACCACCGCGACGATCGGCCTGTTCCTGTCGCTGATCGTGATCCTGACCACCCGCACCGCCATGGGCGAAGAAGAGTTCCAGGCCTGGGGCTGGCGCATTCCCTTCCTGATCTCGGTCGTCCTGCTCGGCATCTCGGTGTGGATCCGCCTGTCGATGAACGAGTCGCCGGCCTTCGCCAAGATGAAGGCCGAAGGCAAGACCTCGAAGGCGCCGCTGTCGGAGGCCTTCCTGAAGCCGAAGAACGCCAAGGTCGCCTTCCTGGCCCTGGCCGGCCTGACCATGGGCCAGGCCGTGGTCTGGTACACCGGCCAGTTCTACGCCCTGTTCTTCCTGACCAAGACCCTGAAGATCGACGAGCCGACCGCGAACATCCTGATCATGATCGCGCTGGCCCTGGCCACGCCCTTCTTCATCTTCTTCGGCGCGCTGTCGGACAAGATCGGCCGCAAGTGGATCATCCTGGGCGGCTGCGTCATCGCCGCCGCCACCTACTTCCCGATCTTCAAGGCGATCACCCACTACGGCAACCCGGCCCTCGAACGCGCGATCCAGACCGCACCGGTCGTGGTCGTCGCCGACCCGGCCACCTGCCACTTCCAGGTGGACCCGACCGGCACCAAGAAATTCCCGTCCTCGTGCGACATCGCGACCCGCATGCTGACCGCCGCCTCGGTGAGCTACAACATCCAGGAAGCGCCGGCCGGCACGGTGGCGGCGGTGAAGGTGGGCGAGACCACCTTCCAGTCCTTCAACGCGGTCATGACGCCAGATAACCTGAACTTCGACGCCGCCTCGAAGGCCCAGGAGGACGCGCTCAAGAAGCAGGTGACGGGCGCGCTCACCACCGCCGGTTATCCGGCCAAGGCCGACCCGGCCGAGATGAACAAACCGATGCTGGTGCTGCTGCTGTTCATCCTGGTGCTCTACGTGACCATGGTGTACGGCCCGATCGCGGCGATGCTGGTCGAGATGTTCCCGACCCGGATCCGCTATACGTCGATGTCCCTGCCCTACCACATCGGCAACGGCTGGTTCGGCGGCATGCTGCCGACCGTGACCTTCGCCCTGGTGGCATTCAAGGGCGACATCTACTATGGCCTCTGGTATCCGATCATCATCGCGCTGGCGACCGTCGTGATCGGTGGCCTGTTCGTCCGCGAGACCAAGGATAACGACATCTACGCCCATGACTGAGGGAGCGTCAGTCGAATGAAAAATGCCGCTGGAGACAGCGGCATTTTTTTTAACGGCGCAGGCCGCCTAGCGCTTGACTGGATCGAGCAGCTTGCTCTTCGGCGCGATCAGCAAGACGGCCAGCCAGCCGAGAAAGCCCAGGCAGCGCCAGATCGTAAAGAAGCACAGGAAGTACACCACCCATTGCGCCCAGCTTTCCGGCGATCCCATCCCCGCCGTTCGCAGCAGCGGCATGGTCAGCACCGCGCTCAGGAAACCCAGGATACCTGGGAACCACCACTTGCGGCCCAGGCTCGTCGTCATCACATCGGTCATCCTCGTCTCCATCCGGTCGAAACGGCAACGATGTTAACACCCAGGCCGGCGGATAAACTCACCAATCCTCACGCTCAGTCATCGCGCAGTTCGACGCCCGCCAGCTTCCAGCGCCACAGCCCGTGACGGTCCAGCACGAAGGCCACACCGCCGCCGTCGGCCCGCTCGACCAGCACCTGGTTCCAGCTGCGGTAGGAGACGTCGTAGTTGAGCCTTTCGCGCGGCGCTTCGCCGGGCGGCTGGGACGGCGCTTCCGGCCTGGGCTGCACGCGGATGTCGCCGGCCTCCAGCATGGCCGCCACGCCCTCCGGCGAGACCGCGGCATCGACGACCGGGTCGATCACCGCCAGCGCCATCCTCCGGCCAAAAGCCGCGAACGGGTTGGAACGCGATTCTTCCAATGCGCCCTGCGCGCCCAGGCGGCGCATGACCTGGACCTTGACGCTCTCGCGCAGCTTCGGAAAGTCGACGTAGCGCGACAGGGCCTGGGCGTCGCGCGCCTCGACCGCGGCGCGCATCTGGTAGAGCTGCCAGTGCGGGCTGGCCCAGGTGGCCAGGGCAAGCGCGGCGGCGACGGCCGCCGCCACGATCGGAACTGTTTTCTTCTTCATGCGGGTCAAGCGCCGAAACCCTTGCCGTCGGCCACCAAGCGCTCCAGCAGCGGCGCCGGCTTCCAGGCGTCACCATGGCGGCCCTGGGCATACCGGCGGATTGCTTCCAGCACTTTGGGCAAGCCGACGGACTCGGCATGGAACATCGGGCCGCCCCGGTGCAGCGGGAAGCCGTAGCCGCTCAGGTAGACCATGTCGATGTCCGAGGCGCGCAGGGCGATGCCTTCTTCCAGGATCTTCGCGCCTTCGTTGACCAGAGCGTACACCAGGCGCTCGACGATCTCGGCGTCGTCGATCGCGCGCCGCTCCAGGCCCAGCTCGCGCGAATGCTGCACGATCATGTCGTTGACCAGCTGGGACGGAATCGCCTTGCGCTCGCCCGCCTGGTAGTCGTACCAGCCGGCCCCGGTCTTCTGGCCGAAGCGTCCCCCCTCGCACAGCAGGTCGGCGGTCTTCGAATAGGCGATGTGCGGCGATTCGATGGCGCGGCGCTTGCGGATATACCAGCCGACGTCGTTGCCGGCCAGGTCGCTCATGCGGAACGGTCCCATCGCGAAACCAAAGCGCTCGATCGCGCCATCCACCTGTTCCGGCAGCGCGCCTTCCTCCAGCAGGAAGTAAGCCTGGCGCAGGTACTGCTCCAGCATGCGGTTGCCGATGAAGCCGTCGCACACGCCCGAGACCACGCCCGTCTTCTTGATCTTCTTGGACAGCGCCAGGCAGGTGGCCAGCACGTCCTTGCCGGTTTCCCTGCCGCGCACGATCTCCAGCAGCTTCATGACGTTGGCCGGGCTGAAGAAGTGCAGGCCGATCACGTCCTGCGGGCGCCTGGTGAACGCGGCGATGCGGTCCAGGTCCAGGGTCGAGGTATTCGAGGCCAGGATCGCGCCCGGCTTCATGGCGTCGTCGAGCTGGCGGAACACCAATTCCTTCACGCCCATGTCTTCGAACACGGCTTCGATCACGATGTCGGCCTGGGCGATGTCGGCATAGGACAAGCTGCCGGTGATCAGGCTTATCCTCTGCTCGCACTTCTCCTGCGTCAGCTTGCCCTTCCTGACCGTGTTCTCGTAGTTCTTGCGGATGGTCGCCAGGCCCTTGTCCAGCGCTTCCTGCTTTGTTTCGAGGATGGTCACCGGGATGCCAGCGTTGGCGAAGTTCATCGCGATGCCGCCGCCCATGGTGCCGGCGCCGACCACGGCCGCGCGCTCGATTTTCCGCAGCGGCGTGTCCGACGGCACGTCCGGCACCTTGCTGGCCGCGCGTTCGGCCATGAAGGCGTGGCGCAGAGCCTTCGATTCCGGCGTCTGCATCAGGTGCAGGAAGCGCTCGCGCTCGAAGCTCAAGCCTTCCTCGAACGGCTTGCTCACGGACGCGGCGACAGTCTCGACGCAGGCCAAAGGCGCCGGGAACGGCCCGGCCATCGCCTTGACCTTCTCGCGCGCGGCCTGCACGAAGGCGTCGGGGTTCGGATAATCGACGGCGCGGTCGCGCACCTTCGGCAATGGAGGTCCGCCTTCGCGGCGCAAGTCCGCGACCTTGTCGGCGAAGGCCACGGCCGCGCCGATCAGCTCGGTCCCGGCCGGGAATACCTCGTCGAACAAGGCCGTGCCGGCCAGCTTTTCGGACGCCACCGGGGTGCCCGACACCACCATGTTCAGGGCCATTTCCAGGCCCAGCACGCGCGGCAGGCGCTGGGTGCCGCCGGCGCCCGGCAGCAGGCCCAGCTTCACTTCCGGCAGCGCGATCTGGGCGCCCGGCAAAGCGACGCGGTAGTTGCAGCCCAGCGCCAGCTCCAGGCCGCCGCCCATGCAGACGCTGTGGATCGCGGCCACCACCGGCTTGCTGCAGTTTTCCACCACGCGGATCAGGCTGTGCAGGGTCGGCTCGGTCAGGGCCTTGGGCGAATTGAATTCGCGGATGTCGGCGCCGCCCGAGAAGGCCTTGCCGGCGCCGGTGAGGACGATGGCCTTGACGGCCGCGTCGGCTTCGGCGCGCCCGATAGCCGCGACCGCGGCGGTCCGGGTCTCCAGGCCCAGGCCGTTGACCGGCGGATTATTCAGGGTCACTACGGCAACGCTGCCCTGGACGGTGTAGTCGGCGCTCATGTCTCTTCTTCTCCTTGTCAGTACCCAGGCACCAGCCTGGCGCAATTTTTTAACTATACCTCAACTAAAAGAACGTTCGTATTATTTTCGGGCGGCGCCGAATGTGCCAGAATACGCGCCTCTCGCTCCTGAATCATTCGATACATGGAAAAACTGCTCGCACAACTGGTCCGGCTCTATCTCATGCCCGGCCTCGAACCCGGCCACCATCCGGCCGCCACGCCGCTGGTCTCGGAAGACGGCCTGACGCGCGCCATCGTCATCGACTTCCCGCGCGCGGCTGATGACGAGAGCCGCCACTGGGCCCAGCTGTGCGAGGTCGCCAATACCCTGCAGGAGAAGCTGGGCTTCCCGGCCCCGGCGGTGAGCGTCACCGGCGCGAACGCCTTCCGCCTGTGGCTGTCGCTGCGCGAGCCCGTGCCGGTAGCCGATGTGCGCCGCTTCCTCTCCCTGCTGCGCACCGCCTGGTTCCCGGAACTGCCCCTGCACGCCAGCAGCGCGGTCGAGCTGCCGCCCTGCCTCCACGGCGCGACCGGCAAATGGGCGGCCTTCATCCATCCCGGCATGGGCGCCTCGTTCGCCGGGGAGGAAGGGCTGGACATCGCGCCGCCCGTGGCGGCCCAGCTGGCTTTCCTGGAAGGACTGGAAAGCATCACTCCTGCGCAGTTCGAGCAGGCGATGGCCGCCATGCACCGGCCGCGCGAAGGCGCGCCCCCGCTGGCTCCGCTCGCGGCGCCACCCGACGGTCTGCTGCTGAAGGACGCGACGCTGGAAGACATCGTGCGCCATCTGCATGCATTGGGCATCGAGCCCACCTTCCGCCACGTCCTGCCGGGCCGCGCCTAACGGGCAGCTTCATCTCCGGCGCCGGTGTATGCTGTACGGACAGGACACTGGAGCTGCGCATGAGCGAAGAACGACGGCACATCTGCCTTGGCTTCACGGATGAGCGCTACCCGGAAGGGACCCACATCTGTTACCTCTACAACGACGACGAGGAGCGGCGCCGCATCCTGCCGCTGTTCGCACGTCATGCGCTGCTCGACCATGAATGCTTCAACTACGTGGCGGACGTTCCCGACGCCGCTGGATTGCCGCGCGTCATGGAGGAACTCGACCTGGCGAGCGCCGGGCGCGGCCTGCCTGGCCGCATCGACATCGCGACCACGAGCGAAGGCTATTATCCGGACGGCCGCTTCGATCCGGACGCAATGCTGGCGCGCCTGCGCGCCGCGTATGACCAGTGCATCGCCGCCGGCCAGTCCGGCGCCCGCTTCGCCGGCGAGATGACCTGGGCCTTGCGCGGCATTCCCGGCGCCGACCGGATCATCGAGTGCGAGTCGCGCATCAATGACCTGGTCCTGGAAGCGCCGGTGACGGTGATGTGCCAGTACGACCTGCGCCAGTTCGACGGCGCCACCATGTTCGATGTCATGAGCGTCCATCCGATCCTGATCGTCGGCGGCCACATCCTGCGCAATCCTTTTTACCAGCATCCGCCCGCCAGGCATGGACACCACCCCGGGGCATGACAACGGCGAGCCCAGCGCGGCCGTCCTCGGACGCCTGCTGGTGATCCAGCAGGCCATCGATGCCCTGCCCGACGACGCCCGCCTGGACGGCTTCGTCCGGCGCGCACTCTCGGGCGTGCCAGGCATCGCCGATGCCCACGTCCACCTCGAGGGGCGCACGACGCCGCCGACCGCGGCCATCGCGGCCCTGCTCGGATGCTGCAAGGGCGGCGCCGGTCCGGCTCCCGCCGGCAACCTGCAGCGCAACATCGGCCACGAGGGGCATTGCTTTCCCATCCGCACTCCCGAGCAGCATTTTGGCTGCCTGGTGGTGCAGATTGCGGATGAAGCGGCCCTGCGCCCCTACCGCGACTTTCTCAGCAATATCTCCAGCACGATCAGCCGGGTGCTCGCGTCACGCCTGTACGAGGCGCAACTGGTCCGGCTCAACGAGGAATTGCGCCAGGCGCGCGACAGCCTCGAACTGCGGGTCGCCGAGCGCACCCGCGAACTCGAATACCGCGCCACCCACGACCTGCTCACCGGGCTGGCCAACCGGCCGCTCCTGCTCGACCGCCTGCACACCGCCATTTCGCACGCGCGCCGCGACGGGCACGTGGTCGTGGTGGTCTACCTCGACCTCGACAGCTTCAGTTTCATGAATACCGGCCTGGGCAATGCTTGCGGCGATGCCTTCCTGCGCGAGACTGCCCAGCGGCTGTGCCGGGTGGTGCCCGACTGCGAGGCCGTGGCCCGGATCGGCTCGGACGAATTCGTGATCCTGCTGGCCGGACTCGACCACGTCGAGCGCAGCAGCCACTGGCTGCACGAGATGCTGGCCGCCGTGCGCGCGCCGCTGCGGCTGGACGACAAGGAGCTGGTGGTCACGGGCAGCATCGGCGCCAGCGTCTACCCGTTCGACGGCGAAGACCCGGAGCTGCTGCTGCGCCGCGCCAACTCGGCCATGCATCGGGCCAAGCGCTCCGGCAAGGACGGCATGCAGTTCTACGCCAGCACGCGCGACGCCGCGGTCGCCGAGCGCATGGAACGCGAAGCCGAGCTGCGCGAAGCGATTCCCCACGGGCAGCTGGTGCTGCACTACCAGCCCAAGCTCGACCTGCACACCGGCGCCTGGCGCGGCGTCGAAGCCCTGGTGCGCTGGCAGCACCCGAAGCGCGGCCTGCTGCCGCCTGGGGATTTCATTCCGCTGGCCGAAGAGTCGTCCCTGATCGTGGCCCTCGGCGAGCACGTGCTGGAGCAGGCCTGCCGCCAGGCCGCCGCGTGGCACCGGGCCGGCCTGCCGGGCAAGTCGGTGGCGGTCAACGTCGCCGCCCGGCAGCTGCGCGACCGCCGCATCGTCGAGGTGGTGGACGCCGTGCTGCGCGACACCAAGCTGGATCCCAGCTGCCTGGAGCTGGAAATCACCGAAAGCTCGATCATGCACGACCTCGAGTACGCATCGACGCTGATGCAAGAGCTGAAGGCCTTGGGCGTGCGCACCTCGATCGACGATTTCGGCACCGGCTACTCGAGCCTGAGCGCGCTGCGCTACTTCCGGGTCGACAAGCTGAAGATCGACCGTTCCTTTGTGAAGGAAATCGAGGGCGACCAGAGCGCCGCGGCGGTGGCGCTGGCCGTGATCTCCTTCGCCCGCACGCTCGGCATGAAGGTCAACGCCGAGGGCGTGGAAACGCCCGGACAGGCCTGCTTCCTGCGGCAGCACGGTTGCGACGAGATCCAGGGCTATCTGTTGTCGCGCCCCCTGCCGGCCGAGGAACTCGAAGCCCTGTACCGCAAGGGCGATCCGCCGGGCTGGGATACCCGCCAGGCCTGAACCAGGGGAGGAACCATCCGATGAAGACCGCCGTATTCAGCGCGCGCCGCTACGACAAGACCCTGCTGGCACGCGCCAACCAGGATGCCGGCCACGAGCTGCGCTTTTTCGAAGACCGCCTGACCCTGGCGAGCGCCAGCCTGGCCGAAGGCTGCGAGGCGGTCTGCGTGTTCGTCAACGACAGCGTCGACGCCCAGGTGCTGGCCGCGCTCGCCCGGCAAGGCACGCGGCTGGTGGCGACCCGCTCCACCGGCTACAACCAGATCGACGTGGCGGCGGCTACGCAGCTGGGCATCGAGGTGGTGCGCGTCACCGACTATTCGCCCCATTCGGTCGCGGAATTCGCGGTAGGCCTGCTGCTGGGCGTGAACCGGAAGATCGCGCGCGCCAGCGCCCGCACCCGCGACGGCAATTTCGACCTCGAGGGCCTGATGGGCTTCGACCTGCACGGCAAGACCATCGGCGTCATCGGCACCGGCAAGATCGGCGTGATCTTCGCCCGCATCATGGCCGGTTTCGGCTGCACCATCCTCGGCCACGATCCCTACCCGAGCCGGGGCTTCGAGGAGGCCGGCGGCAGCTACGTCGCGGTCGACGAGCTGCTCGCGCGCAGCGACGCGGTGTCGCTGCACTGCCCGCTGACGGAGGCGACGCGCTACATCATCAATGCGCACAACCTGGCGCGGCTCAAGCGCGGCAGCATCCTGGTCAACACCAGCCGGGGCGGCCTGGTCGACACCGAAGCCGCCATCGCGGCGCTCAAGAGCGGACAGCTCGGCGGCCTGGCGATCGACGTCTACGAACAGGAAGCGAATTTGTTCTTCCAGGACCTGTCCTCGACCATCATCTGCGACGACGTGATCCAGCGCCTGGTCTCCTTCCCGAACGTGATCGTCACCGGCCACCAGGCCTTCTTCACGGTGGAAGCGATCGGCCAGATCATGCAGACCACAATCGACAGCATCAGCGCCTTTGAGCGCGGCGAAGCCCTGGTCAACCGGGTGCCGCCGGCCTGACGGCGTCAGGCGGTCGGCAGCCGGTGCTCCTGGTAGATGTCGCGCAGCTTGTTCTTCTGGATCTTGCCGGTGCCGCCGACCGGCAGCGCCTCGGTAAAGACCACGTCGTCCGGGATCCACCACTTGGCCACCTTGCCCTCGAAGCAGGCCAGCAACTCCTCGCGCGAAACTGAAGCGCCGGGACGCTTGACCACCACCAGCAAGGGGCGCTCGGCCCACTTCGGGTGCGCGACGCCGATGCAGGCGGCCTGCAGCACCGCCGGGTGCGCCATGGCGATGTTTTCCAGGTCGATCGAGCCGATCCACTCGCCGCCCGACTTGATCACGTCCTTGCTGCGGTCGGTGATCGCCAGGTATCCGTCCGGATCGATGGTGGCCACGTCGCCGGTCGGGAACCAGCCATCCTGCAGGACGTCCCCGCCCTCGCCGCGGAAGTAGCCCGACACCACCCAGGGCCCCTTCACCAGCAGGTGGCCGTAGGTGGCGCCGTCCCAGGGCAGCTCGCTGCCGTCGTCGTCGACGATCTTCATGTCGACGCCGTAGATGGCGTGCCCCTGCTTGCGCAGCACGGCGCGCCGGGCCTCGTCCGGCAGCGCCAGGTGCTTGCCCAGCAGGGTGCAGGCGGTGCCGAGCGGCGACATCTCGGTCATGCCCCAGGCGTGCACCACCTCGACGCCCAGTTTGTCGATGAGCAGGTCCATCATGGCCGGCGGGCAGGCCGAGCCGCCGATCACGGTGCGCCGGAAGGTGGAAAAGCGCAGGTCGTTCTGCAGCACGTGATTGACCAGGCCGAGCCAGACGGTGGGCACGCCGGCCGAGAACGTGACGCCTTCGGCCTCGAACAGCTCGTACAGCGACTTGCCGTCCAGGGCCGGTCCTGGGAACACCATCTTCGCCCCCGACAGCGGCACCGAATACGGCAGGCCCCAGGCGTTCACATGGAACATCGGCACCACCGGCAGCACGGTATCGCGGGCGGACACGTTGAGCGCGTTGGGCATGGCGGACGCATACGCGTGCAGCACGGTCGAGCGATGCGAGTACAGCGCGCCCTTCGGATTGCCGGTCGTGCCCGAGGTGTAGCACAGGCTGGCGGCCGAACGCTCGTCGAACTGCGGCCAGGCATACTCGCCGGAGGCGGAGTCGACCAGGTCCTCGTAGCACAGCAGCATCGGGATGTCGGTCTCCTGCGGCATGTGCTCGCGCCCGCACATGGCCACATAGCCCTTGATGGTCTTGCAGTGGCGCGCCATCGCCTCGATCGCCGGCAGGAAAGTCAGGTCGAAGAACAGGTACTGGCCCTCGGCATGGTTGATGATGTAGGCGATCTGCTCCGGATGCAGGCGCGGGTTGATCGTATGCAGGACCGCGCCCGAACCCGACACCGCGTAGTACAGCTCCATGTGGCGGTAGCCGTTCCAGGCCAGCGTGGCGACCCGGTCGCCCATGCCCACGCCGAGCCGCAGCAAGGCCTGGGCCATGCGGCGCGCCCGCGCCTCCAGCTCGCGGTAGGTGGTGCGGTGGATGTCGCCCTCGACCCGGCGCGAGACGACCTCGCTCGCGCCGTAATGGCGGGCGGCGAACTCGATAATGTTCGAGACCAGCAGCGGCTGGTCCATCATCTGCCCTATCAGGGGACTGGCCGGGTAAGCGTTCACAGCAGCGTTCATCAGGTCTCCATGTACTTAGTACAACAAATTTCGAGTTTCAACTCCCAGTTGCGCTGACGTCAATGCAATTCGATTGCGCGCCGCAGCATGGCCGGATGCAGCCGTGCGCCGATGGAATCGGCCCGGTACGGTAGAATCCTGCCAATACCACACGCATAAGCGTGCCGACCGCCTACCGAAGGAGCTGCCATCACTGCTGACGAACTCCCCTTCAACAACTCGTTTGCCGAGTTGCCGCCGGCCTTCCATACCCGGCTGATGCCGACGCCCTTGCCGGCGCCCTATTTCATCGCTGCCAGTGCACCCGCGGCGGCGCAGGTAGGGCTCGACCCGCAGGCGCTTGCCGGGGACGATTTCGTCGACGTTTTTACCGGCAACAAGGTGGCGGTGCGTTCCCAGCCGCTGTCAGCGGTCTATTCGGGCCACCAGTTCGGCGTCTGGGCCGGCCAGCTCGGCGACGGACGCGCGATCACGCTGGGCGACCTGCCGGGCCCGAACGGCACTATGGAAGTGCAGCTCAAGGGCGCCGGCCTGACGCCCTATTCGCGCATGGGCGACGGCCGCGCGGTGCTGCGCTCCTCGATCCGCGAATTCCTGTGCTCGGAAGCCATGGCGGCGCTGGGCATTCCGACCACTCGTGCCCTGATGCTGACCGGTTCGCACCAGCGCGTCATGCGCGAAACCGTCGAGACCGCCGCTGTGGTGACGCGGATGGCGCCGACTTTCGTGCGTTTCGGTTCCTTCGAGCACTGGCATTACCGTGGTAAACAAGACGAGTTGAGGATCCTGGCCGACTACGTCATCAAGAACTGGTATCCGGAATTCCTTGGCGCCGCCAATCCCTACAAGGAACTGCTGGCCGAAGTCACGCGCCGCACGGCCCACATGATCGCCGGCTGGCAGGCGGTCGGCTTCATGCATGGCGTGATGAACACCGACAATATGTCGATCCTTGGCCTGACGCTCGACTACGGGCCCTTCGGCTTCATGGAAGCCTTCGACGCCAACCACATCTGCAACCATACCGACCAGGGCGGGCGCTATTCCTATGCCAACCAGGTGCCGGTGGGGCACTGGAACTGCTACGCGCTCGGCAATGCCCTGCTGCCGCTGATCGGCACCCCGGAGGACACCGAGGAAGCGCTGGACGTCTACCGCCCCGCCTTCGGCGCCAGGCTGGACGAACTGCTGCATGCCAAGCTCGGCCTGTTCGACGCACGCGACGAAGACAGCGCCCTGTTCGACGACATGTTCAAGCTGCTGCAGGCGAATCACGCCGACTTCACGCTGTTCTTCCGCCGCCTGGGTGACTTGCAACGCGAGGGTGGCGTGGAACAGGATGCGCCCGTGCGCGACCTGTTCATCGACCGCGAAGCCTTCGACGCCTGGGCCGGCCGGTACCGCGCCCGCCTGCGACTCGAAGACAGCAGCGACGAACTGCGCCGCGCCGCGATGCACCGTACCAACCCGAAGTACGTGCTGCGCAACTACCTGGCCCAGACCGCGATCGAACAGGCCCAGAACGGCGATTTCAGCGGCGTGCACAAGCTGCTCGCCGTCCTGGAGCGCCCCTTCGACGAGCAGCCGGAGAACGAATCGTATGCGGCCCTGCCGCCCGATTGGGCAGCCCACCTCGAGGTGAGCTGCTCGTCCTGAACCACCAGAAACAAGAGACTCAAGAAGGAACCGTCATGAACGACAAAGTGACCAAGAGCGACGCCGAGTGGCGCGCCCAGCTGGACCCGATGCAATACCAGGTGACCCGCCACGCCGCCACCGAGCGCGCCTTCACGGGCAAGTACTGGGACCACCACGAGCACGGCATCTACCACTGCGTCTGCTGCGATACCCCGCTGTTCGAATCCGACGCCAAGTTCGACTCCGGCTGCGGCTGGCCGAGCTATTTCAAGGCGCTCGACCCGGATAATGTCATCGAGAAGGTCGACCGCAGCCACGGCATGCTGCGTACCGAGATCATCTGCGCCATCTGCGACGCCCACCTCGGGCACGTGTTCCCGGACGGTCCGCCGCCCACCGGCCTGCGCTACTGCATCAACTCGGCGGCCATGCGCTTCGAGCCCCTCTGAGGAAGGCGGAGAACTCAATGATTAAGTTCCTGTTCGACATGCTGCCGGTGATCCTGTTCTTCGGCATCTACAAATATGGGGAAAACAACCAGGAATGGGCCCACGGGCTCGTCACCGAGCACCTTGGTTTCCTGATCTCGGGCGGCGCGGTGCCGGCCGCGCAGTCGCCGATCCTGCTGGCGACGGCGGTCACGATCGTCGCCACGGTGCTGCAGATCGTCTACCTGCTGGCGCGCCGCCGCAAGGTCGACGGCATGCTGTGGCTGTCGCTGGGCGTGGTGGTGGTGGCCGGCGGCGCCACCATCTACTTCCACGACGACACCTTCATCAAGTGGAAGCCGACCATCCTGTACTGGGCCTTCGGCGTCGCCCTGCTGCTGGCGCAACTGATATACCGTAAGAACCTGATGCGCTCGGCGCTCGGGGGCGCGATGAACCTGCCGGACGCGGTCTGGACCCGCGTCCTGTATGCATGGATCGCCTTCTTCATCGGGCTGGGCCTGCTGAACCTGCTGATGGCTTTCGTGGTCTTCCGTAGCGATACCGGCGCCTGGGTCAGTTTCAAGCTGTTCGGCATCAGCGGCATCCTGTTCGCCTTTATCATCATCCAATCGCTGTTCCTCTCCAAACATATCCAGGAGGATGCTCAAAATGGAAGCTAACCGTACCGAACGCCTGCGCGAGCGCCTGCAGGCAGAACTCAATCCAACCGTGCTGGAAATCACCGACGACTCGCACCTGCACGCCGGCCACGCCGGCGCCGCCTCG
The DNA here is from genome assembly GCF_000427785.1 of Massilia alkalitolerans DSM 17462. GTDB lineage: Bacteria > Pseudomonadota > Gammaproteobacteria > Burkholderiales > Burkholderiaceae_D > Telluria > Telluria alkalitolerans. Next base: position 375,264 of record NZ_ATYR01000002.1, read on the forward strand.
GGCGGCAGCCATTACAGCGTGAAAATCGTATCGGATAAGTTCCAGGGCCTCACGCTAGTCATGCGCCATCGTCTTGTGTATGATGCCGTTCACGAAATGATCAACAAGGCGGAAATCCATGCACTGGCCATCACGGCCCTCGCACCGTCGGAGCCGGCTTGATGGCTGGCGCCGCTGGCCTGCCGCCCTGCTCATCTTCAGTCTACTTTAAGAATAGTGGCCGACAATCTGTAACGCTAAGTACCAGAACTTGAAGTACAAGAACTAATCAAAATCTCGTCCAAGCACCCCTCCCACAGGAATTCCAGAAATGACTTTTAAGCCAGCACGCCTGCTGTTAGCTCTGATCGCCGTGTCCGCAGCACCAGCTTTCGCCCAGAACCTCGCCGTCGTCAACGGCAAAGCCATCCCGACCTCGCGCGTCGAGGAAGCAGTCAAGCAGCTGGTCGCCGCCGGCCAGGCCCAGGACAATCCGCAAACGCGCCTGGCCATCAAGGAAGAGATGATCGCCCGCGAAGTGCTGATGCAGGAAGCCATCAAGCAGGGCTACGACAAGAAGCCGGAAGTGCGCGCCGCCCTCGACAACGCGCGCCAGGCCATCGTCGTGAACCAGCTGGCCCGCGACTACATCCAGAAGAACCCGGTCACCGACGCCGAAATCAAGGCCGAGTACGACCGCTTCAAGGCGCAGACCGGCGACAAGGAATACCACGTGCGCCACATCCTGCTCGATACCGAAGCCGACGCCAACGCCGTGATCGCCAAGATCAAGGCCGGCAGCAAGTTCGAGGAACTGGCCAAGCAGTCGAAGGACACCGGCACCGCCAACAACGGCGGCGACCTGGACTGGGCTACCCCGTCCTCGTTCCCGCCTGAATTCGCTGCCGGCTTCACCGGCCTGCAGAAAGGCGGCGTCACCGACAAGCCGGTGAAGACCGCCAACGGTTTCCACGTCATCAAGCTGGACGATACCCGTGCCGCCAAGCTGCCGTCGCTGGAAGAAGTCAAGCCGCAGATTCAGGACGCCCTGGCGCAGAAAAAGCTGGCTGACTTCCGTGACCAAATGGTCAAAAAGGCAAAGGTGCAGTAAGATGTACTACCGCCGGTGCCGCCAGGCACCGGTTCTTGCCGCCCGCGGCGAACTTTTTCGTGTTTAGATAGGACCTTAACAATGATTTTGAAGCCAGCCCGCCTGACTTTGGCAATCAGCTTGGCCACGGCCGCGATGATCGCCGCGCCTGCTATTGCGCAGAACGTCGCCACCGTCAATGGCAAGCCCATCCCGGCGGCAAAGGTTGACCAGCTGGTCAAGCAAGTGGTCGCACAAGGCCGCGCCACCGATTCGCCACAGCTGCGCGACGCCATCAAGAAAGACCTGATCGGCCGCGAAGTCCTGATCCAGGAAGCCGACAAGCAAGGCATCGGCGGCCGCGCCGACGTCAAGGCAGCCATCGACAATGCCCGCCAGAGCATCATCATCAACGCGATGCTGGCCGACTACGTCAAGAAGAACCCGATCAAGGATGCCGAGATCAAGGCCGAGTACGACAAGTACAAGGCACAGGTGGGCGACAAGGAATACCACGCACGCCACATCCTGGTCCCGACCGAAGACGAAGCGAAGTCGATCATCACCAAGCTCAAGAGCGGCTCCAAGTTCGAAGACCTGGCCAAGCAGCATTCGAAGGACGGCTCGGCTGCCAACGGCGGCGACCTGGACTGGGCAAGCCCGGCCAACTACGTGCCTGAGTTCTCGAAGGCCATGGTTGCCCTGCAAAAAGGCGCCATCACCGACACCCCGGTCAAGAGCCAGTACGGCTTCCACGTGATCAAGCTGGAAGACGTGCGCCAGGCCAAGATCCCGGCCCTGGACGAAGTCAAGCAGCAGGTCGCGGAATCGCTGCAGCAGCGCCAGCTGGCGCAGTACCGCGAAAGCCTGGTCAAGAAGGCCAAGATCCAGTAAGCACGGTCTTGCCGAACTAAAAAGCGCTCCCGAGGGAGCGCTTTTTTATTGCCCGCTTGCCCAGCTCGATCTCGTCGTGACGCCCCATATTTTTACGTATGGAATGACCAAGCGCGCGCTTCGGAACCCTCCTACGGCCGCGCGGAGTGTGCGCCTATTCAGGATCCTGCACGGTTGGCTAAGATCGCTAGCAAGGACAACCGAACAGGAGACCAGCATGAGCACCGAACAACGCACCCAGCATGGAGCAGCACTCGACGGTGGCCGCGAAGGCCCGGCCGAGACCACCGGCTTGCCAGCCGGCGCCGGCGCCGACCAGTCCACCGAGGCGGTGTGGCGCTACCAGGTGCCACCGCCGGGCAGCGGTACGGGCGCCGACCAATCGAATGCAGGTCACTACACGCCGAATGCGGCTGGCCACGGTGGCGGGATCGTCGAGGCGCCGGCCGAGAGCAACGTCAATGCACCAGGACGGCCGCTCAGCGGCGCCGGCAGCGCCACCGCCCCCGCGCCAGGCACCATCGGCGGCATCGAGGCCAGCAGGAAAGCACAAGCCACGGGCGGCGCGGCTGGCGGGCTTCCTGACGATGCCGCCAGCAATGCGGATGGCAACATGAGCGGCTCAGCCGGCACCGACCGCAACTAGCGCCGCGAACTGCACCGGGCGCTTCCTCCATTGCGCCTGTTTTTTCTCTTGACGGCTACTATCGGGCCGTTTGATCCACAGGAGGACGACATGGACAAGGAACAAGCCAAAACAGCACCCGCCAGCCAGGACGGCAAGAACGCCTCCCAGGGCGGATTGTGGCAGTACGAGGTGCCGCCCCAGGATCCGGGCGCGGGCAGCGTGCAGTCGAACGCGGGTCATTACACTGGCGGCGCCCATGGCGGTGACAGCCAGCAGGGCGACTTCCTGAAGTCGCCGCCGGAAGCGAATGCAATGCCTGCGGGCGCGCCGCAGACCAGCCGAGGCAGTGCGGGACAAGGCGGAGCGGATCCACAGACGCAGCCGATGCCGGGCGCCGGCGGCGGCAGCGGCGGCGCCGGCCTCGTCCCTGAACCCGGGGGTGCAGGTGCGGGTGGTGGCGGGGCCGCGGACGATGCCGGCGCCGGCGGCGGCCAGCCGGCTCCGGTCGGCAACGGTACGCCGGACCAGCCGGTCTGGGCCACCTGACCCGCTCCACCATGAAAAAAGCGCCTCCGTGGAGGCGCTTTTCGTCGTGGCTTCAGCCGATCAGCCGACCCACTTGCGCGCGTTGCGGAACATGCGCATCCACGGCGACTCGTCCGGCCAGCCGCTAGGGGCCCACGAGTGCACGGCGGTGCGGAACACGCGCTCGGCGTGCGGCATCATCGCGGTGAAGCGGCCGTCCTCGGTGGTGACCGCGGTCAGGCCGCCCGGCGAACCGTTCGGGTTGAACGGATAGGTTTCGGTCGCCTGGCCGCGGTTGTCGACGTAGCGCAGCGACTTGATCACTTGCCCGATGTCGCCGGTCAGCGAGAAGTCGGCAAAGCCTTCGCCGTGGGCGATCGCCAGCGGCGCCTGGGTGCCGGCCATGCCGTCGAAGAAGATCGACGGCGAGTCCAGCACCTCGACCATACCGAAACGCGCTTCGAACTGCTCCGATTTATTCCGGGTGAACTTCGGCCACGCCTGCGCGCCCGGGATGATCGATTTCAGGTTGCTCAGCATCTGGCAGCCGTTGCACACGCCCAGGCCGAAGGTGTCCTGGCGCGCGAAGAACGCAGCAAATTGATCCGACAGCTGCGGGTTGAACAGGATGGTCTTGGCCCAGCCCTCACCCGCGCCCAGAACGTCGCCATACGAGAAGCCGCCGACGGCGATCACGCCATGGAAGTCCGCCAGCTTGGCGCGGCCCGCGATCAGGTCGCTCATGTGCACGTCGACGGCGGCAAAGCCGGCCTGGTGCATGACCCAGGCGGTCTCGATGTGCGAGTTCACGCCCTGCTCGCGCAGGATCGCCACGCGCGGACGCACGCCCGTCGCAATGAAGGGAGCGGCCACGTTGTCGGTCAGGTCGAACGTCAGCTTCGGCGACAGGCCCGGGTCGCTCTCGTCCAGCAGGCGCTCGTATTCCTGGTCGGCGCAGTCCGGGTTGTCGCGCAGGCGCGCGATGCGCCAGCTGGTCTCGCTCCACAGGCGGTGCAGGACGCTCCGCTTCTCGCTGTAGATGAGCTTGGCGTCGCGGGTGAATTCGATCACGCCGCGGTCGTTCAGCTTGCCGATGATGTGGCTGCAGGCGCCCAGGCCGAGTTCGCGCAGCACGGCCATCACGGCCTGCTTGTCCTCCGCACGCACCTGCAGCACCGCGCCCAGCTCTTCGCTGAACAGCGCGCGCAAGGTCATCTCGTTGCGGCGCTCGCCCACCTGCGAGGTCCAGTTCTTGGCGTCGCCCCAGTCGGAAGCGTGCTCGCCTTCCATGGTCAGGATGTCGAGGTTGACCGACACGCCGGCGCGGCCGGCGAAGGCCATCTCGGCCAGGGTGGCGAACAGCCCGCCGTCCGAACGGTCGTGGTAGGCCAGCAGCTTGCCTTCCTTGTTGAGGCGCTGCACGGCATTGAAGAAAGACTTCAGGTCGTCGGCCGAATCCACGTCCGGGACGCTGTCGCCGATCTGCTGGAACACCTGCGCCAGGCTTGATGCGCCCAGGCGGTTCTTGCCGCGGCCGAGGTCGACCAGCACCAGGGCGGTGTCGCCGAGGTCGGTACGCAGCTGCGGGGTCAGCGAACGGCGCACGTCCGGTACCGAGGCAAACGAGGACACGATCAGGGACACCGGCGAAATCACGGACTTGTCGGCGCCGTCGTCGTTCCAGGTGGTGCGCATCGACAGCGAATCCTTGCCGACCGGGATCGACACGCCCAGCGCCGGGCACAGCTCCATGCCCACTGCCTTGACGGTGTCGAACAGCGCGGCGTCCTGGCCCGGCTGGCCGCAGGCCGCCATCCAGTTGGCCGACAGCTTGATGTCGCCGATGTCATCAACGGCAGCGGCGGCGATGTTGGTGATCGCCTCGCCCACGGCCATGCGGCCCGAGGCGGCGGCGTCGATCACGGCCAGCGGGGTACGCTCGCCCATCGCCATCGCTTCACCCACGAAGCCCTCGTAGGACATGGCGGTGACGGCGCAGTCGGCGACCGGCACCTGCCACGGGCCGACCATCTGGTCGCGCACGGTCATGCCGCCCACGCTGCGGTCGCCGATGGTGATCAGGAAGGACTTGTCGGCCACGGTCGGCAGCAACAGGACGCGACGCGCCGCTTCCTCGAGCGCGATACCGGTCAGGTCGATGGCCGGGAAGTCATACTTCACGTGCTCGACGTCGCGCAGCATCTTGGGCGGCTTGCCGAGCAGGACGTCCATCGGCATGTCGACCGGGTTGTTACCTGCTTGCGGGTCGATCACACGCAGCTGGCGCTCTTCGGTGGCGGTGCCCACGACTGCGTACGGGCAGCGCTCGCGCTCGCACAGCGATGCAAATTTATCAAGGTCCATTGGCGAGATCGCCAACACATATCGCTCCTGCGACTCGTTTGACCAAATTTCCTTCGGCGCCATGCCGCTCTCTTCGAGGGGCACCTTGCGCAGGTCGAACAGCGCGCCGCGCTTGGCGTCGTTGACGATTTCCGGGAAGGCGTTCGACAGGCCGCCGGCCCCGACGTCGTGGATCGAGATGATCGGGTTGTCCGCGCCCATCTGCCAGCAGCCGTTGATGACTTCCTGGGCACGGCGTTCCATCTCCGGGTTGCCGCGCTGGACCGAGTCGAAGTCCAGGTCGGCGGTATTGGTGCCGGTCGCCATCGAGGACGCGGCCGAGCCGCCCATGCCGATGCGCATGCCCGGGCCGCCCAGCTGGATCAGGAGGCTGCCGACCGGGATCTCGTCCTTGTGGGTGTGCTCTGCTGCGATGTTGCCGATGCCGCCGGCGATCATGATCGGCTTGTGGTAGCCGTACACGCTGCCGGCCGCGCCCACGTTCTGCTCGTAGGAACGGAAGTAACCGCCCAGCACCGGCCGGCCGAATTCATTGCTGAAGGCGGCGCCGCCGATCGGGCCGTCGATCATGATCTGCAGCGGCGAAGCGATGCGCTCCGGCTTGCCATACACGGCGTCCACGCGGCCGTTTTCGCCGGCGGTGACGTCGGAAGCGTTCTCCCACGGACGCTGGGCGTCCGGCAGCAGCAGGTTCGACACCGTGAAGCCGGTCAGGCCGGCCTTCGGCTTGGCGCCGCGGCCGGTCGCGCCCTCGTCGCGGATCTCGCCGCCGGCGCCGGTGGAGGCGCCCGGGAACGGGGAGATCGCGGTCGGGTGATTATGGGTCTCGACCTTCATCAGGATGTGGGTCAGTTCCGTCGACGCCCCATATTCCTGCCCGAGGCGCGGGAAGAAGCGGGTCACGCTGGCGCCCTCGATGATCGAGGAGTTGTCGCTGTAGGCGACCACGGTGCCGCGCGGATTCAGCTGGTGGGTGTTCTTGATCATGCCGAACAGCGACTTGTCCTGCTTGACGCCGTCGATGATCCAGTCGGCGTTGAAGATCTTGTGGCGGCAGTGCTCGCTGTTCGCCTGCGCGAACATCATCAGCTCGACGTCGGTCGGGTTACGCTGCGCGCGGGTAAATGCATCGTGCAGGTAGTCGATCTCGTCGACCGACATCGCCAGGCCCAGTTCAAGATTGGCGCGCACCAGCGCGTCGCGGCCCTGCCCGATCACGTCCACGGTCTCGAGCGGCCGGCCTTCGAGTTCGTCGAACAGGCGCTGCGCTTCGTCGGCGCTGCGCAGCACGGTCTCGGTCATGCGGTCGTGCAGCAGCGCGGCGACGGCGGCAAGCTCCTGCTCGCCCAGCTTTTTCGGCGCGCCGATGCCGGTGCCGAGGATGCCGCCCTTGAGCACGACGGTATAGCCCACGCCGCGCTCGATGCGGTGCACGTGCTGCATGCCGCAGTTGTGGGCAATGTCGGTGGCCTTCGAGGCCCACGGCGAGATCGTGCCCAGGCGCGGGATGACGAAGAACTCCTCGGTCACGCCCTCGTACAGCGTCTGCGCCGCAGGCTCGCCATAGGTGAGCATGGCCGACAGGCGCTCGGTGTCTTCGACGCCTAGTTGCGCGCTGGCGTCGATGAAGTGATAGAAGCGGGCCTGGACTGCGGCAATCGATGGTGCGACGGCTTGGAGTTGCGACAGGAGGCGTTGGCTACGGAAGGCGGACAGGGCGTTGGAACCCGGCAGAATCAACATGGCTGAGAAGTTGGTTGATGCAGCGTCGCTGCTTGGGTGGAAGATAGCCCGCTATTATACAGTGTCACTAGGCAGCGTTGCATTCCTACCAGTCCAGACCTTGTAGAACGGACATTTCTTGATCCTGCAGGAACTTATCGGTATTGTAAGCACACCATAATTAAAACAGGGTGCACGGGCACCGCACAGGAACGGAAGCGAGATGCAAGAGAACGCCAACCTCACGGTACTGATCGTCGACCCCAACCAGGGCATGCGCGGCAGCCTGCAGAACATGCTGAACCAGGCCGGCATCACCAGGATCGAGTCGGCGATCAATGCCGGCACGGCCATCAAGCAGCTCGCCAAGCGCGGCTACGACATCATCCTGTGCGAGTACGACCTGGGCGGCCCCCAGGGGGACGGCCAGGACGGCCAGCAGCTGCTGGAAGACCTGCGCCACCACCGCCTGATCACGGCATCGACCATCTTCATCATGCTCACGTCGGAAGGCGTGTACGACAAGGTCGTCAGCGCCGCCGAGCTGACGCCGACCGACTACGTGCTCAAGCCCTTCACGGTCGACATGCTGAGCACCCGCATCAAGCGCGCGCTGGAGCGCCGCAGCGCCCTGCTCCCGGTCTGGCAGCTGGCCGCGCAGGGTAAATCTGTGGAGGCGATCCGCGCCTGCGCCACCGCGGCCATCGCCACCCCGCGCTATGCGCTCGACTTCCTGCGCCTGAAGGCCGAGCTGCACGTGGCCAGCGGCGAACACGCCCAGGCCGGCGCGATCTACCGCGACGTGCTGGCCGAGCGTCCGCTGGGCTGGGCCGGCCTTGGCCTGGCGCGCACCATGCTCGCGCAAGGCCGGGCGGAAGATGCGCGCGATACCTTGGGGGCGCTGGTGCAGGCCAATCCGCGCCTGATGGCGGCCTACGACCTGCTGGCGCGCTGCCACGAGCAGCTGGGCAGCAGCCTCGATGCGCAGAAGGTGCTGGAAGAGGCCGTATCGATCTCCCCGCACATGGTGCGCCGCCTGCGTAAGCTGGGCGAAGTCGCACTGGAGAACGGCGATGCCGAGGCCGCCGAGAAATCCTTCAAGCAGGTGGTGAGCAAGGCGCGCTACTCGGAATTTCGCAATCCCGAAGACCACGTCAACCTGGTCAAGGCAATGGTCACGCGCGGCGACGTCGCGGGTGCCGGCGGCGTGATCCGCGACCTGGAGCGCTCGATGCGCGGCAACGCCAACGTCGATGCCTGCAAGGCCTACTCGAGCGCCCTGCTGCTGGAAAAGATGGGCAAGGTCAGCGCCGCCGTGGCCGAACTGTCGAACGCCGTCAGCGCGGCCCGCACCAGCAGCGGGCTGTCGCCGACCCTCAAGATCGGCCTGGCGCAGGCCTGCCTCGAACACCAGATGGACGAGCAGGCCTCGAACGTCATGATGAGCGTGATGGGCGACGCTTCCAGCCAGGTGACGGTGGACCAGGCGATGAACGTGTTCGTGCGCGCCGGCCGGCCGGACCTGGCCGACGGCATGGGCCAGCAGCTGCGCGCCCAGGCGCAGATCCTGCTCGGCGTGGCGGACGAGAAGCGCAACATGGGCGACGTGCGCGGCGCGGTGCAGACCCTGCTCGAAGCGCTGCACATGGCGCCTGGCAACCTGCAGGTGATGGTGGCGGTGGCGGGCGGCATCCTGCGCCAGGTAAACGAGCTGGGGTGGGACCATGCGCTCGGCGAAGTGGCCGCCGAGCAGATCGAGCGCTTGCGGGCGATGGATGCGGGGCATCCGCGCCTGGCGGCCCTCACGGAAGAGCTCCAGCAGGCCAGGCGCAAGTACGGGATGTCGACCTAGGCACGCGGCGTCGATCGCGCTGCCCGTCCTTGCAAGGCTGCGCGTCGAAAAGCGGACGACGCCGATTCACATAATGTGTTTCCATGACGGACGGGGCAATTGGCTCAGCGCTCGCTGCCAGCCGGCCGGCCGGGCTTTTGCCAGCAGTACAACACCAGTATTCGAACAAGCGTACACATGACGAAACCACCCAGTCCAGCTCCACAGAACGGTCAACCTGAGGCAGATCCGGTGCAGGCAGGTCAGCAGGAGACCCAATCCCCGAACCAAGCACAAGGAGTCGTCGACGAGGCGAATGAAAAGCCCGAGCTGGAGCCCGCGTTCGAACCTGAGCTCAAACCCGAGCCCAAGGCCGAAGTCGAGACTGCGCCTGAACCCGAGCTTGCACCTGCGCCTGAATCGCCGCCTGCAAGCGAAGAAAAATCCTCCAAGGACAAGCCCCCCGAGAGCGCGCCGAAGGACAAGAAGGCGCAGGACGACGCGAAAGCGGCACTGGAAAAGCAGGAGAAAGAAGCCAAGGATCGGCGTTCCCAAGTGCGGAAAGCGGTCCAGGTTCCCGCACCGGACGTCAGTAAAGCTCCCGCCAAGCCCACCCCGCAGCCCGCAGCCCGGCGTGGAGAAGCACGATTTCGCCCAGGGGCCGGACGTCAATATATTCGAGAACAATGCGAAACTTCAGAATTCGCCGGACTTCTTCGATCTCAATCCCGTATAGCGCGAGGACCTTCTCGGCAGGATCGGATTCTACAAGGGGATTGTGATCGACCACAGTCTTTCCAATCCGGTGGAGACCGGATTCAGGGAAGTCCTCCAGCGGCAAGCACCTGGAACCGGCTCCGCTGCGCAACAGAATGCGGTCGCCAATCCCCTGTACCGGAAACCGAACTTCTCGGGCTACTACGAAAATTACTACACCTCCTCGGAGTCCTTGCATCAGGTCCAGAAGAACGGTGTGGTGGACATCAAGTCCTCGCTGAACGTGGTCGGCGGAAAGGCCGTATCGGTCGGCGTCGGTATCTCCGGAGCGTATTACGATGCGCAGGGTTCGACTGACGCAGCGATCAAGAAGAAACTGTACATCACCGCCAACTTCCTGCTGCCCAAGGTCGAGTTATCCTTCGACGATTCGCGCCCTTGTGCAAGTGCAGAATTCGAAACGGCGTGTGAGGAAGCGCTATCTGCCGACACGGAAAAAGACCGTTTTACCGCCCTGGTGTCGATCCTCGGTAAATTTGGCCAGTTTGTGCCGACCCAAACCCTTGTGGGTGGCCGATTGTTCGCTACCGACGTCAAGGAATTCATCGGCAACGAATCCGAATCAGACGTGGCAAGCCGGTACGCAGGGCGCCTCAAGGTCAGCGCCGAATCCGTCACGGCCTCCTTCGATTCCGACACCAGCGTCGAGCGCAGCAAGGAAACGAACAGTCGCGGGAACGACAAGGACGAGAAACAGAACCACACGATTCAGGCCGTTGGCGGCGAAGGCGCTGTCGTCGAGAACGCCGGTCAGTGGGCGGAGTCCCTGTATGACTATCGGCGATGGTCGGCGGTGCAACGGGAAAAGCTGATCCCGAGTATCGACGTGCTGAGCAAGGATTTGAGTTTGCGCGCCTGGAATACCTTGAAGTCCTTCGCCGCGAAAAACTCGGCAATGCAGCTGATCGAAGAATACAAGGTCTACTTCCTGTTCTACGGAGACTACGACCTCAAGGTCGGCCGGCTGACCAGAAGCGACATCGTCATTTTCAAGAACAACAATAGCCAGCACTACCTGGCCATGGTGGGGGAAACGCCGCAAAACGGAGGGGTCACCGGAAAGCCATTCGATTGGGCCTACCAGTTCCTCTGGCGTGTTACACCGAATGGAAACATCGTCAGCGCCATCCCCGTCAATACCGGTTTCCCCGGCCATGAGAAGACGGTCGACTTCGCGCTCACCGTCCTGGGCGGCCTACCTGACAAGGACGCAAAACCACCGGAAACCCTGGAGGTCGGCCTGCGCGAACTGGGAAGCGCGAAGTATCAGACCTGGGAATTCACGGGCCGCGGCGAACTCCGGAACCCTGCATTCGGATCCGCGTACGCACTGGCCATGCCCCTGGACGACAAACCGGTGCTGAAGCGGGTTCAGGGCGACGACGACAGACCGACGTTCTGGAGCACGCAGCGGGCAATGCCTGCGGATATGGAAAAGATCGAGTCGCGCAGGGTGTGCGGTAAGCTGAGGCATCCAAGCGGGCTGGTGCTGGCAATCGACGGCTACGAGGACAACACCAGATCGTTCGTCCTTTCAGACCGGCGCCGCGTGTTGCTGCAACCGGACAATGGCGGCAAGCACCAGCTGTGGCACCTCAGGTCCGACGGCGTGATCGTCTCGGCATTGTCAATCTCGAGCAATAGCGCGTCGACGCCAGGAGATGTCTATCTCGCCCAGCTTGCGGATAAATCGATCGTCGCCCAGGCGCAGAACACCGCAGCGAAGACATTCACGACCGACGGGAAGGGCCAGGCTTGTACGGCCGATGACGCGAACAAGCCCATGTATCTGAGTGCCGTCGTCGACGCCGACATCTCGGGTCAACGCGTGGAGCCAGTCCTTGATGAGCGCGGGGCCTTGACATTCGAGCTGCTTCCAGGCGGCACCCGCCCCATTACCTATTCTGTCGGTTTCTCCACGCAGACGACGAGCAAGTGCGAGCGCATGAAGACTGTCGACAAACGGGAACTGAAGGTCGATGGCTACTTGACCGGAATCGAATTCGTTCTCGAGGAGCGGGGCAAGGGCAGGATCAGTCTGAATGAATATTCCCGCATGAGAATGCGCATTTCTGTCATGCGGGAGAATGGTGCAGACACGGTGGAACTGAAGGATGAGCCGGACCAGGATGCGGTCGACCGCGATTTTCTTTGCGACGAAGACGGCGCTTGCGACGTCGATGTCGACGGACGCTTCCTGCTGTTGCCGGAGGATCCGATCTATTCCATCCGCCTGCGCATCCATGTGTCGCCATCGTCGAAACGGCGGCTCGCATTCGAATATCAAAAAATCGAAAACGGCCCCTGGAGCGGCCTCTCGGACGACAACCAGGGCGCAAAGCGCCTGGACGTGAAAGACATCGCCGTGGGCTACGGGATCGACGCGGAAACCAGCAATGGGACCAAGGTGCTCGGTGTGGGCATCGCCTATGACGCGTCAGCCCAGTTGCTGAGGCCTAAGCTGCTGCGCAGGCTCATTGGCTGAGGCGCTCCGGCGTACTCAATACGCCAGGGCGGCCTGCGCTGGCGGGCCGCATCAATGTGAAGGCGCAGGCGAGCAGCATCAGGTGAGCGGCGCCGGAATACAGCGGCGCCAGCGCGGGTTGCACCACTTCGGTCCGGGCGAAGGTATCGAGCAGTCCATTGGCCAGGTTCCAGCCCCAGTGCAGCCCGACCGCTGCCCACAGCGTGCGCGTGCGCCACAAGGCCGCCGCATAGGCGAGTCCGAAGCAGAACAGCATGATCCACTCGACCGGGCCCTGATGCAGGCGATGGAGGTGGTTCAGCACGTACAGTGCCGCCGATACCACGACGAAGATCCAGCGCTGGCCCAGCTGCGGGAAGGCGCGCAGCACGAGGCCGCGCGTGAGGATGTCCTCCGCGGTAGACGCGATGAAGGTCGAGAACGCCAGAAAGGCCAGCGTCCCCGCCATTGCCATGCCCGGCGTAGCGCTCGCCCATGCAAAATTGTAGACACCGGTGCAGGTACCGACCGCGACAGCAATGAACTTGGCAACGATCGCAAGCGCAAGCCCGAGCGCCAGCAGCCGCAGCCATCCCGGACGCGCGTCCAGGTACCAGGCGCGCATGCCCCTGAAGCCCAATGCGCGCGAAGCCAGCCATGCCACCGGCGGGAACAACAGCATCAGGTAGGGGTTTCCGGCAGCTTGCGGCAACTGGTAAAACCCGAACAGGGCGGCTGCGACCAGGAGCAGGCGGCCGCGGCCTGGATGGGGGATCGGGGATGTCGGCAGGATGTGCATGGTGATGTCGTCGATGGTGGCTGGCGCCGTCCTGGCTTCAGGTGCCGGACAATATCACCATGAGCCTGGGCTCGACCCGGACCGTGCGACGAACTCGAGGAACTGTGGAGTGAACCGGAGCCCCATGCGACTCGGCAAACTGATCATCCTCCTGCTGGCGATCTCCAGCCAGGCAGGATGCCGCCTCGTCGAGCGCGCGGGGGAGCCCCGAACTTGCCCGGCGATCCCGGTCCCGGAGGACAGCGTGATCATCGGCGAAGAAAACACGCCCTTGCCCTTGCTGGTTCTCTACCCCGAGCGCCTGGCGAAAGACTTCAGCGGATGCGCTTATGCCTGGCTGGCGGAAGACGCAGCGCTGAACGGCACCGAGCTGTACTCGATTGCCAGGATCGAGAAGGGCGCCGTGGTCGGCGGCCTCATCTCGGATTCGATCGGCCCATCCATGGTGAATTGCGCCGCACGGAACCGAGAAGAGCATCCCGCCTTGTGTGGCAGTTTCGACCAGTTCTGGCGCGATAGCATCGATACGCCGCCTCCGGAAAAATATACCAGGAAGCCGCGCCGGACCGGCCCCTGAAGAGAAAGCACGCCTCAGGCGCTATGGGGCGCCATAGCCTCCGCCACCGGGCGTCTCGATCACGAACAGGTCGCCCGCTTCCATGCCCACCTTGCCGATATGGCCCAGGGTCTCGACCGTCCCGTCGGCGCGCAGCACGGTGTTCCTCCCGCGTTCGCCCGGCTCCCCGCCCGCCATGCCGAAGGGCGCATGGATACGGTTGTTCGACAGGATCGCCGCCGTCATCGGCTCCAGGAAGCGCACTTTGCGGGTGCCGCCATTGCCGCCATGCCAGCGCCCCGCCCCGCCGGAACCATGCCGGATCTCGTAGCTCTCCAGCCGCACCGGGAAACGGAATTCCAGGATCTCGGGATCGGTCAGGCGCGAGTTGGTCATGTTGGTCTGCACCACGTCGGTGCCGACGAAGCCTTCGCCCGCACCGGAGCCGCCCGAGATGGTCTCGTAGTACTGGTAGCGCGCATTCCCGAAGGTGAAGTTGTTCATCGTGCCCTGGCTCGCGGCCATGACGCCCAGCGCGCCGTACAGCGCGTTGGTGATGCAGGTGGAGGTCTCGACGTTCCCCGATACCACCGAGGCCGGATAGTGCGGGTTGAGCATCGAGCCCGGCGGAATGATCACCTTCAGCGGTTTCAGACAGCCGGCATTCAGCGGAATCTCGTCGTCCACCAGGGTGCGGAACACGTACAGCACCGCCGCCATGCACACTGCCGAGGGGGCATTGAAGTTATTGGGCAGCTGGCCGGAAGTGCCCGTAAAATCGATCTCGGCGCTACGGCTGCCACGGTCGACGCGGATCGCCACCTCGATACGTGCGCCGTTGTCGAGATCGTAGCTGTACTGCCCATTCTTCAGCGCCGAGATCACGCGGCGCACCGCTTCCTCGGCGTTGTCCTGCACGTGGCCCATGTAGGCGCGCACGACGTCCAGCCCATAGTAGCCAACCATCCGGTGCAGTTCCTCGACGCCCTTCTGGTTCGCCGCCACCTGCGCGCGCAGGTCGGCCATGTTCTGGTCGGGGTTGCGCGCCGGGTAGCGTGCGCCGCTCAAGAGTTCGCGCGCTTCCTGCTCGCGCAGGATCCCGTCCGCGCCGTCGACCAGCTTGAAGTTGTCGATCAGGACGCCCTCCTGCTCGATGTGATCCGAGTCCGGCGGCATCGAACCCGGCGTGGTGCCGCCGATGTCGGCGTGGTGGCCGCGCGAACCGACGTAGAAGAGGATTTCCTCGCCAGATTCATCGAACACGGGCGAGATCACCGTTACGTCCGGCAGGTGGGTGCCGCCGTTGTAGGGGTCGTTCAGCACGTAGACGTCGCCCGCCTTCATCCGCCCAAGGTTCTTGCGCATCACGGTCTTGATGCTTTCGCCCATCGAGCCCAGGTGCACCGGCATGTGCGGGGCGTTGGCGACCAGGTTGCCGTCAGCATCGAAGATTGCGCAGCTGAAGTCGAGGCGCTCCTTGATGTTCACCGAGTACGCCGTATTCTGCAGGCGCAGGCCCATCTGCTCGGCAATCGACATGAACAGGTTGTTGAAGATTTCGAGCATGACCGGGTCGGCCGTGGTGCCGATCGCGCGCCGTTCCGGCAGCGCCTCCACGCGGCGCAGCACCAGGTGATTGTGCGGCGTGACCTGGGCCTGCCAGCCCGGTTCCACCACCGTCGTCGCATTCGCCTCGGCGATGATCGCCGGGCCGCGCACGATGTCGCCGGCTCGAATAGCGTCGCGCGGGAACACGTCAGTGTCGCGCCAGGCGCCGCCGCTGAACATGCGCACCACTTCGCCCGGCGCCGGCTGCGCGCCGGGCGAAGTGGCCGCTGCAAGCGCCTCGACGGGCGCGTCGGAGCGCCCGATGGCTTCGACCGAGACGGCCTCCACCACCAGGGCGCGCGAGGGCATCAGGAAGGAATAGCGGCGCTTGTAAGCATCCTCGAACGCGGCCTGCATGGCATCGGTCTCGCCAAAGGGCACGATGATGGCCGAGTCGGTGCCTTCGTAGCGCAGGTGCACCCGCTGCACCAGTTCGATGCGGCCGGGCGCCACGCCCTGCCCCAGCAACTGGTCGCGGGCACCGGCGCCAAGCGTCGCCAGGCGCAGCGCCAGGGCGTCGACGCCGGCGTCCTGCAGGCGCAGCTCGACCGCCTGCTCGCGCATCGCGGTCTGGTCGGCCTGGCCCATGCCGTAGGCCGACAGCACGCCGGCCAGCGCATGGATGAACACCGTCTTCATGCCTAGCGCGTCGGCCACCAGGCAGGCATGCTGGCCGCCGGCGCCGCCGAAGCTGGTCAGCGCATATTCCGTCACGTCGTGGCCGCGCTGCACCGAGATCTGCTTGATGGCGTTGGCCATGTTGCCGACCGCGATCTGGATGAAACCCTCGGCCACCGCTTCCGGTGCCGGCGTGCCGCCCGTAGCCTGTCCGATTTGCTTCGCCAGCGCGGCGAAGCCTGCACGCACGGCGCCCAGGTCGAGCTCTTCGTCCCCGCCTTTGCCGAACAGGCGCGGGAAGTGGCGCGGCTGGATCTTGCCGAGCATGAGGTTGCAGTCGGTGACCGCCAACGGCCCGCCGCGGCGGTAGCTGGCGGGGCCCGGATTGGCGCCGGCGCTGTCGGGGCCGACGCGGTAGCGGGTGCCGTCGAAATGCAGGATCGAACCGCCGCCCGCGGCCACCGTGTGGATGCTCATCATCGGCGCGCGCATGCGCACGCCGGCGACCTGGGTCTCGAACACGCGCTCGAACTCGCCCGAGAAATGCGAGACGTCGGTCGAGGTCCCGCCCATGTCGAAGCCGATGACGCGCTCGAAACCGGCCAGCTGGCTGGCGCGCACCATGCCGACGATGCCGCCGGCGGGGCCGGACAGGATGCTGTCCTTGCCCTGGAAGGCACGCGCATCAGTCAAGCCGCCGCTGGACTGCATGAACTGCAAATTCACGCCCGGCAGCTCGCCGGCAACCTGGTCGACGTAGCGGCGCAGGATCGGCGACAGGTAGGCGTCGACCACGGTGGTGTCGCCGCGCGCCACCAGTTTCATCAGGGGGCTGACCTCGTGCGATACCGAGATTTGCGTGTAGCCGATCTCGCGCGCGATGCGCGCTGTCGCTGCTTCATGCTCCGTGTAGCGGTAGCCGTGCATGAAGACGATGGCGATCGAGCGCAGGCCGCGGTCATAGGCCTGCTGCAGCGCGGCCCGGGTGGCGGCTTCGTCCAGCGGCCGAACGGTCTCGCCGTGCGCACCCATGCGCTCGTCGATTTCAATGACCTCCGCGTACAGCAGCTCGGGCAGCACGATGTGGCGGTCGAACAGGCGCGGCCGGTTCTGGTAGGCGATGCGCAAAGCGTCCCGAAAGCCCCGGGTGATCGCCAGCACGGTCGGTTCGCCCTTGCGCTCGAGCAGCGCATTGGTGGCGACCGTGGTGCCCATCTTGACCGCCTCCACCTGCGCGACCGGCACCGCCTCGCCCTTTGCCACGCCCAGCAGGTGGCGGATGCCGGCCACGGCTGCGTCGCGGTACTGTTCGGGGTTCTCGGACAGCAGCTTGTGGGTGAGCAGCCGGCCGTCGGGCCTGCGCGCCACGATGTCGGTAAAGGTGCCGCCGCGATCGATCCAGAACTGCCAGTCCATGTACTTACTCCCTTGCCACGCGATCCAAAACGCCTATTGTAGTCCGGGCGCGCGACTGTTTTGGCCAAAATGCATGACAATAGGATCATGGACAATCCCCTGTATACCGTCGCGCAGCTGCGCGAGATCGAACGGGCTGCCTATGCGGAGCTCGAACCTGGAAGCTTGATGCGCCGTGCCGGCGAGGCGGCCGCGAAGTATGCGCTCGAACTGCTGGGCGACAAGCGCGACCTGCCCGTCCTGCTGCTGGCCGGCCCCGGCAACAACGGCGGCGATGCGCTGGAAATGGCGGCCGTCCTTGCCGACGCCGGCGTCGATGCGACCGTGCTCTACCTGCCCGGCCAGCGCACGACCTCGGACGAGGCGGCGAGCGCGCACGAACGCGCACGCGACGGCACGGTCGGCTTCATCGACATGCTGCCCCCAGATGCGCAGTGGGGCCTGGTCGTCGACGGCCTGTTCGGCATCGGCCTCACGCGCCCGATCGAGGGCGAGTACCGCGCGCTGGTGGCCGCGCTCGACGAACTGCGCTGCCCGATCCTGGCGCTGGACGTGCCGAGCGGACTGGATGCCGACACCGGCGCCGTGATCGGCCCCGACGGCATCGCGGTGCGAGCGACCCACACCATCACCTTCCTGGGCGACAAGCCGGGCCTGCACACGGCCGATGGCCGCGACCATGCGGGCCAGGTGCGGGTCGAGCCGCTCGGCGTCGCACCAAGGCTGCTCCCGCCGCCCGCCGCCCGCCTCGGGTCGGCCGACAGCTTCGCACAGCACCTGGCGGCCCGCCGCCACAACACCCACAAGGGCAGTTTCGGCGACGTGGCCGTCATCGGCGGCGCCCACGGCATGGCCGGCGCCCCGGTGCTGGCCGCGCGCGGCGCCCTGTTCGCCGGTGCCGGCCGGACCTTTGTCGCGATGATCGATCCCGGGCCGGGCTACGACAGCGTGCAGCCCGAGATCATGTTCCGGCTGGCCGACGAGTTCGAGTTCGACAAGCGCACGCTGGTGATCGGCCCCGGCATGGGCGGCTCGGCCAGCGCGATGCGCCTGCTGGCCAGGGCCCTCGACAGCGACAGCCCGCTGGTGATCGATGCCGATGCGATCACCCTGATCGGCGCCAGTCCGGACCTGTTGAAACGCCTGGCGCAAAGAAGCAGCCCGGCCGTGCTCACACCCCACCCCCTGGAAGCCGCGCGCCTGCTCGGCATGACGGCGCCCGGCATCCAGGCCGAGCGCCTGGCGGCCGCGCGTGCGATCGCTGTGCGCAGCAATGCGGCGGTGATCCTGAAGGGTTCGGGCTCGGTGATCGCGCGCCCGGATGGGTCGATTTTCATCAACCCCACCGGCAATGCCGGCCTGGCGACCGCCGGCAGCGGCGACGTGCTGGCGGGGATTTGCGCTGCGTTGCTCGCGCAGGGCTGGCCGGCATGGGAAGCGGCGCTCGGTGCCGCCTGGATCCACGGCACCGCGGCGGACCTGCTGGTCGCGCACGGGGTCGGACCGATCGGCATGACGGCGGGAGAATTGCCGGCCGCGGCACGGGCCGTTCTGAACCTGCTGGTTGCGGAGAAAGCTGGCCTAACCTAGCGTGGGCAGGGCGATAGTGAGTAGCAAGATCTTCGAGCGCGAGATCGGAGCCACTTCGTATCGCCGCGTGGGCGGGAGACCCGCACACCCTACGAACTCAAGCCAATTGGCCTGCAGCGATCGTCAGCGTGCGGCCGCAGCGCGCCGCCATGGCCGGGTCGTGCGTTACCAGCACGAGGGTCGAGCCGCGCTCGCGGTTCAGTTCGAACATCAGCCCAATGATCGCTTCGCCGGTGGCGGCGTCCAGGCTGCCGGTCGGCTCGTCGGCGAACAGCAGCGGCGGTTCGGTGACAAAGGCACGGGCCAGGGCCACGCGCTGCTGCTCGCCGCCCGACAGGTACTTGGGATAATGGCGCAGGCGGCTGGACAGGCCCACGCGCCCCAGCATGGCCTCGGCTTTTGCACGAGCATCATTGTCCCCACGCAGTTCCAGCGGCAACATCACGTTTTCAACGGCATTCAGGTGCGCCAGCAACTGGAAAGACTGGAACACGAAGCCCAGCTTGGCCTTGCGGAAGGCGGCGCGCCCATCCTCGTCGAGCGCGAAGATGTCGGTGCCGTCGAGCAGGACCTTGCCGCTCGATGGCGTGTCCAGGCCGGCAAGCAGGCCCAGCAAGGTCGACTTGCCCGAACCGGAGGCACCGACGAGCGCGAGCGTCTCGGCCGGTTGCACGGTAAAATCGATGTTTTGCAGGATGGTGAGTTCGCCGCTGGCATCCGCCACCCGCTTCGACAGGCCGCTGACCGCGATTGCCGCCGGCCGGCCTGGCACTGCAGCGTCGGCCGTCCTACCATTCTTGAACACCTCGGGGTTATCACGCATGCTAGCCATTCTTAAAAAGTTGTCTCTCGTAGCAATCATGACGCTGGCCGCGTCGAGCAGCGCCTATTCTGCACCAAAAACCGTACTCGTGGTGGGCGACAGCCTGTCGGCCGAATACGGCATCACGCGCGGCACCGGCTGGGTAGCCCTGCTCGAACAAAAGCTCAAGGCCGAAAACATCCCGGCCAGGGTCGTCAACGCCAGCATCAGCGGCGAGACCACGATCGGCGGACGTACCCGCCTGCCGGCGCTGCTCGACCAGCACAAGCCGAACATCGTCGTGATCGAACTGGGCGCCAACGACGGCCTGCGCGGCCTGCCCGTGGCCTCGGCCGAAGGCAACCTGCGCGCCATGGTCGACATGGCGCAGAAGAAAAATGCGAAGGTGATGCTGGTGGGGATGCGCATGCCGCCGAACTACGGGCGCGCCTACACCGAAAGCTTCTTCAACATGTTCAAGAAGCTCTCAAGCGACACCAAATCGCCGCTGGTGCCCTTCATGCTGGAGGGCGTGGCCGACAAGCCGTCCCTGTTCCAGCAGGACCGCATGCACCCGACCGCCGCGGCCCACCCCATCATCCTGAACAACATCTGGCCGCAGTTCGCGCCACTCGTGAAAAAATAATGAAATACCCAGCCGTCCTCAGCTTCGCCGACATCCTTCCCGAACTCGATACCTTCGACACCATCATCGACGCGCGCAGCGAGTCGGAATATGCGCTCGACCGCATCCCCGGCGCGATCAATGCGCCGGTGCTCGACGACGCGCAGCGCGTGCGCGTCGGCACCCTGTACAAGCAGGTCGGCGCCTTCGAGGCCAAGAAGGTGGGCGCGCCGCTGGTGGCCGCCAACATCGCGCGCCACATCGAGACGCTGTTTGCGGACAAGCCGCGCGACTGGAAGCCGCTGGTGTACTGCTGGCGCGGCGGCAACCGCAGCGGCTCGATGGCGCACATCCTGGCCAAGATCGGCTGGCCGGTAGTGCAGCTCGATGGCGGCTACAAGGCCTACCGCGCGCACGTGGCAAGCGCGCTGGAGAACCCGCCGCAACTGGATTTCCGTGTAGTGTGCGGCACCACGGGCAGCGGCAAGAGCCGCCTGCTGGAGACCCTCGACCGCATGGGCGCGCAAGTGCTCGACCTCGAAAAACTGGCGGCGCACCGCGGCTCGGTGCTGGGCCACCTGCCGGACGAGCCGCAGCCGAGCCAGAAGATGTTCGAGAGCCAGGTCTGGGGCAAGCTGCGGCACTTCGATCCAGCCAAGCCCGTGTTCGTGGAATCCGAGAGCAAGAAGGTCGGCAACCTGCGCGTGCCGGAGGCGGTCATGGCAGGCATGCGCGCCTCGCCCTGCATCTCGCTCTCGCTGTCGCGCGAGAACCGGGTGCGGCTCCTGATGGAAGACTACGAGCACTTCTGCAAGAACCCGGACGCGCTCACCGGCCAGCTGGCCCACCTGGTGCAGCTGCACGGGAACGAGAAGATCAAGGCCTGGCGCGACATGGCCAACAGCGGCGCCATGGCCGAGCTGGTAGACCAGCTGCTGGTGGAGCATTACGATCCGGCCTACCTGCGCTCGATCGACCGGAATTTCGTGCAGTTTCCGAAGGCGGAGGTGCTGGAGTTGAACGACATTGCCCAGCAAGATTTCGTGGCGGCGGCACGGCGCTTGCACGCTGCTTGAACACCCGTCCCACTGCGCTAACCGTTAGCCTATGAGTCGTCATCCCGGCGCAGGCCGGGATCCAATTTTGCAAGCATGGCCACAAGCGCGTGCGTTTTCACTGTTCGTGGGAATTGGATTCCGGCCTTCGCCGGAAGTCATTGCCGCCAGTGGCGGGAATGACGTTTCATGGCAGCTGAATGACTGAAGCTTCTGCTTAGTTCGACGTGCAAAACAAAAAGCCCGGCTGCTCAAACAGCCGGGCTTTTTCGCATCCTACCTGTCAACCGCAATCACTCGCCTTCCGGCTTGGCGCCCAGCTGCGACGCGTTCACATTGACCTTGGCCTTGGCCTTGGTCTTGAGCGCCTCGACATAGTTGAACAGCTCCGCCTGGCCCACCAGGCCCGAAATCTGCTGCGCTTCCTGCTTGCGGCGGTTCACGTCCGGGTTGGCCGGCTGCGACACCTTGTTGATGCGGTACACGCCGTAGCCTTGGCCCGGAATCTCCACGCCGACGTAGGCCGGCAGCTTGGTTGCATCCGCCTTCAGCACCGCGATCGCAGCCGTGGTGTTGATGGTCGGTTCCTTGGTGCGGGTCACGACTTGTGGCGCGCCGAAACCGGTCGCATCGCCCGACGCCTTGGCGGCGGCCAGCTTCTGCTCGCCGGCGGCCTTGGCCAGGCGCGATGCCTCTTCCAGCGTGACGCGCTGGCGGATCATGGCGTCGACCTCGGCCAGCGGGCGCTTGGTGGCCGGCTTGAACTCGACCACGCGGCCCGAGATCAGCACGCTCGGCGACACTTCCACGGCTTCGGTGTTGCGCTTGTTCTTCACGGCGTCGGTACCGAACAGCGCGGCCAGGAACTTCTCGTTATTGAACGGCGCCTCGCCCAGCTGCGGATTCGGCTTGCGGGTCAGACCGTCGACGGTCTGGATCTTCAGGCCCAGCTTGTCGGCCACCGGCTTCAGGCTATCCGACTGCTCGTAGACCATATTGGTGAAGGTCTCGGCCATTTCCGAATAACGCTTCGACATCTTCTGCTTCTTCAGGTCGGCGGCGATGTCATCCTTCGCGGCTGCCAGGGGCTTCTGTTCGGCGGCTTTCAGCGAGGTGAGCTTGATGATGTGGTAACCGAACTCGGACTGCACCACGCCGCTCACTTCGCCTTCCTTGAGCGCGTAGATCGCGTCTTCCACCGGCTTCACGAAAGTGCCCTTCTCGACCACGCCGAGGTCGCCGCCGGCCTGGGCCGAGCCCTGGTCCTGCGACTGCGCCTTGGCGATCTCGGCGAAGTTCGCCGGGTTCTTGCGCACCTCCGCCAGCACCCCCTCGGCCTTGGCCTTCGCTGCAGCCTGCTCGGCCGGCTTGGCGTCGCGGCCGGCGTTGATCAGGATGTGACTCGCGGTACGCTGTTCCGGCGTGGTGTAGCTTTTGAGGTTCTTGTTGTAGTAGTCGGTGACTTCGGCGTCGCTGACCTGCACCTGGCTCTCCACCGCGGCGGCGTCGAACACGACGTACTCGGCCTTCACCTGCTCGGGGATGGTGAACAGCTGGGCGTTCTTGTCGTAGTAGGCCTTGACCATCGCGTCGGTGACCTTCACCTGCGGCAGGTACTGCGCGATCGGGAACAGCATTTCCTGGACTTCGCGTTCCTGGTCGCTGATGCTCGACAGGCGCTCGGACACCGAGCGCGGAGCAAACGCGGTGGCCTGGATCGAGCCGGTCAGCTGCTCCAGGGTCAGGTCGCGGCGCAGGCGCTGGTCGAACATCGCCGGGGTCATGCCCTGGGCGGCCAGCGCTTGCTTGTACTGCTCCATGTCGAAGCTGCCGTCCGGCTTGCGAAACTGCTGGTATTCGCCGATCCTCCTGGCCAGCGCGGCGTCGCCCACGGTCATGTGCGCGCGCGCGAGTTCGGCGTTGATGGCGCGTTCGGCCACCAGGTTGTTCAGGATCGCCTGCTTGGCTTCCGGCGTCTCGAACATCTTCTGGTCGAACTGCGGGCCCATCATCTGGCGCGCCTGGTCGATCTGGCGGCGCTGGGCTTCTTCCCATTCCTGCTGGGTAACCTTCTGGCCGGCCACGGTCGCCACGCTCGACGCGGCGTCGCCACGGTCCTGGTAGCTCTCGACACCGACTAACACGAACGAAGGCACGATCAGGACGAGCAGCAGGCCCTGCATCACGCGCTTGTTGTTACGGACAAAATCAAACATGGTCAGCCATTCAAGGTTGATAATGCTTTAACAGCACAAGTTAAAAAAAAAGGCGAACTCGCGTTCGCCCCTTCTTGTCTCCCTCGGCATCGTCGGACACCTCGGGCAATACTGAATTCTGGCGGAGCGGACGGGGCTCGCCCACGTACCGCGGGCCGCGGATTCCCTTGCAAGGGAATCCCTTCTTGCCCAATCCGTGTTCCCCGCAGGGGGAACACTTCTCTCCTAGTATTCTGGCGGAGCGGACGGGGCTCGAACCCGCGACCCCCGGCGTGACAGGCCGGTATTCTAACCAACTGAACTACCGCTCCAGACTAATGTGGTGGATGTTGGCGGAGCGGACGGGGCTCGAACCCGCGACCCCCGGCGTGACAGGCCGGTATTCTAACCAACTGAACTACCGCTCCAACAAAAACACGACATCGCATTACCCTTGCAGGTAGTGCCTCTGCATGTCACCGCAGAGAAGGCATTAGTTTACAGCATCTTTCAGAGCTTTACCAGCCTTAAATTTCGGAACCTTTGCAGCTGCAATCTTGATCGGTTCCTTGGTGCGCGGATCGCGGCCGGTGCGGGCAGCGCGTTCGCCCACGGTGAAGGTGCCGAAGCCGACCAGCGTGACGCTGTCGTTCTTCTTCAGGGACTCGGTCACGGCTCCGATCATGGCGTCGAGAGCACGCGTCGCCGAGGCCTTGGTAATGTCCGCGGACTTCGCGATTTCTTCGATCAGTTCTGTCTTGTTCACTCTAACCCTCGTGTATACGTTGGACGCCGGGGCGCCTTCCTGCAAAAGTGCAAGCCGGTATTAAACAAGGGCAACATTGGTCTGTCAAGCAACATCCGTGGGGAATAGCACCGCTTGTTCCCGTATCGCACGTTCCGAACAAAAAAACAGGCGCCCGCAGGCGCCTGTCTCATCGTTCAATCAAGCGATCAGTGCTTGACCACCTCGGTCGACCCTTCCGCCGCCGCGCTCGGGGTGACGGCCACGGGTGCCGCCGCCACGTCCGCCAGCGGTTCCGGCTGGCGCTCCAGCGCAACCTCGAGCACCTTCTCGATCCAGCGCACCGGCACGATCTCGAGCTTGTTCTTGACGTTGTCCGGAATCTCGGCCAGGTCCTTCACGTTCTGCTCGGGGATCAGGACCGTCTTGATGCCGCCGCGATGCGCCGCCAGCAGCTTCTCCTTCAGGCCGCCGATCGGCAGGACTTCGCCGCGCAGCGTGATCTCGCCGGTCATCGCCACATCGGCGCGCACCGGGATGCCGGTGAAGGCCGAAACCAGCGCGGCCGTCATGCCGATACCGGCCGAGGGACCGTCCTTCGGCGTCGCGCCTTCCGGCACGTGGATGTGGATGTCGGTCTTTTCAAACGCTTCCGCCTTGATGCCGAAGCGCTGGGCGCGCGAACGCACCACCGTGCGCGCCGCTTCGATCGACTCCTTCATCACGTCGCCCAGGGTGCCGGTGCGGATGATGGCGCCCTTGCCCGGCACGTTCACCGCTTCGATGGTCAGGAGGTCGCCGCCCACCTCGGTCCAGGCCAGGCCAACCACCTGGCCGATCTGGTTTTCCTTCTCGGCCACGCCGAAGTCGTAGCGGCGCACGCCCAGGAATTTATCCAGGTTCTTGGCGTTCACCAGCACGCGCTTCTCGGCCTTGGTCAGCAGCAGCATTTTGACGACCTTGCGGCAGATCTTCGAGATCTCGCGCTCGAGCGAACGCACGCCGGCTTCGCGGGTGTAGTAGCGGATGATGTCGCGGATCGCCGATTCCTCGACCTTGATCTCGCCTTCCTTCAGGCCGTTGTTCTTGATCTGCTTCGGCAGCAGGTAGCGCTGCGCGATGCTGGTCTTTTCGTCCTCGGTGTAGCCCGACAGGCGGATCACTTCCATCCGGTCCAGCAGCGCCGGCGGGATGTTGAAGGAGTTCGAGGTAGCCACGAACATCACGTCCGACAGGTCGAAGTCGACTTCCACATAGTGGTCGCTGAAGGTGTGGTTCTGCGCCGGGTCCAGCACCTCGAGCAGGGCCGAGGACGGATCGCCGCGGAAGTCCGCGCCCATCTTGTCGATCTCGTCGAGCAGGAACAGCGGGTTGCGCACGCCGACTTTCGACAGCGACTGCAGCACCTTGCCCGGCATCGAGCCGATGTAGGTGCGGCGGTGGCCGCGGATCTCGGCCTCGTCGCGCACGCCGCCGAGCGCCATGCGCACGTACTTGCGGTTGGTGGCGCGGGCGATCGATTCGCCCAGCGAGGTCTTGCCGACGCCCGGAGGACCGACGAAGCACAGGATCGGGGCCTTCAGCTTGTCGACGCGCTGCTGCACCGCGAGGTACTCGAGGATGCGTTCCTTGATCTTGTCGAGGCCGTAGTGGTCGGCTTCCAGCACCTGCTGGGCCTTTTCGAGGTCGATGGTGACCTTCGACTTCTTCTTCCACGGCAGCCCGACCAGGGTGTCGATGTAGTTGCGCACCACGGTGGCTTCGGCCGACATCGGCGACATCATCTTGAGCTTCTTGATCTCGCTCATCGCCTTATCCAGTGCCTCTTTCGGCATCTTGGCAGCGACAACCTTCTTCTCCAGCTCCTCGATGTCGGCGCCGTCCTCGCCTTCGCCCAGTTCCTTCTGGATGGCCTTGACCTGTTCGTTCAGGTAGTACTCGCGCTGCGACTTCTCCATCTGACGCTTGACGCGGCCGCGGATGCGCTTCTCGACCTGCAGGATGTCCAGTTCGCCTTCCAGTTGGCCGAGCAGGTGCTCGAGGCGCTTGGCGACGTTGAAGATCTCCAGGATGACCTGCTTCTGCTCGAGCTTGAGCGGCAGGTGCGCGGCGACGGTGTCGGCCAGGCGGCCGGCGTCGTCGATCCCCGCGAGCGAAGCCAGGATCTCGGGCGGGATTTTCTTGTTGAGTTTGACGTACTGGTCGAACTGCTGGACGATGGCGCGGCGCATGGCCTCGACTTCGGAGTCGTCGCCGATTTCCGAGCCGACCGGGGTCAGCTCGGCGGTAAAGTGGGTGGCGCCATCGGTGATGTGATCGATGCGCGCGCGCTGGGCGCCCTCGACCAGGACCTTCACGGTGCCGTCGGGGAGCTTGAGCATTTGCAGAATATTGGCCACGCAGCCGATCTCGTAGATGTCTGCGGCGGAAGGTTCGTCCTT
The DNA here is from genome assembly GCF_000427785.1 of Massilia alkalitolerans DSM 17462. Lineage (GTDB taxonomy): Bacteria > Pseudomonadota > Gammaproteobacteria > Burkholderiales > Burkholderiaceae_D > Telluria > Telluria alkalitolerans. The sequence goes on from NZ_ATYR01000002.1 coordinate 401,988, forward strand.
GGCGGCGGCTTTCTGGGCAGCCAGCATGATGCTCTTGCCCTGCTCCATCGCGGCTTCGAGGGCCTTGATCGATTTCGGACGGCCGACGAACAGAGGTATCACCATATGCGGGAACACGACCACGTCGCGCAGCGGCAGGAGAGGCAGCGTCGTTTGTTCGGTTAATTTCGAAGTTGTCATGGCATACCTTATAAAAACGTGTTGCTGAACTTGGGCACTCGCAGCGCAAATCTCAAGGCCACCGCGAATATATTTTCTACGAGTAAAAGAATATCAATGTTTAGAAAATATAGCCGTTCCGATAAAGAACGCGCTTTCAAATGAAAAAGCCACTGCGCGAGGAAATCCCCGCGAGTGGCTTTTCGATTGAAGCCGTTCTTTATTATGAAGTAGTGTACCTTCAAGAATCCGTACGGCAAGACTTTTGTGGCAAAAGAACGCGCCTTTTTTTAGTTTTCGCCAGATGCTTTTGGCGTTTCGCTATAAATCAGCAAAGGTTTCGCGGCATTCGTGATCGTATTTTCATCGATCACGACCTTCACGACGTTCTGCTGGCTCGGCAGCTCGTACATCACGTCCAGCAGGGCGTGCTCGAGAATCGAGCGCAGGCCACGGGCACCGGTCTTGCGTGCCAGTGCCTTGCGCGCAATCGCGTGCAGTGCCGCAGGACGTATTTCGAGTTCCGCGCCCTCCATTTCAAGCAGCTTCGAGTATTGCTTGATCAAGGCGTTCTTGGGCTCGATCAGGATCTGGATCAGCGCTTCTTCGGTGAGTTCGCTCAAGGTCGCCACGACCGGCAGACGGCCGACCAGTTCCGGGATGAGGCCGAACTTGATCAGGTCTTCCGGCTCGGCTTCCATCAGGATTTCACTGTTGGCGCGCTCGGTCTGGCTCTTGACCGTGGCCGCGAAACCGATACCGCTCTTTTCGGAACGGTTCTGGATGATCTTGGCCAGGCCGTCGAACGCGCCGCCGCAGATGAACATGATGTTGGTCGTGTCGATCTGGACGAAGTCCTGGTTCGGATGCTTGCGGCCGCCCTGCGGAGGCACCGAGGCCATCGTGCCCTCGATGAGCTTGAGCAGGGCCTGCTGCACGCCCTCGCCCGAGACGTCGCGGGTGATCGACGGGTTGTCGGACTTGCGCGAGATCTTGTCGATCTCGTCGATGTAGACGATGCCGCGCTGGGCCTTCTCGACTTCGTAGTTGCAGCTTTGCAGCAGCTTCTGGATGATGTTCTCGACGTCTTCGCCGACATAGCCGGCTTCGGTCAGGGTGGTCGCGTCGGCGATCACGAAGGGGACGTTGAGCATGCGCGCCAGGGTCTGGGCCAGCAGGGTCTTGCCGGAACCGGTCGGGCCGACGAGCAGGATATTGCTCTTGGCCAGCTCGATGTCGTCCTTCTTGCCCAGGTGCTTGAGGCGCTTGTAGTGGTTGTACACCGCCACCGACAGGATGCGCTTGGCCGTCTGCTGGCCGATCACGTACTGGTCGAGCAGTTCGGTGATTTCGTGAGGCGTCGGCAGATCGGACTTGGCGCCCGCCACCGATTCGACGTTCGAAGTCTCGTCGCGGATGATGTCGTTGCACAGATCGATGCATTCATCGCAGATGAACACCGACGGTCCCGCGATCAGCTTCTTGACTTCGTGCTGGCTCTTTCCGCAGAACGAGCAGTACAGAAGTTTTTCGCCGCTGGAGGATTTTTTGTCAGACATGGGGCAGGTTATCTAATAAGTTGCTTGAATATAACGCTAATACGGGTACGCAACAAGTGCGCACACGAACATGCTACCCGAAATAAAAACGAAACGCCCGAACACGTTTTGCGCCCGGGCGTTTTTTGGCAACACCTTGGCGGCGTCGCAACGCGCTTTCCTTACGCGCGGTTCGTCAGCACGCGGTCGATCATGCCGTATTCAACGGCCTCTTCCGCCGACATGAAGCGGTCGCGGTCGGTGTCGCGGTGGATCTGCTCGATGCTCTGGCCGGTGTTCTCGGACATGATGCGTGCCAGGCGCTCGCGCAGGTACAGGATTTCCTTGGCCTGGATCTCGATGTCCGAAGCCATGCCCTGCGAACCGCCGGACGGCTGGTGGATCATGACGCGCGAGTTCGGCAGCGAGAAACGCTTGCCCTTGGCGCCGGCAGCCAGCAGGAAGGCGCCCATCGAGGCGGCCAGGCCGGTGCACAGGGTGGAGACGTCCGGCTTGATGAAGTTCATCGTGTCGAAGATCGCCAGGCCCGCCGAGACCGAACCGCCCGGCGAGTTGATGTACAGCGAGATGTCCTTGTCCGGATTCTCGCTCTCCAGGAACAGCAGCTGGGCCACGATCAGGTTGGCCATCTGGTCGTTGACAGGGCCGACCAGGAAGATGACGCGCTCTTTGAGGAGACGCGAGTAGATGTCATAGGCGCGCTCGCCGCGGCCGCTTTGTTCGACCACCATCGGCACGAGGCCGAGTGCTTGGGTATCCAATGCCGGATTACGAATCATACCTGTCTCGTTCCTTGTAAATAGGGGTTCAGAAGTCCAATCTTAGCAGCTGCGCGTGGTTTTCACAGAAACGTAGGGTGGGCAGCTCGTCCTCAGGTCCACTGGACCTGAGGACCCCACGCGGTGATTGTCGGCGGCTCCGATCTCGCTATCGATGATCTCGCCGCCAATACAACAGTGGGCGTCTGTAATTCAGGCCACTGGCCTGAATTACCCCGCCCACCCTACGATTTAACCACAACAGCCTTGTTGGCTGGCATTCATTAACCCGGGACGTTGCCGCCCATCAGTTCATCGAAAGCGATGGTCTTGCTGCTGACCTTCGCCTTGCCGAGGACATAGTTAACGACGTTTTCTTCCAAAACAAGAGCTTCCACTTCGGCCAGGCGGCGGCGGTCGCTGTAGTAGTACTTCAGGACTTCCTTCGGATCTTCGTAGCTCTGCGAGAAGTCTTCGATCTGGGCCTTGACCTGCTCCTGGGTTGCCTGCAGGTTGTTATCTTGCACCAGCTGCGACAGGATCAGGCCCAGGCGCACGCGGCGCTCGGCCTTGTCGGCGAACATTTCCGGCGGGAACGGCATTGCCTTGACGTCCATGCCGCGCTGCGCCATGTCCTGGCGGGTCATCTCGGCCAGGCGCTCGGAATCCTGCTGGATCATGGCCTTCGGCACATCCAGTTCGGTCGACTTGACCAGCGCGTCCATCACGGCTTCCTTGTTGCGGGCCTTGATGCGGGCGTTGACTTCACGCTCCAGGTTGGTCTTGATGTCTTCGCGCATCTTCTCGATCGAGCCGTCTTCGATGCCCAGCGACTTGGCGAATTCCGCGTCGACTTCCGGCATGTGGGCCCATTCGAGCTTGTTCAGGGTGATGGTGAACTCGGCGGTCTTGCCTGCCACGTCCTTGCCATGGTAATCCTCAGGGAAAGGCAGCGGGAAAGTCTTGCTTTCGCCGACCTTCAGGCCCACGGTAGCGGCTTCGAATTCCGGCAGCATGCGGCCTTCGCCCAGCACGAATGCGTAGTTCTCGGCCTTGCCGCCGGCGAACTCTTCGCCGTCGATCTTGCCGACGAAGTCCACGGTCACGCGGTCGCCGTCGGCAGCCACGGCTTCGCCGCCGGTGCCGTGCTCGCCCTCTTCACCCTTGGTGTGGTAGTGCACGCGCTGCTTGCGCAGGATGTCGATGGTCTTGTCGATCTCGGCGTCGCTCACCTCGGCGGCAACGGTTTCGATCTCGGTGGCGGCCAGGTCGCCCAGCACGACTTCAGGATAGACTTCGAAGGTCGCGTCGAAGGCCAGCATGCCTTCCGGTGCTTCCTCTTTCGGTTCGATTTTCGGGAAACCGGCAACGCGCAGCTGGTTCTCGTTGGCGGCTTCGTTGAACGCGCGGCCGACCTTGTCGTTCAGCACGTCCGATTCGATCTGGTAACCGTATTGCGCAGCGACCATCTTGAGCGGCACCTTACCTGGGCGGAAGCCCGGGGCCTTTGCCGTCTTGGCCTGCTTCTTGAGGCGCTTTTCGACCTCCGTACGGACGTCAGCTACCGGAAAAGTGATCGTCAAGCGACGCTCGAGTTTACCCAGGGTTTCGACTGCAGTTGCCATTATAAAAATCGTCCAAAAAAATAATTATTCGTGGTGCGAGGAGGGGGACTCGAACCCCCACACCATTGCTGGCGTCAGGACCTAAACCTGGTGCGTCTACCAATTTCGCCATCCTCGCGGAAGGATTGCATTTTTGCCACAAAAACAAAGGGCGCCCGACAGTGAAACCGGCCGCCCTGCACTCCTCTGTTTAGGGGCTACAACTTCAATCGATTATTTTACTGGATTTTCTGTCACTATTGGGGCGTTTTTTGCTGTGCGTGCGGGGGTTGGGAGCTCATCTATATAGAAGGATAGTGCTCGGCAGTATGCGCAGCCACGCTCGCACGCCTCTGCGTCAGCCCTCAAACCGTCGCTCCGGCGAAGGCCGGAGCCCAAGTTCGTTGCGTCACGTTGGTGGGGGCACGCAAGTGCTTGCGGCCCACAACGAAACCTGGATCCCGGCCTTCGCCGGGATGACGGCTCCGCGGTGAGTGAACAAAGGACACTACACGGTCTTCGTGCCAACCGGCTTCTTGACCCGGAACCACGCCGCATACAGGGCCGGCAGGAACAGCAGGGTGAGCGCCGTCGCCACCAGCAGGCCGCCCATGATCGCCACCGCCATCGGTCCCCAGAACACGGAGCGCGACAGCGGAATCATCGCCAGCGCCGCCGCCGCGGCCGTCAGCAGGATCGGCCGGCAGCGCCGCACCGCCGCCTCGACGATCGCGTCCCAGGCTTCTGCCCCGCCCGCGATGTCCTGCTCGATCTGGTCGACCAGGATCACGGAATTACGGATGATCATGCCGAACAGCGCGATCACGCCCAGGTTGGCGACGAAACCGAAGGGCCGGCCGAACACCAGGAGCGCCATTGCCGCACCCGCGATCCCGAGCGGTCCGGTGAGGAAGACCAGCAGCGAGCGTGAAAAGCTGTGCAGCTGCAGCATCAGGAGCGTGAACACGATGAACAACACCAAGGGCACGTTGGCCATGATCGAGGCTTCCGCATCCGAGCTGTCGGCCGCCGCGCCTTCCACCTTGAGGCGGTAGCCCGCCGGCAGCCTGGCGCGGATCGCGGCCAGCTTCTCGTCCACCTGGGCGGTGACGGTGGGGCCCTGGATGCCCTCGACCACGTCGGACTGGACCATGATGGCCCACTCGCGCCCCTCGCGCCAGACCACGCCCGGCTCCCAGACAAAGGCCACGCGCGCCACCTGCCCGACCGGCACGGCGCCGCCGCCGGCGGTCGGCACCAGGGCCTCGGACAGGCGGGTGATGGTCGAACGCTCTTCGAGCGGCTGGCGCACCACGATGTCGATCAGGCGGTTGGTCTCGCGGAACTGGCCGACCGGCGTGCCGGTCAGCGTGGTGTTGATCACGCGCCGCACCGCCTGCGAGGTGACGCCGAGCGCGCGCAGCTTGTCCTGGTCGAGGTCGAGGCGCAGCACCTTGACCGCTTCGTTCCAGTTGTCGTTGACGCCCACCGTGTTCGGGTTGGCGCGCATGACTTCCCTCACCTCGTCGGCGACCTTGCGCACCACGCCGATGTCCGGCCCCAGCACCTGGAACTGCACCGGATAGGCCACCGGCGGCCCGTTCGGCAGCAGCTTCACGCGCCCGCGCACCTCGGGGAAGTCATTGCGGAAGGCTTCCTCGATTGTCAAGCGCAGCGCATCGCGCGCGGCCGCATCCACGGGCAGCACGATCAGCTGGGATACGTTCGACTGCGGGAAGATCTGGTCCAGCGGCAGGTAGAAGCGCGGGCTGCCGGTGCCGACATAGCTGGTCACGCTCTGCACGCCCTGCTGCTGCCTGAGGAAGCCCTCGAAGCGCTTGACCACCGCTTCGTTCGCCGCGAAGCTCGTGCCTTCCGGCGACCACATCTCGACCATCAGCTCGGGACGGCTAGAATCCGGGAAGAACTGCTTCTCGATGAAATTAAAACCGAACACGCCCAGCGCGAACACGCCCAGGCTCAGGGCGATCGTGGTCTTGCGCCACTCGACGCAGCGGCTCACGAGGCGCCGGAAACGCTCGTAGGCCGGGCTGTCGAACACGTCGTGCGAGGATTCGCCCTGGCCGTGCGGCTTGACCTTCAGCAGGATGTAGCCGATATAGGGCGTGAACACCACCGCCACCACCCACGAGATCAGGAGGGCCAGCGCGTTCACCGAGAACATCGTGAAGGTGTATTCGCCGGCGGCCGACTTGGCCAGGCCGATCGGCAGGAAGCCCGCCGCCGTGATCAGGGTCCCGGTCAGCATCGGCATCGCGGTGGAGGTGTAGGCGAAGGTGGCGGCCTCGAAGCGCGACAGGCCCTCTTCCATTTTGCGCACCATCATCTCGACCGCGATGATGGCGTCGTCCACCAGCAGGCCGAGCGCGATGATCAGGGCGCCCAGCGAGATCTTGTGCAGCGAGATGTCGAGCACCCGCATGAACAGGAAGGTAATCGCCAGCACCAGCGGAATCGTCAGCGCCACCACCAGGCCGGGGCGCACGTCGATGCGCAGCTTGGGCTTGGTGTGCAGGCCGAGCGCGATGAAGGACACGGCCAGCACGATGATCACCGCCTCGATCAGCACCTTGATGAACTCGTTGACCGAGGCGGTGACGGCCTGCGGCTGGTTCGATACGCGCTCGAGCTCGATGCCGACCGGCAGCTGGGCACGTATGCGGGCGACGGTCTCGTCCAGGCCCTCGCCGAGACGGATGATGTTGCCGCCCTTCTCCATCGACACGCCCAGGCCGATCACTTCCTTGCCGTTGAAGCGCATCTTGTCGCGCGGCGGGTCCTGGTAGCCGCGCTTGACCGTGGCGAAGTCACCCAGGCGGAAGGTGGCATTCCCGGCGCGCAGCTGCAGGTTTTCCAGCAGCTCGAGACTCTTCAGGGCGCCGGTGACCCGCACCTGCAGGTTGTCGCTCGGCGTCACCAGGACGCCGCTGGCCTCCACCTGGTTCTGGGTGGCGATCTGGTTGACGATCTGCTCGAAGGGCACGCCCAGCTGGGCGAACTTCTTGCTGGAGAATTCGATATAGATCTTCTCGGCCTGCACGCCGAACTGCTCCACTTTCGCGACCAGCGGCACCTTGAGCAGTTGCTGGCGCACGAAGTCGGCGTAGTCGCGCATCTCGGCCGGCGTGAAACCATCGCCCGAGAGCGCGAAAATCGAGCCGTAGGTGTCGCCGAATTCGTCGTTGAAGAAGGGCCCGACCACGCCCTGCGGCAGGGTGGCCGCCATGTCGCCGATCTTCTTGCGCACCTGGTAGAAGGCCGGCGCGGTCTCATGGGGCGGCGTCGACTCGCGCAGCTCGAGGATGATGGTGGTCTCGCCCGGCTTGGAGAAGCTGCGGATGCGGTCGATGTAGGGCGTCTCCTGCAGCTTCTTCTCGAGCGGGTCGGTCACCTGCTCGGCCATCTGCACCGTGGTCGCCCCCGGCCAGACGGCGCTCACCACCATCGCGCGGAAGGTGAAGGGCGGGTCTTCGTCCTGGCCCAGCTGCTGGTAGCTCAGGATGCCGCCGATCAGGAGCGCGGCGATCAGGTAGCGCGTGAGCGGGATGTGCTCCAGCGCCCAGCGCGACAGGTTGAAGCCCCTCATTTGCCGGCTCCGTTACCGCCGCCGACCGCGGCGGCCTCGGTATCGCCGCGGCGCGCCACGTCGGCCGTCAGGATGCGCACCTTCTGGCCCGGCTTGAGCAGGTGCACGCCGGCCGTCACCACGGTCTGGCCGGGCTGCACGCCGCCCGAGAGCAGGATATCGTTGCCCGACTGGCCCGCCACCTCTACCTTCCGCATCTGCACCACGCCCTTGTCGACCACCCAGACGCCCGTCACGCCCTTGTCCTGCACCAGGGCGCTGAGCGGCACCCGCAGCGCCGCGGCGTTCGAGCCGCCGCCAGTGGTCATTTCCACCGTCGCCGTCATGCCGAGCCGGATGTCGGCGCGCGCCGGGATCGATACCTTGACGGTATAGGTACGGGTCGCCGGATCGGCCACCGGCGAAACTTCGCGGATCTTGCCGGGAATTGCTTCGGCGCGCTTGGCCCACAGGCGCACATTGACGTTGCTGGCCTGGCGCAGCGCCTCGACCCGGTCCTCGGGGATGCCGATCACGACTTCCTTCTCGTCGGTCCGGGCCACCCGCACCACCGGCGCGCCGGCGGCCACCACCTGGCCGACTTCGGCGTCGACCGCCGTCACCACGCCGTCAGCGTCCGATTCCAGGTTGGCATAGCCGGCCTGGTTCGACTGGCCGCGGAAGCCCGCGCGCGCCGCATCGACGTTGGCCTGGGCCGCGCGCAGCGCCGCCTGCTTGGCGTCGAGGACGGCCTGGCTGACGAAATTCTGGGCGCGCAGGTTCTGGTGGCGCTTGTAGTCGGCCTGGGCCAGGTCGCGCTCGGTCTCGGCGGCGCGCAGCGTGGCGCGCGCCTGGGCCTCGGCCAGGCGCAGGTCCTGCGGATCCAGGCGCATCAAGACCTGACCGTCCTTGACCTCGGCGCCGACATCGACCCGGCGCTCGACGATCTTGCCGCCCACCCGGAATCCCAGGCGCGATTCATAGCGCGGCCGGACGTCGCCCGAGAACTCGACCCGCTGGCCGCCGGTGCCGGCGGCCAGCTGGATGGCGCGCACCGGGCGCACCTCCTCTAGCCTGGGCTCCTCCTTGCCGCAGCCGGCCAGCAGGAAGAGCAGCAAGGGCGCGGCATATGCGGCGCGCATGGGAGAAAAGCTCGGACGAAACTTCGGAGATGCAGACACGTGGGTTCCCCTGTCGATCATGTGCCAAGTTAGGGCATTTGTAATCAAGCAATTATAATCAGTGAAAGAGCCAGAAAACCGACATTAGAGTCAACAGTCAAATATGCCAGTTGAGCATTACGAGAACTTCCCGGTCGCCTCCTTCCTGCTGCCGCGCCGCCTGGCGCCCGCGGTCGAGGCCATCTATGCCTTCGCCCGCAGCGCCGACGACATCGCCGACGAGGGCGACGCCGCCCCGCCCGAACGCCTGGCCGAACTGGAGCGCTATGGGCGGGAGCTCGCGGCCATCGAACGCGGCCTCACGCCGGCCGACCCGCTGTTCGCGCGCCTGGCCGGCGTGGTGCGCGAGTTCCGGCTGCCGGTCGCGCCCATGCACGACCTGCTGTCGGCCTTTCGCCAGGACGTGACGACCACCCGCTATGCCGACTACACCGCGCTGCTCGACTATTGCCGGCGCTCGGCCAACCCGGTCGGGCGGCTGATGCTGGAACTCTATGACGCCGTCGACGAGCGCAACCTGCGCGATTCGGACGCGATCTGCACGTCGCTACAGCTCATTAACTTCTGGCAAGACGTTGCGATCGACCTGCCCAAGGGCCGCATCTACCTGCCGCTGGAAGACCTGGAGCGGCACGGCGTGTCCGAGGCGGAGCTGGCCTCCGGGCCGGCCACGCCGGCCTGGCGCGCCCTGATGCGCTTCGAGGTGGAGCGCGCCCGCGCCCTGATGCTCAGCGGCACGCCGCTGGTGCACCGCCTGCCGGGCCGCATCGGCTGGGAACTGCGCCTCATGGTGCAGGGTGGGCTGCGCATCCTGGAAGCGATCGAAAAGGCCGAGTACGACGTGTTCCGGCGCCGTCCGACGCTGGCGGCGGCCGACTGGATCGTGGTGGCCTGGCGCGCCTTCAGAATGTGATCGATGTTCGCAACGCTATCCGCATCGGCTAAGATAGCGGATTCGCCTCAGCAATCAGCAACAAAACAAACAATACATGTCCCCCGACGAATACTGCCAGCAAAAGACGGTCCAAAGCGGCTCCAGCTTCTACTACAGCTTCCTGTTCCTGCCGCCGGAGCGCCGCCGCGCGATCACCGCGCTGTACGCCTTCTGCCGCGAGGTCGACGACACCGTCGACGAAACTTCCGATGCGTCGGTCGCGCGCATCAAGCTGGCCTGGTGGCGCACCGAAGTCTCGACCATGTACAAGGGCTCGCCGACGCACCCGGTCACCCAGGCGCTGCAGCCCCATGTTGCGACCTACAAGCTGGAAGAACAGCACCTGCAGGCGGTCATCGACGGCATGGAGATGGACCTCGACCAGAGCCGCTACCTCGACTTCGCCGGCCTGCAGAAGTACTGCTGGCGGGTGGCCGGCGTGGTCGGCATCCTGTCGGCCAGCATCTTCGGCTACACCAGGCCGGAGACCCTGGCCTATGCCGAGAAGCTCGGCCTGGCCTTCCAGCTGACCAACATCATCCGCGACGTCGGCGACGATGCGCGCAAGGGCCGCATCTACATCCCGGTCAACGAGCTGCAGCAGTTCAACGTAACGGCCGCCGACATCCTCAACTTCCGCCACAGCGAGAAGTTCGAGGCCCTGATGCGCTTTCAAAATGAACGCGCCCAGCGCACCTACGACGAGGCCCTGGCCCTGCTGCCGAAACAGGACCGGCGCGCCCAGCGTCCCGGCCTGATGATGGCCGCCATCTACCGCACCCTGCTCAACGAGATCGCGCACGACAACTTCCAGGTGCTGAACCAACGCATCTCGCTCACGCCGCTGCGCAAGCTGTGGCTGGCCTGGAAGACCTATGTCCGCACCTGACAGCGGCGGCCTGCGGGTCGCCGTGGCCGGCGGCGGCTGGGCCGGCTGCGCCGCCGCGGTCGAACTGGCGGCCGGCGGCGCCCGGGTCACCCTGGTGGAGGCCGCGCGCAGCCTCGGCGGCCGCGCGCGCGCCGTCGAGGTGGGGGGAAAGATGCTCGACAACGGCCAGCACATCCTGCTGGGCGCCTATGGCGAAACCCTGCGCCAGCTGGCCCGGGTCGGCATCGATCCGGACCAGGCCCTGCTGCGCCTGCCCGTGCAGATGCGCTATCCCGAGGGCAGCGGCGGCATGGACTTCGTCGCTCCGCGCTGGCCGGCGCCGCTGCACCTGCTTGGCGCCCTGGTGCGCGCCAAGGGACTGGCGCGCGCCGACAAGCTGGCCCTGGCCCGCTTCACCACCGCGGCGCGCACGATGGGCTGGGTGCTGTACGACGACTGCACGGTCGACGAACTGCTCGAGCGCTTCGACCAGACCCCGCGCCTGAACCGCCTGCTGTGGCATCCGCTGTGCATCGCCGCGCTCAACACGCCGCCGGAACGCGCCTCGGCCAAGGTGTTCCTGGCGGTGCTGCGCGACAGCCTGGGGGCGAAGCGGCGCGCGGCCTCGGACATGCTGCTGCCGCGCCTGGACATGGGCGCCCTGTTCCCGCAGGCGGCGGCGCGCTTCGTCGAGCAGCATGGCGGCGAGGTGCGCCTGGGGTGCAAACTCACGGCCGCCGCGCCCACCGACAGCGGCTGGCGGCTCGCCCTGGGCGGCTTCGATGCCGAATTCGACGCGCTGGTGCTGGCCACGCCCGCCACCCAGTCGGCCGCCATCCTGGCGCCGCACGCGCAGGACGTGGCCGCGCAGCTGGCCGCGCTGGCCTACGAGCCGATCGCGACCTGCTACCTGGCATACGATCCGTCGGTTCGCCTCGAGCTGCCCTTCTACGCCCTGCTCGACGATCCGGCGCAGGGGCGCTGGGGCCAGTTCGCCTTCGACCGGGGCCAGCTCGATGCCACCCAGCCGGGGCTGCTGGCGGTGGTGGTCAGCGCCGCCGCCGAGGCGGCAGCGCTCGACCAGGGGGCGCTCGGCAAGATGATCGCGGCCCAGCTGGCGCACGACCTGCGCCGCCCGGAGCTGGCCACACCGCAATGGACCCGGGTGATCACCGAGAAGCGTGCGACCTTTTCCTGTACCCCGGGACTGGTCCGACCCGGCAATGAAACACCCCTGCCCGGCGTGGTGCTGGCGGGCGACTACACGGCCGGTGACTACCCGGCGACGCTCGAGACCGCGGTGCGGAGCGGCGTGGCGGCCGCCACGCTTATCCGTGCCTACGGCAAGCTGCCCCCAGAAAAACGCAGACTGTCGCACACCGATGGCGGCCAGGGGCCGACTTCCGTAAAGTAGCAGCATCGAAACAGGCCTTACGGATTGAACAAGAACATGAACAAGATGAGCAACTTCGAACTCGGTGTGCGCGCCCTGGCCCTGGTGGCCGTCGTGGCCTTCAGCACCGCCGTCCTGGTCGAGCCCGAACTCATCGGCGGCAGCAAGCGCGACACCGCACTGGCGATCGGCGCAATCCCGGCGCTCAATCATCACTGATCGGAACCGCAGCATGGGCAAACTGGAATATCTCGACGCGCTCAAGCGGGCCCTGGGCGGCCTGCCGCCGGAGATCCAGGCCAAGACCCTGGCCTGGTATGAGCAGCGCTTCGTCGACGGCGTGGCAGCGGGCCGCAGCGAGGCCAGCATCGCCGAAGAACTCGACGACCCGCGGAAAATCGCGGTGACGCTGCGCGCCAACGCCCACATGGACGCGTTCAAGGAAAAGAAGTCCCCTGCCAACGCCGTGCGCATGCTGGTCGCCGGCGTTGGCTTGCTGGTCTTCAACCTGTTCATGGCGATCCCGGCGGCCGTGTATGCCTCGCTGCTGGTGGCGGTCTACGGCACCGCGCTCGGCTTCTACGTGTCGGGCATCGCGATCACCGCGAGCGGCCTGGCCGGCGCCAATGAGCTGGTGTTGAACAATCCGCTGCACCGGATCGAAGTCATGGCCGACGGCGAGCGCCGCGAGACGGTCGAGAACAGCCGCACCCGGGTCTCGATCGGCAAGCAGGGCATTCACGTCTACGAGGACGAGCCGCAGGAAGACAGCGCCGGCGCCGACGACCCGGCCGACGTGGCCAAGTCCTCGATCGTCATCCGCCGCGCCGAGAAGGTCGCCGACGCCGGCATTCAGATCAGCACCGACATGGACGGCGAATCGCGCACCACCCAGACCCTGGTCGGCTTCGCCATGGTGCTCGGCGGGATCCTGCTGTTCCTGCTGTCGCTGGTCATCACCAAGTACACCTTCATCGGCCTGAAGCGCTACGTCAGGATGAACCTGTCGCTGCTACGGGGAGCCTGAACATGCGCGCATTGCTGAAAGTCGGATTCAGTCTCCTGATGCTGGCCTTCGTCCTGATTGGCCTGAGCTATGCGGCGCTGCGCGCCAATGGCGTGGCCGCGGCCAGCGAAGGGCGCCAGGTGAGCAGCGAGAAGCGCGAGGTGCCGGCGGGCGTCAAGGCGATCGACCTGGATGGACCGATCGACCTGAACGTGCGCTACGGCGCGGCGCCCTCGCTCGAGGTGCGCGGCGAGGCGCGCCTGCTCAACAACGTCGACGTGAATGCCGATGGCGAGGTCCTGCACATCGGCATCCGCGGCATGGTGCTGGGCCATCGCCGCCCGCTGCAGGTGGAACTGGTGCTCCCGCGCCTGGACAGCGTCAAGATCGACGGCAGCGGCGACAGCACCGTCAACGGCTTCTCCGGCGAGCGCATCGAAGCGCGCATGCAGGGTTCCGGCAGCCTGCGCTTCAACGGGCGCTTCCGCCAGGTCGACGCGGCCCTGAGCGGCAGCGGCGAACTGGACCTGAATGCGGGCCCAAGCATCGAGCGCTTCGACGCCGTGCTGACCGGTTCCGGCCACCTGACCATCGTCGGCGGCACCCGCGAACTGCATGCCAATGCCAGCGGTTCCGGCGAACTCGATGCGCGCCACCTGCGCGCCGAGAAGGTCGAGGTGAGCCAGACCGGCTCGGGCCGCAGCACGGTGCATGCGCGCCAAAGCGTCGCTGCCTCGATCTCGGGCAGCGGCGACATCGAAGTGAACGGCAATCCGGCCGAGCGCAGCGTCAGCCGCACCGGCAGCGGTTCGGTCACCTTCAGCGAGTAGGTTCCAGGAACGCAAGCGCGTCGCGCCCGGCGGCGCGCCCGCTGCCGAAGCAGGCGGTCAGCAGGTAGCCGCCGGTCGGCGCTTCCCAGTCGAGCATTTCTCCCGCCACGAACACACCCGGCAGCGCGCGCAGCATCGCACTGTTCCCGTCCAGCGCCTCGAAACGCACCCCGCCCGCGCTGCTGATCGCCTCATCGATCGGGCGCGGGCGCATAAGCACGAGCGGCAAGGCCTTGAGCGCCCGCGCCACCCTGCCTGGGTCGGCATACGCTTCCTTCGACAGGCATTCGTGCAGCAGGCCGGCTTTCACGCCCTTGATCCCGAGGCGCCCCTGCAGGTGGCTCGACATCGAGCGCGAGCCGCGCGGATGCGCCACCTCGGCCAACACGCGCGCTTCGTCGAGATCGGGCAGCAGGTCGAGCCAGATGGTGGTGCTGCCCGCGGCCGCGATCTGGTCGCGGAGCAGCGCCGAGACGGCGTACACCAGGCTACCCTCGATGCCGGACCCGGTGACGACGAACTGGCCCTGGCGCTTTTCCAGGGCGCCCCCTGCGCCGCGCCAGGCAAGCGCCACGGTCGTCAGCGGCGCGCCCGCATGTTTTTCCCTGAAGTGCGTGCTCCAGTCGACGTCGAAGCCGCAGTTGGACGGGACCAGGGGCGCCACCTCGACGCCGCGCTCGGCCAGCAGCGGCGCCCAGGCGCCGTCGGAGCCGAGCCGCGCCCAGCTGGCGCCGCCCAGGGCCAGCACGGTGGCGTCGGCCTCCAACAGGATCTCGCCGTCCGGCGTGGCCATGCGCAGGCGGCCGTCCTGCCAGCCCAGCCAGCGGTGCCGCATGTGGAAGCGCACACCCGCTTCGCGCAGGCGGTGCAGCCAGGCGCGCAGCAGCGGCGCGGCTTTCATCTCGAGCGGGAACACGCGTCCGGAGCTGCCGACGAAGGTGTCGATGCCGAGTCCATGGATCCAGTCGCGCACCGCCTGCGGGTCGAAGCCGTCCAGCCAGCGCCCGATTTCGCGCTCGCGCTCCCGGTAGCGGCTGCGGAAGGCCGGCAGCGGCTCCGAATGGGTGATGTTCATGCCGCCCTTCCCGGCCAGCAGGAACTTGCGGCCGCTCGAGGGCATCGCATCGTAGACGTCGACCTGCACCCCGCCCGCGGCCAGGGTTTCGGCGGCCATCAGGCCGGCGGGACCGGCGCCGATCACGGCGACGCGTTTGCTTGGGTTGGACGGCTGGTTCATCGGCAATATCGGGGAAAGGCGAAGGAGCGGCATTGTAGTCGAGTTTGCAGCCTGCATAAAATGCGGGAGTCGATGTAAAGGGAGCTTGACATGTCAAGTTCGCTTGACTACGATGTAAAGCATACTTTACTTTGCGGAGGATGTCATGCATGAGAAGCGGGTTGGAAAAGTCTACGTCCGCGAACTGATGGGCGCACTCGGGCTGTACATGGTCCTGCTGTTCGCCGCGATCCGCTGGGGCCGCCCGATGGAAGACGGCCTGGCGCGCACGCTGGTGCTGCTGTCGCCGATGATCGGCTTCTGCGCCGCCCTGTGGGTGATCGCGCGCCACTTCGGCCGGATCGACGAATACCTGCGCATGCGCCTGCTGGAAAACGTCGCCCTGGCCGCCGCCATCACCGCCGGCCTGACCTTCAGCTATGGCTTCCTGGAGACGGCCGGCTACCCGAAGCTGTCGATGTTTACCGTGTGGTGCGTGCTGTGCGGCGCCACCATCCTGGTCCAGCTGTTGCGCAAGCTGCTTGACCGATGAACAACCATATCCGAACCCTCCGCGCCGAGCGCGGATGGAGCCAGGCCGAGCTGGCCGACATGCTCGACGTCTCGCGCCAGAGCGTGAACGCGATCGAGACCGGCCGCTACGACCCCAGCCTGCCGCTGGCCTTCGCGATTGCCAGGCTGTTTCAACTACCGATCGAATCGATCTTCATCCCAGACCAGGAGTCAGCATGAAAGCATCCCTGTTGTTCGCACTACTCGTCGGCCTGGCCGGCGCCACCCTTGTACCCGCCGCCTCGGCCCAGGCCCCGACCGAGGCGCCGAACCGCTTCGCCGCCCAGCCGACGCCCGCCGAGCGCTTCGAGATCAAGGGCATGCTGGTCGAGCGCCACGGCAATGGCGCGCGCCCGCTGATCCTGGTCCCTGGCCTCGCCACGGGGGGCTGGGTATGGGGCCAGATGGTGCGCGATTTCGCGCCGACCCACACCGTCTACGTCGTGACCCTGCCCGGCTTCGACGGCCGCCCCGCGGTGGACGGCGATCCCTTCGATGCGGCCAAAGGCGCGCTCGCCGAGCTGATCGCGTCACGCAAGCTGTCCAAGCCGGTCGTGATCGGCCACAGCCTGGGAGCCACGCTGGCGCTCGCGCTGGCCCAGGACCTGCCCCAGCAGGTGGGCGGCGTGGTTGCCATCGACGGCCTGCCGGTATTCCCGCGCACCGAAGACATGCCGCCGGAGCAGCGCGCTGCGATGGCCGAGGGCATCCGCAAGCAGATGGCTGCGCTGGCCGGTCCTGCGTTTGCCTCCCAGCAGCACCAGTACATGCGCAGCATCGGCATGGTCGACCTGGGCAAGGCCGACGACGCGGCCAGGCTGACCTCGCGCAGCGATCCGGGCGCTGTCGCAGCCTACATGGGCGCGGTGCTGTCGCGCGACCTGCGCCCCGGCCTCGCAAACGTCAAGGCCCCGGTCTTGATGCTGGTGCCCTACTTCGCGCCGGACGCCGTGGTCCTGAATAACATCACCATCGCCGACAAGCTGGCGTATTATCAGGAGCTGATGAGCGGCACCCCTCGCCTGGAAGTCGAAGCCATCGACAAGGCGCGCCACTTCGCGATGGTCGACCAGCCCGAAGCCGTGGCCGATGCAGTCCGGCGTTTCCTCAAACACCTGTGAACACGAAGGAGAACCTGATGCAAAAGCTGATCTACTGGAGCGGACAATACCTGCTGGCGGCCGGCTCGATGTTCGCCCTGCTGGTCTCGATCGACGTGTTCCTGCGCGGCGAGGCGTTCGAGACCGGCTGGCGCGAATCGCTGGCCTGGTCGCTGATGGCCTCCGCCATCTTCATCGGTTCGCGCTACTACCGCGCCGACCGCGGCGCGAGCTGCGCGATGTGCCGCCATCCCGACACCAAACGCTGATGCGCTTTTCCTCCAAGCTGCATCAAGACGGACGCGGGGCGGCAAGGCGATACTGCCGCCCTGGCGTATGCATGCATTTGTCATATCCATAAGATTCTGCTTGACAATACATGTAACAGGAATATTCTTGTACCCGCTACAACGAACGATGGCGCCCGCTCGACGAGGTCGGCCACGATTCGCCAAGGCAGTCCGTTTCAACATCTTGGAGGATGTGTATGTCGGTAATGACAAGGGCAGCAATGTCCCGTAGGACGATGCTGGGCGCGATCGCGTCCAGCCCACTCTGGATGCAGTCCGCATGGGCGCAACCAAACCTGAAGATCTCCCACCAGTTCCCGCGCGCCAGCCTGGCAGAAGGCGATTTCCGCGACCGCTTGTGCCGCATGTTCGCGGCCAACGTCGAACGGCGCACCCGCGGCGGCCTCAAGTTCTCGATCCATCCGGCCGCCAGCCTGATGGCCGCGAACGCCCAGATCGGCGCGCTGCGCAGCGGTGGCCTGGACATGGCGCTGGTGCCGCTGTCCTATGCCGGCGCCGAGGCGCCGGAGGCCAACATCGGCCTGATGCCGGGCCTGGTCACCTCGTACGAGCAGGGCTATGCCTGGAAGAATGCGCCGGTCGGCCGCGAACTGACCCGCATCCTGAACGACCAGGGCCTGGTCGTGGTCAGCTGGATCTGGCAGGCCGGCGGCGTCGCATCAACCGGCAAGCCGATCGTGCATCCGGAAGATGTCGCCGGTCTCAAGGTCCGCGGCGGTTCGCCGGAAATGGACCGCCTGCTGCTCGACGCCGGCGCCACCGTGGCCACCATGCCGTCCAACGAGATCCCGGCCGCCATGCGCGAGGGCAGGCTGGACGCGGCACTGACCTCCTCGACGTCGCTGATCTCGTTCCGCCTGCAGGAATCGGCGCGCGCCCTGACCACGGCGCGCGGCGGCGCCTACTGGTTCATGTTCGAGCCCTTGATGATGTCGCGCACCGTGTTCGACCGCCTCACCAGGCAGCAGCAGGCGGCGGTGATGGCGGTGGGCGCCGAGATGGAAGCCTTCGCGCTCAAGGCCGCCCGTGCGGACGACGCCGCGGTGGCATCAGTGTACGCCAAGAGCGGCGCCCAGATCGTCGACCTGAATGCGGAAGCGCTGCGCAAGTGGCAGGCGGTAGCGCGCACCAATGCATGGCGCGAGTATGCCGAGCGCAGTGCGAACTGCGCCAAGCTGCTGGCGCTGGCGGAGCAGTCGATCGCGATGATCTGATGCTCCAAACGGCTGGGCGGCTACAGCGCCCGGCCTAGCCGCCCGTCACGGGCGGGAAGAATGCCACTTCGGCGCCATCCTGCACCACGGTGTCCGGTCCGCACATCACCTGCTGGTGGGCCGTGCGCACCGCCCGGTCCGTTCCCAATGCTTCGGCCCACACGCCGCCGCGCGCAGTCAGGTGCGTGCGCACCGCTCCCACGGTCGCCACGCCTTCCGGCAGCTCCAGGCTTTCCTGGGAGGTGCCGAGCTGCTCGCGCACCGACGCAAAATACCGCAATGTGATCTTCATGTGCATCCTAATGCTGCAGTTCGGCGAAGGGAATGAAACGCACCAGGTCGCCTTCGAGAATCGCCTGGCCCGGCGGGTTGTCCACCAATCCATCGCCCCAGACGGTCGAGGTCAGCACGCCCGAGCCCTGGTTGGGGAACAGGTCGAGGCCGCCGGCCGCGTTCACCCGCACGCGCAGGAACTCGTTGCGGCGGTCGCCCTTCGGCAGGGTGAAGTCGGCGCGCATGGTGTATCCGCGTGGCTCCACCGGGCCGCGCACGCCCTGCAGGCGCAGCAGGAAGGGCCGCACGAACAGCAGGAAGGTGATGAAGCTCGAAACCGGATTGCCGGGCAGGCCGATAAAGAAGCAATTCCCATCCTTCCTGCGGATTTCGCCGAATGCCAGCGGCTTGCCCGGCTTGACGGCGATCTGCCACATGTTCAGCTGCCCTTCCGCTTCGACGGCGGGCTTGATGTGGTCTTCCTCGCCCACCGACACGCCGCCCGAGGTGATGATCAGGTCGTGCTCGCGGGCCGCCTCGCGCAGGGTCGCGCGGGTGGCGTCCAGCGAATCCGGCACGATGCCGTAGTCGGTGAATGCGCAGCCGAAGTTCTCCAGCAGGCCGCGCAGGGTAAAGCGGTTAGAGTTGTAGATGGCGCCCGGCTGCAAGGGCTCGCCCGGCATGGCCAGCTCGTCGCCGGTAAAGAATACCGCGACCCGCACGCGGCGCAGTACCGGGAGTTCGGCCAGGCCGACCGAGGCGGCCAGGCCGAGCTCCTGGCTGCGCAGGCGGGTGCCGGCCGGCAGGATCACGGCGCCGGCGGCGACATCCTCGCCGGTACGGCGGATCCACTCCCCAGGACGCGGCGCGTGGCGCACCGTGACGCTGTCGCCCACCGCCTCGCACTGCTCCTGCATGACGACGGCGTCGGCGCCCGGCGGAATCAGGGCGCCGGTGAAGATACGGGCGGCAGTGCCGGCCTCCAGCGGCGCGCCGACGCTGCCGGCCGGGATGCGCTGGGCCACGCGCAGGGTCGCGCTGCCGCTCTCGCAGTCAAGCGCGCGCACCGCGTAGCCGTCCATCTGGGTGTTGTCGGCGGAGGGAACGTCGATGGTCGCGAGCTGGTCTTCGGCGAGCACGCGACCATTCGCCTCGAGGGTCGGGACCGTCTCGGCATCAAACACCGGACGCACCGCGTCGAGCAGCTGGCCCAGGGCCTCGCGCACGGACAGCATGGGCGGCTTCATCTCACAGCCCCGTGTGCTGTGCGATGTAGGCCTTCATCGCCTCCACGCTCGGCTGCATGACGACGAATCGCTGCGGCAGCGACTCGATGTCCTCGAAGCCGGCCGGGCGCTCGGCATCCTGGCCCAGCGCTTCCAGGATGGTCTCGTTGAATTTGGCGGCCAGCGCGGTTTCCAAGACGATCATGGGCACGCCAGGCTGCATGTGTTCGCGCGCGACCTTGATGCCGTCGGCGGTGTGGGTATCGATGGTGATGTCGTAGTCGTCCGCCACGTCGCGGATGGTCGCGAGACGGTCGGTGTGGGTCGATTTGCCGGAGGCGAAGCCATACTGGCCCACCAGCTTCCACTCGTCGCCATCGCTGCCCGGCCCGCCCGACAGGTCGAAGCCGCCCTGGGTGTCGACCTTGCGGAACAAGGCATGGGTGCGCTCGGCGTCGCGGCCCACCAGTTCGTACACGAAGCGCTCGAAGTTGGACGCCTTCGAGATGTCCATCGAGGGGCTGCTGGTGTGGAAGGTCTCGGCGGGCTTGCGCACGCGGTACCTGCCTGTACGGAAGAATTCGTCGAGCACGTCGTTCTCGTTGGTGGCGGCAACCAGCTTGTCGATCGGCAGGCCCATCATGCGGGCGATGTGGCCGGCGCAGATGTTGCCGAAGTTCCCCGACGGGACGGTAAACGAGACTTTCTGGTCGTTACTGGTGGTAGCCGCCAGGTAGCCGCGGAAGTAGTACACCACCTGGGCCACCACGCGTGCCCAGTTGATCGAGTTGACGGTGCCGATCTTGTGGCGTGCCTTGAAGGACAGGTCATTGGACACCGCCTTGACCATGTCCTGGCAGTCGTCGAACACGCCTTCGACGGCGATGTTGAAGATGTTCGGGTCCTGCAGGCTGAACATCTGCGCGGTCTGGAAGGCGCTCATCTTCTTGTGCGGGGACAGCATGAACACGCGCACGCCGCGCTTGCCGCGCATCGCATACTCGGCGGCGCTGCCGGTGTCGCCGGAGGTGGCTCCGAAAATGTTCAGCTCGTCGTTGTTCTTCGCCAGCGCGTACTCGAACAGGTTGCCGAGCAGCTGCATGGCCATGTCCTTGAAGGCCAGGGTCGGGCCGTTCGACAGGGCCTGCAGCACCAGCTTGCCGCCTGCGCCGTCTTCCAGCACGCGCAGCGGGGTGATGTCGGCGGCTGCTTCGCCGCTCCTGGCGTTGCGGTAGACCTCAGCGGTGTAGGTCTTCGCGGTCAGGGCGCGCAGGTCGGCGTCAGGGATGTCGGTGGCGAACTTGCGCAGGATTTCGTAGGCGAGTTCGGCGTAGGAGAGCGTGCGCCAGGCATTCAGTTCCTCGCCTGTGACCTGCGGGTATGCTTCGGGAAGGTACAGACCGCCGTCCGGGGCGAGGCCCGCAAGCAGGATGTCGGAAAAGCGCTGGGGATTGCGTGCTGCGGACGCGCTGGTCGCGCGGGTGGAGACGTAATGCATACGGGTCGGGATCCGGTTGGGGCCAAAGTTGAACTTTTATTATAGCGCCCCAGCGCTTCGTATGCTGTGCTGCAAAAAAAGCTGGTGGCTGCAGAGCCAAATTAGATCCCGGCCTTCGCCGGGATGACGAACTTAGGGCTAGTGGTCACAACTCCGTAGTCCGTGACACCAGCACGTCGTCCCGGCGCAGGCCGGGACCCAAGTTTGCTCAGCAGGCCGCGTGATTGACCGTCACCACGTGCACGGCGAGACCGCCCAGCGAGGTCTCCTTGTACTTCACCTGCATGTCCGCGCCGGTCTGGCGCATCGTCTCGATCACGTTGTCCAGGCTGACGAAGTGGGTGCCGTCGCCCTTCAGGGCCAGCGAGGCCGCGGTGATCGCCTTGATCGCCCCCATGCCGTTGCGCTCGATGCAGGGAATCTGCACCAGCCCGCCGATCGGGTCGCAGGTCATGCCGAGGTGGTGCTCGATGCCGATCTCCGCGGCGTTCTCGATGCGCTCGTTGGAGCCGCCCAGGGCCGCCACCAGGCCTGCCGCCGCCATCGCGCAGGCCACGCCAACCTCGCCCTGGCAGCCGATCTCGGCGCCAGAGATCGACGCGTTCTTCTTGCACAGCATGCCGATCGCGGCGGAGCTCAAGAGGAAGTCGCGGATGCCCTTCACCGGGTCGCTCGGGCGGCAGTCTTCGGCGTAGTAGCGCAGCACCGCCGGGATGATGCCGGCCGCGCCGTTGGTCGGGGCAGTGACGACACGGCCGCCGGCCGCGTTTTCTTCGTTGACCGCCATCGCATACAGGGTCACGTGGTGCGTCGCATCATGCGGCAGCTCGTTGACGCGTTTACCCTCAACGCAGTGCGCCTGCTTCCACAGCTTGGCCGCACGGCGCTTGACGTTCAGGCCGCCCGGCAGCTGGCCTTCGGTGACCAGGCCGTGGGCGATACAGTCGTGCATGACCTGCCAGATGCGGTCCAGGCCCGCATCCAGGTCGAGCTCGCTCATGCGCGCCAGTTCGTTCGCGCGCAGCATGTGCGGGATCGACAGGCCGTGCTCCCTGCCCTGCGCCAGCAGCTCGCTCATGGTGCTGAAGGGGAAAGGTACCTGCCTTGACGCCGGCTCGCCCGCGCGGTTCTGGCTTTCGCCCGCCGCGGTGATGAAGCCGCCGCCCACCGAGTAGTAGATGCGCTCGATGATGCTGCCGTCCGCCAGCTTGAGCACGAACTTCATGCCGTTCGGGTGTTCGGGCAAGGTCGACTGCTTGTGCCATACCAGGCCGGTGGCGTACTGGAACGGCACTTCCTTCTCGCCCAGCAGTTTCAAGACGCCGTCCATCTCGGCTTCGGCCAGCTTGTCCTCGACGGTATCCGGGTCGATGCCTTGCGGGGTTTCGCCCATCAGGCCCAGGATCACGGCCTTGTCGGTGGCGTGGCCGACGCCGGTCAGGGCCAGCGAACCGTACAGGTGCGCCTCGACGCCCACTGCCTGCTCGAGCGAACCGCACTCCAGCAGGAAGCGGCGCGCCGCCACCATCGGTCCCACCGTGTGGGAGCTCGACGGCCCGATACCGATCTTGAACAGATCAAAAACACTCATGTCCATCGTTGTCTCGACTCTTCAGTTTTTTATTATTGTGTTGTGGGTGAAGCGACTCAGGCCGTGATGCCCACGTCGATGTTCTTCAGCATGCTCTCGACCATCTCGTCCAGCTTGACGCGCGCCTTCCAGCCCCAATCGAGGGTCGCGCGGCTGTCGTCCAGGCTCTTCGGCCAGGTATCGGCGATCTGCTGGCGGCTGTCCGGCTTGTAGGCAATCTCGAAGCCCGGGACGGCCTTCTGGATGGCGGCGGCCAGTTCGCGCGGGTTGAAGGACACGCCCGCGACATTGTACGAGGAACGGATCGCGACTTTCTCGCCCGGCGCGTCCATCAGCTCGATGGTCGCACGAATCGCGTCCGGCATGTAGATCATCGGCAGCGTGGTTTCCGGCCCCAGGAAGCATTCATAGGTCTCGCCCTTGAGCGCCGAATGGAAAATGGCGATCGCGTAGTCGGTGGTGCCGCCGCCCGGAGGCGACTTGAAGCTGATGATGCCCGGGTAGCGGATCGAGCGCACGTCCACGCCGTACTTGCTATGGTAGTACTCGCACAGGCGCTCACCGGCCAGCTTGCTGATGCCGTAGATCGTGGTCGGGTCCATGACCGTGTACTGGGCCGTGTTCTCGGCCGGAGTGTTCGGGCCGAAGGCGGCGATCGAGGACGGCCAGAACACCTTTAGCGGTTTGCCCGCCTCGAGGCGCTCACGCGCCACTTCCAGGATGTTGAGCAGGCCGTCCATATTCAGCGTCCAGGCCTTGAGCGGCGCCTTTTCGCCGGTGGCCGACAGCAGCGCCGCCAGCTGGTAGACCTGGGTGATGCCTTCCTGCTCGATCAGCCCGGCCAGGCGTTCGCGGTCGAGCACGTCGAGCTGGGTGTAGCGCGCGGCGCAGTAGATGTTGGTGCTGCCGATGTCCGAGGCGATCACGTTCTGTTCGCCGTGCTGTCCCGCCAGGGCGGTGACCAGTTCGCTGCCGATCTGGCCGTTGGCGCCGATGATGAGGATGCGTTCCATGTTGTTCCGATCTAGATCTTAGTTATTCTTGAGGATGCCCAGCTCTTTGCCGGCCTGCTCGAAAGCCTTCAGCACGGTGTCGAGCTGCTCGCGGGTGTGCGCGGCCGACAGCTGGACGCGCACGCGCGCCTGGCCCATCGGTACCACCGGGTAGAAGAAGCCCGACAGCAGCACGCCCAGCTCGAACATGCGGGCCGCAAACTTCTGGGCGATCGGCGCCTCGAACAGCATGACCGGCACCACCGGGTGGGTGCCCGGCTTGATGGTGAAGCCGATGCGCTCGATCTCCTTGCGGAAGTAGGCGGTGTTCTCATGCAGGCGGTCGCGCAGCTCGGTCGACTTCGAGATGCGATCCAGCACCGCCAGCGAAGCACCGGCGATCATCGGCGCCAGGGTGTTCGAGAACAGGTAGGGACGCGACTTCTGGCGCAGGGTCTCGATCACTTCCTTGCGGCCCGAGGTGAAGCCGCCCATCGCGCCGCCCAGGGCCTTGCCCAGGGTGCCGGTGATGATGTCGATTCTACCCATCACGCCGCAGTGCTCGTGGGTGCCGCGGCCGGTCTTGCCCATGAAGCCCGAGGCGTGCGATTCGTCGATCATGGTCAGGGCGCCGTACTTCTCGGCCAGCTCGACGATCTTGTCCAGCTGGGCGATCGTGCCGTCCATCGAGAACACGCCGTCGGTGACGATGATCTTGTGGCGCTTGCCGGCTTCCGTCGCGGCGATCAGCTGCTTCTCCAGGTCGGCCATGTCGTTGTTGGCGTAGCGGTAGCGCGCCGCCTTGCACAGGCGCACGCCGTCGATGATCGAGGCGTGGTTCAGGGCGTCCGAGATGATCGCGTCGTTCTCGTCGAACAGCGGCTCGAACACGCCACCGTTGGCGTCGAAGGCGGCCGCGTACAGGATGGTGTCTTCGGTGCCGAGGAACTCGGACAGCTTCTGCTCCAGCTCCTTGTGCACGGTCTGGGTGCCGCAGATGAAGCGCACCGAGGACAGGCCGTAGCCGTACTTTTCCAGCGCGGCCGCGGCGGCCTGGGAGGTCTGTTCGTCGCCGGACAGGCCGAGGTAGTTGTTGGCGCACATATTGATGAGCGTGCGGCCGTCCTGGGACACGACTTCCGCACCCTGGCGCGAGGCGATCACGCGCTCCGGCTTGAACAGGCCGTCGCTGCGCAGCGTCTCGAGTTTCGATTGCAGGCCGCTATAGAATGCTCCGTCGCTCATGGTGTTCCACTCCCTGGTTTGATCCGGCTTGACCGGTGGTTGGCGAATGTCGTATCGTTGGACCCGTTCGGTTCATGGAACCGAGTTCTGTATGTCGAACGAAAATTCAATATATTGAATCTTACCCCCAGCTAATGAACTTGGCAAGACAAGCATAAGCATATTCAGGCAGTAATAAGTCAATGAGCAAAACTCTAACAAATAACGCTCCGCCCGAAGTTGGCGCCACGCTACAGCGCCTGCGCCTGGCCCGCGGTCTGACCCTGGAAGACCTGTCGCGCATCGCTGGGGTCTCGAAGTCGATGCTGTCCCAGATCGAGCGCGAAAAGGCCAACCCCACCATCGCCATCACCTGGCGCCTGGCAAATGCCCTGGGTGTGGAGATCGGCGAGCTGCTCTCGTCCGAAGTGCGCTCGGTGGACCTGATCCGCGTGGTCGACGCCCACGAGACCCCCACCCTGCCCGGCGCCCATGCCGGCTATTCGCTGCGCATCCTGGGTCCGATGGACCTGGCGGGCAAGTACGAATGGTACGAACTGACCCTGGCGCCCGGGGGCGAACTGAAGTCGCAGGCCCACGATCCGGGGACCAGCGAGCACCTGACCGTCATTACCGGGGCGATCGAACTGGAGGTGGGGCCGGAGAAGAAGAAGATCAAGCATGGGGGGACGGCGAGGTATCCGGCCGACCATGACCATGTGATCAGGAATGCGGGGAAGACGGAGGCGAAGGCGCTGCTGGTCGTTGTCCAACGCTGAGCTCTGCTCATCCAAGAACTGGATTCCGGCCTTCGCCGGAAGTCATGGGCGCCAGTGGCGCGCATGACGGTTTTTGGGGTAGCGCAGAGAAGTAGTGTTGCTGTTTCGGCCAGTACCTACAGCACGTCGTTCCGGCGAAGGCCGGAACCCAATTTGACGCTCGTAGCGTACCGTTAACGTACGAAAACAACAACGGCCGCCGGATTATTCCGAGCGGCCGTTGCTTTTAGAGCTCAGCGATCAGCTTACTTGCTGCCGCCAACCGCCGTCGGCACAGCGTCTCCCATCTTCAGTTCACGCGCCAGGAAGCCCCAGCGATCGGCCACTTCCTCGATCTGCTTGGTGGTCGGCTTGCCCGCGCCGTGGCCCGCCTTGGTCTCGATGCGGATCAGGATCGGCGCCGCGCCTGCCTGGGCAGCCTGGGCCGCCGCGGCGTACTTGAAGCTGTGCGCCGGCACCACGCGGTCGTCATGGTCGGCGGTGGTGACCATGGTCGCCGGGTAGCAGGTGCCGGGCTTGAGGTTGTGCAGCGGCGAGTACTTGACCAGGGCCTTGAACTCCTCCGGGTTCTCCGACGAGCCGTAGTCCGAGGTCCAGGCCCAGCCGATGGTGAACTTGTGGAAGCGCAGCATGTCCATCACGCCCACGGCCGGGATCGCCGCGCCGAACAGCTCCGGACGCTGGGTCATTGCCGCGCCCACCAGCAGGCCGCCGTTGGAGCCGCCGCCGATCGCCAGCCTGGCCGGCGAGGTCACCTTGTTGGCCACCAGCCATTCGGCCGCGCCGATGAAGTCGTCGAACACGTTCTGCTTCTGCAGCTTGGTGCCGGCCTGGTGCCAGGCTTCGCCGTATTCGCCGCCGCCGCGCAGGTTGGCCACCACGTAGACGCCGCCCATCTCCATCCAGGCCAGGTTGGCCGGCGAGAAGCCAGGCGTCATCGAGATGTTGAAGCCGCCGTAGCCGTACAGGTAGGTCGGGTTCGAGCCGTCCAGCTTCAGGCCCTTCTTCGAGACGATGAACATCGGGACCTTGGTACCGTCCTTGCTGGTGAAGAACTGCTGGCGGGTCTCGTAGTCGGCCGGGTTGAAGTCGACCTTCGGCTGGCGGAACACCGTGCTCTGGCCGGTTTTGAGGTTCAGGCGGTAGATCGTGGTCGGGGTGGTGAAGCCGGCGAACGAATAGAAGGTCTCGGTCTCATCGCGCTTGCCCGACAGGCCGCCGACCGTACCGATGCCCGGCAGCTTGACTTCGCGCACCAGCTTGCCCTTCAGGTCGTGCACGCGCACGACGCTGCGCGCGTCCTTCAGGTACTCGAGCACCAGCTGGTTGTTGATGATGTCGGCGCCGGCCAGGGTGTCGGCGCTTTCGGCGACGATCTCTTTCCAGTTGCTTTCCGCCGGCTTGGTCACGTCGATCGCGACGATGCGTTTTTTTGGCGCGTTGCGATCGGTGCTGAAGTAGAACACGCTGCCGATGTTGTCGATGAAGTCGTAGCCGGCGTCGAAGTTGTCGACCAGGTCGACCACCTTGGACTCCGGCTTGGACAGGTCCTTGTACGAGATGCGGTACTTGGGCGCGGTGCCCTTGGTCGTCGTGATGATCAGGTAGCGGCCGTCGTCGGTGGTATGGCCGCCGAAGCCCCATTCCTTCTGGTCGGGACGGTCGTACACCAGGGTGTCGGCGCTTTGCGGAGTGCCGAGGCGGTGGTAGTACAGCTTCTGGAAGTAGTTCACGTCGGCCAGCTTGGTCGCTTCCTTCGGCTCGTCGTAGCGGCTGTAGAAGAAGCCCTTGCCGTCCTTGGTCCAGGCGGTGCTGGAGAACTTGACCCACTTGATATGGTCTTCCAGGTCCTTGCCGGTGTCGACGTCGCGCACGCGGATCTCGTTCCAGTCCGAGCCCGATGCGGCGGTGCTGTAGGCCAGCAGCTTGCCGTCCGGGCTGACGGCGGCGCCGGCCAGGGCGACGGTGCCGTCGCTCGACATGGTATTCGGATCGAGCAGCACGCGCGGCGTGTCGGTCAGGCTCTTCTGGGTGTACAGGACCGACTGGTTCTGCAGGCCGTCGTTGCGCGAATAGAAGTAGCGGCCGCCTTCCTTGCCCGGCACGCTGTAGCGCTCGTAGTTCCACAGCTTGGTCAGGCGCTCGCGGATCGCCGCACGCTGCGGGATCTGCGCCAGGTAAGCCTGCGTCACCTTGTTCTGCGCCGTTACCCAGTCCTTGGTTTCGAGGCTGTTCGCGTCCTCGAGCCAGCGGTAGGGATCGGCCACCGCGGTGCCGTGGTAGTTGTCGGTGTGGTCGACCTTCTTCGAGACCGGGTAGGTCAGGGAGGGGCCGTTTGCGGGGCAGCTTTGTGCCAGCGCCGTATTGGCGCCGAAGGCCGCGGCCAGCAGGGCGACGAGCGTTGCGTGTCTCAGGGTCATGTCGTTCTCATGTTCGAGTTATTCATGGGGTCGGCTTGCGCCGACGGCCATCATAACGCGAATTGCCGGGCTCGCATATGCGGCGGACCACGGCAGCGCCTTACCGCTGCGCTAGCGGGCGATACCCTGCCCGCTCGACCCCTGGCGGGTGGAAACCTGGCGCACGGACGCCTGCCCCTTCTGCTGGCGGCGCGCGGCCCGGACCCGGGTGGCCAGGGCGCGCGCCCAGGTGCCGCCGGTGCCGGCCAGCCGGCCGGCCACGCTGCCGCGCGAGCGCCGGCCTTCCTGGCCGGCGCCGGCGGCCAACAGCATCCACATGTACGCGCGCAGCGGGTCGCGCTCGACGCCGCGGCCGCTGTTGACCATGCCGCCCAGGTTGTACTGGGCCAGCGCGTGGCCCTGCTCGGCCGCCTGCCGGTACCAGTAGCTGGCCAGGGTGTCGTCGTGGGGCACGCCCTGGCCGTTGGCATACAGGACCCCGAGATTGTTCTGGGCGCTGGCGTCGCCCTGCTGGGCCGCACGCCGGTACCATTCGGCGGCGCGCGCCTCGTCGCGCGGCACCCCGTCGCCCTTGGCGTACATGACCCCGAGGCTGAACTGGGCATTGGCCGCGCCGTGCTCGGCGGCCTGCAGGTAGTAGTCGAGCGCGCGGGCCGGATCGGGCCGGGTGCCGCGCCCCGTGGCATACATGACGCCGGCACAGTACTGGGCCTGCACGTGTCCGCGCGCCGCCGCGCGCAGGAAGCATTCGAGCGCCCGCTCGTCGCCGCCGCTGCCGTGGCCGGCCGCCAGCAGCGTGCCGAGCCCGTAGTGCGCCTCGGCGTCGTCCTGCCCGGCTGCCCGCTCGAGCCAGGCGATGGCGCGCGCCGGGTCTTTCGGCACGCCCTGCCCGTTGGCATAGGCCAGGCCGAGGAAGCGCTGCGCCACCGTGATGCCGCCTGCCGCCGCTTCGCGGAACCAGCACACGGCCTGCGCATCGTCGGCCTCGATGCCGTCGCCGCGGCGGTACATCAGCGCGAGGTTGAGCTGCGCCTGGCCATGCCCCTGGCGCGCGGCCTTGCGGAACCAGGCCATCGCCAGCGGATGGCTGACCGGCGCACCCAGACCCTGGAGGTAGCATTCGCCCAGC
This sequence comes from Massilia alkalitolerans DSM 17462, assembly GCF_000427785.1. Lineage (GTDB taxonomy): Bacteria > Pseudomonadota > Gammaproteobacteria > Burkholderiales > Burkholderiaceae_D > Telluria > Telluria alkalitolerans. The sequence goes on from NZ_ATYR01000002.1 coordinate 431,412, forward strand.
AGGTTCTGGGCACTGGCGAGGCCCTGTTCCGCGGCCCGGTAGAACCAGCCGAAGGCGAGTTCGTGCGATTGCGGGACACCGCGTCCCTTACGGAAGAGCTGGCCCAGGTTCTGCTGGGCGGCGGGATCGCCCTGGGCGGCGGCGCGGCCGAACCACAGCGCGGCGAGCTCGTCGCTGCGGGGTCCTCCGCGGCCGTTGCAGTACATGGCGCCGAGGTGGTTCTGCGCGGTGGCCAGGCCCTGGCGGGCCGCGCGCTGCATCCATTCGAGCGCGCGCACGTCGTCGCGCTCGACGGCATCGCCGTGCTTGTAGAGCAGGCCGAGGTTGAACTGTGCGTAAGGATCGCCGCGCTCGGCGGCGGGCAGGAACCACTGGAAGACTTCGTGTCCCTCGCGGGCGTCGTTCTGGCGATTCATCCCTACCCCCTTCGGCCTTCCGGGCCGTTCAACAAGGCGGGTTTGGAGAATCACCCGCCGTTGTTAAAATTTTAAGGATAGCGACCCTCGCGTGATTTGCGTCCACACAATCGTGGGAATGCCACATGCATGCGCGGACGTGGTAGTAAGGGATCGGTACTGGCCTCAGGCGGCGCCGCGCTCGCGCTCGAGGCTGGCGTATTTATCCAGGAAGACGGGGACCTTGGCGGCGGCCAGCTTGTTCACCGAAACCAGCAGGTCCGGCGCCACCCGTTGCAGGCCGTGCGTGCTGCCGAGGTGGCGCGCGGCGTGCAGCAGCACGTGGGCCGCCACCTCCGCGTCGGCCTCGGCCCGGTGGGCCGCCCCTTTGAACCCGATGCCGAGGCGGTTCGAGAGGTTACCGAGCTTGTAGCTGGGCAGGCCCGGGAACAGGCGGCGCGACAGCTTCAGCGAGCAGACCAGGCCGCAATGGCCGGTCGGGCGGCCGATGCGCCAGCCCTCGGCCTTCAGGAACTTCTCGTCGAAGCTGGCGTTGTGGGCCGACAGGGTGTCGCCGCCGATGAAGTCGAGCAGCTCGGCCACCACCTTCTGGCTCGGCGGCGCGGTGTCGACCATGTCCTGGGTGATCCCGGTGAGCTGGGTGATGAAGGACGGGATGCGCACGCCGCAGTTCACCAGCGAGACGTAGCGCTCGCGGATCTCGCCGCCGACGATGCGCAGCGCGGCCACTTCGGTGATGCGGTCGCCCATCTCGGGCGACAGGCCGGTGGTCTCGAAGTCGAGCATCACGATCGGGCGTTCAAACACACTCATATTCCGTCCTCCTGTTATCGCTGTTAACCATACTTGCGCAGCGCGTCGAGCGCCAGGCCGGCGCCGATGCTGCCGAACAGGTCGCCCTCGACCTTGCGTGCGCGCGGCACCAGCGCCGCGATCCGTTCGCGCAGCAGCGACACGCCGCTCGAACCGCCGGTAAAGAAGACCGTGTCCACCGCATCGGGTTCCACGCCGGCATCAAGGAACAGGCGCAGCACGGTGGCGCCGACGCTGTCGACCAGGTGGCCGATGGCGGCCTCGAAGCCTTCGCGGGTGACGGTCAAGGTTTCCGGCGGCGCCAGGCGGTCGAGCTCCATCGTGAGCGAGGGGCTGCTGGACAGGCCGATCTTGGCCGCTTCGACCTGGATCGCCAGCCAGTGGCCGGCGCGCTCGTCGATCAGCTTCTGCAGGCGCACCAGCTTGGCCGGCTCGGCCGCGTCGCGCACCAGGTCGGCCAGCTGGGCGACGCTCTTGCGCGTATAGGCCTGGTTGATGGTGTGCCAGGTGGCCAGGTTGAAGTAGTAGCTCGACGGGATCGCGGCACCGGACAGCATGCTGCTGCCGTAACCGAGCAGCGGCATCACGCTCGCCAGGCTCAGGTACTTGTCGAAGTCGGTGCCGCCGATGTGCACGCCGCCGTTGGCGAGGATGTCGTCGCGCCGCTCGGTGCGACCGGCGCGCTCCGGGCCGAGGCGCACCAGCGAGAAGTCCGAGGTGCCGCCGCCGATGTCGGCGATCAGGACCAGTTCTTCGCGGTCGATCCGGGATTCGTAGTCGAAGGCGGCGGCGATCGGCTCGTACTGGAACGAGATGTCGCGGAAGCCGCTCGACCTGGCCACTTCCTCCAGCGTGTCCTGGGCGCGGCGGTCGGCCTCCGGGTCGTCGTCGATGAAGAAGACCGGACGCCCGAACACGGCGCTGCCGAATTCGCGGCCGGCCTGGCGTTCGGCGCGGCGCTTGACTTCGCCGATGAACTGGCCGAGCAGCGCCTTGAAGGGCAGCGCGCGCCCGCCCACTTCGGTCTGGCCGTCGATCAGGCTGGTGCCGAGCAGGCTTTTCAGGGAGCGCATCAGGCGCCCCTCGTAGCCCTCGAGGTAGTCAAGCAGGGCGGCGCGGCCGTAACTCACCTGCTCGTCGTCCGCGTTGAAGAACACGACCGAAGGCAGGGTCGCCTTGCCGTCTTCCAGGGCCAGCAAGGCGCTGGCGCCGGCCTGGTAGCTGCTGCCGGGGAGCCAGCCGACGGTGGAATTGGAGGTGCCGAAATCAAGGCCGCATGCGAGCGCCATAGGAAGCTTATCAATGGAGGGGGCGGTATGGTAACAGATCTGCGGCGGTTTTCGCCGTCCGGGCGATGCCTTTTTCCGGTCTGTGGCAAACTCGTACACACCCCGTATGTACAGGATGACAGCAGCGACCATGGACCCTGCCCCGGCCGAATGGCTGATGAAGCGCAACTGCTCGATGACGCCGCGCCAAGCGCTGCTGGTCTATGCGCTGCTGTGCACGGCCACGCTCGGCATCGCCCTGGTCTTCACCTGGCGCGGCGCCTGGATGGTGCTCGCTTTCGCCCTGCTCGAGACCGGGGCGCTGGGCGCCGCCCTCCTGCACTACTGCCGCCACGCCCTCGATCACGAGCGCGTCCGCCTGGAGCACGGCTGCCTGCTGGTCGAGCGTGCCGACGGCGCCAGGCTGTCGACGGTGCAGCTCGACCCCAGCCACGCCCGCGTCACCCTGCCCGACAGCGGCATGCGCACCCTGGTGCTGATCGAGGCGCGCGGCGTGCACGTCGAGATTGGGCGTTATCTGACGCCCTCGGCACGCCTCGAGCTGGTCCGCGCCCTGCGCAGCGCCCTGCGCGGCGTTTCCCTCCTGTATAGCGCACCCGGCCGCTCCCTGTAAGCAACTTCTTACACAAGCACGGCAACTGTACCGATTTGGTGCACGCCCGCCCATGCCCATAATGCTGTTCTTAACTGCGTGACAACAAAACGCATTTTGCAACACACAACAACAAGGCGTACTGAATACATGAGCAATCATCAACAGGCTGGCGCCGTCGTGGTTCACGGCGGCGCGGGCGCTCCGACGGAAAACGAAGACGGCTGCGTGCTGGCCGCGCGCCGCGCGCTGGCGCAGCTGGAAGTCAACGGCGACGCGCTGGATGCCGCCATCATCGCCGTCACCACCCTCGAGGACGACGGCCGCTTCAACGCCGGCAGCGGCGCCACGCTGGGGCTGGACGGCGAAACCATCGAGATGGATGCGGCGATCATGGATACCCGCGGCCGGCTCGGCACGGTGGCCTGCGTGCGCGACGTGGCGAACCCGGTCAAGCTGGCGCGCGCCATCGCCGACACCCCGCACGTGATGCTGGCCGGGGAAGGCGCGCAGCGCTTCGCGCGCACCATCGGCCTGCCCGGCGGCGCGCCGATCTCGGAACGCCAGCGCTCCGACCACCGCAAGCTGATGCAGGAATTGGCCGGCTCGGTGCCGCTCATGCCGGGCATCGACAACCGCCTGTTCGATCGCTTCTGGAACTACAAGACCCCGCTGCAGCTGCCGAAGTCCTCGGCCTGCGACACCGTCGGCGCCGTGGTACGCGGGCCGGACGGCCACTTCGCGGTAGCCTGCTCCACCGGCGGCTCGGCGCCCTCCCTGCTGGGCCGGGTGGGCGACAGCCCGATCATCGGCAGCGGCTTCTATGTCGGCTCGCTCGGCGCCATCGCCGCCACCGGGATCGGCGAACACATCGTGCGCCACCTGCTGGCGCGCACGGTCTACGGCTGGATCGAGCACGGCATGTCGCTCGAGGAGGCGCTCAAGCGCGGCGTCGAGCTGTTCGACAAGGACGTGGATGTCGGCCTGATCGGTGTCACCCGCACTGAGGCCGGCGCTTACTGCAACCAGGGCATGCCCTATTCGAAGATGACCCAGCGATGAGCGAACAACAGCACAAGAATGGCCACCTCGTGATCATCGGCGGCCACGAGGACCGCAAGCGCGAGATGGAGATCCTCAAGCGCTTCGTCGAACTGTCCGGCGGCGAGGACGCCAACATCGTCGTGATCACCGCGGCCAGCACCGTCGCCGACGAGATGTGGAGCATCTACGACGAGGCCTTCGGCAGCCTGGGCGTGCAGAAACGCAGCCACCTGGAGGTCACCAGCCGCCAGGACGCCAACAGCGAGGACTTCGTGCACCAGGTGGACGAAGCCACCGGCATCTTCATGACCGGCGGCGACCAGAAGCGCCTGCTGGCCCTGATCGGCGGCAGCGCGCTGGACGCCGCGATGCACGTCGCACTCAAGGTGCGTGGCGCAACCATCGGCGGCACCAGCGCCGGCGCCTCGGCGATGTCCGGCCACATGCTGGCCACCGGCCGCGTCGAACTCCATCCCGAGAAGGGATCGGTCAGCCTGGGCGCCGGGCTCGGCTTCCTGCACCGGGTGGTGATCGACCAGCACTTCTCGGAGCGCCAGCGACTCTCGCGCCTGCTCAGCGTGGTGGCCCAGAACCCTTACCTGCAAGGCATCGGCATCGACGAGGACACCGCGCTGGTGGTCGATATCGGCGTCGGCATCGAGGTGCTGGGCCAGGGCGCCGTCACGATCGTCGACGGCCGCACCATGATCACCAACGTATTCGAGATCAAGGACCGCGACACCCCGGAGTTGATCGACGTGCGCCTGCACCTGCTGCCCGCCGGCAGCAGCTACCGCCTTCCCGGTGCGGACAGCCAGACCGACAAAGGCCTGCCGCCCCCGCTGCTCGATTTTTTGGAAAATGTAACGAAACGGAACCCGCTTTCATGAAAATCAGAGAAAAACGAATGCTGCGCGGCCCTAACCTGTACGCCGCCAGCCCCTGCCTGATGGCAGTCATCGACGACGGCTTCACCAAGGCCCCGGGCTTCGCGGCGCGCCTGTTCGAGCTGCTCCCGGCCCTGCCGCCGGATGCCGCCGTGCGCCTGGCCGACGACGCCCTGCTGGTCGAGGCGATCGAGCCGGTGGTGATGGAACTGCAACGCCTCGCCGGTGCTCCCGGCAGCTTCGGCGCGACCCTGGCAGTGGCCGGCGCCCCGCGCACCCGCCGCGTCGTCTGTGGCTACCAGACCGAACAGGTGGCAGAGGCGGCCCTGCGCGTGGCGCTGGACCTGGTCCATGCCGCAGCCGAAGACCGCTACCATGACCTGCCCAAGGCGCTGGACGCGCTGCGCGAGCTGGCGGAGGATTACGCGATCGGCACCAGCACCAATGCGGTGGTGCAGGCGGCGCTGCGGCGCGGCATTCCGGCCCTGCGCCTGACCGATGAAGCCAACCTGTTCCAGCTCGGCTGGGGCAGCCGCCAGAAGCGCCTGCAGGCCACCATCACCGGCGCGACCAATTCGATCGCGGTCGGCATCGCCAGCGACAAGCAGCTGACCAAGGCCCTGCTGGACGTGGCCGGCGTCCCGGTCCCGGCCGGCAGCACCGTCTCCACCGAGGAAGAAGCGCTGCGCGCCGCGCGCCGCCTCTCCGGCCCGGCGACGGTCAAGCCGCTCGACGGCAACCAGGGCAAGGGCGTGACCACCAACTGCGCCACGCCGGAAGAAGTCGCGCGCGCCTTCGTCCACGCGCGCAAGTACGGCCGCAAGATCATCGTCGAGGAACACCTGCAGGGTCGCGACTACCGCGTCCTGGTCACCGGCCGCAAGGTGGCTGCAGCCTCCTGGCGCCGTCCGCCCTGCGTGGTCGGCGACGGCCACTCGACGATCCGCGAGCTGGTCGAGATCGAGAACCGCAACCCGGCGCGCGGCGAAGGCCACACCAATATCCTGACCAGGATCCCGATGGATGCGCTGGCCGAGGAGACCCTGGCCAAGCAGGGCTATGCCTTCGACACCGTGCTGGCCAGCGGGGTGACGGCCGACCTGCGCGGCAACGCCAACCTGTCCACCGGCGGCACCGCCGAGGACGTGACCGACCTGCTGCCGGAAGAAACGCGCGACATCTGCATCCGCGCCGCGCGCACCATCGGCCTGGACATCGCCGGCATCGACATCGTGTGCCAGGATATCGCCCGGCCGCTGCGCGAACAGCGCGGCGGCATCATCGAGGTCAACGCGGCGCCCGGCATCCGCATGCACCAGTACCCGAGCCGCGGCACCCCGGTTGACGCCGGCGCGGCCATCGTCGACGCCCTGTTCGGCGAGTGCGACGGCCGCATCCCGACCGTGGCCATCACCGGCACCAACGGCAAGACCACGACCTCGCTCTTGATTGCCCATGCCGTGCGCCAGACCGGCCTGCGCACCGGCGTGACCACCACCGAGGGCGTGTACGTGGACGGCGTGCTCACCACGAAGGGCGACTGCACCGGCTACCGCTCGGCGCGCAGCGTCCTCTCCAGCCCGGAAGTCGACTTCGCGGTGCTGGAGACCGCGCGCGGCGGCATCCTCAAGCGCGGCCTGGCCTATGACCGCGTCGACGTCTCGGTGGTGCTGAACGTGTCGAGCGACCACCTGGGCCTGGACGGCGTCGAGACCCTCGACGACCTGGCCAAGGTCAAGGCGGTGGTGGCCCAGCGCGCCTCACGCGTGGTGGTGCTCAATGCCGAGGACGACTACTGCGTGGCGATGGCGGGCGAGCTGCGCGACGGCGTCGAAGTCATCTACTTCTCGCTCGACGCCGACAATCCGGTCCTGCTGCGCCACCTGGAAAATGGCGGGCGTGCGGTCTACCTGCAGGACCAGACCCTGGTGCTGGCCAACGGCGCGCGCCACGAGGCGCTGGTCGATGCGCGCCAGATGCCGGTCTCGCTGGGCGGGGCGGCGCGCTACAACATCGCGAATGCCCTCGCGGCAGCGGCGGCACTCACCGCCCATGGCTTCGGCAACCTCGAGATCGCCGAGGGCCTGCGCAGCTTCGTCTCGGACGCCAAGCACAACCCGATGCGCTCGAACGTGTTCGACGTGGATGGCGTGACCGTGATCGTCGACTACGCCCACAATTGCGCCGCCTACGCCGCGCTGGCCGAAAGCGCGCGCGCCTTGAGCGCAGGCCGCCTGGTCGGCGTGGTGGCCGCGCCGGGCGACCGCCGCGACGCCGACCTGGTCGACATCGGACGCACCTGTGCGGCCGGCTTCGACGACCTGGTAGTGTACGAGACCGAGAACCGCGGCCGCGCCGACGGCGAAACCGCCGCCCTGCTGGTACGCGGCGCCAGGCTCGGCAAGCTGGCCGACGATTCGCTCAGCGTGGTGCTGCCCTCGCACCAGGCGATCCGCCATGGCCTGTCGCTGTGCCAGCCGGGCGACGTGCTGGTCTTCGGCTGCGGCACCACGCTGTCGGAACTGACCGATGCGCTGCGTCCGGACAAGCCGGAGCTGGCGCGCAGGATCGAGGCTGAAGCGATCTGATTATTGCGCCCCTGCTCGACGCAAAACGCCCCTGCACGGGGCGTTTTGCTTAAGCGCTACTTAAACTGATAAATCCTTGGCCACGAATGCGCCAAACTTTTGCAATTAGTTACAAATTGCTATTTTAATGCGTGCATTCAACTGTTACCTTGCTCATCCGTAACCCGGCCCGCTCCTCACGACAGCGGACCGGCTCGAATTCGGAAGGAAAAGGTATGCAGAAAGTGTTGGCCGTTCTCTTCGCAGGCATGGCATTCGCCGGCGCCGTCCAGGCTGCCGAGCCGGTGCGCGCCGGCGCGGGGCAAGCCTACGCCGGCGTGGCGGTGTCCGGCGTCGACTACGTCGGCGCGGCGACCAAGGCCAGCCCGAAGGTGTTCGGCGGCTACCAGTTCGGCAAGCGCCTGGCGGTCGAAGGCGGCGCCGTCGACCTGAAGAACGGCTACGGCATGTACATCGCCGTCAAGCCCAGCATCCCGCTGACCGAGAAACTGAGCGCCTACGGCAAGGTCGGCGTGGCCCAGACCCGCCGTCCGGCCCTGCCGCCGCCGGCGCCGACCGCGCTCGGCAAGAAGACCGACACCGGCGCCTATGGCGCCTTCGGCCTGCAGTATTCGATCACCCCGAATGCCGCCGTCACGCTCGAGTACGAGCGCCTGCCCATGAAAAAGCCGGACGTCCTCAAGCCCAACGTCTGGACCCTGGCGCTGCAGTTCTTCTTCTGACCTGACAACCCCAATAAAAAAACGGCCCGCAGGCTAATGCCGTTCAGTTAAGGTAGCTTCTTGACCTTCCGGACGGCATAACGCTTCGGCGTTGCCTTGACGGCCCGGTCGCATTTGCGGCCGGGCCGTTCATCTTTCAGAAGGCTAACCAGCCTTTCCCGCAAATGCTTCATTGATGCGGGCAATTTTCCATATGATCTGGTCACGCCTGCCCAATGCAGCTCGAACTGGATCAGGTGGAAAGCACGGATGAAGCTGACCTCAGTTGGCTCGCATTTGACCGTCAGCGCAGCCTTGGCGATTTCAAGGCGGACCAGGT
>NZ_ATYR01000011.1 GCF_000427785.1 Massilia alkalitolerans DSM 17462
CCAGAATGCAGTCGAGCTCGCGTGAGATGCCGCGCTTGCCGGCCCGGCTGCCGCGCCGGCGTGCCGGCCGATCCAGCGTGCGCGTGCCTTTCTGCGATTCCAGTATGAACATTTCGTCAGCCTCGGCGATGCCGCCCAGGCGCGTCGGCTGGTCATGCCTGGGGCGCTCCAGGAAGCGGTGGCGCCAGCGAAAGGCGGTGTTGCGGTGCACGCCGACGCCGCTGGCGGCGGCGCGCACCGATGTCGAGTCGAGCACGGTGCCCAGGTAATCGAGCCATTTTTCACGCAGNCGCAGCCGCGCCAGCGGCGTGCCGCTCAGGTCGTTATAAGTGCGACCGCAGGCGCGGCAGCGATAGCGTTGCAGGCCATTAGCTTGCCCATGCCGGTAGTAACGTTCGCAGGCGCAGTTGGGGCAGCGACGCATCGCCCCGCCGATCTGGCCGATGAGTGCGATTACCTGGTCCAGCCCGGCAGCGGGATGCAGGGCGGCCAGCGTCTGCAGGCGCTGGGGCAGGTTCAGTGCAGGGAGTCTGGCAAACCACTTCTTGAAATGCGGTGCGCGCATGGTTGCTCCCGTCTGTGGTGACAGGCATTCGACCATGGATGAGCTAAGCAGTTCCGCCCTCATCCATAGTGAAAGATGACAGCGCCTTTTTTCATGGCGCCGCGCCTGGCTCCAGCGCGCGGTCGATCAGCTCGATCCAGTGCGTGACCGGCGTCTGCGTCCCCGACTGCAGGTGGGTCATGCAGCCGATGTTGGCGGAGACGATTTCGTCCGGCTTGCAGGCCTCCAGGTTGGCCAGCTTGCGGTCCCGCAGTTCGTGCGCGATCTCGGGATGCAGGACCGAATAAGTACCGGCCGAGCCGCAGCACAGGTGGCTCTCGGCGCACAGCGTAACGTCGACGCCGGCCGCGCGCAGCATGCCCTCGACCTTGCCGCGGATCTGCTGGCCGTGCTGCAGCGTGCAGGGCGGGTGATAGGCGACGCGCTTGGCGATCTTCCCTTGCAGCTTGGCGGCGATCTGCTCCTCGAACTCCGGCAGGATTTCGGACAGGTCGCGCGTGAGCATCGAGATGCGTCCGGCCTTGGCCGCATAGGCCTCGTCGTGCTCCAGCAGGTGACCGTATTCCTTGACGGTGACGCCGCAGCCGGACGCGGTCATGACGATCGCCTCGATCTCGCCCCGCTCGACCAAGGGCCACCAGGCGTCGATGTTGCGGCGCATGTCCTCCAGGCCGCCCTGTTGATCGTTCAAGTGGTAACGCACGGCGCCGCAGCAGCCGGCCTTTGGCGCCGTTATCAGCTGCACGCCGAAGGCGTCGAGCACGCGCGCGGTGGCGGCATTAATGTTCGGGGCCATCGCCGGCTGCACGCAGCCCTCCAGCACCAGCATCTTGCGCGCATGGGTCCGGGTAGGCCAGGCGCCGGCGCTGCGTGCGGGCTGCAGCTTGTCCTGCAGCGCTCTGGAAAGCAGCGGGCGGGCGAGCTGCCCTGCCCTGAAAGCCGGCTTGAACAGTGCGCTACGGGGCAGGAACTCCTTGAGCGTGCTGCGCTTGACCCGGTCTTTCAGGGGGCGCGGCACGCGTTCCTCGACCACGCGGCGGCCGATGTCCACCAGGCGGCCATACTTGACGCCCGACGGACAGGTGGTTTCGCAGTTGCGGCAGGTGAGGCAGCGGTCCAGGTGCAGCTGGGTCTTGCGGGTAGGCTCGGCGCCTTCCAGCACCTGCTTGATCAGGTAGATGCGGCCGCGCGGGCCGTCGAGCTCGTCGCCCAGCAGCTGGTAGGTCGGGCAGGTGGCGGTGCAGAAGCCGCAGTGCACGCAGGCGCGCAGGATGCTTTCCGCTTCCTTGCCGTCCGCAGTGTCCTTGATGAAATCGGCCAGGTTAGTTTGCATATCAGTACAGTCGTCCCGGATTGAAGATGTGCGCCGGATCGAAGGAATTCTTCAGGCGTTCGTGGATGCGCGCGACCGCCGGCTGAAGGGGCTGGAACACGACCACGGATTTGTCGCCGCCACGGAACAGGGTCGCGTGGCCGCCGACGGCGGATACCGCAGCGCGGATCGTTTCGGCATCGCGGTCGCTACGCAGCCAGCGCTGGGCGCCGCCCCACTCGATCAGCTGCACGCCGCCGAGCTTGAGTGTATCCGTCGTGGAGGGCAGCGACAGGCGCCACAATGCCTCCTCGCCGCCAAAGAAGGGCAAGCGCTGTTCGCGCAGCTCTTCCCAGAAGCACGCCGCGTTGGGCATGGTCTCGCCGCCGATCAGGCGCACGGCCGCATCCACCGCGGCCTGGGCGCCCGACAGGCGCAGCCACAAGCTGCCGTTGTGCCAGCAACTGGCGGACAGCGGCAGCGGCTGGCCGCCCCACGCGTTCAGCTTGCGGATGGCCTCGCCCTCCGGCAACTCCAGGCACAGCGTGGTTTCGGCAAACGGCTTCGGCAAGACCTTGACCGACACTTCCAGCAGCAGGCCGAGGGTGCCGAGCGAACCGGCCAGCATGCGCGAGACGTCGTAGCCGGCCACGTTCTTCATCACCTGGCCGCCGAAGGTGAGCACATCGCCCTTCCCGTCCAGCAGCTTCGCCCCCAGCATGAAGTCGCGCACGCCGCCGCTGGTCGCGCGGCGCGGGCCGGCCAGGCCGGCGGCGATGGCGCCGCCCAGGGTGGCCCCCTCGCCGAAGTGCGGCGGCTCGAAGGCCAGCATCTGGTTGCGTTCGGCCAGCACCGCTTCGATCTCGGCGAGCGGCGTGCCGCAGCGCGCCGTGATCACCAGTTCGGTCGGCTCGTAGTCGACGATGCCGGCATAGCCGCGCGTGTCGAGGATCTCGCCCTCGAGGCGCTGGCCGTACCAGTCCTTGCTACCGCCGCCGCGGATGCGCAGGGGCGTCTTGTCGGCTGCGGCGGCGCGCACCCGTTGCTGGAATTGTTCGATCGATTGCATGCTTTAAAAACGCGGGAGGTCGGGGAACGGCAGCTCGCCGCCATGCACATGCATCTTGCCGAATTCGGCACAGCGGTGCGGAGTCGGGATGGCCTTGTCCGGATTGAGCAGCATGGGCGCATCGAAGGCGCGCTTGACCTCGAAGAAGGCGTCGAGCTCCTTGCGGCCGAACTGCACGCACATCGAGTTGATCTTCTCCATGCCCACGCCGTGTTCGCCGGTGATGGTGCCGCCCACTTCGACGCACAGCGCCAGGATCGCCGCACCGAAGGCCTCGGCGCGATCGAATTCGCCCGGCTGGTTCGCATCGAACAGGATCAGCGGATGCATGTTGCCGTCGCCCGCATGGAACACGTTCGAGCAGCGCAGGCCGAAGCTCGTCTCCATTTCCTCGATGCCCTTCAATACGCGCGCCAGCTGCTTGCGCGGGATGGTGCCGTCCATGCAGTAGTAGTCCGGCGAGATGCGCCCTGCCGCCGGGAAGGCGTTCTTGCGGCCGGACCAGAAACGCATGCGCTCGGCCTCGCTCTGCGAGACGGCAATCGCCGTGGCGCCGGCGCCTTCGAAGACCGCCTTCATGCGTTCGATTTCTTCCGCCACCTCCAGTGCGGTCCCGTCGGCCTCGCACAGCAGGATGGCGGCCGCATCGGTGTCATAGCCGGCACGCACGAATGGCTCGACCATGCGCACCGAGGTGCGGTCCATCATCTCCAGCCCGGCCGGGATGATGCCGGCGGCGATGATACTGGCCACCGCATTGCCGGCGGTGATGACGTCGTCGAAAGAGGCCATGACGACCTGGGCCACCGCGGGCTTGGGCACCAGTTTCACGGTGACTTCCGTCACGATGCCGAGCATGCCTTCCGAGCCGATGAACACGGCCAGCAGGTCCAGGCCCGGCGCGTCCAGCGCTTCGCTGCCGAGTTCGATGATCTCGCCTTCGATGGTGGCGACGCGCACGCGCAGCACGTTGTGCACCGTCAGGCCGTATTTCAGGCAGTGCACGCCGCCCGAGTTCTCGGCCACGTTGCCGCCGATGGTGCAGGCGATCTGCGACGAGGGGTCGGGCGCGTAGTACAGGCCGTGTTGAAAGGCTGCTTCGGAGATGGCGAGGTTGCGCACGCCCGGCTGGACCACGGCGGTGCGTGAGTACGCATCCACCCGCACGATGCGGTTCAATCTCGCGGTCGAGATCACGACGCCATCCGCGATCGGCAGCGCGCCGCCCGAGAGACCGGTGCCGGCGCCGCGCGGCACGATCGGCACGTTCAATTCGCGGCAGATGTTCAGGATCGCCAGCACCTGCTCTTCGCTGGTGGGGAGCGTGACGATCATCGGCAACTGGCGGTAGGCGGCCAGGCCGTCGCATTCGTAGGGACGGGTGTCTTCGGGGTCAGACAGGACGCAGCCGTCGGGCAGGCGCGCACGCAGGCTCGCTGCGACCTGGTCGCGCCTTCCGGCGACAGTGGATGGTATGGCGCTCATGGTTGAATTGTAGGCATATTCGGGCCCGTGCGGGGCACAAGCGCCGTGTTTTATCGTATGCTCGCCCTATCGTTTTTTTTACAGATCATATAAGACTACATCATGGGTAACCGACTCTCGAAAATCGCCACCCGCACGGGCGACGACGGCACCACCGGCCTGGGCGACGGCAGCCGCACCGGCAAGGACAGCGCGCGCATCCATTCGCTCGGCGAAGTGGACGAGCTCAACTCGTTCGTGGGCCTGCTGCTGTGCGAAGAGATGCCTGGCGACCTGCGCGAGGAACTGATCTCGATCCAGCACGACCTGTTCGACCTGGGCGGCGAACTGTGCATCCCGGGCTACGAGATGATCAAGGACGAGCACGTGGCCCGCCTGGACGGCCTGCTCGAGAAGTACAACGCCGACTTGCCGGTCCTGAAGGAATTCATCCTGCCGGCCGGCTCGCGCGCCGCTTCCCTCGCCCATGTGTGCCGCACCGTGTGCCGCCGTGCCGAGCGCAGCATCGTGGCGCTGTCGCATGCCGAGCAGATCCGCCCGCATCCGCGCCAGTACGTGAACCGCCTGTCGGACCTGATGTTCGTGCTGGCCCGCGTGCTGAACCGATTCGCCGGCGGCAGCGACGTGCTGTGGCAGCACGAGCGCAAGCGGGGATAAACCCATGGACGACTTCATCGCCATCTACGACAACGCCCTCACTGCCGAGCAGTGCGACGCGATCCGCGCGCGCTTCGACGATAGCAAGAAGGTGGCGCGCGGCCGCACCGGCAACGGGGTGGATGTCAGCAAGAAGGACAGCTACGACCTCACCATCAACGGGCATGCGGAATGGGACGATGTCGGCGCCCTGCTGACGCAGACCATGGCGCGTCACCTGGCGCAGTACATGGACAAGTACCGCATGCTGCTGATCGGCGCGCTGTCCCCGCAGGTGGCGCATCCGCAGACGGGCGAGCCGGTGACGCTGTCACTTGGTAATTTCGACGAGTTCGGCACACCGAACGTCGTGGAACTGATGCAGTCGATCTACCGGGTCGGGAACATCAACCTGCAGAAGTACCTGGAGGGGACCGGGGGCTACCACCACTGGCATTCCGAGATCTATCCGCAAAACGCCAGCTGCGAGACCCTGCACCGGGTGCTGCTGTGGCAGTTTTATCTCAACGACGTGGCCGATGGCGGGGAGACGGAGTTCCTGTACCAGGGGCGCAAGGTGGAGGCGCACAAGGGGCGCCTGATCATTGCGCCGGCGGGGTTTACGCATACCCACAAGGGGCATGTGTCGCGCAGTGGGGACAAGTACATTGCGACCTCGTGGATTTTGTTCCAGAGGGCGGAGGCACTGTTTGGCCAGCCGGGGTGAGCTTGCTTTAGGCGACTTCGGAAGAAAAATTGGGTTCCGGCCTTCGCCGGAACGACGGTCTTGAGTGTGTTGGCTCTAGAACCGTCATTCCCGCGAAGGCGGGAACCCAATTTTATAAACGTACCACTTAGGTGTTATTCACCACCAGGCGCGGCTCACCGACCGCGAAACGCTGACGAATCGACGCAGCAATGCCCTTGGCATCCAGCCCCACCGACGCCAGCAGCGCCGCCGGATCGCCCTGGTCGATGAACTTGTCCGGCAGGCCCAGGTTCAGCACCGGCTTGGCAATCCCTTCCGCCGCCAGCGCTTCCATCACCGCGCTGCCCGCGCCGCCCATCACGCAGCCCTCTTCCACCGTCACCAGGCAGTCGTGCTCCTTCGCCAGGCGCTTGACCAGCTCCACGTCGAGCGGCTTCACGAAGCGCATGTTGGCGACCGTCGCGTTCAGCTCTTCGCCGGCCGCGATGCTCGGCGCCACCATCGAACCGAAGGCCAGGATCGCGATGCCCTTGCCTTCGCGCCGTACTTCGCCCTTGCCGATCTCGATCGATGTCAGCTCTTCCTGGATCGCCGCGCCAATGCCGGCGCCGCGCGGATAGCGCACCGCTGCCGGGCCCGGGTAGTGGTAGGCGGTGGTCAGCATCTGGCGGCATTCGTTCTCGTCCGACGCGGCCATGACGACCATGTTCGGGATGCAGCGCAGGTAGGCCAGGTCGTAGTTGCCGGCATGGGTGGCGCCGTCGGCGCCGACCAGGCCCGCACGGTCGAGCGCGAAGGTCACGTCCAGGTTCTGCAGGGCCACGTCGTGGATCAGCTGGTCGTAGCCGCGTTGCAGGAAGGTCGAGTAGATCGCCACCACCGGCTTCATGCCTTCGGTGGCCATGCCGGCGCCGAAGGTCACCGAATGCTGCTCGGCGATGCCGACGTCGAAGTAGCGCTCCGGATACTGCTGGTGGAAGCGCACCATGCCCGAGCCTTCGCGCATCGCCGGCGTGATGCCGACCAGGCGCTTGTCGACGGCCGCCATGTCACACAGCCAGTTGCCGAACACTTCGGTGTAGGTGATCTTGCTCGGCGCGGTGGCCGGCTTGATGCCTTCCGTCGGGTTGAACTTGCCGGTGCCGTGGTACAGGATCGGCTCGGCCTCGGCCAGCTTGTAGCCCTGCCCTTTTTTCGTCACCACGTGCAGGAACTGCGGGCCCTTGAGCTTCTTGATGTTCTCCAGGGTCGGAATCAGGGAATCCAGGTCGTGGCCGTCGATCGGGCCGATGTAGTTGAAGCCGAATTCCTCGAACATGGTGGCCGGGACCACCATGCCCTTGGCATGTTCCTCGAGCTTGCGCGCCAGATCCAGCACTGCACCCGGCAGCACGCTCTTGCCCACGTTCTTGGCGGCGGCGTAGAACTGGCCGCTCATCAAACGCGCCAGGTAGCGATTCAGCGCGCCCACCGGCGGCGAGATCGACATGTCGTTGTCGTTCAGGACCACCAGCAGGTTGCAGTCTTCCTCGACGCCCGCATTGTTCAGGGCCTCGAAGGCCATGCCGGCAGTCATGGAGCCGTCGCCGATCACGGCGATCGCGTGGCGGTCTTCGCCTTTCAGCTTGGCCGCCTGGGCCATGCCCAGGGCCGCAGAGATCGAGGTCGACGAATGCGCGGTGCCGAAGGTGTCGTAGATGCTCTCGTCGCGCTTCGGGAAGCCCGACAGGCCGTTCAGCTGGCGCAGGCTGGGCATGCGGTCGCGGCGGCCGGTGAGGATCTTGTGCGAATAGGTCTGGTGGCCCACGTCCCACACGATGCGGTCGTGCGGGGTGTTGTAGACGTAATGCAGCGCGATGGTCAGTTCCACGGTGCCCAGGTTCGAGGACAGGTGGCCGCCGGTCTTCGACACCGAGTCGAGCAGGAACTGGCGCAGCTCGGTGGCGAGCGGGGTCAGTTGCGTGCGCGGCAGCTTGCGCAGGTCCGCGGGGTCGTTGATGGTCTCTAGCAGGTTCATTTATGCCTTCCGCTGCACGATGAGGTCCGCGAGTTCGCGCAGCCGCAGTGCTTGTTCTCCGAATGGCGCCAGCGCATCGTGCGCTTCACGCCGCAGTTGCTCGGCCAGTTCCTTCGATTGGTCCAGCCCAAGGATCGACACATAGGTCGGCTTGTTGTCGGCCGCGTCCTTGCCCGCGGTCTTGCCCAGCGTGGCCGAATCGGCCGTCGCATCCAGCACGTCGTCCACCACCTGGAAAGCCAGGCCGATCGCCTTCGAATAGGCTGTCAATGCTTCCAGTTCGGTGGGCGACAAGTCACGGCCGGCAAGCGCGCCCAGGATCACCGAAACGCGCAGCATCGCTCCGGTTTTGAGCTGGTGCATGCGCTCCAGTTCCTCGCGTGTGAGTGCCAGGCCGACGCTGTCAAGGTCGATCGCCTGGCCGCCGCACATGCCGCTCGAGCCCGCCGCTTCGGCCAGCAGGCGCAGCATGGTGACCAGGCGCGCAGGTGGCAAGGTGTCGATGCCGGCCAAGGTCTCGAAGGCCTGGGCCTGCAGCGTGTCGCCGACCAGCAGCGCGGTCGCTTCGTCGTAGGCGACGTGCACGGTCGGCTTGCCGCGGCGCAGGTCGTCGTCGTCCATGCAGGGCATGTCGTCGTGCACCAGCGAGTACACGTGGATCATCTCGACGGCAGCAGCCACGCGCGCCAGCGCCTCCGAATGGTCAAACTGCGCGCCGCCGAACAGGGCGCCGCTGCCGTAGGCGAGCAGCGGACGGATCCGCTTGCCGCCGCCCAGCGTGGTGTAGCGCATCGCTTCGTGGAGCTTGTGCGGGATGGTGGTGGCGGCCGGCAGGAAGGTCTCGAGCGCATGCTCGACGTCCTGCTGCACCTGCTGCATCCAGTCCTGGAATGGCTGCGTCATTGCTCGCCCTCGCCTTCGGCCGAGAAGGGCTTGAGCATGTCGCCTTCGAGCACCTTGACCTGGGACTCGACCTTTTCCAGCTGGGCCGCGCAATACTTCACCAGCTCGGAGCCGCGCGCATAGGCGGCCACCGAGGCTTCGAGCGGAAGCTGGCCGGATTCCATCTGCGACACGAGCTGGGCCAGCTCGGCCATCGCGCCCTCGAAGGATTCCGGCGGCGCGCCGTTTGTCATATTTGCCATAGCTATTTAATAGGGGACGGCGCAAGGGTGCGCCATGGGACAGTCCAATCGCGTATTTTAGTCCAATCCTTCCCCTCAAGGGGCGCACATTGCATCGAACGCAACTTGCTCCGATGGAAGCTTTTAACGCGATTGCGCCTGCCTCGATGAAACCCGTGATTATTCAACAACTTATTTGCACGGTTTCGTCTCTTCCACGTGACGGGCCCTGACCCTGAGCCTGTTTCCACGGTATAATCTTCGGTTCTGTCCGAAATACCGTATTCCTCAACCAATGGAACACGCAAAAATCGTCGCGAGCGGAAGCAATGTTGGTTGAGAAGCGCAGCTGTACTTGAGTACAGCGAGCATCGCAGACCAACAGTGCGACGCGCAGTAGATTTTCGCGTGTTCCAGATACTGGTCTTTGGATTCTTTCTCTTCTTTGGTACTGCTAAATTAAAGGGGGGTTGGGATGTCCGATCTGGCTACCCACGCCAAGCTGGCGCGCTCGTGCGCTCAGCTTCCGGTAAATGTCTACTTTGACAATATGCTGATGCAGCGCGAGCTGCAGCAGCTGTTTCACAAGGGCCCACGCTACGTCGGCCACGAATTGATGGTGCCTGAGGTAGGCGATTTCGCGACACTTGCATCCGAAAACGAAGGTCGCATGCTGGTCCGCAACGCGGGCGGCATCGAAGTGCTGTCCAACGTCTGCCGTCACCGCCAGGCGCTGATGTTCAATGGCCGCGGCAATGCGAACACCATCGTCTGCCCGCTGCACCGCTGGACCTACGACCTGAAAGGCCAGCTGATCGGCGCTCCGCACTTCCCGGAGACGCCCTGCCTGAACCTGTCGAAGACGCCGCTGCAGAACTGGAACGGCCTGCTGTTCGAACAGAACGGCTACGACGTCATGGAGAAGCTGAAGAACATGGAGGTCACCAAGGACCTCGACTTCAGCGGCTACATGTTCGACCACGTCGAGATCCACGAGTGCGACTACAACTGGAAGACCTTCATCGAGGTCTACCTGGAGGATTACCACGTCGAGCCCTTCCACCCGGGCCTGGGCAACTTCGTCTCGTGCGACGACCTGAAGTGGGAATTCGGCCGCGACTACAGCGTCCAGACCGTGGGCGTGAACCGCGCGCTGCAGAAGGCGGGTTCGCCGGCCTACAAGAAGTGGCAGGAACAAGTCCTGAAGTTCAACGACGGCCAGCCGCCGAAGTACGGCGCCATCTGGCTGACCCTGTACCCGAACATCATGGTCGAGTGGTATCCGAACGTGCTGGTGGTATCGACCCTGTGGCCGATCGGCCCGCAGAAGACCCGCAACGTGGTCGAGTTCTACTACCCGGAAGAGTTCGTGCTGTTCGAGCGCGAATTCGTCGAGGCCGAACGCGCCGCCTACATGGAAACCGCGGTCGAGGACGACGAGATCGCGCTGCGCATGGATGCCGGCCGCAAGATCCTTCTCGAGCGCGGCGTCAACGAAGTCGGCCCCTACCAGTCGCCGATGGAAGACGGGATGCAGCACTTCCACGAGTGGTACCGAAGTAAGCTCGATCTCTGATGGCTTCACTCTGGATGCTGTTCGCCAGCTTCGCGTTCGCCGCCATGGGCGCGGGCGTGAAGCTGGCCTCCGAGTTCTACTCCACCTCCGAACTCCTGATGTACCGCGGCCTCATCGGCACCCTGGTGCTGCTGGTGGCGGTGCGCCACCAGGGCGGCACCTTCAAGACTCCCTTCGTGGCGGCCCACGTCTGGCGCAGCGTCGTCGGCGTCGTCTCGCTGTGGCTGTGGTTCTTCGCCATTTCGCGCCTGCCGCTGGCCACCGCGGTCACGCTCAACTACATGGCGCCGATCTGGATCGCGGCCTGGATGTTCGCCCACGGCTGGTGGAGCGGCAGCAAGCTGCCCGAATGGCCGCTGGTGCTGGCGATCGCCATGAGTTTCTTCGGCGTGACCCTGGTGCTGCAGCCGGCGATCGAAACCAACCAGTGGATCGGCGGCCTGGCAGGCATCGCCTCGTCGCTGATCTCGGCGGCGGCCTACATGCAGGTGCGCAAACTCGGCCAGATGGGCGAACCGGAGTACCGCGTGGTGTTCTACTTCTCGCTCAGCACCACCATTGCCGGCCTGTTCGGCACGCTGGCGGGCGACAGCGGGGCCGGCCCGGGCGCCGTATTCCAGAGCCACACCCTGTACAGCGGCGCCCTGCTGCTGGCGGTCGGCATCTTCGGCCTGCTGGCCCAGATCGCGATGACGCGCGCCTACCGCGTCGGCAAGGTACTGGTGGTGGCCAACCTGCAGTACACCGGCATCGTGTTTTCCAGCCTGTGGGGCCTTGCCCTGTGGAACGACACCTTCGACTGGCACGTCTGGCTGGGCATTGCCGTGATCCTTGCATCGGGCATCGCCGCGACGTTCTACAATACACGCAGCACGGCCAAGGGCGCCGTGGTCAAGGACACCGATCCGATCGCCAGCGAGACTTGAGGAGCGACATGTATACGACACTGATTTCGGCGCAAGACCTGGCCGCGCACATCGACAATCCCAACTGGGTGGTGGTCGATTGTCGCCACGACCTGATGAACCTGGCGGCCGGCCGCGAAGGCTATGCCGCCGGCCACTTGCCGGGCGCGGTCTTCGGCGACATCGAAACCCAGCTGTCGGGCGCCAAGCACGGCCCGGACGGCGTGTTCCGCGGCCGCCACCCCTTGCCGGAAAAAGAGGCGCTGCTTGAAACCCTGCGCGGCTGGGGCGTCGACGACAACTCCCAGGTCGTGGCCTACGACGCCCACGGCGGCATGTTCGCCGCTCGCCTGTGGTGGCTGATGCGCTGGCTCGGCCACGAGGCGGTGGCGGTGCTGGACGGCGGCATGGCGGCCTGGCAGTCGATCGGCAAGCCGCTCACGACCGAGACGGGTTCGAAACCGCGCGGCAGCATCAGCATCCGCGCGCCCTTCGTGCCGACCGTGACGGTGGCGGAAATCATGGAGAACGTCGACAAGGGCGAACGCATCGTCATCGATGCACGCGCCTCAGACCGCTTCCGCGGCGAGAACGAGACCATCGACCCGATCGGCGGCCATATCCCGGGCGCCCGCAACCGCTTCTTCAAGGACAACCTGCAGGCGGACGGCCGCTTCAAGGATGCGACCACCCTGCGGGAAGAATTCGCGCCGCTGGTCGTCGACGACCCGGCACGGGCCATCATGCAGTGCGGCTCGGGTGTCACCGCCTGCCACAACCTGCTGGCGCTGGAAGTCGCCGGCATGCCGGGGGCGGCGCTGTATCCGGGGTCGTGGAGCGAATGGGTGGGCGACGGCAAGAACGATACCGGCCGCCCTGTTGCCAAAGGCGACGCTTGAGCCGGGAGCCATCCTGATGAAAAAAGCAGCAACGAAAGAGCACGCAGCAATGTCGAACGAAGACAAGATGAACGCAGGCGCCCCGGCGCTGGAGATTCCCGAAGCCGTTGCCGCCGCCCTGAGCGGCTGGGTGCAGCAGGTGGCCGAGCAAACCGCCGCGCCGGTGCGCGACGCGCTGGCCGCCCTCGAAGCCGATGCGGCCGCCCTGCGCGAGACCGGCGCCGAGCTCGAAGCCGCACGCGACCAGGCACTGGCAGCATCCAGCGAACACCAGGCCGAGATCGAGCGCCTGACGGCGGAACTGCGCGACGCACGCCAGGTCGCCACCGAGGCGCTGGTGAGCAAGGCCAAGGACCAGCTGGCGATCGACGGCAAGGACCGCCAGCTGGCCGACCTGCGCGCCCAGCTCGAGCGCAACGTCGCGGCCCAGGCAAGCGAATCCGACGCGCGCCTGGCCGCCGAGATGGAACTGGTGGGCGCCACCACCGCGCGCGACAACTTCGAGAGCGAAGTGAAGACCCTGCGCGCGCAGCTGGACAAGTCCTACGCCGAGCGCAGCGCCCTGCGCGCCGAACTCGAATCGCTGCGCGCGAAGAAATAAGCCGCCATGGAACAACGCAATACGCGCCAGCGCAAGGCGATCCACCAGTGCATGGAGGATGCCGGGCGCCCGCTGGCGCCGCAGGAAATCCTCGAGCAGGCCCAGGCCGTGGTGCCGGGCATCGGCATGGCGACCATCTACCGCAACATCAAGTCGATGCTGGAAGCGGGCGAGATCACCACGGTGTCCCTGCCGGGCGGGGGCGACCGCTACGAGATCGCCGGGCACGGCCACCATCACCACTTCCATTGCCGCTCCTGCGACAAGGTGTACGAGGTGCACGCCTGCCCGGGAGACATGCAGAAGCTGACGCCGGAGGGCTTCGTGCTGGAGTCGCACGAGCTGACGCTGTACGGCTTGTGCAGCGCCTGCCGTTCACGCTGAACGGCAATCCTTGCAATAACGGTGGTTGCGCCAGTGCGCCCCCAGCAGCAGCACGCTGCTCAGCACCGCGGCCACCGTCTCCGCCATCTCGCCCAGCTGCGGCCCGACGACGAACACCGCCAGCAGGAAGGCGCCCAGCCCCACCAGCCCCAGTGACAAAGCGACCGGATCGCGGTGCTTGAGGTAGCCCGGCACCAGCGCCAGCAGCACCGGCACCGTCACGCCCAGCAGCAAGGCATCGTGCAGCGCATGGTGCTTCCCGCCCAGGCCCAGCAAGGGAAATGCCGCGATCAGGAGCGGCATCGCCAGGCAGTGCACCAGGCACAGGGCCGACGCCGCCATGCCGGCGTAGTCGGCGAACCGGATCAGGATCTTCATCAGAAAATGAAGCGCAGTCCGGCGGTGATGTTACGACCAGGCAGCGGCGCCGCTTCCTTGATGAAGGAGGTATGGCTGAAGGCCAGTTCGTTCGTCAGGTTGTTGATGCGGGCGTAGAGCTGGGCCGGCACGCCGCCGATGCGCGTGGTGTAGTGGGTACCGAGATTGAGCATGTTGTAGCCGCCGGTCGTCCCTTCGAATTCCGCCACCTTGTCCTGCTTGCCGACGCGCACCAGCTCGGCCATGCCGTGCCAGGCCTGCCAGTCCGCATTCAGGCGCACGCCGATGCGGTGCGCTGGGATGCGCGGGATGTTGCGGCTGCCCTCGCCGCTGCCGCCGTCGAAGCGGGCGCGCACGTAGTCGCCGAACAGCGTGCCTTCCACGATGTTCGAGAACTTGTGGCGCAGCTCCCCTTCCAGGCCGGTGAAGGTGGCGTCGCGCTGGGCGTACTCGACCAGCTGGAAGCCTTCGTGGTTGTCCAGGGTATGCGCGTAGATGTAGTTGTCGACGCGGTTGTGGAAGGCGCTCAGCGAGAAGGTCGTATTGCCTTCGAACTTGCGCAGGGTGACGTCGATGTTGTTCGAGGTTTCCTTGCCCAGGTTCTGGTTGCCGATCTCGTAGGTCGCGGTGGCCAGGTGCACGCCGTCCGCGTACAGCTCTTCCGAGGTCGGCAGGCGGTGGCTGCGGGCGATGCCGGCGCGCAGCGAGTACTGCGGCTGGAACTTCCAGACCGCGCCCAGCGCCACCGAGGTGCCGCGTGCGTCGGTATCGCGCTGGGTGGCGCTGTCGACGACGATGTCCTGCCACTCGTGGCGGGCGCCGGCTTCGAAGCGCCAGTTGTCCAGCTTGTATTCCTCGGTGACGAACACCGCGTGCTTCCTGGTGACGGTCGGCGGCACATAGGCTTCGTCGCCCTCGGTACGGAAATCGCGGCGCGTGGTCTGGGCACCGACGACGCCGCGCCAGCCCGCGACCGGATGGTGTTCCAGCTCGACGCGGGCGTCGTGCGCCTTGTTCATGAAACTGGTGGCGACCACGCCCCCTTCCAGCTCGTCGTGGCGGTAGTCGGTGAGCGAGGCGCGCAGGCGCGCCTTGGCGAAGCCCGGCAGCGGATTGCGGTATTCGCCGCGCAGGTCCCAGCGGTCGCTGTCCAGCTTCACGACCGGCACCTCTTCGTGGCCATGTTCATGGTCGTGGTCGTGGCCGGCATGGTCGTCGTGGCCGCCGCAGTGCAGGTGGTCGCCGTGCGGGTGGCAGCTTTCGAATTCGTGGTTGTGGCCTGGGATGCCGTATTCGGTGCGCTCCTTGGTGTAGGCCGCGCCCAGGTAGCCGCGTTCGCCCACCCAGGACAGGCCCACGGTGCCGCTCTCGGTGTCCTTGTAGCTGCCGGGGACGCGCTTGCCCTCGGGATAGCCCTTGCCGACGCGGTATTCGCCGGCGTCGCGCTTGACGCCCTCGGCATGGACGGCGAAGTTGCCGCTGCCGCCGGTCACTTCGAAGGCGCCGGTCTTCTCGCGCGCCACCGAATTGGCGCGCACCTCGGCGCTGCCTTCGATGCCCTTTTCCGGCACCCGGGTCGGGATCTTACGGTCCAGGATATTCACCACGCCGCCCACCGCGCCGCCGCCATAGGCCAGCGCCGACGGGCCGCGCAGCACTTCGATGCGCTCGGCCAGGACAGGTTCGAAGCCGACGGCATGGTCGGGGCTGATGGTGGACGCGTCCTGCACTTCCGCGCCGTCCGACAGGATCTTCACGCGCGGGCCGTCCATGCCGCGGATGACCGGACGGCTGGCGCCGGCGCCGAAGTGGCTCGAGTTGATGCCCGGCTGGTTGGCCAGGGTCTCGCCCAGGGTCGACTCGCGCACGCGCACCAGTTCACCGCCGCCGAGCGAGGTCACCGGCGTGATCATGTCGTCGCTCACCACGCCGAGGGCGCTGGCGGAGACCACCACGGTCGGGACGGTGTCGGGATCGGCCTGCAGGCGGCTGTCGGTCTGCGCATGCGCCAGCGGGGCGCCGAAGGCAAACAGGATCGCCAGCGCGAGCGGCGTGCGGGGGAAGGTCGAAGTGGACATGGCAAGGCTTCCTTTGTTGAGTTCTGCGGTAATGATAAGTCATTATCATTAGCGACGCAAGAAGCAAACGAACGCCCTGCCCTCCCTTGCAGGAGAGCGCGTAAAAGCTAAAAAGGAAGATGTCGCTTAATAAGCGTGGTTCAGCATCACCACGATCGCCACGCCGAGCGCGATCAGGGCCACCTGCGGCACCGACTCGCGCACCGTGGCGCGGCGCTGCATCTGCGGCATCAGGTCGCTCACCGCGATGTAGATGAAGCCCGAGGAAGCGAACACCAGCACGTAGGGAATCAGGCCGCTGGCCTGGTCCAGCGTGAAGTAGCCGAGCAGGCCGCCCGCCACCGCCATCAGGCTGCACAGCAGGTTGAAGACATAGGCGCGCAGGCGCGAGAAGCCGGCATTGAGCAGCACGATGAAGTCGCCGATCTCCTGCGGGATCTCGTGGGCGACGATGGCCAGCGCGGTGACGATGCCCAGTTCCGGATTGGCGAGGAAGGCCGCGGCGATCAGGATGCCGTCGGTGAAGTTGTGCATCGCGTCGCCCAGCAGGATCATCCAGCCGGATTTGCCGGCCTGGTGGGCGTCATGGCCGTGCGCGTGGTGGTGGCCGTCGCCCTCGTGGTGGTGCGAGTGGCGCAGGATCGCCAGCTTCTCCAGCACGAAGAAAGCCAGCAGGCCGCCCAGCAGGGTGGCGAACAGGCTGCGCGGGTCGGCGCCCGATTCGAAGGCTTCCGGCAGCGCGTGCAGCAGCGAGGTGGCCAGCATGATGCCGACCGACAGGCTGACCATCCGTTCGACCACCTTCGACAGCAGCGCGAACGAAAACACGGCAGCGCCGGTGATGCTGGCGACGCCGGCGATCACGGTCGCCAGCAGGATGGAAGTCAGGACGGGGTCGATTTAGGGCCTCTTGTTCTGGTGCGGAGCAGCAAACCGGGCATTGTACCCTGCCCGGTCGCGCTCCGTGCGGATCAGGCCACGCCGTTCTTCGAGAACCAGTCCAGCGCCTTGGCCCAGCCGTCCTTGGCGTCGGCGGCGTTGAAGCTCGGACGGTAGTCGGCGTGGAAGGCGTGGCCCGAGTTCGGGTACACGTGGATCATCGAGCGGCTGTTGCCGGCGTCGAGCGCCTTGCGCATGCGCTCCACCGAGTCCAGCGGGATGCCGTTGTCCTTGGCGCCGTACAGGCCGAGCACCGGCACCTTCAGGTTCTGGGCGATGTCGATCGGGTGCTTCGGCTGGAGCGGGTTGGTATCGCCCACCAGGCGGCCATACCAGGCCACGCCGGCCTTGACGTCCGGGTTGTGCGCCGCGTACAGCCAGGTGATGCGGCCGCCCCAGCAGAAACCGGTGATGCCAAGCTTGGCGGTGTTCCCGCCGCGCTGCTTGGTCCACTTGACGATGGTGTCGAGGTCCGACATGACCTGGGCGTCCGGGACCTTGGCGATGATGTTCTTCATCAGGTCCGGCATCGGGGTCTTGGTGGCGTCGCCCTGGCGCACGAACAGGTCCGGGGCCACGGCCAGGTAGCCGGCCTTGGCGAAGCGGCGCACCACGTCCTTGATGTGCTCGTGGACGCCGAAGATCTCGGAGATGACCAGCACCACCGGCAGGTTGGTGCGGTCCTTGGGCTGGGCACGGTAGACCGGCACGTCCTGGCCGCCCACGACGACGATGTGGTCGGCCGCGTCCAGTCCTTCGGTACTGGTCTGGATCTGGGTCTGGGCCACCACCGGCAGCGCGGCGACGGCGAATCCGCTCCCTGCAGCGGCTTTCAGGAAGACGCGGCGGCCGACGCCGTCGCTGAACGAACTGGCGGACAGCAGGCTTTCGGCATCGCGAATGAGATCTTTCATGGGGCCCCTCCGGTTGTGTTGGACAGGCTTGCTATCTTAGCAAACTCCGGAGGGCGCACGTTTCACTGTCGAGTTAGCGCGTCAGTGCAAAATTGACGTTCAACTGGTTGGCAGTACCGATATCGACATTGTCGACTGACTTCGTCACATATCCGCTGGCCGCCGCCTCGACACGGTACTTGCCCGCCGGCGCCGCGCTGCTGGCGCTGAAGGCCAGCGGCAGCGTGCTGGTATAGGTCGCGAACTGCGGCGCCGTCACCGGCAGGGTGGCGATCGTGTAGGCGCCGCTGGCCAGGTCGGCGCCCTGGTACTTGATGGTGACGGTCGGACCGGCCGCGAAGCTCTGCTTGGCCGACACATAGGCCGTATCGAGACTGGCCGGCGTCGTGGTCACGCTGCCGCCGATCGAACCGGTCGTGCCCGGCGCCAGCAGGATCGGCGCGCTCGACGTGCTCAGGACCGTGGTGCTGCTGGCCGATGCCACCGGCACGCCCGCCACCACGCTGGCCGCGCTGTCGTTGGCGGTAATGACGACGTCGTAGTTGCCCGGCGCGAGACGCGAGAGCACGAATTCGCCGGTGCCCGGGTTCGGCGTGGTGGCGCCGATGATCTGGCCGTTCTGCTGCGCCGAGACCTGCACGCTGCGGCCCAGCAGCGCGGTGCTGACGAAACCCGAGATGCCGTTCAGGGTCGCCGGCACCACCTTCACCACGGGCTTGAGCGCATAGCTGCCCTTGCCGCGGGTGAGCACCGACTTGCAGGCGTCGAAGTCGAGCACGACGTCGGTCTTCTGGCCGGCCGTCACCTCGAAGTTCCCGACCAGCTTGATGCCGCTCTGGATGCTGCCCGAGGTCTCGAGCGGCTGCTCGGTCTTGCCGGCGGTCGGCACCACGGTGTTGCCATTGCTGTCCAGGACCAGGCGCAGCTGGGTGTAGCGCCCTGCTTCGAGCGAGGTCTGGCCGAGCGCTTCGAGCACGCCGTTGGTCAGGTTCAGCAAGTTGATCTTCTTCGCCGGGTTCAGGCTGATGTCGGTCCAGCCGCTATCAAGATCCGACGCGCCTTCGCTGCGGTGCACGCGCACTTTGGAGACGGTGACGTTGACGGCATCGAAGCCGCAGGCCGGGGCGTCGGTCATTGACACGGCCAGGGTGCCGAGGGTGCTGACCGGGGCACCGGACGAGGCATCGCTGCCGCCACCGCCGCCGCAGGCGGACAGGACGGCGGCGCTGAGGGCCGTGGCGCCAACGAAGGCAAGGCGGGATCTGGTCTGGAACATGTGATGGATTACCTTTCTTGTCTGCCAAAAGAGCAATTGAAAGGATCCTAGCATTCCAAAAAACAACTGTTACGTGACTTTACGCACTTTGAAACAGTTGCTTACAGTCTTTACAGATGGGCAGCGTTTAGCTAACTAAAACGCAACACGAATCGGCTGTCAGTGATCGGTCGAACGCCGCTTCAACTGGCCGATGACGCTTGCTACCTTGGTGGTGATGACATCGACTGCCGGGCCATTCGCGCCGTGCGGCAGGATGACGTCGGCATTGCGCTTGGTCGGCTCGATGAACTGCTTGTGCATCGGGCGTACCGTTTCCAGGTACTGGTTGACGATGCTCTCCACCGAGCGTCCGCGTTCGGCCACATCCCGCTGCATGCGGCGGATGAAGCGGACGTCGGCGGCGGTGTCGACAAAGATCTTCAGCGACATCATGTCGCGCAAATCGGCGTCGTACAGGGCGAACAGGCCTTCGATCACGATCACCGGGGCCGGCTTGACGGGAATCGTCTTGTCGGAACGGTTGCTGACCGTGAAATCGTATACCGGCATCTGGATCGTTTCGCCATTGCGCAGGGCCCGCACGTGCTCCACCAGCAGCGGCCAGTCGAAGGCGTCCGGATGGTCGTAATTCTGCTTGCGGCGCACTTCGGGGGTAAGGTCGGACTGGTCACGGTAGTAGTCGTCCTGCATCACGACCGACACCATTTCGGCGCCGAAGGACGCCAGTACTTGTTGGGTCACCGTCGACTTGCCGCTGCCGCTGCCGCCGGCGACACCAATCACGAACGGTTGGGAGGAAATTGCATTCATCCCCGCATGATACCGGAGCGGAGCACGTACCGACAGGGGCGCTTGGCTAGCGCGCGCCCTCCGCACAAGCTGCAAGTTGTTCAGCAGCTTGCAATGTTGCAGGAAACAGCACTGGCACATCCTCCGATTTGCCGTAGCTTTTCAGCTGGCGGTAACGCTGCACGAAGAGCGCGCCAGGCCGTCCGGTCAACGCGGCAATCGCGCCCTTTCCTTCCTCGGCGGCGATGGCACGGGCCATGACGTAACCGAGGCCGTAGAGCACTTGGTCGCCATAGAAGCCCAGCGCATAGATGTCGTCGTAGCTCAGCTTTGCCCTGGTAGTCAGGCCGTGGATGGAAAGCTCCAGCAGCGTGCTGCTCCGGCCGGCCTGGCCGACGTTGCGAATGACCTGCTTGCGTTCCTTGTCGGTTTCCTCATCGATTCCGGCCGGCATGGCGGGAACATCGCCAACCAGGCTGGCACTCCCTTCCATCTCCAGGGACATGAATAGCCGCGACAACTCTTCGCTGTGCGGGATCTTCGCCAGGCAGGCAGCATCTGCCTTGGACGACGATGCCCGGGCAAGGCCCTGGATCGCGTGGAAAAGCTCATGCTCCATGATCGTGGCGGCGAGCGCCGCAGATGGGAACCTGTCCAGGTTGAGGAAAAACTCCGGGCCGCCGAAGGCGAAGCCGCCGGAGGTTCCGCCAACGATCAGATAGCCTGTCGCATGCCCACTAAGGCTGGACGGGGTGAACTCGGCGATCCTGGCCTTGACGCGTGCCAGCAGGTTGGAAGCGGGATCCTCCAGCTTCGCCAGGGTGGCCCTGATCTGCGCAGCATGGTCGCGTACCGGCCCGAAGCGAAACTTCCCCGGATCCTCCGCGGCATCGTCGCGATGCGCCGCGGCCACCAGCGCTTTCGCGAACAGCTCGTCCGTGCCTGGCCGGCCGTAGGAGCGGGCCTTCCGGATCAGCCCCTGGTTGCCGGGCAAGGCGGCGATGCGCAGCGCTTCCGCCATGGTGAGCGCAGGGTTCAGGACCGCGTCGAGCACGGCTTTGGTGGAGTCGGTGTCGATGGTCACCGTCACCGCTTGCGCCACACCGGCCGGCCTGGTCGAGGGTGGGCTGTTGCCAACCGCCGGTGCTGCCCGGAGCGGATTGACGATGGCGAGAGCCGCGATTCCAATCAAGATGAGTTTGCGCATGTCAGTTCCCGGGAGCCGACGGCCGAGCCCGGCCGTTGAACCCAGCATAGCATCTTGCCAAGCAGGAAAAATCACGGAAGTTCACTTTGCCGCCAACCGTGCGCACCCGTCGCACGCAGGCGCTTCATACTGCTTCCTCCGACTACGCGCACAGGATTAGCCATGTCAACAGTCAATCTGGATGAACTCGAAGGAGCGGCCATGATGGTCGAGGATGGCGGCGGGTCGGTCACGGCCATGGTGTCGCGCGAAACAGGCATGATCCACCTCCTGAACGACGAGTACATGGACGAGGAGGCGCCAACGCCCTCGGCGTCCGGCGACGACGCGCGCTACGTTTCCGTACCGCCCGCGGGCACGCTCGGCATCGGAGACGGACTGGTCCTGCGCTTCGCCGCCACCCACCTGGCCGACGACCAGGATACGGTGCGCGACATGTTCCGAGACCGCAACACCGAAGGTTTCGCCCGCCTGCTGGAGGAGCGCGGCGCGGGCGAAGCCTGGGAACGCTTTCACGCGGAAGCCACCCGCAGCGCGCTGCGGCGCTGGTGCGAAGAGAACGGCCTGCAGCTCGGCGAATGAGGCTCAGGGCTTGTATTCGATCAGCGGCGGCGGCAGCAGGTCGCTCGGCTTCATGTACTTCGTGATGAAGGCCGACACCGACTTGATGCCGTACACGGTGGATGCGTACACATAGGGTTCGCCATATTCCACGCTGACCGCCATATCGACCTGGCGGTGGTCGAACGAATGGTCAAGGGAACCACCCTCCTCGTTTGCAAGGATGCGTGAACGCTGCTGCTCTCTTCCCTGCCGATCCTGCGCAAGGACCGTGATGTAGCGGGGCCGAAGCTTCTCGCGCAGGCGGGCGGGATAGGCGAGGTAGATGCTCGATCGCTCGCCCTTTCGGTACAGCCGGTATTCGATGCCCAGCTTCTTCATGGTATCCGGCGTCAGCTCGACGTACTCCGGAGGCGGCGGCAGGGCCGACGCCTCGCGGGGACTCGAAGCGAGCAGGAGCGCCAGCGACAGCGCCAGCAGCCGGCCGGTCCGGCTCGCGTTACCAGAGGTGGTGGACATGCGGCGCGATCATCTCGCGGTAGAGTGCACGCAGTTCGGACATGACTTCCGGCGCGAGCGGCGCAAGCGCGGCCGCTTCGGTGTTCGACCTTGCCTGCGTGGCGTTCCTGGCTCCCGGGATCACGGTGCTGACGCCCTCTTCCATCAGGATCCAGCGCAGGGCGAATTGCGCCATCGACGCGTCGCCGGGGACCAGCTTGCGGATGTGCTCCACCGCTTCCAAGGCCAATGGGTAGGGAACGCCGGCGAAGGTCTCGCCTTTGTCGAATGCCTCGCCATTACGGTTGAAGGCGCGGTGGTCGTCCGCGGCGAATGCGGTGTCGGCGCTCATCTTGCCGGTCAGGAGTCCCGATGCCAGCGGCACCCGCACGATCACGCCGATATCGCGCTTCTTCGCTTGCTCGAAGAACAGTGTGGCGGGACGCTGGCGGAAGATGTTGTAGATGATCTGTACGGTCGCCACGTTCGGGTATTCGATGGCCTTCAGCGCTTCTTCCACCTTTTCGACCGAGACGCCGTAGTGCCGCACCTTGCCCTCGGCAACCAGCTCATCCATCGCCTGGAAGACCTCGGGCCGGTAAAACACCGCGGGCGGCGGGCAATGCAGCTGCACCAGGTCCAGGCAATCGACCCGCAAGTTGCGCAGCGAGCGCTCCACGAAGTCGCTCAGGTTCGCCTTGGTATAGCCTTCCGCCACATGGGGCGTCAGGCGGCGGCCCGCCTTGGTGGCAACGAACGGCTTTTCACCGCCACGTTCCGCCAGCACCTCCGCGATGATCTGTTCCGAGCGGCCGTCGCCGTAGACGTCGGCGGTGTCGATGAAGCTGACGCCCCCGTCCAGGGCCGCATGCAGTGCGGCCTTGGCATCCTCCATGCTGACGTCGCCCCAGGCGCCGCCGATGGCCCAGGCGCCGAAACCGATTTCAGAAACGTTTGCGCCGGTACGGCCCAGTTTTCGTTCTTGCATATGTCGATCCTCCGTTAGCGCAAGCTCAGTGAGCTCGTTCCCAGTTCGGCCCCACGCCAGTCTCGGCGACCAGCGGCACGTTCAGCGTGGCCACGCCCGCCATCAGTTCCGGCAGCTTCACGCGAACCAGTTCCAGTTCGGCTTCCGGCACTTCGAGCACCAGTTCGTCGTGCACCTGCATGATCATGCGGGTGCCGAGCTTGTCGGCTTCCAGCCAGCCCTGCACCGCGATCATGGCCAGCTTGATCAAATCGGCCGCCGTGCCCTGCATCGGCGCGTTGATCGCCGCACGTTCGGCGCCGGCGCGGCGCGGGCCGTTCGGCGAGTTGATCTCGGGGAGCCACAGGCGGCGACCGAACACGGTTTCCACGTAGCCGCGCGCCTTGGCCTGCAGGCGGGTCTCGTCCATGTACTGCTTCACGCCGGCGAAGCGGGCGAAGTAGCGCTCGATGTAGTTGGACGCCGCGCCGCGCTCGATGCCCAGGTTCTGGGCCAGGCCGAAGGCGCTCATGCCGTAGATCAGGCCGAAGTTGATCACCTTGGCGTAGCGGCGCTGCTCGCTCTGCACTTCTTCGGGCGGGATGCCGAAGATCTCGGCGGCGGTGGCGCGGTGGATGTCCTCGCCTTCGGCGAAGGCCTTCAGCATGGCCGGGTCGCCCGAGATGTGCGCCATGATGCGCAGCTCGATCTGCGAATAGTCGGCCGAGACGATCACGCTGCCGGGCGGCGCGATGAAGGCTTCGCGGATGCGGCGGCCTTCGGCATTACGCACCGGGATGTTCTGCAGGTTCGGCTCGTTCGAGGACAGGCGGCCGGTGATCGCCACCGCCTGCGCATAGTTGGTGTGCACGCGGCCGGTCTTCGGGTTGACCATCTTGGGCAGCTTGTCGGTATAGGTCGACTTCAGCTTGGACATGCCGCGATGCTCGAGCAGGATCTTCGGCAGCGGGTAATCCTCGGCCAGCTTCTGCAGCACCTCTTCGTCGGTGGACGGGGCGCCGGTGGCGGTCTTCTTGATCACCGGCAGGCCGAGCTTGACGAAGAAGATCTCGCCGATCTGCTTGGGCGAACCGAGGTTGAAGGGACCGCCGGCCAGTTCGTAGGCCTGCTGTTCCAGCTCGAGCATGCGCGCGCCCAGCTCGCCCGACTGCACCTGCAGCAGTTCCGAATCGATCAGCACGCCGTTGCGCTCGATCTTCTGCAGCACTTCCATGGTCGGCATCTCGATCTCGCGGTAGATGCGGGTGAGTCCGGCGTCGCTCTCGACGTGCGGCAGCATGGTCTGGTGCAGGCGCAGGGTGATGTCGGAATCCTCGCCGGCGTACTCGGTGGCGCGGCCCAGCTCGACCTGGTCGAAGCAGATCATGTTGGCGCCCTTGCCGCACACGTCGACGAAAGGAATCGTGGTGTAGCCGAGGTGGCGCATCGCCATGGTGTCCATGTCGTGCGGCTTGTGCGACTCGAACACGTAGGACTGCAGCAGGGTGTCGTGCACGATCCCCTTCAGCCTGATGCCGTGGTTCTCGAAGATGTGCATGTCGTACTTCAGGTTCTGGCCCAGCTTGGGCTTGGCCGGATCCTCCAGCCAGGAACGCATGCGCTCCAGGACGTGTTCGCGACCCAGCTGGTCGGGCGCGCCGGCGTAGCGGTGCGCCACCGGGATGTAGGCGCCCTTGCCGGCCTCGGTCGACAGCGAGATGCCGACCATCTCGGCCGTCATTGGATCGAGCGAGGTGGTCTCGGTGTCGACCGAGGTCAGTTCGGCGGCATCGATCAGCGCCAGCCATTTGTCCAGCTGCTCGTCGGTGAGGATGGTCTCGTACTCGCCCTTGATGATGGCCATGCCGGGCAGCGTGCCGGATGCCCCTTCGGGGGAATTGAGCGGTGCGCCGCCCGGACCCGCGCCGCGCGCCGGCGCCACCGCGCCGTCGGCACGGGCTGCGCCGCCCAGGTCGCGCAGCATGGTCTTGAAGCCGTAGCGCTGGAAGAAGTCGCGCAGGGCTTCGGCGTCTTCCGGACGGCCGACCAGGGTTTCCTCGAACGACACCACGTGGCTCACCAGGTCGCAGTCGGTTTTCACGGTGATCAGCTCGCGGCCCTTCGGCAGCCACTCCAGCGCGGCGCGCAGGTTCTCGCCGACCGCGCCGCTGATCGCATGGGCGTTCTCGATCACGCCGTCGAGCGAGCCGTGCAGGGTCAGCCACTTCACCGCCGTCTTGGGGCCGCACTTGCTCACGCCCGGGACGTTGTCGACGGTGTCGCCGACCAGGGTGAGGTAATCGATGATGCGGTTCGGCGCCACGCCGAACTTGGCCAGCACGCCGGCCTCGTCGAGCTTCTCGTTGCTCATCGTATTGACGAGCATGACCTTGTCGTTGACCAGCTGGGCCAGGTCCTTGTCGCCGGTCGAGATGATGGTCTTCATGCCGCGCGCGGCGGCCTGCACGGCCAGGGTGCCGATCACGTCGTCGGCCTCGACGCCGTCGACCATCAGGATCGGCCAGCCGAGGTGGCGCACCACTTCGTGGATCGGTTCGATCTGCTTGCCCAGGTCTTCCGGCATCGAGGCGCGGGTGGCCTTGTATTCCGGGTAGAGGTCGTCGCGGAAGGTCTTGCCCTTGGCATCGAACACGCAGGCGATGTAGGCCGCCGGGTAGTCGGCGCGCAAACGGCGCAGCATGTTGACCATCCCGTGCATGGCGCCGGTCGGGAAACCGTCCGGGCTGCGCAAGTCGGGCAGCGCGTGGTAGGCGCGGTAGAGGTAGCTGGAGCCGTCAACGAGCAGCAGGGTATTTTCCATAGGGAGACATCTCAAAATAAGGCCGGCGCGACCGCGCCAAAGTGTCCGGCATTATCGCAGAATCGGCCTGGCCGAACTTCCACACACTTTTCACAGGGAAGCGTGTCTGTTTGTTACAATGAACCAAACGACACAAGGTGACCATCATGTTGCGCACATCTTCCCGCCTGAAACTCCTGA
The DNA here is from genome assembly GCF_000427785.1 of Massilia alkalitolerans DSM 17462. GTDB lineage: Bacteria > Pseudomonadota > Gammaproteobacteria > Burkholderiales > Burkholderiaceae_D > Telluria > Telluria alkalitolerans. The sequence continues at coordinate 25,894 of NZ_ATYR01000011.1, forward strand.
CGTTGTGCCTGATCGCACACGCCGGCCTGGCCGCGGCGCAGTCTCAGCAGCAGGCTCCAGCCCAACAGCGTCCGGCGCAAACGCCGCCCCAGCTCGAGCGTATCGAGCCGGGCAGCGACACGCCGGCAACCACCATTCCGCCGAAAGAACGCACCCGCATCACCGAAAAGCGGGGCAACGACGGTTCGGTCACCGAAGTGGAAGTGCAAAGCGGCAAGAGCCGCTACATCATGAAACCCAACGTTGCACCAGGAAACGCCCAACCCGGCGACGCCCAGAGCAGCGCGATCCGCGCCCCACAATGGCAGGTCATGGAATTCGACTTCGGCAATCCGAAAAAGCAGCAGACCGACCAGGCCAACGCGGCCCCGTCGCCGGCACCGGCCAAGGCAGGCGTGCCCGCGCGCGCCGATGCGCCGCCCCCGCCGCCACTGGAACCAGTCGAAAAAAAATAACCTGACGCTGCGGCCTTCGACGTCCGCAGCCGACCCTCACCTTTGTTGCTAGCTCATGGCAGTTTTTACCGCGGTCTCGCTGGACGACCTTTCCCAGTGGATCAAGCAGTTCCCCCTCGGCGACGCCCTCGCGCTCCAGGGCATTTCCTCCGGCATCGATAACAGCAACTTCTTCCTCACCACCGAGCGTGGGGAATTCGTGCTGACCATCTTCGAGAACCTCCGCTTCGAACAACTGCCCTTCTATGTGCAGCTGATGCGCCACCTGGCCGAGCGCGGCATTCCGGTGCCGGCGCCGGTGCCGACGCATGACGGCGAACTGGTCGTCACCCTGCACGGCAAGCCGGCCATCATCGTCAGTCGCCTGAGCGGCGCCTCGCAGCTCGATCCGCAACCGGCGCACTGCGCCGAAGTCGGCAGCATGCTGGCGCGCATGCACCTGGCCGGGCAAGACTTCGCCCTGCACCAGCCCAACCTGCGCGGCCTGGACTGGATCACGGCGACCGCGCCCACCGTGCTGCCGCTGATCTCGCAAGCCGAAGCGGACCTGCTGCGCAATGAAGTCAGCTTCCAGAGCGACTTCGCGCGCACCGCCACCTATGCCGCGCTCACCCGCGGCCCGGTGCACGCCGACCTGTTCCGCAACAACGTGATGTTCGAAGGCGAGCGCCTGACCGGCTGCTTCGACTTTTACTTCGCCGGCGTCGACACCTGGCTGTTCGACGTCGCCGTGACCGTCAACGACTGGTGCGTCGACCTGGCAAGCGGCGTGCTCGATGAAGCGCGCGTGCGCGCCCTGCTCGCGGCCTATCACGCCGTGCGCCCGTTCACGCAGGAAGAACAGGCAGCCTGGCTGCCGATGCTGCGCGCGGGCGCGCTGCGCTTCTGGCTGTCGCGCCTGTATGATCTGCATATTCCGCGTGAAGCAGAATTGCTCACGCCCCACGACCCTACCCACTTCGAACGCATCCTGCGCGCCCGCATCGAACGCGGCGCGCCCCAACTGCCTACATGAACTCTATTCCTGCAATCACCGGCTGGCACTGGCTCAAGCAAGGCGCCGGCCTGTTCCGCAAACAACCGGCCGCGCTGACCACGCTGCTGTTCGCGAACATCCTGATCAGCATCGGCATCAGTGCGGTGCCCCTGCTCGGGCCGATGATCGCGGTGGTCCTGATCCCGTCGTTCTCGATGGCCTTCATGAAGGCCTGCCTGATGATCGAGAACGGCGAACGGGTCACGCCCGGTGTGCTGCTGACAGGCTTCCGCCAGCCGGTGGTGAAGGATTTGTGCAAGGTGGGCCTGATCTACCTGGCCGTGTCGCTCCTGATGGCCGTGATCACGCGCTTCGCGGTCGATCCGGGCTTCTGGGAACAGGTGGCGCGCCAGGGGCGCGAAGGCGGACAGCCGCAGGTGGCGGGCTCGGACATCCTGGCGATGTTCATGATTTTCGGGCTGGACGTGGCGGCCCTGATGTCGCTGTGCTTCGCCGCGCCGCTCACCTACTGGCAGAAGATGACGGCCGGTAAGGCGGTGTTCTACAGCTTCTTCGCCGTCGTGCGCAGCGCGCGCGTGTTCATCGTGCTGCTGCTGGCCTGGTTCGCGATCTTCTTCGGGATCTGCATGGTGATCACGCTGCTGCTGGGCGCTTCGAACATGACGCGCGTGGTGATCATGTGGCTGATCTTCCTGTTCATCCTGCTGCTGCAGTGCGCGATGTATGTGGGGTATCGGCAGATTTTCGGGAAGCCGGTGGATGGTGGGTCACAGACCGGCCCGGTCAACCTGAGCAAATAGCTTTTGCACGTCGTTCCGGCAAAGGCCGGAACAATGCCACTGGCATTGTTCCGCCCAATTTCTGCTGGCGCTAACGAAACGCTAGCGAAATTGGATCCCGGCCTTCGCCGGGATGACGGTCTTGAGGCTAACGCAGTGAATCAGTGAGTCAGAGACTCAACGGCCGACGCGCTCCAGCTTCGCCACCGACAAGTCCAGCACCTTCATCCCCGCCGCGCCGAAGTTGATCTGGGCGCGCGCCGCGCCCGCACCGCCCTCGATATTCACGATCACGCCCTCGCCGAACTTGGCGTGGGAAACGCTCTCGCCCACCCGCCAGCCGGAGCCGTTGCCGGACTTCTGGGTGATCTGCTGCGCGATCTTGTTGTCCGAGCCGTCGCGGAAGGCGGCGTCGTCCCAGGCCGTGGTCTGCTTGCGGCCAGCGAACCAGTTGGTCTGGACGCGTGGCGACAGCCACTTGATCGACTCTTCCGGCAGTTCGTCGAAGAAGCGCGACTTCATGTTGAAGCGGGTCTGGCCGTGCAGCATGCGCTGCTGGGTAAAGCTCATGTACAGACGCTTGCGCGCGCGCGTGATCGCCACGTACATCAGGCGTCGTTCTTCGTCCACGCCATCGAGTTCGCGCGCGCTGCTCTCGTGCGGGAACAGGCCTTCTTCCAGGCCGGTGATGAACACCGCGTCGAATTCCAGGCCCTTGGCCGAGTGCACCGTCATGAGCTGCAGGGCATCCTGTCCGGCCTGGGCCTGGGCGTCGCCCGCTTCCAGCGAAGCATGGGTGAGGAAGGCCGACAGCGGCGACATCACGCTGGCCAGCGGGGCGTCGGAATCGAGGATCTCGATGCCGTCCTGGTTGACGATGGCTTCGCCGATCTGGGGCAGCGCCTGCGGGCCGAGGTGGGCCGGGGCGCCCTGGCCGAAGCCTTCTTCCTGTACGAACTGGGTGGCGGCATTGACCATCTGCTCCAGGTTCTCGATGCGGTCGGCGCCTTCCTTCTCGTTCTGGTAGTGCAGCAACAGGCCGCTGCGTTCCAGCACCACGCGCACCAGTTCCGGCAGCGGCAGCTGCTGGGTCTCGAAACGCGCCGATTCGACCAGCTTCACGAAGTTGCCGAGCGCGCTGCCGGCCTTGCCCGTCATATAGGGCACCGCCGCATACAGCGAGATGCCGTAGGAGTCGGCCGCCATCTGCAGCTGCTCGATCGAGCGCGCGCCGATGCCGCGGGTGGGGAAGTTCACCACGCGCAGGAAAGCCGAATCGTTGTGCGGGTTGTCCATCAGCTGCAAATAAGCGATGGCGTGCTTGACCTCGGCGCGCTGGAAGTAGCGCAGGCCGCCGTACACGGTGTAGGGCAGGCCGGCCGCGAACAGCGCGTGCTCGATCACGCGGCTTTGCGCGTTGGAACGGTACAGGATGGCGATCTCGCTGCGCGACAGGCCGTCCTTCATCAGGCTCTTGGCTTCCTCGATGATCCACTGCGCTTCTTCGAGGTCGCTGGCCGCTTCGTACACGCGCACCTGCTCGCCCTGCCCCGCATCGGTGCGCAGGTTCTTCCCTAGACGCTTGGTGTTGTTGGCGATCAGGTAGTTCGCGCTGTCGAGGATGTGGCCGAAGGAGCGGTAGTTCTGCTCCAGCTTGATCAGGTTCTTGACGCGGAACTCGCGCTCGAAGGCCTGCATGTTGCCGACGTTGGCGCCGCGGAAGGCGTAGATGCTCTGGTCGTCGTCGCCCACGGCGAAGATGGCGCCGCCGCCCTCCTCGTCATGCCCGGCCAGCAGTTTCAAGAGGTTGTACTGCAGGTCGTTGGTATCCTGGAACTCGTCGACCAGGATGTGGCGGAAGCGCATCTGGTAGTGGTGGCGCAGCGGGCCGTTGCGGGCCAGCAGCTCGTAGGAGCGCAGCAGCAGCTCGGCGAAATCGACCACGCCCTCGCGCTGGCACTGGCCTTCGTACAGCTCGTAGAGCTCGATCATGCGGCGCTCGATCGGGTCGTTCGGCTCCAGGCGATTGGCGCGCAGGCCCTGCTCCTTGGCGTTGTTGATGAAGTACATCAGCGCCTTGGCCGGGTATTTTTCATCGTCCACGTTGGCAGCCTTCAGCATGCGCTTGATGAGCGAGAGCTGGTCCTGCGAATCGAGGATCTGGAAGGCTTGCGGCAGCGCGGCGTCCTTGTAGTGGGTACGCAGCAGCCGGTTGCACAGGCCGTGGAAGGTGCCGATCCACATGCCGCGCGTATTAATCGGCAGCATGGAGGACAGGCGGGTCAGCATCTCCTTCGCCGCCTTGTTCGTGAACGTCACCGCCATGATGCCGGCGGGCGACACCTGCCCGGTCTGGATCAGCCAGGCGATGCGGGTCGTCAGCACGCGCGTCTTGCCGGAACCGGCGCCGGCCAGGATCAGCGCGCTCTGCGAGGGCAGGGTGACGGCGGCGAGCTGTTCGGGATTGAGGTTATGGAGGAGATTCTGCATCCGGCCATTATAACGCCGTGATTACTGTATGCCCATCCAGCTGTGCGGCGGGAGCCACGCCATCCCTTGTTTTATCCATTGCCTGTACTAGCCTGAAAGGCCACGGCGGCGGCAGGACGCCGTCGCCATAGAGCGAACACGGGAGGGAGGATGGTATGGCAACCGACAAAGCAGCAGGCGCGTTTCCGGTCGACCAGCCGGTCAAGGCATTGATCCGCGACCACGACATGGTGCGCGCGCTGGCCGACAGGTATCTCAACAGCGACAGCCAGGAGGTGAAAAAGCAGGCCGGGACCCAGATCCTGCAGGCCCTGCACATGCACTCGCGGCTGGAGGAATCGATCTTCTATCCGGCGGTGCGCTGCATCGACGAATCCTTGATCAGCCACTTCGAGCAGGACCACCAGAAAGTGGACGACCTGGTCGCGACGCTGGAAGGCATGTCGCTCGACGACAGCCACAGCGACACCCTGATGCGCGAACTGATCACCGCCGTCGCGGCCCACATCCAGGAGGAGGAAAACGATTTGTTCCCGCGCATCGAAGGCTCCGGCGTGGACATGACGCCGGTCGGATTGCAGATGCAATCCTTCGAGGCCAACCTGGTGCACACGCAGGCCCAGATCAGCGACGGCAGCATCCGGCGGCGTTAGGGCCGTGGGCTATTTCCCGGCCGCCCGCGTGCTCGGGTATTCGGGCAGGCCGTCGTGCATGTTCATCCAGCTCAGGCGGCTGCGCACGAAAGTATGGTCGCCTGGCGGCACCTGTTCGGGGTCGGTGAGGCTGGCGCTGGCGATGTCCAGTTCTTCCGGCCAGCGGTCGTCTTCGAAAGTGAGCGTGGTGCCGCATTGAGGGCAAAAGCCACGCAGCACGTGCTCGCTCGAAGCGAAGCGTTGCGGCTCGCCTTTGGTGAAGCGGAAGTCGGCCCGGCGCGCGCTGAACCAGGCCAGTGCAGGAGCGCCGGAAATCCGGCGGCAGTCGGTGCAGTGGCACAGGGTGCTGTTAAAAATATCGCCGCTTACCGTGTAGCGAACTGCACCGCAGAAACATCCTCCTTGCAAGTTCATGTGGTCTCCTTTCTGGCAGCCAACAACAGGCTCATCAGTATAAGCGGCCCATCGTTTCGCGCGCCGCCCAATTGTCTTTTCGCTTATTTTAAATAGAGATTCGCGACAAATCGCGTGGCCCGTCAGACCATGTCGTCCACGAAGCCCTTAGTCTCGCACCCTCGTTTCGGGCCAACATGTCAGAGGTGCGGGCAGCTTCCATCAAAGGAGAATTCTTATGCTGAACCGCGTAGTTACCGTTGCCGCACTTGCCGTCGGCGGCATGATGCTGTCCAAAAAACTGAAACAAAACCGCAGTGGTTATGGCGCCAGCTCGTCGGTCTCGGAATCGATCGAGATCAACGTTCCGGTCAAGACCGCGTACAACCAGTGGACGCAGTTCGAGGACTTCCCGCAGTTCATGAAGAGCGTCAAGGAAATCCGCCAGCTCGACGACAAGCACCTGCACTGGCGCGCCAACGTGGCCGGCGAAGAGAAGGAGTGGGATGTCGAAATCACCGAACAGATCCCGGACAAGCGCATCGCATGGCGCAGCGTCACCGGCGTGAAGAACGGCGGTGTCGCCACCTTCCACAAGATCTCGGACAACTGCTGCCGCGTCATGGTCCAGATGGACTACGAGCCGGACGGTGCGCTCGAAGCCGTTGGCGACGCCATGGGCGCCGTTCGCATGGAACTGCGTGGCAACCTGCAGAACTTCAAGGAACTGCTGGAGAAGCGCGGCTCGGAAACCGGCGCATGGCGCGGCAAGATCGCGCAGCAGTAAGACCGGTCGCGGCGCCGGTGCCGCTGCCGAGGCAGCACGCCGGCGTTATTTGACCAGTTGGTAAAAAACGGCCTGTCGCTCCGAGCGGCAGGCCGTTTTCTCGATTGCCCGAGTGGGTTCAGCCCGCCTGCGGCACCGGCTTCGCCAGCCCCTTCTCGCGCGCTTCGCGGATCAGGGCGCGCACCGTCTTGTCCGCCGCCTTGCTCTCGCGCTCCATCTCCTTGCCGAGCGCGCCCATCTTCTTGCCGATCGCATCCATCGGCTTGCCGGCTTCGCTCATGCGGCGCCCGATTGCGTCCATCGACTTCTGCGCCTCGCGCATGCCCGGCCCGTTGTGCAGCTGGCTGATCTCCTGCCCCGCCGCCGACATCTGCTGGCCCACTTCGCTCATGCGGCCCTGGATGCGCTCGCGCTCCTTGACGCTGTCGGTCGCGCCCAGCTGCTTGCCGAGCTTCTCCATTTCTTCGCCCAGTGCTTCCATGCGCTCCTCGACCAGGCGCAACTTGCCCTCGTCCGGCTTGAGGCCGCGCGCCGCCACGTCCATGTCCTTGCCGAGCGCATCCATCTTCTTGCCGTGCACGTCCATCTCTTTGCCATACACGTCCATCTGCGCCCCCAGCCGGTTCATCGGGGCCCAGGCGGCATCGACCTTCGCCAGCACGCCGGCATCCTGGATGTACCAGGCCTGGCCACCGTCGCGGAACCACAGGAAGTCGCCGCCAATGCGGCGCTTGGCTTCCTTGATGTCGTCCCAGTCGTCGCTGCTGCCGGTCATGGTCGTGTTCTTGTCGTTGGCGCGCACCACGGCATAAGGCTCTTCACTGCCGTCCTTGCGCACCACGCGGCGCTCGGCCGGCGCGGCTTGCGGACGGGGCGCGGGCTCGGCACGCGCGACCGGGGCCGGCTGCTCGGCCTCGGCGTGGGCCGGCGCCGACCAGGAGTAGAAGGCGGCCGCGGTGGCCAGGCCCAGGATCGGAAGCGCCAGCTTCCAGTTCAGCGGTTCGGTTTCGGGACGAACCAGGCGTTTGATGCGGGACATAAGGTTTCCTCCATGTGCTGCTGGGGCAAGTTGCGGGGTGAACTGGAACAGGTCCAGTTCGGACAATGCAAGTGCCAGGCGCCGCGGTTCGCCGAGCGTGCTTGCGGCTACATCATCTGCAATCTGTTCGCGCTCTTCGCGGATCCGGTTCGACAGCCACCACACGGCCGGGTGGTAGAACAGCAGGATCTCGATCGCGCTCTGGATCAAATTCACCACGTAGTCACAGCGGCGCACGTGCGCCAGTTCGTGCGCCAGCAGCGCTTCCAGCAGCTGCGGCGGCATGCCCGACACCAGCGCCGCCGGCACCAGCACCACCGGGCGCCACCAGCCGGCCGTCACCGGACTCGCCAGGTCGTCGACCAGTCCCAGGGTGACGCGGCGGGCGATGCCCATGCCCCGCGCCATCCTGTCGAGCCGTGCCTGCCAGGCGGGGTCGAGCCGGTAGTGCCCCGGCTGGCTACGGCGGCGCACCCAGGCCAGCCCGAGCACCATGCGCAGGGCCAGCAGGCCGGCGCCCAGCGCCCAGAGCAGCAGCACCAGCGGCAGGCGCTCCTGCAGGATGGATTCCCAGCCTGCGAACTTGCCGGCATCGATGGCGGTTAACGGCAGCGCCGCCACGGCGCCCGCCACCGCGCTCCCCGCCGCCACGGGCAGCGCGGAGCTGGCCGCGCCGGCGTCCGCCTCGGCCATGCGGGCGACCATTCCGGCCAGCGGCAGGGCCGCGCACAGCAGCAGCGCGCCGCAAGCCACCAGGTAGCGCGCCTGCGGCCGCGCCTTGCGCATCAGCGCCAGCAGCAGCGCGGCCACCCAGCCGACCAGCAGGCCCTGCCACAGGAAATCGATCAGCGCCCAGGTCAGGCTGCTTGCCGCCGTACCGAACCATTCGTCCATCGGGTGTGTCCCCTCATCGTTAGCAACTAGATTAAAAGTTCTAGATAAAAATGTCTAGAACTTTTTTTCTACTTTGGTCCGGACCTGTCCGGCGATGCAGATACTCTAGGCGTGTGCGGGGATGAGGGCCAGCCCGGTGCGACAGGCGGCCGAAATGGCGGAGCAGAATGAAAAAACGCGGCCCGGAGGGCCGCGTCGAGGATGCCGGACGGCGGGTATCAGAAGACCACGACCGAGCGGATCGACTCGCCCGACTTCATCAGGTCGAAGCCTTCGTTGATGCGCTCGAGCGGCAGGTGGTGGGTGATCAGGTCGTCGATGTTGATCTTGTTTTCCATGTACCAGTCGACGATCTTCGGCACGTCGGTGCGGCCGCGCGCGCCGCCGAAGGCGGAGCCCTTCCACACACGGCCCGTCACCAGCTGGAACGGACGGGTCGAGATTTCCTGGCCCGCCGCCGCCACGCCGATGATGATCGACTGGCCCCAGCCCTTGTGGCAGCACTCCAGCGCCTGGCGCATGGTGGTGACGTTACCCACGCATTCGAAGCTGTAGTCGGCGCCGCCGTCGGTCAGCTGGACGATGGAGTCGACCACGTTCTCGACCTTGGTCGGGTTGATGAAGTGGGTCATGCCGAACTTGCGCGCCATGGCTTCGCGTTCCGGGTTCAGGTCCACGCCGATGATCTTGTCGGCGCCCACCATCTTGGCCGCCTGGATCACGTTCAGGCCGATGCCGCCCAGGCCGAACACGACCACGTTGGCGCCCGCCTCCACTTTCGCCGTGAAGATCACCGCGCCGATGCCGGTGGTGACGCCGCAACCGATGTAGCAGATCTTGTCGAAGGGCGCGTCCGAACGCACCTTGGCCAGCGCGATCTCCGGCACCACGATGTAGTTCGAGAAGGTCGAGGTGCCCATGTAGTGGTAGAGCGGCTTGCCGTCCAGCGAAAAACGGGAAGTCGCGTCAGGCATCAGGCCACGGCCTTGCGTGGAGCGGATCGCCTGGCACAGGTTGGTTTTTTGCGACAGGCAGAACTTGCACTGGCGGCATTCCGGGGTGTACAGCGGAATGACGTGGTCGTCCTTGCGCAGGCTGGTGACGCCCGGGCCGACGTCCACCACCACGCCCGCGCCTTCATGGCCGAGGATGGCCGGGAACAGGCCTTCCGGATCGGCGCCGGACAGCGTGTAGTAGTCGGTGTGGCAGATGCCGGTCGCCTTGACCTCGACCAGCACCTCGCCGGCCTTCGGGCCTTCGAGTTCGACTTCTTCGATCGTGAGCGGATGACCCGCCTTCCATGCAACTGCAGCCTTGGTCTTCATGTTTCCCTTCCTGAACCGAGCGTTGGACGCCGCGGATTGCAACGCCGTAAAGTTTGAAATGATAACAAGGAGTGAGGGTAAGCGTAGCGCGCCGCTGCGTTTTCTGCGGGTATTTGGGAAAAACGATAACACGTAGTAAAGACAGTGTGTATGGACAATCGGTAGCGAGCTGTGCCTGATCAAGTGTTTCCTGCGCACAGTTGAATCCGGTGTGCATATATACAAGTTTTTGAAATACACTATTTTTACCACCCATGAGGTGGCACAAAAAGCGTACGAGGCCTACAGAGCCAAGGCGCAATAACTTTGTTTTCAAACGGAGAAGATTAATGGTAGACAAAAACACTCGCGCATCCTCCCTCCGCGTTTGCCTGGCAGCCCTGGTCGCTGCCGGCGTGTTCGGCAACGCGCAGGCCGCAGCTCCCGACACCACCCGCGTCATCGTCGCCTTCAAGCCGGGCGCCGCCGCCAAGGTGAAGTCGGCCGTCGCTGCGTCCAAGGGCTCGGTCAAGCACGAAATCTTCGGCATGAACGCCATGGCCATCGAGGTCCCGGCAGTCGCGCTGAAAGGCCTGGAGAACAACCCGAACGTCGAATACATCGAAGAAGACGTGATCCGCAAGCCTTTCGCGCTCACCTCGCCGTCGACCGGCACCCCGTATGCGTCGGGCCAGCTGGTCCCGTACGGCATCAAGCAGGTGCAGGCCGACCTGCTGTCGGACGCCAGCGCCTCGAACCGCAAGGTCTGCATCATCGACTCGGGCTACGACCGCAACCACGAGGACCTGTCTGCCAACGCGGTCACCGGCGAATACGACGCCGGCACCGGCTGGTGGTACACCGACGAGAACAGCCACGGCACCCACGTGGCCGGCACCATCGCCGCCATCAACAACGCCGGCACCGGCGTGGTCGGCGTGGCCGCCAACAAGCAGCTCAAGCTGCACATCGTGAAGGTGTTCGGCGCCAACGGCTGGGCCTACTCCTCGACCCTGGCCTCGGCCGCCAACAAGTGCGGCGCCGCCGGCGCGAACGTGATCAGCATGTCGCTGGGCGGCGGCCGCAAGAGCACCACCGAACAGAAGGCCTTCGACACGCTGTACTCCAAGGGCGTGCTGAACCTGGCCGCAGCCGGCAACGACGGCAATACCGTGGTCTCCTACCCGGCCGGCTACACCAGCGTGATCATGGTCGGCGCGGTCGACGAGAACAAGGCGTGGGCCAGCTTCTCGCAGTACAACAGCAAGGTCGAACTGGCCGGCCCGGGCGTCAGCGTCCTGTCGACCGTCCCGATGGGCACCGGCCAGGAAGCCGTCCTGACCGTTGGCAGCAGCACCTACGCCCCGGGCGCGATGGAAGGCTCGCCGGTCAAGACCGCCACCGCACCGCTGGCCGACTTCGGCATCGGCGACAAGGTCAACACCGCTGTCTCGGGCAAGGTCTGCCTGATCCAGCGCGGCACCGTGGACTTCGCGGTCAAGGTCAGCAACTGCCAGAACAGCGGCGGCGTCGGCGCCGTGGTGTACAACAACGTGGCGGGCGCGTTCGGCGGCACGCTGGGCACCACCGTGACCAGCATCCCGTCCGTCACCGCGACCGATCTTGACGGCGCCGCGATGAAGCAGCAGCTGGGCCAGAGCGCGACGGTCGGCATCCGCGCCAGCAACTACGCCTACTTCGACGGCACCTCGATGGCGACCCCGCACGTGTCGGCCGTTGCTGCCCTGGTGTGGAGCTACTTCCCGACCTGTACCGCTGCGCAGATGCGCGCGTCGCTCACCAAGAGCGCGCTCGACCTGGGCACCGCGGGCCGCGACACCAAGTACGGCTTCGGCCTGGTGCAGGCCAAGGCCGCACGCGACCGCATCGCTTCGCTGGGCTGCGGTAACTAAACCCTGGCGCTGCAATGAAAATGGGACGCCTCCGGGCGTCCCATTTTTTCATGCTGGCCCGGATAGATCCAGGCGCATTTCCTGCTCCATGTGCGCGGCCCCCTCGCGCATCAGATAGGGCTCGCCGATCGGCTGGAAGCCCGCGCGCTCATACAGCCTGAGCGCGCCTGCATTCTCGCTGTTCACGCCCAGGTGCACCACCCGGGTCCCACGCGTTCTCGCCCATCCGAGCGCCTCGTCCAATAAAGCAGCGGCCACGCCGCGGCCGCGGCATTGCGGCGCCACCCACATCTGGAACAAATTCACCCTGCCGGCATCCTGGGCGTCGACCTTGGCCCACAGCAGGCCGGCGAGCTGGCCTTCCACTTCCGCCACCAGCGCGCAATCGATGCCGGAGACCGCCGACTTCGCCACGCGCGTCGCCCAGGTATCGTCCGGCAGCGCCTCTTCCCGCGCCAGCCTGCTGCCGAAGGCCTCGGGCGCATCCGCCAGCGCGCGCAGGCGGATCGTGCGGTAGGCCTGCCACTCGTCCGCCAGCAAACGCCGCACCAGGACCGCGCCACCGTTCACTTGGCTGCCGCCTTGCCGGCCGTGAGCGCGCGTCCCTTGGCGGCGTAGTTGGCCGCCTTCGGCGCCGCCGTCCAGGTCGGGCGCTCGGTCGCGTTGGCGATGTCATACACGCCTTCGGTCAGCATGCGCGTGACGCGCGCCATGTTGTCGTAGTCGAGCTTGTCCCAGGTGTCGTCCTTGCCGTGGTAATCCGGGAAGCCGTAGGCCACCGACAGGGTGTGCGCCGGCACGCCGGCGTCGGCCAGCGACTGGTTGTCGGCGCGCGAGAAGAAGGCGTCGCTGAAGGCCGCATGCTTCCACAGGCGCACTCCCGTGCGCTCGGCGGACTTCTTGAGCATGTCGCCGAGTGTCGAGAAGTCGTAGCCGGTCATGGCGATCGAATCGAGCTGCTTGCCTTCGCTGTCGTCGGTGCGGCCGGTCTGCTCGAGGTTGATGTTCACCACCGTGTCCTTCAGCGGGAACACCGGATGGCGCGCATAGTACTTCGAGCCCAGCATGCCGAGTTCCTCGCCGAAGAAGGTCATGAACACGATGCTGCGGCGCGGGCGCTCCTTGCGCGCGGCCAGGACGTTGGCGGCCTCGATCAGCGACACCACGCCGCTGGCGTCGTCGTTGGCGCCGTTGTAGACCTCGCCGTCGCGGATGCCGACGTGGTCGTGGTGCGCCGTCATCAGGACGTAGGTGTTCTTCAGCACCGGATCGGAACCGCGCAGCACGCCGACCACGTTACGCAGCTTGACCGGGCGGATGCTCGGGGCGGCGACCCGCGCGCTCACGCTTGCGCCACCCTTCTCCAGCGCCGCCGCGGCGTCAGGCGCATGCAGCAACAGCACCGGCACCGCGCCCTGCGGCGCAGCCTGCTCCGGATCGATCAGCCAGCCGCCGGTGCCGGCGCCATGACGGCGCTCGCGGTCGATCATGACGACCAGCAGCGGCTTGCCCTTGAGTTTTTCCTGCAGCTGGCGCGCGGCGCGCGGCACCGGCGGGGCCGGCACCACCAGCACCTTGCCGTTGGCGGCGTCGCTGTTGTCCAGCGCATCCTTCCAGCTCATGAACACCGCCGGCGTGGCCGCCAGGGTGACCGGATCGAGGAAGTTGCCGGTCGCGCCGCCGGCCGGCACGGTGACGGTGCTGCCGCCGGCAAGCACGCTCAGGCTCACGTCGTCCGCCTTGCGCTCTGCGTACTGCCAGGTCGCGGTCTGGAAGTAGCCGTCGTCGCCGGCCGGCTCCAGGCCGGCCTTGCGGAACTGGGCCGCGATATAGTCGGTGGCGAGGTCCTGCCCGCGCGAGGGCGTGCCGCGGCCTTCCAGCTCGTCTGAGGAAAGGTATTGCACGTGGGTGCGCAGCGCCTCCGGCGAGATGGTGGCGGCGGTGGGGACCTGGGCGCAACCGGCGCTGGCCAGTGCGAGGACAAGGGCGGTGACGTAAAGACGCATTGCGGATGCTTTCGAAGGAAGTGGCTAGAAAGGCAATATCGCATGCGGCGCCGCGGCCGGTCAATCCACGGCGGGCGCAAATTGATACATATGTGGGCGCTGCGCGCGCAGCCGGGCGTCCAGTTCTTCCTCGTCGGGCGGATTCGCGAACACCTGCTGCAGGGTCCAGCCCTTCTTGTCGAGCAGGTAGGCGACCTTCAGGTGGAATTCGCGATACAGTCCGCTCCTGTCGCGATCGAGGGCGCTGGCCCCGGCGGCGAACAAGGCGTGGTTTTCCTCGAAATCGAAATCGCCGGCCTTGCCCACGTAGTCGGCATAGCCTTCCAGCAGCCATTCCGGATAGCGCAGCATGACCGTGCGCCCGAAACCGCGCGACACGTCGTTGTGGGTGATCTCGTGCGCGATGAAGTAGGACAGCGGGCGCTGCGCGGCATCGGCCAGCGGCTTGCCGGTCGGCGTCTGGATGCGGTTGGCCGGGATGTCGGAGGCGCGGATGAACACCTGCCGGGTCAACCAGACGTTGGCCGTCCCGCCCACCTCGGTGCTGAAACGGCCGCCGTAGAACCACAGGCGCCAGGGCTCGTGGCAGAAGAAGATCTCGACCGGCGTCTCGCGCTCGTGCAGGCTCGAGGTGCGCAGGCGCCGCGTCACGTCGTCCAGCACCGCGGTGATCTCGTCCGGGATGGGTCGATCGGACCAGATCCGGTAGTTCTCGTAGCTGTAGCGGTAGTCGAACATCGGCTTGGGAGAGGCGGCGGCGAGCGCATAGGCGGCGAGCGGCGCCAGCAGGACGGCAAGGAAGGTTCTCAGTATCCGGGCTTTCGGCATCATGCACACAAAACGTGGCGCAGCGATGGCGGGATGCCGGAGCCGCAAACCGCGCCAAGTTAAGGCATGCGTCTTATTGAAGACTTAACACGGCGCGTGCGGGCTGCATTTTATTCACCACGGATGCGCTAGTCTTCTTCCCAGGGTTCGCGCGGTGCATCCGGGTGGCGCCGGTGGATCTTGCCCTGGGTGGTAAAGCCGATCAGGCGCGCCACCACGGCCGCGAGATACATCACGCCCACCAGCATTTCGATGCTGCACAGGGCGCGCGCATGCACGGTGAGCGGAATCACGTCGCCGATGCCGGTGCTCGACAGCAGCGCGAAGCTCAGGTAATTCAGTTCGCTCCAGGTGCGCGGGGCGGAGGCGTTGACCGCGGCGGCGAAGGTGCCCGGGTGGAGCTCCTGCACCATCAGGTACAGGTGGGTGAAGCCCCAGGCCAGCAGGGTGAAGGTGGCGCCGGCCGCGAACAGCTCGTCGGTGGTGGCCTTGCGGTCCTCCATCATGTAGGCGATCAGGCTGCCGGCGGCGTAGAAGTAGAACAGCGCTTCCAGCGCCGACGACCAGGCCAGCAGGCCGCTGCGCATGTCGAAGAAACTCTGCAGGGCGAGCAGGATCACGATCGGCACTGCCAGCCCCACGCTGATCCGGGTTTCGCCCGGCGTGCGCCGCACCATGCGGATGGTCAGCGCCAGCACCAGCACCCCGAACACGTTGAAGGCCGTATGCCCGGCCGGCGCCCCCTCGATGAAGGGATACAGCAGCATGCCGAGCAGTTGCACCAGCAGCAGGATGGCCGACGGGTGGCGGCGGGTATGGATGAGCAGGCGCAGCGCTCGCATGGTCGGGATGGCAAGAGTGGCAACGCTGCCATTGTAAGTTCAGGCGTGCCGGAACAGCGCGCAGAAGTCGCGCACGGCCGCCGCCGGGTCCGCTGCCGCGTACACGCTCGTGATCGCCGCCACCATCGAGGCGCCGCGCCGCACCAGCGGCGCCGCATTCGGCGGGGTCATGCCGCCGATCACCACCATCGGCAGGGCCACGCGGTCGCGCCAGACCTCGACCAGTTCGGGCGGCGTGACGAAGCTGTACTTCTTGACCGGCGAAGGATAGAAACCGCCGAAGGCTACGTAGCTGGCGCCCGCCTGCTGGGCGTTCTCGGCCAGCTTCAGCTCGCCATAGCAGGAGGCGCCGACGATCTTGCCTGGTCCCAGCAGGGCCCGCGCCTGCGCCACCGACATATCCGTGCCGCCGACGTGCACGCCGTCGGCGTCGAGGTCGCGGCACAGGTCGATGTGGTCGTTGATCACGAGCGGCCGCTTGTGGCTGCGGCACAGCGCCAGCAGGGCTGCGGCCTGCTCGGCCCGCAAGGCCGGGCTGGCGCTTTTATGGCGGTACTGCACCAGGGACGCGCCGGCGCTCAGGGCGAGGTCGGTGACCGCGAGCAGGCGCCCGGTATCGTCCCAGTCCGGGGTGACGAGGTAGAGCCCCCGCATGAAGTGCTTGTTCAAGAATGATCCTTTCTCAGTGGGGTTGCAGGATGCGGCGCGGGATGCGCTGTCCGGGCGCAATCCGGAAGGCGTGCGCCAGCGTCTGGTGGCAGTAGTCCTGGGCGTGCTCGAGCGCTTGCGCCATCGGGTCGCCCAGCGCGAGGCGCGCCGCGATGGCGGCGGCCAGCGTGCAGCCGCTGCCGTGGTAGCTGTGCGGCAGGCGCGGCAGGCGCCAGCTGCGCTGCTCCACGCCGCCCTGCAGCCAGCGGTTGACGACGACGTCCCCCTCGCCATGTCCGCCGGTGACCAGAACGTGCTCGCAGGGCAGCGCACCCAGCGCCGCCGCCTCCGGCAGGTTCGGCACCAGCACGGTGGCCAGCGGCAGCAGCTCGGCCAGCGCGGCGATCGCGTTGCCCTTGCCGAGCGCGTCGCCGTGGCCGCTGGCCAGCACCGGGTCGAGCACGACCGGCAGATGCGGGTCGGTCGCGCGCAGCCGGCGCAGAAGCCGGGCGATGACGGCCGCGTTCTCGCGGCTGCCGGGAATGCCGATCTTGACCGCGTCGATGCCGAAGGAATCGACCAGGGCATCGGCCTGGCGCAGGACCAGGCCGGCGTCGACCGGCTGCACCTCGTGCACCCGGTTGTTGTCCTGGACGGTCAGGGCCGTCGCCACCGGCAGCGCATGGCCGCCGAGGGCGCCGATGGCGGCGATGTCCGCCGCCAGCCCTGCCCCGCCGCCGGGATCGAGCCCGGCGAACACCAGCACGGTCGGCACCATCAGGTAACCATGCCCTGCACCGGCGACGAGGGCGAGGCCGCGAAGCGTTTCGGCATGCGTCCCGCCCGGCAGGCCTCGCGCCCGGCGATGACGGCGTGGCGCATCGCGCGCGCCATGCGCACCGGATCATGGGCGGCCGCGATCGCGGTGTTCATGAGCACGCCGTCGCAGCCGAGCTCCATCGCGATCGCCGCATCCGAAGCCGTGCCGACGCCGGCATCGACCAGCACCGGCACCGTGGCCTGCTCGATGATGAGCGAAAGGTTCCAGGGATTCAGGATGCCCATGCCGGAACCGATGAGCGAGGCCAGCGGCATCACGGCGACGCAACCGATCTCCTGCAGGATGCGGGCCTGCACCGGGTCGTCGCTGCAATAGACCATCACGTCGAAGCCGTCGCGCACCAGGACCTCCGCCGCCTTGAGCGTTTCGGGCATCTGCGGGAACAGGGTCTTCTCGTCGCCCAGCACCTCCAGCTTGACGAGCTTGCGCCCACCCAGCAGTTCGCGCGCCATCTGCAGGGTGTAGATCGCATCTTTGGCCGTGTAGCAGCCGGCCGTGTTGGGCAGGATGGTGAATTCCTCCAGGGGCAGCACGTCGAGCAGGCTGGGAGCGTTCGGGTCCTGGCCGATGTTCACGCGGCGGATCGCCACGGTGACGATCTCGGCGCCGGCTGCCAGCGTGGCGTCGCGCGTCTGCGCCAGGTCGCGGTACTTGCCGCTGCCGACCAGCAGGCGCGAAGCGTACTGGCGCCCGGCGATGGTCAGGAAGTCGTTCTCTACGATTGCATTCATTGTCATCTCCTTGTTTTCAACCGCCACCGATGGCGCGCACGATGTCCACTTTGTCGCGGGCCTGCAGCCGGCGCTGCGGCCACTGCTGGCGCGGCACCACTTCGCGGTTGACCGCCACCGCCACCGCCTGCTCGGCCAGGCCCAGCTGGCCGGCCAGGTCCTGCAGCGACACGCCGGCCGGCACCTGGTACAGGGCGCCGTTCAGTTCGATCTCCGTCATCAGACCTCCCGGTACAGCTTGGCGCCGCCGCGCACGAACTCGATCGCCTTCTCTTCCATGCCTTTCGCCAGCGCGGCTCCTTCGGCCACCCCGCTGGCGGCGGCATACTCGCGCACCTCCTGCGTGATCTTCATCGAACAGAAATGCGGGCCGCACATCGAGCAGAAGTGCGCCACCTTGCTGGACTCCTTGGGCAGGGTCTCGTCGTGGAAGGCGCGCGCCTTGTCCGGGTCGAGGCCGAGGTTGAACTGGTCTGCCCAGCGGAATTCGAAGCGCGCTTTCGACAGGGCGTTGTCGCGCAGCTGGGCGCCAGGGTGGCCCTTGGCCAGGTCGGCCGCGTGGGCCGCGATCTTGTAGGTGATGATGCCGTCCTTGACATCGTTCTTGTCGGGCAGGCCCAGGTGCTCCTTGGGCGTGACGTAGCACAGCATGGCGGTGCCGTACCAGCCGATGGTAGCGGCGCCGATGCCCGAGGTGATGTGGTCGTAGCCGGGCGCGATGTCGGTAGTGAGCGGCCCCAGGGTGTAGAACGGCGCCTCGCTGCACTGCTCCAGCTGCAGGTCCATGTTCTCCTTGATCAGGTGCAGCGGCACGTGGCCGGGGCCCTCGATCATGGTCTGGACGTCGTGTTTCCAGGCGATCTGCGTGAGCTCGCCCAGGGTCTTCAGCTCGGCCAATTGGGCTTCGTCGTTGGCGTCGTAGATCGAGCCGGGGCGCAGGCCGTCGCCCAGGCTGAAGGACACGTCGTAGGCCTTCATGATCTCGCAGATCTCCTCGAAATGCGTGTACAGGAAGGATTCCCGATGATGCGCCAGGCACCACTTGGCCATGATGGAACCGCCGCGCGAGACGATGCCGGTCAGGCGCTTGGCCGTCATCGGCACATAGGCCAGGCGCACGCCGGCGTGGATGGTGAAGTAGTCGACGCCCTGCTCCGCCTGCTCGATCAGCGTATCGCGGTAGATCTCCCAGGTGAGTTCCTCGGCCTTGCCGCCGACCTTTTCCAGCGCCTGGTAGATCGGCACCGTTCCGATCGGCACTGGCGAATTCCTGATGATCCATTCGCGCGTCTCGTGGATGTGCTTGCCGGTCGACAGGTCCATCACGTTGTCGGCGCCCCAGCGGATCGCCCAGGTCATCTTTTCCACTTCCTCGCCGATCGAGGACGTCACCGCCGAGTTGCCGATGTTGGCGTTGATCTTCACCAGGAAGTTGCGGCCGATGATCATCGGCTCGATTTCCGGGTGGTTGATGTTGGCCGGGATGATGGCGCGGCCGCGCGCCACTTCGTCGCGCACGAACTCGGGCGTGATCTCGGCGGGGATGCTGGCGCCGAAGGACTGCCCCGGATGCTGGCGCGACAGCAGGCTGGCCACGCGCGCGCCCATGGGACCGGAATCGACCAGCGAAGCCAGGTATTCCTTGCGGCGCAGGTTCTCGCGCAGGGCGACGAATTCCATCTCGGGGGTCACGATCCCCTGGCGCGCATAGTGCATCTGGGTGACGTTGCGCCCGCTGCGGGCGCGGCGCGGGGTGCGCTGCAGCTCGAAGCGCAGGGCAGTGAGCGCCGGGTCAAGCAGGCGCGCCTTGCCGTAGTCGGAAGTGGGGCCCGCCAACTCCTCGGTATCGCCCCTTTCGAGGATCCACGGCGTGCGCGGCGTACCCAGGCCGCGGCGGATGTCGATGCTGGCCGCCGGGTCGGTGTAGGGTCCGGAAGTGTCGTAGACGAACAGCGGCGGATTCTCCTCGCCGCCGAAACTGTCGGGTGTCGGCGACTGCGAGATGGCGCGCATCGGTACGCGGATGTCGGGCCGGCTGCCGTCGATGTAGACCTTGCGCGAGTTGGGGAAGGGTTCGATGGCTGCCTGGTCGACCGTGGCGGTCGCGGCGTCGAATTTGAGCGGTGCGTTCATGTGGCTCCTTTGCGGAGCCAGCAAAGGAGTGTGCCAGATCGGCCAGGCAGGCGCATGTGCGCCCTGGGCCGTGTTCTGACTGCTTCCCTTCGCTGGCATTATCCAGATCAGGTTCGGAGGGTATTTCTCACCCGCGTGTCGCGTTTGCGACAGCAGGACCCCTAGCGTGTGCCGCGCCCGGCTTTCCGGAACGCAGCGGGGCGGATTATAGCCGCATCTACTCTATAATGGTTCTTTTCGCACAATTTTTTAGTTGACCACATCATGGAACTTGCCAAGTCTTTCGAGCCCGCAGACATTGAACAATACTGGCGCACCGAGTGGGAACAGCGCGGTTACTTCACCGCCACCATGGAAGACGGCAAGCCGTCGTTCAGCATCCAGCTGCCGCCGCCGAACGTCACGGGCACCCTGCACATGGGCCATGCCTTCAACCAGACCGTCATGGATGGCCTGACCCGCTACTACCGCATGCGCGGCTATAACACCGCCTGGATCCCGGGCACCGACCACGCCGGCATCGCCACCCAGATCGTGGTGGAGCGCCAGCTCGACGCCCAGAAGATCTCGCGCCACGACCTCGGCCGCGAAGCCTTCGTCGAGAAGGTCTGGGAATGGAAGGAAAAGTCGGGTAACACCATCACCGGCCAGATGCGCCGCATGGGCACCTCGCCGGACTGGAAGCGCGAATACTTCACGATGGACGAAAGCCGCACCAAGACCGTGGCGGAAGTCTTCGTGCGCCTGTACGAGCAAGGCCTGATCTACCGCGGCAAGCGCCTGGTCAACTGGGACCCGGTGCTGGGCACCGCCGTGTCGGACCTGGAAGTCGATTCGCAGGAAGAAGACGGCTCGATGTGGTACATCAAGTACCCGCTGGCCGACGGCTCGGGCCACCTGACCGTCGCCACCACCCGTCCGGAAACCCTGCTGGGCGACGTCGCCGTGGCGGTGGACCCGACCGACGAGCGCTATACCCACCTGCACGGCAAGCTCTTGACCCTGCCGCTGACCGGCCGCCAGATCCCGGTGATCGCGGACAGCTACGTCGACAAGGAATTCGGCACCGGCTGCGTCAAGATCACCCCGGCCCACGATTTCAACGACTACGCCGTCGGCCAGCGCGCCAACCTCGCGCCGATCAACATCTTCACCCTGGACGCCAAGATCAACGAGAACGGCCCGAGCCAGTACCAGGGCCTGGACCGCTTCGCGGCGCGCAAGCAGATCGTCGCCGACCTGGAAGCGCAAGGCCTGCTGGCCGAAGTCAAGCCGCACAAGCTGATGGTGCCGCGCGGCGATCGCACCGGCGTCGTCATCGAGCCGATGCTGACCGACCAGTGGTTCGTCGCCATGAGCAAACCGGCGCCGGAAGGCACCTTCAACCCGGGCAAGTCGATCACCGACGTGGCGCTGGAAAAGGTCGCCAACGGCGAGATCAAGTTCGTGCCCGAGAACTGGACGACCACCTACAACCAGTGGCTGGGCAACATCCAGGACTGGTGCATCTCGCGCCAGCTGTGGTGGGGCCACCGCATCCCGGCCTGGTATGCCGAAGATGGCCAGATCGTGGTCGCCCGCACCGAGGAAGAAGCGCAGGCCAAGGCCGCGGCGCAAGGCATTACCGGCGCGCTGCGCCGCGACGATGACGTGCTGGATACCTGGTTCTCCTCGGCCCTGGTGCCCTTCTCGACCATGGGCTGGCCGGAAGAAACCCCGGACATGAAGCACTTCCTGCCCTCGTCGGTGCTGGTGACCGGCTTCGACATCATCTTCTTCTGGGTCGCCCGCATGGTGATGATGACGACCCACTTCACCGGCAAGGTGCCGTTCGAGACCGTGTACGTGCACGGCCTGGTGCGCGACAGCCAGGGCCAGAAGATGTCCAAGTCGAAGGGCAACACCCTCGACCCGATCGACCTGATCGACGGCATCGACGTCGAGTCGCTGGTGGCCAAGCGCACCACCGGCCTGATGGACCCGCGCGCTCTTGATAAGATCGCGAAAGCCACCCGCAAGGAATTCCCGGAAGGGATCCCGGCCTTCGGCACCGACGCCGTGCGCTTCACCATGGCGAGCTACGCTTCGCTGGGCCGCAACATCAACTTCGACCTCGGCCGCTGCGAAGGCTACCGCAACTTCTGCAACAAGCTGTGGAACGCCACCCGCTTCGTGATGATGAACACGGAAGGCAAGGACTGTGGACAGCCGAACCCGGAAGACCTGTCGCAGGCCGACCGCTGGATCATCTCGCTGCTGAACCGCGTCGAACTCGATATCGCCAAGGGCTTTGCCGACTACCGCTTCGACAACATCGCCAGCAGCATCTACAACTTCGTCTGGTACGAATACTGCGACTGGTACCTGGAGCTGGCCAAGGTCTCGGTCCAGCAGGGCACGGAAGCGCAGCAGCGCGCCACCCGCCACACCCTGCTGCGCGTGCTGGAAGTGGTGCTGCGCCTGGCGCACCCGATCATCCCGTTCGTGACCGAAGCCCTGTGGCAGGCAATCGCGCCGCTGGCCGGCAAGACCGGTGATTCGATCATGCTGCAGCCCTACCCGCTGGCCGACACCTCGTTCGTGAGCGAAGAGGCGGAAGCCTGGATGGAGCAGCTCAAGACCCTGATCGACGCCACCCGCAACCTGCGCGGCGAGATGTCGCTGTCGCCGTCGGTGCGCGTGCCGCTGATCGTCGAACCGGGCAACGAGGAAGACCGCGCCCGCATGGTGGTGTTCGCCCCCTACATCCAGGCACTGGGCAAGCTGCAGGAGGTGCAGGTGGTCGACGCGCTGCCGGAATCGCCGGCCGCCGTGTCGATCGTCGGTACCACCAAGCTGATGCTGAAGGTCGAGATCGACGTCGCCGCCGAGCGCGAGCGCCTCTCTAAAGAGATCGCGCGCCTGCAGGGCGAGATCGCCAAGGCCAGCGCCAAGCTGTCCAACGAAAGCTTCGTCGCCCGCGCCCCGGCCGCGGTGGTGGAGCAGGAGAAGGAACGCGTGGCGAACTTCTCGGCGACGCTGGCCAAGATGCAGGAGCAGCTGGCGAAATTGCCGGCAGCCTGATTCGGCATCGCTAAACGAAATACGCGGCTTCGGCCGCGTTTTTTGTTGGAACCCATCCAATTCGAATACTTCCTCGGATTTCGATGACCCGGCCGTGAATACAGTTTGCTACACTGGTCCCGTCAGACAACAACAATGGAGACCCACAATGCGTAAACTGATGCAGGCAAGCCTGATTGCCCTAATCCTCGCCGCACCGGCTGCCATGGCCCAGAACACCTCGGCCGCAGGCACCTGGAAAACGATCGACGACGAAACCGGCAAACCCAAGTCCCTGGTACGCATCACCGAGGAAAACGGCGTTTTGACCGGCAAGATCGAAAAGCTGTTCCGCCCGGCCGACCAGGACCAGAACCCGAAATGCACCGCCTGCGAAGGCGCGCGCAAGGACCAGCCGATCATCGGCATGACCATCCTGTCCGGCCTGAAGAAGGACGGCAACGAGTACACCGGCGGCGAGATCCTCGATCCGTCCAAGGGCAAGACCTACAAGAGCAAGGCGGCCCTGAAGGACAACGGCAGCAAGCTGGAAGTGCGCGGCTACATCGGCGCGCCGATGTTCGGCCGTTCGCAGACCTGGGTCCGCGAGCAGTAATCCCCAGGCAGCGGCCCGTGCCCGCAGGCGCCGGCCGCTCGCCCTGTATGATGGGCGCATGACCCAGTTCCAAGCCTATCTCTACCTCGCCTTCGCCATCGTCACGGAGGTCATCGGCACCACCGCGCTCAAGGCGTCCGACAGCTTCACCCGGCCGGTCCCCAGCCTCATCACGGTGATCTGCTACGCGCTCTCCTTTTACCTGTTGACCTTCAGCCTGCGCGTGCTGCCTACGGGAATCGCCTATGCGATCTGGTCGGCGGTCGGCATCGTGCTGATCTCGCTGATCAGCTGGTTCGTCTACGGGCAGCGCCTCGACCTGCCCGCCATCGCCGGCCTCGGATTGATCGTCGCAGGAGTAGCGGTAATCAACCTGTTCTCCAAAAGCGTCAGTCACTAAACTTCATTCGCGCGCCGCAACAATTGCAAATTCGATATCGTCTCGTATTGCTGAGTTGTTATTACAACGAATTTACGAGGAAAGCCGAATGATCTTCTTGCGTCTGGCCTGCCTGATGGCCGGAATCCTGGTGCTGGTGGCACCCCCGGTGATGTTGTTCCCGAACGGCGCCTCCGCGCCTGAACTGTCGCGCTCCGCCGCCCTGCTGGCGGCCATGCTGCTGGCCGCGTCGGGCTTCTTCTTCATCGGCATGGCTGGGCACCGCATCAAGCGCTCGCCCGCGCTGGGCCGGGTGTCCGCCGCGGCGCTGCTGCTTACCTTCGTGGCGGGCAGCGCGATCCTGTGGGGCAGCGCCGAGCCGACCGCCCTGTGGCTGAGCGGGGCGCTGCTCGGCTTCACGCTGATCGTGTCGCTCGCGCTCACCCTCCTGATGCTGCAGGGGCCGAGCGCGGGCCGCGTGCGCGCCCGCGAAGGCCGCCAGTCGCGCCTGTCCGTAGTGCACCACCTTTGAGGAGAGCTACAGCCAGCCGGCGTCGCGCGCCATGCGATAGGCGTCGACCCGGTTGGCGGCGCCCAGCTTGCTGATCGCCTCGGACAGGTAGTTGCGCACCGTCCCTTCGGACAGGTGCACCTGGCGCGCGATGTCGCTGCTGCTGCGCCCTTCCCCGGCCAGGCGCAGCACCTGGCGTTCGCGTTCGGTGAGCGGATCGGCGCCGCCGCTCCAGCTTTCCATCGCCAGCTCGGGCGCAATCGCGCGCCCGCCACCGTGCACCGCGCGGATGGCGGCCGCCAGGGAATCCACCGACGCATCCTTGAGCAGGTAGCCGCGCACCCCCGCCTCCAGGGCGCGGCGCAGGTAGCCGCTACGCCCGAAGGTGGTCACCACGATCAGCTTCGGCGGCAAGCGGCGCTCCTTCACCTCGGCCGCCAGTTCCAGCCCGGTCATCAGGGGCATCTCGATGTCGGTCAGGACGATGTCGGGCTGGAGCCGCTCGCACATGCCGAGGGCTTCCCTGCCGTTGGTGGCGGCGCCGACCACCTCGAAATCCGGCTCGAGCCTGAGCAGCGCGGCCATCGCACCGAGGACCAGGGCCTGGTCCTCGGCCAGCAGGATGCGAATCATGAGGACACTCCGGCAGGCACGCGCAGTTCGAGTTCGAGACCGGCGCGGGCGCGCAGCGCCAGCCTGCCGCCGAGTGACTGGGCACGCTCGCGCATGCCGCACAAGCCATTGCCGTGCCGGATGTCGGCCTCGCTGCGCGCCTTGCCGTCATCCAGGATGCGCAGCACCGCCACGCCGTGTTCCAGGCCCAGCGACACGCTGCAGCGGCGTGCGCCGGCGTGGCGCACCACATTGGTGACGGCTTCGCGCAGCGCCAGCGCCAGCACGTTCTCGGCGGCCGGCGCCAGCGCGAAGCGCTCCACCTTTTCCTCCAGCCGGACGTCGGCCGCCGCCAGGCTGGCGCGGGCGCTCGCCAGCGCATGCCCCAGGCCCTTCTCGCGGTAGCCCGTTACTGCGGCGCGCACTTCGGCCAGGGCCTGGCGCGCGCTGGTTTCGATGTCGCCCACTTCGCGGGCGCAGGCATCCGCGTCGCGGTGCACCAGCTTGCGCGCCAGCTCGGCCTTCAGCGCGATCAGCGAGAGCGAGTGTCCGAGCAGGTCGTGCAGGTCGCGCGAGATGCGCTCGCGCTCGGCGATGGTGGCCAGGTGCTCGACCTCTTCCTGCTTGCGCATCAGCGCCTGGCGCGAGCGGCGCAGGCGCGCATCCATGAAGGCGCCCATGCCCACCGGCAGGCCGGCGGTCAGGACTGGCATCAGGAACATGAAGCGCCAGTTCCCGTCGAGCTGCAGCGAGGCCAGCAGCGCCAGCACGATGACGGCCACGATCGCCGCCACGGCGTATTTCATCGTCGCGATCCCGGCCGCCATGGCGCAGGCGAAGATGAAGAAGGTGGCGGCGCCCGGGTTCCAGGGCGCCCAGGCGGCGCCGAGCAGGCAGCCCGCCAGCATGAAGACGAGCACCTGCCGGCCGCGCGCCCAGAAGCTTGCAAGGTAGAGCGGTATGAACACGGCCAGCGTCAGGACCAGCATGGCCAGCTCCCCAGCACCCGGAGGGACATAGGCGTACTTCCAGCCCATGTAGGCCAGGCTCAGCAGCCAGAAGTACGGCATCCTGCCCTGCTCCGGCGGGAGCCATGGCCCCGCCAGCACCTGTCTGATCTTGTTCATGTCGTGAAGCGGGTCGGGTTAGCGGTCCAGCAGGCGCACATCGGCGATCTCGAAACGGTAGTCGCCGGGCTCGGGGCCGGCATTGAATCCTATCATGGTCAGCAGGGATGGATCGATGCCGGGAAAGCGGCTCAGCGGGACCGACACTTCCTTCCAGTCGGCGCCGGCGGTAAAGGGCACGCTGGCCGGAATGGTGGTACCACGCGACATCAAACTGAGGGCATAGCGCTTGCCGTCGCCACGCACCCGGAACGCAATCGTCTTCGCCGCACTGAGGTTGGCCGGCTGCATCGGCCCGGCGCCCGGCCCGAAGGCCAGCCCCGCCCATGGATAGGGGAAGTTCGCCTTCACCACGCGCGCCGTCACCGCCAGCGCCGCCGGGGCGCCGGCTTCGACGGGAAGCAGTTCCAGCGTCGCGCTCGAGGCGCCGCCCATCATGCCGTCGTGGGTCGCGGACCAGCCCATGCCGAAGGGACTGGCCAGCTTCTCCTTGCTGAACAGGCTGATGCGCCCATCGGGCGGCAGCGCTACCGGCGCGAGACCGGGCGCCGCGTTTTCCTGGGCCACCCGCTCGCGCTGCCGCGCACGCAGCGGCTCGGCGCTTTCGCCATCCTTCCAGACCTCGACGATGCGGCGGGTACTGGCGATGTCTGCCAGCGGGTTGCCCTCTACCAGCAGCAGGTCGGCCTTGTAGCCCTTCGCCACCTGCCCGCGCTTGCCGAGGCCGAAGGCCCGCGCCGGCGCGCTGGTGGCGGCAGCCAGCGCCGCACCCGGGCTCAATCCGGCCGCCACCAGCGCCGCCAGTTCATGGTGCATGCTGATGCCGTACTGGGTGCCCGCATTGCCGGCATCGGTGCCGGCCAGCACCGGCACGCCGGCACGGTGCATGGCGGCGATGACGGCCCTGGGCGCCACCAAGAGGTCCGGCTTGGGCGACTGGCCATAGCTGGAGCGCATCGGCTGCCGCTGCTCCTTGTCCAGCAGTGCCGCGAGGGTGGGATCGGCCAGCAGTCCGTCCGTCTTCACGCCCGCCATGCTCTCGAGCACCACATAGGTCGGGACCACGAAGGCGCGCTTGGCCTTGGCCAGTTGCGCCAGCGCCTGCGCGTCGCGCGCCGCGATGTCCGTGCCGATAAAGAGGTGTACCAGCCCATCCGCGCCGGCCTCGAGCGCGGCACGCGCGTTCTCGAGCGTGCTGACATGCACGACGGCCCGCTTGCCGCGCCGGTGTGCGGCCTCGATCAGGGCCTTGGCGGTGGCGATATCCAGGCTGTTCATGCGCTGGGCGCCGTGGCCGTCTTCCAGCACGATCTTGATGAAGTGCGAGCCTTCGGCGATGCGCGCATCCACGAAGGCCTGGGCCTCGGCCGGCGTGGCGAGGGTCGGGATCGGCATGCCGAACTGGGTGCCGTGTCCGCCCTTCGCGGTGGCCAGCGTGCCGGCCGAGAACATGTCCGCGCGCCCGCTGTTCTTCCCGGCCGCCATGGCCGCGCTCAGGTCGCGCATGATCTGCACGTCGTTGAACATGTCGACCTGGGTGGTGACACCGAACAGCAGCGGCAGCTCCAGGAAGCGGAAGGCGTGCACGTGCGCGTCGATCAGGCCCGGCAGCAAGGTGCGGCCGGCGCCGCTGACGATGCGCGTGCCGCTTGGGACCGCGCCGCGGAAGTCGGCGTCGACGATGACGCCCTTGTCGAACAGGACCGAGCGGCGTTCGTGCACGCGCTCGCCGTCGAACACGCGCACGTCCCGGACCAGGGTGGGGGCGGCGTTGGCGGACATTGCCAGCATCAGGGCGGCAGCGGCGGACAGGACTTTCAGGGCGGTGGGCTTCATGCGTTCCTCGCAGGGTGGGTGTGAAGCCAGTATGCGAACAACGCGATGGCGCCTGTAGATGCAGGCGCCATCAGTTTGGCATGACAATTGTCATGCGCTTGGGGGGAGCGCGGGCGTGGCAGGCTGGTCAGCCCCTGCCGACCACCGTGACGTTCGCATCCGTGCCGTCGGTGTACACGCGCATGCTGGTCTTTCCCAGGAAGGTATTTTTCGACACGACGGTGGGGCTGCCATAGATGTAGGCCAGTGCGATATGCGCCTGGAACGGACTGGGTGTTTTTCCACCGCTGCGCCGGTTCAGGACCGAAACGCTGCAGTTCGAATCCAGCCAGTTGGACTGGATCGTATGGCCGCCGGTATCCGGCCACCTGGCGCGGTCGCCGCCGCCGTACATCTGGATGCCATTGCCTTCGTTATTCGAGAGGATGTTCCCGTAGATCGCACACTTGCTGGCCCCATCGTCCACGCCGATGCCGACGCCTTCTGACCCGTTGTCCAGCGGGCCGCCGTAGTTGTAGTTGAACCTGCAGGTGTTGTAGCGGATCGTATGTCCGGAGACCGCGTCCGGGCCGACCTTGGACGACAACTCGATGCCCCGGCCGTAATACGTGCTGCTGAGGGTCCCGCCATTGGCATTGCAGACGTTGCGCTCGATGGTGTAAGCCTTGGCGAGGCCGCTGATATGGATCCCGAAATTCATGTTGTTGCTGCAGTTGTTGTTGCCCACGTAGCTGCGGTCTCCACCGTTGATGAAGATCCCGGTCAGCATGCCGGTGACGGTATTCCTGTCCAGGGTGGCGGCCTGCGCCTGGACCAGGTAGATACCGATCGCCCTGCGGTTCGCGTTGTAGGCGACACCGGGTGGCGGAGAGACGCGGTTCCCGCGGATCACCAGGCGGTTCAGGAAACTCGTGCTGCTGTAGGTTTCACAACGGATGCCGTAGGATGCCGCCGAGCCGCCGCCACGATGCCATACAGTATTATTGAGCAGGCGGATATCGTCCATGCTGGCATACCCGGCGGCCAGGATTCCCTGGTTGCCATAGTCCGGACCGTTGCTGATGACGTCGAGTACGCAATTCGACACGGTTACGCGGTTTTTTTCGTAGATAACCACGCCGGCCCTGTTCGAAGACACGTTGTTGTTCTCGAAAACGCAGTCATTGCCGAGCCAGATGATCGCTACGTCATTGCCGTCCGGCAAGGCGGTATTGCGGATGTCCAGGTGACGGTAGGTGACGAAATCACGCTCCTGCCTGTAGGCCGCGATCGACGCGCCGGCGGCCGCCACCGTAGGCGCCCCCGGGAGCACGATCACCGGTTTCGGCCGCGAGGTATCGTCGCTGCCGTCGGACCGGTAATAGGCGCCGATCGTGATGCGCTGTGACGCGTTGCCGCTGGCCGACACCTGGAACAGCCCCGAATACGTCGTGCCGCGCTTCTGCAGGTAGGTATGGCCGGGTGTCCAGCTGACGCTGGTCCATGAGCGGAAAGGCTTGGCCAGCGTTCCGTCGCCAGGATCGGCGACGCCTGGATCGATGTAATGCACGTTCGCGTTGAGTCCGGACTGGGCCTGTGCGAGCCTCGGGAGCACGCTCCCTGCGCACGCCAGCATACCCAGTCGCGAAGCAATCCGAAGGAAGTTTCTTCTCTTGCTCATCACGGCTCCTTGCATCGGGATTCGACAAGCATGCACCGGCCATGTCAGCCTTTACCAGCACGCCTCCAGGCGGGCCACCATCGAGTGCCGGGCCCGCTTGAAGATGCTACGCCTGGCGGTCGCTAGCGCACAACGACTCTTTGTTAAATATTTTGCGGTCGAGTGGTAACAATGCCACTGCCAGGGTCGCAGGCGAAGGGGCCGGACCCGGCCGGCAGCTCAGGCAGGCGGGAGGCTATCCCAGAGGTCGCCCGTGGGGCTGATACGCGGCGCGGTGACGCCGAAGTGCTGGTAGGCCAGCGGCGTGGCGATCCGGCCGCGCGGGGTGCGCTGCAGGTAGCCCTGCTGGATCAGGTAGGGTTCGAGCACGTCCTCGATGGTGTCGGCCGCTTCGCCGATCGCCGCCGCCAGGTTGCCGATGCCCACCGGACCGCCGGCGAACTTGAACAGCACGGCTTCCAGGAGTTTACGGTCCATGACATCGAAACCGACGGTGTCGACATCGAGCATCTTCAGCGCGCGGTCGGCCATCTCCACGGTGATTTCGCCGGTGCCCTTCACTTCCGCGTAGTCGCGCACGCGGCGCAGCAGGCGGTTGGCGATACGCGGGGTGCCGCGCGCGCGCTTGGCGACCTCGCGCGCACCGGCCTCGTTGATCGGGGCCTCGAGCAGCGCGGCGCTGCGGGCGACGATCTTGGTGAGTTCGTCGACGTTGTAGAACTCGAGGCGCGCGACGATGCCGAAGCGGTCGCGCAGCGGGTTGGTCAGCATGCCGGCGCGGGTGGTGGCGCCGACCAGCGTGAAGGGCTGCAGGTCGAGCTTCACGGAACGCGCGGCCGGGCCCTCGCCGATCATGATGTCGATCTGGTAGTCCTCGAGCGCCGGGTACAGGATCTCCTCGACCACCGGCGACAGGCGGTGGATCTCGTCGATGAAGAGCACGTCGTTCGGCTCGAGATTGGTGAGCAGCGCGGCCAGGTCGCCCGGACGTTCCAGCACCGGGCCGGAAGTCTGGCGCAGGTTCACGCCCATCTCGCGCGCGATGATGTGCGCCAGCGTGGTTTTACCGAGGCCCGGCGGACCGAACAGCAGCGTGTGGTCGAGCGCTTCGCGGCGCTTGCGCGCGGCGGAAATAAAGATTTCGAGCTGGTCGCGGATCTTGGCCTGGCCGACGTATTCGTCCAGTTGCTTCGGCCGCAAGGCGCGCTCGATTGCCTCCTCGTTGGGCGAGGCCGGCGCCGCGTCGATGACGCGCTGCTCGGTGAAATTGTCGGTCTGGATGCTCATGCTTTAGAAAGTGCTTTGAGTGCAAACTTGATGCCGTCGGAGACGCTGCTACCTGCCGGCATGTTCTTGATCGCCAGGAGCGCTTCCTTGTCAGAATACCCCAAAGCGACCAGCGCATTGAGCACGTCGGCCTGGGCGTCGTCGCGCACTGCGCCGCCGACCACGCCGATGTCGGCGCCGAGTTTACCCTTCAGTTCGAGCAGCAGGCGCTCGGCGGTCTTCTTGCCGATACCCGGGATCTTCACCAGGCGGCCGGCTTCCTGCAAGGTAACGGCTTGCGACAGGTCGGCCACCGACATGCCCGACAGGATCGCCAGGGCCATGCGCGCGCCGATGCCGGTAATCTTGATCAGCTGGCGGAACAAGGCCCGCTCGGAAGCGCTGCCGAAGCCGAACAGCAGGTGCGCGTCCTCGCGCACGACCAGGTGGGTGAACAGCACCACCTTCTCGCCGGTATGCGGCAGGTTGTAGAAGGTGCTCATCGGCACGTCGACTTCATAGCCGACGCCGTTGCAGTCCACCAGCACGTGCGGAGGCGCTTTTTCGAGCAGGATTCCGGAGAGACGACCGATCATGTTGTTGTCCTATTGTTCTTAGACGAGGCGGCTGCGTTTCATGCGCAGCGTGCTGGTCGTGGGCGCCAGCGCCCCGACCAGCGACAGCGTGTCCATGCTGTGGGCGTGGCAGATCGCCACGCCGAGCGCGTCAGCAGCGTCGGTGCCCGGCAGGCCGGGAAGCTTCAAGAGGCGCGACACCATGTCCTGCACCTGGGCCTTGGCGGCCTTTCCGGTGCCGACCACGGCCTGCTTGACCTGCACCGCCGTGTATTCGGCCACGTCGAGGTCGGCGCCGACCAGGGCCGTGATGGCCGCGCCGCGCGCCTGGCCCAGCAGCAGCGTGGACTGCGGGTTGACGTTCACAAAGACTTTTTCGATGGCCGCGCAGGTGGGTCCGTAGGCCGAGACGATTTCGCCCACGCCGTTCAGTATCACCTTGAGGCGCGGCGGCAATGCGCCCTCGGTACCGGTCTTGATCGTGCCGGACGCGATGTAGCGCAGCTTGGTGCCGTGTTTTTCGATGACGCCGAAGCCCGTCGTACGCAGGCCCGGGTCGATGCCGAGAATAATCATTGTGGAATGATATACGGCTGCGGGGTGTTCGTGGGAAAAAATACTGTGCAAAAACACAGTGACGTTGCCTTTGTGATGGTGGCAAACGTTAGTGGTCGGTTAGGGAAATTGGGTTCCGGCCTTCGCCGGAAGTGATGGGCGCCAGTGGCGCCCATTACGGTCTTTGAGCTAAAGGTAAACTCAAACAACGTCGTCCCGGCGAAGGCCGGGACCTAATTTTACGTAGATCAGTGGCGGAAGTGACGGGTCCCCGTGTACAGCATCACCACACCACGCTCATCCGCCGCATCGATCACTTCCTGGTCACGCATCGAGCCGCCCGGGTGAATGACGCAGGTCGCGCCCGCATCCACCACCACGTCCAGGCCGTCGCGGAACGGGAAGAAGGCATCCGAGGCCACTGCCGAACCGCTCAGGGACAGGCCGGCGTTCTGCGCCTTGATCGAAGCGATGCGCGCCGAGTCGATGCGGCTCATCTGGCCGGCGCCGACGCCCAGGGTCATGCCGTTGGCGCAGAACACGATGGCGTTCGACTTGACGAACTTGGCCACGCGCCAGGCGAACATCAGGTCCTGCAGCTGCTGCTGGGTCGGCTGCTTCTTGCTGACCACGCGCAGCTCACCCAGGCCGACGTTCTTCGCGTCCGGCGCCTGCACCAGCACGCCACCGCCGACGCGCTTCAGGTCATAGGCGTTCTGGCCTTCGCCCAGCGGGATTTCCAGCAGGCGCACGTTCTGCTTGGCCGCCATGATCTGGCGCGCCTCGGCGGTGAAGGATGGTGCGATCAGCACTTCCACGAACAGTTTCGAAAGCGCTTCCGCGGCACGGCCGTCGACCTCGACGTTGAAGGCGATGATGCCGCCGAAGGCCGAGGTCGGGTCGGTCTGCAGCGCGCGGGTGTAGGCATCCAGCGCATCGACGCCGATCGCCACGCCGCAGGGGTTGGCGTGCTTGACGATCACGCAGCCGGCCGGCTGGCCCAGGCCGCCGAGCGTCTTGACGCATTCCCATGCCGCATCGGCGTCGGCAATGTTGTTGTACGAGAGTTCCTTGCCCTGCAGCTGGCGGTAGTTGGCCAGCGCGCCCGGCGTTGCGACCAGGTCGCGGTAGAAGGCGGCGCCCTGGTGCGGGTTCTCGCCGTAGCGCATGTCCTGGACCTTCTCGAAGCTCATGTTCAGGGTCTGCGGGTAGCTCGAGCGGGTCGCGTGCGCGCGGTCTTCGCCCAGGCTGGTCAGGTAGTTGGTGATCGCGCCGTCGTACTGGGCGGTGTGGGCGAACACTTTTTTCGCCAGGCGGAACTTGGTCTCGTAGCTGACCGGGCCTGCTTCAGTACCGGTGCCTTTCATTTCCGCCAGCACCAAGCCATAGTCGGCCGGGTCGACGATCACGACCACGTCGCGGTGGTTCTTGGCGGCCGAGCGCAGCATGGTCGGGCCGCCGATGTCGATGTTCTCGATCGCGTCTTCCAGCGAGCACTCCTGCTTGGCGACGGTCTGCTGGAACGGGTACAGGTTAACCACGACCATGTCGATCTGCGGGATGCCGTGCTCATCGAGCTTGGCGACGTGCTCCGGCAGGTCGCGGCGCGCCAGGATGCCGCCGTGCACCTTCGGGTGCAGGGTCTTGACCCGGCCGTCGAGCATTTCCGGGAAACCGGTGTAATCGGCGACTTCAGTAACTTGCACGCCATTTTCCTGCAGCAACTTAGCGGTGCCGCCAGTGGACAGGATGTTGACGCCGAGGGCAGCCAGGGCCTTCGCGAAGTCGAGGACGCCGGTTTTGTCGGAAACGGAAATCAGTGCTTGTTTGATCATGGTGAGGCCTGTGGTTGAGAATTCTGACGCCCGGGCGCACGGACGGTGTACCGGCCGCGCCCAGACGCACGGCCACGCCATGCAAAGAGCTTTAGAGGAGCCCGTGCTCCTGGAGTTTCTTGCGCAAAGTATTCCGGTTGATGCCCAGCATCTGCGCCGCGTGCGACTGGTTGCCGTCGGCGCGGGTCATGACCACTTCGAGGACCGGCTTCTCGACCGTCAGGACCATCATGTCGTAGATGTTCGTCGGCTTCTGCTCGCCGAGATCGTTGAAATAGTCCTCGAGGCTTTTCTGGACGACTTCCTGGATACTTTCTTTGCTCATGTTCTCTGCTGCTTCATCCTGGTTAATGATTGCTCGCCGCGTTTTTGGCGCAGCGTGTCCCCGTTTTATTCTGATTCTTATATGTGTATTACTGCTACTTATGCTGCCAACGCCACATCGGCCGGATGAGCGGGTCGGTATTGTAACCGCTCGCCATGCCCGAGCTGCGATTTGAAAAACGCGTCGACCGCCGCCAGCTGCTCGGCGGTCGATTCCAGCAGGTTCATGCGCTGACGGAATTCTTCCCCGCCCGGCAAGTCCTGCACATACCACCCGATGTGTTTACGGGCGGTGCGCACGCCGACATACTCGCCATAAAAGGCATAGTGCGCCGGCAGGTGTTCATTCATCAGGCCACGCACTTCCTCGACCAGCGGCGCTGGCAAATGTTCGCCGGTGCGCAGGTAGTGGTCGATCTCGCGGCAGATCCAGGGCCGGCCCTGGGCGGCGCGGCCGATCATCACCGCGTCGGCGCCGGTGTAGTCGAGCACGTACTTCGCCTTTTCCGGCGTGGTGATGTCGCCGTTGGCGACCACCGGGATGCCCACCGCCGCCTTGACGGCGCGAATGGTGTCGTATTCGGCGTCGCCCTTGTAGCCGTCGGCGCGGGTGCGGCCGTGCAGGGTCAGCATCGCGATGCCGGCCTGTTCGGCCATGCGGGCGATGGTCAGGGCATTCTTGTTCTGGCGGTCCCAGCCGGTGCGGAATTTCAGGGTGACGGGAACGTCGACCGCCTCCACCACGGCGTGCAGGATGCGCTCGACCAGGTCTTCGTGCTGCAGCAGGGCCGACCCGCACCAGCTGTTGCACACCTTCTTGACCGGGCAGCCCATGTTGATGTCGATGATCTGGGCGCCACGCTCGACGTTGAACCTGGCGCAGTCGGCCAGGTCCTTCGGATCGGCGCCGGCGATCTGCACCGCCTTCGGCTCCATCTCCCCGGCATGGTCGGTGCGGCGCGCGGTTTTTTCGCTGGCCCACAGGCGCGGGTTCGAGGCCGCCATCTCGGACACCGCGTAACCGGCGCCCAGCTGCTTGCACAGCTGGCGGAACGGGCGGTCCGTCACCCCGGCCATGGGGGCGACGAAAACATTGTTACGCAGGATGTAAGGACCGATTTGCACAGCGGAAAAGTCTGGAAAGTTTCTGGGGGAACCTAGTATTTTACCTCATTCGCTGCTCAAAATAGCGGCAGAATTTTTGGCGATTGTTGCGTGTGTGATATTGGCAGGGGCGAAGAGTGGGGTTAGGCGATCAGCCCAGGTCGTCCAATACCGCAGGCTGCAAGTGAGAAACCTCGCCCCAGCTCACCAGCCGCAACACCCCCTCCTCCACCACAAACCAGTTCACGCTCGCATTGAGCACCTTGAAATCCCGCGGCGTCTCCAGCGACAAGCCGAGCGCCGCCCGGTAGGCACACTCCAGCACTCCGCCATGCGCCACCAGCGCGATGATCTTGCCCGGATGCGCCGCCGCATGCCGGGCGATCGCCGCGGTGGTCCGCTCGTAGAACTCGCGGAAACTCTCACCCCGGTTGCTTCCCGGTGGCAGCACGCCATCCACGTCGCGCGCCTGCCAGGCCGCGAACTCGAGCGGAAAACGCGCCGCGATCTCGCTGTACAGCAAGCCTTCGAATCCGCCATAGCAGCGCTCGCGCAGCGCCGGGTCGATGCCCACCCCCATCCCGCGCACGCGGGCAAGGGCCTCGGCGGTCTGGCGCGCACGCTGCAGGTCGCTGGAGACGATGTGGTCGATCGGCTCGGCCGCGAGCGCGGCGCCCAGCAGGGCAGCCTGACGCTCGCCCTCGGCATTGAGGGCGATGTCGAGGTGGCCCTGGAGGCGCTTCTCGGCATTCCAGGCGGTTTCGCCATGGCGGATCAGGAGGATGGTCGTTGCTGTGTTCTTATTCGAAAGCATGAGGTTCGTTTGCCCCGAACCTCGGGGGCTCAGGTCGGAAGTAAGGCTGTTATGTCGGGATTCAGCGAATACACGCCGAAGGTGCGCGCCTCGTCCAGGATATGCCCGCGGATGGCCAGGCGCAGTTCGGCGCCGCTGAAGCGGCCGACCAGCGGCAGGCGCGGGATGTCGAGGGCATACAGTGTAAACACATAAGTATGCACGCGCTCGTCATTCCAGGGCGGGCACGGGCCATCATAACCGTAATACTCGCCCGCCATGGTCGGGTCGTTCGCAAACCAGCCGGTGTAGTCGTTGATGCCCTGGCGTAGCTGGTGCTCGGTGCCGTTCTTGATCGTGAAGGGCAGCAGCGGGCCCGGCTTGCCGTGCGGCGTCACCATGTCGGAGAACATGCCTTCGGCCAGTGATTTCAGGCAGACCGGAATATCCACCAGCGACCAGTGGAAGAAGTCCACCCGCGGCAGCGAGGCGGGCACGGTCTTGCCTTCCTGGTTGACGTCGTCGCCGACGGAGGGCACGTCGGGGTCGTGGCAGATCAGCACCAGGGACTTGGTGCCGGCAGGCACGTCGTCCCAGGCGAGATGCGGGCTGCGGTTGTCGGACAGCCTGACGTGGCTGTCCGGATCGGCCACCGCAAAAGCGCATTGCGGCGGGATCGGCCCGCCCTCGGTGAATGAATCGCTCCAGATTCGCATATGCCCTCCCAGCCCTCTCCCTATTGACCCTCGTTGACGGCAGGGGTTTCAGCGCTGGGCACCACCTATCGCGACAGGATCAACCTGCAGCCAGAAAGTGACGGGACCATCGTTGATGAGTGAAACTTTCATGTCCGCGCCGAATCTGCCGGTCTCGACGATGCCATGGCGTTCGCGGGCCTGGCGCACGACATGATCGAACAGGCGCCGCCCGTCCTCCGGCGCGGCCGCCGGCGAGAACGAGGGACGCGTGCCCGACCTGGTATCCGCGGCCAGGGTGAACTGCGGCACCAGCAGCAGGCCGCCGCCCGTGTCGGTGATGCTGCGGTTCATCTTGCCGGCCTCGTCTGAAAACACGCGGTAAGTGAGGAGCTTGGCCAGCAGGGCTTCGGCTTCGCGCTCGGTGTCGCCCTTTTCGGCGCACACCAGCACCATCAGGCCGGACCCAATCGCGCCGACGGTGTCGCCGTCGACGCGCACGCTGGCTTCGCTGACGCGCTGCAGAAGACCAATCATGCCAGCGTCACGCGCGCGAATTTGCGCTTGCCCACCTGCATCACGAAAGTGCCGGCTTCGACCTGCAAGCCCTTGTCGCTGACCACGGTGCCGTCGATGCGCACGCCGCCCTGGTCGACCATGCGCATGGCTTCCGAGGTCGAGGCGCACAGGCCGGCCGCTTTCAGCAACTGGGCCACGCCCAGCGGCGCGCCGGACAAGGCGACTTCCGGCACATCGTCCGGAATGCCGCCCTTCGAGCGGTTGACGAAGTCGGCCAGTGCATCGTCGGCGGCCTGCGCCGAGTGGAAGCGTGCAACGATTTCCTTGCCGAGCGCCACTTTCGCATCGCGCGGGTTGGCGCCACCAAGCACTTCGGCCTTGATGTTCTGGATCTCGGCGATCGAGCGGAAGGACAGCAGGTTGTAGTACTTCCACATCATGTCGTCCGAAATGCTCATCAGCTTGCCGAACATGGTGTTCGGGGCTTCGGTGATGCCGATGTAGTTGTTCTTGGACTTGGACATCTTCTCGACGCCGTCCAGGCCTTCGAGCAGGGGCATGGTCAGGATGCACTGCTGTTCCTGTCCATAATCTTTCTGTAACTCACGGCCAACCAGGAGGTTGAACTTCTGGTCGGTGCCCCCAAGTTCGAGGTCCGCGTGCAAAGCGACCGAATCATAGCCCTGCATCAAAGGGTAGAGGAACTCATGCACCGCGATCGGGGTCCCACTCTTGTAGCGCTTGGTGAAATCGTCGCGCTCCATCATGCGGGCCACGGTATAGCGCGAGGCGAGCTGGATCATGCCGCGCGCCCCCAGCGGATCGCACCATTCGGAGTTGTAGCGGATTTCCGTGCGCGCGGCATCCAGCACCAGGGAAGCCTGGCGGAAATAAGTCATGGCGTTTTCCTCGACCTGCTCACGGGTCAGCGGCGGACGCGTGGCATTGCGGCCCGACGGGTCGCCGATCATCGAGGTGAAATCGCCGATCAGGAAGATTACCTGGTGGCCCAGGTCTTGCAGCTGGCGCATCTTGTTCAGCACCACGGTATGGCCAAGGTGCAGGTCGGGCGCGGTCGGGTCCAGGCCCAGCTTGATGCGCAGCGGCTTGCCCGACTGTTCGGAACGCGCCAGTTTCTGGGCGAATTCGCTTTCGATCAGCAGTTCATCGACACCGCGCTTGGCAATGGCCAGCGCCTCGAGCACCTTGTCCGTCAACGGCAGGGGGGCGGAAGAATTTACCGGAGCGCCGCTACCGGACGAGACATTCGAATTCATATGCGTGTGGGATTTTCGTGTAGGAAATTTGCTAAGACGGTTGTAGGACCACTTCTTTTGGTATAATTCACGATCGTTTTTCAGTTTCCTGTAGAAAACTTTGCAGATCGATAAGAAACTGGATCCCTAGAAGTTCAGCCGCAAATTTTAACTGATTGCATGAACCCTATACATAAAATCACTGGCAAGAGCCTGCTCCAGCTGCTACCGCGAACGCGCAAGACGCGCATCGTGAGCGCCGGCGCCGCACTCCTGAGCGTGTTTGCGTTCGGTGCAGTGGCAGTGGCCCCGATCGCTCCCGACGCGGCAGACATGCCGGTCACCTCGATCGAACAGAACCTGGAACTGCCGAACCTGGCAGACCAGATCGCCGCCCTCCAGCAGAACGAGCAGCAATTCATCCACGAGGAACGCATCCGTCCGGGCGACTCGATCGGCTCCCTCTTCACCCGCCTTGGTGTCAACGACGCCGACGCCCAGAAATTCCTCCGCACCGACAAGACCGCCCGCCGCCTGCTGTCGCTCAAGACCGGCAAGCGCGTCCAGGCCGAAACCGATGAACATGGCCTGCTGCTGTCGATGCGCGCCACGATCACCGACGGCAAGGCTGGCGATGCCCGCCAGATCACGGTCGAGCGCAAGGGCGAGAAATTCGTCGCCATGGAAGCCCCGGCCAAGCTGGAGCGCCGCGTCGAGATGCGTTCGCGTGAAATCACCACCTCGCTGTATTCGGCGACCGACTCCAACGTGGACGGCGGCAGCATGCCGGACTCGGTGGTCGGCCAGATGATCGAGATGTTCTCGACCAACATCGACTTCCGCTCCGACCTCAAGCGCGGCGACCGTTTCAGCGTCGTCTACGAAACCTTCTGGCTCGACGGCGAACTGGTGAAGACCGGCCGCATCCTGGCAGGCGAATTCGTCAACCGCGGCGTCGCCTACCAGTCGGTCTGGTACGAAGACCCGGTCACCAAGCAGGGCGGCTACTACAGCCTGGACGGCAAGTCGCTCAAGAAAGCCTTCCTGAAGTCCCCGCTGCAGTTCTCGCGTATCTCCTCGGGCTTCTCGATGCGCGTGCATCCGATCTCGGGCAAGTGGAAGGCGCACAAGGGCGTCGATTATGCCGCCTCGACGGGCACGCCGATCCGCGCGGTCGCCGACGGCGTCATCGATTTCGCCGGCAACAGCGGCGGCTACGGCAACCAGGTCGTCCTGAAGCACTGGTCGAAATACAGCACCGCCTATGCCCACATGAGCCGCATCGCTCCGGGCGTGCGTAAGGGCGCCAAGGTCAGCCAGGGCCAGGTGATCGGCTATGTCGGCTCGACCGGCTGGTCGACCGGCCCGCACCTGCACTACGAGTTCCGCGTGGCAGGCCAGGCCCAGAATCCGGAGAAGTTCAAGTCGCTGGCCCAGCAGCCGCTGACCCAGGCCGAGCTGGCCCGCTTCCGCATGGCCGCCGCCGAGATGAACCACCGCTTCTCGCTGCTCGCACCGAGCGGCAACGCGATGGCCGCGCGCTAAGCCATCCCGCTCCTCCCGACGCCCCGCCGCATCGAGCATGCCGCGGGGCGTTTTCTTTTCCTGCTTCGCTATGCACCCATCATGAATTCCACTAAATAGCATTTATTTTGCCATCCGAGAGCAGTTTTATTGCCATCTCTTTAGCTCTCAATGCTAGAGTGAAAAGAGATCAACAATAAAGGAGGCAATCATGCTCAAGTTTCTCGCATTTGTTCTGCTAGTCCTGGTAGGGGCACCATCGGGTGCCCAGCAGGCTTTTCCCTTCCTTAACAAGCCGGGCAGTTTCGCAGTCGGTTTCCGCGTGGTCGAGCAGGTGGACCCGAGCCGCAGCTATCCCGCGAATGCGCCGGAAGGGGCACGCAAGCCGCGCCCGATCCAGACCGCCATCTGGTATCCCGCGGTCAAAGGCGGGAAGCCGATGCGCTACGACGACTACCTCCAGCTGCTGGGCTGGGACGACGATTTCGCCCGCTCCCCTGCGGAACGGGACAAGGTGCTGGCGAAGTGGCTGGAGTTCGTTAGCGAAGGCAAACGTGACAAGCAGCTCGCTGCGGAGCGCAAGGATGTGCGCTGGGCGGTGCGCGATGCGAAGGCGCTGCCGGGCAAGTATCCGGTGGTGATTTATTCGCCGAGCATCAGCAGCAATGTGTTCGAGAATGCCGAGATGATGGAATTCCTGGCCAGCCATGGCTATCTCGTGATCGCCAGCCCGGCTCTGGGTGTCGACGAGCGCTGGCAGAAGGACGACCTGGCGCACGCCGAAGCGCAGGCGGCCGACATCCGCTTCCTGGTGAATTACGCGCAATCGCTGCCGCAGGCCGACGCCAGCCGCCTGGCCGTGGCCGGCTTTTCCTGGGGCGGCATGGCCAATGTGCTGGCCGCGGCCCAGGACGAGCGCATCAAGGCCCTGGTTTGCCTGGACGGCACGGTGCGCTACCGCCACGCGATGCTGGAGAAAGTGCCTTACCTGAAGCCGGAACAGCTGCGCACTCCCCTGCTCTATCTGGCGCAGCGGCCGCCGCCCTTCGAGCGCGGGCTGAAGTTCAAGCCGGACCACTCGGGCAGCATCCTGCAGAAAATGACGGGCGCCGACGTCTACCTGCTGACGATGTACGCGATGGAGCATGTGTATTTCGGCACCAGTTACCTGCGCCTCGATCCGCTCGACTTCGGCGACTACACCCGCGACGAAATCGCCCAGTCCTATGCCCTGAGCGCGCGCTATGTCCTCAATTTCCTGAACGGCGCCCTGAAGGGTGACCGGAACGGCTTCGCCTACCTGATGAAGAAGCCCGAACAGCTCGGCATGCCGCGCCACAGCGTCGACAGCCAGTTTTTCGCGGCGCGTCCGTGATCGCAAGTTGATATAGACAGGAGACCCGATGAAACCCGTTCTCGCCACCGCCGCGCTGTGTCTGACCCTGTTCGCAGGCGCGCCACAGCCTGCCCATGCGGAAAACCCGGCGGAAAGCCGGCAGAAGATCGACGCCGTGATCAAGGCCTTCGCCAAGGCCCTCGTCGACAAGGACAAGGAGGGCTTCATGCGCCTGTTCCTGCGCGAAGACATCACCTGGGTCGGCGTCTACACCGACGGCAGCCTGGCGCGCTACCGCGCCAGCCTGAAGGATCCGAAGGAGGCCTCGCCCAAGACAGAAAGCAGCACGCCACGCAAGTTCATCGAAAAAATCGTCCGCGCGCCGGAAGCGCGCACCGAAACCTTCGAGAACGTGCGCATCGATACCGACGGCGAGATGGCGCAAGTGCTGTTCGACTACAGCTTCATGGTCGGCAACTATCGCAACAACTGGGGCAAGGAAAGCTGGCAGATGGTCCGCACCGAGAACGGGTGGAAAATTGCCGGAGTGATCTGGTCGGCGGAAGAGAATCCTGAGCCTCCGCCGAAGAAGTAAGCCTCACCCGCTGCTCCATCAATCCTTGCGCCGGGCAGCGCATCGATAGCGCTGCCCGCCCCTCAAGCAGCTGCCAGGCCCAGGCGCAGCGAGGGTTC
Organism: Massilia alkalitolerans DSM 17462; assembly: GCF_000427785.1. Lineage (GTDB taxonomy): Bacteria > Pseudomonadota > Gammaproteobacteria > Burkholderiales > Burkholderiaceae_D > Telluria > Telluria alkalitolerans. The sequence continues at coordinate 67,885 of NZ_ATYR01000011.1, forward strand.
GGTGCCGCGCTGGCCAGGAGACGCCGGGCGCGCATGACGGGAAACAGCGTCCACCTTGAAGGTATTGACCAGTTCGGCAAGCGAACTGGCCTGGTCCTGCATCGATGCCGCTGCGGCGGCCGCTTCTTCGACCAGGGCGGCATTCTGCTGCGTCACATCATCCATCTGCGTGATCGCGGCATTGACCTGCTCGATACCGAGCGCCTGCTCGGCGCTGGCCGAGGTGATTTCAGCCATGACGTCGGTGACACGCATGATGCCCTGGACGATCTCCTGCATGGTGGCGCCGGCCTGGTCGACCAGGCGCCCGCCGGCATCCACTTTACCCACCGAATCCGCGATCAGGCTACGGATTTCCTTGGCCGCCCCTGCCGAACGTTGCGCAAGATTGCGCACCTCCGATGCAACGACGGCAAAGCCCCTGCCCTGTTCCCCGGCACGCGCGGCCTCGACCGCGGCATTCAGTGCCAGGATATTGGTCTGGAACGCAATCCCGTCGATCACCGCGATGATGTCGCCAATTTTCTTCGACGAAGCGTTGATCGATTCCATGGTCGTCACCACTTCCGATACCACCTTGCCGCCACGAACCGCGATCTCGGAGGCTGCCTGCGCCAGGGTATTCGCCTGGCGGGCGTTGTCGGCATTCTGGCGAACCGAACTGGTCAGCTCCTCCATCGACGATGCCGTCTCTTCCAGCGAGCTGGCCTGCTGCTCGGTACGGGACGAGAGGTCGAGGTTGCCGGAAGCGATCTGCTGCGAAGCGCTGACGATGGTCTCGGTGCCGGCGCGCACTTCGTTCACGGTCGTCAGCAGGCTGTCGTTCATGCGCTTGAGTGCGGAAAGCAGATGACCGACCTCATCGCGGCTCGAAACCTGGATGTCGGCGGTCAGGTCCCTGGAAGCGACCTGCTCGGCAAGCGCGACAGCGTGGGCCAGGGGCCGGGTAATGCTACGGGTCAGGAACAGTGCGAACAGCCCGCCGCAGACCAGTGCGGCGACGCCGGTACCGATCAGCAGCTTTTGTGCGCTTGCCTGTAGTGCGTCGATGCGCGCGTTGGCATCACGGAACAATTGTTCCTGGTGAACCACCACCTCTTCCACAGTATGCACATACTGCTTCATTTCAGGTGTTACCTTGTCACTCACGAAAGCCCTGAGTGCCGCATCAGCTGCGCCAAGCTCCGCTTTACGGCGGAAGGCCTCGTCGCGGATGGCGGAATACTGCTTGCGCTGATCGGCCACGGCCTTGAGCAAGGCTTTGCCGCGCTCGCTTAGCACCAGCGCCTCCAGTTCTTTCTGGACCTTGCTCACGTTCGCACTGACGGCTTTCATTTCCTGCTCATAGAAAGCGTCGTCAGCCGGATCGCTGCTTTTCAGCTTTGCCATGGTACGCACACTATTGGTTGCAATGCCCTGCAGCCACTGGTCTGCAAGGGCGACTTTCGTCGTGGTGGCCGTCATGACCTCCTTGGCATCGGCAATACGGCCGAGCTGCCATAAGGCGGTCGCCAGCATGAGGGCGGCGAGGAGAAGGATGGCGGCGAAAGCGACGCCGAGCCGGGTACCGATTTTTAAGTTATTAAATTTCATGTCGATCTGGCAAAAACGGAGCGGGGGGTGGTTCTGGATGCGTCGGCCGAATGTCAAGCTTTCGCTTCCAGCTCTAGAGAATTTACTCTAATCAACAAGTTTTGCCGTAAGTACATAAACAAAATATCGAAAAGGTGGACGTTTAGATAAGAAAAAGACGTTAATAAACAACGATTTAATAACTGTTCATTATCTAAGTAGACGAACTAATAAGCCGTTTGCGCTTCCGACAAGCGGCTCCAGCGTTTAGTATGCTGGCGGCGCACCAGCTGGAGCAGCGCCCAGCAAACCGCTGTCCGGTTGCCCTACAAGGAGAATGCACATGAGCGAGACCTCGTCCCTGGCCATCGGCCTGATGTCCGGCACCAGCCTCGACGGCGTGGACGGCGTGCTGGCCGACTTCGCCGGCGGCGGCATCCGCAGCCTCGCGGCGGCCTTCACGCCCTTCCCCGCCGCACTGCGTAGCGAACTGATGGCCCTGCAGGCCGCCAGCGAGAACGAACTCGAGCGCGAAGCGCTGGCCGCCAATGCCCTGGCCCTGTGCTACGCCGACTGCGTGCGCCAGCTGCTGCCCCAGGCAGGCGGGCCGGTCGCGGCCGTGGCCGTGCATGGCCAGACCATCCGCCACCGACCGGAACTCGGTTTTACGCGCCAGACCAACAACCCCGCCCTGTTGGCCGAACTGACCGGGATCGACGTGATCGCCGACTTCCGCACCCGCGACATCGCGGCCGGCGGTCAGGGCGCGCCGCTGGTGCCGGCCTTCCACGAGGCCGCCTTCGGGGAGCCGGGAACGGCCCGGGTGGTCGTCAACATCGGCGGGATCGGCAACATCAGCATGCTGCACGGCGACGGCCGCGTCACCGGTTTCGATACCGGTCCGGGCAATGTCTTGATGGACCTGTGGATCGGCCGCCACCTCGGCAAGGCCTACGACGAGGACGGCGCCTGGGCCGCCGGCGGCAGCGTGCAGCAGCCGCTGCTGGATGCGCTGCTGGACGAGCCCTTCTTCCGCCAGCCGGCCCCCAAGAGCACCGGCCGCGACCTGTTCCATGACAGCTGGCTCAATGCCAAGCTCAAGGGCTTCGAGGCACTTGCCCCGCAGGACGTGATGGCCACGCTCACCCGCCTGACGGCGGTAACGATCGCCGACGCCATCCGCAGCGAGCACGCGGCTGTGGATGCGGTATACGTGTGCGGCGGCGGCGCCTACAACGCCACCCTGCTGCGCGAGATCGGCGCGGCGCTGGGCGGCGCGGCCGTGGAATCGACGGCCGCGCTCGGCATCGCGCCGAACCGGGTCGAGGCACTGGCCTTCGCCTGGCTGGGCTGGCGTTTCCTGCAGCGCGAGCCGGGCAATTTGCCGGCTGTTACCGGGGCCCGCGGCCCGCGCATTCTCGGCGCGCTGTATCCGGCGTAAACGACAAAAGCTGGCACAAGCCAGCTTCTGAAAAGGAACGGCCCGGATGAACCGGGCCGTCGACTGCCCGGATCACCGGGCTGCCTGGGGGAAGATCAGGCCGAGAACGAGGAGCCGCAGCCGCAGGTCGAGGTGGCGTTCGGGTTCTTGATCACGAACTGGGCGCCTTCGAGGTCGTCCTTGTAGTCGATCTCGGCGCCGACCAGGTACTGGTAGCTCATCGAGTCGATCAGCAGCTGGACACCGTTTTTTTCCATCGTGGTGTCGTCTTCGTTGACGATTTCGTCAAAGGTGAAGCCATACTGGAAGCCGGAGCAACCGCCGCCCTGCACGAACACGCGCAGCTTGAGGTCGGGATTGCCCTCTTCCTCGATCAGCTGAGCAACTTTCTCTGCGGCGCTGTCGGTGAAGTTGATCGGAACGGGGATCGTGTCGTGCTCTTGCACTTCGGCGACTGCGGTCATGAAACACTCCTGGTGAATATACGAATTGCGCCCATTATAGACCGTTGCCGCAACTGATGCTGGTGGCAGGCCGACTATCCGGCCGTCAGGGAAGGCTCGGCGTCGGTAAACTGAAACACTGGTTCGCCTGCGGGTTCGTGGGTCAGTTTCCCGGTCACGAGGGCGCCGCCGTGCATTTCGAGCAAACGGTAATGTACATCACCATGTATGCGGCCTTTCGGCTGTAATTCAAGGAGTTCTGACGAATATACCGATCCGGCGATGTAGCCGTTGACCACCAGGCTGGCGCAGCGCACCTCGCCCTCGATCCGGGCATGCTCGGAGACGATCAGCATGCTGTCGGCGCCTTCCGCCGCGACCACGTTGCCATGCACTTCGCCGTCGATACGCAGCCCCCCGGTGAAGCACAGGTCGCCCTCGATCCGGGCCGAGATGCCGACCAGGCTGTCAATCTCGCTCTTTACTTGTCGACCAAACATGTTCCACCCCTTCCAGTAGGACGCCGGCGGCGATTCGCCGCGCTGAAATCAACCTGTGCATCGGTCAATTTACCGTTCTCAACAAGAGTGGCCTTGATCTAGATCGCTTGGGGCGGCGTGTTGCCGTTTTGTAAGAAAAAAGGGAGACGCCGCGCGGGAAAATTCCGCGCGGCAGGGAGAAAAGATTAGGGCAGCAGCGCGATTTGCTTGAGGCCGGTCGCCTCATCCAGGCCGAACATCAGGTTCATGCACTGCACGGCCTGGCCCGAGGCGCCCTTGACCAGGTTGTCCTGCACCACCAGGATGACGACGGTGTTGCCGCCTTCCGGACGGTGCAGCGCCAGGCGCAGCATGTTCGAGCCGCGGGTCGAGCGGGTTTCCGGGTGCGAGCCGAAGGGCATCACGTCCACGAAGGTGCTGTCCTTGTAGGTGTCCTCGAACAGGGCCTGCAGGCTTGCATCGTCGATGTCCTTGGTCAGGCGCGCGTACAGGGTCGCGTGCATGCCGCGGATCATCGGCACCAGGTGCGGGGTGAAGATCAGGCCGACCTTCTGGTCGGTGTAGCGAGCCAGCTGGGCCGAGGTTTCCGGGGTGTGGCGGTGGCCGTGCACGCCGTAGGCCTTGAAGTTGTCGCTCGCTTCCGAGAACAGCGTGCCGATCTCGGCCTTGCGGCCGGCGCCCGAGACGCCCGACTTGCAGTCGGCGATCAGGCTGCCCGCGTCGACCAGGCCGGCCTTGAGCAGCGGGACGAAGCCGAGCTGCATGGTGGTCGGGTAGCAGCCCGGGTTGGCGATCAGGCGTGCGCCGCGGATGTCATCGCGGTTCAGTTCCGGCAGGCCGTACACGGCTTCCTCGATCAGTTCCGGCGCGGTGTGCGGAATCTTGTACCACTTTTCGAACGTGGCCTGATCCTTCAGGCGGAAGTCGGCCGCCAGGTCGATCACCTTGACGCCGGCCGCCAGCAGCGCCGGGGCCTGGGCCATGGCGACGCCGTGCGGGGTGGCGAAGAACACCACGTCGCACCCGGTCAGGTCGGCCTTGTCCGGGCTCGAGAAGGCCAGGTCGACGACGCCGCGCAGCGAGGGGAACATGTCGGCCACCGGCAGGCCGTCTTCCTTGCGCGAGGTGATCGCGGTCAGCTGCACGTCGGGGTGCACGGCCAAGAGCCGCAGCAATTCCACGCCCGTGTATCCGGTTCCGCCAACGATGCCAACTTTGATCATGTTCTGTTCCTTCGTAATGTAAAAATGGATTGGCAGGACGAGGCTGCACGGGTGTGCAATTTTAACAGCCATGAAAAATGCGTGCGCCGCTCAGCGCCAGCTGCTGACTGCTGATGCAAAGGAAATTTGCATCCATTGCTCATTATGCAAATAGTATTTGCCTGCACCGACTCGCCGCCCCTGAACTGATGACGACCCGGAAGTATTGCAGGATACGCGAAAGATTCCTTACGGCAATAAAAAGCCTGCGCTAGGCTGTGGCTCTCGTTTTCCTCCCACTCTCGTCAAAGGCCAGTCCATGTCAATTAACCAACTCGTGTATCTCAGCCAGTCGGCGCGCAAAGTCTCCGCCGAAGAACTGCGCGCCATCCAGGCGACCGCCCAGGCGAATAACCAGCACATCGACGTCACGGGCAGCCTGTTCTACAACGGCGGCTGGTTCCTGCAAGTGCTGGAAGGACCGGCGCCGACGCTCGCCGCGCTCTACGCCAAGATCGAGCGGGACCCGCGCCACAAGCATTCGCGCGTGCTCTACAACGAAGCTGCAAAGTTCCGCACCTTCCCGCGCTGGACCATGAACATGATCAACCTCGAAGACCGGCTGGCTGACAAGTACGACGAGCTGGTCGAGGTCATCGATGCAGCCCGAGGTGACCGCAAAATCGGCGCGGCTTCGCCGGCTGCGACCTTGCTGAAGATCTTCAGGGCCTGACACCGGAAGTCTTGCCGAGCCGTCATTCCACCGAGCTGGGCGTGATCGATTTCGTGACCTTGCCCTGCTCGTCCAGCATCTGGATCTCCGCCTTGCCGTCCGCCGACACCAGCAGCATCATGCGGGTCCGGCCTTTCGCGTCTTTCAGCTGCAGGGTCGAGCCCTTGTCGCCGGTATTGCCGAGCCAGATGCGGTTCTGGTTCAGGCGCCCTTCCTCGGCCAGCTTGTTCCAATAGGCCTGCCGCTGCGCTTCCGGCAGCTTGCGGACATCCGCGTTGAAGCGCTTGACGTCGTCCATCGACGTGACCGTATAAGCCGGCACGTCGTTGATCTTGATTGCGGTCATCTGGTGCTCGGCGCTGTCGTTGTTCATGAGCTGCAAGGCCTGGTCCTGGCGGAAGCGGTCGAAAGTCAGCGACAGGCCGGACGAAATCCTGCCGTCGGCGCGCATGCTGCCCTTCTGGATCAGGCCACCGTTCTCCGTGCCTTCCTCGTTGATGAACAGCATGCCGGCGACGTCGCTCCGGTTCGGACGGGGGCCCTCTTTCCCTTGCTGGAAGTCGCCCGGGAACTGCGCCTTGTTCGAGATGATCAGGCGCTTGGTACCGTCCGGCTCGACAATGTTGATGCGGCCGACGGTGATCTCGTCGAAGCTGGCGCGGCGGGCCGGGTCGCTGGCGCCGCTCAGGGTCATGACGGCGGCGAGAAGCGCGGCCATGGTGGTGGCGCCGGCGAAGAAGGTTCGGATCTGCGACATGGGGTCTCCTGTTGTTGTTATTGATTTTTCATGCGGCGCAGGCGCCATTCGATGAACAGGCCGACGAAGCCGCACAGCACCACGATCGCGCCCAGGTATTGCAGGATGCGGTTGCCTGGCGCCTCGATATGCCTGGTATCGACCAGCTCGAAGCGGCGGCGGCCGTTTTCCACCGGCTCGACATACACCGTGCCGCGGCTGTCCGGCCACTCCACCGTCACCGGCCGGTCGCGTGTCGCCACGAATTCCGCCGACCGCTTCCCCATCTCTTCGATCGTGATGAGCTTGGCAAGCAGTTGCTGCGCCAGGACTTCGCGCCAGGAGCTGAACACGTTCTCCGCTTCGCCGGGAAGGATCACGCCGGGCGAGCTGTACTTGTAGAGCTTGTTCGAAAAGAAGATGCCGTCGTTCGCGGCCAACATCATGGCAAAGCCGAGGATCCAGGCTGCGGCCGAGCCGAACAGCCAGCGCCTCGTATGATTGCCCCGTGCCCTCACCTCGCCGGCGGTGAACTGGCTGACGGCGGGAATATGGCCCAGGGTCGTCGCCAGCGCTTCCTTGTCGACCTCTTGCAGGAAGCTCGCTGCATCCATGTCGAGCGCCGAGACGATGGTGGTGAACATCTCGGCCGAAGGCACCGACTTGTCGTTTTCCAGCTTGGACAGGTAGGACTGCTCGATTCCTGCAATCTGTGCGAACTGGGGTTGGGTCAGGCCCTTGTCGGTCCTGATCTGCTTGAGTCTCTCGCCAAAAGTCATGTGAACCTTTCCTGAACGTCAATGGAATAGGTGTATTCTTTGCTATTCATGCATGACTTGGAAGATGAATATCGGCGAATATTGGTGAATAGGGCAGGAATATGAGATTTCCCTATGCGCGGCGCATGGATAGGGTCGATACGGCTGGAACAAGGACAAAACGGATGAATCCCGAACTGAAGCACACCCGCAATGAAGCCAGGTTCTCATGGCACCCAAGGAAGTCCAGCTCGACAGCCGAACTGGTCGCACGCGTCCTCCATGTCCTCATCGGCCTTGCCCTGCTCTGCGCTTCCATCTGGGCCGCCACCTACATCGAAAGCCCGTACCAGGTGATCTACATCGTCGCGATGCTGCTGAGCCTGCTCATGATCGGAAGCGGCCTGTACGCAAGAAGGGAAACGGTGTTCAAGGCTTTCCTGGGATATTGGAGCTGAGGCGCAAGCCCAAAAACAAAAAGCCGCCCACCTTGCGGAGGACGGCTTTCGCAGCAGCGCCCGGAGGCGCTGCCAGCAAGCAGGGAAACGAATTAACGCTTCGAGAACTGCTTTGCGCGGCGTGCTTTACGCAGGCCGACTTTCTTACGCTCGACTTCACGGGCGTCACGGGTGACGAAACCGGCACGTGCCAGGTCGCCCTTGAGGCCTGCGTCGTAGTCGATCAGCGCGCGGGTGATGCCGTGACGGACGGCGCCAGCCTGGCCCGATTCGCCACCGCCGTGCACGTTGACCTTGATGTCGAAACGCTCGACGTTGCCGGTCAGTTCCAGCGGCTGGCGAATGACCATCAGGCCGGTTTCGCGCGAGAAGTATTCGTTCGCAGGCTTGCCGTTCACGACGATCAGGCCGGTGCCGGCTTTGATGAACACGCGAGCGACTGCACTCTTGCGACGGCCGGTGCCGTAGTTGTAGTTACCGATCATGTCAGTTCCTTAGAGGGTCAGTGCTTGTGGTTGCTGTGCTGCGTGCGGGTGCGAACCTTCCGCGTACACTTTCAGCTTCTTGATCATTGCATAGCCCAGCGGGCCCTTCGGCAGCATGCCTTTGACAGCCTTTTCCAGGGCGCGGCCCGGGAAGCGCTGTTGCATCTTCAGGAAGTTGGTTTCGTAGATACCGCCCGGGTAGCCCGAGTGACGGTAGTAGGTCTTGTTGGTGGCCTTGGTGCCGGTCACGCGCAGCTTGCCTGCATTGACGACGATGATGTAGTCGCCGGTATCGACGTGCGGAGTGAATTCCGGCTTGTGTTTGCCGCGCAGTCGGAGTGCCACTTCGCTGGCAACACGTCCGAGGACCAAGTCCGTCGCGTCAATCACCAACCAGTCGCGCTGGACTTCATGGCCCTTAGCGGAAAAAGTTTTCATGATGACTTCCTAAATAGGTTAATGCTCACTGTGGTGGTTCCGCCCTTGTTGCAGCGGACTCTGCCTTATTATCTTCCCCGAGCAAAGGGAAAGCCCACGATGATAGCCGAACAGCGGCCAGCCCGTCAATGTGGGCAGCACCTCCTGTCGCATTTTCCACCCGCTTGTCGGATCTATTTCTTTCTTTCAGAGCAAAGCGCTCCCTCGTCGCATAAATTCATGCGATGGTGCAACAATACGTTGACCGTTAAAACGATGCCAATCTACTATGCAGGCGTCCTTTGAGGAGATTGTGTGAAGACAAGATCGTTACTCCCCGCCCTGCTGCCTGTCGCCGCCCTCTGGCTGGCGGCAAGCTCCGTGGCCAGCGCATCAACGCCACCCGCCAAGGCTGCGCCTGCCGCCGCCGCCCGCAACTGCCACCTGCCCGGCGTGACCGACATCCTGCAATGCGTCACGCTCGACGTTCCGCTGGACCACGCCAACCCGGCCGGCAATAAGCTCAAGCTGCATGTCACGGTCGCACCCGCGCACCGCAAGGGCGTGCGCAACGATCCCCTGTTCGTGCTGGCCGGCGGCCCCGGCCAGGCCGGCAGCGACGTCGTGCAAATCCTGAAGACCGCGCTCAGCCGTGTGCAGGCGACCCGCGACATCGTGTTCATCGACCAGCGCGGCACCGGGCTGTCGGGCAAGCTCGATTGCAAGAGCAAGCCGGAACACGAGCGCATGACCGAAGACCAGCTGGAAGCGGAAGTGCGCGCCTGCATCGCTGCCACCCGCGCCCCCTTCAAGGCCTACACCACCGAGGCCGCCGCCCGCGACACCGAACTGGTGCGCCGCGCGCTCGGCTACGGCGCCGTCAACGTGTTCGGCGGTTCCTACGGCACCCGCCTCGGCCAGGCCTATGCGCGCCTGTACCCGTCCAGCGTACGCAGCCTGGTGCTCGACGGCGTGGCCGCGCCCGACCAGGTGATCCCGGCCGGCGCCCGCGACGGCCAGGCCGCGCTCGACAAGGTGTTCGAACACTGTGCCAGGGACGCCGGCTGCAACAAGGCCTTCCCGAACCTGCGCGCCCAGTTCGACGGGCTGCTCGCCAGGCTCGAAGCCGCGCCGATCAAGCTGTCCCTGCCCGACCCGCGCACCGCCAAGCCGATCGAGATGAGCATGACCGCCACGCGTTTCCTCGGCACCGTGCACAACATCCTGTATTCGCCGGCCGACGCGCGCCGCCTGCCCTTCCTGATCCAGAGCGCGGCGCAGGGGCGCTGGCAGCCTTTCGTGGCGCGCCAGAACCTGGCCAGCGATTTCGGCGGCGACAGCCAGATGGCGATGCTGCTGCACCTGGCAGTGGTGTGCGCCGAAGACGTGCCGCGCATGACGCCCGAGTTGCTGGCGTCGGATGCGGGCAAGCTGACCAAGATGCTGGCCGACATGATGCCGGCCCTGTGCAAGTCGATCGATGTCCCGGCCGTGCCCTACAAGGAACCGACCCGCATCGACGCCCCGGCGCTGCTGCTGTCCGGCGCGCTCGACCCGGTCACGCCGCCGCACCGCGCGGTCACCGCCGCCAAGTACATGAGCCGCGCCCAGCACGTGGTGGTCGACAGCCTCGGCCACGGCGTCTCGCAGCTCGGCTGCGCGCCGCGCCTGCTGCGCACTTTCCTCGACAAGCCGCAGGACAAGCTGGATGCCAGCTGCCTGAAACAGATCCCGCTGCCGACTTTCCAGCTCGGCAGCGCCGGCCCGCAACCCTGAAGGCGCCAGAACATGATTGAAGTCCACGATGTACGCAAGAGCTTTGGCGCCGTGAAGGCGCTGGGCGGCGTCAGTTTCACCGCGAACGACGGCCAGATCACCGCGCTGCTCGGCCCCAACGGCGCCGGCAAGACCACCCTGCTGCGCACCCTGGTCGGGCTGCTCAAGCGCGACCACGGCAGCATCGCGATCGACGGCGTCGATCCGGAAAAGGACCCGATGGCGGTACGCCGCAGCATCGGCTTCCTGACCGACCAGTTCGGCCTGTACGAGCGCCTCAGCACGCGCGAATACCTCACCTACTTCGGTGAGCTCAACGGCATGAGCCGTCCCGCCATCGCCAAACGCATCGAGGAAGTGTCCGCGCTGCTTGGCATGGACGACATCCTGACCCGCCGCAACAAGGGCTTCTCGCAGGGCCAGCGCATCAAGGTGGCGCTGGCGCGCACGCTGCTGCACCGGCCGCGCCACCTGCTGCTCGACGAGCCGAGCCGCGGCCTGGACGTCATGAGCACGCGCGCCCTGCGCACCGCGCTGGGGGCGCTGCGCGCCGAAGGCTGCTGCGTGATCATGGCCACCCACGTGATGCAGGAAGTGACAGCCCTGTGCGAAGACGTGATCGTCATCGCCGGCGGCCACACCGTGGCCCAGGGCTCACCCGATGAACTGTGCCGGCGTACCGGCATCGCCAACCTGGAAGACGCGTTCGTGCACCTGGTCGGCACTGAGGAAGGAATCGCATGAAATCCAGGCTGTTGGTCGTCTACCTGAAAGAACTGCTCGAGACCCTGCGCGACAAGCGCACGCTCGGCATGCTCGCCATGTTCACCCTGCTCTACCCGATCCTGTTCGGCTTCATGCTGAACCAGGCGATCGAGAAAAGCACCAAGTCCGAGCGCGAAGGCATCGAGCTGGCGGTCATCGGCGGGGCCAAGGCGCCGACCCTGATGTCCCAGCTGGGCCAGAAGAACATCACCGTCAAGGACACGCCGGCGATGGACGAGGAAGCCATCGCTGAGCTGCTGCGCAGCAAGAAGGTAGCTGCGGTGCTGCGCCTGCCGGACGACTTCGTCGAGCAGTACTACGCGATGCGCCCGGCCCGGCTCGAGATCTGGTACGACTCCGCGACCGAAAGCGGTGGCCAGCGCCGCGACGTCGAGGACGTGCTGGAAGCCTATGGTTCCAACGTGGCCGGCGCGCGCCTGCTGGCGCACGGCGTGTCGCCGGCGGCGGTGACCCCGATCATGGTCCAGCGCTACGACACCGGCACCAATGCCTCGCGTTCGGCGATGGTGGTGGGCAGCATCATGGGCTTCCTGTTCTTCCCGGCCTTCATGCTGTGCCTGTCGGCCAGCGTCGACAGCACCGCGGGCGAACGCGAACGCCGCTCGCTCGAAGTGCTGATGGCGCAGCCGGCCAAGACCTGGGAGCTCATCGGCGGCAAGTGGCTGGCCGCCAGCACCCTGAGCATCGTCGGCGTGACCCTCGAGCTGCTCCTGGCGCACGCGGTCTTCAAGTGGCTGCCGCTGGAGGAGATCGGCATGTCCTGGAGCCTGGGCTGGGGCCAGATGCTGATGATCTGCCTGGTCACGGTGTCGCTGTCGCTGCTGGCCGGCGCCTTGTTCATCGCCCTGGCGATGAACTCCAAGACCTTCAAGGAAGCGCAGACCATCCTCAGCATCGTCGCCGTCCTGCCGCTGGTCCCGACCATGGTCATCTCCTTCCTGGAACTGAAGACCGCGGACTGGATGTACCTGGTGCCGATGCTGTCCAACCAGACCCTGATCAAGGAAGCTTCCAAGGCGGGCGACCTCGGCGCCATGCCCTACCTGCTGACCTTCCTGTGCTCGGCGATTCCCGCCCTGCTGATCGTGGCCTTCGCCAGCTGGCGCATGAAGAGCGAGCGCTACGTGCTGGCCGTCTGAGGTTGCCTTGATGTCAGCATAAGGAGGGGCGCCTGCGATGGCGCCATTACATGGCGTCCCCTCCTGCTTTACAATGCAGCGGCAACAGACCTCAGCGGAGAAAAATACATGGAAGTGAAAGTCAGCTGGAACGGCCCGTCGGGCATGAGTTTTCGCGCCGAGACCGGCAGCGGCCACATGGTGGCGATGGATGGCGCGCCGGAAGGCGGCGGCCACAACCTGGCGCCGCGCCCGATGGAGATGGTGCTGGTCGGCACCGGCGGCTGCACCGCCTATGACGTGGTGCTGATCCTCAAGCGCGGCCGCGAAGACGTGCGCGGCTGCGACGTGACGCTGCAGGCCGAGCGCGCGGAGACCGAGCCGAAGGTCTTCACCAAGATCAACTTCCACTTCACGGTCACCGGGCGCAACCTGAAGCCGGCGGCGGTCGAGCGCGCGGTCAGCCTGTCGCACGACAAGTACTGCTCAGCGTCGATCATGCTGGCCAAGACGGCCGAGATCACGCACACGGTGGAGATCGTCGAGGTCTGAGCGGCCGGCGCCCGGCCGCGGCGCCTCTCGTCAAATACGATATGCGGTGGTCGTCATCACCTTCGACATCGCCGTCATCAGCATCCGCACCGGCAGCGGCGTCTCGGCCGCGCCCAGCGCCTGCGCCGAGGCGCCGTGGGCGATCTCGTCGACCCGCATCTGTTCCACGATCGCACGCGATTTCGCATCCTGCGGCGGCAGGTCCTCGAGGTGGCGGTTCAGGTGCGCCTCGACCTGGCGCTCGGTCTCGACCACGAAGCCCAGGCTGTGCGGATCGCCCAGCTTGGCCGCGATGCTGCCCAGCACGTAGGAACCCGCATACCACAGCGGATTGAGCAGGCTCGGCTGCGAACCCAGCTCGGACAGGCGCTCGGCGGTCCAGGCCAGGTGGTCTTCTTCCTCGCGCGCCGACTTTTCGAACTGCTTGCGGATCGCCGGGCTCTTACCGAAGCGCGCCTGCGAGTCGTACAGCGCCTGCGCGCACACTTCCCCGACATGGTTCACGCGCATCAGGCCCGCGCTGTGGCGCCGCTCGTCGTCGCTCAGTTCGCAGTCGGTGGCATGCGCGCCCGGGTTCGGGCGCGAGGACGCGGCGACGCCGCCGACCACGCGCAGGGCCTTGTCGAAGCCGGCGATCAGGTCGTCGAGGGAGGAGTTGGAACGGTATGCGCTCATGATGTTGTCAAATGCGATATTCGAAAACACCATTATAGGCCCAGCCGCGGGGCTCAGGCGCCCGGCGCCCCCGCCTCGGCTTTCCTGCAGGCGATCCAGTCGGCCAGCGGACCCGCCGCCTCCAGCCCGGAGATGTTCTTCGCCACGCCCAGGTTCAGCTCGAGCAGGAAGGGAATCGACGCGATCGGGATTTCCGGGCAGTGGCGCCGGAACGCATCCATGAAACGTTCGGATTCGACGGTCGGCATCACCTTCGCGCCGCTCATGTACTGCAGCACGCTGGTGATGGTATGGCCCTTGCCGAGGGTGTGATAGATGAAACGGTTGAACTCGCGGTCGACCTTCTTGAAGTCGATCGCCTCCTCGGTCATCAGCGCCGCCAGGTAGAACAGGCCCAGCGACACCCGGAACCAGTCGGTCGACTCGGTCCGGTCGCGTCCTTCGCGCATCAGCGCCAGCAGCTTGTCCTGGATGGCCTTGTTCATCCTGCCATTATCCATGTTTCCCGGCTTTACGCGAGCAATGTTTATTCAAGGAAAGTATTGCTGCGCTTTGTCATACGTTCTGTCATCGGATTATGCAGTCTGGGCCATCAAAGCGCCCGTGCGTCGCGAAGTCGCCACAAACCCCAGGACAATTTAATACAATGCAAGTGTTGAAAAAGGTTTATATGCACGCTTGAGGATATGGCATGGAATTGAAAATCCGCAATTTGTCGAAGACGTACGCCAATGGCGTGGTCGCGCTCGACCGTGTCACCCTCAACATCCCGGCCGGGATGTTCGGGCTGCTCGGTCCGAACGGCGCCGGCAAATCGACGCTGATGCGGATCCTCGCCACCCTGCAGGAATGCGATTCCGGCTCGGTCTTCCTGGACGACATCGACGTCCTCGACGAAAAGGACGAGGTACGCCGCATGCTCGGCTACCTGCCGCAGGATTTCGGCGTCTACCCGAAAGTGACCGCTTACGAGCTGCTCGACCATTTCGCCCAGCTCAAGGGCCTGTCGCACAAGCACCGCCGGCGCGAGGTGGTCGACGGCCTGCTCCAGCAGACCAACCTCTGGGAAGTGCGAAACCAGCGCCTCGGCAGCTTCTCAGGCGGCATGCGCCAGCGCTTCGGCATCGCCCAGGCCCTGCTGGGCGACCCGCGCCTGATCATCGTCGACGAGCCCACCGCCGGCCTGGACCCGCAGGAGCGCGTGCGCTTCCACAACCTGCTGTCCGAGATCGGCGAGGACAAGACCGTCATCCTGTCGACCCACATCGTGTCCGACGTGGCCGACCTGTGCGCCAACATGGCGATCATCCACAAGGGCCACGTGCTGCTGTGCGGCGACCCGCAGGACCTGACCTACGAAATCGAAGACTACATCTGGGCGCGCTTCGTCACCAAGCAGGAACTGCCGGTGTTCCAGAAGCGCCACCAGGTCATCTCGACCCGCCTGCTCACCGGCCGGACCCTGATCCACGTGTATGCCGAGACCGACCCGGGCGACGGCTTCGAGCCGGCCCGCGCCAGCCTGGAAGACGTCTACTTCGCCACCATCGCGGGTAAATTCAACGCCGCGGCGGGGAACTGCTGAGCGATGGCCCCGCTGTTCGCCATCGCCGGTTTCGAGGCGCGGCAGCGGCTGCGGCTGCTGTCGACCTGGATCTACTTCGGCATCTTCCTGGCGCTGGCGATGCTGTGGATGGCGGCGGCGGGCGGCGCCTTCCGCGACGCCATCGTCACCTTCGGCGGCCGGGTCCTGATCAATGCGCCGCGCCAGATCGCGCTGACCGCATCCTTCCTCGGCTGCTTCGGCGTGATCGTGGTGGCGGCCGTGATGGGCCGCTCGGTGCAGCAGGACTTCGAATACGAGATGCAGCACTTCTTCTTCAGCGCGCCGATCCGCAAGGCGGACTACGTGCTGGGACGCTTCCTCGGGGCCTTCGCCACGCTCGCGGTGATCCTGTCGAGCATCGTGCTGGGCGCCTGGCTCGGGACCTCCATCCCCGGCATCCAGCCCGACCGCCTGGGACCCGGCGGACTGGCGAACTACCTGCTGCCCTACCTGCTCACGCTGCTGCCCAACACCTTCATCTTCGGCGCCCTGTTCTTCGTGCTGGCCGCGCTATCGCGCCGCATGCTGCCGGTCTACGTGGCCGCCATCGTCATGATGATCGGCTACATCGTCGCCCCCTCGCTGGCGCGCGACCTCGACTACAAGACCCTGGCCGCGCTGATGGATCCCTTCGGCACCACCGCCCTGATCCGCCTCACCGAGTACTGGCCGATCGCCGAGCGCAACACGCGCCCCGTCACGCTCGAAGGCGTGTACCTGGTGAACCGCCTGATCTGGGTCGGCTTCGGGCTGGCGGTCCTGCTGTTCGGCTACTGGCGCTTCCACACCACCGGCAACGTCGACGCGCGCCACAAGAAGGTCCAGGGCCAGGGGCTGGCCGACACGCTGCCCGACCTCGCCCCGCAGCAGCTGTCGCATACAGCCGTCGACACCCGCGAGCCGCCCGACTTCGAGCGCCGCAGCCTGGCCGTCCTGCTGGGGAAGTCGGTGCTGTACAACCTGCGCGAGTCGAGCAGGAACATCTATTTCCTGGCGCTGAGCGTTGCCGGCGCCCTGATCCTGGTCGCCAGCGCGCTCGACCTCGGCTCGATCTACGGCACCAATACCTATCCGGTCACCTACATGGTGCTGGACCTGATCCGCGACGTGTTTGCGCTGTACATGCTGGTAGTGACCACCCTGTTCGCCGGCGAGATGGTGTGGCGCGAGCGCGAGGCGCGCATGGCGCAGATGCTCGATGCCATGCCGGCGCCGACCTGGCTGCCGTTGGTGGGCAAGACCCTGGCCCTGGTCGGCCTGCAGGCCCTGCTCCTGGTGATGGCGATGCTGGTCGGGATGCTGATCCAGCTGTTCAAGGGTTATTTCGGCCTCGAGCCGGGCCTCTACCTGCGCTTCCTGTTCACGGTGTTGCTGCCGCAGTACGCGCTGCTGGCGGTGGCGGCGATCGCGATGCAGGTGATCGTCAACAACCGCTACCTGGCCTACTTCATCCTGATCGCCCTGTACCTGGTGCTCGGGACCGCGCAGGGCTTCGGCTTCGACCACCCGATGCTGGTGTACGGCAGCACGCCGTCCTTCACCTATTCGGCCATGAACGGCTTCGGCCATTACCTGCTGCGCGAGCACCTGTTCCAGCTCTACTGGGGCGGCATGGCGCTGATGCTGATGGTGGCGGCGCGCGTGCTGTGGGCGCGCGGCGTCGACAGCGGCTGGCGCGAGCGCCTGCGCCTGGCGCGCCGCAACCTGTCCAGGCCGGTGCTGGCCGGCTTTGGCGCGGGCCTGCTGGTCTTTGCGGGCACGGGTGCGCTGCTGGCCTACGAGCTGCACGCCGGCGGCTACCTGACCAGCGCGCAGCAGGAAAGCCTGCGCGCCGAATACGAGCTGCGCTACCGCCGCTTTGCCAGGCTGCCGCAGCCGCGCATCACCAATGTCGACCTGCAGGTCGACGTCCGCCCCGAGGCGCGCAGCCTGGCCGTGAAGGGTTTCTACCAGCTGGAGAACCGCACCGGTGCGCCGCTGCGCGACGTCGTCCTGTACCAGCAGCGCGGCGCCGGACTGGCCGCCCGTTTCTCGCAGGCCGCGCGGCTGGTAGCGGCCGATCCGGAGCACGGCTTCTACCTGTACCGCCTGGCCGAGCCCTTGGCGCCCGGCGCGCGCATGGCGCTCGAGTTCAGCGTGCGCTACCAGCCGGGCGGCCTGCTCGGCATCGGCCGCGACACCCCGGTCGTCCAGAACGGGACCTTCTTCACCAACGAGGTCATGCCGCGCATCGGCTACCAGCCGTCGGTGGAGCTGGTCGACGACCGCGACCGCAAGCGCCGCGGCCTGCCGCCGAAGGACCCGCTGCCCGCGCGCGAGGACCCGGCGGCACGCGCCAACAACGTCCTCGGCATGGACGCCGACTGGATCGGCTTCAGTGCCGTCGTCGCCACCTCCCCCGACCAGATCGCGATCGCCCCGGGCACGCTGGAGAAGGAATGGATCGACAAGGGGCGGCGCTACTTCCACTACCGGATGGACAAGCCGATCCTCAATTTCTACGCCATCCAGTCGGCGCGCTACGAAGTGCGGCACGACCGCTGGCAGGACGTGACCATCGACGTGTTCTACCATCCGGGCCACGACGCCAATGTCGAACGCATGATCCGCGGCGCCCAGGCCAGCCTGGAATACGCGTCGCGCCGCTTCGGCCCCTACCAGTTCAGCGAGCTGCGCATCGTCGAGTTCCCGCGCTATGCGTCCTACGCGCAAGCCTTCCCGGGCACCATCCCGTTCTCGGAAAGCGTCGGCTTCATCGCCCGCATCGACGACGATTCGCCCAAGGACATCGACTATCCCTTCTACGTCAGCGCCCACGAGACCGCCCACCAGTGGTGGGGGCACCAGCTGGCCGGCGCCCACGCGCGCGGTTCCAGCGTGCTGTCGGAGAGCCTGTCCGAGTACACCGCGCTGATGGTCATGAAGCGCGCGGTCGGCGGCCAGAAGATGCGTCGCTTCCTGCGCTACAACCTGGATGGCTACCTGATGGGCCGCGCCACCGAGCGCCGCAAGGAACTGCCGCTGGCGCAGAACGAGAACCAGGACTACGTCCACTACCGCAAGGGCAGCCTGGCGCTCTACCTGCTTGCCGACCTGCTGGGCGAGGACGTCGTCAACCACGTCCTGAACAGCCTGCTGCAGGAACACGGCTTCAAGGGCGCGCCCTACCCGACCGTGCTGGCGCTGGTCGACCGGCTGCGCGCGGTGACGCCGCCCGACAAGGCGTATTTGATCGACGACCTGTTCGAGCACATCGTGCTGTACGAGAACCGCGCCGACAGCGCCAGCGCGCGCCAGCGTCCGGACGGCAAGTTCGAGGTGACGATCCGGGCGCACGCGGGCAAGGTGCGCGCCGGGGAACTGGGCGACGAGATGCCGGCGCCGCTCAAGGACTACATCGAATTCGGCGTCGACGACCGCAACGGCAACCCGCTGGCGCGCGAACGGCGCCTGGTCGACAGTGCCAGCCAGACCGTGACGCTGGTGGTCGGCGGACGTCCGGCGAGGGCCGGCATCGACCCGGACAATAAATTAATTGACAGAAAACCAACGGACAATATGGTTCCGGTCGACAACCTATAAAACCCAAGTTATTATTTCAAAAATATTACCCGAAGGAGCATCATGTCGAACCTGGTTGCCGAGATCGCGGAAAAGATCCAGATGCTGAGTGCTGAGGAAAAGCACGCGCTGGTGCGCCTGCTCCTCCAGGATATCGATGGTCCTGACGAGGATGCCGACGAAGCCTGGCACAATGAAGTCGTACGCCGCGTCAAGGCGATCCGCAACGGCGAGACGGCCATTCGCGCGCTGCAGGAATGGCAGGAGTAAATCCGGGGCCTGACGATGCGACACGAGAAACCGCGGCCTGGCCGCGGTTTTGCATTTCAGCCCGCGCCCCTGTACGTACAAGCCCGATGAAGCAGCTGCTCGCGCCCTTCCTGCTGGCCCTGCTGGCCGCCGCCCCGGTGGCGCAGGCAGCCGAAGAGCGGCCCGCCCTCACCCACAAGCTCGCCAAGCTCCAGCAGGCCTCGAGCCTGCCGGGCTTCGCGGTGGCGGTGGTATCGAGCAATGCCGTGCTGTACCAGCGCGGCTTCGGCCATGCGGACCTGCAGGCCAGGCGCCCTTACACCGAGGAGACGCTGCAGAACGTCGGCTCGGTCAGCAAGACCGTGATCGGCGTGGCGATCGTGAAGGCGATCGAACTCGGCTACTTCGGACTGGACACCGAGATCAACGGCATCCTGCCCTTCCAGGTGCAGCATCCGCATGGCGGCGGACCGATCACGGTGCGCCACCTGGTCACCCACACCTCGAGCATCGTCGATGATGACGAGATCTACGGGCACTCCTACTACGTATTGCCCGATGCCGATACCGGCGGCCCGCTCTACCAGCAATTCAGGCGCGACTTCACCCAGCCGGGGCGCCAGGACCTGAGCCTGGGCGGCTTCTTGAAGAACTACCTGGCGGTGGGCGGGCGCAGCTACCGGAAAACCAACTTCGCCAAGCCAGCGCCGGGCGCCGCCTACCATTACTCGAACATCGGCGCGGCGCTGGCGGCCTACCTGATCGAGGTGAAAAGCGGCCAGAGCTTCGAGGCCTTCACCCGCAAGCATATCTTCGAGCCGCTGCAGATGCGCAGCACCACCTGGCGCGCCGACCCGGCCCAGGCGAAGCGCCAGGCGCTGGCCTACAACCGCCGCCACCAGGCCTATCCGCGCTACGCCCTGGTCACCTACCCGGACGGCGGCCTGACCACCTCCGCGGCCGACCTGGCGCGCTTCCTGATGGCCATGGTGAAGGGCTACAAGGGCGGCGAAGGCGTGCTGACCAAGGCCGGCTTCACCCTGCTGTTCGACCCGGAGTTCGCGCCCGACGCCTTGCCGGCCGCCAGCCCGGCGGCGGAACCGAACAGCGGCGTGTTCTGGCGCATCCGCAGGAACGGGCTGGTGGGGCATTCGGGCAGCGACCCGGGCGTCACGGCCTTCATGTTCATCGACCCGGCCAGCGGCACCGGCCGCATCCTGATGACGAACATCGAAGCTGGCGGCAAGGGCGAACAGGACGATCCGAAGATCGTCGGGCAGTTCAGGGAAGTGTGGAAGACCCTGGGCGAGGTGCGCCAGCCCTGACGGTCGTGGCGGCGGCCTCCGCAAACGCGGCGCCGATCGTCGCCACCGCATCAGGCGGCAGGGTGCTGCTACGCCGCTTCATCAGCATGTCACGCCTGTCGCTGCCGACGCAGGCCAGGGCCGGTCCCTGCGCCAGGTAGCGACAGCTGAACCTCGCCTGTTCCGTCCCCGGCCCTGTGCCCTTCCAGAACGGATGCAGGGTCAGCACCTCTGCCTCCGCCACCGCGCGCAGCGGCAGGCCCAGGACGACGCGCATGTTTGGCGCTGCCGTGCCCCGCTCCGGCCCGTCCACGCGCACCGGCGGTGGCGCCGAACCGATGATCATGCCGCTGCCGTCCGCCTGCAGGTACAACTCGCTCTGGGCGGTGGTGCCGGCATACAGCGAATCTGCCGTTGCCCAGACGCCCGCCAGGTGTGGCGGGATCGGGTCCGCCCCAAGTGCCGGCATCTGCCATGCGATGGCCAGCCCCAGCAGGAGCCTGCGTTTCAAGGCTGCGTCCAGTAATCGACTACCAGAGAACGTTCCAGGCAGCTGCCCAGGGTACCCACGAAGCGCTGGTGCGCCGGGTGCACCAGGTAGGCGTCGCGGTCGGCGTCGCTCGCGAAGGTCAAGGTGAAGCAGTGGGTGAAGCCCTGGTTCAGGCCTTCGGGGCTCACATTCGTGCCCCACTCGTAGGCGGCAATGACCGGGATCTCGGCGGGCAGCCGGCCGAAATCGGCGACGACGGCATCGACCGTTTCCTGGCTGGCATCGCCCTTGAACGCGAACAGCACGACGTGACGCAGGGATGGTGTGGCTGGCATAAGACTCCTTTTCGTTGTCTGGGTTACTCCGCCCACTGGAGCGAAGGGATGTAGTCGGGACTCTCCGAAATCGAATTGTGCTGCGTTCCTTCGATCACGCGCAGCCGTGCCACCCCGGCTGGAAAACGCGCCAGCAGCCGTTCGGCGCTGTCTGCCGGAATGATTTCGTCATGCTGGGCAGCGATCAACAGCGTCGGCGCCTGCACGCGCGGCGCGTACTCCGACGAGGCATAGCGGTCGCGCAGCAGCCAGCGTACCGGAAAATACGGAAACTGTCGGGCAGCCAGTCCCGCCAGGCTGTCATAGGGCGTGACCAGCACCAGTTTAGCGACTGGCCGCTGGCTGGCCACCTGCACCGCCACGCCGGTGCCGAGGCTGCGCCCGATCAGCACCACGTCCCGGTGCTCGCGCGCCACCCGGTCGAACAGGGCCAGCGCATCGCCGACCAGGGCCTGTTCGGACGGACTGCCAGTGCTGCCGGTGTAGCCGCGGTAATGCAGGAGGTAGAGCGCGCGCCCGGGAAAGGCGCGGTCGAGGATGGGCAGGCTGGCGGTGACGTCCTCGGCATTTCCGCCGAGGTAGATCAGGGCCCGTTCGCCCGCCAGCGGCCGTTCGGACACCAGGACCCTGGCCCCGTCCAGCGCGAGGATCGAGGTCTTCGGCGCCGCGTAGGCGGCCACCGGCGGCGGATAATAGATCAGCGAGCGCTGCAGGAAGAACAGCGCCAGGCAGGCCGCGACATAGGCGCCCATGGCCAGCAGCAGGAGGACGACGAGGGCCTGCTTCATGCAGCCGCGTGCCCTTGGGTGGCTAGTTCAGTTTGGTGAGCCGGAGCGTGAATTCCTGCGCCTTGCCGTCCGCCGTCCAGTGCTGGCGGGCTTCCAGGGTCGCGTCGTCGACCCGGCGCCAGATGAACTGGCTCGGCGCATTCACGGGCTCGAAGGCGGCCGAGTCGGCGCCGATGCTCGACGCCTTCCAGGTGTACTCCCCCCACTGCGAGATCACCTCGCCGTCCTCGAGGCTGATGTTGGCGCCATCCGTGTGGCCGGTGAAGGCGCTGTCCGGGAAGCGGTGCGACTGGAACACCGTGGGTTCCGTCCGGGTATATTCTTCGAAGAATTCCTTGCCGTCCGGCGCGACGCCCTTCCAGCGGCCTTCCAGGAACTGCAGCTGCGCGAAATCGTCGAGGCTGAACATGGCGGTCTCCTTGTCGGGTGAAGGCCATCGATCTTACACCTCGACGCCGCAGCATCCGCGTCCGCTACGAGACAAGTCCGGGACGCTTATTCCACCTCGGCGGCGTCAAGCGCCGGTGCCGGCGCAGGCCGCTTGCCGGCGCGCGCCGCCTGGCGGCTACGCGGCAGTGCCGCACGGGCGGGCGGACGTGGCAGTGCTTGCACGGGAGCGTGTGCATGGGCCTGCGTAGTAGCCGAGGCTGCGAGCTGGAAGGTATCCACCAGCTGCGCCAGTCCGGCGGCCTGCTCGCGCATCGCGGCGGCGGCAGCGGCGGCCTGCTCGACCAGCGCCGCGTTCTGCTGGGTCACCTGGTCCATCTGCACGATCGAGCCGTTCACCTGCTCGATCCCCTCGCGCTGCTCGTCGCTAGCCGCCGCGATCTCGCCGATGATGTCGGACACGCGCTTCACGCTCGCCACCACTTCGTCCATCGTGCGGCCGGCCTGGTCCACCAGGCGCGAACCGGCTTCCACGCGCGACACCGAGTCGCCGATCAGGCCCTTGATCTCCTTGGCGGCCGCGGCCGAACGCTGCGCCAGGTTGCGCACCTCGCCCGCCACCACCGCGAAGCCGCGGCCCTGCTCGCCGGCGCGCGCCGCCTCCACGGCCGCATTCAGCGCCAGGATGTTGGTCTGGAAGGCGATGCCGTCGATGACGGTGATGATGTCGGCAATCTTGCGCGAGGCTTCGTTGATCGAGCCCATCGTGGTCACCACCTCCGCCACCACTTCGCCGCCGCGCGCGGCGGTGTCGGCGGCGCTCGCGGCCAGCTGGTTGGCCTGGCGCGCATTGTCGGCGTTCTGCTTGACGGTCGAGGTCAGCTCTTCCATCGACGACGCGGTTTCCTCGAGCGACGCAGCCTGCTGTTCGGTACGGCTGGAGAGGTCGTGGTTGCCGGCCGAAATCTCACTGGCCGCGGTCGCGATGGTCGCAGTCCCGGCGCGCACCTTCGAGACGATCGCCACCAGGGAGGCGTTCATGTCCTTCAGCGCGGCCATCAGTTCGCCGGCTTCGTCCCGGGTGCGGACCTTGACCTCGGTGGTCAGGTCGCCCTGCGCCACCTTGCGCGCCAGGCCGACCGCGCGGCCCAGCGGGATGCTGATGTTCCGGCCCAGCTGGTAGGCCATGAAGACCGCCAGCACCGCGGCGATCAGGCCGCCGCCGATCAGGGTGCGGCGCATGGCAGAACGGGCTTCGCCGATCTGCGCCGCGCGCTCCACCAGCAGCGTGTCTTCGGCAGCCCTGATCTGCGCCACCGTCGCGCGCATGGCATCCATGCCCGCCCTGCCCTTGCCCTCCCTGACGGTCGCGACAACCTGCGACAGGTCGTCGCCGACGGCGGCGCGGCGCTGGGCGATCACCGGCTCGATGGCCAGCGCCATCCAGTCGCGCTGGTGCTGCGCAAGCTGCTTGAGGCGCCCCTGCTGCGCCTCGTTGTCGGCGGTGAGCGCCAGCGCCCGCTCGAGGTGCTGCTGGAATTCCTGCTGGCCGGCCGTGTAAGGCTGCAGCGAGGCATCCTGGCCGGTCAGGGCATAGCCCCGCTCGCCCGTTTCGATGTTCACCAGCGCTTCCATGGCGCCGTCGACTTCGAACAGCACCTTGTAGGTGTGCACGTTGGCATCGTTGGCGGAATCGAGCGCGGTGACGTTGCCGTAAGCGATGGCGACGACGATGGAGGTGATGCCGATCAGGATGCCGTAGCCGAGGTACAGGCGGGTCGCGATTTTCAGGTCGGAGAGCTTCATGGGGTCAGACGGGTCTTTTCGTTGTAAGAGTTATGCCGTGGGGCGGGACCGAATGATGAAACTGGAGGGGTAAACCCTGATCGATTATTACCGGAACATGGCATTAATGAAAAGCAAATTTTTGTGCTTTGGGGAAGGCTTACAACAGCGTATGCAGGAGGAATGAACTGCTGCCTCATTGTTGTGTCCGGTTTCCTGCGCGGTTACATTCGTTGTTCCCGAGCCAACGAAAGAAACCGCATGAAATTGCTCCCTGCCGGCCTGCTGGCCGCCTTCCTCATGAGTGCCGGTCCTGTGCAGGCCGAAGATGCTGCCGGCCACTGGAAAGGCCGCATTGCGAACTCCCTGAGCGTTTTCCTGCAGTTCGACAAGGCAGCGGAAGGACGCTGGGAAGGCACATTGCGTGTTCCACAGCAGCGCCTGGTCACGAAGGTGGACCAGCTCGTCGTCAGCGAGGACCAGATCAGCTTCAGGTTACTCGCGCTCAACGCCGGCTACACGGCGCGCTGGAACGAAGAGGCCAGGGCCTGGGTCGGCACCTGGAGCCAGGGAGGCCAGAGCACTCCCCTGAGCCTCGCGCGCACCGACGCCGACGCCCAGAAACCGAAGCGCCCGCAAGAAGAGGCAATTGCGGCGCGCCAGCCGGCCTATACGAGCAGCGAAGTCAGTTTCGACAATGCCCCGGCCCAGGCCAGGCTGGCCGGCACGTTCAGCGTCCCGCAGGGCAAGGGTCCGTTCCCTGCAGTCGTGCTGGTACACGGCTCCGGTCCGCTTGACCGCGCTGCAAACGTGGCCGAGCACAAGCTGTTCGTGGTCCTGGCCGACCACCTGAACCGCCAGGGGATCGCCGTACTGCGCTACGACAAGCGCGGCGTCGGCAAGTCGACCGGCGTGTACAAAGATGCAAGCACCTTCGATTTCGCCGCCGATGCCGAGGCTGCCGTACGCTTCCTGCGCAGCCGCGCCGACGTCGACACCAGGCGCATCGGCATCGTCGGCCATTCGGAGGGCGGGTTGATCGCACCGCTGGTGGCCGCGCGCGATCCCGACCTGGCCTTCGTCGTGATGCTGGCGGCGCCGGGCGTGCGGGGCGAACTGCTCATGGTCGAACAGCTGGCCCTGGGCGCCAGGGCGCAGGGCATGCCGGACGAGATGCTTGCCAGGGAACGCACACTGAACCGCGCGCTGCTCGCGGCCCTGGCCTCGGAACCGCGGCTGGAAGCAGCCACCGACAAGGCGCGCCAGGCGATGGAAGAAGCCGAGCGCAATGGCACGCTTCCGGCAGGGACGGGCATGCGGCGCGTCCAGACGTTTTCCACGCCCTGGTTCCATCCCTTCCTGAGGCATGAACCCGGTCCCGTGCTGCAGACCGTCCGCCAGCCGGTCCTGGCCCTGAACGGCGAACGCGATTTCCAGGTGCCCGCCGCCATGAACCTCGGCGCGATCCGCACGGCGCTCAAGGACAACCCGCGCGCCACCGTGAAGGAGCTGCCGGGACTGAACCACCTGTTCCAGACCGCACCGACCGGCACCAGCTCGGAGTATTTCGACATCGAAGAGAGCTTCGCGCCGGCCGCGCTCGCGCTGGTCAGCGACTGGATCCTCGAGACGGTCAAGTAAAACCGCTGGCGTAAATAAAAAACGCGAACCCGAGGGTTCGCGTTTTCCGCTTTCCGAAGCGCAGCGCTTACTTCTTCGCCGCCGACGCAACCTTCTTCGCCGCCGGCTTGCGCACCGCCGTCTTGGCCGCAGCTTTCGCCGCGGTCTTCGCCGGCGCCTTCTTGGCGGCCGGCTTCACGGCCGCTGCTGCCGCGCCATCGGCGCCATCCGCGGCGCCGTCGGCTGCGGCGGCTTTGCCTTTTGCCGCCGGCTTGGCCTTGCGCTCTTCGAACTCGAAGCTGATCTTGCCGTCCTTGCCGCGCACCAGGAAGGCCTTGAAGGCGCGGCGCGTGCGCTGCGAAACAAAGCCCGGCAGCAGGTCGGTCTTGCCGTCGTTGAGCAGCTTGGCCATCTGTTCCGGCAGGATCTCCTGCTGCAGGATGATGCGGCCGCTGCGGAAGTCGCAAGCCTTGGGCCTGGCGACCGTCTTCTCGCACACATAGGCCAGGCCCATCTCGTACACGCCGCTTGCGCACTTCGGGCAGGGGCCGAGCGCGGTCTGGCCGGTGAAGTCGACGCCCTCGCCTTCCTCGCCATCGTCCTGGTCCTGGCCGAAGTCGAATTCGAGCTTGAAGTTCTGGATGTCTTCGTCGCGCACGATGCGCAGGATTGCCGCGAACGGACGGCCCATCTTCGAGCGGAATCCCTGCAGCGGGCCGATGGTGCGCTTCTCCAGCAGCTCCTCGACTTCCGCGATCTCGAACTGGCGGCTGCCCGGCGTCTTCGACATCGAGAAGTCGCACTTGGTGCAGGCGAAGCGGCGGTAGTTTTCCTTGACCACGCCGGCGCAGTTCGGGCACGGGGTCTTCAGGGTCGCGTAGTCGCCCGGGATGGTCTCGTTGTCGTATTCCTTGGCGCGCTTGACGATAATCTGCGTCATCTGCGCGATCTCGCGCATGAACTCGTCGCGCGAGATCTTGCCCTTCTCCATCTGCGAGAGCTTGAACTCCCACTCGCCGGTCAGCTCGGGCGCGGTCAGTTCGTTCACGCCCAGGCCGCGCAGCAGCGTCATCAGCTGCGACGCCTTGGCGGTCGGGATCAGTTCACGTCCTTCGCGGATCAGGTATTTCTCGGTCAGCAGGCCTTCGATGATGGCCGCACGGGTCGCCGGCGTGCCCAGGCCCTTGCCGGCCATGGCATCGCGCAGCTCGTCGGAGTCGACCAGCTTGCCCGCGCCTTCCATCGCCGACAGCAGCGTCGCTTCGCTGTAGCGCGCAGGCGGCTTGGTCACCAGGCCATTGGCCGTGATCTTCTCGGTCAGGACCTTCTCGCCCTTCTGCACCGGCACCAGGTTGGCGCCGTCCTTGTCGTCGGTCTGCGACTCCTTGCCGTAGATCGCCAGCCAGCCCGGGTTGGTCATCACCTTGCCTTCGGTCTTGAACTGGTGGCCCGAGACTTCGGTGAAGCGGGTCGTCACCAGGAACTCGGCCGGCGGGAAGAACACCGCCAGGAAGCGGCGCGTAACCAGGTCGTACAGCTTTTGTTCCGGCTCGGTCAGGTTCTTGGGGATGACGCCGGTCGGGATGATCGCGAAGTGGTCCGAGATCTTGGTGTTGTCGAAGATGCGCTTGTTCGGCTTGACCCAGCCGTTCTTCAGCACCTGCTTCGAGAACTGCTGGTAGTTGTTGGTCTCGTTCAGCGACTCCAGCGTGTTCTTGACGGTCGCGATGTAGTCTTCCGGCAGGTGGCGCGAATCGGTACGCGGATAGGTCAGCACCTTGTGCTTCTCGTACAGCGCCTGCGCCAGGCCGAGCGTGTTCTTGGCCGAGAAGCCGAAGCGGCCGTTGGCCTCGCGCTGCAGGCTGGTCAGGTCGAACAGGGCCGGCGCCATCGAGGTGGTCGGCTTCGATTCCTCGGTCACCACGCCCTGCTTGCCGCGGCATGCGGCGGCGATCGAATCGGCGGCAGCCTTGCTCCACAGGCGCTCGGCGCGCTTCTCCGGATCGTTCTCGTCCTTCTTGAAATTCTGGTCGAGCCAGCGACCTTCGTAGATGCCGGCCGCACACACGAACTCGGCCCGCACTTCCCAGTAGTCGCGCGGGACGAACTTCTTGATCTTCTCTTCGCGCTCGACCACGATCGACAGGGTCGGGGTCTGCACCCGGCCCACGGTGGTCAGGTAGAACCCGCCCTCTTTTGAATTGAAGGCGGTCATGGCGCGGGTGCCGTTGATGCCGATCAGCCAGTCGGCCTCGGAGCGGCAGCGCGCGGCGTCGGCCAGCGGCAGCATCTCTTCGTCGCTGCGCAGGTGGGCGAAGCCTTCGCGGATCGCATTGGCCGTCATCGACTGCAGCCACAGGCGCTTCACCGGCTGCTTGGCCTTCGCATTCTGGGCGATCAGGCGGAAGATGAGTTCTCCTTCGCGTCCTGCGTCACATGCGTTGATCAGGGTGGTGACGTCCTTGCGCTTGATCAGCTTGTTCAGCACCTTGAGGCGCGACTCGGTCTTGGCGATCGGGTTCAGCGCGAAGTATGGCGGGATCACCGGCAGGTGCGTGAAGCTCCATTTGCCGCGCTTGACGTCGTACTCCTCGGGCACCGCGATCTCGAGCAGGTGGCCGACGGCGGACGACAGGATGTATTGGTCGGATTCGAAGTACTCATCGTGCTTGGTGAAGCCGCCCAGCGTCTTCGCGATGTCGTTCGCGACCGACGGCTTCTCTGCGATGATGAGGGATTTGGTCATAGTGTTTCTCGGGTGCTCTATATATAAGTGGCTTTTGCCCGCGCATCATACATGCTCCCGGGCTGGACGGTTGTGAAAGCCGTAGTGTCTGTATGGTAACAATCTGGATTGAGCGGCCAATGATAAGCGCGATGCCGCGCCGACCGCAAGTGCACGTTCGGCTGGCGAAGCGCACCCTGGCGGCGCGGAGATGCCCAGAAATGGTGACGCAGAAATGAAAAACGGGGCATGAGCCCCGTTGATGAAACCTGTTGGATCGCTTAGTGCAGCAGGCGCGGTTCCTGGTCGTCGTCGTCGCCGAACAGGTCGTCGAACATGAGCGCATCGGGTTCCTTGCCCTGGCTCCACAGGACCATCAGCACGATGATCTTGAGCTTGCCGAGCGCCACCGGCGACTCGTCGCAGGCCAGCGCGCGCTCGATGACGATCTCGCGCTGCACCGGGCTGAGCACCTTGGCGCTCTCGAGGAACTGGATGAAGCCGATCGCGGCGCTACCCAGTTCGATGTATTCCTCGTCCACGTAGTAGCGGATGCCGGTGCAGGCATCGATGGCGTCGGAAACTGCCGCTTCGGTCAGCCCGGAGAGCCAGTCCAGCGCCTCGGAAATCTCGATGTCATCGAAACCGACGGCGGACAGCTTGCGTGCCAGGGCCGCCGGCTCGGGGCAGGCGTCAGGACGATAGTACGTCTCGTAGAGGTAGACCAGGATGTCGAACATAGTGACGCTACTGTAGCAGCTAAGCTCGCCGAGGCACAAGCCTGGCACGCCACGTGGCGCCCTCTACGTAAAAAACGTTGTTTCGTGGCCTTATCCGTTCATTCAGTTTTGTCGATTTTTAACAAAATTCAGGCCAAGCATTTCACAAAAATATCGCAAGAAGAATACTCTTTTTCGCACCGCCTCATGCATCGCGCATAAGAGAGAACAGCCATACTTTCCATGATTCATGCGGCATGCACGACGCGCTGCACACGGCCATCGGGCAAGCGTTCGAGCAGCCCGGCCAGTTCGAGCGCCAGCAGTTCGCCGGCCAGCGCGCCGGCGTCAAGGCCGAGGCGCGCCAGCAGCGCATCGGACTCCACCGGATCGTGGCCCAGCGCGGCCAGCAGCGCATCGTCGCCGGCAGCGGCAGGTAGCGGTGCAGCTTGCCGCACGAGCGGCGAGACCCGCAGCGCGGCCAGCACCTCGTCCACGGTCTCGACCAGCTGCGCGCCTTCGCGGATCAGTTGGTGGCAACCCTTGGCCAGCGCCGAGTGGATCGACCCGGGCAGCGCGAATACTTCGCGCCCCTGCTCTGCCGCCATCTGCGCAGTGATCAGCGAACCCGACTGCGCCGCCGCCTCGACCACGAGCACGCCGGCCGCCATGCCGCTGATGATGCGATTGCGGCGCGGAAAGTTGCCGGCGACTGGCGGGGTGCCGAGTGTATATTCGCTGAGGATGCAGCCTTCGTCCGCAATCCGGTGCGCGAGGGGGCGGTTGCGCGCCGGGTAGACACGATCGGCGCCGGTGCCGATGACGGCGATGGTGGAACCCGGACCGCGCAGGGCGCCTTCGTGTGCGGCCGTATCGATGCCGAGCGCCATGCCCGACACCACGCACAGGCCCGCATGCGACAGGCTTTCCGCGAAGCCTGCCGCATTGGCCCTGCCCTGCGTGCTGGCATTGCGGCTGCCGACCACGGCGATCATGGGCGAAGACAACAATGCTCGCTGTCCATGCAGATAAAGGAGAAGCGGCGGATCGGGGATGTGACGCAGGCTTTGCGGATAATCGGTGTCGTGCAGCGTGAGGAGGTGGCGGTTCGCTCCCGACAGCCAGGCCAGCGTGAGCTCGATCTGCCGTGCGAGTTCGGACGAGACCGGCGCACACAGCGCGGCGGCCTGGGCGGCCGGCACATGGGCGGCCAGGGCCGCATGGCCGGCGCGGAAGATGGCCGCGGGCGAGCCGAAGACATCCAGCAGCAACCGGCCGGTGCGGCATCCCACGCCCGCCGTTCCTTCCAGCCGGATCCAGTCGGCGATGGCGCGGAAATCCGGTGGGCTGGTGACGATGTGGGGGGCCGTGTCCTGCACGGTAAGGTTTACTCCGGTGAGCGCGCCACGTCGCCGACTTCCACCGGCGCCTTCACTTGCATGATCAGTCCGTACGAGACATTGCTGAACACGCGGAAAATGAACAGGCTGCCATATTGCTCGTCGGGCAGCTTGATCGTTCGTTTGCCGAAGCCGAGCACGCCTTTGCTGGCCGGGTCCGGCACCGTCTTCCCGAGATGATAGAGCTGCAGCACGGAACCGACATCGAGTCCGTCAACTGAGCCGCGATTGACAGTCACCACCTGGCTCTGGCCGGCGTAGCTGACGCCCGCATAGATCGACATCACGCGCGCATCGACCGGCTGCGCCGGCGCATGCGGCATGTAGTTGCGCACCGGTGTCGGCGGCATCGGGATCAGGAGGTCGCCCACGCCCATTTCCTGGCGCGTCTCGGCAACGCGGAAGGTATGCGCATCCACGCCCGGCGCGGCTTCGCGGTCGAGCGTGACGGTGCCCAGGTAGGCGGCCTCGTGCGCCAGCACCTTGCGGGTCTGCGGATCGCGCAGCGGGCCGCTCGGACGGAACACCTGGAAGGTCTTGCCGCCCTGCAGCTCGCCCTTGACATAGACGCGGTCGCCCGTGCCGAGGTAGACGCGGCCTTCCTGCGACGCGACGATGCGCGGGGCGCCAGCCAGCGCGTTGGCTTCGACCACCAGCGGCTGGGTCAGGTAAGGCTCGATCATGCCGGCCGGTATCGACTGCACGGCGTCACGCTCGAGCGATTCGCTGCGCAGCTGCGGCGACAGTCTGGTGAGCGGTGGCTCCCCCCGGCCGTCGGCGCTGCCGGGACGGGTCAGGGACAGGCGGCCGCGCGTGCGGTCGAAATAGATGACCTGGCCGGGATAGATCCAGTGCGGGTTGCGGATCTCGTCGCGGTTCATGCCCCACACCTGTGGCCAGCACCAGGGATTCTGCAAGAAAGTGCCGGAAATATCCCAAAGGGTATCGCCCTTGACCACGACGTGCTGGTCAGGAGCGTTCGGGCGGAAAGCGCAAGCGGCGGACGATGCTGGGGCGGCCTGGACCGGGCCGGCCACGGCACACGCGACGAGGGCCGCGGCAGCAGCGCGGGTCACGACTGTGCTAAAATTTTTCATTGCTTGTTTCCGTCATTGTGTCCGTCGTTGCGTCCGCTTAGCGCACATGGATTGCGGCTTTGACACCGAAGGGCTGGCAGCGCGCATCGTCTGCTGGATAGAGACAGCACGATGACCCGCTCTGATCGACAAAAGGTTGCCGTACTGAATCAAATTCTGCACATAAATCCCTGAACTAGCAAGACAAACCGCGTCTTGCAGGATCGGGGATGTGTTGCATTTCTGTACGCGCGCAACAATCTTATTGAACACCTATCTCCTCTTACTTTTTCGACCATGGCCTTACTGAAGATCCTCCGCTATCCTGATCCACGCCTGCACAAGGTTGCCAAGCCGGTCACCGAATTCGGTACCGAGCGCCTGCGCCAGCTGGTCAGCGACATGGCCGACACCATGTACGACGCACCGGGCGTCGGCCTGGCCGCCACCCAGGTGGACGTGCACGAGCGCGTGGTCGTCATCGACGTCAGCGAGACGACCGACCAGCTGATGGTCTTCGTCAATCCGGAAATCACCTGGGCCAGCGAAGAGAAGCAGGTCTACGACGAGGGCTGCCTGTCGGTGCCCGGCATCTATGACGGCGTCGAGCGCCCGGCGCGCATCAAGTGCAAGGCCTATGACGTCGAAGGCAAGGAATTCGAGCTCGAAGCCGACGGCCTGCTGGCCGTGTGCATCCAGCACGAGATGGACCACCTGATGGGCAAGGTCTTCGTCGAATACCTGTCGCCGCTCAAGCGCAACCGCATCAAGGCCAAGCTGCAGAAGGAAGAGCGCGGCATGGAGCGCGACGCCGCCTTGCGCAGCGCCCGCCGCTGACAGGGCCGCCGATGAAGGTCGTTTTTGCCGGCACGCCCGAGTTCGCCGCTGTCGCCCTGCGTGCCCTGCACGAGGCCGGCTTCGAGATTCCCCTGGTCCTGACCCAGCCCGACCGCCCGGCCGGGCGCGGCATGCAGCTGCAGGCGTCAAGCGTGAAACAGTATGCGCTGGCGCACGGCATGCCCGTTGCGCAGCCGCTGTCGCTGCGCATGGACGCCAAGGATCCGCAGCGCGCCGAGGAAGCGCGCGACGCCCACGAGCGCCTGCTGGCGCTCGATTACGACGTGATGGTGGTGGCGGCCTATGGCCTGATCCTGCCGCGCAGCACGCTTGATATCAAGCCCTGCATCAATATCCATGGTTCCCTGCTGCCGCGCTGGCGCGGCGCGGCGCCGATCCACCGCGCGATCGAAGCCGGCGACATCGACACCGGCGTGACCATCATGGGCATGGAAGAAGGCCTCGACACCGGGCCGATGATGCTGATCGAACGCGTCGCCATTGAAGACACGGACACCACCGGCAGCCTGCACGACAAGCTGGCCATGCTTGGCGGACGCATGATCGTCGAGGCGCTGCGCAAGATGCAAATCGGCCAGCTCGAGGCGGTGCCGCAGCCGGAAGCCGGCGTGACTTACGCCGCCAAGATCAGCAAGGAAGAAGCGAAGCTGGATTTCGCCCTGGACGCCGCCGTGCTGTGGCGCCGGGTGCGCGCCTTCAATCCCTTCCCGGGTGCGCATGGGCTGGTCGACGGCGTGACCGTCAAGGTGTGGAATGCGGAACTGGCGCCTGGCGCCGGCACGCCGGGCCAGGTGCTGGCGGCGGATGCGGGGGGCATCGTGGTCGCATGCGGCAGCGGTGCATTGCGCATGACCGAACTTCAAAAGCCTGGCGGCAAACGCCTGGCTGCGGCGGAATTCCTCAAGAGTTTCCCGCTGGGCGGAAAAATCTTCTCCTAAAATGAAAATCGGGGCATTCGCCCCGAACCATCACTTCTCTTGCGACCCAGCCGTGCGCTGTGCGTCCATATACTCGCGCAGTACCTGGTTGATACGGGTCTGGTAACCCGGACCCGCCGATTTGAACCATTCGAGCATGTCCACGTCCAAACGGATCGTCACGATCTGTTTCACGCCGTTGATCGTTTGGGGCTTCACGGCGACAGCCGGTTCTTCGATGCGGTTCACCGGCTGGTCCCAATCCGGCTCATATTCTTTGTTCATGCAATCATCCCGTTAAAAGCTTCGCCAACCTGTGACGACGCGTTAATTGTCGTCCGTGTATGTAACGTAAAGATTGCGGATGTATTAGGTTTTGTAACGTCATGTAACAGCCGGCGAAATCAATACATAAAGATACATACACGGATCGGCATTTTCGCCCTCCGCAGAGCAAGCCGGCGTCCTGACGTATAATCGTAGACCGCCCAACAGTAAACGGCCTGTAAAGCCGTAGAAAGACGACACCATGAACGCCCCACTTCGCTCCATTTCCCCGATCGATTCCCAGCTGCGCGACATCCTGAAGCGCCGCATCATGATCCTGGATGGCGCGATGGGCACCATCATCCAGCAGTACAAGCTCGATGAAGCCGCCTACCGCGGCGAGCGTTTCAAGGACTTCAGCGCGCCGGAAGGCGCCGGCCAGCGCGAGCTCTTCGTCAAGGGTAACAACGAGCTGCTCACGCTCACCCAGCCCCACATCATCCAGGAGATCCACGAGCGCTACCTCGCCGCCGGTGCCGACCTGATCGAAACGAATACCTTCGGCGCCACCGGCGTGGCGCAGGACGACTACCACATGGCGCATCTCGCCTACGAGATGAACGTGCAAGCAGCGAAGCTCGCGCGCGCCGCCTGCGACAAATACAGTACCCCGGACAAGCCGCGCTTCGTGGCCGGCGCCCTCGGCCCGACCCCGAAGACCGCTTCGATCTCGCCCAGCGTGACCGACCCGGCCTTCCGCAACATCACCTTCGACCAGCTGGTCGCCTCCTACCACGAACAGGTGCGCGGCCTGGTCGACGGCGGTTCCGACGTGCTGCTGGTCGAGACCATCTTCGACACCCTGAACTGCAAGGCCGCGCTGTTCGCGATCGACCTGTACTTCGAAGAGCATCCGGAAACCCCGCGCCTGCCGCTCATGATCTCGGGCACCGTTACCGACGCCTCGGGCCGCATCCTGTCGGGCCAGACCGTGGCCGCCTTCTGGAACTCGGTACGCCATGCCAAGCCGCTGACCGTCGGCCTCAACTGCGCGCTGGGCGCCGCGCTGATGCGCCCCTATGCCGAAGAGCTGTCGACGATCGCCGATACCTTCGTGTGCATCTACCCGAACGCGGGCCTGCCCAACCCGATGAGCGACACCGGCTTCGACGAGCTCCCCAGCGACACTTCGGCCCTGCTGCGCGAATTCGCCGACGCCGGCTTCATCAACATCGCCGGCGGCTGCTGCGGCACCACGCCGGACCACATCGCCGCCATTTCGAAGATTCTCGAAGCGTCCCCGCCGCGCCAGGTCCCGGACGTGCCGGTCGCGATGCGCCTGTCGGGCCTCGAGCCCTTCACCATCGACGACCGTTCGCTGTTCGTCAACGTCGGCGAGCGCACCAACGTCACCGGCTCCAAGGCTTTTGCCCGCATGATCCTGAACGAGCAGTTCGACGATGCGCTGTCGGTGGCGCGCCAGCAGGTCGAGAACGGCGCCCAGGTCATCGACATCAACATGGACGAGGCAATGCTCGACTCCGTGGCCGCGATGACGCGCTTCCTGAACCTGATCGCGTCCGAACCGGACATCTCGCGCGTGCCGATCATGATCGACTCCTCCAAATGGAGCGTTATCGAGGCAGGCCTGAAGTGCGTGCAGGGCAAGGCCATCGTCAACTCGATCTCGCTGAAAGAGGGCGAAGAAGAATTCATCCGCCAGGCGACCCTGTGCCGCCGCTACGGCGCTGCCGTCATCGTGATGGCCTTCGACGAACAGGGCCAGGCCGACACCTTCGCGCGCAAGACCGAGATCTGCGCGCGCGCCTACCAGGTGCTGGTCGAAAAAGTCGGCTTCCCGCCGGAAGACATCATCTTCGACCCGAATATCTTCGCGATCGCCACCGGCATCGAAGAGCACAACAACTACGCCGTGGACTTCATCGAAGCCACGGCCTGGATCCGCAAGAACCTGCCGCACGCGAAGGTGTCGGGCGGCGTCTCGAACGTCTCGTTCAGCTTCCGCGGCAACGACCCGGCGCGCGAAGCGATCCACACCGTCTTCCTGTACCACGCGATCAAGGCCGGCATGACCATGGGGATCGTCAACGCCGGCATGGTCGGCGTCTACGACGACCTGCCCGCCGAGCTGCGCGAGCGCGTCGAGGACGTGGTGCTGAACCGCCGCGAGGACGCCACCGAGCGCATGATCGAATTCGCCGGCACCCTGAAGGCCGGCGCCGGCAAGCAGGAACAGAACCTGGAGTGGCGCGAGGCGAAGGTCGAGAAGCGCCTGGCGCACGCGCTGGTGCACGGCATCACGCAGTGGATCGTCGAGGATACCGAAGAGATGCGCCAGCAGGTCCTGGTGTCCGGCGGCCGCCCGATCCACGTGATCGAAGGCCCGCTGATGGACGGCATGAACATCGTCGGCGACCTGTTCGGACAGGGCAAGATGTTCCTGCCGCAGGTGGTCAAGTCGGCACGCGTGATGAAGCAGGCCGTGGCCCACCTGGTGCCCTTCATCGAAGAAGAGAAGGCGGAAGAAGAACGCCGCACCGGCATCGTCGCCAAGCCGAAGGGCAAGATGGTCATCGCGACCGTCAAGGGCGACGTGCACGACATCGGCAAGAACATCGTCTCGGTGGTCCTGCAGTGCAATAACTTCGAAATCGTGAACATGGGCGTGATGGTCCCGGCCGCGGACATCCTGGCCAAGGCCAAGGAAGAGAACGCCGACATGGTTGGCCTGTCGGGCCTGATCACGCCTTCGCTCGAAGAGATGGCCCACGTGGCGCGCGAGATGCAGCGCGATCCCTACTTCCGCGAGAAGAAGATCCCGCTCCTGATCGGCGGCGCCACCACCAGCCGCGCCCACACCGCCGTCAAGATCGCGCCGCACTACGAAGGCCCGGTGGTCTACGTGCCGGACGCCTCGCGTTCGGTGTCGGTGGGCCAGTCGCTGCTGACCGACGACACGCGCGACACCTACATCATCGAGCTCGCCCAGGATTACGAACGCATCCGCGTGCAGCACGCCAACAAGAAGGCGCTGCCGATGCTCACCCTCGAGCAGGCGCGCGGCAACAAGGCCAGGCTCGCCTACGCACCGGTGAAGCCGAAATTCATCGGCCGCCGCGTGTTCAAGAACGTCGAGCTGGGCGAACTGGCGCGCTACATCGACTGGGGTCCCTTCTTCCAGACCTGGGACCTGGCCGGCCCCTACCCCGCCATCCTCACCGACGAGGTGGTGGGCGAAGCCGCCACCAAGGTGTTCGAGGAAGCCCAGGCGATGCTCAAGAAGATCATCGAAGGCCGCTGGCTGACCGCCAACGGCGCCATCGCGCTGCTGCCGGCCAACGCCGTCAATGACGACGACATCGAAATCTACACGGACGAATCGCGCAAGGAAGTCGCGTTCACCTGGTACGGCCTGCGCCAGCAGGGCGTCAAGCCGGTGGTCGATGGCGAGCAGCGCCCGAACCAGTGCCTGTCCGATTTCGTGGCGCCGAAGGATTCCGGCATTGCCGACTACATCGGCATGTTCGCGGTCACCGCCGGCCTGGGCATCGAAAAGCACGAGCAGCGCTTCGAAGCGGCCCTCGACGACTATTCCTCGATCATGCTCAAGGCCTTGGCCGACCGCCTGGCCGAAGCCTTCGCCGAGTACCTGCACGAGCGCGTGCGCACCGATTTGTGGGGTTACGCGGCGGGCGAGGACCTGTCGAACGAAGCGCTGATCAAGGAAGAATACCAGGGCATTCGTCCGGCGCCGGGCTACCCGGCCTGCCCGGAGCACACCGTCAAGGCCGAGCTGTTCCGTACCCTGCAGGCGGAAGAGATCGGCATGGAGCTGACCGAGTCCTTCGCCATGTACCCGGGCGCCGCGGTGTCGGGCTTCTATTTTGCCCACCCGGACTCGAAGTACTTCGTGGTCGGCAAGATCGGCGAAGACCAGCTCGAGGACATGGCGCGCCGCCGCGGCATGGACAAGAGCGAACTCGAGCGTTACCTGGCGCCGAACCTGTCCTGATCCTCCCCTGCGCCGCCGGTCGATGCCGGCGGCGTTTCCCGCTTCCCTCGCAAACTTCCACGCTGCAGCATTGTCCAAGCAATGCGACGTCCACGCATGGAGGATCACATCATGGCAATGCATCCGTCGTCCCGGCACTGGCAGGACCAGCTCATGGTCGTGATCGGCGTCTGGCTGTTCATGTCGCCCTGGGCGCTCGGCTATCCTTCCTATTCGCCCCCGGCGATCAACGCTTACATCGCGGGCGCGATCATCGCGCTGCTGGCCGCATTCGACCTGGTCAGGACCTATGTCTGGGCCGTGCTGCTGAATATCGTCGTCGGAGTGTGGGTGGCGGTCTCGCCCTGGCTGGTCGGCGTCGTGCGCGACCCGGCCATGACCTGGAGCCTGGGTCTCGCGGGCATCGCGACGGTCGTGCTGGGGGTGTGGGAGCTGCGCACGGATCCCGAGCTGCACAGCCAGTGGACGCGTTCCGGCGTCACCTAAGCTAGGCGTTAGATCGCGTAGCGAACGACCGTGTCGCTCCACTCGAAGGCCGAGATCTCGAGCTCGGCCAGGTCGTCGCCATCCATCGACAATTCGTGCAGCGCCGGCGCCACCTCGTCCTGCGCATCGTCCATGCGCTCGATCGACTCGGCCAGGCGCAGCAGCTCGCCGAAGAAGCCGCGGCGCACCAGCAGCGCATGGCGCACTTCGTCGATCACCGGGATCTGTTCCACGATGTCCTGCATCGGGATGCAGAACAGGGTGTCCATCAGCGACATCATGCCCACCGTGAAGGCGATCTCCGCCACGTTGCGCTGGCCGGGACGCAGGCGCTGCGCCAGCAGTTCCATCAGGCGCGCGCGGGTGGTGGCCAGCATCAGGAGCGGGCTGAGGTTGTGGCCGCGCACGCCCGGCTCGGCGTACAGCAGGATCTGCAGCCAGCGCTGCAGCTGGCGGCGCCCCAGCAGCATCAGGGCCTGGCTGACCGACTCGATCTTGCGCCCTGCCCCGGCCGCCGGCGTATTCACCAGGCGCAGCAGGTTCAGGCCGAGCGTGACGTCCTTCTTCACGGCGCGCTCGATCTCGGCATTGTCGGCGTCCGAGGTCACCAGGTTCAACAGGTCCAGCACCGCCGCCTGCGAGGGCGACAGCTTGCGGCCGGCGATCACGGTCGGCTTGGCAAAATAATAGCCCTGGAAGTAGTCGAAGCCGATGTCCAGGCAGGTGCGGTATTCGTTATGGGTCTCGACCTTCTCGGCCACCAGGCGCTTGCCGGTGCCGCGCAGGCGCGGCGCCAGCGATAGCAGGGTCACCACCGGCAGTTCGCGCAGGTCCATCTTGACGTAGTCGATCACCGGCAGCAGGCGCGCCAGGCTGGCGCCATGGGCCGAGGCTTCCGCCGCGAAGCGAAAGCCGTGCTGCGACAGTTCGGTCATGCGCCCGATGACGGCGTCGTTCGGTTCCACCGAGCGTACGATCTCGAGCACGGTGCGTTCGCGCGGCAGGAAAGCGAACATGTCGCTGTGAAGCACGTCGGTGTCGACGTTCAGGAAGGCGGTGGCGTCGCCGATCGCGCGCGGCAAGCCCAGTTGCGAAGCATGGTGGATCACGCCGGCGCTGGCAGACAGGCCGGAATCGATCTCTGCCTTCCCCTGGGCGCTGCCGCGGAACAGCAATTCGTAGCCGAACAGCGCCTGGTTACGGTCGAGCACCGGCTGGCGCCCGAGGTAGAAATTGCGCAGTTTCAGCGGCTGGTCATGGCTGGCGGTATCGGTCATGTCGTCTGGATGGGCTCGCGAACATGGCTACTTTACCGTATCCGCCCCTGTTAGTGGATTATTGGCATTAATTTATCAACGGAATGATAGCTTTTTGCCACTATTGTGGCAGCCCATCCACGAACAGCTTCAGTTCGCCAGGAGCGAAGGGGGTCCAGGTCTCGTTGTTGGTCAAGGGTTCGGTCACGATGATGGCGACCCGGTCGTTCGGCGTGGTCACCTGCGAGAAGTCGACCGAGAGGTCTTCGTCTGCCAGGTGCGCCGCGGCGAACGGATACTGGCGCACGATGTAGCACAGCTTGGTCGAGCAGTGGGTGAACAGCGCGGTGCCGTCCGAGAGCATCATGTTGAAGGTACCATGGGCGGCGATTTGCGGCACCAGTTTTTCGAGGGCGGCACGCAGTTCGGCGAGCGAGGGCGCGCTGCGCGAGGAGCCGTCGCCGAACTCGTCGCGCAGGCTCTGCATCAGCCAGCAGAAGGCCAGCTCGCTGTCGGTCGTGCCGACCGGGCGGAACGGTCCGTTCAGTACAGGCGCGAAGTCCTTCAGGTCGCCATTGTGGGCGAACACCCAGTAGCGCCCCCACATCTCGCGCACGAAAGGATGGCAGTTCTCGAGCGCGACCTGGCCCTGGGTGGCCTTGCGGATATGGGCGATGACGTTGGTGGACTTGATCGGGTAGCGCTTGATCAGTTCGGCGATCGGCGAAGCGACTGCGGCCTGATGGTCGACAAAATGGCGTACGCCCTTGCCTTCGAAGAAAGCGATGCCCCAGCCGTCGTGGTGGGTATCGGTGCGTCCGCCGCGATGGGCGAAGCCGGTGAAGGAGAAAACGATGTCCGTGGGGACGTTGCAGTTCATTCCGAGGAGTTGGCACATGGCGCGCAGCTTAACACGCCCAGAGGTGCCGGTGGAGCTACTACGTCCCGGAACCGTAGTAGCCCTTCCTGATGAATTAGTGCAGCACGACCGGCTGGCTCATCAGGGTGTCATAGGAACCCAGGAAGTCGTCGATTTCTTCCATGGTCGGCTCGCTGGCGATGAGATTGTTCACATCGCGGCGGAAAGATTGAGCCAGTTTGCCGCCGATGAACGCTTCGCGCCGGCCGGCTTTGTCGACGATCTCGTATCCGCCGAAGCGCAGGGCTTCGAGGTCGCGATCCACGCCAAATTCGACGACGCTGTACTGTTCGCTGTTATAGATCATGTTCATGATGACTCCTTCTCTCGATCAGAGTGAGGGGTGTCCCGGTTTTCCGAGCCACCCGATAGTGAACCAACCGCTTGGCGGCAGGCAGTTGGCTGATCACTTCGGTTAAGAGGTGGGGCTTGCTGAACCGATTTCAAGGACACGCTGTGTAAGCAAAGATGTCAAGCTCAGGTCTTACGCGTACAGGGTCGGGTTCAGTGCCAACAGCTGATCGTATGGCGCTGCTTGCAGCCACGATCGCAACTGATCAAGATGCTCGCTGCTCGCCACACCGATGAACAGGCGTTCCGGGCCTTGGCGCAACAGTCGATTTAATGTTACACGCAAAACCAGGTTGCCGGTACAGCACACGCACCCGGGTGCGAGTCGGACAAGTCTGACAGAGGACAAGTCGGGGATGGGTGTGCTGCCTGAAGCAAGCCCTTCGAGGATGACGGCGCTGAAACCGCCAGGCGGGCTCGTGGATGCCGCGGCGTCGAGCAGCGAGGCGATGGCCGCCTCGCGTGCGCCGGCACTGGGACCGGTGACCAGGGTGACCGGAACGGCTCCGGCCAATCAGACGCCCTTCTTGGCGAGCTTGCCCGGCTCGACGCCGAGCTGCTTGAGCTTGCGGTACAGGTGGGTGCGTTCCAGGCCGGTCTTCTCGGCCACGCGCGTCATGCTGCCGCCTTCGCGGCCCAGGTGGTGTTCGAAGTACATGCGCTCGAAGGCGTCGCGGGCTTCGCGCAGCGGCAGGTCAAAGGACAGCGTGTAACCGGTGCCCTCGCCTTGCGAAATCGCATGGACCAGGCGCGAGCCGTTGGCCATCTGCGGCGGCGCCTGCGCGAACATCGGGGCTGCTGCCACATTGGCTGCGCCGGCGCCGTTGTCCGTCACGGGAAGGGCGGCGGCAGCAACCGGGCGCGGCGGCGCCATGGGCGCACGCGCCACTTCCTGCGCGCGGGTCAGACCCTGCTGCACGGCCTTGAGCAGCTTCTGCAGGGCGATCGGCTTCTCGAGGAAATTCAGGGCGCCGATGCGGGTCGCTTCGACGGCGGTGTCGATGGTGGCATGGCCGGACATCATGATGACCGGCATGGTGAGCAGGCCGTCGCGCTGCCATTCCTTGAGCAGGGTGACGCCGTCGGTATCCGGCATCCAGATGTCGAGCAGGACCAGGTCGGGAGCGCCGGCGGCGCGCGCCTCGCGGGCCTGCTGCGCATTCTCCGCCAGCGTGATGGCGTGGCCTTCATCGCCAAGGATTTCCGAGAGTAATTCCCGGATGCCCATTTCATCATCAACTACGAGTATGTTCGCCATCGTTCTATCTTCCTGATCTCTTACCCGTCATACCGCATTTTATGCCGTCTTTTATATTTCGGACAAGTTCGCCTCGGGAGCTAACTTTAACAGCAAAATGAATACCGACGCGCCACATCCGTCCGGACGGTTCCCGATATCGATCCTGCCACCGTGTTCGTCGATGATCTTCTTGACCATCGGCAGGCCCAGACCGGTGCCGCGCGCCTTCGAGGTGACGTAGGGCTCGAAGGCGCGCGCCAGGATGCGCGGCGAGAAGCCGGGGCCGTTGTCGGTGATCGCCAGGCGCACCGCGGTGCCGGCGGCGCCGTCCGCGCCTTCGTAGTGGATGGCCTCGGTGGTGACGTCCACGCGCGCGGCCGGGGCATCGGGGCCGCGGTCGACCAGCGCGTCCTGGGCGTTCTGCACCAGGTTGTGGATCACCTGGCGCAGCTGGGTGGCGTCGCCCATCACCTTGGGCAGGCCAGGTGCCAGTGCGGCGTGGATGATGTCCGACCCGTCCTCGGACAGGTAGAGCTGCAGGATCTCGTCGATCAGGCCGTTCAGGTCGAGCGGCTCCAGCACCGCCGGCGGCGTGCGCGCATAGTCGCGGAAGTCGTCGACCATGCGCTTCATGGCGTCGACCTGGTTGACGATGGTGGTGGTGCTCTTCTTCAGCAGTTCGGCTTCCTGCGGCGGCAGGCTCGATTCCAGCTTCATCTGCAGGCGCTCGGCCGACAGCTGGATCGGGGTGAGCGGGTTCTTGATCTCGTGCGCCAGGCGGCGCGCCACCTCGCCCCAGGCCACCGAGCGCTGGCCCGCGATCACGTCCGAGATATCGTCGAACACCACGATGAAGCCGCTGCCGGTGCCCACCGGCAGGCGCGAGCCGCGCGCCAGCAGCGTGATGTCGTGCTCCTGCTCGTCGCTGCTGCCGCGGCGCGGGATCTCGATCTGCTGCTGCCAGTGGGCGCGCCGGCGCCGGTCGGTGCTGGCCGCGCTCTGCGCGCTCTGCGCCGAGATCGCGCGCGTGATGCAGTTGTAGAAGGTGTCCAGGCCGGGGATGCTGGCCAGCGGGCCGGCCAGCGCGCCCGGCTCGACCTGCAGGATGCGGTAGGCGGCGTCGTTCGAGTTCACCACCCGCCCTTCGGCATCGAGCACGATCACGCCCGCCGACATGTTGGCCAGCACCGACTCCAGGTGGGCCTTGGCGTTCTGCAGCGCCATGCGGTTGCGCTCGACCGCGCTGCGCGCCTCGAACAGCTGGCCGGTCATGGCATTGAAGGAGCGCGTCAGGGTGCCCAGTTCGTCGTTGGTCTCGACGGTCGGGCGCGGCGACAGGTCGCCCTCGGCCACCGCCTGCGTGCCCTCGGCCAGCACCAGCAGTGGCTGCGCCAGGTTGCCGGCGATGAGGAAGGCGCTGCCGATCGCGCCGAAGATCGCCAGCAGCAGGGTCAAGGTCAGGGTCTCGATGTACATTTTGCGCAGGCCGCGCCGGGCCTGGTCGCGCGAGCGGTATTCCTCGGAGGCGCTGCGCAGCACCACCGCATTCGAGGCCAGGTTGACCGGCACCGACTGCAGCAGCTGCAGGTAGCGCGGCTCCATGCCGGCCGCCTCGGGCACCGCCAGCACCACGCGCAGGCGCAGGCCGGTGGCGGCATCGAGCCCGTTCTGGTCCGGCCCATCCGGCTGCACGGAGGCGTCGCGGTCCATGGTGCCTTCCGGACGCGCATAGCCCCCCGGCAGCGCGGCCGACTTGAGCATGTCGGGCGTCGGGCGGTCCAGGTCGAGGTTCAGGTTGCGGTCCTGCGCGCTCGATGCCAGCACCGTGCCGTCGGACGTGAGCAGCATGGCGCTTTGCAGCCCGCTGATGTCGTTCACCAGGCCGCTCAGGACGCCCTGCACCATCACCGCGTCCTGGCCCGCCAGCGTGGCAGCGGCGGTCTGGCCGGTGGCGCCCAGTTCGGCCACGGCTTCGTCGAGGGCGGCGCGGCCGAGGTTCAGGCCGGATTCGATCGCGGCCTCGATCTTGACGTCGAACCAGCTGTCGATCGAGTGCGAGACGAACTGCACCGACACCATGAAGATCACCAGCCCCGGCAGGATGCCGATGCCGGCGAACAGCAGCACCAGCCGCGCCACCAGGCGCGAGCCGAACTTGCCGGCCTTGTAGCGCGAATACAGGCGCGCCAGCGCGACGACCACGAGGATCAGGAGCAGCACGGCCATGCCGGCGTTTACG
Organism: Massilia alkalitolerans DSM 17462; assembly: GCF_000427785.1. Lineage (GTDB taxonomy): Bacteria > Pseudomonadota > Gammaproteobacteria > Burkholderiales > Burkholderiaceae_D > Telluria > Telluria alkalitolerans. Next base: position 112,148 of record NZ_ATYR01000011.1, read on the forward strand.
CCCAGCAGCCAGACGTAATAACGGTCGAAGAAGCCGGAGTTGTCGGAGGCCGAGGCCAGCAGGAACAACAGGATTGACGCGATCGCGCCGCCCACCACCAGCGCGTAGCGCAGCGCCCGGTTGAACGATTTACCGCGTACCTGGATCATTCTGCACGGTAGGTGAAGGTTTTCCTGTTGGAGCTCAGGCGCCAGCTCGAATCATTGATGGCGTTGACCTGCAGCGGCTTGGACAGGAAGTCGCGGTCCATGAACATGCGCACCGAGACGTTGTAGACCTCGCCCTTCTTGAGGGCGTCTTTGGGGGCGATCAGCCAGCGCGCCGGCCGCCGGATCAGCGACAGCGCATCGTCGAGGGTATTGAAGGGCTGCGGCACGCTGCCGCCGGTGCTGACGATGTACTGGCGCGTGAGCATGTCGTAGGAGATGCCGATGGTGCGCTTGGAGAACACCGCCTTCTCGTCGCGCCACCACCAGCGCGGGCGCGTCATCTCGATCTCGGTGGTGAAGTGCAGCTTGATCCCGTGCTGGACCGCGTCCTGCAGCTCGTGGTTCAGGTCGAAGGCGAACGCGGTATTCAGGCGGTAGCCGTCCTCGCTGGCCTGGATCTCGACCTTGGTGATGTCGATGACCTCGGCCGCCCGTGCCTGCGAACACGCGAAGACCAGCAGCAGCTGACAAGCGAGGAGGCAAAGAAAACGTAAGGTCACAGGTGCGCCGGGAGCCAAAAAATTGAAAGCCGAGGTTGTCTAATGGATCATCGCGCTGTCACGACTTCTTTTGGAACAGCGCATAGAACAAGCCGTCATGATCCTGCCCGGCACCGCTGGCTGGCAGCAGCTGGCCCGGCGCGTCGAGGCGGATGGCGTCGTGGCGGGCCGCAAACGCGGCAGCCTGCGCCTCCGATTCCTGGGGCCAGAGCGAACATGTCACAAACAACAATTTACCATTGGGCAGCAGCATCTGCCAAAGGTTGTCGAGTATTTTGCTAGAAAGTGTTGCAAGTTGGAGCGTGTCGGACTTGCGGCGCAGCCAGCGGATGTCCGGGTGGCGGCGCACGATGCCGGACGCCGTGCAGGGCACGTCGGCCAGGATGCGGTCGAACTGGCGGCCATCCCACCAGTCCGTGTCCTGGGCCTGGGCCGCGACCAGTCGCGCCGACAGGCCCAGGCGGCCCAGGTTGTCGCCCACGCGCGCCAGGCGCTGCGGATCGGCGTCGACCGAGGTCAGCTCGACGTCGGCAGCCTCGAGGATATGGCCGCTCTTGCCGCCCGGCGCCGCGCAGGCATCCAGCACGCGCATGCCGTCCCGCAGGTCGAGCAGCGGTGCGGCCAGCTGGGCGCCGGCGTCCTGGACCGACACCACGCCCTCGTGGAAGCCCGGGATCTGGCTGACGTTGACGGCCTGCGCCAGGCGCACGGCCGTGGGCCCCACCTGCTCGGCCGCGAATCCGGCGTCCGCCAGCGTCTTCAGGTAAGTGTCGACATCGGTACGGCGGCGGTTCACGCGCAGGGTCAGCGGCGGGTGCGCGTTGCCGGCCGCGAGGATGCTTTCCCACTCCGCCGGATAGGCGGCGCGGGTGCTGTCGATCCACCATTGCGGGTAGTTCCAGCGCGCCAGCGGCTGCTTCAGGGCTTGCTCCAGCAGGGCTTCGCGCTCGCGCAGGAAGCGGCGCAGCACGGCATTGACCATGGCCTTGGCATGGGCGAAGTCGGGGTGCCCGGCGGCGGCGTTGACGGCCTGGTCCACCACGGTGAAGGCTTCGTAGGGCGCCGGCGTTCCCGGCGGCGGGTCGAGCAGGGCCAGCGCGGCCGACAGCAGGCCGCCCAGCATCGGCGGCTCGGGCGCCTTGGTCGTCATCAGGCCCAGCAGGGTGTCGCTGCGGCCCAGCTGGCGCATGCTGCGGTAGGCGATGTCCTGGATCGCCCCGCGTGCCTGCGGCGTCACGTCGTAGGCCGTAAACACGCCGGCAAGCGCCTGCGGCAGCGCGGCGCCGGCGCGCACGCGCGCGATCGCATTGGCCGCGCCCAGCAGGGCCAGGGCCAGCGAATCGGCCTTCAGGTCGGGGCGGTAGTCGCGCTGCGGCGCCACTTTCGCTTCATGGCTCTGGCGCAGGCGCGGCGCCGCTGCTTCCGCTTTGTGCGCATGCTCGCGCTGCGGCGCGCGCGCGGGTTCGCGCATGGCTTCACGCTCGGCCGACGGACGGTAGGACGGCTTGGCGGCGGCTGCCTGGCCGGCGCCCTGGGGCCGCTCCCTGCCCTGCGGCGACGCGGAACGTGCCGGCTTGGCTTTCGGTTTCAGGGTGAGCGTCGGGCGCTTGTCGGTCATGGCGGGTCGGTACAGTGAAAAATGGCCCTCATTGTAACGGCTTAGGCTTTGGTGCCGCTTAACGAAGCTGACAACTTGCCGCGGTGAACATATTGCGCGCTGCGCCAAACCAGTATAATGATTGCTGTTTGCCTGTCCGCAGGCCCGCCATTTTTATCAGATCGACATCCCCATGCTCGCCCAACAAAAACAACAGATCGTTGCCCTGTTCCAGGCCGCCCTCGCGCCGATCGTCGCCGGCACCGACCTCACCCCCAACGTCGTATTGGAACGTCCACGCGATCCGAGCCACGGCGACATCGCCTGCAACATCGCCATGCAGCTGGCCAAGCCGCTCAAGACCAATCCGCGCGAACTGGCCACCCGCCTGGTCGCCGCCCTGCTCGCCGAGCCCGGCGCCACCGGCCTGGTCGACTCGGCCGACGTGGCCGGCCCCGGCTTCATCAACCTGCGCGTCGCCGCAGGGGCCAAGCAGTCGGTCGTACGCACCGTGCTCGAACAGGGCGCCGCCTTTGGCCGCGGCAGCTCCGGCAAGGGCCACCACGCCATCATCGAATTCGTCTCGGCCAACCCGACCGGCCCGCTGCACGTGGGCCACGGCCGCCAGGCCGCGCTGGGCGACGCCCTGTCCTCGCTGTTCGAAGCGCAGGGCCACGACGTCACCCGCGAGTTCTACTACAACGACGCGGGCGTGCAGATCGCCACCCTCGCCACCTCGGTGCAGGCGCGCGCCAAAGGCTTCAAGCCGGGCGACGCCGAGTGGCCCGAGTCGGCCTACAACGGCGACTACATCGCCGACATCGCTGCCGACTTCCTGGCGAAAAAGACCGTCTCGGCCAGCGACGGCGAGCCGGCCACCGCATCGGGCAATGTCGACGACATCGAATCGATCCGCCGCTTCGCCGTGACCTACCTGCGCAACGAGCAGGACCAGGACCTGCAGGCCTTCGGCGTCAAGTTCGACAACTACTACCTCGAGTCCTCGCTGTACGCGGACGGCAAGGTGGAAGCGGCCGTGCAGGCCCTGGTCGACGCCGGCAAGACCTACGAGCAGGAAGGCGCGCTGTGGCTCAAGACCACCGACTACGGCGACGACAAGGACCGCGTGATGCGCAAGTCCGACGGCAGCTACACCTACTTCGTGCCGGACGTGGCCTACCACATCCAGAAATTCCGCCGCGGCTTCGACCAGGCCATCAACGTGCAGGGCAGCGACCACCACGGCACCATCGCGCGCGTGCGCGCCGGCCTGCAGGCGGTGAACATCGGCATCCCGCAGGGCTATCCCGACTACGTGCTGCACAAGATGGTCACCGTGATGAAGAACGGCGAAGAGGTCAAGATCTCCAAGCGCGCCGGCTCCTACGTCACGGTGCGCGACCTGATCGAATGGTCGGGCAACGGCGACGTGACGCGCGGCCGCGACGCGGTGCGCTTCTTCCTCATCTCGCGCAAGGCCGACACCGAATTCGTGTTCGACGTCGATGTCGCGCTCAAGACCTCGGACGAGAATCCGGTGTACTACGTGCAGTACGCCCACGCCCGCATCTGCTCGGCGCTCGCCAACTGGGGCGGCGACGAAGCGCAACTGCCTGGCGCCGACCTGTCGCTGCTGACCGAACCGCACGAAGCCAGCCTGCTGGCCAAGCTGTCGGCCTATCCGGAAATGCTGGAGCGCGCGAAGCTCGAACTGAGCCCGCACCACGTCGCCTTCTACCTGCGCGAACTGGCCGGCGAGCTGCACAGCTACTACTTCGCCCACAAGTGGCTGCTGGACGACAACGAGCCCCTGAAGCTGGCGCGCCTGGCCCTGGCCCTGGCTACCCGCCAGGTGCTGCGCAACGGCCTGGCCCTGATCGGCGTGTCCGCCCCAAGCAAGATGGAACGCGCTCCAACTGAACCACAAGAGTAATCGCAACATGACCGCCATCCGACCCTTCTCCCCGTTGCGCCAGCGCGGCAGCACCCTGACCGGCATCATCATCGGCCTGATCATCGGCCTGGGGATCGCGGTGGCGGTCGCGCTCGTGATCACCAAGGGCCAGTCGCCCTTCACCGACCGTTCCAACAAGATGGGCCGCCCGGCCGACCTCGAGCCGAGCCAGGCGAGCGATCCGAACAAGCCACTGTACGGCAACCGCGACGCCGCGCGCGAAGCCAACCGCCAGATCGCCGAACGCGCCAGCCGCCCGGCGCCGGAACCCGCACCGGCGCCGGCGCCGGCCGCAGCCGACGCCGATCCGCTGGGCCAGGCCATCGCCGGCATGCAGGGCGGCGCGCCTGCCGCACCGGCGGCTCCGGCAACGCCAAGCGCGGCTCCGGCCACCCCGGCCCCGGCAGCCACCGCGGCGGCGCCCGCCGCGGGCGGCGACGGCTACATCTACTACCTGCAGGCCGGCGCCTTCCGCGAGATGTCCGACGCCGAGAACACCCGCGCCAAGCTGGCGCTGCTCGGCTTCGAAGCGGCGATCACCGACCGCAGCACCGACAGCGGCGTGCTGCACCGCGTGCGTGTCGGCCCCTACAGCGGCCAGGAAACCGCGAACAAGGCGCGCGCCAAGCTGCTCGACAGCGGCATCGACGTCGCCGTCGTCCGTAGCCAGCGCTAATCCCTTTCCATCCACCGAAGGATCCGCATGAACCCGCTTCGCCGCCTGATCTGCTGCGCCGCCCTGCTCGCCGCGCCCGGCTTCGCCGCCTCTCCGGCCTCGCCGAAGGAAGGCGCCGAGTACCAGGTCCTGCCGGAAGCCCAGCCGACCGACAGCGGGCGCAGAATCGAGGTGATCGAGTTCTTCGCCTATTACTGCCCGCACTGCTATTCCTTCGAGCCCTACTTGGCCGACTGGGTCAAGAAACAGGGCGACCACATCGTGTTCCGGCGCGTGCACGTGCCGCGCGGCGCGCAGGTGGCGGCGCAGCAGCGCCTGTTCTTCACGCTCGAATCGCTCGGCCTGCTCGAGCAGTTCCACGGCAAGGTCTTCAATGCCTACCACGTCGAGCGCGTCGGCTTCACCCAGGACGAGCAGGTGTTCGACTGGGCCAGCCGCGCCGGCATCGACCGCGCCAAGTTCATCGACACCTACCGCTCCTTCGGCGTGCAGGCCAAAGTGCGCCGCGCGCAGGCGATGATGGAGGCCTACCGCATCACCCACTGGCCGATGATCGCGATCGACGGCCGCTTCCTGACCTCGCCCGGCATGGTCGGCGAATCCGGCAACGTCAGCGGCAACGACGCCCTGCAGGGCACCCTGCAGGTGATGGACACGCTGGTCGCGCGCGCCAAAGCAGACAAGAAGTGAGCTTGCCGGCAGACCGGGTATTCATCACCGGCGCCTCGAGCGGCATCGGCGCGGCGCTGGCGCGCGAATACGCGGCGCGCGGCGCATCCCTCGGCCTGCTGGCGCGGCGCCGCTCGCTGCTGGAAGAACTCGCCGCCAGCCTCCCCCACCCCGAACGCCACCGCATCTACGCGGCCGACGTCACCGACCATGACGCCGTGGCCGCCGCCGCCGCCGACTTCATCGCGGCCAAGGGCGGCGCCGACATCGTCATCGCCAGCGCCGGCATCTCGCACGGCACCCTCACCGAGCGCCCCGCCGACCTGGCGGTGTTCGACGCCGTGTTCGCCACCAATGTCAATGCCACCGTCGCCACCTTCGCGCCCTTCATCGCTTCCATGAAAGCCCAACAGGGCCCGCGCCGCCTGGTCGGGATCGGCAGCGTGGCGGGCATCCGCGGCATGCGCGGCGCCGGCGCCTACTGCGCCTCCAAGGCCGCGGTGCACAGCTACTGCGAATCGCTGCGCCTGGAACTGCGTGCCTCCGGCATCAAGGTGGTTACCATCGCTCCCGGTTATATCGACACTCCCATGACCCGCAAGAACCGTTTTCCCATGCCCTTCCTGATGCCCGCCGAACGCTTCGCCACCCAGGCAGCCAAGGTCATCGCGCGCGGTTCCAGCTACCGCGTGCTGCCCTGGCAAATGGGCGTCGCGGCCAAGCTGCTGCGCCTGCTGCCGAATCCCTTGTTCGATCTCGCGTTCTCGCGCGCTCCGACAAAACAGCGCCAGGGGGAAGCATGAACGCCGCGAATATCTTCTCCTTGTCCCGTTCCGGCGTACGGGTCGAAGTCGTGCCGGAGACCGGCTCGACCAACGCCGACCTGCTGGCGCGCGCCGCGCAGCTCAGCGAGCCGGTGCTGCTGGTCGCCGAGCACCAGAGCGCCGGCCGCGGACGCGCCGGCCGCAGCTGGCTCTCTTCCAGCGAGAATTCGCTGACCTTTTCGCTGGCCTGGAAGTTCGAGGGCGGCCTGCAGGGGCTCACCGGCCTGCCGCTGGCGATCGGCGTGGCGCTGGGCGACGCGCTCGGGCAGCTCGGCGTGCATATCCAGCTCAAGTGGCCGAACGACGTGCTCAAGGACGGCGACAAGCTGGCCGGGATCCTGATCGAGACCCAGTCGGCGTCAAGTGACAGCGGCGGCGGCACCTGGGCCGTGATCGGCATCGGCCTGAACCTCGTCATGCCGGACGAAGTGGAAGCGCAACTCGGGCGCAGCGCCGCCGGCGCGCCCTGGCTGGCGCGCATGGACCGCGACCGGCTGATAGCCGCCCTGCTCGACGCCCTGGCCGACGCGCTGCGCCTGTTCGCCAGCCAGGGCTTCGCCGCCTTCAGCGCGCGCTGGAACCTGCGCCATGCCTGGCAGGGCCGCGCCGTCGTCATCCTCGACAACGGCAAGGTGCTGCAGGAAGGCCTGGCGGCGGGCGTCGACGACGCCGGCCGGCTGCTGCTGGACACCGCCGAGGGACGCACGAGCGTGCTGGCGGGCGACGTGTCGCTGCGGCTCAGCGAGTGAGACGAGCATGAACCTGCTGCTGATCGACGCGGGCAATACCCGCATCAAGTGGGCGATCGCGGCGCCCGGCGCGGCGCTGGGCGCCTGGACGCTGATCGACGCGGTCTCGCATGCCGGACTCGATGGCGCCGCCGATACCTGGCGCCGGGCCGGCGTGGCCCGCGCCATCGTCTCGAACGTGGCCGGCGCCGCCGTGCGCGAACGCATCGCGCAGGCGCTGCCAAGGGGAATCACGGTCGAGTGGTTCGCCTCCACCGCGGAGCGCGCCGGCCTGCAGAACGGCTACCGCAACCCGGGCCAGCTTGGCTGCGACCGCTTCGCCGCCGCCATCGGCGCGCGCGCGCTGGCGCCCGGGCAGGACCTGATCGTGGCGACCTGCGGCACCGCGACCACGGTCGATGCCGTGACAAAGGATGGCCGCTTCATCGGCGGCATGATCCTGCCGGGCCTGGCCCTGATGGCCGGCTCGCTGGCCCGCAATACGGCCCAGCTGCCCCAGGTGACGCCGGGCGCGGCCCCACCGCCGCTCTTCGGCGACAACACCGACGACGCGATCGTCTCCGGCGTCCTGTCGGCCCAGGCCGGCGCCATCGAGCGCGCCTGCGCGGCGCACGCCGCCACGGCATGCATCGTTTCCGGCGGCGCGGCGCCGTATATCGCGCCGGTCCTCAAGTTCTCCTGCCTGCTGGTCGATAACATCGTACTGGTCGGACTGCACGCGGCGGCCGCCTGAGGATGGGGGAGCGCACTTGTTGAAATTCGTATTCTGGGCACTGCTGGCGCTGAACGCCCTGCTGCTGGCCTACGGCCAGGGCTATCTCGGCACGCTCGAGGGCGGCGAGCGCGAGCCGCAGCGCCTGAAGAACCAGCTGGCCGCCGAGCGCATGGTGATGCTCAGCGCACTTGAAGCACGCGCGGCCGCCGAGACGGCGGCGGCGCCGGAAACGCCTGAAGCGCCGCCCGCCGAACCCGTCCCAGTGGCCGCGCCACAGGTAGAGACGGTTGCCTGCACCCAGGTTGGCGCCTTCGCGGCAGCCGACGCGCGCCGCTTCGACACCCGCATCGCCCGCCTCGACCTGGGCGCACGCGCCGCGCGCACGGCCGTGCCCTTCCAGGAAATCACCAGCCACCTGGTCTACCTGCCGCCGAACGGCGGCAAGGAAGGCGCCGAGCGCCGCGTGGCCGAGCTGAAGGAAAAAGGCGTGCAGAACTTCTTCGTGATGCAGGGCGACTCGCCGCTCAGGTGGGCGGTGTCGCTGGGCGTGTTCAAGACCGAGACGGCCGCGCAGGGCCTGGTGGCGGCGCTCGGCAAACAGGGCGTGCGTGGAGTGCGGGTGCTGCCGCGCGGGCCGCAGGGCACGCGCGCGGCCTGGCAATTCCGCTACCTGACGCCGGACGAGCGCGCCCGCGTGGCGGGCATTGCCGACGATTTCGCCGGGGTGCAGCTGCGGCGCTGCGATTGAGCAGACAGGACCCTGGACTACACCAGAGCGGGCACGCCAGCCGAAGCCGATTGCGCAAGCGCGCGGATCACCGTGCCGGTCACCTGCGCGACCACGCCGAGATCGGCATTGAGGCTGTCCGGCATGGATATGCCCGACAGGCGAAAACGGTCGGACTCGAATTCACAGGCCCAGCGACTTTCGATCACCTGCCGGAGCAAGGCCAGATCGCAGCCACCGCGCGGGACAAGCTTCAACTCCCAGCCGCTCAGGGTCACGATGGTATCCACGCCGACACGGCCATACGGCAGGCTGACATCGACATAGAAGGTGTCACGGAACAGGGCGTCTCCGTCGCGGTGATAGGCGCCATCGCTGACCACGCCGCTGCCCAGCAAATCTGCGCATTCGCTTCGCATTACCTGGTGCAAGCCATTCAGCTTTTCTCTCAGGTGCGCCCGCAGGTTGGTGATCTCGCGCTGCAGGTCGGCCAGTTGCTGTTCGTTCTCTGCAAAAAATTGGATAGTGTCCATGTCAAAACGGCTTCCTCGTGCCAGATTGTCGATCGTCTTGGTCAAGTCGATCAACAGATGCCAGTAGCGAGGGGATGCCCGCTCGGCATATTGCCCCATGAGGGGGCGCAGTGCGGCAAACAGCTGCGCATAGGTAATCGTGCGGTAGCCGAGCCGGACCAGTTCGGCGCGGCGCGAAGCGCCTGCCTCCGCATGCAAGGCCAGCAGCACGAAATGACGCTGTTGGCGGGGATAGCGCCTCTCCATCACCTGCACATAGCGCTCGAAGGGGTTGGCCTCGGCATGGTGATAGATCTTGTTCTCGATGGCGAATGCCTGGGATGTTCCTGCCACCACGATATCGATGTGCTCGACCTCGGTCTCGACCGTCACGTCGGCATCCAGGTGCTCGATGCCGAGCGCGGATTGCATTGCACGCAACAGCAGGTCGTTCAAGCCATGCTCGGCCTGGGGATTGAAGAAAAACGCCAGGAAGTTGCTGATTACCTGCTCATAATGCGGGAAACCGCCGATCTCAAGAAAGGTCGGCTCGGCCGGTCGACGCTGGAGGGCGGCAAATTGGGCGATCAAATCGTGGTACATGGCTTGGAACCCGTCACTAGCGCTTTACCACGATCGGCTTCAGTCCGAACGAGGACGGCACCGCTTGCGCGGCCGCCGCCGCATCCTCGCGGCTGCCGAACGGCCCGCCGTACAGGCGGTTCACCGAACCCACCTTCACCACTTCGAGCTTGCCGACTTCGATGCCGGCATCGATCAGCTTTTCGCTCATGGCTTCCGCGGTGCCGGAGCGGCTGTAGGCGCCAAGCTGGACATAGAAGCTGCCGCGCGGGACCAGCTTGGGCACCACCTCGGCCACGGCCGCGCTGTCGGTGCGCACGCGGTCTTCCAGCATCAGCGCCGTGATTTCCGGCGGCGCCGATTGCGCTTCGGAAGTGGCGACGCGGCGCTCCGAGGCCATGCGGATCGGATCGTCCGGGAACAGGCGCTCGACATGGACTTCGTGGCTGCCCTTGCCCAGCAGGCCGAGCTTGAGCGCCGCCGTGTAGGACACGTCGACGATGCGGCTGGCGTGGAAGGGACCGCGGTCATTGATGCGCACCACCACCGACTTGCCGGTCTCGACGCTGGTGATGCGTGCGAAGGAAGGAATCGGCAGCGTCGGATGCGCCGCCGTCATCTTGTACATGTCGTAGAGTTCGCCGGACGAGGTCTTCTGGCCGTGGAACTTCACGCCGTACCAGCTGGCGACGCCACGCTGCACGAAGGGATCCTGGTGCAGGATCGGGGTATAGGTCTGGCCGAATACCGAGTAGGGACGATTGGCCCAGCGCGAATAGGGTTCGGCCTTGACCACCGCATCGGGCAGGTCCATCAGACCCGCCGGCGGATTCAGGCCGGGGCCGTCGTCCTTGTAGTAGCCGCCGCGGCCGGAATTGGCGGGCGGCAGCTTGGGCAGTTCGCCGACCTTCGCCTTGGGATGCTTCCACGGCAAAGGAATCAAGCTTTTGCGCTCGCCGGTGTCGGTGGTGCTGCAGCCGGTGGCGAAGATGGCCAGTGCGATGACCGTGGCAAGTTGTTTTCTTGGAACGGCCATGCGCGGTCCTTGTTAAATTACGTCTGCACTAGTTTACGATGTCTTTGAATACTCATCAATATACCAGCGCCGAGGCCGAGCGTAATAAAGGCTGTTCCGCCGTAGCTCATGAAAGGTAAGGGAACTCCGACGACGGGCAGGATACCAATCACCATGCCCATGTTGACGAAAGCATAAGTGAAGAACATCATCGTGATCGCCCCGGCCAGCAGGCGCGTGAACGTGTTCGGCGCATTCGCGGCGATCATCAGTCCGCGCCCGATCAGCAGCAGGTAGACGAACAGCAGGAACAGGTTGCCGACCAGGCCGAATTCCTCCGAATACACGGCGAACACGAAGTCGGTGGTCTGCTCGGGCACGAATTCCAGCGCGCCCTGCGTGCCCTGGCCGTAGCCCTTGCCGAACAGGCCGCCGGAACCGATCGCGATCTCGGACTGGATGATGTGGAAGCCCTTGCCCAGCGGGTCGGAGGTCGGATCGATCAGGGTCATCACCCGTTCGCGCTGGTAGTCGTGCAGCATCGACCAGGCGATCGGCATCGCCGCCGCGGCCGACACGCCCAGCGCGATGATGGCCTTCCACGGCAGGCCGGCCAGGAAGATCACGTAGAAGCCCGAAGCGAACACCATCAGGCCGGTGCCCAGGTCGGGCTGCCTGGCGATCAGCGTGAACGGGATCAAGAGGATCACCGCCGCGATGAGGTAGTTCTTCCAGGTGCCGGCGTTGGCGCGCTGCTGGAAGTACCAGGCCAGCATCAGCGGCGTCGCGATCTTCAGGATCTCGGAGGGCTGGATGTCGATGCCCACGTGCAGCCAGCGCCGCGCGCCCTTCTTGATGATGCCGAACATCGCCACCGCGATCAAGAGCGCGACCCCGAAGGTGTAGATCGGCACGGCCAGCCGCATCAGGGTTTGCGGCGGCACGTTGGCCGCGATCCACATGACGGCGAAGGACAGCAGGAAGTTGCGGATCTGGTGCTCGACGCGATCCGGGAACTCGGCGCCGGCCGAGGCCATGGTGATCAGGCTGGTCATCATCAGCACGAACAGCACCAGGCCGAGCGGCCAGTCGAAGACCGCAAAATAGGGACGCAGGCGGCGCCGCAGCGAGCGGCGTTCTGGAATGTGCGCCATGGCTTATTCCTTTCGTGTGGCGGGGACGCCGGGCGCGCCCGCGGCGGTGGCCTGGATGACCGGGCCCGGCGCGGCGGCCGGTGCGGGCGGCGCGGCTTTCGGGGCCGGCGCGGCTTTCGGTGCCGGCGCAGTCGTCGAGGCCGGCGGCGCCGGACGCTTGCCCAGCAGGTAGTAGTCGAGCGCCTTGCGCGCGATCGGGGCCGCGGCCGCGGCGCCGAAGCCCGCGTTCTCGACGATCAGCGCGAGCGCGATCGTCGGCTTGTCGGCCGGGGCAAAGGCGACGTACAGCGCGTTGTCGCGGTGGCGCTCGTCGATCGCGTTGGCGTTGTACTTGCCGCCCTTGAGGCCGATCACCTGCGCGGTGCCGGTCTTGCCGGCCGAGACGTAGCCGGCGTTGGCGAACACGCGGCGGCCGGTGCCGTTGGAATCCTGGGTCACGCCCACCATGGTTTGCTTGATGAAGTCGATGTTTTCCTGCTTGAGCGGGATGCGCCGGGTTTCCTTCGGCACGGTCTGGGTCCGCTGCTTGGTGGCGCCGTCCTCGATCAGCTTGACCAGGTGCGGCTTCATCACGATGCCGTTGTTGGCCAGGGTCGAGACCGCGTGCGCCAGCTGGATCATGGTGTAGTTGTTGTAGCCCTGTCCGATCGAGATCGAGATGGTGTCGCCGCCCTGCCACCTGCCGGCGGCGCGGCTCTTGAAGCGGTTCGCCTTCCACTCCTTGGACGGCCGCACGCCCATCTTCTCGTGTTCGAGGTCGATGCCGGTCAGTTCGCCGAAGCCGAACTGCTTCATGAAGTTCGAGATGTTATCGATGCCCATCTCGTTGCCGAGCTGATAGTAGTAGGTGTCGCAGGATTCCACCACCGACTTGTACATGTCGACCACGCCGTGGCCGCCCGGCTTGTCGTCGCGGAAGCGGTGCCCGCCCAGCACATAGAAGCCGGCGTCGCGGATCGCGTCGGACGGCTTGCGGAAGCCCAGTTCGAGCGCGGCCAGCGACATGAAGGGCTTGAAGGTCGATCCCGGCGGGTAGGCGCCCGACAGCGGGCGATTCATCAGCGGGCGGTCGAGCGAGGTGTTCAACTCGTTCCAGCTCTGGGTATCGATGCCGTCCACGAACAGGTTTGGGTCGTAGCCCGGGCGCGACACATAGGCCAGCACGTCGCCGGTGGCGGGCTCGATCGCCACCAGCGCGCCGCGCTGCTCGCCGAAGGCTTCCTCGACCACCTTCTGCAGCTCGATGTCGATCGACAGGATCAGGTTGCTGCCCGGCGTCGGCGGCGTGCGCGACAGCGTGCGGACGGCACGCCCGCCGGCGGTGCGCTCGACCTGCTCGTAGCCGGTGATGCCGTGCAGGTGGCTTTCGTACTTCTTCTCCACGCCTTCCTTGCCGATATGCTCGGTACCGTTGTAGTTGGCATCCAGGCCGTCTTCCTCGAGCTGGGCCTGCTCCTTCTGGTTGATGCGGCCGATGTAGCCGATCACGTGCGAGGCGGTCTCGCCCAGCGGATACTGGCGGAACAGGCGCGCCTGCACCTCCACGCCCGGGAAGCGGAAGCGCTGCGCGGTAAAGCGCGCCACTTCGTCGTCGGTCAGGCGGGTGCGCAGCGGCACGCTGGCGAAGCTGCGCGACTCTTCCAGCAGGCGCTTGAAGCGGCGGCGGTCGCGCGCGTCGATCTCGACCAGCTTGGACAGCTCGTCGATGGTCGATTCCAGGTTGGCCTGCAGCTTGGACGGCGTGATCTCGAGCGTATAGGCCGAGTAGTTGCGCGCCAGGACCACGCCGTTGCGGTCGACGATCAGGCCGCGGTTGGGCACGATGGGCACCAGCGCGATGCGGTTGCCCTCGGCCTGCGCGGCGAACTGGTCATGGCGCAGCACCTGCAGCCAGACGAAGCGCGCCACCAGCAGGCCGAAGCAGATGAAGACGAGCACCACCAGCGCCGTGAGGCGCATGCGGAACAGGTGGATCTCGCGGTCGTTGTCCTTGAATTCGGTCACAGCGCAGAAAACTCGGTTCGGTCGATCAGATAGGACGGGTATGGTCGCGGTCGACCGCGCGGCGCTGCGGCGCCAGCAGCAGCCAGGTAATCACCGGCCACAGGGCGACGGCGACGATGCTCTCGGCGAAGTACAGCACGCCGGGAAAACGGCCCGAGGCGGTGAAGTGGACGAAGAACTGCACCGCCTGCGCCAGCAGCAGCAGCGGCAGCACGTGCATGGCCTGGGTCGTCAGGCGGAACCACAGCACGCGGCGGTGGATCATGATGGCGAGGTAGGACAGCAGGGTATAGGCAAGCGCATTCTCGCCCAGCAGGCTGGCATCGTGCACGTCCATCAGGAGGCCCATGACGAAGGCGACCCCGATGCCCACCTTGCGCGGCTGGTGGATGCCCCAGAACACCAGCACCAGCGCGACGAAGTCGGGCGCCCCGACCCAGCGGCCCATCGGCAGCAGGTTGAGCATGAAGGCGCACACCAGGCTGAAGGTGATGAACAGCGGGCTGACGGGCAGCAGGATGTAATGCGGACGGTTACCGGGCATTATTGGCCCTCCCTGTTGGCCGGGCGGACGGCGGTGGCCGGGTTGACGGCGGTGGATTGGACCGCCGGAGTACGTGCCGGCGCCGGTGCGGTGGCCGCGGGCGCGGCGCCGGCCTGCTGGGCAGGAACGCCGGCGGGCGGCCGGGCGGGCTGCGCGGGCACACCCTGCGGCGGCAGCGGCGCGGGCGTCAGCGGCGGCGCCGGGATCGGCGCCATGTCCGGCAGCTTGCGGCGCGCGGTGGTGGCGGCCGGCTTCGCGTCGGGCGCGGGCTTGGGCGGCAGGTTCGACTGCGACATGATGACCAGCAGCTGGCGGTTGCGGTCGATGCCGCCCAGCGGCTGGCCGACCACGCGCCCGAAGGTGCCGCCGGCCACGCTTTCGACCTGCACTACCTTGGCCACCGCCAGGCCGGCCGGATACATGCCGTCCAGGCCCGAGGTCACCAGCACGTCGCCCACCTGGATGTCGGCATTGGCCACCACGAAGCGCAGGTCGAGCAGGCCGGACTGCCCGCGGCCATAGGCGATGCTGCGCAGGCCGCTGCGCAGCACCTGCACGGGAATCGCCTGGTCGCGGTCGGTCAGGAGCGTGACCTCGGAAGTGAACGGGAACACGCGCGTGACCTGGCCGACCACGCCCGCGTGGTCGATCACCGGCAGGCCGGGCACGACGTCGTGGCGCGAGCCGCGGTCGATCACGATGCGGCGCGTCGACGGGTCGCGCGCGTCGTACAGGATCTCGGTCATCTGGGCCTGGACCGGCAGGTGCTGTTTCGCATCCATCAGGCGGCGCAGCTGCGCGTTCTCGGCCATCTGGAGCTGGGCCTGCTGCAACAGGCGCGACTGCGCCAGCTGCTGGGTCTTGAGCTCGTTCACTTCCTTCTGGAGCGAGGAAATCGACGAAAAGTAGCCGGCCATGTTGCCGAGCGCCTCGCGCGGCATCAGGGCGGCCATCTGCAGGGGATAGAGGACGGTGGCGGCCACCTGCCGCACCGAGGCCAGGGTCTGGTAGCGGGCGTCGACGACCAGCAGCACGACCGAAATCAGGGCGAAGACGATCGCCTTGACCCTTGCCGGGGCACCCTGTTTGAAAAGCGGCGGAGGACTGTATTCCATGTCCTGGTTGGCGTCCTGTCTAGACCGGGCGGCATGCCAACGTCAAGGCGGGCAGAGGCGCACGATGCTTCCGTACGCCCTGCCCGCCGAAACGCCTCTGGCGCCGCCCCTGTCCCGTATTCTTATTCGTAGGAGAAGATCGAGCCCAGCTTGTCCATGCGCTCGAGCGCCATGCCCGAGCCGCGCACCACGCAGGTCAGCGGGTCTTCCGCCACCAGCACCGGCAGACCGGTCTCTTCCATCAGCAGGCGGTCGAGGTCGCGCAGCAGCGCGCCGCCGCCGGTCAGCATCATGCCCTTCTCGGCGATGTCGGCGCCCAGTTCCGGCGGAGCCTGTTCCAGCCCGTTCTTGACGGCCGAGACGATGTTGTTGAGCGGGTCGGTCAGGGCTTCCAGGATCTCGTTCGAGGAGATCGTGAACGAGCGCGGGATGCCTTCGGACAGGTTGCGGCCCTTGACTTCCATTTCCTTGACTTCCGAGCCCGGGAAAGCGGACCCTATTGCCTTCTTGATCGCTTCGGCGGTCTGCTCGCCGATCAGCATGCCGTAGTTGCGGCGGATGTAGTTGACGATGGCTTCGTCGAACTTGTCGCCGCCGACGCGCACCGAACCCTTGTAGACCATGCCGCCCAGCGAGATGATGCCGACTTCGGTGGTGCCGCCACCGATGTCGACCACCATCGAGCCGGTGGCGTCCGAGACCGGCAGGCCGGCGCCGATCGCGGCCGCCATCGGCTCTTCGATCAGGTAGACCTGCGAGGCGCCGGCGCCCAGCGCCGATTCGCGGATCGCGCGGCGCTCGACCTGGGTCGAACCGCAGGGCACGCAGATGATGATGCGCGGCGACGGGCGGAAGAATTTCGAATCGTGCACCATGCGGATGAACTGCTTCAGCATCTGCTCGGTGACGGTGAAGTCGGCGATCACGCCGTCCTTCATCGGGCGGATGGCTTCTATGTTGCCCGGCACCTTGCCCAGCATCTGCTTGGCTTCCTTGCCGACCGCCTGGATCGTCTTCTTGCCGTTCGGGCCGCCCTCCTGGCGGATCGCGACGACCGACGGCTCGTCCAGGACGATGCCCAGGCCGCGCACGTAGATCAGGGTGTTGGCGGTACCAAGGTCGATCGCCAGGTCATTCGAGAAGTAGCTGCGTAAAGAACCAAACATGTGTGTCCTGATTGCGCGCGGGGCGCGCGTCGAAAATTGATCGGGATTGTCCTCGCCGCACAGGCATTGTGCCTCGCGGTCTTTCCTGCGGCGGGCGGTCTCGCAGCCCGACAGCGCATTAGCCCGCCATTCTACCTTATAATTTGTCGATTACATGCTGAAAACGGGTGGTTTTACCCCCCATTTCCAACGCGAGATCGGCGGTGTTACCAAGGTTTTATCGGACGTAGCAAACCGTTCGCTGACCGCTTGCCAACTTTCGTTATTAGCCCAACCACATTTTGCACGCGGCTCGAAGCCGCGCCCTTTGCCATGTCCCTGACACTTTCAGACGTAAAACGCATCGCCAACCTGGCCCAGCTCGAAATGGACGAAGCCCACGCCGAAACCGCGCTGGCCGAGCTGAACGGCATTTTCGCCCTGGCCGAGCAGATGCAGGCGGTGGACACGACCGGTGTTGCGCCATTGTCGCAGCCCTTAGCAAGCATCATGGCGCTGCCGCTGCGCCTGCGCGACGACGTGGTCACCGAGGAGAACCGCCGCGAGGACTACCAGGCGCCGGCGCCGAAGGCGCAGGACGGCCTGTACCTGGTGCCGAAGGTCATCGAGTAATTCGGCAAACTCGCACGCAACCGCTTTTCACAAGACACGCACATGCACAACAAGACCATCAAAGAGCTGTCCGCGCTCCTGCAATCGAAGCAGGTTTCGAGCGTCGAACTGACCACGCACTACCTCGACCGCATCGAAGCGAGCAGCCACAACGCCTTCCTGCACCTGGACCGCGAACGCACCCTGGCGCAGGCCGCCAGCGCCGACGCCCGCATCGCCGATGGTTCGGCCGGCCCGCTGACCGGCGTGCCGATCGCGCACAAGGACATCTTCGTCACCCGTGGCTGGCGCACCACAGCCGGCTCGAAGATGCTTGCCAATTATGAAAGCCCCTTCGACGCCACCGTGGTCGAGCGCTTCGGGCGCGCCGGCATGGTCACCCTGGGCAAGGTCAACCTCGACGAATTCGCGATGGGCTCGGCCAACGAGAACTCGGCTTTCGGCGCCGTGAAGAATCCCTGGGATCCGCTGGCGGTGCCGGGCGGCTCCTCGGGCGGTTCGGCCGCCGCGATCGCCGCGCGCCTGGCGCCGGCCGCCACCGCCACCGACACCGGCGGCTCGATCCGCCAGCCGGCCGCATTCTGCGGCGTCACCGGCATCAAGCCGACCTACGGCCGCGTGTCGCGCTTCGGCATGATCGCCTTCGCTTCCTCGCTGGACCAGGGCGGCCCGATCGCCCAGACCGCCGAGGACTGCGCCCTGCTGCTGAACAAGATGATCGGCTTCGACGAGCGCGATTCGACCAGCCTGACGGTCGAACAGGGCAACGTGGCGGAAGACTACACCCGCAACCTGAACAAGCCGCTGACCGGCCTGCGCATCGGCGTGCCGAAGGAATACTTCGGCGAAGGCCTGGCGCAGGACGTGGAAGCTGCGGTACGTGGTGCACTGGACGAATTCGTCAAGCTGGGCGCCACCCTGGTGGAGATCTCGCTGCCGAAGACCGCGCTGTCGATCCCGACCTACTACATCATCGCCCCGGCGGAAGCCTCGTCGAACCTGTCGCGCTTCGACGGCGTGCGCTACGGCCACCGCGCCGCGGAGTACAAGGATCTGCAAGACATGTACCGCAAAACCCGCGCCGAAGGCTTCGGCCGCGAGGTCCAGCGCCGCATCATGGTCGGCACCTACGTGCTGTGCCACGGCTACTACGACGCCTACTACGTGCAGGCGCAGAAGATCCGCCGCCTGATCGCGGACGACTTCCAGGCCGCGTTCGCCGACAAGTGCGACGTGATCATGGGCCCGGTGGCGCCGACGGTGGCCTGGGATCTCGGTTCGAAGGCGAACGACCCGGTGGCGAACTACCTGGCCGACATCTATACCCTGTCGACCAGCCTGGCGGGCCTGCCGGGCATGTCGATCCCGGTCGGTTTCGGCCAGGGCGAGAAGAACGCCAAGCGCCCGGTCGGCCTGCAAATCATCGGCAACTACTTTGCCGAAGCGAAGCTGCTGAACATCGCGCACCAGTACCAGCAAGTGACCGACTGGCATACCCGCGCGCCGGAAGGCGTCTGATCCCGGACCGATAGAACAAAGAGAGAACACACTATGCAATGGGAAGTCGTCATCGGTCTTGAGAACCACGTGCAGCTCACGACCAATTCGAAAATCTTCAGCGGCAGCTCGATCCGCTTCGGCGCCGAGCCGAACACCCAGGCCAGCCCGGTCGACCTGGCGCTGCCGGGCGTGCTGCCGGTCCTGAACCGCGGCGCCGTCGAGCGCGCGATCCGCTTCGGCCTGGCCGTGGGCGCGAAGATCGCGCCGCAATCGGTCTTCGCCCGCAAGAACTACTTCTACCCTGACCTGCCGAAGGGCTACCAGATCAGCCAGTTCGAAGACCCGGTGGTCCAGGGCGGCACCATCAGCTTCGCCTACGAGAAGGACGGCAAGCTGGAGACGAAAACCGTCAACCTGACCCGCGCCCACCTGGAAGAGGATGCCGGCAAATCGCTGCACGAGGACTATGCCGGCATGAGCGGCATCGACCTGAACCGCGCCGGCACGCCGCTGCTCGAGATCGTGTCCGAGCCGGAGATGCGCAGCGCGAATGAGGCCGTGGCCTATGCCAAGGCCCTGCACTCGCTGGTCGTGTGGCTGGGCGTCTGCGACGGCAACATGCAGGAAGGCTCCTTCCGCTGCGACGTCAACGTCTCGGTGCGCCCGGTCGGCCAGAAGGAATTCGGCACCCGCTGCGAGATCAAGAACCTGAACTCCTTCCGCTTCATGGAAGAAGCGATCCACTACGAAGTGCGGCGCCAGATCGAGCTGATCGAAGATGGCGGCAAGGTGATCCAGGCCACCCGCCTGTGGGACCCGGACAAGAAGGAAACCCGCTCCATGCGCACCAAGGAAGACGCGCAGGACTACCGCTACTTCCCGGACCCGGACCTGCCGCCCCTGGTCATCGGCCAGGACTGGATCGAGCGCGTGAAGGCCGACATGCCGGAACTGCCGGGCGCCCTGCGCGCGCGCTTCACCGGCGAATACGGCCTGCCGGAATACGACAGCCTGGTGCTGACCTCTTCGAAAGCGATGGCGACCTACTATGAGGCCGTGGTGGCCGCCGCCGGCAAGGAAAACGCGAAAGCCGCCGCCAACTGGATGATGGGCGACGTTTCGTCGACCCTGAACCGCGAAGGCGTCGAGCTGGACGACTCGCCGGTATCCGCCGCCCAGCTGGCCCTGCTACTCAAGCGCATCGCCGACGGCACCATCTCGAACAAGGCCGGCAAGGAAGTGTTCGCCGCCATGTGGGAAGCCAAGTCCAGTGACGAGAACCTGGCCGACACCGTGATCGAGCAGAAGGGCCTGAAGCAGATCTCGGATACGGGCGCGCTGGAGGCGATCGTCGACGAAGTGCTGGCAGCTAATGCCAAGTCGGTCGAGCAGTACCGCGCCGGCAAGGAAGCCGCCATCAACGCCCTGATCGGCCAGACCATGAAGGCCTCGAAGGGCAAGGCCAACCCGGCCCAGGTGACCGAGCTGCTGAAGAAGAAGCTGGCCGGCTGAGTAGCGCCCGATGCCAATACGAACCGGGGCGTGCCCCGGTTTTTTCATGGCCCTTACCTGGTGCCACTATAATCGGATGCTCTCTTCCTGAAAGCCATCGATGCGCCACACTGCTGTTCTCCTCGTGCTGTCCGTTCTGGGCGCAAGCGTGCATGCCGCGGATGAAACGACCCAGGTCTATCTCGACAATGGCGAATTGAATTACGTCGGCTATCTGGACGAGGACGCGAACAGGCGCCTGTTCGCGCTATACGAGGGCCTGGCGGACAAGCCGACCGTGCTGTCGATCCGCAGCAAGGGCGGCGAGGTGAACACAGGCATGGCGCTCGGACGCTGGGTGCGCGACCGCCAGCTCGACATCAAGGTGATGGAGTTCTGCCTGTCTTCCTGCGCGAACTATGTATTCCCCGCGGCGCACCGCAAGACGGTCAGCAATTTTGCAATGATCGGCTACCACGGCGGGCCGAGCAGCGGAAAGGTCGGATTCAGCGCAAGCCTTCAGAAAATGCTTGATGCAATGCAGCCTGCCGGGCGCAAGGCCTTCATGGACGATCTGTACAAAGGCATCAATGCCGATGGGGAAAGGGAGCGCGCCTACCTGCGCTCGCTCGGCGTGCGCGAAGACCTGTCCACGCTGGGCCAACAGGCGCGCCACCAGCAGCGCTACGATGCCGATCCCGACATCCTTGGCTGGACCTACTCGCTCGAGGGCTTCGCGCGGCTCGGCGTGCACGGCATCACAGTGATCAATCCGCCGTGGAAACCGGGCAGCACCATGCGCAAGGCCTCGTTCGTGACGATCGAACCCGAAGCCGCTCCCGTTCAGACCCCGTAGCGCGTGCGATAGGCTGCAACCGCTTCCTTGTGCGCACCCAGCCCGGCGCCGCCCGCGTTCGAGAGATAGGTGAACAGGTCGTCCAGGTTGGCGATCGAGATCACCGGGATGCCGAATTCCTTCGACACCTGCTGCACCGCCGAATGCTCGGACAGCGCGCCGTCCTTGCCGGAACGCTCCATGCGATCCAGCGCGATCAGCACCGCGGCCGGCTCGGCGCCGGCGGCGCGGATCATGTCGACCGATTCGCGCACCGAGGTGCCCGCCGAGATCACGTCGTCGATGATCACGACCTTCCCCGCCAGCTTGGCGCCGACGATGGTGCCGCCCTCGCCGTGGTCCTTGGCTTCCTTGCGGTTGTAGGCGAAGGAGGTGTTGCGGCCCTTGGCGGCCAGCGCCACCGCGGTCGCGCTGGCCAGGGTGATGCCCTTGTAGGCCGGGCCGAACAACATGTCGAACTGCACGCCCGAGTCGAGCAGGGTCTGGGCGTAGAACTGGGCCAGCTGGCCCAGCGTCGCGCCGTCATGGAACAGGCCGGCGTTGAAGAAGTACGGCGACTGGCGCCCGGCCTTGGTGGTGAATTCACCGAAGCGCAATACCTCGGCCTTCACCGAAAACGAAATAAACTCCTGGCGCAGATCGCTCACGTGCTTCTCCTGTTGGTTCGAAAATGCGTATTGTAAACCGCCCGCCTGAGGCGACGCCGGTTTGATCGGCTCACTCCGCCCCCGGCTGGCAGGGCCCCACCGGCCTGGCAGCCGCAGGTGCCGGCGGCGCCAGCGTCTTGCCCGCAGCTTGCATGCGTACATGCCCAGTCACGTCGACGACCACGGCCATCACTCCGTGGCGCTCGCCGCTGGCCCTGCACAAGGCCTCCAGGTCGATGTTGAAAAAACGCTCGCCCAGCATGCCGCCCGCGTCCGGCAGCACCAGGCCCAGCGCTTTTTCACCCCAGGGCCGCCCGGTCTCGAACACGTGCTCGAGCGCTGCTTCGACCACGCCATAGCGCAGCTGCGGCAACGCCTCGACCAGGCGCTTGCCGACCAGATCGCGTTGGCCGAACAGCTCGCAGAAGCGCCGGTTCGCGTGGCGAAAGCGCAGCTCGGGCGCCATGAAAATGGCCACGCCGACGGGAGTGTCGGGCAGATGCCGGTTGCGCCGCGCCGCCGTGGCGGGTCGCTCGGTGTGTACGGTGTCGTCGCGCGTCATACAAGCGCTGTAGCGCAGCTTGCCGTCCTTGAAACAGCTGCTCGAGCGCATCCGCACATGAAGAATCCTGCCGTCCTTGCAGCGTAGCCGTGCCGACTGGTCGAGCAGGACGCCGCCAGACAGCAAGGTGTCGAGAATCAGGTCGACCATCTCGACGTCGACATGAAAGTTGGCAATGTGGCGGCCAACATATTCTTCCCAGCGGTAGCCGAGCATCTGCAATTCCGCGCGGTTGGCCCACAGGATGGTGCCGTCGGGCGCTACGCGGTGCAGGCCCTCGGCGGCTTCGCCCGGTTCGCCTTCCTGCCGGGGCGCGAGCGCCTCGCTCCCGGATGCAATCTTTTGTTGTTCACGGCGCGCCTGTTCAAGCGAGCGTCCCTTGAGATCCAGATCGGCGCCATGCACCGTCGTACCGCAGGCGCGGCCATGGCAGGCGCAGATATCCTCGAAGACCTGAGCCTGGACTGCGTCCGGGAACAAGCGCCAGGGGTAGGCACAGAAGAGGCCCAGGCGGTAGTCGGCAAACAACAGATCCGACAGCTGCTCAAGCCGCACTGCAGCCTGGTAACGGCCCTGAGCGCACAGCAATGCTGCCATCTCGACGAAACCGTGTGCCGGACCGGCGCCGCATGCAATCTCGGCCAGCAGCGGCGCGAACACGGCGCGAAAGCGCGACTCGTCCGGCCAGCCATCGACCAGCAAACGCGCAAGAGTCTCCTCGGCGTCGAGAAAGAGGACCCTGTCGGCGCCCGCGCCGGCAAGCAGGTCCTGGATACCGGTGCGATGAGCTGGCGTAGCGATCACGATGCCGGTTCCGTCCATGGCCATGGCAGTAGCGACGAAATCCGCGGCCTCGGTCAGCAAAGCGTCGTCGTCGGCATAGAAGCGGACAATGTGCATATCGGTTTGCATGAAGCCTCATCCAGGTGCGGGGCGAGTCGGGGCGCCCCCATTCTTGCGGCCCGGAACTCGCCAATCAATCAGGCGATGAATTTAACATGCTGCACTGCAATATTTCCGTGCAGAATTTCGACGAGCATCAAGTTCCGGGTGGATACAAAACACGCTACACTGTCGGATGCTTCTGGCCGCAGGGCGGCTGTCTTTTTTATCCAACACGATCCATGCCACGAATTATCTCCGCGAACCTGAACGGTATCCGTTCCGCCCACAAGAAAGGTTTCTTCAACTGGCTCGCCACCCAGTCCGCCGATTTCATCTGCGTGCAGGAACTGAAGGCGCAGCAGGCCGACATGACCGAGGAATTCCTCGCGCCCCACGGCTACCACGGCCACTTCCACTACGCGGAGAAGAAGGGCTATTCGGGTACCGGCGTCTACAGCCGCGTCGCACCGGACAACAAGCGCATCGGCTTCGGCTGCATGGAATTCGACGCCGAAGGCCGCTACACCCGCTGCGATTTCGGCAACCTGACCGTGATCTCGGTGTATTGCCCGTCCGGCTCCTCGTCGCCGGAGCGCCAGCTGGCCAAGTTCCGCTTCATGGAAGTGTTCCTGCCGCACTTGCAGGAGCTGAAAGCGGAAGGCCGCGAAGTCGTGATCTGCGGCGACTGGAACATCGCGCACAAGGAAATCGACCTCAAGAACTGGAAGAGCAACCAGAAGAATTCCGGCTTCCTGCCGGAAGAGCGTGCCTGGATGACCCGCATCTTCGACGAAATCGGCCTGGTGGACGTGCACCGCAGGGTGGCGCCGGACGCCGCCGATTACACCTGGTGGAGCAACCGCGGCCAGGCCTATGCCAAGAACGTGGGCTGGCGCATCGACTACCACGTCGCCACCCCGGGCATCGCGGCGCGCGCCAAGTCCGTGTCGATCTACAAGGATGAGAAGTTCAGCGACCACGCCCCGCTCATCATTGATTACGATCTCTAATAGTCCAGCAGGATTTATAAGCTGAGCTTCTAAATCCCGCCTGCGGCCTGCCCCCCATCCCGGGGGGATTCGCTGCCGGGATGATGCGAAAACACAGCATTCCGGCCGCTTTGGCGAAATGGCATGCCTTTTTGTTGATACTATCCGTCTGGCAACTTTCCAACCAGAATGTTTAGTTAATTAATAACAACAAAATCCGGCCATGCCTACGACCACGATTCCCCCCTCCGTATTCCCGATCGACACCGCCTGGACGAGCGAGGGTGTGACCCTGACGTTTGCGGGCGCAATCAGCAAGGGCAGCGGTTCGATCTTCGTGACCGACGGCGCCGTGCAGACCGTGATCGACCGCGTCACCGGCGAGCCCAGGCTGCGTGTGGTGGGCGGCAGCTTCACCAAAGAGCTGTCGCTCGACCAGGTGAGCATCAGCGACAGCCACCAACTGAAGTTCAGTGGCGCCGGCCTGCCTGCGGACGCCACGCTGAACGTGTACATGGGCACGGGCACGCTGCTCAGCGGCGGCAAGCCGCTCGGGGCCATCACGCTGCCGGGCAGCGCGGCCTTCACCACGCCGGCGGCGGAGCCGCCACCGCCGCCACCGCCGGGCCTGGGCGCGACCGTGTCGATCGCGGACGGGGTATTGAAGGCCGGCGCGCCGCTCGAGATGCTCGTGAGCTTCTCGCATGCGGTCGACGCGGTGCCCCTTGCCGCGGTGTTCAGCGCCGAACACGCGCGGGTCGAGTTCCTCGCACGCAGCGAGGACGGCCTGAGCTGGCGCTTCCGCCTGGTGCAGGACGACAGCGTCGATTCCGCGTCCAATGTCGTGCGCCTGAACCTGGCCGCCGTCCAGCCGCGCGAGAGCCTGCCGCACAGCGGCACCGTCACGTCCTCGCCTTACGCGGTCGACACCCTGGTCGACTCCCATGTCGGCGCCCGAATCCTCCTGGTCCATGACAACGGGCTCAGCGCGGACGACGGCATCACCAACGACCCGCGCCAGCTCGTTTCCGGCACCCTGGTCGGCACGATCGACGAAGGCGAGCACCTGGAGCTGGTCATCAACGGCCGCATGGTCGATCCGGCGAAGATCGGCTTCTCGACCGGGAACGGGATCACCACCTGGCGCTACGACAGCGAGAGCGAGCGCGCCGGGGACGAGCCCGCCCACCTGTTCGACGACGGACCGAACACCATCGTGGCGCGCGTGGTCGGCAACGGCCACGCCAGCCCGGCGGCGACACGCACCGTCACGGTGGACACCGTAGCGCCCGGCATCAAGAGCGCGCCCGCAGGCGGCGTCGACATCGAGCTCGGTGCCGACCTGGTGATCGGCTTTACCGAAGCGGTGCGCTGGTTCGCCGATACCGACAACGACGACCCCGAGTACAAGGAAGATGTGCTGACGATCTGGATCGGCGACGGCCATCGCAGCATCCCCTTCGACACCAGCTGGCTGTCGGCGGACGGCCTCACCCTGCGCATTCCAGCCGCGGTGCACCAGATGATGCCCGACACCGGCTACACCATCGTCCTGCCGCGCACCATGACCGACATGGCCGGCAATCCGTTCGGCGAATACGAAATTGATTTCCATACCGACGACGGCCACCTGCCCAGCGCCGAGCGCGTGACCATCTATGCCGCCGACGGCTACTACCGCGCCGGCGAACAGATCCAGTTCTATATCAGCTTCAGCGAGCAGGTGAAGGTGGCGGGCGACACCGCGCCCTCGCTCATCCTCAGCAACGGCAAGCGCGCCGTGCTCGACGACGTGTACGGCAGCGAGATGCTGTTTACCTACACGGTCGAAGCGGGCGACGACATCGCCAGCCTGCGCATTGCCGATACCTCGCAGTTGGCCGGCAACGTGGCCGACCTGTCCGGCAAGCTGCTGGACGCGGCCCATATCGATTTCAGCGACGGCATCTACAACGGCAGCGGCTACGGAAGCAAGATCGACCTCGTGGTCGATACCATCGCCCCCGCGGCCCCGGCCGCCGCCACGCTGTCCGCAGCCAGCGATTCCGGCACGCTGGGCGACAACATCACCAGGGACGCCTCCCCCGCCCTGCACGGCAAGGGCGAGGCCCACGCGCGCATCAGCATCTACAAGGGCACGACCTGGCTCGGCAGCACCACCGCCGACGCCGCCGGCGCCTGGAGCATCGCATCGATCCTCCCGCTGGGGGACGGCGTGCACGAGCTGACCGTGGTCCAGCGCGACCGCGCCGGCAACACCAGCGCCGCCTCCAGTGCGCTGACGCTGACGATCGACACCGCGGTTCCGGTGGCGCCGGCGGCGCCCATGCTGGACGCGGGCAGTGACTCCGGCACGCCCGGCGACGGCATCACCAGCGACAATTCACCCACCCTGTCCGGCAGCGCGGAGGCCCATGCCACGGTCGAGATCTACGACGGCGGCGCCCTGCTCGGCACCGCCGTCGCCAACGCCTCCGGCACCTGGGGCGCGGCCGCGCCGCTGACGGATGGCCTGCACGACATCACGGTCAGGCAGGTCGACCGCGCCGGCAACAGGAGCGACGCCTCCCCGGCGCTGGCGCTGACGATCAGCGGCGGCGCGAGCGACGCCCCGGCCGCTCCGCCGGCGCCGGCGGCGCCCGTGCTGGCCTTGTCCAGCGACTCGGGCACGCCCGGCGACGGTATCACCAGCGACAATTCGCCCACCCTGTCCGGCACCGCCCTGGCCAATGCCACGGTCGAGCTCTACGCAGGCGCCGACCTGCTCGGCACCACCACCGCAGCTGGCGATGGCAGCTGGAGCCTGACGCTCGGCACGGCCACGCCGCTGGCGGACGGCGCGCGCGAGATCACGGTCAGGCAGATGGACGGCAGCGGCAACCGCAGCGCCGCTTCCGCGCCGCTGCTGCTGACGATCGACACCGTCGCGGCAGTGGCGCCGGGCGAGCCGACCTTGAGCAGCGCAAGCGATACGGGCAATGTCGGGGATCGCATCACGAGCGACAACGCGCCCACGCTGAGCGGCGTGGTCGAGGCCAACGCCGGCGTCCAGATCTACGAGGGCACGACCCTGCTGGCGAGCACCAGCGCGGATGCCGCCGGCCTGTGGTCCGCAACCCTTGGTGCGACAACGCCGCTGTCCGACGGCAAACACGACATCACTGTGAAGCAGGTCGACCGCGCCGGCAATGTCAGTGCCGCCTCGCCGGTGCTCGAACTGACGATCGACACCGTCGGCCCCGCCGCCCTGCCCAGCGCCTTCCTCGCCAGCGATACCGGCATTTCGGACAGCGACGGCATCACCAGGGAGCGCTGGGTGGCCCTGCGCGGCAGCGGTGCGGAGCCCTACACGGAGATCAAGATCTTCGCCGGCACGACCGAATACGGCAGCGGCTACAGCGATGGGACCGGCAACTGGACCGCCTATGTCAGCTCCCCGCTGAATGAAGGCGAGCACAGTTTCAAGGTGCGCCAGGTCGACGGGGCCGGCAACCTCGGCGCCGAATCCCCATCGGTCAGGGTCGTGGTCGACCTTACCGGCCCGGACAGCGCCCCACCCAAGCCGCTGCTGGCCGCCGCGAGCGACACCGGTATCTCCAACAGCGACGGCATCACGCGCGACGCCACCCCGACCTTCCACGGCAACGGGGCGATGGCCAACAGCGTCGTGGCGCTGTTCGTGGACGAGCGCGAAGTGGGCAACACCGTCACCGACGCCCTGGGCAACTGGAGCATCACCAGCACCGTCCTCGGCGACGGCTACCATAGCGTCGGCCTGAAGCAGTACGACGTCGCGGGAAACAAGAGCGGCTATTCGGAATCGTTTAACCTGAGGATCGATACCGCCCCGCCGGCAAAGCTGGCGCTGCCGGACCTGGATGCGGCGAGCGACAGCGGAAGCTCGAACACCGACAACATCACCAACGACACCACGCCCACCTTCAAGGGCAGCGGCGCGGAAGCCGGCGCCACGGTCGTCCTGTACGCCGGCAGCCGCGAGATCGGCCGCCAGAGCGCGGATGCGGCGGGCAACTGGACGCTGACGGTGCGCGATGCCGACAAGTTCAGCGCCGACGGCAACTACCTCATCACGGCAAGGCAGATCGACCAGGCGGGCAATACCAGCGCTGCCTCGAACGCCTTCACCCTGGTGATCGACACCACCGGCCCGACGGTGATTGGCTTCGATACCAACAAGAACGCGCGCGAATTCAAGCTCGGCTTCAGCGAACAGATCGTGTTCCACCCGAGCGGCCTGTTCAAGCTGGTGCAGGCCGCCAGCGACCTGCTTGACTTCCGCGGCAACAGCGGCAACAACTGGTACACCACCGACAGCGCAGCCGGCCCCGATTCGGTCCTGAACTTCAGGATCTCGTTAACCGGTTTCTACAACCTGCACATGAACAACGAAGCCGTGCAGGACCTCGCGGGGAACGTGGCGGTCATCGGCTCGCCGCAGTGGGTGGTCGACCTGCCGGGAATCACTCTCTGACCGGCCCCGAGGGGCTCAAGGCCAGTCGAGCCGGAAGCCGCTCTCGAAGCGGCGCGGCTGGCCGTCCAGCGGATCCTCGAAAGCGATCGAGCGCGCCAGCAACTGCAGCGGCGCGCTGAAATCGTCGCCCTTGCAGGGCAGCGCCACCGGGTAAAAGGCGTCGTTCAGGATCGGCGCGCCGAGCGCGGACAGGTGCAGGCGCAGCTGGTGCTTGCGGCCGGTGTGCGGGTGCAGCCGGTAGTGCGCCACCTCGCCGCGCCGCTCGATCAGCTCGACCAGGGTTTCCGAATTCGGCTCGCCCGGCACTTCCGCGCTCACAAAGAACTGCTCCGCATCCTGCATGCGGCTGCGGTAGGTGAAGGGGAATTCCCGGCCCTCGATCGGGCCCGCCAGGGCCTCGTACACCTTCTTCACCACGCGTTTCTGGAACATCGACTGGTAGGCGCCGCGCGACTCCGGGTTGTGCGAGAAGATCACCACGCCGGCGGTCTCGCGATCCAGGCGGTGGATCGGCACCAGGTGCACCAGGTCGAACTGCTTCTTCAGGCGCACCAGGAGGGTCTCGTGCAAGAAGCGCCCGGTCGGGATGGTCGGCAGGAAGTGCGGCTTGTCGGCCACCAGCAGGTGCTCGTCCTGGAACAGCACCCGTTCGCGGAACGGGATCGGGGTTTCCGATTCTTCCAGCTCGCGGTAGTACCAGATGCGCATGCCCTGGCGCACCTGGCTGCCGGCGGCAAACGCCTCCCCTTTCGCATCGACGATCTCGCCGCGCGCCAGGCGCCGCGCCCAGGCGGCTTCCGGCACATCGGGAAAGCGTTCGGCGAGAAAGCGCAGCATGCCGCCGGCCCGGGTCTCGGTGATCCACAGGTAGCTGGGCGCGACGCCGTCGCGGGTCGGCAAGGGAACGTAGGCGTTGGCTTCGGCCTGGTGCCCTTTCCTGCCTTTACTCATGCACTCCAACCATCAACGCAGGGCGACATTGGTCTGGTAAGGCGGCAGCTTGGCGACCGTGGTGCCCTTGGCGCGCGCGTACAGCGGCAGCAGCACGTTCATGTGCGCCTGCATCTCGCTGATGCGGCTCTCGCCGCCAGGGTGGGTCGAGAACACCTCGATCGGCGCGCGCTGGTTCAGCGCGGCCATCTTGCGCCACAGCGCGATGCCGGCGCGCGGGTCGTAGCCGGCGCGCGAGGAGATGTCCAGGCCCACCAGGTCGGCCTCGCGCTCGTCGTCGCGCGAGAACTTCAGGCCGGCGAACTGGGCGCCATAGCTGGCGATCGTGCCGGTGATGCCCGGGTCGATGCCGAAGATGCCCGAGATCAGGGCGCCGCCGATACGCGCTCCTGCATTGGTCAGGCCCTGCTTGGCCATTTTCTCGCGGCTGTGCTCACGCAGGGCGTGGGCGATCTCGTGCCCCATCACGGCCGCCACTTCGTCGTCGGTCAGCTTCAGCGAGCTCAGGATGCCGGTGAAGAAACCGATCCGGCCGCCCGGCATGCAGAAGGCGTTGACGTCCTTCGAGTCGATCAGGTTGACCTGCCACTGCCACTGGGTCGCATCCTGGTTCCAGCGCGCGGTGTACGGAATGATGCGCTTGGCGATGGCGCGCAGGCGCTGGACTTCCGGATGCGAGGCCGGCAGCAGCACGCCTTTCTGTTGAGCCTGGCTCATCATTTGCGTGTATTGCTGCGCCGCCGCTTCGTTGAGTTGTTCTGCGGGAACCAGCTTGCTCAGGCGCGAAAGCGGCCTGACCTTGATGCCATCCTGGACCGTCGTATTGCGGTCGTCCTGCGCCACGGCGTGGCCGACGCTGGCCGTGCCGAATGCGGCGAGCAGGGCAAAGCTGGCGGCCAAGTGTTTGAGTTTTGTCATTCGTCACCGATAGGCTGTTCTTAGCAGCACTATCTCCCAAGGAAAGTAACGGGTTGAAAGCTAGATAGCGCCGATGATCGCGGATCGCGGCCGGCTCGACAAGCCGCCACCGCACATAAGCGCTTACGCCACCACGCCGGTTTTCT
This sequence comes from Massilia alkalitolerans DSM 17462, assembly GCF_000427785.1. Taxonomy (GTDB): domain Bacteria; phylum Pseudomonadota; class Gammaproteobacteria; order Burkholderiales; family Burkholderiaceae_D; genus Telluria; species Telluria alkalitolerans. The sequence goes on from NZ_ATYR01000011.1 coordinate 142,909, forward strand.
TGCGCAGCCGAAATACCGCCAAGCTGCCGCGCAAATTGGGCAGGAAGCTTACCGGCCGGCCTTCGGCCAGGGCCACGAATTCCAGCACTTCCAGCCCGCACTTCTCGGCCAGGTCCTTGAAGTCGTGGATGGTGGCGTAGCGTACGTTGGGCGTGTCGAACCACTGGTAGGGCAACGTGCGCGAGACCGGCATCCGGCCGCGAATCAGCGCCACGCGGTGCGGCCAATAGGCGAAGTTCGGGAAGGAGACGATGGCTTCCTGGCCGACCCGCACGATGTCGCGCAGGCGCGCCTCGACGTACTGCATCATCTGCAGCGACGACAGGCACAGCACCACGTCGAAGGCGTTGTCGCGGAACAGGTCCAGGCCCTCTTCCATGTCATGCTGGATCACGCTGATGCCGCGCTGGGTGCTCTCGAGCACCTTGTCGTCGGCGATCTCGACGCCGTAGCCGGTGCAGCCCTTGCTCAGCTCGAGGTAGCGCAGCATGGCGCCGTCGCCGCAGCCGACGTCGAGCACGTGGGCGCGCTCGCGCACCCAGTCGGCGATGAAGGCCAGGTCGGGACGCAGGGCGTTCAGGTCAGTCAGGTTCATGCGGCCTCCTTGCCTGCGAGTTCGAGGGCAATGCGGTTGTAATAGGCGCGCACCACCGCCATGTAGCGCGCATCTTCCAGCAGGAAGGCGTCGTGGCCGTGCGGGGCGTCGATCTCGGCATAGGTGACCTTGCGCCGGTTCGACAGCAGCGCCTCCACGATCTCGCGGCTGCGCTCGGGCGAGAAGCGCCAGTCGGTGCTGAAGGAAGCGATCAGGAACTGGGCCTTGGTGCCCGCGAGCGTCTTGGCCAGGTCGCCGCCGTGGACGCGCGCCGGGTCGAAGTAGTCGAGCGCCTTGGTAATCAGGAGGTAGGTATTGGCGTCGAAGTATTCCGAGAACTTGTCGCCCTGGTAGCGCAGGTAGGACTCGATCTCGAAGTCGATGCCGAAATCGAATTTGTAGTCATTGGTCTCGGCCGCGTTGCGCAGCTTGCGGCCGAACTTCTCCGCCATGTCGTCGTTCGACAGGTAGGTGATGTGCCCAACCATGCGCGCTACCTTCAGGCCGTTCCTCGGCACCACGCCGTGCTCGTAGAAATCGCCGCCGTGGTAATCCGGGTCGGTCAGGATGGCCTGGCGCGCCACGTCGTTGAAGGCGATGTTCTGGGCCGACAGCTTGGGCGTGGAGGCGATCACGATGCAGTGGCGCAGGCGCTCGGGGAACATGATGCTCCACGAGAGCGCCTGCATGCCGCCGAGCGAGCCGCCCATCACGGCCGCGAAGCAGTCGATGCCGAGGCGGTCGGCCAGGCGCGCCTGCGCCGCCACCCAGTCTTCCACCGTCAGCAGCGGGAAGGCCGCGCCATAGGGCTTGCCGGTGGCCGGGTTGGTGTGCATCGGCCCGGTCGAGCCGAAGCAGGAGCCGAGGTTGTTCACGCCGATCACGAAGAAACGGTCGGTGTCGAGCGGCTTGCCCGGCCCGACCATGTTGTCCCACCAGCCCTGGCTCTTGGGCTGGTCGGCATAGGTGCCCGCCACGTGGTGCGAGGCGTTCAGCGCGTGGCAGACCAGGACCGCGTTCGACTTGTCGGCGTTCAGGGTGCCATAGGTTTCATACATCAGCGTGTAGTCGCCGATGCTGGCGCCGCTTTGCAGGCGCAGCGGCTCGGCGAAGTGCATCGCCTGTGGTGTGACGTTTCCGATCGATCCCATTGGAGGCTGTGGAGGTGTTTCTTATTAGAGTGTCTGGAGCTGCTCGACCGCGCTGGCGATCTCGCCCGGCTCGATCGAGCGCAGGATGCGGCGCGTGCGCGTCGTGATCGCCGCCAGGTCGCTGTTCAGGATTTCCTGCTTCACCGACAGCAGCTGCGCCGGATGCATCGAGAATTCGCGCAGGCCCATGCCCAGCAGCAGGCGGGTGAGCTTGGTGTCGCCCGCCATCTCGCCGCACACGGCGACGTCCAGGCCGGCCTTCTGGCCGGTGGCGATGGTCTGGGCAATCAGCATCAGGACCGCCGGGTGCAGCGGATTGTACAGGTGCGCCACTTCGTAGTCGACGCGGTCGATCGCCAGCGTGTACTGGATCAGGTCATTGGTCCCGATCGACAGGAAGTTCATGCGCTTGACGAACATCGGCAGCGCCAGCGCGGCGGCGGGGATCTCGATCATGGCGCCGACTTCCACGCCCGGATCGTACTTGAGATTCTCTGCGCGCAGCTGGGCCTTGGCCTGCTCGATCATGGCGAGCGTCTGGTCGATCTCGAAGGCATGCGCCAGCATCGGGATCAGGATCCGCACCTTTCCGTAGCATGAGGCGCGCAGGATCGCGCGCAGCTGGGTCAGGAACAGCTGGGGTTCGGCCAGGCAGTAGCGGATCGCGCGCAGGCCAAGCGCCGGGTTCAGCGCCGTGTGCTCGGTCGGGTCGAGCGGCTTGTCGGCGCCGACGTCGAGGGTGCGGATGGTGACCGGGCGGCCCTTCATCGCCACCACCGCCTTGCGGTACTGCTCGAACTGCTCGTCCTCGCTCGGGATTCGGAGCGCATTGCCGAGTCCGCCGCGGCCCATGAACAGGAACTCGGAGCGGAACAGGCCGACGCCCATCGCGCCGGCCTCCAGCGCGGCCGGGCAGTCGTCCGGCAGCTCGATGTTGGCCAGCAGCGTGACCGGGGTGCCGTCCCTGGTCACCGCCGGGGTCTTCTTGAGCTTGAGCAGGCGCTTGCGCGCCTTGATCAGGGCAGCCTGGCGCGCACGGTACTGTTCCAGCACCAGCTGGCTCGGATTGCAGATCACTACGCCGGCGTCGCCGTCGATGATCACCCAGTCGTCCTGCTCGACCAGGCGCGAGGCCTGGCTCATGCCGACTACCGCCGGGATGTCGAGCGAGCGCGCGACGATCGCGGTGTGCGAGTTCTGGCCGCCGACGTCGGTGACGAAGCCGATGAAAGAGCGCGACTCCCCGTCGCGGTCGCGGAAGGCCAGCATGTCGGCCGGCGAGATGTCGTGGGCGACCACGATCATCTGCGGCGGAGAATGATCTTCACCCGTTAGAGGCGGCGGGATTTCCAAAGCGGTACCCATCAGGACCTTCAGCACCCGCTCGGCCACCTGCTGGATGTCGTGCTTGCGCTCGCGCAGGTACTCGTCCTCGATCTCGTCGAACTGGGCCGAGAGCTCGTCGATCTGGGTCACCAGGGCCCATTCGGCGTTGTAGTGGCGGGTGCGGATGATGTCGAGCGGCGCTTCCGAGATCATCGGGTCCGACAGGATCAGCGCGTGCACGTCGATGAAGGCGCCCAGTTCGGTCGGGGCATCCTTGGGCAGCTCGGTCCACAGGGCCTGCAGGCCGCGGTGCACTTCGGCGATGGCGTGCTGCAGGCGCGCGACCTCGGCCTCGACCTGTTCTTCCGGGACCAGGTAGTGCTTGACGTCGAGCGCGGCCGGCGTGAGCAGGTGCGCGCGTCCGATCGAGATGCCGCGCGAAACCGGAATGCCGTGGAGCGTGAACGATGCCATCGAGGGTCCCGTGTGGCGGGGAGCTGCCGCTTCGCGCGGCATTACTCGCCTTCGCCGAACTTGTCGTTGATCAGGCCACCCAGGGCGGCGATGCATGCTTCCTCGTCGGGACCGTCGGCCTCGAGCAGCACCTTGGCGCCCTTGCCGGCGGCGAGCATCATGACGCCCATGATCGACTTGGCATTGATGCGACGGCCGTTACGGGTGAGCCAGACGTCGCTCTTGAACTTGGCGGCCAGCTGGGTGAATTTGGCGGAGGCGCGGGCGTGCAGGCCCAGCTTGTTGATGATCTCGAATTCCTGTTGAATCATGTTCTCGCTTATTGTCTCGTTTTATGCGCGTGGCCAAAAAGGGATGGGGTGTTCAGCTCGATCCGACGCGGATGCGGTTATCCACCCGCACCGCGCCGTTCTGGGCGCCGGCCAGGGCCATTTCCACGACCACGTCGAGGGTGTCGCGGCGGTAGGTGATCGCACGCAGCAGCATCGGCAGGCTGATGCCGGCGATGACTTCCACGTGGCCGGCGTCGGCCAGCGAGTTGCAGCAATTGGACGGGGTGCCGCCCTTGATGTCGGTGATGACCAGCACGCCGTCGCCCTCGTCCAGGCGCGCGATCGCCTCCTTGGCGAGGCAGTTCACCTCGTGCAGGTCCTGGTCGGCGGTCACGTCGATCGCCTCGAAGCGCTCGGTGGGGCCACGGAATACGTGGGCCACCGCGGAGATGAATGCCTGGCCCAGCGGAGCGTGGGTCATCAGCAGGATGCCTACCATGTCAGTGCTTCTCAGTTGCCTTGCGTTCGACCGCGTCGATGAACATCGCGGCCACGTCGAATCCGGTCTGGTCGGTGATCTCCTGGAAGCAGGTCGGGCTGGTGACGTTCACTTCGGTCAGGAAATCGCCGATCACGTCCAATCCTACCAGCAACAGGCCGCGCGCCGCCAGTTCCGGGCCGATGGCCTCGGCGATCTCGCGCTCGCGCGCGGTGATCGGCTGCGCCACGCCCAGGCCGCCGGCAGCCAGGTTGCCGCGCACTTCGTTGCCCTGGGGGATGCGCGCCAGCGTGAACGGCACCGGCCTGCCGTCAATCACGAGCACGCGCTTGTCGCCCTGCTTGATGGCGGGGATGAATTTCTGCGCCATGATCGTATGCTTGCCGTTGCCGGTCAGGGACTCGATCACCGAACCGAGGTTCATGCCGTCGTCCTTGACGCGGAAGATGCCGGCCCCGCCCATGCCGTCGAGCGGCTTGAAGATCACGTCGCCGTGCTTCTCGTGGAAGGCGCGCAGCCGCGCCGCGCTCGAGCTGACCAGGGTTGGCGAGGTGTACTGGCTGAACTGGCCGATGGTGAGCTTCTCGTTGTGGTCGCGGATCGCGCCCGGGCGGTTGAACACGCGCGCGCCCTGGCGCTCGGCCAGCTCCAGCAGGTAGGTGCCGTACACGTATTCCATGTCGAAGGGCGGATCCTTGCGCTCGATCACGGCATCGAAGAACGAGAGCTGCACGCTTTCGGGCCGGTCGGCGCGGTACCATTCATCGGCCTCGCCGGTGAGGTGGATGCGCGTGACGACCGCCGTCACCACGCCCTCTTCCAGCACCATGTCGCGCTGTTCGAAGGCGTAGATGGCGTGGCCGCGCCTGGCGGCTTCGCGCATCATCGCGAAAGTCGAATCCTTGTAGATCTTGAACGTGGAGAGCGGGTCGGCGAGAAAAGCGATTTTCATGGGGCATCCATGGCAGGAGATACCCCGATTTTAGCCGGAAACGCGAAAGCTCGCGGACGAGCCCCGCCGGAATGCCGTCCAGCTGGCCTGAAGCCCCCCATGCTACGAGGGTCAGGTGTGTTTTTGGATTAATACACTTCCGGATTCGGATCGGTGCGTTCGAGTTCGAGCGAGGCCGCCAGCAGGCCCAGGCGCGCTACCACGCCGTACACGTAGAAGCGGTTCGGCGCCGCCGTGCCCGGTTTGGCTTTCAGGTCCGGCACCGCGTGCTGCTGGGCGAAGGCCAGCGGCACGTACTGCGAGCCCGGCGCGTTCAGGTTCTGGTCGATGCCGCGTTCGGCGTGCACGCGGTAGAAGCCGCCCACCACGTAGCGGTCGATCATGTACACCACCGGCTCGGCCACCGCGTCGTTGATGGATTCGAAGGTCGGTACGCCTTCCTGCACGATCATGTCGGTGACGGCCACGCCATCCTTGATGACGGTCATCTTGTTGCGCTGGGCGCGGCTCAGGTCGCGCACCTCGCTGGCATCCTTCACCGTCATGACGCCCATGCCGTAGGTGCCGGCATCGGGCTTGACGATCACGAAGGGCTTCTGCTCCTTCATGCCGTATTCCTTGTACTTCTTCTTGATCTTCGAGAGCAGGGCCGAGACGGCATCCGCCAGCTGCTCGGTGCCGACGTCCTGCTGCAGGTCGATTTCGCCGACCTTGCTGTGCAGCGGGTTGACCAGCCAGGGGTCGATCTCGATCAGCTTGCCGAACTTCTTGGCCACTTCGTCGAACGCCTTGAAGTGGTTGCTCTTGCGGCGCAGCGCCCAGCCGGCGTGCAGCGGCGGCAGCAGCGACTGCTCGTGGATGTTTTCCAGGATAGCCGGGATGCCGCTCGAGAGGTCGTTGTTCAACAGGATGGTGCAGGGATCGAAATCGGCCAGGCCGACGCGGCGGCCGTTCGGCGAACGCACCAGCGGCTCCACCACCAGCATGTTGCCGTCAGGCAGCGCCAGCGGCGTCGGCTGGGTGACGTCCGGCGACAGCGAGCCGAGGCGCACATGCAGGCCGGTCTGGCGGAAGATCTGCATCAGGCGCGCCACGTTCTGCAGGTACATCGGGTTGCGCGTGTGGACTTCCGGGATCATCAGCAGGTTGCGTGCATCCGGGCAATACTTGTCGATCGCGGCCATGGCGGCCTGCACCGTCAGCGGCAGCATCTCGGTCGACAGGTTGTTGAAGCCGCCCGGGAACAGGTTGGTGTCGACCGGCGCCAGCTTGTAGCCAGCATTGCGCAGGTCTACCGAGCAATAGAACGGCGGCGTATGCTCCTGCCACTCGAGGCGGAACCAGCGTTCGATGGCGGGCGTGGCTTCGAGAATCTTCTTTTCCAGGTCCAGAAGGGGACCGGTCAGGGCGGTGGCGAGGTGCGGAACCATGGTGTGGACGTCCTAGTATTGGCTTATTCGAATTATATCGGTAGCCTTAGGTATGGACGAATATCCTTATTTAAAGTCCGCATACTTGCCGTAAACGCAAAAAGGCGCCCATGCGGGCGCCTTCCTTGGAACATCGCGCGCTTACAGGTGGTAAGCCGACTCCCCATGGCTGGTAATGTCCAGCCCTTCGCGCTCGGCATCGGCCGGCACGCGCAGGCCCACCACCACGTCCACCAGCTTGAAGGCGATGAAGGCCACCAGCGCCGACCACACGATGGTCACGCCGACCGCCTCGGCCTGCACCAGCAGCTGTCCGGCGATCGAGTAGTCCGGCGAGGCCTTGTTGGCGACGTAGTCCCAGACGCCCTGCCCGCCCAGCTGCGGCGCCGCGAACACGCCGGTCAGCAGCGCGCCCAGGATGCCGCCCACGCCGTGCACGCCGAACACGTCGAGCGAGTCGTCGGCGCCCAGCAGGCGTTTCAGGCCGGTCACGCCCCACAGGCAGACCACGCCGGCCAGCAGGCCCATCACCAGCGCGCCCATCGGACCGACGAAGCCGGCGCCCGGGGTGATCGCCACCAGGCCCGAGACCGCGCCCGACACCGCGCCCAGCAGCGAAGGCTTGCGCTTGAAGGCCCACTCGCCGAACATCCACGACACGGCCGCCGCGGCGGTCGCCAGCAGGGTGTTGATGAAGGCCAGCGCGGCCACGTCGCCCGCTTCCAGCGCCGAGCCGGCGTTGAAGCCGAACCAGCCCACCCACAGCAGCGAGGCGCCGATCATGGTCATGGTCAGCGAGTGCGGAGCCATCGACTCGCGGCCCAGGCCGATGCGCTTGCCGATCACATATGCGCCGACCAGGCCGGCCACCGCCGCATTGATGTGCACCACGGTGCCGCCGGCGAAGTCGAGCGCGCCGTGCTGCCACAGGAAGCCGGCATTCTCGGTGACGCTCGCCAGGCTGGCGGCATCGGAAATCGCATCCGGGCCGGCCCAGAACCAGACCATGTGCGCCACCGGCAGGTAGCCGAAGGTGAACCAGATCACCATGAACAGCAGCACCGCCGAGAAGCGCACGCGTTCGGCGAAGGCGCCGACGATCAGGCCGCAGGTGATGGCGGCGAAGGTGCCCTGGAAGGCCACGAAGATGAACTCGGGGATCATGGTCTCCTTGCTGAAGGTGGCGGCCTGGCTGAAGGTGCCGGCCGCGGCGTCATAGATCCCGTTCAGGAACACGCGGTCGAAGCCGCCGATGAAGGCATTGCCCTGGGTGAAGGCCAGCGAGTAACCGTACAGGCACCACAGGACGATGATCAGCGAGAACACCATGAACACCTGCATCAGCACCGACAGCATGTTCTTGGCGCGCACCAGGCCGCCGTAGAACAGCGCCAGGCCCGGGATCGACATCATGATGACGAGCAGCGTGGCGACGAACATCCACGCGGTGTCGCCCTTGTTGACGGTGGGCGCGGCGAGCGCCGGCAGCGCCAGGCCGGCGGCAGCTGCGCCGGCGAGGACTTTGGTAACGGTATGCTTCATTCGGCTTCCCCTTAGAGTGCGTCGTTGCCGGTCTCGCCGGTACGGATACGGATGACCTGGTTGAGGTCGGCCACGAAAATCTTGCCGTCACCGATCTTGCCGGTGCGGGCAGCGCCCGAGATGGCGTCGATCACCTGCTCGACCACGGCGTCGTCGACGGCCGCTTCGATCTTGATCTTCGGGAGGAAGTCGACCACGTACTCCGCGCCGCGATACAGCTCGGTGTGGCCTTTCTGGCGGCCGAAGCCCTTCACTTCGGTCACGGTCATGCCCTGTACGTTGATCTCCGACAGCGCTTCGCGGACTTCGTCCAGCTTGAAGGGCTTGATGATGGCGGTAATCATTTTCATGGTATTGCCTCGCTATTTCAGAAAGTTTTGGACACGCTCAGCACGGCTGCCGACTTGCCCAGGTTTTCGCCTTCCGGGCTCAGGTAGGCCTTGGTATTGCCCTTGACCCAGGCCAGCGACACGGTCGCCACGCCGAAGTCCTTGCTCAAGCCGACCTTGTAGTCGGTGTACGAGAAAGCGCTGTTGTTGTTCACTTCCTGGCGCCCCGCGTGCAGGTTCAGGAACACGCCCTCGTAGACGTCGATGTCGGCGCCCAGGTCCAGGTAGCCGCTGCGCTTGCTGTTGGCGGTGCCGAACAGGTTGGTGGTCGAGTGCGAATACTTGACGTAGGCCGGACCGAAGCCCAGGCGCGCGTACAGTTCGAAGGTGTTGGCGCGCGGGCTCAGGTCGTTCGACGGATACCAGTAATACAGGCCGCCGACATCATAGGTGAGGTTCTCGCTCAGGTTGCCGCGCTTGCCGCCGTAGACGTCCCATTCGATGTCGCCGTCGCCGCCGAGGTCTTTCGTCCATTTGATGGTGGACAGCCAGGTGCCCACGTACAGGCCGGTCGGGCCGTGCACGTAGTCGACGCCGCCCTGCAGCGCCGGATCCAACCGGGTTTGCGACAGGCCGCGGTAACGGTAGTCGCTGGTGATGGCGGCGTTGTAGCTGATTTGATGCTCAGGAGCAGCTTCTTGCGCAAACGCAGGAACACTCGACAAGGCCAGCACGGCCAGGCTTGCTGCTGCAATGGTGTTGCACTTCATGACATTCCCCTTATTTTCAACAGCTGCGTTCGACGGCTGAACCGTGGCGCGGGCTGTTGCGGTTTACAATCTGGTTTGCTACACGCCTGCCAACTCTTTAGCAGGATGTGTGCCAGCTTGAAAAAACCACCGAAAGGGCGACGGAGTGCTGCTGGAATGCTTGTTTTCTCAGCCATCCGCCCCATTTGCGATTCGAATAACGGGGGAAACCCTTGCGCCAGGCATCCGCCGCGGCGCGGCGCACCAAAAGCGGAGTGCAACGCACTGTCGTGGTGCAGTGCGATCCGACTGAAAGGAAATGGACATGAACAGCTTCTTCAATGACATCCAGGGCAAGATCAACCAGGCGCTGGAAAGCTCGCCGGCCAAGGACATCGAGAAAAACGTCAAGGCGATGATGACCCAGGGCTTCTCGAAGCTCGACCTGGTCACCCGCGAAGAGTTCGACATCCAGGCCCAGGTGCTGGCCAAGACCCGCGCCAAGCTCGAAGCGCTCGAGCTGCGCGTGGTGGAGCTGGAAGCGCGCTTGGCCGCGCAGGGCGGCACCGTCAGCACGGCGGCTTCCTCCACGGCAGCCGCCCCGGCCGCCGGCGATGCGCTCCCCGGCGCCACCGATCCGTCCGCGCCGCACGTCATCCTCGACAAGCCCTGAATCCCGCGCCATGAACGCGGTCGACCAGCCGGCAGGCGCTGCGATGGCGCCGCAGGAGGTCTCGCTCGACGTCCTGCGCGAGAAATACGCGAAGGGTGAGGAAAGCAGCATCCTCGACGTGCGCCGGCGCGTGGCGCGCGCCCTGGCGGCGCTCGAACCGGAGCACCTGCGCGACGAACTCGAGGCGCGCTTCCTCTGGGCCCAGGAACAGGGTTTCGTTCCGGCCGGGCGCATCAACTCGGCCGCCGGCCTGGGACTGCAGGCCACCCTCATCAACTGCTTCGTCCAGCCGGTGGGCGACTCCATCTCCGGCCTGGATGACGGTTTGCCGGGCATCTATACCGCCCTGCTTGAAGCCGCCGAGACCATGCGCCGCGGCGGCGGCGTCGGCTACGACTTCAGCGCGATCCGCCCGATGGGCAGCAAGGTCCACGGCACCCGCTCGCGCGCCTCGGGACCGGTCTCGTACATGGAAGTGTTCGACGCCTCCTGCCGCACGGTGGAATCGGCCGGCGCCCGGCGCGGCGCCCAGATGGGCGTGCTGCGCATCGACCATCCCGACATCGAACGCTTCATCGCCGCCAAGGACGACGGCGGGCTCACCAACTTCAACATCTCGGTCGGCGTCACCGACGCCTTCATGCGCGCGGTGGAAAGCGACGAGCTGTTCGAGCTCGTGCACCGCGCCGAGCCGGGCATTGAAGATGCGGCCAATGCGTACCGCCGCGAGGACGGGCTCTGGGTCTATCGCCAGATCCGTGCGCGCGAACTGTGGGACCGGATCATCGCCTCGACCTACGACCACGCCGAGCCGGGCGTGCTGTTCGTCGACCGCATGAATCTTGAGAACAACCTCTGGTACGCAGAAGAGCTGCGCGCCACCAATCCCTGCGGCGAGCAGCCCCTGCCGAGCTACGGCTGCTGCGACCTCGGTTCGGTCAACCTCACGGCCTTCGTGCTGGACCCGTTCGGCGCCGATCCGCAATTCGATTTCGAGCGCATGTGCGAAGTGGCCTCGGTCGGCGTGCGCATGCTCGACCTGGTGCTGGACGCGACCGAATGGCCGCTGCCGCAGCAGGCCGCCGAGTCAAGGGACAAGCGCCGCATCGGCCTCGGCTTCCTGGGACTGGGCAGCGCCCTCGTCATGCTGGGGCTGCGCTACGACTCCGATGAAGGACGGTCCATGGCGGCGCGCATCGCCGAGACGCTGCGCGACGCCGCCTACGCGACCTCGGTCGCGCTGGCGCGCGAGAAAGGCGCTTTTCCGCTGTTCGACGCGAAGCAGTACCTGGACGGCCAGTTCGTCGAACGCCTGCCCGACTGGCTGCGCGACGCGATCCGCAGCTACGGCATCCGCAACTCGCACCTGCTGTCGATCGCGCCGACCGGCACCATTTCGCTGGCCTTCGCCGACAATGCCTCGAACGGCATCGAACCGCCCTATTCCTGGACCTACCAGCGCAAGAAGCGCATGCCCGACGGCGCCATGCGCAGCTACGACGTCGAGGACCATGCCTGGCGCCTGTACCGCCAGATGGGGCACGACATGGCGTCGCTGCCGCCGCAATTCGTGACGGCGCTCGAGATGCGCGCGATCGACCACCTGCGCATGGTGCAGGCGGTCCAGCCTTTCATCGACACCGCGATCTCGAAGACCGTCAACGTGCCGGAAGACTATCCCTTCGAGGATTTCCGCGACCTGTACAGCCAGGCCTGGCATGCGGGCCTGAAGGGGCTGGCGACCTACCGTCCGAACGCGGTGCTGGGCAGCGTGCTGTCGACGGCGCCGCAAGCGCCACAGGCCTCCCAGCCGGACGAGGACCCGCTGCAGAAGCGCTTCGAGCGCCGCCCGCTGGGCGAACTGGAGTCGGTCACGTCCAAGATCGAATACTCGACCCAGGAAGGCCGCAAGACCGCCTATCTCACCGTCAGCTTCATCCGCGCCGACGGCACCCAGGAAGGCCGCAAGGTGACGGTGGAGCGGCCCTTCGAATTCTTCATGCCATCGAACCAGCGCACCGGCGGCCAGCAGTGGATCACGGCTTCGATGCGCCTGCTGTCGATGGTGGCGCGCGCCGGCGGACCGATCGCGCGGGCGCTGGCCGACATGCGCGACGTGGTCTGGGAAAAAGGCCCGGTGCGCTGCGGCTACCTCACCCGCGAGGACGGCACCCAGGTGCCGGTCTACCACGATTCGGAAGTGGCGGCGATCGCCTTCATGCTGCAGCGCGTGCTGATCCGGCGCGGCTTCCTGGACGCCTGGGGCAACCAGGTGCCGGTGCCGGAGCTGGCGCGCCGCTTCGCCAGCCGCGGCGAGGGCGTGGCGCTCGAGGCCGAACCGCAGCCCCCGACCAGCTCGGGCGCCCTGCCCGCGGTCAGCGGCGCCAGGTGCCCGGAATGCGGCGCGCGGGCGCTGCGCAAGGTGGACGGCTGCACCCGCTGCGACGAGTGCCACTACGTCGGGGAATGCGGCTGAGATCCGCGCAGCAGGTCGGTGTTACCGGTAGCTGCGCGCGACAATGACCCTTTCCTGGTAATCGTCGAGATAGCGCCGGGTCGCAACGCGCCATGCATCCTGGCTGGCGATGAGCCTGGCCGCTTTGGCTTGCACCGCGTCGGCGAGTTGCGCATGCACCGCAGCGACATGGCTGGTCGCCGCGTCGCGCTGGGCGGGCGTCATGGCGCCGAACAGGTCGGCGGGAATGTGTTTGTAAGCGGCTTCCGGGCCGAGTGAGTCCATGAGGCGGCGATGGCACTCGCGCCAGCTCCGGATGGCCTTCGCGGTGTTTCGCTGCATTGCGCTCGACGCGGACTCGCTGGGCAGCCTTGGCACCGCGCAGACGGCGCCGGCCAGTTCGGCCCCGGCATAGCCCGAGGTCCAGTAGGTGAGCGCCGCCTCGCGCGCGGCATCGGCCGGGGCCTGCGCTGCGGCGCTGCTCCCGGCTGCCGCCAGAACGAGTATGCCGACCAGTTTCTTCATGGTGTCTCCTTGATAATGAGTCCTTGCAGGGACAGCATATGCGGCACTTGCCATTCCGGCAAATGCGAGCCGCATGGAATCGATTCCCCGGCATCGCGGGCCAGAAAGTTTGCGCTAACATTTCGCTGAAATAATGTGATATGGTTGGCAACCCAACATAATGGTTGCGCAAACATGTTCACTCGAAAGATCAAAGGACTGCGCTGGTGGATGATCGGCCTGGTCATGCTGGGGGCGGTCATCAACTACCTGACCCGCAGCTCGCTGGCCGTCGCGGCGCCCACCCTGCTGAAGGAACTGGACATCAGCACCGCCGAATACTCGTACATCACGGCGGCCTTCCAGGGCGCGATCATGCTGCAGCCGCTGTGCGGCTATGTGCTGGACGTGATCGGCCTGAAGTTCGGCTATGCGATGTTCGCGGTGGCCTGGTCGATCATCTGCATGCTGCACGGCTTCGCCACCAACTGGCAGACGCTGGCCGTGCTGCGCGGCTTGCTGGGACTGGCGGAAGGCTCGGCCAACCCGGCCGGGATGAAGGCGGTATCCGAATGGTTTCCGGCCAAGGAGCGCGGCATGGCTGGCGGCATCTACAACATCGGCGCCTCGTTCGGCTCGATGCTGGCGCCGCCGCTGGTGGTGTGGGCCATCCTGCATTACAACTGGCAGTCCGCCTTCGTCATCACCGGCGCGCTCGGCCTGGTGTGGGTGGCGATCTGGCTGCTGCTCTACGATGCGCCGGCGCGCCACCGGCGCTTATCAAAAAGCGAGGCGCAGCATATCGCCGCCGGCCAGGAGCAGCACCTGGAGGGCGACGGCAAGCGCCCTTCCGTGTCCAGCATCATCAGGCAGCGCAACTTCTGGGGTATCGCGCTGCCGCGCTTTCTCGCCGACCCGGCCTGGGGCACGCTGGCGTTCTGGGTACCCCTGTACCTGACCACGGTGCGCGGCTTCGACCTGAAGCAGATCGCCATGTTCGCCTGGCTGCCCTTCCTCGCCGCGGACCTGGGCTGCCTGTTCGGCCCCACCGTGGTGCTGTGGCTGCAGAAGCGCGGGGTGCGCCTGATCAACGCGCGGCGCGGCGCCTTCACGCTGGGGGCGATCATGATGATGGGCGTGGCGTTTGTCGGTTTCGTGGACGACGCCTATGCGGCGATCGCCCTGCTCAGCCTTGCCGGCTTCGCGCACCAGACCCTGTCGGTCACCGTGATCACCATGTCCTCCGACCTGTTTCGCCGCAACGAAGTGGCCACCGTGGCCGGCATGTGCGGCACCTTCGGCAACCTGGGCCTCCTGATCTTCTCGCTCCTGATTGGCGGCCTGATGAGCAGCGTGGGCTACACGCCCTTCTTCGTCAGCCTGGCGGTGCTGGACCTGGTCGCCGCCGTGCTCCTCTGGACCCTGGTGCGCGAGCCCGCGCGCGCCGACCTTCCCGTCAAGGAAACAGCATGATCCAGAACCCGATCCTGCCCGGCTTCAACCCCGACCCGTCGATCGTGCGCGTGGGCGAGGATTACTACATCGCCACTTCCACCTTCGAGTGGTACCCGGGCGTGCAGATCCACCATTCGCGCGACCTGGCCAACTGGCGGCTAGCAAGCCGCCCGCTGGCGCGCGCCAGCCAGCTGAACATGCTCGGCGCGCCCGACTCCTGCGGCGTGTGGGCACCCTGCCTCACGTATGCCGACGGCCTGTTCTGGCTGATCTACACCGACGTCAAGCGCTACGGCCGCACCTCCACCGGCGGCGCGACCGGGAGCGCCTCCTTGCGCGACTTCCACAACTACCTGGTCACCAGCCCCAGCATCGACGGTCCCTGGTCGGACCCGGTGTACCTGAACAGCAGCGGCTTCGATCCTTCCCTGTTCCACGACGACGACGGGCGCAAATACCTGCTCAACCAGCTGTGGGACCACCGCCCCGGCGGCAACCGCTTCGCCGGCATCGTGCTGCAGGAGTATTCGGTCGAGGAGCGCAAGCTGGTCGGACAGCGCGAAAACATCTTCAAGGGCACGGCACACGGCCTGACCGAGGCGCCGCACCTGTACAGGCGCGCAGGCTACTACTACCTGCTGACCGCGGAAGGCGGCACCGGCTGGAACCATGGCGTGACGATGGCGCGCTCGCGCAGCTTGCGCGGGCCCTACGAGCTGCATCCGGACGTGACCATCCTCAGCGCGCGCAACCGGCCGGACGCGCCGCTGCAGCGCGCCGGCCACGCGGACCTGGTGGATACGCCTGACGGCGACACCTGGATGGTCTACCTGTGCGGCCGTCCGCTGCGCAACCGCGGCACCTGCACGCTCGGACGCGAGACGGCGATCCAGCCGATGCTCTGGGGCGAGGACGGCTGGCTGCGCACCCGCGACGGCCGCGGCACGCCCGAGTTGCAGGCGGAGGCGCCGCAACTGGCGCAGCATCGCTTCCCGCTCGAACCGGTGCGCGAAGATTTCGACGGCTCGCAGCTGCCGCTCGCCTTCCAGTGGCTGCGCACTCCGTGGCCAGATGAGATTTTCAGCCTGGACGCCCGCCCGGGCCACCTGCGCCTGTTCGGCCGCGAATCCATCGGCAGCCAGTTCCGCCAGGCCCTGATGGCGCGCAGGCAGACTGCGCATTGCTACAGCGCCGGCACGGTAGTCGAGTTCGAACCGCAGCACTACCAGCAGGCGGCAGGCCTGGTGTGCTACTACGGCGCGGCCAAGTTCCATTACCTGTACCTGAGCCACGACGAGGACATGGGCAAGCACCTGCGCGTGATGAGCAGCCTGCCGAACCATATGCAGTCCGATGCCTTCAGCGCGCCGATTCCCGTGCCGGCCGGCGTGCCCGTGGAGCTGCGCGTCGAAGTCGACGAAGAGCGGCTGCTGTTCGGCTATCGCCTGCCCGGAGGTGAATGGCAATGGCTGCCGCAGGGCTTCGATGCCAGCATCCTGTCGGACGAGGCATCGGCGCCCGGGCAGCCCAATTTCACCGGGGCCTTCGTGGGCGTGGCCTGCCAGGACATGGCCGGAACAGGCCTGCATGCCGATTTCGACTGGTTCGATTATTCCGAACGTCCGCTCGTGGCCGACCCACGCGCCGAAACCTGAGGCATACTGCGCAGGTTGCCAACTCATGAACCTGCCATGCCTTACATCGCACTCAAGCACCTGCACGTCACCTTCGTGGCCCTGAGCGGCCTGCTGTTCCTGGTCCGCGGCATCTGGATGCTGCGCGCCTCGCCGAACCTGGAGCAGCGCTGGGCCAGGATCGTGCCGCACATCGTCGACACCCTGCTGCTCGCCAGCGCCATCGGCCTGGCGGTGGTGAGCCATCAGTATCCGGGACAGATGCCATGGCTGACGGCCAAGGTGGTGGGCCTGGTGGCCTACATCGTGCTCGGCACCATTGCGCTCAAGCGCGGCCGGACCCAGGGCGTGCGCACCGCGGCTTTTGTGGGCGCACTGGCCTGCTTCGCCTATATCGTGGCGGTGGCGGTGACGAAGAACCCGCTGGTGATCGCCTGAGGATTTCGCCGGACGCGTTCAATGCTCGCTGCCCGCGTAGATCCACATCGGCTCGGTCTTGCCGGCCCGCTCGAAGCCCAGCGCCTTGTAGAAGTCGATCGCCGCCCCGTCGGCGGTCAGCATCATCTGGTGGAAGCCCGCATACCGGTCCAGCAGGGCTTGCATCATCAGGCGCCCGACGCCCTTTCCCTGCTGCGCGGGATGCACCAGCATGTGGGGAAAGTAGACGACCAGGTGGCCGTCCGAAATCGCGTTGCCGAGTCCGACCAGCTCGCCCTCGATACGCGCCGTCACCAGCGCATGCGAGTTTCGGAGCGCGGCCATCAGCCGCACCGGCTTCTCCGCCGACGACCAGCCGTTGGCGCGGTAAAGCCGGATCACCTCGTCCTGTTCGAGCTGGTCCGCGAATGACACTGTAATGTCCATGCTGTCCTTGTTCTGGTTACCAGAGAAGGGCTGCGCGCCCATCGCGCGTCAGCCCTACCCTCAGTCGACGCTGACCGCCTTGCGGTTGTCGCGCGACACACGGTCGATCATCTTGTTGTACGGGTCGACCCCGACCTCGAAAGGCTTCTCCTTGACCGTGACGGTCACGACCGGCTTGTCGCCCTTGAGCATGCGCTTTTCCAGCAGCAGCACCCGCTCGTCCTGCTCCTTGGCGCCGGGGGCACGGGCGAACACGCCGATCTCCACCGGTTCGTCGTAGGCGCGCAGCGTTTCCTTGCCGCGGCCGTCGGCTTCCATCTTCGCCAGGTGCAGCTGCATGGTCACGTCCCACTGGCCGTCGGCACGCTTGACCGCCTTCGCATCAATGACGCGGTTATCGTAGAAGACGATCTTCTCGAACAGGTCGGCGATCAGGGCATGCTTGTCCGCCGGCGCTTCGGCGCGGATATAGTCGAGCAGCTCGGCGGAGGTGGTAAACGGCGACTCCTGGTAGCCCTTGTCCTCCAGGTACCGCTTCAGCGCGCGGTTCAGCGCCGCCTCGCCGATCTCGTCGCGCAGCCGGTAGAACACCAGGCTGCCCTTGCGGTAATGGATGTAGTCCTGGTTCTCCACCCGGTACAAGGGCAGCTCCTCGATCCGCTCGCTGCCGCGCGAGCTGAGGTAACGATCGAGCTCATAGCGCAGGAAGCGGCGCATCTGGTGGCGTCCATATTCCTTTTCCATCACCATCAGCGCCGAGTACTGGGACAGCGACTCGATCAGCATGCTCGCGCCCTGCACGTTGGCGGCGGTTACCTGGTGGCCCCACCACTGGTGCGCCATTTCGTGCGCGGTCACGTAGAACACGTAGTCGATGGCCTCCTTGTCGCGCAGGTCGGCGATGAAACCAATCGACTCCGAGAACGGGATGGTGTTGGCGAACGACTGGGCGAAGCTCTGGTAATTGGGGAACTCCAGGATACGCACCTGCTTGTGCTGGTAGGGCGTGAACTGGGTAGTGAAGTAGTCCAGTGACTTGCGGGTGGCCATGATCATGCGGTCCACGTTGTACGCATGCTTGCGGTCGTGGTAGACCTCGATCGGGATGCCGCGCCAGTCGCCCTTCTTCACCTGCCAGTCGGCCGAGAGATAGGCGAAGAACGGCATCATCTTCTGGTCCATCTTGTACTGGTAGTAGTTGCGGCCGTTTTCCTTCCACGACTTCTGCAGGTAGCCCGGCGCCAGCGCGATCTGGTCGCCGCTGGTCGAGACCGTGGTGTCGAAACTGATCCAGTCCGCCTCCGGTCCGAACATCGAGTGCTGGCGCGCCGCCGTGTTTTCCAGCTTCGCCATGCGCTCGGGTTCGCCCAGGCCGCGCTTGCGGCGTTCATTGCGGTCCTGCAGTTCAGCGCCCGGCTGGTAGCCCAGCTGCGGGAAGAAGGCGCGGTTGTTGAAGAAGGTCCCGTTCAGGTTGATCACATCGGCGTCGCCATTGTTCGAGAAGCCGGGACGGCGGACGTCGACGGTGAATTCCAGCGGCAGACGCGCGCCGGGCGGCAATGGCTGCGCCAGCTTCAGGATGCTGAAGCCGGCCTCCTTGTCGTTCACCAGTACCTCGTGGGCGGGCAGCTCTCCCCAGGTGGTCACGACGTCGGGGTTGACCTGCAGCGGCAGCGAGTCCACCGGCTTGCCGGTCTTGTTCTCCAATATGTAGCTGCCCCGGATCATGACGCGGCGCTGTTCCGGGTAGATGTCCACTGCGGCGCGCACATCGGTCACCTTGGCGTGCGGCAGGTCCTTGTACTGGCGATAGGACTTCTCGTACCGGGCCTGCTTGTCCATCCGGGCATCGCCCGCCTCATACCTGGCCAGGGTATTGGTGTTGTGGAAGATCCATCCGCCCAGCGCGGCGACCCCGAGGATGCAGGCCGCCAGCGCCACGCCGGCACCGCCTTTCAGGCGCCGCCCCGCTTCGCGCACGCGCTCGCGCCACGCAAACGACAGGCCGCGCACCCAGAAGGCCTGGGCCACAATCAGCAGCGCGACGGTGAACAGGCTCCAGTACGCGGCGAACCAGGCCCACCCTTCGATGAAGTGGCCGAAGCCGTTCATGTCGGAGTACGGGGTGCGCGGCAGGCCGGCGAAGTCGTACAGGTTGTGCTCGAAGTGCAGGACGTTGGCCACGAGCTGGAACACGATCAAGAGGATCACCAGCAGGTAGCCGATGAACTTGTTGTTCGACACGACCTGCAGCACCACCGCAAACAATCCCAGCAGCACGAAGGGAAGCCCGCCGATCAGCATGCCCTTCAGGTAGACCATCGGTTCGACCGGCGCGCCGCCCTTGAACAGCTGGATGACGATCGCGGCCAGCACACCGGTGAGCAGGAAGGCCAGCACCACGCCCACCAGGGCCAGGCTCTTGGCCACCAGCGGCGCCCAGTTCGGCATCGGCATGGCATCGCTCACGTCGGCGATCCTGGCCTGGCGTTCCTTGAAGATCAACTCGCCCGCGTAGAAGGTGACGATGATGAGCAGCATGAAGGTGAAGCTGCCGTTGAGCAGTTCGACCATCAGGTGGGTCATCGGATACACGGTGGTGCCGAAGATCTCGCCCATCTGGCTCGCCGCGCCTACCAGGTTGAGCACGCTGAACAGCAGCATGACCAGGAAGGGCACGCTCTTGAACACGGCGGCGGCATCGAAGGCGAGGATGTGCCAGCACTGGATCCAGCGCGTGGCGGCCCCGAAACCCGGCTCGATGCGCGGCAGTTTTACATGTGCCGGCGCCTGCGCGGCCTGGGGCAGCGCCTTGGCCTTGCCGAACAGGCGCTTGCCGGTGCCGGCGCGCTGCGGCTTGAACAGCGCCAGCGTCAGGCCGAACAGCACCAGCGCGACCGTGCTCCACAGCAGCCGGTTGGCCAACACGTAACCGCCGATCTCCGGCAGGCCCGCGTTGCGCTCGGCTGCGGAATAGTAGCGCGTGGCGCGCGCCAGCGCCCTGCCGCCGAACGGATCGGACAGGACGGCGATCCACTCGTTGTTGATGTCCGAGGTGAAGTTACCGGCAACGACATACAGCACCAGGAAGGCCAGCACGCCGACATACACCAGCATGATCGAACGCGTGGTCGCGGCCAGCAGCATCAGGAGGGCGCCGATCAGGAGCAGGTTCGGCAGCACCAGCACGGCCAGTCCCCACAGGTAGGCGTGGCCCGGGAAGGGGCCCACGCGCTGCGTATCGACCCAGGGCATCAGGGGACCGAGCATCATGCCCACGAGGATGCCGGCGAAGATGACCAGGCAGGCCAGCAGGCCGGCGGCGAAGCGGCCGACCAGGTAGTCGCGCTTTTTCATGGGCGTCGCGAACAGCATGTCGGAAATGCCGACTTCGCTGTCGCGCAGCACGGAGCCGGAGATGAAGATGGTGACGACGAACATCGACATCAGGCTGAAGACGCCGAGCATCTGGGCGACCACGACCGGCGCATTGCGGTTGACGTTGCCGATGGCGCCGCCGACCTGGATCGCATCGGTGGTGGAAGCGCCGAAGGCCAGCGCGCCGAAGATCAGCGCGCAGACCCAGAGCAGCGGCTGGCGCAGCTGGGTCGCCAGTTCGAACATGAAGAATTCCCTCAACATGGCCCTCCCCTTACGCCGCGACGGTGGGTGTGGCCACGGCTGCCGGCGCTGCCGCGCTGGCGGCCGGCGCCGCGCGGCCGGCATTGCGGATCTGCAGGAAGTACACGTCTTCGAGATCCGGCTCGACGCTGACAAAGCCATCGTCGGGCTGGGACTCGGCAAAGACGTTGATCTGCGGGCGGCCGGCCACCAGGCGGGTAGACAGCACGTTGAATCGCTCCTGGTAAAGCGCCAGCTCGTCCTGGCTGACGGTGCGGCGCCAGACGTGGTTCCTGAGGGTCTCGATGGCCGCCTGCGGTTCGCCCTGCAGCAGCACGGTTCCCCTGGCGATCATGGCCATGCGCGGACACAGGTCGGTGACGTCCTCGACGATGTGGGTGGACAGGATCACGACCACCTGCTCGCCGATCTTGGCCAGCAGGTTCAGGAAGCGGTTGCGTTCATCCGGATCGAGGCCGGCGGTAGGCTCGTCGACGATCACCAGGCGCGGCGCGCCGAGCAGCGCCTGGGCGATGCCGAAGCGCTGGCGCATGCCGCCCGAATAGGTGCCGAGTGCGCGCTTGCGCGCGTCCCAGAGATTGGTCTGCTGCAGCAGCGCTTCGACCGCTTCCTTGCGCTCGCCCTTGCCGGTCAGCCCCTTGAGGACGGCGAAGTGGCTCAGCAGCCGTTCGGCACTCACCTTCTGGTAGACGCCGAAGTCCTGGGGCAGGTAGCCGAGCTGGCGGCGCAACCCTTCCTTGTCCTTCAGGACGTCGAGGCCGTGGAAATGGATGCTTCCGCTATCGGGATCCTGCAGCGTGGCGATGGTGCGCATCAGCGAGGACTTGCCGGCGCCGTTCGGCCCCAGCAGCCCGAACATTCCGTTGGGGATGTCGAGGCTGACATCGTTGATGGCCTTGACGCCATTGGCATAGGTCTTGTTGAGCTGCTTGATCGATAGCATCTGCTGGTTCTCCAGGTTCCGTTGAATGGTTCGCTGCCTTGACGTCCATGAGACAAGACAAATATTGCCGTGAAGATAATGTACAGATACCAGAAAGCAATGCCAGACTTTTTACGACCAAGGACTGGAAACAGGGGACGAATGACGTTTTTTTGTCATAAGCGAACATCGAAAAGACGGCTTTGATTCAGGCTGCATAAGCATTCGCGCCACGCCCCGCGCATGCCATGCGAACGAGGGCCGCGCTGCCTTTGCCCAGACCGGCGATAATCATCGTTCGCGACCCCATTCGCCTCACCTACACAAGCACTTCACATGAACAACTTTAACGATGTTCCACTGGAATTCTTCCAGGATTACCCGGAACCGGGCGTCAATTTCATCGACGTCGGCTGCATTTTCGACAACCCGGAACATTGGCGCCTCGCCATCGACACCCTGCACGCGCAGACCGACGACTTGCACTTCGACTTCATCCTGGCCATGGACGCGCGCGGATTCATGATTGCCGGCGCGCTCGCTTTGGAGCACAAGGTCGGCTTCGCCATGGCGCGCAAGGCAGGTAAATTGCCCGGCAAATCGATCAGCATCGATTACAAGCGCGAATACGGCAGCGCGACCATCGAGATCCAGCCAGAGCGGATCAAGGGCCAGCGGGTGCTGATCGTCGACGACGTGCTGGCCACCGGCGGCACCATCGAAGCGGCAGCGTCCCTGCTGCGCCAGATCGGCAAAGAGGTGGTCGGTGCGGCCGCCCTGTTCGACATCGCATTCTTCAAGGACAAGCGCGCGCTGACCATGCCCGTCGTGACCCTGCGCGACGTCTGACCTGCAGGTACTGAATCAGCGCACGCTTGGGTGTGCTCAACGAAGCGTCTGCGAAGCGGTGCGACCATCCTGCGAGTCCCTACTTGCCAGGAAACCCATGAGTCTCGCCGTGTTACGAAGCCGCGCCCTCGCCGGCATGGACGCGCCCGCGGTCAACGTCGAAGTCCACCTGGCCAACGGCCTCCCCGCCTTTACCATGGTGGGGTTATAATGGCACCACTCAAACCAACTTAAAAACAGCAGATTTCCAACATTGGTATCTGCCTGTTCTATAGCCAAATGCCAAGCCACACGCTCAAAGTCGACGTCCATGCGGACTCTGCCCCAAGACCGATTGCGTACAGCTACGTCCGATTTTCGACGGCCAAACAGGAACTCGGGGACTCGCTTCGCCGGCAAGTCGCGATGGCCGAAGAGTATTGCGCGAAACACAACCTTGACCTGCACCCGGTCTCATACCGTGACCTGGGCGTGTCGGCATTCAAACGCAAGAACGTTGAGAAGGGGGCACTGGCGGCCTTTATCGACGCAGTTAAGTCAGGAAAGGTGCCAAGGGGCAGCTACCTGGTAGTTGAACAGTTCGACCGGCTGTCCAGGGCCGACGTCGACATGGCGGTGAAGTTACTGCTCGACCTTGTGCATAGCGGAATCGTGCTGGTGACCCTCGTCGATGAGAAGATTTGGAACCGGGAGACCATTAAGGACATTGGCAACCTCATCCTCGCAATCGTGTTCATGTCGCGTGCGAATAATGAGAGTGCGATGAAAGCCGACCGTCTCAGTAAAATCTGGGGACAAAAGCAACTGAAAGCCGGCCAACCGGGCACGCGTATTGTGACAAGCGAGTGTCCGCGCTGGCTCCTTCCTAACGACGACAAAACGGGATTTATCGTCAGAGATGAGCGCGTCGAGAGCATTCGGCGAGTATTCGAAATGCGCATCGGCGGCTTCGGTATCGTGTCAATAGTGAACCGGGCCAATAAAGAGAAGTGGCCCGTGCCTGGCAGCGGCGACAGTTGGCACACATCGCTAGTCGGCCGCCTGCTGCACAACCGCTCTCTCCTGGGCGAATACCACCCCCACAAAATGGACGACAACGGCCAACGTGTTCCAGTGGGTGACCCGGTACTTGGCTACTTCCCTGTTGTGCTTGACGAGCAGACATTCCTGCGAGCTCAGGCTGTAGCTGACCGTAAGGGCCAGTTCCCGGGCCGGCGCGATGCAAGTCTCAAGAACTGGCTTCAAGGCCTGTTGAGGTGCAGCTGCGGCCAATCATTTGTACGTAAAAACAAGCAGTCGTCGAAACAACCCGGGTACGCACGCTATTACTGCACGGCACGCAATCGTGGCCTAACCGACTGCCCGTCCTTGGGCGCCACCGAGATTGAAGGCACAATCATCAGCGCTGTATCTCAGATAGCACCGCAATTCTGGAATGGTACCGCACGGCTAGAGGAGTTAACCGGCCTCGCCGATGTCCAAGAAGTTGACTTACGCGCCGCTAAGGAAAAGAGCAACCGATTTGCCGAGGCAATCGGAAGTTCAAAGGCGCCGATTGCGTCGTTGATGCAGCGCCTGACGGCGGCCGAGGCAGAGGTAGAAACGGCTGAGAAGGCCCTGGCTGCGACGCGTGCAGAGATGTCGGAATTAAGCGGCGATAGCGAGTCGGTGTTTGCAAATATTGTTGACGCAATCAAGAACGTTAACTCTTTAGATGCTCGCGCCGCCCTACGAGAAGAATTGTCACGAGTGCTTTTGAAGTGCGTCGTCGATGCGGAAGCACGAGTTGTTGACATGTACATCCGCGGCGACAGCCAGCCTATTCAGGTGCCACTCGGGAACAAACAGGATGTGTCTGAAATCTCCCATGAGTCGTACATCAAAAGCGGCGGCTCTAAAATTCACATTACACCTGAAAGAGCACCGGTAATGGCCGGGCTGACGTTCACGCTACAGCAGCCCGAGGACTATGAAGCGTATTTGGCATCCCTGCCTGGAGATGACGTACGCCCTGACGAATCATAATCCAGCGTCAATGTAGGCGGAGCGGAGCCGGGGGCAGGCCAGCCAAATTTACTCGGAGGGCACCCTGCGGTGAATCACCTGGTGCCTCTCCGAGCAACAGTGTCCACACAAAAAACGAACGCAGGCTGTGCGTCCGCGTTCGCCAGCCCCTCCGCAGCGCCGCTGCATCATGGAGACCCCAGGGCGCAATGCCCACCTTGTATAGCAACCTGTGCGAAGGAGCACCCTCCCCTGCTGTTGCCAGGTAGCGATGCGGTGCAGGAACCAGTGCAGCCGAAAACTCGCGTTTGGAAAAACAACGCCGCCTTGGCAAACGCTACCTCCAAGTCACCTCCGCACTAAATGTAAGAGCCATCCGCCCTTGCTAGCACGAGCACGGCTGGCACTCGGTCTGTGTCGCAGCAGTAGCATCCACCGCATCCACTACCGCACATCGTACGCGCACCAGGGAGCATCGTCCTTGATATCAAATAGGCGGTTGGCGTCCGCAGCAAGGGGTAAGTGCTGTTGGCCAGAGTGTGCGGCTCAGGGGGCGTCGCAGAACTCGCGGTGCGTGCACATCGTTTCGACGTAGCGGCTCGGTCGCTGGCGCAGCTGGCGAGCGGGTTGAGCGGCTGCCCGGGGGTTGGCGCGTCGACGTAGCGGTTCGTGCGCCGGCGGAGCTGGCGCAGGGGCTAAGCGGCAGGACTGTGATTCACCGCGTCGACCCAGCGGTTCGTGCGCCGGCGAAGCTGGGGCACGGATTGAGCGGCACGCCAAGTTGTTGTGCCGGTACGCGGAGGTCGGTCCTGCGTCCGCGGAGCGGGCGCGGGGCCGGTCGGAGTGCCAGGCATTGTACAGAGTCCGCAGCTCGTTCACGTGTCCGCGGCAGCGGGAACGGGAGCGGGCGGAGTGCCAGTGTGCCTGCATCAACTCTGCGCATTCACGCATACAAATTCTGTGCAAGCCCCGGGGTCGTATTACAGCGCCAGCCTGCTGAACACCGGGACGCCCCCGGTTTTGCAAATAGCATATTCCCCGGCGAGAGGGCTTCGGCGCGTCGCAGCCTAATCGCTAGCAACGCTCAGGTGAAATACTTGGCCAACCCGTTTTTCAGACGTTATTTCATGCGCCGAAGGGGGCGCCGAAGTCCACGCCAAAGCCCGCGCCGAAGGGCTTAGTCACAACTACTCGAGTAGTAGCTATACGTAGCAGACTGACCGCAAGTCGAACACCCAAAAATAACAAAAACGGAGCGACTATGAGCACTACAAACACCCCTAGCCGTGGCCTCGACAATCGTATCAAACTGCGTCTGAACCAAGAGAAGGTTCTCGTTTCTCTTCATCGGTTTGGATGGCTGCCCGTACGCCAAGTACACCTCGCCTGCTGGCCAACCGAAGCGACTCCCCGCAACGCCCAACGCTATCTGGCGCAGTTGCTCGAGCTGGGCCAAGTCCAATTTAAGGTTGGCCCGGACGGTAGCCGCGTCTATGCCCTGACTCTAAAAGGAGCTCGCCGTCTGCGCAATGAGCTCGGACTTAAGGCCACGTATGACAAAGACTTCGCAGGCCGTGCGATGCCGTCGTATCACCATCGTTGCCTCGCGAACGAGGTAGCATTCGCCTGGACGAAGCTGAACGGTCCTGCGGCAGGCTACTACACAGAACATGAAATCGCGGCCGGCCGGGCCCCGGTCACGTCAGCACCGAAGCTTATGTCTGACCCTTGTGGCAAGGTTCCCGATGGGCTCCTGACCTGCGAGTTCGCAGTCGACGAAAACAACACATACGCCACTTGGTACGGATGGGTTGAAGTCGAGTACAGCGATAAGCCCAAGCCTGCGCACCAGCATATGGTACGCGCCCTGTGCGATGTCATCGGCTATGGAAAGTCACCGTGGGAAATCGGGTCGGCCGGCGCTATGCAGTTCGCTGTAGTTGTCTGCCCTCATGTTCGCCAAGAGTACAAATTGGTCGAAGGTGTTCTGGAGTTTTTGAGCCAGAACTCGCAAAACTACAACGTGCTGCGTATCGTGAACAACCTCAATATCTGGCGCCCAGGTGCCGAAGAAGGCATCCCACTCCGCATGTGGATGGACGACAAACCCGACATGCTCGCGCTGCGTCACCAGCTGAAGTTGTGGTGGCCAGCGCTGCCAAAGCCCTGAAAGATAGCCCGGCGGAACAAGTCTCACTAAGCAGGCTGTGCAAGTGCTGGCCCCCCCCCCGCTTCCCTGCCTCAATTGCCCAGCCAGATAACCTGGATGGCTGTGCGACCATTCGCTCGCAATACCAACTAGCCGGCCCTTCCATTGGCCATTTGTCGGGGCCGAATTTGAAGCGCCATGGAGCGCAGCTAGACGCCGACGACTTCTACCAGACCTGTGGGTCGCGAATGGCCGCACCGAACCCACTTCTTGCCCGCTTTTCATAGCCTTCCATATGCTAGGAATTAGAGGGCCTTTACACGTTAGTTATGTACGCCAAGGGGGAGCAAGATTAGACAAGTCGAGAATCTTTGACTTGGGCTGCTTTGAGCTGCGCCGCTTTTGGGCGGTCGCCTTCTGCCGGGCTCGGTACTCCCGCGCCGCTGAGGCATTCGCAGACTTTTTCTCGTCTATAGTCATGTGTTGTAAAGGCCGCCCTACCGCCCTTTTTTCTGTTGACATGATGACTCTACTTTGGTGTTGAAGAAGTCTTGTTTAGCGAGACAAGTTATATGATGCGTCGTCATCCACGACGTACTGGCGCTCATCCAGACAGGGGGAGTAGAGGCTCGTTGAATTTCGATGACGCGTCATATTTATACGCATATAAAAATGACGCGTCATCGAAATTCAACGCAAAAAGAATGGGGCAGGATTTTGGCTGCGGTTGCACAAAAAACAATTCTCGCACAGAAATCGTCCCTCCGGCTGAGTTCCGGCAAGACATAACTTCTAAACGAAAGGTGGTTGCCTCAGGGCCGCTGCCGCTTGGACTAGCACTACGCACTGCCGTTTTGCGCGTGTTACTGCGTTATAGAGCAACCGACGCTTCTGCTCATCATCCCCTCCAGTAGCTGCTGGCCATAGGACGACCACATGGTCGAATTCCCTGTTCTTTGCTCCGTGCACAGTCATAGCGACGTGCGAACTATCTCGGCGTACGAAGCTATGTTTCCGAGCGGTGAAACACCGGGTGATGGCACCCACAACCTCGTCCTTGGAGAATTCGAGCCGTCCTTTAGTGCGGCGCTGCCTGCTTAGCCAGGCACTGACCTCGCTGTGCACGCGGATGTCGTCTCCGGCCGTGATGACTCTAAGGACATCAGGTACGCTCATTCTTTCATGTAATACGGCATTTGCAATGTATTCCTCCATGGCTTTGTTGTCAGAACGCTCCCATCGAACTGCATATGGGCCGTTTCCTTTCGTATTCGTTCTAGTGCCAACCCATGCAACTACATCACCTGCGAACTTGTTTGCTGTCGTCGTAATGACAGCAACCCGCCGGCCGCGCGCCCAAGCGATGGCATTGGCGACGTAGCTGCCTGCCAGACCTGAATTAGAAGTTTGGAAGATTCGGAAGGCGCCCTCAGCCATTGGGCCCCGCCCTTGACGAATCGCACTAGCTGCAGTGAGAAGCTGAGCAATGTTTGTCCGCTTTGGCTCAATCAGTTCAATCCCCCCACAGACGGTTTCTAGCCACTGCACGGTCGGGTTGGGTCGTAAGTCCTCATTGAGGCACTGGAACTCATCTGCGGCTACCAGAAGCGTTACGTGCATCGCCAGATTTTGAACGATGTTCAACCGCTCTTGGCTCAAGTCTTGTGCCTCGTCCAAGATAACGATTGGGTAGGTTGCGGCAACCCATTTGGCAACGAAGGCGTGTGCGAGAAGCTTGGAAGCTGCGTCGCAGACCTGGTCATAGGCATCCGCTCCGGGAGGGGCAATACCTAACGCAGCAAGGAGCGACCGCCATCGAGTAACAATCTTTAAAGCAAAGCTATCCAGGACCACGCACTCATACTTGCGTGCGAGCGGGCCCAAAGCTGAGAGGCGCTCATCCAAGCGGCGCCGGGAGCCGTGCATGAAGGTAAGGGCCAAAACTTGTTGCCCAGCCTGCAGTGGGGACGTGTTCAACGTCTCTATTAAGGTAGACATAAGGCGATGCGTTTTACCGCATCCAGCGCCACCGCTAAAGAAGTGAATACTCATCGATTGAACACCCAAATACCGTCCCCGTCCTGTTTGAAGTTGTCGGTCTCCACACCTTTACATGCCGCCGTTATCGCGCTGAAAAGCTGCGCAGCCCGGACGCGACAGGCATAGTTGTTTGCAATGACATCCGCAACAGTCTCGTAAGCCACCAGGTCGACCTTTTTTGTCTTCAGATAATCTACAGCTTCGTTGACTGACCGGGGCGCCGGCACCCTCATCTCAGCCAGGCCGCCGACAGTCCCTATAGCGTCAGCCTCAAGAATCCATCCCACAACATCCTCTACCATTCCGCCATCATCCCAGCGCAAGATTGCCTTTGGCTTCCGGTCCAATGCTTGCAGCGTCTTGATGTATCCAAGCCCGGCTTTGTCACCGTCAACCAAGCACACGACGGAGTCATGCACTCTGCTCAGTGTTTTATAGGTCTCGATGACCTTCGCATCCTCTGTAGGTATTAGGCCAACGTCCAGGCCAAACTGGTGGTCCGTATCCACCTGCCAGTCCTGAGCAAGCATCAGAGGCCTTAGGATGATGCGCAGCAGGTAGAAGTCCGCACGGCCTTCGGGGACCAGTACTACGCCATGCATGAGGGCAGAAAGAACCTCAACGCGCATCTGCTGAAAGGTCTTTCGCTCCCATGCTGTAGATGTAGCATTTAAAGGCGCAGAAAGGAACGGCTCTGCCGTGAGTACGCCCTTGTCATTGCGGAGTAGAAGAACCGACGTGGGGTCGGCAGCAGCTGCCACCGACGCAGAATGAGTGGTGACGAAGGTCTGTGTCGAGAGTGCCTGAACCCGGTGTAAAAGCTGATTCTGTGTTCCAGGAGCTACGTGAATTTCGGGCTCCTCTAACGCCATGATGAAACCGTCTCCCGCCTCTGCGCGAGTGCGCCCTAGCTCCAGCAGCAGCATCAGACCTTGCAGCGATATGAGTCCACTCCCCTGCCTGGACGCGGGCACGCTCTGACCCCCAGGTGTAGAAAAGTGTGCAGCAATGGCCTCGAGGACGGATTTGCTATCGGTGTTCGTTAGCCGTAGCTGTAACTCGGGTGCGTCGGGTAAGCACTTTGCGAGTTCTTTGTTCACATTGGATATCAGGGGCGCAATTTGAGCATCAAGTTCGATTGGCTGCTCCGGGTTTCGCAGCCGTTCCCGTTCAGCCAAGATAGCAGATGCAGGCTGGGCGGCTGAGACTTGGATGGTTCTCCTAAAAAGCTCGCTCCCCCATGACAACACCTTCTCCCATGTCCGGTTTGCTCGAACAAGGAAATAGCCGAACTGCTGGATTAACTTGCCCGGGACCTGCACCGGCACATCACCATCAAACGGGTCGATTGGATTGTCGTCATCGTGAAAGTACCGGACAAACTCTACGCAAAGAGTCTCGCTATCGAAGTAGGCCTGTGCGGCAATCTGGCAGCAGAGAACCCATTCATCACTCTTCTGTATTGGATGGACGACCCCGGTGCTTTCATCCAACCACTTTGGAACAGCTCTGCCGTCTCTAAACCAGTCAGAGTGCCTGTCCGGGTCATTCTCGGCGAAACCAACTATGGTCGCCACCAGCTTTATGCGGTCTGCTGGCTGCGGACTTGACCCGAAAAAGTCATGCTCGGTTAGCTCGCGAATGAGTTTATCGCGCCCCAACAACAGCGTTAACGCCTCAATGATGGTGCTCTTGCCGGTGTTGTTCGCACCCACTAGTACAGTGTGCTGCTTGAAGTGTACGACCCCACTTTGAATTCCTCTGAAGTTCTCCAATGCTAGGGTTGCAACGCGCATCGCACTCTTCCTCTATCGATAACAGTAGGTCGCAGTCTACACACATGATGCAATTTAACAATATGTCATTGGCTTCAATATTACGTGGCGTCACGACAGCGGCGGACGCCGTCTCGAAACGTGGAGACGTACCGATGCTACTGACTGATTAAGCGGCTCAACTCAGGAACAACAAGAGGATATTTCGGGTACATAGGTGCACGGCATGGCCGGTCGCCCATGAAATCACAACTTTTAACTCGAGCGAGCGCACGCTTAGCGAGCAATCGCTATACGAGAAAGGGCAACTACAGAAGGAAAACATGAACGCATTTCTCAAATTCCGGGCGGACCGTGCATTCGTTGAGGGTATGCAAGCGTACCGCGACGGCTATCCCAACCACGCGCCTGCCAAGTATTTTGAACACGCGGGCGATTGGGTGAGGGGCTGGTCTTCTGCCTGGTTAGCTGAGAGCTTGGGCGCTGAACAGGCAGCTAGAAACAAAGTTGAGCCAGGTCAAACGGTAGCAGCATAAACGTTCGAAGTCCCTCCTCGCGAGGGACTTCTTTTACCTGATGCGCCGCCCTTCGCAGCTTGAGCCTGGGGGCGCCGCCCCACGTCCCGTTACACTCATGCATCTCGTCCAAACGTTCTTCGTCACGTTCCTCTGTCGGTCTCACTGCGCAGGACTTATTGAGCTGGTTCAGGTCCGCTTGCGCGGTCAACGGGGAGCGGCGTCGACCCGCAGCGCGGTGGCGGGTGCGGGGCCGCGCCGGCATTGAGAGCGCGGCGGTATCTCGAGCAAAGGTTCGGCGACGTGTGCGTTCGCGTAGGCAGCGCATTTCGGCCTCGAACTTCGCCAAGGTCATTGCCAGGGCGATGTCTCGTTCTAGGGTGTCAGCGGTCTAACGGTAGTTCCCCGCGAATTTATTGATGAGAGTCCCCTTGAGCCGAAGTAGGAAGCGCCGACGCAATGCGTCCCATGCCATTCCTGGCCAACGGTGTTTAAAGCGAGGGGGCCAAGGTGCGCGGTTAGGGCATTCTTCTCCGGTCCGGAACACTCTTGCCGAAACCACTGCTGCGCCGCTCAGGTCAGGCCCCCTTCTCTCTCGAACTACTCTTACCTACAACTCGACGCTGTTACTAATCTTTTTGCTCGGTGGTGGAGGGGGTCGTAGGAGGTGGCGGAGCTTCCTGTTTCGACGCTGAGAAGCAAGGCTCCCTGCCAAAACGCGCCGACCGGGTATAACAGCGGATTACGGCGGACGGACCGACGTCAGCGACGGAAAAAAGTGGGCCGGCGACGGATGGAGGAATCGTTGGTCGAAACGAAGATGTAGGGTGGGTTTATAATCAGAATTCGTGTCTTTTTATAAACTCAGGAGAACATGATGGGCTTCTTCGACTTCTTCGGCGCTGGCAAGTCTTCGACAAAGCAGGAGGGGAAAAAGGACGAGCCGTGGCGCAGCAGTACGGAGAAAAACCATGACCATCGCGACAATCGAGGTTTGAACCGCACGCCGGCGCAAAAGGGCGGCGACAAAAAGCGTCGCAAGTAAAAGCCCTGCTGGACCGGGGCTTCGCTCGCGGCTTACGCAGCGAGCAGGTCGCCATACTGAACCAGGGCGGGCGGATGCCAACGCCAGTTGTGCGTCGGCATTGACGGTGATGAGACCCCCATTGTTACAAATAAGTTTCAGGAGGCGAAAACCTGATTTGGAGACCCTCGCAACAGCACGCTGAATGTCAGTTGGCCAAGGATGCGCGCCTTGCACCTAACAACCTGGCCAACGGCACGCGTCGCGTGCCAAGCACTAGGCATATAGACATTACAGACATTACAGAAGTTTTCCGGGACACTTCTGCCATACAGAAAAAGAATATTATTGATGACGTTCTGCACAATTTTTAGGCATTAAGTGAACTTATTTATTTCTCAATGTGTAGAACCTTAAGAAATGTCTGTAATGTCTGTAACGTCTGTAAATGCTATTTAAATCAATGATTTACAGAAACGCCAATGTTTGTAAAACATCTGTAAGATGTCTGTAGGACCTCTGTTCTACTGCGGGCATCAAGTGTCGAACTACAGACATCGCAGCCACAATGTCTGTAAGTCCGAGCGCTCACCAGCGCCACCCGTACAGACGTAAAAAAGCCGCCTGGCGGCGGCTTCAAAGATGACCTTGCTCAGAACAGTGCTAGTGCCTCGACCGAGCTCTTGTCCGACTTAAGTCGGATGCCCAGGAACCCCGACTGGCGTCCCTTGCCGTGCTGCGTTGTGTGCTTACCAATCTTATACTCGTCCATGCGCTGTTTGAAGGCCTTCTCGCTTCGTGCCAGACGGGCTCCGTCTAGGCTGACCGATTCTTCATACGCAACGTAATCTTTCCAACCCGCATTCGTCGACATGAATGCCCCTTGCACCATCTCGCAATTTGCCGCAATCCAGTCGGTGAACGGATTCTGCTCAGCCTGCAGCTTCTCCAGTTCGTCCTTGGCACACTGCGGCATGTAGTCGCGCAATTTGCCGCCCTGAGCATGCACAGATGCGTACTGCTCACCACAACGTACCAACCAGGCCAGGATGCCCTCACGCTCGGCCTCTAGCTGCGCCGGCAGGGTCGGGTCTTCAACGCCGTCAAACTGCTTAGTGAACGCGATTGGATACAACCTCTTCCACACCGCACTTTGGCCGCCGCGCACCGTTGGCAAGCTATTGCACGCAATATGGAATACAAACGTGACCGGAAACTCGACCGCTTCTTGGCCCAGGCCTCGAGCAGACACCGTGCCACCACCACCTGCCAGCAGTTTCACATCAGCGTCGCGCAGATTGCCACCTAGCGGGAGCTCGTCGATGTATGCCATGCGACGGTCCATTAGGCGGCGCAGGGCTGGGGAGGCGCCATCTGCGCTTGTGTTCATCGTTGCACCTGGCGAGTCCGCCACCACCTTGTAGCTGACCGCCGCCGCATAGTCGCCAAGGGCTTTCATGATGGCGCCCAGCAGCAGGCTCTTGCCGTTCAGCCCGTTGCCCTTATGAAAAAACATCGCACGTTCGGCTGGGCTTCCCTGCACCGTGTAGCCCATGATGAGCTCGTAGTACGCGATGTCCTCAGCGCGACCTTCAAACGCCTCGCTCAGCACGCGCAGGAATGTTGGGCAGGTCGCCTCTGGGTTGAACTCGGTGTCGTTGCGAACAGTCACAAGCAGGTCGCGCTCGCTTATCAGAGTGCCCGTGTACAGGTCAACCGCGCCATTACCGCAGGCTAGATAGCGCACGTCGGCGTTCAGGTCACGCTGCTCGACGTGCATGCGCTCGGACGCTAGCATCTCGCCGACTACACCGCGGCGGAACCCGTCGCTGTCTACGATGTCGAGCTTGTCGATGTCGACGTTAGGGTCCTGCGCGGCCGCGGCCTTAGCCTTGTTCGCTGCGGTACGGGCAATGGTGCCCACCTGCGCGTCACGGAGCGTCATCCAGCGCCGTCCATCCCACTGCATCCATTGTTCCTGGTCGATGTTGTAGCGCAGGTCGCCGTCATACTCAGCAACGACGCGCTGTGCGACGCCGTGGTGAGTCATGCTGAATGTGCCCTTTGACTTCTTGACCAGGACGGGGAACATCTCGCGCATATCCACTGCAGTAGGCTTGGCGCCACCCAGTACTTTCAGCTTGTTCTGAACAGCCGCTTTAATGTCGTTGCGCAGGGCTTTCATGTCCTCTGCACGGGTCGCGAGGTCGAGCTCAGGCACTAGCATCGTCGCCATGACGTCAGCGTCGCTGCAGGATGCAATCTTTGCCAAGAGCTCAGCACGCAGGGCGCGGCGGGCATTCACAGCCTGGAGCATGTCGGGGGTTACGGTGGTCACATTTAGACTCCCGCGGCAGCGTTAGCTTCCGCAATCATGGCCAGCAGCTGCATCGCCTTGTAGACGCTAGAACTTGGGCCAAAGGCGTCCATCTTCGCCTTCTCGATAACGCCGGCACGGGATAGATTGCCTGTACGCGAGCACTCGACAGAGGCTACAACCTCAAAGCGACGGACGAGCTGGATACAGTACGAGTGGCGCTTGTGCTGCAGGTGGATATCGTGACCTGCATCGATGATGCGGCGGTAGGCGGGTACAGAGATGGTGGTGGGGTGTTTGCTCATGGTGCGCTTTCAGTAGCTCCGAGTTGTGGTAACCCGTATAGCCACCGACCTCACTTCTAAACTCACTTTTTTCGGGTTTTTTCCTGCGACGAAAGAATCTCATTGAAAACAAAGAGAAATTTCGCGTGAAAATATTTTGTATAGCCATAAAAAAAGCCCGCCAGAGCGAGCTTGGGGTCGTTCATGTTGGCCAAGTCGCGCGACTTGAGTCGGCTCAACTTGGCTAACGGGGTCTTGGTCCGAGGCTCTCGGCTAGGAGCAGATGCAGTGCTGATGGGGTCGGCTGTAGCGCGCCAAGCGCTTCGTTTAGTGCGTCCATGGTCGCTTGAGCCGGCTCAACTGGGACCGGTCGCCAGCTTTGGTCAGCGCGCTCGACGCCGTCCAGCGCCAGCCCCTCTGGACCCTCTACCAGGGCTACTTTGGCTTGGCACCCGCTAATCGCTGCTACCTTGACCATATGTCCTCCAGGTGAGTTGAGCCGGCTCAAGTCGGTTTGCGCCGCAGTCCACTTACACGTCCAGCGGCAAATCCGATGACGAATGCCGCGACGACAATGACGACTATTTCCAATGTACTCATTACGCAATCTCCTGCGGGGTGGGCCAACGTAGGCACGCGGCCACGCGGCGGAAAACGTATTTTAGCTCGCTATCGTTCTCGCCCCACCCTAATTCATGGGCTGAGCGGTATGCGGCAGCGAGCAAATGGGATTCGCGGAGCATTGGTAGCGCCTCCTTCATCGCTAGGAGGTCATCACACAGGCTTTCTATGCATTCGCTCCGTATTGCATTATCTTCCAAATAACGTTTATCCATCGCGACCTCGCGCTGTGTAAACGTACAGAGTACTGTGTTAACGTACAGTAGTCAAGAATGCAATGTTTTGTGCTGTTGTTAACCAGCAGCGGTTGAGCCGGCTCAACCCGCGCCCAGAGCGCTTCAGGGGGCAGGCTAGGAAACTATACGCCGGGGCCATCCCAGGGTCTAAACTCCGGGTTGAGCCGGCTCAAGTCGTGGCAGACGTCATGCTTCTGATTTGCCCTTCTGCTCTATCCCGTTGACATACTCGCGGAATTCCGCAAGGTACGAGTGAGCGCGCCCTTCTGGTGGCCGACGGTCCCATTCGCTGGCCCGGCGGTACAGGGAGGCGCACTTGCACCCAGAGTCGGTGGAGTAAGCACTGATGCGCCTTAACTCGCAGCTCGTAGCGTTAGGAATAGCAGGACTGGGAATAGTTTACTGTTGGTATAGGCTTATTCCAAAAAGCAATTTAAAATCGTTACGCTACAGGGTTTTGTGTTCACCTGCTCCAAGGACGCTCAGTTTCCGACTTCCGGTGCAAAGGCCGCGAACCCTCAGAATTTCTTATCACAAAAAGACATGAACCAAGACTTCAAAAATGCCCTTTGGGCCACGGCCAACACACTCCGCGGTTCGGTCGACCCGTCCGATTACAAGTATCCGGTACTCGGCCTGATTTTTCTGAAGTACGTCTCAGAATCATTTTCTGCCCGGCGCCAGGTGCTCGCCACGGCTTTCGCGGACCCCTCCGATGAGCTGTATTTGCGGGATGCTGAAGACCGCATCACCTTCTTGGAGGACCGCAACTACTACGTGATGGAAAACGTTCTCTGGGTGCCAGAGCGCGCACGGTGGGCGTTTATCCAGGCCAATGCCAAACAAACAAATATCGCCTTGTTGTTGGATGAGGCGATGGGCCTCATCGAAGCTGACAATCCCAAGCTGGACGGCCTGCTACCGAAGGTATACGTAAAAACCACCTTGGAACAGAACACGCTGGGCTCGCTCATCGACCTGGTCGCGTCGCTCACGTTCGATGCGAAAGACGGCGGCGACGTTATCGGCGACGTCTATGAGTACTTTCTCGGCAATTTTGCGGGCGCCGAAGGAAAAAACGCCGGCGAATTCTTTACGACGAAGCCCATTGTCAGTGTCATTGTCGAGGTCCTCGCTCCACGCAAGGGCAAGCTTTACGACGGTGCATGTGGTGCCGGCGGCATGTTCGTGTCTTCCAAGCGTTACGCTCTGAGCCACGGCAGCCAAGCACGGGACATTTCTATTTACGGCCAAGAGCGCAATCCAAACACTTGGAAGCTAGCTGCGATGAACTTGGCAATTCGTGGGCTTGACTTCAACCTCGGCGATTCTCACGGTGATACTTTCGCCAACGACAAACACCCGACCCTGCGCGCCGATTACGTGTTCATGAACCCGCCGTTTGGCAAGGACAGTGAATGGCCACGGGATAGTCTAATGAAGGACCCACGTTGGACTTATGGAATCCCGCCTGCTAAACCTGCGCACTTCGCCTGGTTACAGCATGTGTTGCATCACATGAGTAAAAAAGGGCAATGCGGCATCGTTATGCCTAACGGGACGCTGACAACCACCTCCGGCGGTGAGGACGCAATCCGTCAACGAATGGTCGAAGACGATGTCGTAGAGTGTATTGTCGCTCTCCCTGGACAACTCTTCCTAAACACGCAAATCCCCTGCTGTATCTGGTTCCTTGCGAAGGATAAAACGAAAAACGGACGTGACCGCACCGGCGAGATTCTGTTCATCGACGCCCGCAAAATGGGCTACATGCAGTCGAAAGTTAACCGCAACTTGTCCGAAGACGACATTCAGAAGATTGCGCAGACGGTACACCTTTGGCGCGAGGACGAGGACCGCCTTCCGGTTGCGGAAGGTGAGGAGGCGCCGGTATATAGCGACATTCCTGGATTCTGTAAGTCAGCTACTCTATCGGAAATTCAGGCGCACGGTTATGTTCTGTCGCCAGGCCGGTACGCTGGTTCAAAAGAGGCCGAAGAGGATGACGAAGATTACAAGGAGCGGTTAGATGAGTTAGCAGGAGAACTGAAGGGCCTCTTCGGCCGTAGTGACGTTTTGAGGCTGCAAGTTGCTGAAAGCATGAAGGAGCTTGGTTATGAGCTCTAAGCTTTCTGATGCAGTCTGCCACCAAATTGGAGGCGGCTGGGGGGAGGATGATGCGGCGGAAGGGTTGGAGAAAGTCGCTATTATCCGCGGTACAGATATCCCCAGGTTGAAAAACGGCGACTTTTCATCTGTTCCCCTAAGGTTCGAGAAAAAATCGAAAATCTCCCAACGACTTTTGCAGGTCGGTGACCTGGTCATAGAGACCTCTGGAGGAAGCGCCGCGTCCGGGCAGCACACGGGTCGTGCCCTGCATGTGACGAAGGAGCTGCTATCTCATTTAGGGGGCAAAGTAATCCCTGCTAGTTTTTGCAAGCTCGTCCGCCTAGACGCTAGAAAGGTATCCCCTTCTTTCTGCGCGTATCTTATTGACTTGATGCATCTAACTGGGGAAATTGCGGTTTTTGAAAACCAGTCCACAGGGATTTCAAACTTCCAAACTACGAAATTCCTAGAGTCAGTAGAGCCCGTTCTCGCTTTGACCGAGCAAGAAAAAGTGTCGAAAATTCTGGGCACTTTAGATAGTCTTCGATTAACGTTGTTTAGGCAAAACTCGGTGCTCGAGTCTGCGGCACAAGTCCTATTCCGAACTTGGTTCATGCGGTACGACCCGGTACATTCGAAGGCGCTAGGTTCGTGCCCGGAAGCGATGTCCCCGAAGCTTGCTGCGGTTTTTCCAGCAGAGTTTGAGCCATCTGACCACGGCGCGCTCCCCGCTGGCTGGACAGCGGGTGCCCTTAGCGATTTGACGAAGTTATGCCCAGAGTCGTGGACGTCAAAAAAACATCCGGATGTCATCAAGTACATCGACCTCTCCGGGCTTAAGAAAAACACTATCTTAGCGGCAGATGAGATGGCATTCGCAGATGCGCCCTCCAGAGCGCGCAGAGTGCTTAGAAAGGGCGACTCGGTATATGGCACGGTCCGTCCAGGTAACCTTTCGTATGGCTTTATCGGTGAGGACGAACAGGGCCTGACCGGAAGTACTGGATTCGCCGTACTGAGGCCAACTGACCCAAACGCTGCTGAATTTGTTTACTGTGCGATGACCTTGAAAGAGAACATCGAGCGCTTAACTCATTTAGCCGAGGGCGCAGCCTATCCCGCAGTCAGACCAGATGTGGTCCATGCCCAGGAGCTGACGATACCGTCCTCAGAAGTTCTTGCAGCATTTCACGCCATTTCGAAGCCGATGTTTGAATTTATATCATTGAACTGTCGAATAATTGCCACGCTCGAGGCGTTACGAGACCGCTTATTGCCGCTTTTGATTACAGGACGGCTTGCCCCAAATACGGCAGAAGTTCTCATCAGTGAGGCCATGGCGGCTTGAGCAAGGCCTCGAAGAGCTGCTTGTTTCACCTCAGCGTGTTACTCGTTCTCGGGTAAGACGCTTCACTTTGCTCATCAGGGTGGCCAGTAGCTACACTAATCCCACTATTACGCTGTAAGAAACTCCATGACAAAAATAACGGAAAGCGCCGTCGAGCTTGCGGCAATAGCCTGGTTTGAAGAATTAGGGTACAGCTACGCCTACGGCCCGGACATCACTGGTAACGAAGATGACTGCGAGCGGGAGGACCACCGACAGGTTGTGCTCGTCGAGAGGCTTGTCCAATCGCTGAGGACTATCAATCCAGGCGTGCCTCTTACGGCTATCAAGAAAGCGGCGACGGTTCTTTCCAGTTACGAAAACCCGGACCTCGTACAGTCTAACAAAGGATTTCATCGCTTAATCGTGGACGGCGTCCGGGTCGAGTACGTAGCTAACGGAGAGCAAAAGGCCACCATCGTTCAGGTTGTCGATTTCAACACCCCGGATAACAACGACTGGCTCATCGTGAACCAATTTACGGTTCAGGGACCAAAGCACACCTGTCGACCGGACTTGGTGGTATTCCTCAACGGATTGCCGCTGGTAGTGTTCGAGCTGAAAAACCCCGCAGACGAGAATGCGGACGTTTGGATGGCATACAACCAAATCCAAAACTACAAGACCGACATCAAGGCGCTATTTCACCATAACGCCTTCAACGTGATATCGGACTACTCCAATGCCCGGTTCGGGTCTATGACTGCGAATAAGGAGCGCTTTCTCGCCTGGCGCACCATTGACGGTGAAACTATCGACCCGCTTGGTCCGCACCAAGAGCTAGAGACCCTCATCCGCGGGATGTTTGCCAAGTCTCTGTTCCTTCAGTACATTCGGAACTACATTCTCTTTGAGGACGAAGGGCGCCTACTCAAGAAGATTGCCGGATACCACCAGTTCCACGCGGTCAAGGCTGTAGCAGAGAGCGTCGTCAAGGCATCCGTTCCCGGCGGCAGCCGTAAGGGCGGGGTTGTTTGGCACACGCAAGGCGCGGGGAAATCCATCGAAATGGTCTGTTCAGCGTCCGTCCTGCTTATGGACCCGCGGCTGAGCAACCCCACGTTGGTATTCGTGACTGACCGTAACGATTTGGACGGCCAGCTCTTCGAGACGTTCTGCAAGAACGCAGAGCTGCTGCGAGAAATGCCTGTCCAGGCTGACACGCGGGAAGAACTTCGACGCCTGTTAGATGGCCGACCTTCCGGCGGCATCATATTCACGACCATTCAGAAGTTCGCACTTGAGCCGGGTGAGACCAAGTTCCCGGAGCTAACCCGGCGAGAGAACGTAGTGGTCATCTGTGACGAGGCCCATCGGAGCCAGTACGGATTCACCGCGCAGTTGGAACAAAAGGATGGAACGCTCAAATACGGCTACGCTAAGCACATGCGTGACGGTCTCCGTCTATCCACGTTCGTTGCCTTTACTGGGACGCCGGTGAGCAGCACGGACCGCGACACGCGGGCGGTATTCGGCGATTACGTGCACGTCTACGACATCGAGCAAGCGGTGTCCGACGGCGCGACAGTGCCGGTGTACTACGAGGGCCGCCTGGTGAAGCTCGACCTTAAGGCCGAGGAAACCCCTCACATCGATGAGCAGGCGGAAGAACTCAGCGAGGGTGAGGAAGAGTTTGCGACCTCGGCGCGATACAAGAAGTGGGCCGCGTTGGAGAAAATTGTGGCGGCTCAGCCTCGGTTAGCACAGGTCGCGAAAGACCTGATTGACCATTTCGAAGAACGCCAAAAGGCACAGTTCGGAAAGGCGATGGTGGTCGCCATGAGCCGCGAGGCCTGCGTCCAGTTATACAACGAAATCGTCAAGCTACGTCCTGATTGGCACGACGAAGATGCCTCGAAGGGCGCGATTAAGATTGTAATGACCGGGGTATCGAGCGACAAGCCCCATATCCGAGAGCACGTCTACCCCAAGGAGACTCGAAAGAGTCTTGAGAAACGCTTTAAGAGCGAAACCGACCCCCTTAAAATTGTCATCGTACGCGACATGTGGCTTACCGGCTTCGATGCACCCGTCGTCAATACCTTGTATGTCGATAAGCCGATGAAGGGCCATAATCTGATGCAGGCCATTGCACGGGCCAACCGGGTATTCAAGGATAAACCCGGCGGCCTGGTGGTGGACTATATCGGAATCGCCGACGAACTCAAGACCGCTCTGCATGAATACACTGCGAGCAAAGGCAAGGGCCGGCCTACGATTGACTCGGCAGAAGCGCTGAGCATTTTCCTGGACGAAATGGACGTATTGCGCGGCCTGCTGCATGGCTGCGATTACACTGGGTTCAGGACCAGGGCACTTGCCGTTCTGCCGAAGGCCGTGGACCACTTGCTGAAACAGACTCACAAGGAGAAGGCCAAGGAAGGGCGCCGACTGTTTGCTGACCACGTCTTGGCCGCCACCCAGGCATTCGCGCTGTCCTGCACGCTTGATGAAGCAGGGGAATACCGCGATGAGCTTGCATTCTTTCAAGCCATTAAGGCAGTTCTGACAAAAGCAGACCCGAGGAAAGCATTGACAGACGAGGCGAAGGAGCACGCAATGCGCCAAATCATATCGGGTGCATTGGTATCTGAAGATGTCATCGACATTTTCGAAGTCGCAGGGCTCAAAAAGCCGGACCTCAGCATATTGTCGGACGAGTTCCTCGACGGCGTTCGCCACATGGAGCATCGCAACCTGGCGGTCGAGCTCCTGGAACGCTTGCTGCGAAACGAAATCAAGGCGAAGTTCCGTACCAACGTAGTCAAGAAGGGAAAGTTCTCAGACCTTCTTGAGGCTGCGTTGAATCGGTATCGTGCACGAGCCATCGAGACTGCTCAAATTATCGAGGAGTTAATCGCGATGGCAAAGGAGTTCGAGAAGGACGCTAGCCGCGCAGCCGAACTGGGCTTAAACAAGGACGAGCTCGCATTCTACG
This sequence comes from Massilia alkalitolerans DSM 17462, assembly GCF_000427785.1. Lineage (GTDB taxonomy): Bacteria > Pseudomonadota > Gammaproteobacteria > Burkholderiales > Burkholderiaceae_D > Telluria > Telluria alkalitolerans. The sequence continues at coordinate 184,625 of NZ_ATYR01000011.1, forward strand.
ACGCGCTCGTGACTAACGAAGCATCCGTGCGGGAGATGGGGGACGTTGAACTCAAAGCGCTCGCCCAAGAGCTGACCGTAAAGCTCAAGGCTAATGCCTCGGTTGACTGGTCTAAACGCGACTCAGTACGTGCTGCCATGATGGTCAAGGTGCGGCACATCCTTGCAAACCACAAGTATCCCCCTGACAAGGCACAAGCCGCGGTCGAGTTGGTGATGAAACAGGCAGAAGTCTTGTCCGATGACTGGGCTCCAACGTAGGAATCGCCCGTCCACGGGCGGCGCTGATTCAGGCATTCTCGCATCCTGCCGCCGTACAGTTGAGCTGGCTCAAGTTGTGCAGCAGCCTGTTGCACAAACGGGCAGTTGGCCAGGTTGCGAGGCTGTGGCGCCTCCCCTTCGGTTGTGCCGGCTCAACTCAACTCAACAGAATCACTGCGCCGACGGCTACGGCAAGGCCGAGTGACATTGCCGCGACTGCGGTGTTCACGAGAATTTTCAGTGCACGCGATTCGTCTGCCAGAAAGTCATGAAGTGCTCTGCTCATTGTTACCTCCTTAGGTTGAGCCGGCTAAATTCGAGCCGAACAGTCTGTCCACCGTCGATGGAACACCCAATTCTGGCGGCAGTCGAGACTCGAGCACGCCACCGGTGCACAGCAGTTCTAGTGCGTGCGATAGTTCCTCGGATATGCCAGGCTGTGCTAGTCCGTGCCAGTTATTCGTTGGCGAGACTACTAGATGACGGCGCTCAGCCGGCCAGCCGTCCACGTCGTCGTCCAGCGCCAGCCAGCGCCCGACTCCGCGTTCTTCGACATCAGTAGTGATTGCGTCGTGTCGAGTATGCGGCGGAAACTGCAGCAGAAATCCTTTCCATATCGTCCCGACCACTCTCGCCCGCAGGCCCGGTGGCAGCTGCTGCACCGCGTATTCGTAACCGAGGGTACGGACCCAACTCGTGGCTAATGAAATTCTCACATCCGGAAACGCCTCGAGGATGCGCTCGAGCAAAGGCGCGTGCTCGAACAGTTGATGGTCTGTTGGCTGCCCTCCGACATAGACCCGCGGTTGAGCCGGCTCAAGTTTCGTCACGCGCACATCCGCTGGGTGAAGTACACCGTCGTAATCGAGATATAAAATTGGCGCCATAGGTCTCCTAAAAGCAGTTGAGCCGGCTCAAGCCTGCAGAGTGACTGCCGCCAGGGCGCCCAACGAAGCGATAATTACGGCACCCAGCGCCATCGTCAAGCGGTGATAGCGCCTGTTATCGCTTATCACTGCAGTCATCCATTTGAGCATGTAGGCCTCCCATCAACGAGTGCTCAGTTTATCTTGAATCCAGTATCATCAGGACTCCCCTTTTGCTCGCAGGCGCACTATGAAATCGCCGATGTACTATCTCGAAACCAGTGCCGGCCGCGCTAGGGTCGTTAGGGTCTTGGAAGTCATTGCGCTTACCGGTAGCGCTATTGTTACCGTAGTTTTATCGGTTGCAATCTACCTGCGAGACTATGCATGAAGCCGGACTGAGACATCCTCAAGCGGCGGCTGCGGCCGGTGACGCCGGAGCGGATGGTGGAGATTGTGCGAGAGCAGCGCGGACCAGGCTCCAAGGGCGAGCAGCTTATGCTAGCAGACGCTGGTCTCGAAGAAGAAGTGCGCAACCTTCTTCCCCCCGCGCAGATGTAAGGAGCTTTTCGCGGAGCGGCCCGGGGGCAGGCCCATCTAGTTATTCCTGGGGTAGAAAACGGAGTTCATCTGCTCAGGTGGGAATCGCTGGTGCAGCGATACGCTGAGCTCTCGCAAGGGTGCGCTTACCCTCAATTGTTGCCAATAGGAGATTTCACTTGGCTCTTGGCAGTGACGACAGAACTTGAAGTGGTTAATCGATGGGGTGAGGCGCCGGTACGCTTCAGCTTGCCCCGCCACAGGCATGTTGGCCAGGCCTGCTAGGTAGGCGCTGACGGCGCGCTGCCCAGAGGCGTGAGTAACCTTGTGGCTTTGCGCCAGCACCACGGGCACTGCCAGTGGCAGACAACGTCGTATATAGTATCGTCGTTCATAGCGCCAGCTTAGCGTACTCTGCAGCGGCCGCAGCGCATGCACTCTTGTATAAGCAATTGGCCAACTCGATAGCAAACTAACAAAGAAAGTGCACTTGCCGCCCCACGTCAGCATAGGTAGGACTTGCGGTGCACATACTGCTTTACAATGACCATCGTCGGCCTGCCCGATGCCGAGGTACGCGAAGCCAAGGACCGCGTGCGCGCGGCGCTGCAGAACTCCGGCTTCACCATTCCCCCGCGCCGCATCACCGTCAACCTCGCGCCGGCCGACCTGCCGAAGGAATCCGGCCGCTTCGACCTGGCGATCGCGCTCGGCATCCTGGCGGCATCGCAGCAGCTCCCGGGCGAGGCGCTGGCGCGCTACGAGTTTGCCGGCGAGCTGTCGCTGTCCGGCGAACTGCGGCCCATCCGCGGCGCGCTGGCGATGAGCTTCGCCATGCGGCGCGAGAGCGAAGATCAAGCGCGCGCCTTCGTCCTGCCGCTGGCGAATGCCGACGAGGCCGCGCTGGTGAGCGATGCCGCAATCTACCCGGCGCGCACCCTGCTCGAGGTGTGCGCCCACTTCGTGCGCGGTGCGGGCGCTGCCCCGCTGGCGCGCCACCGCGGCCAGGCGCCGGTGGCCTGCGTCGACTATCCGGACTTCGCGGAAGTGAAGGGCCAGCAGACCGCCAAGCGCGCCCTGGAGGTGGCTGCCGCGGGTACGCATTCGGTGCTGCTGATCGGGCCGCCGGGCGCGGGAAAAAGCATGCTGGCCTCGCGCTTCGCCGGCCTGCTGCCGCCGATGAGCGAGGAACAGGCGCTGGAGTCGGCCGCGGTGCAGTCGATCGCCGGCAGCTTCTCGCCGCAGCGCTGGGGCCGGCGGCCGTTTCGCAGTCCGCACCACAGCGCATCGAGCGTCGCCCTGGTGGGCGGCGGCAGCCCGCCGCGCCCGGGCGAGATCTCGCTGGCCCACCACGGCGTGCTCTTCCTCGACGAGCTGCCGGAGTTCGACCGCCGCGTGCTGGAAGTGCTGCGCGAGCCGCTCGAATCGGGCCAGATCACGATCTCGCGCGCGGCGCACCAGGCCGACTTCCCGGCACGCTTCCAGTTGGTGGCGGCGATGAACCCCTGCCCCTGCGGCTGGCTCGGACACGTGTCCGGCAAATGCCGCTGCACGCCAGAAAGCGCGCAGCGCTACCAGGACCGCGTCTCCGGCCCCCTGCTCGACCGCATCGACATCCAGCTGGCGGTGGCCGCCATGCCGGCGGAGAGCATCGGCGCCCAGGCCGACGGCGAGAGCAGCGCCGCGATCGCCGCGCGCGTGGCGCAAGCGCATGCGCTGCAGCTGGCGCGCCAGGGCAAGCCGAACCAGGGCCTGGCGCCGCGCGAGATCGACCGCTACTGCCGCCCGGACGCGGCCGGCGAACGCCTGCTGCGCGCCGCGATGCAGCAGCTGCACTGGTCGGCGCGTGCCTACCACCGCGTGCTCAAGGTGGCGCGCACGGTGGCCGACCTGGGCGGCGCGCAGCACGTGGCGGCCGAGCATATCGCGGAAGCGATCCAGTACCGGCGCGCCTTCAAGGCGTGAAGGCAGGGAGTATCCGCATTCCACGCCTCCTGTTACCATCGTGGCATGCACATCAAACAACTTGTCCTCGCTTCGCTGTCCGCGGCTCTGCTGGCGGGCTGCTCGCCCACCTATAACTGGCGCGACTACACCAGCGCCGAAGGCGCCTTCAAGGTGCTGTTCCCGGCCAAGCCGGCGACGCACACCCGTGGCATCGACCTGGGCGGCATCAAGGTCGACATGACGATGACCGCCGCCGAGGTGGAAGGCACGACCTTCGCCGTCGGCACCGCGGTGGCGCCGGATGCGGCCCTGGCCCAGGCCACGCTGCCTGCGATGCGCCAGGCGCTGCTGCGCAATATCGGGGCCACTGATGCGGCGGAAAAGAACGGCGCGACGCCCGCCGGCGCGACGCTGGACGTCGATGCGGTCGGCAAGGGCAACAGCGGCCCGGTGCGCCTGGTCGGGCGCTTCGTCGCGAAAGGCACGCGCGTGTACCAGGTGATCGTGGTGGGCACGCCGGGCGCGATGCCGCCCGAGCACACCGAGCAGTTCCTGTCCTCGTTCAAGCCGCAATGATGGCGGACACTGCCCCGGCCTTGCGGACCAGCGGCCTGTCCAAGTCTTTCGGCCGTCCAGCGGTCGATGGCCTCGACCTGGAAGTGCGCCGCGGCGAGCTGTACGCCTTGCTTGGCCCGAACGGCGCCGGCAAGACCACGACGCTGCGCATGGTGACCGGGCTGGTGGCGCCGGATGCCGGCCGCATCGAGGTGCTCGGCATCGACCTGGCGCAGGCGCCGCTCGATGCCAAGCGCAGGATGGCCTACCTGCCGGACGACCCCATGTTGTACGGGAAGCTCAAGCCCACCGAATACCTCGAGTTCGTGGCCGGCCTGTGGGGCGTGCAGGCGCGCGCCGCCGAGCCGCGCGCACGCGAGCTGCTCGACTGGCTCGACCTGAGCCCGCACGCGCACGAACTGACCGAAGGTTTTTCGCGCGGGATGAAGCAGAAGCTGGCGCTGGCCGGCGCGCTGATCCACGAACCGGAACTGCTGATCCTCGACGAGCCGCTGACGGGGCTCGACGCGGCCGCCGCGCGCCAGGTGAAAGACCTGCTGCTGTCCCATGTGGCCAAGGGCGGCACCGTCATCCTCACCACCCACATCCTCGAGGTGGCGGAACGGCTGGCGCAGCGCATCGGGATCATCCGCGAGGGGCGCCTGATCGCCGAAGGCACGCTGGCCGAGCTGCGCGAGCGCACCAGCGGCGGCAGCCTCGAGGACGTGTTCCTGCAGCTCACCGCGCAGCCATGAGCGCAGCACCGGGCAGCATCCCCTGGCTGTTCCGCCACGAGCTGCGGCTCATGTGGTTCAGCGCGGGCTCGCGCAAGTCGGAGAAGTCGCAACGGCGTCCCGGGCTGGCCGGACTCGCCGTCGTCGGGCTGGCCTGGCTGGCCCTGCACGCGATTGCCTTGTTTGTCGTGTCGCGCACCGCCGGCATCGATCTGCGCGATCCGCGGGTGCTGGTCGCGGTGAGCGCCCTGCTGTACGGCAGCATGACCTTCATGCTCTCCAGCGCCCTGAAGTCGAGCGTGCTGGTGCTGTTCGAACGGGGCGACCTCGACCTGCTGCTGTCCTCGCCCCTGCCCTCGCACAGCATCTTCACCGTACGCCTCGGCACGGTGGCTGCAGGTACGGCCGCGCTCTACCTGTTCTTCCTGGCGCCCTTCGCCCATGCGGGCGCACTGCTCGGTCACGTGGGCTGGCTTGCCGTCTATCCGGTCCTGCTGGGAACCGCGACGCTCGTCGCCTGCGCCGCCATGCTGATGACGCTCGGGCTGGTGCGGTTCATCGGCGCGCGGCGCACGCGCATCGTCGCGCAGGTGATCGGCGCCCTGGCCGGCGCGCTGATCTTCATCCTGTCCCAGCTGTTCGCGCAGTTTTCGCGCTCGATGGAGACGCGCGCCGCGGCCGCGTTCGCGCGTGCCTTCGCCGAGGACGGCGCACTGGGCGCCGGGAGTCCGGTCTGGCTGCCGGGCCGTGCGCTGCTGGGCGAGCCACTGCCCCTGCTGGGCCTGGTGGCCTTGGCGGCGGCAGTCTTTGTGTTCACCGCGGGGCGGACCCACCGGTTCTTCGTCCATGGCCTGCAGCAGGCCGCGTCGTCCAGCCGCGCGGCGCGCCGGCCTGCGGGCGGACCGCGCTTTCGCTTCGGCCGCAGCCTGTTCACGACGATGCTGCTCAAGGAATGGCGCCTGATCCTGCGCGACCCGCAGCTCATCTCGCATGTCGCGCTGCAGCTGATCTACCTGCTGCCGCTGTTCTTCATCATCTTCAAACGCAGCGAGGTGCAGCTGCCAGCCGTGGCGGCCGGGCTGACGCTGCTGTGCAGTTCACTGACGGCGTCCCTGGCATGGATTATCTTGTCGGCGGAAGACGCGCCCGACCTGTTGCGCCTCTCTCCCGCGCCGCCAGGGACGGTGCGCAATGCCAAGCTGGCGGCGGCGGTGCTGCCCTGCCTGGTCCTGGTGCTGGGGCCACTGGCCTGGCTGATCGTGCGTGCGCCGCTTGCTGGACTGGGCGCGGCCGGTGCCGTCATCGGCGCCGTGTGCGCGGCGGCGGTGATCGTGCACTGGTGCGGCCGCCCGGGTTTGCGCAGCGATTACGTGGCGCGTGGGAAGGGCGATCTCCTGAGCTCGATCCTTGGGATGTTCAACAGCCTGTCGTGGGGCGCGCTGGCCTGGTGCCTGGCCTCGATCGCAGCCGGTCCGACCGATCGCACCGTGGCCGGCGCAGCCTTCGCCGCCATGGGCGCACTGGCGACGCTGGGCATGTCCCGGCTCTTTCGCCGTCCACGTCCCTGAGTGCGTGCGCGGGATGAAAGCATTTCCAAGACGTGTTATCGTTTAGTCACTAACAAATCAATGGGCACAGCTATGTTGATTACATTCAAATGTAAATCCTATCCTGAGGTTCTGATGTACCAGGAACACGCCAAACGTATCCTGGACCTGCTGCACAAGGATACGGATCGCGGGGTCATCACCGCGGAAGAAGCGCCTCGCGCGGTCGCGCTGCTCGAGGGCGAAATCGAGGAAAGCCGCAAGCACCAGATTTCCGAACAAGTCGAGCGCGACGTGCAGGCCCACCATGGCGAAAACGAAGATAACGAGCACGAACCGATCGAAGTCGTGACCTTCTCGACGCGCGCATTCCCGCTGCTGGAAATGCTGCGCTCCGCCCGCGACCAGCATACCGACGTCCTCTGGGGCGTCTAGACGCGCTGCCGGCAGGCCGATGAGCGGGGCGCAGCCCCGCTTTTTTTATGTCTGCCCGCCATTGCGCGCAATGGCGTGTAACGCGCAGGGTCCGGGGCTGTCAAACGACATGGGGAAAACGTCACCGCGATCAATGACACCTTCCCCTTGGCGAAGCGGCGCCGCACGGTGCGCCGTCATCGAAGACGGAGACGACCATGAGCCTGGTCCTTGCCTCGTCCGACTTCAGCGCGGGAGGCAGCATTCCTGTGGAGCATACCTGTGACGGCGCCGACCGTTCGCCCTCCCTGTCCTGGTCGGGCGCACCGGCTGCTGCCAAAAGCTTTGCGCTGGTGATCGACGATCCGGATGCGCCCGACCCGGCGGCGCCCAAGATGACGTGGGTACACTGGGTTCTCTATAACATTCCGCCCGACGCGAACGGGCTGGGCGGCGGCGTTCCCGAAGCCGAACTGCCGAGGGGGACACGGAGCGGCCTGAACGATTGGAAAAGAACGGCTTACGGCGGCCCCTGTCCGCCGGTGGGCAGGCACCGCTACTTCCACAAGCTGTATGCATTGGATGTAGTGCTGCCGGGTTCTGGACACCCGACGAAGCAGCAGCTGGAGCAGGCCATGCTGGGCCATATCCTGGAGCAATGTGAGCTGGTGGGGACCTACGAGCACGCGCATCCTTCCCGCTAGGCAGCGCAGAAAAGCAAAAAGCCCGCTCAGTCGATACTGAGCGGGCTTTGCTTTATAACTAGCCTGACGATAACCTACTTTCACACTGGTTGCAGCACTATCATCGGCGCAAAGTCGTTTCACGGTCCTGTTCGGGATGGGAAGGGGTGGGACCGACTTGCTATGGTCATCAGGCTTTGACTTGTCGTGA
>NZ_ATYR01000012.1 GCF_000427785.1 Massilia alkalitolerans DSM 17462
GGGCGCGGCATCCAACTGCTCGGACCCGAAGTGCCCCTCGGGTGAGTAATAAGCTCAGGTTGGATAATACAAGGGTGGGCGGGTCTCCCGCCCACGCGGTGATCGTTTACGGCTCCGCTCTCGTACCGGATGATCTTGCTGTCAGCTATCACCGCGTGGGCAAGAAACTTGCCCACCCTACGAAAAACTCACTGCGCCGGCATCACCATCAACTGCAGGCCCGACGCCGCGCCCGGCGCGCGGTAGACACGCTGGGTCGCCTTCTTGAAATCTTCCGGCTTGGCCTTCGGGATGTGGGTGAAGGTCTGCGGGTTCAGGTCGACCAGCGGGAACCACGAGCTCTGCACCTGCACCATGATGCGGTGGCCGCGTCGGAAGGTGTGGTTCACCTCGCCGATGTCGAAGCTGATCGCTTCCTGCTTGCCCGGGGTGAAAGGTTCGGGCTTCTCGAAGCTGTTGCGGAACTTGCCGCGCAGCGGATTGCCGCGCACCAGCTGCTGGTAGCCGCCCAGGTTCAGGCTCGGCGGCGCGACGTCGTTGCCCTTGCGTTCGACGGCCGGGGTCGGGTACTCGCTCGGGTAGACGTCGATCAGCTTGACCACCCAGTCGGCATCCGTGCCGGTGGTCGACACGAACAGCTTCGGCACCACGGAACCGACCACCGTCACGTCTTCTTCCAGCACCTCGCTCTGGTACACCAGCACGTCGAGACGGGTGGCGGCGAAGCGCTGGTCCGACACCATGTACTCGCGCGGCACGCCCGTGGCCGGGTAGCCGATGAAGGGGACCGGCTTCTTCGGGTCGGCCACGTATTCGTCGTAGCCGGCGCTTGAAGCGGCCGGCTGCTGCCAGCCCAGCGTGCCGCTCGGGCCGAAGTACAGGGTGCGCGCCCTGGCGGGCGCCGGCGGCCAGGCGGCGTAGCTGCGCCAGACGTTGGTGCCGGTCTCGAAGGCCGTCACGGCGGGCAAGGCGCGCGCCGGCTTCACGCCCTTCAGGTGCTGCTCGAAGAAGGGGAACTGGATCTCGCGGCGGAAGTATTCGCTGGTCTTGGCGTCGAAATTCACGTGGCCGAGGCGCGCGCCGTCGCTGCGCGCCCAGCCGCCGTGCACCCAGGGTCCCATCACCAGCGCGTTCGGCGTGCCGGGATTGTATTTGCCGACCGCCTTGTAGATCGCGAACGGCCCGGCCGGGTCTTCCGCATCGAACCAGCCGCCCACCGTCAGCACCGCCGCCTTGACGTTCTTCATGTGCGGGGTGATGGCGCGCGAGCGCCAGAATTCGTCGTAGGTGTCGTGCACGATGGTCGGCTCGAGCAGCTCGCGCTGCTCGGCGCTCATGGTGGCGAGGATGTTCTCCATCGTCAGGCGCTTCAGGAAGAAGTCGTAGGCATCGGCCTCGCCGTAGGCGAAGCGCGAACGCTCCTTGTTGCCCGTGGTCGGGTTCTGCTGCGGCAGGAAGGACGAATAAAAATCGAAGTTCGCCGACAGCATGAAGGCGCCGCCATGGTAGGAGTCGTCGCCCATGTACAGGTCGGCGATCGGCGCCTGCGGCGAAGCGGCCTTGATGGCCGGGTGCGAGTCGATGATGCTGGCCGCCGTGTAGAAGCCCGGGTAGCTGATGCCCCAGATGCCGACCCGGCCGTTGTTGTTCGGGACGTGCTTGAGCAGCCATTCGACGGTGTCGTGCATGTCCTCGCTTTCCTGGCCCTCCCCTTTGGCGCGCTTGGCCTTGGCATGCGGCGTCATCTCCTGCCAGCTGCCTTCCGACATGTAGCGGCCGCGCACGTCCTGGGTCACGAAGATGTAGCCGGAGTCCTCCAGCTCGCGCGAGGGGCTGAGCGCCTCGGGGAACCAGTCCACGCCGTAGCGCTGCTCGCCCTGCGCGTAGACGCCCGCGCTGTAGGGCGTGCGCTGCATCAGGAAGGGATAGGGTTTCGAGCTGTCCTTCGGCACGTACACGGTGGTGAACAGCTTGATGCCGTCGCGCATCGGGATGCGGTATTCGTACTTGGTGTAGGCCTCGCGCGGGTTGCGCTTTTGTGCCGGTGCATCGGCATGTGCTGCGGCCTGGCTGCTGGCCTGCGCGCTTGCGCTGCAGGCCAGCATCACGCCCAATGCGAGGGCGGACAAGGGACGACGGATCATGGCTTCTTTCGAATTCGGGACAAGGAACGCCAGTGTAATCCGTTTCCTTTGAGAATTGCTATTCCTGCACGATCACCGTGGCTGGGGCACGGCCAACCCATGCCGGTCGATGGTGCCGCGCACCCGCTCGCGCACGAAATTGATGTGGCTGCGCAGGCGGTACAGCTCTTCCGCGTAGGCAAGCGGGATCGAGATGTGGTTGACGCGCTCCTCGATGTCGTCGAGGCGCAGCAGCAAGCCTTCGCGCGCGGCCTCCCGCTCGTCAGGCGCGCTCACTTCGCGTTCGCCTTCCAGCTCCTGTTCCACCTTGCGCAGTTCGCCGTACCAGCGGTACACGCGCGAACGCACCCGCCACACATAGATCGGCGGGACGATCTTCGACAGCGGGATCAGGAGCGCCGCCAGCGCCACCGCGACCACCCACAGGCGTTCGAACAGGTTGGCGAGCCAGAAGCGCAGGTAGCGCTGCAAGAAAGGCGGGCCATCGCGGTAATAGCGCTCCGCTTCGCGCGCCACCGGAATCTCGGTGTACTTCGGCGAGGGGAACTGGCCCTGCTGCTGGAACCAGCCCGCCTTGCCGTGGATCTCGCCGGCCGACTTCACCAAGATGCCCACCAGAGCCGGGTGCAGGTCCTCCCTCGCCACCAGGGTAGCGGTGGGGGCGATCAGGTGGTAGTCCTGGGCCGGGATGTCGCGCCCGAGGTCGACGATCCCGCGCGGCAGCACCACGTGCGTGAGGAAAGGCAGGCGGCGCGTGTAGGCGTCGGCCTGGCTGAAGTTGAACAGCCGGATGCCCGGGGTCTGCAGCAGCATCTGGATCAGGGGCGCTTCCGGCGCGGAGCTGAACACCAGGCCGTCGATCTTCCCGGCCAGCAGCTCCACCGTGGCCGGCGTGTTCTCCAGCGCGCCGATCTGCAGTTCGCTCGGTGCAATGCCGTTCGCGTCCAGCACCTGGCGGAACAGGCGCGGCACGCCGGTGCCTTCCGGCCCAAGGTTGATGCGTTTTCCCTTCAGGTCGGTCAGGTGGGTGACCTTGGCGCCTTCGCGCAGGAACAGCCACACCGGTTCGGTGAACAGGCTGCCCAGCGACACCAGGCCCGTCGTGTCCACCTGAGGCTCGGCCTGTCCGTTCTCGGTGGAGCCGCTTTGCACGAAGGCCACGTCCACCTTGCCCTCGATGAGGCGCTGCAGGTTCTCGTAGGAGCCCAGCGAAGGCTGGAGGCTCAGCTCGATCTCGTCGCGCGCCAGCCGGGCGGCGTACTGGCGGCCGAATTCCTGGTAGGCGCTGTTGAACTGGCCGGTGGCCATTGAGAATTGGCGCGGCGGCGCCGGGTCGACCCAGATATAGGCCAGCACGGCGACCGCGACCACCGCCAGCAGGGTCGGCCCGCTGGCGACCAGCAGGTCGCGCAGGGACACGATGCTGAACTGCCGCACCCGCGTCATGGCGCGTTTGAGCGCGCCACGCTTTACCTCACCGGATGTGCCAGACTGCCCGTTCAACGGACGCACTGGCGCTGGGCGGCGATGCTGCCCGCAGGCGGCTCGATCATCGGCATCAGGCTCGGCGCCAGGTTGGACAGCAGCTGCACCGGCAGCGCGCTGGTGAAGTCATAGTTGCCGGACTGCGGGCCGTGCACGTAGGCGGTCATGCTGCCGAAGTAGCGCTCGCCGATGTTGAAGACAAAGGTCGCCGAGCGGTTCACGAAGCGCGATTCGATCACGCGCCCGCCCCTGGCATAGGTCTCGAAGCGCTGGTCGCCGGTGCCGGTCTTGCCGCCCACGGCGATCACGCTGCCGTCGGACTGGACGAAGGAGGTCTTGACGCGCTTGGCGGTGCCGTCGGTGACCACGCCCTGGATCGCGTCCGCAACCACGCGCGCCACTTCCGGCGCCAGCACCTGCTCCTTGCCGCCGCCCTTGGTGCGCTTGACCAGGGTCTCGTACGGGGTGTCCTTGGCGAAGTGCAGCGAGTCGATGCGCTCGACAGGTTTACGCACGCCGCCGTTGACGATGATGCCCATCAGTTCGGCCAGCGAGGCCGGACGGTCGGCCGAGGCGCCCAGCGTGGTCGCGTAGGACGGCACCAGCGAATCGAACGGGTAGCCCATCTTCTTCCACTGCGCATGGATCTTCAGGAAGGCCTCGACCTCGATCAGCCCGGCGATGCGCTTGTCCTGGGCATGCTTGCGGTGGGTCTTGAACAGCCAGGAATAGACTTCCTGGCGTTCCTTGACGCTGGCGTTGGTCACTTCGGTCCAGCCGGCCTTCGGGTGGGTGATCAGGTAGCCCGCCAGCCACAGCTCGAGCGGATGCACTGAAGCCACGTAGCCGCGGTCGGCCAGCGTCATGTTCTTCGGATCGTACATCTCGTACATCTTCGGAATGCGGTCCGGATCCATGTCGTGCGAATCCGGCAGCGATTTGTCGATGAAGTTGCCGAACTGCGCCATCGTGGCGCCCGGGAACACGGTGCGGTGGGCCGCGGCCAGTTTCGAGGCCAGCGGACGCACGCCCGAGAACAGCAGCGCTTCGACCTCTTGCGGGGTCTTGCCCTTGTACTTGTTCCAGAACTTGGCCAGGAACACCTTGCCCTCGTTGTCGGCGAAGCGCGCCAGGTACATCTGGCGGCGCGGGTCGTCGGCATCGGCCAGCAGCTGGGCCGAGGAGCCCGGCAGCTGGAACATGTAGTAGCGCACCACGTCGCGCATCATGCGCACGAAGACCAGGTTGGTCGAACTGCGCAGCGCTTCGGTGACCGTCATGATCTTGCTGTTGTCCAGCTTGCTGAAGTTGCCGAAGGTGTGCAGGCCGCCGCCGGTGAAGAAGGATTCGCCCGGATTGGCCGAGTACTTGCGCTCCATCGCCGCCGCCAGCATCGGCTTGAGGCCGCGGTCGGCGCCGCGCGGCAGCGTGCGGAAGTATTCCAGCGCCCATTGCGACATGCGGTCCTTGGCGTCGACTTCCACGCCCATCAGGCCGATCTCGTCCATCGGCTCGAAACGCTTGTGCAGCTGGTCGACGATGTCGAGGTAGGTCACCAGGGTGCGCAGCTTGGCGGTGGAGCCCAGATCGAGCTTGGCGCCTTCGTTGATGTCGAGCGGCTGGTCGTAGTTATCGGTCTGGACCCGCAGGTAGTTCACGTGCTCGCCGCGCTCCATCAGGGTGAAGCTGTACACCACCTGGGCCGGGTCGCCGTTGCCGAGCATGCCCTTGCCGGTCAGGCCGGCTTCTTTCGCGTGTTCGGCGTCGGACAGCTTGCGCAGCACGTCGGTGACGGCCTGCTGCACCCCTGCATCGAGGGTGGAGACCACCGACAGGTCGAGGCGGTCGAGGTTGTACAGGCGCGAGTCGCCCACCAGGTAACCGAGGTGGTTGCGCACCGCGTTGGCGGCCTTGCGCGAGACGAAGGCGTCGGCGCCCGGCGGGGCCACTCCCGAGCCCTGGGCCGGATGCAGCGCCACTTTCAGCGCGGCGTCGCGCAGCTGCGGCGAGATCACGCCGGCCTGCGCCAGCACGCGCAGGTGGCTGTTGGTGAGGGTTTCGAGGTCATGCTCGCCGGCGCCCAGGTAGTAGGCCGGGCGGCGCTGCGCGATCATCAGCGACAGCGCTTCCTTGTAGGCGGTGACGGCATCCTGGCTGTTCATCGGGCCGCGCAGCATGGCGCTGGTCTTGTCGAAGTCGCGTCCGTACCAGACCCACATGCCGTCGCCGATGCCGTTGACTTCGCCGTAGCCCGGCTTGGCCGACAGCGGCACGGTGTTCAGGTAATCGAGCACGATCTGGCGCCGCGCCCTGGTGGTGTCTTCGCCGTCCTGGTAGGCGCGCAGCGTGGCCGAGGCCATCTGGATCATCTTGTCCTGCAGCGAACCGGTACGCCCTTCCGGCGAATGGCGGTACTTCTCGATCTGGGTCGCGAGCGTGGAGCCGCCGGCGACGCGCCCGCCGCCGCCCAGGCCGACGCTGCTCAGGGTCTTGTCGAACACCGCTTTCGAAAAGCGGTCCCATTCGACCGCCGGGTTGCGGTGCGGGTAGGCCGGGTCGAGCAGCTCGCGGTTCTCGATGAACAGCAGGCTTTGCACCAGCAGCGAAGGCGCGTCCTCGAACTTGTGGTAGAAGCGTTCCGGGAAGCGCGAGGCGAACAGCGGCTGCGCGCGGCAGTCGAGGATCTCGAGGCCGACCTTGGTCTTCTCGTGGTAGGTGGCGTACAGGCCGCGGTCGGCGAATTCGACCATCCTGGGCGACATGCGGGCCTGGGCCTCGATGTGGTAACCGCGCGACTGCAGCTTTTCCAGGTAGGCCGGCATGCCGGCATAGCCCAGGCGGGTGTCGAAGGGGCTGGCGGCCGGGAAGCGGATCGCGGGGCTCGGCCCCTTCTCCATGCGGTAGCTCAGGTCGTCGGCCATCTCGGCGAAGATCTTCGCCTGCAGGCGCGAGCTGCGTATCTCGAGCGCGCCCCAGCCGCCCAGCAGCACCAGCAGGATCAGGAGGGCAAGGTAGAACCAGGGCTTCCAGCGGCGCTTGCGCGGCGCCGGCTCGGGCGATCCTTCGGGGGCGCCTTGCGGCCCTTCGGGCGGCGGCAAGGGCGCGCTGCCGGGCGCACCGCCGCCTGCCGCCAGGTGCGGATAGGCTTCGTACAGGGGAACATCGTTACCGCCCGCGGACGCGAGTACGGGAGCGCCGCCGGCCATGGCCTGGGCAGTTCGCCGCAGCCACTCGCCTAACGCGCGTATGACATTACTGGGCCGCTCGATGCGGCGAATACTTTCCATGATGGCTCAACTGGTTCGAATCAATTCGTGCTCAATCCCTGCAACCTGCCCGCCATCCTTGCCCTGTTGTGTTCGAGTGATTGGGTCCTCGTCAGTCTGCAAAAATGCGCGGTGCAAACTCACTCAGGATTGCACCTCCACAGGTATCATTCCACCACATCAACACGAACCGCGCGAGAGCCGTTTAACAATTTTGATGCGCGCGATGTATTTTCGCAAAAAAACAACGGCTGAGTTATCAGGACGGCATGCAGTCCTACAAACACTGGAATTCAGCCCCGCGGCTCTGCAGTTCGGCCTGCATGGCAAGGAAGGCGGGCTCCACTTGCGCAGGCGCGCCCTTCACGCCCAGCTCGATGTGGCGCCGGGTGTGTGCGTCGCCCACGCTGGGCAGGCTGAACACCCGCAGCCCGGGATGATTGCGTTCCAGCGCCTCCATCAGCGGGGTCAGCGAGGCCTCCGCTTGTTCATAAACGATCAGCGAGCGTTCCAGGTGGACACTGGCGTGAAATAAATGCGAATAATGGCTGTCGAGCACCCATTCGATCATGGGCCAGGCCATGACCGGGAAGCCGGGGACGAAGTGGTGGTCGCGCACACTGAACCCGGCGATGCGGTTGTAGGGATTCGGAATCAGGGCTGCTCCCTGTGGGAACTCGGCCATCTTCAGGCGCTGCAGGTTGTCGGGCGCCCCCAGGTCCGCTTCCAGGCCCGCCTCGCGCGCGGTCTCGCGAATGCGCTCCTCGATGTTCAGGCGCCCTTCCGGATGCAGCACCAGGGGCAGGCCGAGCGCCGCGGCCGCGCACTGGCGCGTGTGGTCGTCGGGCGTGGCGCCGATGCCGCCGCAGGAAAACACGAAGTCCCCGCCGGCAAAGCTGCGCCGCAGCAGGTCCGTCAGGCGGCCTGGATCGTCGCCCACGAACTCCGCCCAGGCCAGCTGCAGGCCGCGCGCGCCGAGCAGCTCCACCACTTTCGAAAAATGCTTGTCCTGGCGCCTGCCGGACAGGATCTCGTCACCGATGATGATCAGGCCGAATGCCATGGAGTTCTCCTTTCAAGCCGTTACCGCGCCGGCGCGCATGTCTTCCAGCGCCCCCAGGCAGAAATACTGGAACCACAGCCCGGCGAACAGGAAGATCATGATGTACAGCCACAGCGACAGCATGGCCAGGATGGGAAACAGCACGATCGAGAGCAGCGCCCCGCCCATCCAGGCGATGCCGGGCAAGGCGCCGGCCAGGCCGGATGCGAAGCCGATGCCCAACAGCGCGCCGCGGTGGCGCCGCATCAGTTCGTGCCGCTCCTCGCGGCTGGCATGCGCGGCCAGCGCGTCGTAGCTCATCACGCGCGAGGTCACCCAGGCCCACAGGCAGGCCTGCACCAGCCAGGCCAGCGGCGGCACCGCATACAGCGGCAGCGTGAACAGCCACAGTACCGCGAACACCGCGGTGCTGCCGAGGTTGATGGCGACGCTGCCGACGAAGGAACCGCCTTCCTTGCGCTCCAGCTTGGGGTACTGCTTGTTGCCGACGTGGCGCTCGATCGCCGGCATCGCGATCACGCCCATGAACAGCAGCGCAGATCCGATCATGAGGGGCAGCAGCAGCGCGATCGCCAGCAGCGGCACCACCATCACCTTGAGCATGCCCAGGCCGAGCATGGCCAGCATGTTGCCGCTGGTCTGGAACCAGCCGTAGTCCGCGAAGGTCCCCTGCAGCCAGTCCAGCAGCGGCTGCAGGCCGGTCCACAGCAGCGCGCCCCACAGCAGCAGCGACAGCACCAGCGGGGCGCCCGACAGCATCAGCATCCGGCGCGAGAACTGGGCGCGCAGCGCGCGCCGGTAGGCGGTGCCGACGCCCTTCATGGGCGGGCCTTGCGGGTCGGATGGACAACGGGCGGGCAGCGAGGCGGCATCGTGGCTCCTTGTTCTGAGTTCAATATCGCCATTCTACGCAAATGCGCGCAGGAGACCGGTGGGCTGGCGTTTGGCGCGGCCGGGGACGATGCACTACAATCGCCGTTCAACTTGAACAACAGGGAAAACCATGTCCACCAATACCACTGATTCCGGCCTGCAATACGAAGACACCGTCGTCGGCAGCGGCGACGAGGCGAAAGCCGGCCAGTACGTCACCGTCCACTACACCGGCTGGCTGCGCAACGACGACGGCAGCCAGGGCGCCAAGTTCGATTCGAGCAAGGACCGCAACGACCCGTTCCAGTTCGCGCTGGGCGCCGGCCACGTGATCCGCGGCTGGGACGAAGGCGTGCAGGGCATGAAGGTCGGCGGCCAGCGCCGCCTGACCATCCCGGCCAGCCTGGGCTACGGCGCGCGCGGCGCCGGCGGCGTGATTCCGCCGAACGCGACGCTGATCTTCGACGTCGAGCTGCTGGCTGTCTAAGACTCGTAGGGTGGACGGCTTCGCCGTCCGCGCGTTCAAATCACGGATGAACAGACGCGCTGTGTCTACGCACGCGCTGGTTGAACGCGCGGTCGGCAGAGCCGACCACCCTACCACCCCGAGCATCCCCTCTAAAGTTCGCCCCGTTTGGCGGTAAACGCGCCCCTCCTGCGCTAAGATTCCCTTCTGTCTTACCACATTGCCAACGCAACCAACACAGGAGTATTCATGAGCTTGCAGGAACAGTTCGCCCAGGCCCAGGCCGAATCCAAGAATCTGCCGGAACGCCCGGACAACATCACCTTGCTGAAGATTTACGCGCTGTACAAGCAGGGCGCGAACGGCGACGTCAGCGGCGAGCGCCCGGGCATGACCGATTTCGTCAACCGCGCCAAGTACGACGCCTGGGCCGCCCTGAAGGGCACCTCGCAGGACGACGCAATGCAGCAGTACATCGACCTGATCGAAGAACTGAAGGGCTGACCAGCCCCCACGGCCGCCCGAACGGCGGCCGTTGTCTACCCCGCCGTTCAGGCAGGCACGAACACCTTGCGCATCTTCTCCGTCACCTTGGCCTCGATGGCCGGGGCGAATGCGCCCATGAAGAATCCCAGGCGGATCCGCATCGCCGCCCGCTGGCCTTCCAGGCTGAGCGCGCCTTCCACGCCGCTGCGCTCGAAGCGCAGCACGTCGCCATCCCACTTGCACGCCAGGCCATACTCCGTGGCGATCCGCTGCGCCACCTGCTGGGCGGCCTCGCGCGCCTCTTGCGGGCTCAGGTTATGTTCCTGGACGATGCTAATTTCCGACATGCTGGGTCATCCTTCTACTGAATTCGTTGCAAGAAAAGTCCGCCATGATGCCAGCAGACGGCCGAGTCGGCCAGTCTGCTGAGCGTTTCGGGTCCCGATCCAAATCAATTGACTCTTGTCAATATCCGCGCCGCCCGGCGCGCGACCATGGAGATGCCGCCCGACATTTCGCAAGGAGCCGTCATGGAACCAGGTGCCCTCTTGCCGGACGAACTGGACACGTCCCGTGACCAGCCGCCGGTCCGCTTCACCCCCACGCCCAGCGCCCCCTACCAGCAACAGCACCGCCTCGCCAAGCTGCTCGAGCAGCCCGCCGAGCCATCCGGCGACCCGAAGATGGACGCCGCCCGCGAGGAAGAAGAGCTCGAGGCGCCGCCGCTGCCGCATGCGTTCGGCGCGCGCGTGCTGATGTGGAAGCAGGACCCCTCGGTGGGCGAGATCGGCACCCGCCGCGCCTACCTGCCCGGCCCGGTGCTGGCCGGCCCGCGCGACGCCCGCATCGCTCCCGGCGCGCCAGGCATCGACCCGGTCGAGCCGAATGCCTTCGGCGACTTCGTCACCCAGCCCGACACCCCGCAGTTCGACGCGGTGCACACCTTTGCCGTGGTGCGGCAGACGCTGACCATGTACCAGCGCTCGATGCTCGCCGCCGGCCTCGACATGCCCCTGCCCTGGCAGTGGAACACCAGCATGGACACGCGCCCGCTGGCGGTCTATCCCTACGGCCTGCCGAACGTGATGAACGCCTTCTACAGCCGCACCCAGGGCTGCCTGAAGTTCGGCGATTTCCTTCCCAACGGCGTCGAAGGCGGGGAAGCGGCGCGCGTGTACACCTGCCGCTCCTTCGACATCGTGGCCCACGAAACCGCGCACGCCGTGCTCGACGGCCTCAAGCCGCAATGGCTGCAGGCCGACGCCCCGCCGCAGACCGGCGGCCTGCACGAAGCCTTCGGCGACCTCACCGCGATCTTCCTGGCCCTGTCCCAGCTCGACCAGTGCGAGGCGGTGGTGGCCCAGACCAAGGCCCACCTGCACGACAAGACCTACCTGGCAGACATCGCCGAACAGTTCGGGATGGCGCTGGGCGGCAGCACGGGCCTGCGCGATGCCGACAACGACCTCACGCTGGGTCAGGCCGGCACCCAGGTGCACGCGATCTCGCAGGTCTTCACCGGCGCCATGTACGACGTGCTGGCCGACATGTTCGCCTACGAGCGCAACCCCACGCACGACGACTGCGCCGCCGTGCTGCACCGGGTTGCGGCCTACCTGCGCGGTCTGCTGCTGCGTGCCCTGATCGGCGCGCCCGACAGCGCCGCCACCTATGTCGACGTGGTCAACGAGATGTTGCGCCTGGTGGACGAAGACGGCAAGCCGGCCGCCTACGCGGGCTTCATCCGCAACCAGTTCGCGCGCCGCGACGTGGTCGAGCAGCCCGACGAAGCCGCCATGGTCGAGCCGATGTGCACTCCGCTGGCGCCCAAGGTCTGCGACAAGCCGGGCGCGCGCCAGGACCGCCGTTCCTGCTGCGGCACCATGAACCTGCCCGAGTACTACCGGGTGGACCGGGTGCTCGCCAGCGAGTCCCAGGCGCTGGCGCGCTGGTGCGCCTCCAACGGCCGGCTCGGCGAATGCGTCGCCCCCAGCGCGGCGGTGGTGCCGGTGTCCGCATGAAGATCAGCGCGCGCGCCTGCGGCGGCTTCGCCGGGCTGGCCGAAGCCTACGACCTCGACACCGCCTTTCATCCGGTCGGCGGCGAGTTCGAAGAGCTCCTGCAGCGGCTCGACTTCTTCTCGGCGACGCCCAGCTGCCCGCTCGGGGCCGACCTGCCGCGCTGGGAGATCACGGTCGAGGACGGGCCGCGCTGCCACACCGTGTTCCTGCGCGAGGACGGCAGCGGCGGCGACTGGCAGGCCCTGCTCGACCGCCTGCGGAGCAGCGCATGACGCGTGACCGGCCGGTGGTGGCGTCCTCGGGTGCGCCATCACCGGCCACATTTGCTTATATATATTGTGTATAAGCCTAATTTGTAGGAAAACCCGAATTGCCCTAAAATACAGTGCTTTGCAAGTCCCGTCGGCCGATTCAGCGCCCGGCGCCGCGACACTAGACCAACTAATAGGACTGTTATGACCCACGTTGTCACCGAATCGTGCATCCGTTGTCGCTATACCGACTGCGTCGATGTATGCCCGGTAGATTGTTTCCGGGAAGGCCCGAATTTCCTCGCCATCGATCCTGACGAATGCATCGACTGCGCCGTCTGCGTGGCCGAGTGCCCGGTGAACGCGATCTACGCGGAAGAAGACGTGCCGTCGGACCAGCAGCAATTCATCAAGCTGAACGCGGACCTGGCGCGTTTCTGGCCGTCGATCACCAAGACCAAGCCGGCCCTGCCAGACGCGGAAGAGTGGAAAGACGTCAAGGACAAGCTGGACCAGCTGGCCCGCTGACCATGACCGACGCGGCCCCGCCCGGGGCCGCCGTCTGCACCGGTTCGTCAATCATGGCACACTAGCGGCCACGTCCTGTCCATACCCACGCATTTCAGCTAAATTCACAGAAAGTTCCAGCATGACTATCAGTGCCTCCCACGAAGCGGGCGCCATCGCTCCCAACAGCTCGTTCGCCGGCGCGATCGAAGCCGATGCCGTGATCATCGGCGCCGGTCCGGTCGGCCTGTTCCAGGTCTTCGAACTCGGCCTCCTCGAAATCAAGGCCCACGTCATCGATTCGCTGCCGGCCGTCGGCGGCCAGTGCGTGGAACTGTACCCGGACAAGCCGATCTACGACATCCCGGCCGTGCCGGTGTGCACCGGCCAGGAACTGACCGACAACCTGCTCAAGCAGATCGAGCCGTTCGAGCCGACCTTCCACCTGGGCCAGGAAGTCACCACCGTCCAGCGCCGCGAAGACAGCCGCTTCAACGTCGAGACCTCGACCGGCACCCGCTTCATCACCAAGACCATCTTCATCGCTGCCGGCGTCGGCTCGTTCCAGGCGCGCACCATGAAGGTCGACGGCATCGAGAAGTTCGAGAACAGCCAGCTGTTCTACCGCGTCAAGGATCCGGCTCTGTTCGAAGGCAAGAACCTGGTCATCTGCGGCGGCGGCGACTCCGCGCTGGACTGGGCCCTGAACTTCGTCGGCAAGGCCGAGTCGGTCGTGCTGCTGCACCGCCGCGAAGACTTCCGCGCCGCTCCGGCATCGGTGGCCAAGATGAAGGCCCTGTGCGACGAATACGAGATGCAGCTGATCACCGGCCAGGTCACCGGCTTCGATGAAACGGACGGCAAGCTGAGCGAAGTGAAGGTCACCGGCGCCGACGGTGTCACCCGCCGCGTCCCGCTGGACATGCTGCTGGTGTTCTTCGGCCTGTCGCCGAAGCTGGGCCCGATCGCCGAATGGGGCCTGGACATCGAGCGCAAGCAGCTCAAGGTCATGGACACCGAGAAGTTCGAGACCAACGTGCCGGGCATCTTCGCCGTGGGCGACATCAACACCTATCCGGGCAAGAAGAAGCTGATCCTGTCGGGCTTCCACGAAGCCGCGCTGGCCGCCTTCGGCGCCGCGCCCTACATCTTCCCGGACAAGAAGATCCATATGCAGTACACGACCACCTCGCCGAAGCTGCACAAGATCCTCGGCGTCGAGACTCCCGTGTTCGACTAAGCTTTACCTTCTGGTAAAAAAATGCCGCTCGGCGCAAGCCCGGCGGCATTTTTCATTGCTGCATCAGCCTGCGTTCAGTTAGGGGCAAACAACGGAAAGGCCTTGTCGGACAGGGCCTACCTGCTTATGTGGGGCGCTTCACCGAGTAGTATTGCGCAAATATGCTACAACTGGACTATGCACAAGGGATGTGAAAACGACTGTTTCCACAAGTAAATCACTATCCCCTATAATTGACTGAGAGCATGCGCAAACGATTGCGACGCCTAGTCCATCCGAAGGAATTATTTATGCTTTACCAACTGCACGAGATGCAACGCTCCTTCCTGACCCCGCTGATGCAGTGGGCAGATGCGTCCTCCAAACTGTTCTCGAACCCCGTTTCGCCGTTCGCGCACACCCCGTTCTCGCAGCGTATCGCCGCCGGCTACGAGTTGATGTACCGCCTCGGGAAGGACTACGAAAAGCCGGCATTCGGCATCAAGACCGTACCCATCAAGGGTGCCGACGTCGGCATCATCGAGCGCACGAGCGTCGAAAAGCCGTTCTGCAAGCTCATCCATTTCAAGAAAGACCTGAGCGACAAGGAATTCGCCGCGCTGGAGCAGCCCACCGTGCTGGTCGTCGCGCCCCTGTCGGGTCACCACGCCACCCTGCTGCGCGACACCGTGCGCGCCCTGCTGGTCGAGCATGACGTCTACATCACCGACTGGATCGACGCGCGCATGGTGCCCTTGTCGAGCGGCCCCTTCCACCTCGACGACTACATCTACTACGTCCAGGACTTCATTCGCCACCTCGGCCCGGACGTACACGTGATCTCGGTGTGCCAGCCGACCGTGCCGGTGCTGGCCGCGATCTCGCTGATGGCCACCAACCAGGACCCGAAGCTGCCGAAGACCATGACCATGATGGGCGGCCCGATCGACCCGCGCAAGTCGCCGACCGCGGTCAACGACCTGGCGGTGGAGAAGCCCTTCTCCTGGTTCGAGAACACCGTGATCTACTCGGTGCCGGGCAACTACCCGGGCTTCGGCCGCAAGGTCTATCCGGGCTTCCTGCAGCACGCCGGCTTCATCGCGATGAACCCGGGCCGCCACGCCCAGAGCCACCGCGAGTTCTACCAGCACCTGGTACGCGGCGACGACGACTCGGCCGAGGCGCACCGCCAGTTCTACGACGAATACAACGCCGTGCTCGACATGCCGGCCGAGTACTACCTCGAGACCATCAAGACCGTGTTCCAGGAACACCGCCTGCCGAAGGGCACCTGGGAAGTCGGCGGCCAGCTGGTGCGCCCGCAGGACATCAAGACGGTGGCCCTGTTCACCGTCGAGGGCGAGCTGGACGACATTTCCGGCCTGGGCCAGACCCGCGCCGCGCACGACCTGTGCACCGGCATCCCGAAGAACATGCACCAGGAGTTCGTGGCGCCCAAATGTGGCCACTACGGCATCTTCTCGGGCCGCCGCTGGCGCGAGATCATCTGCCCGAAGATCGGGGAGTTCATTCGGGCGCATGCTTGATGTGAAAATGCCGAAGCTTGCTCCGGCATGTTGTTTTGGCTATCGACTGCAGTGCGAACTTGGATTCCCGCCTGCGCGGGAAGTCATGGGCGCCAGCGGCGCGCATGACGGTGTCAAGGTTCGGGGTATTAATAGCGATGACCTTTGGCCACATCCCTTAACCCGTCGTTCCCGCGAAGGCGGGAACCCAATTTTCGGTGAATAGCGATAGCGCCTGCGTTCACCGCCCTACCAGCACCTCCTGCACCACCCCGGTCGCGATCGCCACCAGCACATAATCGTTCCCCGCCTGCACCCACTGGTGCCCCGGCGGCGGTTCGGTGAGGCGATGCGCCTTCCAGTTCTCCACCACGAAGTGATGGGTCCGGTAGCGTGGCGGCAGCTGCTCGCCGCGCTTGAGCTGGCCGCTGGCCTCCACGCTGCGGTAAGGCCCCGGCCTGGCGGCCTGCTTCGCTTGCGCGCGCGCTTCCTGTTCGCCGCGCTGGTGCGCCTGGGCCGCGGCGCCACCGGCCAGCACCGCGGCGACGAGCGCCGGTACGATGAGTTTGTTCATGTGAGCTCCTCTTCAGCGTCGAGGCTCCAGTACATCATGCACGAACCCGGCAGTCTGTTCGCTCCAGCACGGAGAAGGCCATGCCAACTTCGCATCGCCCCTGGTTTTGGCGGATAATGTCGGCTTTGACCGTTCACCTTCGCGCCGTGACCAAGACCCTCGCCGACCTGATCGAAGACGCGTTGCCGCAGACGCAATGCACCAAGTGCGGCTATCCCGCATGCCGTCCGTATGCGGAAGCGATCGCGCGCGGCGAAGCCGAGATCAACCAGTGTCCGCCCGGCGGCATCGAGGGCGTCCGGCGCCTGTCCAGCGTCACGGGCCGGCCGGTCATCCCGATCAACCCCGCCAACGGCATCGAGCGCCCGCGCCCGGTCGCCTTCATCGACGAGTCGCTCTGCATCGGCTGCACCTTGTGCATCCAGGCCTGCCCGGTCGATGCGATCATGGGCGCGGCCAAGCAGATGCACAGCATCCTGCCGAGCCTGTGCACCGGCTGCGACCTGTGCGTGGCGCCCTGCCCGGTCGACTGCATCTCGATGGTCCCGGTGACGGGGGAGCGCACCGGCTGGGACGCCTGGTCGCAGGAAGCCGCCGATGCGGCACGAAGCCGCCACGACTTCCGCAGCGAGCGCCTGCGCCGCGAAAAAGAAGAAAACGATGCGCGCCTGGCCGCCAAGGCGCTGGAAAAGATGCGCGCGGTGACGGCGGAGGTGACCAACACGCCGGAAGAACTGGCGGAAAAGGAACGCAAGCGCGCCATCATTGCGGCCGCGATGGAGCGGGCGCGCCAGAAGGCAGCCGCGAATGTGCCCGATGCGCCACCGGACCAAAAGTAAGCAAAACCGATGAATCCCGCGAAAAGATTAGAAATATTCACGCGCTTTCGCGCAGCCAACCCCAAGCCGACCACCGAGCTCGAATTCACTACTCCCTTCGAACTCCTGATCGCGGTGCTGCTGTCGGCGCAGTCGACCGACGTCGGCGTCAACAAGGCCACGCGCCGCCTCTACCCGGTGGCCAACACCCCGCAGGCCATCCTCGACCTGGGGCTGGACGAACTCAAGTCCTATATCTCGACCATCGGCCTGTACAACACCAAGGCCGCGAATGTCATGGCGACCTGCCGGATTTTGGTGGAGCAGCATGGCGGCGAAGTGCCGCGCGCGCGCGAGGCGCTGGAAGCCCTGCCCGGCGTGGGCCGCAAGACCGCCAACGTGGTGCTCAATACCGCGTTCGGCGAGCCGACCATGGCGGTCGACACCCACATCTTCCGGGTATCGAACCGCACAAAAATCGCGCCGGGCAAGAACGTCGACATCGTCGAGCAGAAGCTGCTCAAGTTCGTGCCGAAGGACTTCCTGATTGACGCGCATCACTGGCTGATCCTGCACGGCCGCTACACCTGCGTGGCCCGTAAACCAAGGTGCTGGAACTGCCTGATCAAGGACCTGTGCGAGTTCAAGGACAAGACGCCGGCGCCCGCCGGGGTGATGGATCCGGCGGCCGACCTGGCCAGCCAGGCCGCCGAACTCGGCTAGCCGAGGCGCTTCTCGCCGGTGGCGAACGAGGCGCGCACGATGCGCCCGTCGGCCACTTCATACACGCAGAGCATCTCCACCGTGCCGCGGCCTTCCGGGAAGTTGCGGGTCACGATCTCGAGGTCGGTGACGAAGTTGCCGAGGACCGAGCGGTTCAGGAGGCGCGCATGCAGCTCGGGTTCGGCAAAGCGCTCCTGGTAGCGCGGGCGGATCTGTTCATGGCCCTGGGCCAGCAGGGCGCCATGCAGCGCGAACTGCTGCGCATCCGGCGCATAGGTGGCCATCAGGGCGTCGAGGTCCTTGGCGTTGTAGGCGTCGAGCTGCGCCTGGACGACAGCGAGGGGAGAAGTCGGTTTCATGCGTTCATTCATCAGGAAAACAGCGCCTACAGCAGCACCAGGTTGTCGCGGTGGACCAGTTCCGGCCCCTCGACATAGCCCAGGATGCGTTCGATCTCCGCCGACGAATGGCGCATGATGCGCCGCACTTCGCTGCTGGTGTAGTTGGTCAGTCCGCGCGCCAGCGGCTTGCCCGCCTCGTCGATGCAGGTGATCACCTGGCCGCGCCCGAACTCGCCGCGCACCGCGACCACGCCGATCGGCAGCAGCGACTTGCCTTCCCGGGTCAGCTTCTGGGCGGCGCCGGCATCGATCACGACTTCGCCGGTGGTGTGCAGGTGGTCGATCATCCACTGACGCCGTGCGGTCAGGCGGCCGGTAGGCGCGGTGAGCTGGGTGCCGATCATCTCGCCGCCGGCCAGGCGCACCAGCACGTCTTCTTCACGGCCCCAGGCGATGATGGTGTGGGCGCCCGAGCGCGCCGCACGCCTGGCGGCCAGCACCTTGGTCAGCATGCCGCCGCGCCCGATGCTCGAGCCCGCCCCGCCTGCCATCGCTTCCAGTTGCGGATCGCCCGCCTGCGCTTCCCCGATCAGGTGCGCGCCCGGGTCCTTGCGCGGATCGGCGGAGAACAGGCCGCGCTGGTCGGTCAGGATCACCAGCGCATCGGCCTCGATCAAATTGGCCACCAGCGCGCCCAGGGTGTCGTTGTCGCCGAACTTGATTTCGTCGGTGACGACCGTATCGTTCTCGTTGATGATCGGGACCACGCCCAGGCGCAGCAGGGTGGTGAGCGTCGAGCGCGCGTTCAGGTAGCGTTCGCGGTCGGCCAGATCGGCGTGGGTGAGCAGCACCTGGGCGGTCTTGACGCCGTGGGTGTGGAAGCTGGTTTCGTAGATCTGCGCCAGGCCCATCTGGCCCACGGCGGCGCAGGCCTGCAGTTCGTGGATGTCGGTCGGGCGTGAGGTAAAACCGAGGCGCAGCATGCCTTCGGCGATGGCGCCCGAGGACACGAGCACGACGTCCTTGCCCAGGCCGCGCAGCGCGGCGATCTGGGCCGCCCAGCGGGCGATGGCGGTATGGTCGAGACCCCTGCCCTCGTCTGTGACGAGCGAGGAACCGACCTTGACGATGATGCGGGAGGCTTGCTGGAGCGCTGAGTGGTGGGTTGAAGTCATGGTGACAGGAATTTTCCTCGCGGCCGTAAGGCCAGCAGGGAAAGTCCTGCCAACAACTCGACCGCGCAGACTGCTAATAATACCCCCTTCGGCAACCCGATCGCGAAAGCGGCGACGAGGCGCCCGGCCGGCTGGGCCAGGAGGAACAATGCGGTGAGGTCGACGAGGAGGGGCTGGTCGCCCTGTCTCGATGCCAGCAGCGCCAGCATCGCGGTAGCGAGGCGCATGCCCACGTAGATGGCGTAGAACTGGCTGTAGCCGTTCACGCCGACGAGAAAGATGCCCATCGCCGACGCGATACGGTCGGGATCGAGCATGGCCGCCAGCGCCGCCAGCGAACTGGCGGTGGCGACGAGCTGCAACAGTTGGCTGCGCAGCCAGCTGCGAGTCACTGCTGCCACAGGCAACTTAGTCTTCCTGGATCTTGAAACGCGGATCGTCCGGGTCGATCGAATTGATGCCGCGCGCTTCCTCGGTCATGGTGGTTTCTTCGGCGCGTTGATCGCTGGTGCGCTTCTCTTCCAGGTGCAGGTAGATCGCGTTGACCAGGTCCTGGCAGCCTTCGCGATTCAGTGCCGAGATCTCGAACACCGGCCCTTTCCAGGCCATGCGCTTGACGAAGTCCTTGACGCGCTTCTTGCGCTCGGCTTCATCGACCACGTCGAGCTTGTTCAGCACCAGCCAGCGCGGCTTGTTCAGCAGCTCTTCGTCGTACTTTTCCAGCTCCTTGACCAGGGCCTTGGCTTCCTTGACCGCATCGACTTTCTCGTCGAAGCCCGACAGGTCGACGATGTGCAGCAGCAGGCCGGTGCGCGCCAGGTGGCGCAGGAACTGGTGGCCCAGGCCCGCGCCTTCGGCCGCGCCTTCGATCAGGCCCGGGATGTCGGCGATGACGAAGCTCTTCTCGTGCGACACGCGCACCACGCCCAGGTTCGGGTGCAGGGTGGTGAACGGGTAGTCGGCGATCTTCGGCTTGGCGTTCGAGACGGCGGTGATGAAGGTCGACTTGCCGGCGTTCGGCATGCCCAGCAGGCCCACGTCGGCCAGCACCTTCAGCTCCAGGCGCAGGGTGCGGCGCTCGCCGGCCTTGCCTTCGGTCTTCTGGCGCGGCGCGCGGTTGGTCGAGGTCTTGAAGTGGATATTGCCCCAGCCGCCCTCGCCGCCCTTGGCCAGCAGTTCGGTCTGGCCGTGCTCGGTCAGGTCGGCAACGATCTCGCCGTTGACGTCGTCCACGATCAGCGTGCCGACCGGCATGCGCATGTAGACGTCTTCGGCGCCCTTGCCGTAGCAGTCCGAGCCGCGGCCCGGTTCGCCGTTGCGGGCGTGATGGGTCTTCGAATAGCGGAAGTCCACCAGGGTGTTGATGTTACGGTCGGCCACCACGTAGATCGAGCCGCCCTTGCCGCCGTCGCCGCCGTCCGGGCCGCCAAATGGGCGGAACTTCTCGCGGCGGAACGAGGCACACCCGTTGCCGCCGTCGCCGGCGATGACTTCAATTCTTGCTTCGTCGATAAACTTCATGATGATGACCGATAAAAACTAAAAAGGCCCTACCGTGGGCAGAGCCTTTCGATGGAAGGCTTGCGCCTTGCAAAGAAGCGCCGCGTCGAGCGGCGCGAGTAACTACTTAAGCAGCGACTGCTTCGTTGGCAACGACGGTCACGAACTGCTTCGAGCCCACGCCTTGCTTGACGAACTTGACGGTACCGTCGACCAGCGCGAACAGGGTGTGATCCTTGCCGGTGCCGACGTTGGTGCCTGCGCGCACCGGGGTGCCGCGTTGACGGATGATGATGCCGCCGGCGTTGATCGCCTGGCCGCCGTAGACTTTCACGCCGAGGCGCTTGCTTTCTGAGTCACGGCCGTTGCGGGTAGTACCGCCACCTTTTTTGTGTGCCATTTATTTGCTCCTTGATGAATGAACTTGGTGAATCGAACGGGATTAGCCGTTGATCGACACCACCTGGATTTCGGTGAAGTTCTGGCGATGGCCCTGACGCTTCTGGTAGTGCTTACGACGGCGCATCTTGAAAATGCGGACCTTGTCGTGGCGACCGTGGGAAACAACTTTCACCAGGACCGAGGCACCTTCGACCAGCGGAGCACCAAACTTGATGCTGTCGCCCGCGCCGAGCGCGAGAACTTGATCGATGGTGAGTTCGGAACCAATGTCAGCAGGTATCTGTTCTACTTTGAGTTTTTCGCCAGCGACAACTTTATATTGCTTGCCACCGGTTTTTATGACCGCGTACATGATTGAAACCTCATCAAATGTTTAAAAGATTCCCACCGGCGTCGAGACGCTGGACTGTTCGGAAGCCGGGGAACAGGGGATTATACATAACTCGCTGCAGCGCGTCAAAAGGCCTTGACGATTCGCTCCGGATGGTGTTGCCGTCGTAGCACAATGCCAAGTTTCAGCCGGACTTTCGCTCGCCCTGGAGAGTGATAAGCCATCCGTGGGACGCCCTTCCCTTGCATGACGTATAATCTCGGCACTTAACCAAATACTCACCGTTTATTGCAGGTTCGCCTTGTCAGCTGCTACCCAACACGCCCAGAACACCATCGCCCAATCGATCGCCACCGACATGGAGGCCGTGAACGCGGTGATCCGACAGCGACTGCAGTCGGAAGTGAGCCTGGTGAACCAGATCGCCGAGTACATCATCAGCGCGGGCGGCAAGCGGATCCGGCCGGTGCTGGTGCTGCTGCTGGCCAATGCCTACGGCTATCGTGGAACCGCCCACCACGAGCTGGCGGCAGTGGTCGAATTCATCCACACCGCGACCCTGCTGCACGACGACGTGGTCGACGAATCCTCGATGCGCCGCGGGCGCCAGACCGCCAACGCCCTGTTCGGCAACGCCGCCTCGGTGCTGGTGGGCGACTACCTGTACTCGCGCTCGTTCGAGATGATGACCAGCCTCGACAACATGCGCGTGATGAGCATCCTGTCGCGCGCCACCACCGTGATCGCCGAAGGCGAAGTGCTGCAACTGCTGAACATGCACGATCCGGACGTGACGCATGAAAGCTACCTGAAGGTGATCCGTTCCAAGACCGCCAAGCTGTTCGAGGCGGCCGCCGAGCTGGGCGCCCTGGTGGGCGGCGCCGATGACGAGCAGATCGCCGCGGCCGGCGAATACGGCCGCTCGCTGGGCACGGCGTTCCAGCTGATCGACGACGTGCTGGACTACGCCGGCGACGCCGCCGAGATCGGCAAGAACCTGGGCGACGACCTGCGCGAAGGCAAGCCCACCCTGCCGCTGATCTGGCTGATGGAAAACGGTACGCCGGAACAGCGCCAGCTGGTGCGCAGCTGCATCGAGCATGGCGACGAAGCACAGTTCGAAGCGGTGCTGGCGGCGGTGACCTCGAGCGGCGCACTGGACTACACCCGCCAGCAGGCGGAACAGGCTGCGCGCCGC
The DNA here is from genome assembly GCF_000427785.1 of Massilia alkalitolerans DSM 17462. Classification (GTDB taxonomy): domain Bacteria; phylum Pseudomonadota; class Gammaproteobacteria; order Burkholderiales; family Burkholderiaceae_D; genus Telluria; species Telluria alkalitolerans. The sequence continues at coordinate 22,370 of NZ_ATYR01000012.1, forward strand.
GCGGCCGAGGCAATCTCTGGCCTGCCGGAAAGCGTCTACAAGGCGAGCCTGCAGCAGCTCTGCAGTTTCGCTGTTGACAGGAACCATTGAGCCGAATATAGTAATGCCTTCCCGAGATTTCGGTAACGAAGTCTCAAACAGTCGGGGTGTAGCTTAGCCCGGTAGAGCGCTACGTTCGGGACGTAGAGGCCGGAGGTTCGAATCCTCTCACCCCGACCACCGAATTTGAAAAAGCCAGATCCAGCATTAGCTGATCTGGCTTTTTTCATTCCGCCGGATCGCTATGTTCGAAATGTATGCGCAGCGCATACGGAATGGGCTATATTCATATCATCTCGCATGCCGAAGACATGCTGCATCCGGTGTCCCGGCCATGCCCAGGGGGTGATCGAAATGCGCATTGCACGACTGTTCCCTGCCGCACTGGCAGCAGTAATCCTCTCCCATACGGCGCACGCCGCCGAGCCGAGCGCAAGCGAGCAGCAAGTCCGCAAGCGCGCCGCCGCGGTCGAGCCGCAGCTGATCAAGTGGCGGCGCGACATCCACCAGCATCCCGATCTCGGGAACCAGGAAACCCGCACCGCCAAACTCGTGGCCGAGCACTTGCGCCAGCTGGGCCTGGAGGTGCGCACCGGGATCGGCATCACCGGCGTGGTCGGCATCCTCAAGGGCGCCAAGCCGGGCAAGACGGTGGCGCTGCGCGCCGACATGGATGCGCTGCCGGTCAAGGAGCCGGCCGGCCTGCCCTTCGCATCCAGGGCTAAAGGCAATTACCAGGGACGCGAGGTCGACGTCATGCACGCATGCGGCCACGATACCCACACGGCGATGCTGATGGCGACCGCGACGGTGCTGGCGGGCATGCGCGACAGCCTGGCCGGCACCGTGATGTTCATCTTCCAGCCCGCCGAGGAAGGTTCCAGCACCTTCCTGCCCGGCACCGGCAAGGCATGGGGCGCCAAGCTGATGCTCGACGAGGGCCTGTTCAAGCAGCGCAAGCCGGATGCGGTACTGGCCATGCACGTCATGCCGGGCCGTTCGGGCGAGATCAGCTGGCGTACCGGCCCCATCACGGCCGCAAGCGATTCGCTCGACATCAGCATCACCGGCAAGCAAGGACATGGCGGCATGCCATGGAATACGATCGACCCGATCGTGACCTCGGCGCTCGTCATCAACGGCCTGCAGACCGTGGTGAGCCGGCAGGCCAACCTGACGGAGTCTCCCGTGGTTGTGACCGTCGGCACGATCAATGGCGGCACCGGCCCGAACATCGTTCCCGAAACGGTGAACATGACCGGAACGATTCGCAGCTACGGCAAGAAAGTCCGCGGCGATGTCGTGGCGGACATCAAGACCAGCGCACAGAACATCGCCGCCAGTACCGGCGCGGAAGCGAAGGTCACGATCGTCCCGATGTACGATGCGGTGGAAAACCAGAAAGCCCTGGCCGACAGCATGCGGCCGGTGCTGGAGCGTGCCGCCGACGGCAAGGTCTCGCAGGCGCTGCTGTCAGGCGCGTCCGAAGACTTTTCCTTCTTCTCCGAACAGGTGCCGGGACTGTATGTCTTCCTGGGCATTACGCCCGATGGGCAGGATCCGGCCAAGGCGGCGCCGAACCACAATCCCAGGTTCTTCGTCGACGAAAAGGCCCTGGTTGTCGGGGTACGGGCCATGTCCATGATGGCGCTCAACTACCTGACGAGCGGCGCCCAGGTGGCGGCGAAGTAAAGCCGAGCAGTTGCCGGATCTCCGGCAGGCAGGAACCGCAATTGCCGCCGGCGCGCAGGCAGGCGGTCACGCCCGCGGCATCCCGCAGGCCGTGTTCCTCGATCGCCTTGCAGATCGTGTTGCGGCCTACGCCAAAGCAGGAACAGACGGTCGGGCCCGGATCGGCGCCCTGCGCAGGCAGACGGCCTGCGAGCAGCGTGGCCCGTTCCTGTGCCGACAGCAAGTCCCGAGCGAACAGGCCGCCTAGCCAGGTGCGGGCCGGCAGGTCCGGGCGGCGCGACACGAACAGGCAGGCGTGCAGGCGCCCGTCGACCAGCAGGGCGCAGCGCAGCATGCCCTCGGCCTTGTCCTCGTATTCGATCCAGTCTGCGTCCTCGCCTGCCCCCAGCAGTACGCGCGCCCAGCCTGGGGAGACCGCTTCGCGGCCGCCCAGTTCGTAGCGCACGAAGCCGGCGCCGCGCACACGCGTCCAGTTGGCGACGCGCCCCAGGTCCAGCTCCTCGCGGCACAGGATGAAGCCATGCCAGGCCACCCCGAAAGGCTCGACCCGGACCGGCGTATGCTTGAATTCAGGCTCGCCCGACACCGGGTCGACGTCCGGATTGACCACGGCGCCGACCCGCGCGTCCGAGGCGGTCTGGCCGTTCCAGTGGATCGGGATGAAAGCGGCGCCGCGCGCGATGCCGCCGCTGTGCGCCACCCGCGCCACCATCGCGCCCCAGCGGCTGGTAACGCGCGCCAGCTCGCCTTCGCGCACGCCACTTAGCAAGGCGTCGTGCGGGTGCAGGTCGACGAAGGGCTCGGGGGCGTGAGCAGCCAGGCGCGGCGACTTGCCGGTCCGGGTCATGGTGTGCCACTGGTCGCGCAGGCGGCCGGTGTTCAGCGCCAGCGGATACTCGCCGCCCGGCGCATTGGCCGGCAGGCGCGGCGCGGTCGCCACGAAACGCGCCCTGCCATCGGGGCGGGCGAAGCGGCCGTCGGCGAACAGGCGCGTCGTTCCTGCGCCGCTGCGCAGGACGGGCCATTGCGAGGGCTCGAGCGCGTCGTAGGCGGCGCGGTCCATGCCGGCCAGGCCGTCGATGCGGAACGCGCGCGGCAGCTCCCCTTCCCCGTTGCGCCAGCCAGATAGCCGGGCATGCTCGTCGAAGATCTCGTGCACGCCCGCGTAGTCGAAGCCGTGAAAACCCATGCGCTGGGCCACCTGGCAGATCGCCTGCCAGTCGCTGCGCGCTTCTCCCGGCCTTGGGAGGAAGGCGCGCTGGCGCGAGATGCAGCGTTCGGAATTGGTCACCGTGCCATCCTTCTCGCCCCAGCCCAGCGCGGGCAGCAGCACGTGTCCCAGCGCGGCGGTATCGGTATCCGGACTCATGTCCGAGACCACCACCAGCTCGCAGCGCTCCAGGGCGCGCTGGACCCGGTCGGCGTCCGGCAGGCTGACCACCGGATTGGTCGCCATGATCCACACGGCCTTCACCTTGCCCACTTCGATCGCGCGGAACAGGTCCACCGCCTTCAGGCCCGGCTTGTCGGCGATGCGCGGGGCATCCCAGAAGCTGCGCACGGCCTCGCGGTGGGCCGGCTGGTCGAGCTCCAGGTGGCTGGCCAGCATGTTGGCCAGTCCGCCCACTTCGCGGCCGCCCATGGCGTTCGGCTGGCCGGTCAGCGAGAATGGCCCCATGCCCGGCTTGCCGATCCGGCCGGTGAACAGGTGGCAGTTGATGATGCTGTTGACCTTGTCCGTGCCGCTGGAGGACTGGTTGACGCCCTGCGAGAAGGCGGTGACGACGTTTTCGGTTGCGGCAAACAGCTCGTAGAACGCGGCCAGTTGGCGCGGATCGACGCCGCAGGTGCGCGCCACGAAGTCGATGTCGGCGCAGTGGCCCGCTTGTTCGAGGGCGGCATCGAGGCCGCTGGTGTGGTCCGCCACGAAAGCATGGTCTGCCCTGCCGGCACGCGCCAGGTGGCTGAGCAGGCCGTTGAACAGCCAGACGTCGGTGCCCGCCTTGACCGGCAGGTGCAGGTCGGCCAGCTCGCAGGTCGCGGTGCGGCGCGGGTCGATCGCGACGATGCGCAAGCCGGGCCGCGCTTCCTTCGCCTTGACGATGCGCTGGAACAGCGTCGGGTGGCACCAGGCCGTGTTGGAGCCGACCAGCACGATCAGATCGGCCAGTTCGAAGTCCTCGTAGCAGCCCGGCACCAGGTCTTCGCCGAAGGCGCGCTTGTGCCCGGCCACGCTGGACGACATGCACAGGCGCGAATTGGTGTCGATGTTGGCGCTGCCCACGAAGCCCTTCATGAACTTGTTGGCAACGTAGTAGTCCTCGGTCAGCAGCTGGCCCGAGACGTACATCGCCACCGCGTCCGGGCCGTGCTCGGCGATGATGGCAGCGAAGGTGGAGGCGACCTTGTCGAGGGCCTCGCCCCAGCCGGCCTGGCGCAGCTTGCCGTCCTCGCGGATGGCCGGCGCCAGCAGGCGTCCGTCCAGGCCGAGCGTCTCGCCCAGCGCCGCACCCTTGACGCACAGGCGGCCGCGGTTTGCGATGTGCTCCGGGTCGCCCTCGATCAGGGCGCCGTCCGCCATCGGCGTCGCCTTGATGCCGCAGCCGACGCCGCAGTAGGGACAGGTGGTGCGGACTGCCGCCGCGATCGGGATCATCGGAACACCCATCAGGCAGCCTCGCATAGAGTCGGGCCGAACAGCAGCCGGTCGCGGATGCTTGAAACGTCGGTGCCGCGCTGGATCAGGTCGAAGTACCAGGGCCCATCCGACACGTCGCCGTACAGCACCGCGCCGGTCACGCGGCCGCCCATCAGCACCAGGCGCTTGTACACGCCGGCGTGGCGGTCGCGCAGCACCAGGTCTTCGCTGCCCTCCAGGCCACTGAAGTCGCCGGCCGAGTACAGGTCGATGCCGGTCACCTTCAGCTTGACAGCTAGGGCCTGCTGCACGTAGCGGCGGTGGCCGAACCCTGCCAGGTGGGCGGCGCAGACCCGCGCCTGGTCCCAGATCGGCGCCACCAGGCCGAAGGTGGCCTTGCGGTGCTGGACGCATTCGCCCACCGCATACACGCGCGGGTCGTAGGTCTGCAGGGTGTCGTCGACCACGATGGCGCGTTCGACGTGCAGGCCCGCCTCGCGTGCCAGCGCCACGTTGGGGCGCACGCCGGCGGCCATCACCACCAGGTCGGCCGGCACCTCCAGGCCGTCGACAAAGCGCACCGCTTCCACCTTGCCTTCGCCCAGGATCGCCTCGGTCTGGGCGCCGAGCAGGATGCGCAGGCCGCGCCGCTCCAGCGCGCTTTTCAGGAGCAGGGCCGCGGCCGGGTCGAGCTGCTGGTTCATCAGGCTGCTCGTCAAGTGCACGACGGTCACGTTCATCCCCTGGCGCAGCAGCCCGTTGGCCGCCTCCAGGCCGAGCAAGCCGCCGCCGATCACCACCGCACTGCCGCCGCGCTTGGCCGCGGCCAGCATCATGCCGACATCGTCGAGGTCGCGGAAACCCACCACGCCGGCGAGCTGGGCGCCGGGCACCGGCACGATGAAGGGGCTGGAGCCGGTGGCCAGCAGCAGGCGGTCGTAAGACACTTCCAGGCCGGAGCGGGCGCGCACGATCCGGCGCGCACGGTCGATCGCCACCACCGGGTCGCCGGCGTGCAGCACGATGTTGTTCTCCGCGTACCACGCGCGGCTGTGCAGGATGATGTCCTCAGCCGTCTTCTCGCCCGCCAGCACCGGCGAGAGCATGATGCGGTTGTAGTTCACGCGCGGTTCGGCGCCGAACACGGTGATGTCGTACAGGTCCGCGTCGAGCTTGAGCAACTCCTCGACGGTGCGCATGCCGGCCATGCCGTTGCCGACCACGACCAGTCTTTGCTTTACGGTGCGATCCATACCTTGCCTCCTTCCACGCGGGCCGGGTAGCTGGCGACCGAGTGTTCGGGCGCTTCCAGGCATTCGCCGCTGTGGAGGTCGAAATGCTGCTTGTAGATGGGCGAGGCGACCACGATGCGCTCCCCCAGACTGCCGACCAGTCCGCGCGACAGCACGGCGGCTTGCGCATTCGGGTCGAAGTTATCGATGGCGAAGACGCGTGGTTCCTCGGCACCGACGCGGAACACGGCCACCTGGCGGCCATCGAGCAGCGCGCAGACGCCGGTATCCGGCACGATCTCGTCCAGTTGGCAGACGGCGGTCCAGTTCTGTAATTGCAGGTCTCGGTGCATGGCTTATCTCCTCAATGGGTTCAGGCTGCGCTGGCGGCGATCGGGATGACGCGGCCGCGCCTCTCCTCGGGACTGGCCGGGCGGATCTGGCCGCGCTCCGGCACGAACACGACGTTGTTATCAAGCGCTTCGCTGTTGACGAAATGGCGGAAGCGGCGCCGTACGTCCGGATTGGTGACGGCTTCCTTCCACTCGTCGGCATAGGTGTCGACCACCTGCTGCATCTGCGCTTCCAGTTCGGCCCCGATGCCCAGCTTGTCGTCGATCACCACCGCTTTCAGGTAATCCAGCCCGCCTTCGAGGTTCTCGCGCCACACGCTGGTGCGCTGCAGGCGGCCGGCGGTGCGCACGTAGAACATCAGGAAGCGGTCGACCAGCTTTACCACCGTCTCGTCGTCGATGCCGGAAGCGATCAGCTCCGCATGGCGCGGCTTCATGCCGCCGTTGCCGCAGACGTAGAGGTTCCAGCCCTTCTCGGTGGCGATCAGGCCGACGTCCTTGCCCTGGGCTTCGGCGCACTCGCGGGTGCAGCCGGAGACGCCGAACTTGATCTTGTGCGGCGCGCGCAGGCCCTTGTAACGGTTCTCGAGCGCGATGGCGAAGGCCAGGCTGTCGCCCACGCCGTAGCGGCACCAGGTCGAGCCGACGCAGGATTTCACGGTGCGCAGCGACTTGCCGTAGGCATGGCCCGACTCGAAGCCGGCGGCGATGAGTTCCTCCCAGATGTTCGGCAACTGCTCCACGCGCGCCCCGAACAGGTCGACGCGCTGGCCGCCGGTGATCTTGGTGTACAGGCCGTACTTCTTGGCCACCTGCCCCACCGCGATCAGGCCGTCCGCCGTCACCTCGCCGCCCGGCATGCGCGGCACCACCGAGTAGGTCCCGTCCTTCTGGATGTTGCCGAGGAAGTAGTCGTTCGAGTCCTGCAGGCTGGCGTGCTCCGGCTTGAGCACGAAGTCGTTCCAGCTGGACGCCAGGATGTTGGCCGCCACCGGCTTGCAGATGTCGCAACCCAGGCCCTTGCCGTGGCGCGCAATCAGCTCGCCGAAGCTGCGGATGCCTTCCACGCGCACCAGGTGGTAGAGCTCCTGGCGCGAGCAGGCGAAATGCTCGCACAGGTGGTCCTTCACTTCCACGCCCAGGCGGGACAGCTCGGCATTCATCACCTGGGTCATCAGGGGCACGCAGCCGCCGCAGGCGGTGCCGGCTTTCGTACAGCTCTTGAGCGCGCCGATCGTGCCGGCGCCGCCCGCCACCGCCTCGCACAGCGCGCCCTTGGAGACGTCGTTGCAGGAGCAGATCTGGGCACCCGCCGGCAGTGCCGCCACGCCGAGGGCCGGGCGCGCCGCGCCCTCCAGCGCCGGCAGGATCAGCACTTCGGGCGATTCCGGCAACGCGATCCCGTTCAGCATCATCTGCAACAGCTCGCCGTAAGAAGCGGCGTCGCCCACCAGCACGGCGCCCAGCAGGAACTTGCCGCACCCGGAGGTGACGATCTTGCGGTACACCTGCTTGCGCTCGTCCAGGAACTGGTAGGTGCGGCTGCCGGGAGTGGCGCCGTGGGCGTCGCCGACGCTGGCCACGTCCACGCCCATCAGTTTCAGCTTGGTGCTCATGTCGGCGCCAGTGAAGCCAGCCTCGAGGCCGAGGATCTGCTTGGCCGCCGTGCGCGCCATGTCGTAACCGGGGGCCACCAGACCGAACAGCTGGCCATTCCACAGCGCGCATTCGCCGATCGCATAGATGTGCGGATCGGACGTCAGGCAGCGCTCGTCGATGACGATGCCGCCGCGCTGGCCGAGCGCCAGGCCGCTAGAGCGCGCCAGTTCGTCGCGCGGGCGGATGCCGGCCGAGAACACGATCATGTCGGCGTCCAGGTGGCTGCCGTCGGCGAACTGCATGCGGTGCGTGCCCTCCTCGCCGTCGACGATGGCCAGGGTGTTCTTCTGCGTGTGCACCTGCACGCCCAGTTCTTCGATCTTGTTGCGCAGCACGCGCGCACCGGGATCGTCGACCTGCACCGCCATCAGGCGCGGCGCGAACTCGACCACGTGGGTCTGCAGGCCGAGGTCGCGCAGCGCCTTGGCGCATTCCAGGCCGAGCAGGCCGCCACCGACCACCACGCCAGTGCGCGAACGTGCGCCGCACTCGCTCATCGCTTCCAGGTCGTCGATGGTGCGGTAGACGAAGCAGTCCTTGCGGCTTGCGCCCGGTACCGGCGGCACGAAGGGCGTGGAGCCGGTGGCCAGCACCAGCTTGTCGTACGCCAGCGGCTCGCCTTCGGCCAGCATCACCTGGCGCGCGTCGCGGTCGATGCCGGTCACGCGGGCGCCGAGGCGCAGCGTGAGTTGCGGATTGTCGAAGAAACCGGGCGCCACCAGCGACAGGTCTTCTGCGCTTTTCCCGGCGAAGAATTCAGACAGGTGGACCCGGTCGTAGGCGGGACGCGCTTCTTCTCCGAGGATGGTCACGCGCAGGTCCGGATTTCCGCTGCCTGCCAGGGTTTCGACAAATTTATGGCCCACCATGCCGTGGCCGACGACGACGATATGCATTGCGCTACTCCTTATGCTGCGGTGACCGCCGGTGCGGCCGGGCTGGCCTCGCTGGCGGTCATGGTGAAACGGGCGGCGATGGCGCACAGGCTCGAAGCCAGCACCAGCACGCTCAGGATGGTCAGGGTCTGGGCGATGTCGCCCGTGCCTTTCATGAGGAAACCGGCGGCCACGGCGCCCACGTTGCCGCCGGCGCCGACGATGCCGGCCACGCCGCCCAGCGCCTTGGGCGCCACGAAGGGCACCAGCGCATAGGTGGCGCCGCAGGCCATGTGGGTGAACAGGCCGAAGCACAGCATGGCGATCACGGCATAGACCACGCCGTCGGCCTGGGCGAACCACAGCAGGCCCAGGCCCTCGCCGATCATCAGCACGAACAGCACGGTGACGCGGCTGTTCAGGTTCCCGCCACGAGCGCTGCGGTCCGACAGCCAGCCGCCCAGCGCACGGGCGAACAGGGCCAGCAGGCCGAAGCTGCCCGCCGCCAGCCCGGCCGCGCCCAGCGACAGGCCGAAGTGCTCGACGTAGTACACGGCGGCGATGTTGTGGATGAAGATCTCGATGCCGAAGCAGGCGCCGTAGGTGACGAACAGCAGCCAGGCGCGGTGGTTGCGGCAGGCGTCGCGAAAGCTCGCCCAGCCGCCCTTGCCGCCAGGGAGCGCTTCGCCGCGCGCCCGCATGTCATCGAAGTTACCGGCAGGGCAGTCCTGGGTATAGCGCCAGTAGAAGAAAGCCATCACGATCATCATCAGGCCGGGCACCACCAGCGCCACGCGCCAGCTCAGGGCCTGCGAGACGCCCAGCATGGTGACGGCGACCAGCAGCAGCGGCATCAGGGCCTGGGCCGCCCCGCCGCCGCTGTTGCCCCAGCCGGCCGCCGCCGCATTGGCGGTGCCAACCACCTTGGGGCCGAACATCACCGAGGTGTGGTATTGGGTGATGACGAAGCTGGCGCCGACGGCGCCGATCCCGAGGCGGAACAGCAGGAAGCTTTCGTAGCTCTGCGCCATGGCCACGCCCAGCACCGGGATCGAGCCGAGCAGCAGCAGACCGGTGTAGGCCTTGCGCGGACCGAAGCGGTCGCACAGGGGGCCGATCAGCAAGCGCACGAAGATCGTGATGGCGACCGCCGCGATGTTGATGTTGGCGATCTGCTCCATCGACAGGCCGAATTCGCCCTTGATCACCGGCATGAGCGGCGCGCAGGCGAACCAGGCGAAGAAGCAGATGAAGAAGGCCACCCAGGTCAGGTGGAAGGCGCGCATCGGCGCCGTGTCGAACGAGAACAGCTTGATGCTGTCTGCCTTGTTGTCCAATGTATTGGCCATGTTTCTTCCTTTGAAAAACAAAACGGCGTCCGCGCTCCTGCCGTGATGGCAGCGAGCCGCGGACGCCGTTGTCCTGGTTGCCGGCCCCTCGTTAGGCCGGCGAAAAAGTGAAGAGGATCGCCATTGATCCGTATCGTCTTAACAGCAAGACGCGTGCCACCTTGCTTGCAGAGGGAAGCGCGCGTATCCGACAGGATCACGCGCTACATTGCGGTGCAACATGCGCGTTAATGATGCAGGTTTGCGCACCGGTTCAGGCAGCGTGCTGCACCGATCCGGCATGGCCGGCCGGGTCGCTGCCGTCCCAGACGCGGCCATCGAGCAGGGTCGAACTGCGCATGGCGCTGTCCGGCACCGCCACGCCCGCCATTGCCGCCCCATCGCGGTACAAGTCGATGCGGTTGACTTCCCGCGCAATCGCGGCGTAGGCGGGATCGGCGCGCAGCAGGCCCCAGCGGCGCTGCTGGGTGAGGAACCACATCCCGTCAGACAGCCAGGGAAAGCTGGCCTCGCCGTCGGCGAAGAAATGCAGACCATTGTGGCCGCGCCAGTGGCCGGTGGCGTATGCCTTGCCGGGGCGCCCGGCCAGGCAGACCTGCAGCACGTCCCTGTCCGCATTCACATAGGCCGGGCTGGCCAGCACCTCGGCGGCGGCCTCGCGGTTGGTGCGCGAGGCATCCAGCCAGCGCGCCGTTTCAAGCAAGGCGGCGACCAGGGCGCGGCAGGTATTCGGGTGGCTTGATGCGAAATCGGCGCCCGTGCCCAGCACCTTGCCCGGATGATCGGGCCAGATTTCCTCGCTCGACACCGACATCAGCCCGGCGCCTTCGCGCACCGCGCGCTGGCCCCAGGGCTCGCCGGCGCAGAAACCGTCCATGTGGCCGGCCGCCAGGCTGGCCACCATCTGGCCGGGCGGCACGGTGACCAGCTTGCAGTCCGCGAAAGGATCGATGCCCGCCGCCGCCAGCCAGTAATACAGGAACATCGCGTGGTTCCCGGTCGGGAAGGTATGTCCGAAGGTGGGGCGCAATGCGCCGGCGCGCACCAGCCGCGCCAGCGCCGCCGCGTCGGGAGCCCTGGCGGCCAGCGCGCGCGACAGCGTGATGCCCTGGCCGTTGCGGTTCAGGTTCATCAGGACGGCCATCTGGCGGGCCCGCGTTCCGATGCCCATCTGCAGGCCGTACAGCAGGCCAACCAGGACGTGGGCGGCGTCGATGTCGCCGCCGACCAGGCGGTCGCGCATGCCGGTCCAGGACAGCTCGCGGCTCAGTTCGAGCTTGATCCCGTACAGTTCGTCGAAGCCGAGCACGGATGCCATCACCACCGGCGCGCAGTCCGCCAGCGGCAGGTAGCCGATGCGCACCAAGGTTCTTTCCGGTTTGTCCGAGCCGGCGATCCATGCGCCGCCGTTTTCCTTGCCAATGCCTGTCATAGGGTTCCTGTCTTTCGCACCGCCGGCATCAGCCGAGCAGGTCTTCCACGTCGATGAGCCGCTGCGCGATCTCCGCCAGCTTCAGGTTCTTGTTCATGGCCATGCTGCGCAGGCGCTGGTAAGCCTGGTCCTCGGTGAGCCGGTAGCGCGTCATCAGGAGGCCCTTGGCGCGGTCGACGGTCTTGCGCTCGGCCAGCTTCTGGCGCGTGCCCTCCAGCTCGTCCAGCAGCTTCTGCTCGCGCCGGAAGCGCGCCAGCGCCACGTCGAGCACTGCCTTCACACGCTCGGCCTGCAGGCCGGCCACGATGTAGGCCGACACGCCCGCGTCCAGGGCCGCGTCCATGCTGGCCGGCGCGTCGTCTTCGGTGAACAGCACGATGGGGCGGCGCGCATCGCGCGTGGCGATCACGATGTGCTCGAGGACGTCGCGCGCGTCGGACTCGCTGTCGACGATGATCATGTCCGGCTGCAGCTGGGCGACGCGCTCGGGCAGGAACACGTCGGCGGGGAGCGAGGCGACCAGGTCGTAGCCCGATTCGAGCAGGCCGATCCGCAGCGCGGCGCTGCGCTGGGCCTGCCCGGCGAGCGCCGCGTCGCGCTGCGCGCCTGGGGGTGTTGCGGGATTGACGACGACGATCCGCAGATGAGGTGCTACACAGCCTGTCGATTTCATGCCGGTATGTCATGCAAGAACCGATCCAGCTGCGTAATGCCCCTCGCACCACCTCAGCCATTCACAGTGGCAACAAAGAGACATTCGCCGCGTAAATATCACTGGACGAGCTAGTTCATCAATTATTCATCAACCGCATCGAAGGAATCACCAATCTAAAGTTTATTTATGGCCCCGTCCTCCTTATACTGCAACGCAACATCGCAATCTTTACAGGGGAATTCATCATGGCCACGACCCGCCGCTTCTTCGCCAGCGCCCTCGCCGCAGTGCGCAGCTTTTCGATCGAACTCTATGCCGCGCACGGCGGCTGGGCGCCTGCGGTGCGAGGCTGAGCATGGACCTGCTCGACACCGTCCTGAGCGTCTGCGCCCTCACGGCCCTGGTGGTGCGCCTGGCCCTGTTCCTGCGTCCGGCAAAGCGCCCGGGCAAGGCGGCCTGAACGCTGCGACGCAACAGCAGTATTGATATGCACGCGCCGGTTATACGTATGTACGTACGCCGGCGCGTTCTTTTTTAGCAGGTCCGTTCTCCACATGCCCCGCAGCGTGAAATGCTGAGCTAGAATGCAAGTCGCATTTTCTGGCAAGAAAGCCAACCTCCTTTCTACTTCAGCTCCTACAACACGATGCGTACACCAGCACTCACGATCTTCGCAGCGCTCCTGACCTTGCCGGCGCTGCCGGCGGCGGCATCCACCCTCATCACCCTCGACCAGGCCATGGCCCATCCCGACTGGATCGGCACGCCGGTGGAAAACGCCTGGTGGAGCTGGGACAGCAAGGGGGTGTTCTATAAACAGAAGCGCACCGGCTCGCCGATCCGCGACACCTGGCAGGTGAGCCAGGGCGGCAAGCCGAAGCTGGTAAGCGACCTTGACGCCGCCAAGATCGACGGCAACGACGTCATCTACAACCCGGCCCAGACCCGCGCCCTGATGCTGCGTAACGGTGACCTGTTCGAGCGCGACCTGAAGAGCGGCGCGCTGGTGCAGATCACCCGCGGCGCCACCAAGCTCGACGCGCTGCAGTATTCGCACGACGAACGCACGGTCTACTACCGCATCGGCACCGACTGGTACGGCTGGGACCGCGCCAGCCGCGTGGTCGGCCCGGTCGCGCTGCCGCGCGCCGCCAAGGACCCGGCGGTGAACGAGGAAGACGCGCTGCGCGACCAGCAGCTGCGCCTGATGGCCCACCTCAAGCGCCAGAAGGATGACCGCGACGCGCTGCGCGAGCGCATGAACGAGCAGCGCCGCGTCGACTCCACCCTGCCCCCGGCCCCGGTCTACCTCGGCGACAAGGTCGCGATCGAGAGCAGCGTGCTGTCGCCCGACGGCCGCTGGCTGCTGGTCGTCACCGCGCCGAAGAACGGCGACAAGGGCCGCGTCGGCAAGATGCCGCGCTACGTGACCGAATCGGGCTACGAGGAATTCGACGACCAGCGCACCCGCGTCGGCCGCAACATGCCGGCGCCCCATGCACTGAAGCTGGTCGACCTGCGCACCAACAAGGTGCAGGACCTGTCCTTCGACGTGCTGCCGGGCGTGAACGTCGACCCGCTGGCCGAGCTGCGCGCCGCCGCCAAGAAGGAGCCGCTGAAGGGCAACCGCCCGGTGCGCGTGATCGACGGCGCCGATGCGATCGAATGGTCGGCCAACGGCGCCAACGTCGCCGTGATGCTGCGCGCGGTGGACAACAAGGACCGCTGGATCGCCACCGTCGACCTGCAGGCCGCCAAGCTCAAGCCGCTGCACCGCCTGACCGACAACGCCTGGGTCAACTACGACAACAACGAATTCGGCTGGCTGCCGGACAACCGCACGCTGTGGTACCTGTCCGAGGAAAGCGGCTACTCGCACCTGTACACCCAATCCGCCGAAGGTGGTCCTGCCCGCGCCCTGACCTCGGGCAAGTGGGAAGCCTCGGATGTGCGCTGGTCGCACGACGGCCGCATGGCCTATGTGATGTGCAACCGCGAAACGCCGGGCGACTACGAAGTGTGCGCCGTCGACGCGAAGAACGGCACGGTCCGCGAAGTCACCAGCCTGGACGGTGTCGAGCGCTTCACCCTGTCGCCCGACGAGAAGAAACTGCTGGTGCACTGGTCGAGCAGCTACACCCCGGTCCAGCTGGCCACGGTGCCGGTGAGCGGCGGCGCGGCGACCAAGCTGACCGACACCCGCACTGCCGAGTTCAAGGCGCGCCAGTGGGTCGAGCCGCAGTACGTGGCGGTGCCCTCGAGCGCCGGCGGCGATCCGGTCTGGGCCAAGCTGTACCGCCCGGCCCAGCTGGAACCGGGCAAGAAGTACCCGGTCGTGATGTTCGTGCACGGCGCCGGCTACCTGCAGAACGTCAGCAAGCGCTACCCGAACTACTTCCGCGAGCAGATGTTCCACAACCTGCTGGTGCAGAAGGGCTACGTCGTGCTCGACATGGACTACCGCGCGTCAAAAGGCTACGGCGCCAAGTGGCGCAATGCGATCTACCGCCAGATGGGCCATCCGGAACTGGTGGACTACATCGACGGTGTGAACTACATGGTGGCGCAGCACCAGGGCGATGCCAAGAACGTCGGCGTATACGGCGGCAGCTACGGCGGCTTCATGACCTTCATGGCCCTGATGCGCGCGCCGGAAACCTTCAAGTCGGGCGCCGCCCTGCGTCCGGTGACGGACTGGGTGACCTACAACCACGGCTACACCGCCAACATCCTGAACACGCCGGACATCGATCCTGAAGCCTACCGGATCTCGTCGCCGATCGAGTACGCCGACAAGCTGCAGGGCCACCTGCTGATCGCCCACGGCATGGTCGACGACAACGTGTTCTACCAGGATTCGGTGCGCATGGCCCAACGCCTGATCGAGCTGAAGAAGGACAACTGGGAACTGGCCAGCTATCCGCTGGAGCGCCACGCCTACGTCCAGCCGGAAGCATGGTACGACCAGTACCGCCGGATCTACCAGCTGTTCGAGCGGACGCTCAAGCAGTAAGCAAAACCAAGGCGCCTGCGGGCGCCTTTTTCGTTACGGAGCCAGGAAGTCCAGCAGCGTCAGCGCCACCACCTTGGTGGCCTTGCGCAAATCCTCCAGCTGCACGTGCTCGTCGGCCTTCTTGGCGTTCGACTCCTGCACGGTGCGCGGCCCGGCGCCGTACAGAACCGCCGGGATGCCGCGCTCGCCGTACAGGCGCGCATCCGCGTACAGCGGCGTGCCCTGGGCCGTGACCTCCTCGCCGAGGATGGCGCGGCCGTGGCGCTGCAGGCTGTCCACCAGCTTGTCGGAACCGGGCAGCGGGCGCAGCGCATGCGAGAGCAGCAGGCGCCGGATCTCCAGCCGGATGCCGGGCATGCCGGCCACCGCGCCTTCGATCAGGGCGCGCACCTGCGCCTCCACCGCCACCGGGTCTTCTTCCGGGATCATGCGGCGGTCCATCTTCATGACCACCTTGCCCGGCACCACATTGGTATTGGTGCCGCCATCGATGCGGCCGACCAGCATGGTGGGCGAATCGATACCGGGCACTTGGGACTTGATCTTCTTGAGTTCCGGCAGCTGGCCGTAGATCGCGTTCAGGATGCGGGTGGCGGCCTGCAGCGCGTCCACCGCGGTTTCCGGCATGGCGCCGTGGCCGGCCTTGCCGTGCACCGTGATCTCCAGCTGCAGGCAGGCGTTGTGGGCGGTGACGATGTTGTAGCTGAAACCGGCCGCGATCACGTAGTCGGGGCGGGTCAGATTCTGTTCCAGCAGCCAGCCCGGGCCGAGCAGGCCGCCGAATTCCTCGTCGTAGGTGAAGTGCAGCTCGAGCGCGCCCTTGAGCGGCAAGCCCAGCGCTTCCAGCGCGCGCACGGCGAACACATAGGTGGCAAAGTCGCTCTTCGAGACCGCCGCGGCGCGGCCATAGATCGCGCCGTCATGGATCTCGGCGCCGTAAGGCGGTTTCGACCAGCCCTCGCCCGGCGGCACCACGTCGCCGTGGGCGTTCAGCGCCAGCGTCGGGCCGCCCGCGCCATAGGGGCGGCGCACGATCAGGTTGGTGATGCTTTCCATGCCGTAGTCGCGTACCTGCTGCTGCGGCACCGCATGCTTCTCGGCGTTCCAGCCGTATTGCGCGAGCATCGCCGCCACCGCTTCGGCGTGCGGCGCATTGTTCCCCGGCGGCGTATCGGTGGGGATACGGATGACCTGCTGCAGGAAGCCGACCTGTTCGTCGAAGTGCTCGTCGATCCAGGCGAGCAGGCGTTCTTGGTGGTGTTGGTCCATTAGGGTTGTCCTGTCTTGGCCCCGGCTTCGAACCAGGCGCCGACCTGCGCCCGTTCCGCATCGGTCATGTTGGTGAGGTTCGCCAGCGGCATCGCTTTCATCTGCACGGTCTGCTGGTAGATGCGCTGGGCGTTCTGGCTGACGAGTTCGGGGGTATGCAGCATCACGCCGCCTGGGGCCGTCGCGAAGCCCGGCTGGGTCGGGTGCTGCGCATGGCAGGACACGCAGCGCTGGTCGATGATGGTGCGCACCTGGGCGAAGCGGGCGGCGTCGTCCTCAGTTGCCCCACCTTCGGCCTGCGCCTTGACCTGCACTGGCGCCTTGGGCGCGATGGCGAAGGCCAGGATCGCCAGCAAGGCCACGCCGGCTACCGGATACTTCCACTCGACCCGGCCCTTGTGGCGCAGGTTGAAGAAGTGGCGGATCAGGACGCCCGCCGCCATGATCACGCCCAGCACCGCCCACGAATACTCGTGGCGGTAGGTCATCGCGTAGTGGTTGCTGATCATGATGAACAGAACCGGCAGCGTGAAGTAGTTGTTGTGGACGCTGCGCTGCTTGGCCTTGATGCCGTGGATGGGGTCGGGCTTGTCGCCGGCCAGCATGGCATTGATCATCTTGCGCTGGCCGGGAATGATCAGCATCGCCACGTTGGCCACCATCATGGTGCCGATCATCGCCCCCACGTGCAGGTAGGCGGCGCGGCCGCTGAGCAGGTGGGTGAGCACATAGCTGCTCAAGACCAGGAAGGCGAAGATCGTGAGGCCGAAGGCCAGGTCATGCTTGCCCAGCGGGGAACGGCACAGCAGGTCGTAGACGATCCAGCCGATCACCAGGCTGGCCAGGCCGATACCGACCGCCTGCCAGCTCGTCAAATCCGCCACGCTGCGGTCGACCATCATGGCCTGCGCGTTCAGGTAGTAGACGATCACCAAGAGCGCGAAGCCCGAGATCCAGGTGGAATAGGCTTCCCACTTGAACCAGTGGAGTTCCCTGGGCAGCTCGGCGGGCGCCACCAGGTATTTCTGCGGGTTGTAGAAGCCGCCGCCGTGCACCGCCCACAGCTCGCCGGCCACGCCCTTCCTGGCCAGCTCGGAGCCCGGCGCCGGCGGACGAATCGTGTTGTCGAGCCAGACGAAGTAGAAGGACGCACCGATCCAGGCGATGCCCGTGATGATGTGCAGCCAGCGCACCAGCATGTTGAACCACTCCAGGGCATACGGGCCGAGATAACCGAAACCATCCATAGGGGTGTCCTTGTCGAGTATCCCTCGACGATAACGTGATTTCAATTTCTGCAACATGAAATTTAGCGTATATTCGACATAACTGTATTGATATACGCCCCCATGGCCAGCCTGCCCCAGCACCTCGACCTGCACCTGATCCGCATCCTCTACCTGCTGCTGGTGGAGAAGAACGTCTCGCGCGTGGCGCTCAAGCTGAACCAGCCGCAGCCCTCGATCTCGGCCTCGCTGCGCAAGCTGCGCGAGCTGACCGGCGATCCGCTGCTGGTGCGCGGCGCGCGCGGCATGGTGCCGACCCAGCACGGAGAGAGCCTGCTCAAGCCGGCCAAGCGCATCCTCGACGAAACCGAGAGCCTGTTCGTTCGCAAGTCGCCCTTCGTGCCGGAAGAAGCGGCGCGCACCTTCCACATCGCCGCGCCCGACTACCTCGACACCCAGTTCCTGCCGAACGTGGTGGCGGCGCTGCGGCGCGGTTCGCCCAACAGCAAGGTGGTGATCCACAGCCTGGGGCCGGGCCTGGACTACCTGCGCATGCTGTCCGACGGCGAGATGGACCTGGTGATCGCCAACTGGGACGAGCCGCCCGCGCACCTGCACATGTCGAAGCTGTTCGAAGACCCGATCATCTGCACCATGCGCGCCGACAGCCCGTACGCCAAGCGCACCGCGATCGATGCGATGACGGTCGAAGATTACCTGTCGCTGCCCCACGTGGCGCCCTCGCAGATGCTGCCGGGCTACCACGGCGTGATCGATGCCCACCTCGACCGGCTCGGCATGCAGCGCAAGGTGGCGGTCGAGTCGCCCTACTTCGGCGTGATCCCCTATATGCTGACCCAGAGCGACCTGGTGCTGACCACCGGACGCCAGTTCATCCGCTTCTACGAACGCACGCTGCCGCTCAAGAGCTTCACGGTGCCGATCAAGTTCCCGCCGATGCGCTTCTACCAGCTGTGGCACCAGCGCGTGCACCAGTCGACCGAGCACAAGTGGCTGCGCGACCAGGTCAGCGCGGCGGCCCGTGCGCTGGTCGCCAAGTAGGCGCAATACCGCTTATCTGCTCAAGCGTATAACTGGAGGGCTTGCAGGATTTATCATCATTGACTCTCATGAGGCGATGCGAACCATGACCACCCTGTCGGACCTGAACACCTGCCCACCGGCCACCTTCGTCGAAGCGCTGCGTGGCATCTACGAACACTCGCCCTGGATAGCCGAACGTGCCGCCAGCCTGCGGCCTTTCGCCAGCGTCGCCGCCCTCAAGCAGGCCTTGCAGGCAAGCGTCACGCAGGCAAGCGAAGACGAGCAGCTGGCGCTGCTGCGCGCCCACCCGGAACTGGCCGGCAAGGCGGCGATCGCCGGCGAGCTGACGGCGGAATCCACGGGCGAGCAGGCGGCGTCCGGCCTGAACCGCTGCAGCCCCGAGGAATACGCCGTGCTGCACGCGCTCAACGCGCAATACAAGGAGAAGTTCGGCTTCCCCTTCATCCTGGCAGTGAAGGGCCCGACGGGACGCGGCCTGACCCGCGCCGCCATCATCGAGACTTTCGCACGGCGCCTGAAGAACACGCGCGGCGACGAAATGCGCCAGTGCCTGCGCCAGGTGCACCGCATCGCCGAGATCCGCCTGAACGAGCTGCTCGGGGTGCAACTGCTCTTCGGGCCACAGGTGATGGACTGGGCCGAGACGCTGGGCGCGATCAGCGACAGCCCCGATGGGCTTACCTGTGCCTACATGACGCCGGCGCACCAGCGCACTGCCGCCCAGTTGCGCGACTGGATGATCGAGGCCGGCATGGACGCGCACATCGACGCGGTCGGCAACGTGGTCGGGCGCTACGCTGCTTTGCTACCGGATGCGAAGACCCTCGTCACCGGCTCGCACTACGACACCGTGCGCAATGGCGGCAAGTACGACGGCCGGCTCGGCATCCTGCTGCCCATTGCCCTGGCGCGGCACCTGCACGGACGCGGCGAACGCCTGCCCTTCCACCTCGAGGTAATCGGTTTTGCGGAAGAGGAAGGCGTGCGGTATCAATGCACCTTCCTGGGCAGCAGCGCCATTACCGGCCGCTTCGACCCACGCGTACTCGACCAGCAGGACAGCGAGGGCACGAGCATGCGCGCCGCATTGGGCGCCGCCGGCCACGATCCTGCGGCCATCCCCGCCATCGCGCGCGATCCGGCATCGCTGCTGGGCTTTGTCGAGGTCCACATCGAACAAGGGCCGGTGCTACTGGAGCGCGGCCTGCCGGTCGGCGTGGTGACGGCGATTGCCGGCAGCTCGCGCTACCTGGTCGAACTGACGGGCGTGGCCAGCCACGCGGGCACCACACCGATGGGCATGCGCCGCGATGCGGCGGCGGCCGCGGCCGAGATCGTGCTGCTGGTCGAGGAACGCTGCAGCGGACGCGGCTCGCTGGTCGGCACGGTCGGGCAGCTCGAGGTGCCGTCCGGTTCCGTGAACGTCATCCCGGGCCAGTGCCGGCTGTCGCTCGACATCCGCGCCGCAAGCGATGAAGAGCGCCTGGCCGCGGTGGACGACATCCTGGCGGGCGTCAGCGCCATCTGCGCGCGCCGCGGCATCGAGGAAAAGCTGTGGAAGCTGGTGGAGGCGGACGCCGCGCCTTGCTCGCCGCGCCTGATGGACCGGCTGGGCGCGGCCATCGAGGCCGCCGGCCTGCCGCGCTTCGAGCTGCTGTCCGGCGCCGGGCACGACGCCATGGAGATGGCCAGCATTACCGAGGTGGCGATGCTGTTCACGCGCTGCGGCAACGGCGGCATCAGCCACAATCCGCTCGAGACCATGACGGCGGACGACGCCGAGATGGCGGGCGAGGTGCTACTGGAATTCCTGAGGCACCTATACGCATGACGAATGGCACATGCGGCCGGGGCGCCGCATCCCGACAATAGGTGTACACGCTGCATCTCGGTGACGCAGCGGACCACATTGATCGGAAAGCCCCATGAACAAACGCTTTTTTGCAGCAATCCTTGCCCTGCCTTTCCTCGCCAGCCTGTCCGCCCACGCGGCCGGGCCCGAAGACAAGCGCTTCTATGCCGGCATCGCTACCGGCCAGTCGAAATCGACCCTCGAGAATCCCGCCGGCGAACGCTTCAGCAGCAAGAACAACCCCCTGCCGGTGAAACTGTATGGCGGCGTCGCGCTGACCGACTACCTGGCGCTGGAAGCGGGCTATTCGGGCGCGACCGGCAAGTACGAATTCGACCGGCGCCTGTTCGGCAGCGCCACCGAACCGCGCCTGTCCTCGCACGCGCTCTACGTGGCCGTGAAAGGCACGCTGGCAGTGAGCGAGCGGGTCGACCTGCACGCCAAGCTGGGGGCCGCGCACAGCCGTTTCGAGATGAGCAAGGCCGGCGTGAACGACCGTAAGCTCAGCGGCACCAAGCCGATGGTGGGCATCGGGGCGTCCTACAAGTTCACCGAGAACCTCGCCGCCACACTCGAATTCGAGCACTACGGCACGGTGCGCGAGGAGGGTTATGAACTGAGCCAGCGGCGGCTCCAGGCCGGCCTGAAATTCGGCTTCTGACGGCGCCCGCCCTTCCGGCTAGAATGCAGCTCCCACAGCCACCTGCGACCACATGACGCACGCGCCGACCGCCAGCAAGCTTCCCTCCGTCCCCGCCTGGATGATCGCCGTCGCGGCAGCGCTGCTGTTCGGCGGGCTCGACGTGGCGGCGGCGCTGGCCGGACGCATCTCCCTGCATAATCCATTGGGGCTGGCGGCGGTTGCCCTGACCGGCGACTGGCGCGGGGATATCAGTCCGCGGCATGTGCCGCTGGCTTTCCAGCTGTTCGTGGCCAGCAAGGTGGTGGGATGCGCCCTGTTCGCCCTGCTGTCCGGCGCCGCCTGCCTGGCGAGGACGCAGCGCCGCCGCATGCTTCTGCTTGGCCTGCTGGCCGGCTGCGCGGTGCTGCTGGATTCGATCGCGCTGCACGTCCTCGTCGCGGCCCACCTGGGCATGCTGCTGCCCTGGCGCACCGGCGCCTGGATGCTGCTGGCGCACTACCTGGCTGGCGCCGCGGTCGACACCCTGCTGGTGCTGGACCTGGCGGTGCGCCTGGGCGAGTCGCCGCGCTGGCCCCTGCTTGCCTACGTGTCGGCGGAACGGACCATCACGGCGGCCGGCTTCCTGGTTGCGCGCTTGGTCCTGCGCGAGCACCGGATGCGGCAGTCGCTGGCGACGACCCATGCCCAGATGCTCGCGACCCAGTCGCTGCTGGCCGAGACGGTGCGCGGCGCGGAGCGGCTGCGCATCGCGCGCGACCTGCACGATACGGTCGGCCATCACCTCACCGCGCTGAACCTGCACCTGGACCTGGCGCTGCGCCAGTCGCGCGACAGCGCGCCGCCATCCCTGGTCACAGCGCGCGATGCCGGCGGCCAGCTGCTGGCGCAGGTGCGCAATGTGGTCTCCAGCAGCCGGCAGGACCAGGACATCGACCTGGAACGGGCGATCCGCCTGCTGTGCGAAGGCATTCCGCACGTGGCCATCGCCCTGCATATCGATCCCGCGGCGACGCGCCATCCGGCGCCGGCCGCGCATGCCTTGTTCTGCTGCATCCAGGAAGCCTTGACGAACACGCTGCGCCACGCGCATGCGCGCCGGCTCGATATCGCCATCGAGGTGCTGGACGGCGCGACGGTGGTCAGGGTGGCCGACGACGGACGAGGGAATGCCGCTTTGTCCGAAGGGAACGGCCTGCGCGGCATGCGCGAACGGCTGGCCGACCTGGGCGGCGAGCTGCGTTACGAAACACGAACCGCGGGCGGCTTCGCGCTCGAGCTGCGCCTGCCCCAGCAGGAGGTGCCGGCGTGATCCGCGTGATATTGGCCGACGACCAGACCCTGGTACGCAGCGGCATCCGCGGCCTGCTCGACCTGACGGACGACATCCGCGTGGTCGCGGAGGCGGAAGACGGCGCCGACGCCAGACGGGTGCTGGCCCGGCAGTCCGCCGACGTCCTGCTGCTCGACGTGCGCATGCCCGGCTGCGGCGGGATCGAGCTGCTGCGCGCACCCGGCGGCGCCCTGCCGCCGACGATCATGCTGACCACCTTCGACGACGAGGATGCCCTGTTCGAGGCCATGCGGCTCGGCGCGCGCGGCTTCGTGCTCAAGGACATTTCACTTGAACGCCTGGCCGCCGGCATCCGCTCCGTGGCGGCGGGCGGCACGCTGTTCCGGCCCGCACTGACGGAGCGCATCCGCTCCTCCTTCGAGCGCGGCCACGCGGCCACGGGGCCCGCGCCCGCCACTGGAGTGCTCACGCCGCGCGAGACCGACGTGCTGGCGCTGGTGGCCGCGGGCCTGAGCAATGCCGAGATCGCCGACCACCTGGGCGCGAGCGAAGGCACCGTCAAGAACCACGTCTCCAGCATCCTGTCGAAACTGGGCGTGCGCGACCGCGTGCGCGCGGTCCTGCGCGGCATCGAGCTGAGCCTGATCTGAACTAGCGCTTACTCCCTCGCCCTGGTTGATTCATCCTTGGGCGTGATCCGCAGGATCGCCAGGATGATCAGCGCGAACAGGGCGCTGAGCACGGCGGTCGATTCGCGTCCCATGCCGGCGGCGATGCCGACAGCCGCGGTCAGCCACACGCTGGCGGCCGTGGTGACGCCCTTGATGTCTTCCTTCTGGTGATGCTTGAGGATGGCGCCGGCGCCGATGAAGCCGATGCCCGCGGTGACGCCCTGCAGGACGCGCGAAATGTCGCTGATCTCCATGCCCGCCTGCAGCGGGATCAGGACGAACAGGGCCGAACCGAGCGACACCAGCATGTGGGTGCGCAGGCCGGCCGAGGCGCCGACCGATTCGCGCTCGTAACCGAGCATCCCGCCGAGCACGACCGCCACCAGCAGGCGCACCACGATGCGCGTGATGTCCTCGACGTTGCCGAGGTCCGAAAATTCATGCTGTATCGTCAGCCAGCTCCGCTCTACCCAATCCATCCTGCTCCTCCCGAACACATCCGGGAATGATGCCACTTAAACAAGAACGGTGGCGTTCGGCTGACAATCAACCCACGACACCCGCCCGTTCCAGCATCGCATGCAGCAGCACGTTGCATCCCGCCTCCAGGTGGGCCGGCTGGGCGTCCTCGATCTCGTTGTGGCTGATGCCGTCCTTGCAGGGCACGAAGATCATGCCGGACGGCGCCACCCTGGCGGCGTAGATGGCGTCGTGGCCGGCGCCAGAGACCACATCCATGCTCGAATAGCCCAGCTTTTCGGTGGCGGCGCGCACTGCGTTCACGCAATCCGGGTGGAAGGGGCAAGGCGGGTAGTAGGACACCCGCTCGACCTCGATGGCCAGGCCGCTGTCCTTGCGGGTGTTGGCCACGAAGGCCAGCATCTCTTCGTGCATGGTGTTGAGCAGCGCGTCGTTCACGTTGCGCAGGTCGATGCTGAACTTGACCTGCCCGGGGATCACGTTGCGGCTGTTCGGGAACACCTGCACCATGCCCACCGTCCCGCGTCCATAGGGCGGGTAGCGGTTCGCGATGGCGACCACTTCCTGCATGATCGACGTCGCCACCTGCAGCGCGTCGCGCCGCAGTCCCATCGGGGTCGGGCCGGCATGCGCTTCCATGCCGGTCACGGTGCAGTCGTACCACGACAGGCCCATCACGGCCGGCACCACGCCGATCACCTTGTCCGCGTCTTCCAGCACCGGTCCCTGCTCGATGTGGGTCTCGAAATAGGCGCCGATCGGATGCTTGCCGGGCACTTCGTCGCCCAGGTAGCCGATGCGTTCCAACTCCTCGCGCACGCTCTTGCCTTCGGTATCGACCGCCGCATAGGCCGTCTCCAGGCTGAAGGCGCCGCAGAACACGCCCGACCCCATCATCACCGGCACGAAGCGCGAGCCTTCCTCGTTGGTCCAGAAGGCGACCTCGATCGGCGCCTCGGTCTGGATCTTGCGGTCGTTCAGGGTACGCACCACCTCCAGCCCAGCCAGCACGCCGTAGTTGCCGTCGAACTTGCCGCCGGTCGGCTGGGTGTCGACGTGGCTCCCGGTGACGATCGGCAGCGCGGACGGGTTGCGCCCTTCACGCCGCATGAAGACATTGCCGATCTGGTCGACCGTGACTTCCAGCCCCGCCTCGCGGCCCCAGCGCACGACCAGGTCGCGGCCCTGGCGGTCCAGGTCCGTCAGCGCCAGGCGCTTGACGCCGCCCTTGTCCGTGGCGCCGATCGCGGCCAGGTCCATCAGCGACTGCCACAGGCGCTCGCCATTGATACGCAGTTCGTCCATGCTGGTCTCCTCGCATCAAGCCAGGGTGGCGGAAAAAGCGGGACGCTCGATGTAGCGCCCTGCCCCGGCTTCGGCACGCAGCGTGCCGAGCTCGAACACCAGCTTGCCCCTGGCGACCGTATGCGTCGGGATGCCGCGCACCGTGCGGCCTTCGAAGACGTTGAAGCCGCCTTTCGAATGCTGGGTCTGTGCCGAGATGGTGCGGGTGCCGCTCGGGTCCCAGACCACGATGTCGGCGTCGGCCCCGACCGCGACCAAGCCCTTGTGCGGGTACATGTTGAAGATCTGGGCCGCGTTGGTGGAGGTGACGCGCACGAATTCCGAGGGCGTGAGCAGGCCGGTGTTCACGCCGGCGTCCCAGACCACGGCCATGCGTTCCTCGACGCCGCCGCAGCCGTTCGGGATTCTGGTGAAGTCGTCCTTGCCGGCCGCCTTCTGCTCGGCGCAGAAGGTGCAGTGGTCGGTGGCGGTGGTGTGCAGGTTCCCGCCTTGCAGGCCCTGCCACAGCGCCTGCTGGTGGTGCCGGCTGCGAAACGGCGGGCTCATGACGTGGGCGCGGGCGAACTCGGGGTCGGGATGGCGGTACACGCTGTCGTCGATAACGAGGTGGCCGGCCAGCGCTTCGCCGTACACGCGCTGCCCCTTGGCGCGCGCCCGCGTAATCGCCTCCAGCGATTCGGCGCAGGACACGTGGACGATGTAGACCGGGGTGCCAAGCACGCCCGCGATGGCGATGGCGCGGTTGGCGGCTTCGGCTTCCACTTCCGGCGGGCGCGAGAGCGGATGGGCCTCGGCGCCGCGGATGCCCTTCATTAACAGCTCTTGCTGCAGCTGGTAGACCAGTTCGCCGTTCTCGGCGTGCACGGTCGGGATCGCGCCCAGTTCGAGCGCGCGGCGGAAGCTTTTGACCAGGGTCTCGTCGTCGGCCATGATCGCGTTCTTGTAGGCCATGAAGTGCTTGAAGCTGTTGACGCCGTGCTCGCGCACCAGCACGCCCATCTCCTCGTGCACCGAGGGGTCCCACCAGGTGACGGCGACGTGGAAGGTGTAGTCGCCGGCCGACTTCTCGGCCCAGCCGCGCCAGGTGTGGAAGGCCTCCAGCAGCGACTGCTTCGGGTCGGGAATCACGAAATCCATGATGGTGGTGGTGCCGCCGGCCAGGCCGGCCGCGGTGCCGCTGAAGAAGTCGTCGGCCGTGACGGTGCCCATGAAGGGCAGCTGCATGTGGGTATGGGTGTCGATCCCGCCCGGCATCACGAACTGGCCGCCGGCATCGACAATCGTCGCGCCCGCGGGCGCGTCGAGGTTCTGGCCCACGGCCGCGATCCTGTCCCCCACACACAGTACGTCGGCGCGGAACGCACGGTCGGCGTTCACGACGGTACCGCCACGGATCAAGGTAGTCATGACTCTCCCTTCAGGTTGGATAGTTGTTCGCTGCGTGATTCACGCTTCTCTGCGCAGGCACGGTGCGGCCCTTCATCATCAGCCCGTACACGATGGCCGCGATCACCACGCCGACGAACCAGGCGTAGGTATAGATGGTCTTGAAGGCCTCGCCCACGTTCGGAAAGGCGTCCGGCAGCGCCGCGTTCAGGAAGCCGGGCAGGTTGGGCAGCACCCCGGCCGCGAAGGCCACGATGGCGGCGACGTTCCAGCCACCTTTATACGAGTAGCTTCCGCCCTCGTTGTAGAGCTGGTCGACGTCGAGTTTTGTTTTGCGCACGAAGTAGTAGTCGACGATCATGATCCCGGCGATCGGCCCGAGCAGGGCCGAGTAGCCGGTCAGCCAGATGAAGATGTAGTTCTGGGTGGTCTCGAGTATCTTCCAGGGCATCATTGCGAGCGCGATGCCGGCCGTGATGTAGCCGCCGATGCGGTAGGAGATGCGCCTGGGCGACAGCGCCGAAAAATCGTAGGCCGGGCCCACCAGGTTGGCGGCCAGGTTGACGCTGGCGGTGTCGATCAGCAGGATGATGAGCGCCACCAGCACGGCGATGCCGGTCATGCGGCTGGCCACGTCGACCGGATCCCACAGGGCCTTGCCGTACAGGACGATGGTGGCCGATGTGACGGTCACGGCCAGTGCCGCGAGCAGGCCCATCGGCAACGGCAGGCCGAGCGTCTGGCCGACCACCTGGTCGCGCTGGGTCTTGGCGAAGCGGGTGAAGTCGGGGATGTTCAGCGCCAGCGTGGCCCAGTAGCCGATCATCGCCGTCAGCGACGGCCAGAACACCGCCCAGAACAGGCCCGCCTTCGGTCCGCCCTCGACGAACGCGGAGGGCTGGCCGAGCAGCGGGCCGAAGCCGCCCACCTTGTCGTACACCCACCACAGCAGCAGGAAGCAGATCGCGATCTTCAGCGGCGCGGTATAGGTTTCCAGCTTCCTGATCGATTCCATGCCGTGCACGATGAAGTACATCTGGATCGCCCAGAAGCCCAGGAAGCAGGCCAGCTGGCCGAGGTTGATGCCCAGGCCCGGCAAGTTCTCGCCGCCGATCGGGGCGCCGAGGAGCACACCGAGCAGCGTGTAGATCATGCTGCCGCCGAACCAGGTCTGGATGCCGTACCAGCCGCAGGCGACGATCGCCCGCATCAGGGCGGGAAGCCGGGCGCCGCGGGTGCCGAAGGAGGCGCGCGCCAGTACCGCATAGGGAATGCCGTACTTGGTGCCGGCGTGGCCGATCAGGAGCATCGGCAGCAGCACGATCACGTTCGCGAGGAACACCGTGAGCACCGCCTGCCAGGCCGACATCCCGCTTTCGATCAGGCTGGCCGCCAGCATGTAGGCGGGGATGCTGATCACCATGCCGACCCACAGCGCCGCGAAGTGATACCAGCGCCAGGTGCGCTGCGCGGCCGTGGTCGGGGCCAGGTCGTGGTTCCAGAGTTCGGTGCTTGCGCCGCTCGGCGCGTCATGGTGCGTGGTCACGGGGGGACTCTCCTCGTCGGTTGCGAAAATGTGCGACCGAGTGTAGCGCAATCGTACTTACGTAGGGTGGACGGCTTCGCCGTCCGCGCGTTCAACGCACGCGAGCGTGTCTGCAAGCGTGATTTGAACGCGCGGGCGGGAGACCCGCCCACCCTACAACATCAAACGGCTACTGCCTCCGCCCTCGGGTTGCGCGGGTCCTGCGTCCAGTTCATATAGGGCTTGCCGGTGTCCTGCGGCCCCATGGTGATGCAGTCCTCCACCGGACAGGTGATCTCGCACAGGTTGCAGCCGACGCATTCGGCGTCCTTCACCTCGTAGCGGCGCGTGCCCGCATCGTCGACCAGGCGCGCGATCGCCTGGTGCGAGGTGTCCTCGCAGGCGACGTAGCACTTGCCGCACTTGATGCACTTGTCCTGGTCGATCCGGGCGATCACCTGGTAGTTCATGTCCAGGTACTTCCAGTCCGTCGTGTTCTGCACCGCCTTGCGCGAGAAGGCCGCGATGTCGGGATAGCCCTTGCTGTCCATCCAGCGCGACAGGCCGTCCTTCATCTCTTCGACGATGCGGAAACCGTGCAGCATCGCGGCCGTGCACACCTGCACGCTGCCGGCGCCCAGCGCGATGAACTCGGCCGCGTCGCGCCAGTTGCCGATGCCGCCGATGCCCGAGATCGGCAAGTTGCGCGTGGCCGGGTCGCGCGCGATCTCGGCCACCATGTTCAGGGCAATCGGCTTGACCGCCGAGCCGCAATAGCCGCCGTGGGTGCTGGCCCCGCCGACGATCGGGAAGGCCACCATGCGGTCGAGATCCAGGTGGGTGATCGAGTTGACCGTGTTGATCAGGGACACCGCATCCGCGCCGCCGGCCAGCGCGGCGCGTGCCGGATGGCGCACGTCGGTGATGTTCGGGGTCAGCTTGACGATCACCGGCAGGCGCGTGTGCTTCTTGCACCAGGCCGTGACCATTTGCACGTAGTCCGGCACCTGCCCCACCGCCGCGCCCATGCCGCGCTCGGGCATGCCGTGCGGGCAGCCGAAGTTCAGTTCGATGCCGTCGGCGCCGGTGGCTTCGACCAGCGGCAGGATCGCCGCCCAGGGCGCTTCCTCGCAGGGCAGCATCAGCGAGACGATCAGGGCGCGGTCCGGCCAGTCTTTCTTGACCTGGGTGATCTCCTGCAGGTTGATTTCCAGGCTGCGGTCGGTGATCAGTTCGATATTATTGAAACCGATGACCTCGCGGTTCTTGCCATAGTGGGCCGAGTAGCGCGAGGAGACGTTGACCGCCGGCGGATCTTCGCCCAAGGTCTTCCACACCACGCCGCCCCACCCCGCCTCGAAGGCGCGCACGACGTTATAGGCCTTGTCGGTCGGCGGCGCGGAGGCCAGCCAGAACGGGTTCGGGCTCTTGATGCCGCAGAAATCGATGCTCAGGTCGGCCATGCTGCCTCCGTTTTCGCTTGGATGTCTTCGTGGATGGCCATTGCAGCCAGCTTGCCGTGCTGGACCGCCTGCACCGTCAGGTCCTGCCCTGGCGCGACGCAGTCGCCGCCGGCATAGATGCCGGGCAGCGCGGTGCGGAAGCGATTGTCGATCCAGATGCGCTCGCCCTCGCGCGACAGTTCTCGTGCCAGCGGCTCCTGGAAGCCGTCTTCGCTCATGCCCTGGCCGATGGCCTTGAACACGGCGTCGGCCGCGATCTCGACCACGCCGCCGGTACGCACCAGGCGTCCCTCTTCCATGCGGGTCTGTTCGAAGCGCATGCCGGATACCCGGCCGCCTTCGTCCAGCAGCACCTCGAGCGGCGCCGCCCAGGTGCGGATGCGCACGAAGTTCGCCTTGGCGATCTCGATCTCGTGGCCGGTTGCGCTCATCGATTCCAGGCCGCGGCGGTAGACCAGGGTCACGTCCTCGGCACCGAGGCGCTTGATCTGCACCGCCATGTCGATCGCGGTGTTGCCGGCGCCGATCACGACGGCGCGGCGCGGCACCGGGAGCAGGGACAGATCACTGGCCTGGCGCAGCGCGGCGATGTAGTCGATGGCCGCCATCAGGCCGGGCGCATCCTCGCCCGTCAGGCCGAGCGCCCGGCTGGTCTGCAAACCGATGCCCAGGAACACAGCGTCGTAGCGGGTGTGCAGCTCGGCCAGGCTCAGGTTGTCGCCGAGCCGGCGGCCGTATTCGATGTGGATGCCGCCGATCGACAGCAGGAAGTCCACCTCCTGCTGGGCAGAATCACCCGGCAGCTTGTACTTGGCGATGCCGTATTCGTTCAGGCCGCCCGCTTTCGGACGCGCCTCGTACACGACGACGTCGTTGCCCAGCATCGCGAGGCGGTGCGCGCAGGACAGGCCGGCCGGACCGGCGCCGACCACGGCGATTACCTTGCCGGTGCTTGGTGCGCGCTGGAAGGGATGGCCCTCGAAACGGGCGTTGTCGATGGCGTAGCGCTGCAGCAGACCGATGCGCACCGGCTCGCGCTCGGCCGGGTTGTTGCGCACGCAGGCGTGTTCGCACAGGATCTCGGTGGGACACACCCGGGCGCAGCTGCCGCCGAAGATGTTCGCCTTCAGGATGCCCGCTGCGGCACCAGTGACGTTCCCGTCATGGATGTTCTTGATGAAGCCGGCGACGTCGATGCCGGTCGGGCAGGCGTTCATGCAGGGGGCGTCGTAGCAGTACAGGCAGCGCGCCGCCTCGACGGCGGCCTGGCGCGCGCTGAAGGGAGGCGCCAGGTCGGTGAACTGCGCGGCCAGCTCGCCGTGCGAGCCTGCCGCGGGCGGCAGGTGCTGGAGTGATTCGATCATGTGCATCCCTTCTTGTTGTAGGTCGACGACATGCTGCAGCCCGGCCCTGCTGGGCATTCACCACCTCTACTTCATCTGCGGGAAGGCGAACTCCGGTCCGCTGCTGGCAGTACTGGGCCAGCGCTCCATGACCGCCTTGTGGCGGGTGTAAAAGCGCACGCCCTCCGGTCCGTAGGCATGGTGGTCGCCGAACAGACTGCGCTTCCAGCCGCCGAAGCTGTTGAAGGCCATCGGCACCGGCAGCGGCACGTTCACGCCGACCATGCCCACCTCGATCTGGCGCACGAACTCGCGCGCCACGCCGCCGTCGCGGGTGAAGATGGCGACGCCGTTGCCGTATTCGTTGGCGTTGATGAGTTCCACCGCGCGTCCCACGTCCGGCAGGCGCACCACGCACAGCACCGGGCCGAAGATCTCTTCCTTGTAGATCGTCATGTCGGGGGTGACGTGGTCGAACAGGGTGCCGCCCACAAAAAAGCCGTTCGGGCAGCCGTCGACGCGGTAGCCGCGGCCGTCGACGACGAGCGTTGCGCCCTGCTCCACACCCTGGCCGATCAGGCGTTCGATGCGCTCCCTGGCGGCGCTGGTGACGACCGGGCCCATCTCGGCGCCCGGCGCCATGCCGTCGTCGACCTTGAGCCTGGCTGTGCGTTCGGCCAGCGCAGCAACCAGGCGGTCGCCGGCGTCACCGATGGCCACGGCGACCGAGATCGCCATGCAGCGCTCGCCGGCCGAGCCGTAGGCCGCGCCGATGAGCGCATCGACCGTCATGTCCATGTCGGCGTCCGGCATCACCACCATGTGGTTCTTGGCGCCGCCCAGGGCCTGCACGCGCTTGCCCGCGGCCGAACCCCGCGCATAGATGTATTCGGCGATCGGGGTCGAGCCCACAAAACTGATGGCCTGGACGTCGGGATGGTCGAGCAGCGCGTCGACCGCCACCTTGTCACCCTGCACGACGTTGAACACGCCGTCCGGCAGGCCGGCTTCCTTCAGCAGCTGCGCATGCAGCAGCGAAGGCGAAGGATCGCGTTCCGAGGGTTTCAGGATGAAGGTATTCCCGCACGCGAGGGCGACCGGGAACATCCACATCGGCACCATCACCGGGAAATTGAAGGGCGTGATGCCGGCCACGACGCCGAGCGGCTGGCGCATCGACCAGGCGTCGATGCCGCGCGCGATCTGGTCGGTGAATTCGCCCTTGAGCATCTGCGGGATGCCGACCGCGAATTCCACCACCTCGATGCCGCGCGCGACCTCGCCTTGAGCGTCGGCGAAGGTCTTGCCGTGTTCGCGCACCACCATGGCGGCGAAATCGTCGACGTACTGCTGGCACAGCTGCAGGTACTTGAACAGGATGCGCGCCCGCGCCAGCGGTGGCGTGGCGGCCCAGGCCGGGAAGGCAGCGAGCGCGGCGCACACCGCGGCGTCGACGTCGCGCGGCTCGGCCAGCGCCACCCGGGCGCAGGGCTCGCCGCGCGCCGGGTTGTAGACATCGCTCTGGCGCGTGCCCTCGGCGTGCGCCGGTTGGCCGTTGATGAAGTGCGAAATGAGATTCATGTGTCTAGTCCAGGTTTTTCAGTATGTTGGCCAGCTTGCCGAACAGCTCGTCGATGTGCTGCTTGTTCAGGATAAGCGGCGGCGACAGGGCGATGATATCGCCCGTCACGCGGATCAGGATGCCGTCCGCGAAGGCCTTCTTGAAGGCGCTGTAGGCGCGCGCGCCTGGTTTGCCGGTGATCGGTTCGAGCTCGATGCCGGCCACCAGGCCGATCGAGCGCAGGTCGATCACGTGCGGCAGGCCGCGCAGCGAATACAGCGCATCCTCGAAGTAAGGCTGTAGCGATTTCGCATTCTCGATGATGCCCTGCTCGCGGAACACCTCGAGCGTGGCGAGCGAGGCCGCGCAGGCCAGCGGGTGGCCCGAATAGGTATAACCGTGGAACAGCTCGATGCCGGCCGGCGCTTCCATGAAGGCGTCGTGGATGAAGCGCTTGGAGAACACGGCGCCCATCGGCACCACGCCGTTGGTCAGGCCCTTGGCAGTGGTCATCATGTCCGGCTCGACGCCGAAATAATCGCTCGCGAACGGCGTACATAGGCGGCCGAAACCGGTGATGACTTCGTCGAAGATCAGCAGGATGCCGTGCTTGTCGCAGATCTCGCGCAAGCGCTTCAGGTAACCCTTGGGCGGCACCAGCACGCCGGTGGAGCCGGACACCGGCTCGATGATCACGGCGGCGATGGTCGATGCGTCGTGCAGCGTGACCAGGCGGTCCAGCTCGTCGGCCAGCTCGGCGCCGAAGTCCGGCTCGCCGCGCGAGAAGGCGTTTTTCGACAGGTTGTGCGTGTGCGGCAGGTGGTCCACGCCCGGCAGCAGCGGGCCGAAGCTCTTGCGGTTATTGCCGATGCCGCCCACCGACAGGCCGCCGAAGCCGACGCCGTGGTAGCCGCGCTCGCGGCCGATCAGGCGGGTGCGCCCGCCCTCGCCGCGCGCCCGGTGGTAGGCCAGCGCCATCTTCAGCGCGGTGTCCACCGCCTCGGAACCGGAGTTGGTATAGAACACGTGGCCGAACTTGTGGCCGGTGTACTCCATCAGCTGCTCGGCCAAGTCGAATGCGGCCGGGTGGCCCATCTGGAAGGTGGGCGCGAAGTCGAGCTGGCCGACCATCTCGCTCACGGCCTGGGTGATGCGCGGCTGGGCATGGCCGCAGGGCACGCACCAGAGGCCGGCAGTGCCGTCGAGCACGCTGTTGCCGTCCACATCCTTGTAGTACATCCCCTCGGCTGACACCAGCAGGCGCGGATTGGCCTTGAAGTCGCGGTTATTCGTAAAAGGCATCCAGAATGCGGACATCGAGGTGGGCCTGGACTCGTTCATGCGTCTCTCCCCCGCCATGACGGCGAAAAATTTTTACCAGTTGGCAAAATATTGATCAATAATAGTCAGCAAGGCAACACTGGCACAGATACACCAAGGGTAAAACCGACCAACCGTACAGGCAACGCGACCTGTACAGTAAATGGAGTGGTGGCGATGGAAGAAGCTGTTGTGACAGAGGTCATTCCTTCTGAAACCTTGCGATCCAAGTCCAGTATGGCAGGTGACGCACCATGGCCGCTGCTCGCCATCGACCGGAAGGGGCGCGGCAGCCTGGTCGAGCAGATCGTCGGGACTATCTCGACGATGGTAAACGAGCGCCAGCTCGGTGCCGGTACGAAAATGCCATCGGTTAGACAATTCGCAAAGTGCAATGGCGTCAGCACATTCACTGTGGTCGAAGCCTACGAGCGCCTGCATCAGCTGGGGCTGCTGTCCTCGCGCCGCGGATCCGGATTCTTCGTTGCGCGCAGCGTGCCGCAGGCGCCCTGCTGCGCCCCGAGCGCGTCTCAGCTCAGCCTGCAATCCGAAATCGACGCCCTCGCCCCCGACCTGTACAGTGGGCAGGCCGAGGCGCTGCCTGTCGGCGCCGGCTGGCTGCCGCCCGAGTGGTATGGAGAAAATACCATCCTCGACGCCGTGCGCCATGCGATGAAGATCCCGGCCAGCCGCCTGCGCGGCTACGGCCACCCGCTCGGCTTCCCCGCGCTGCGCCAGTACCTCGCCACCAGCTTGTCGGGCGAGCTGTTCGCCGTCGAGCCCGACCAGATCCTGCTGACCAACGGCGCCACCCACGCCTTCGACCTGGTGCTGCGCACTCTCACGCGGCCCGGCGACGTGGTGCTGGTGGAAGAGCCCGGCTACAGCAACCTGCTGTCGCTGGTGCGCCACCATGGCTGCATCCCGGTCGGCATCCCGCGCAGCGAGGCCGGGCTGGACATGGAGGAACTGGCGCGCCAGGCCGCCCTGCTGCATCCCAAGCTCATGTTCGTCAACACGGTGCTCCAGAATCCGCTCGGCACCTCGCTCTCGCAGGCCCAGGCGCACCGCCTGCTGGCATTGGCCGAGCAGTTCGATTTCTGGCTGGTGGAAGACGACATCTACCGCGAGCTGGCGGCCGCCGGCGAAGCGTCGCTGGCGGCCATGGATGGGCTGCGCCGCGTGATCCGGGTCGGCAGCTTTTCCAAGACCCTGTCGCCGGTACTGCGGGTGGGTTCGCTGTGCGCCTCGCACTCCCTGATACCGGAACTGCTGCGCGTGAAGATGGTGGCGGGCCTGACCACGTCCGAGATCAACGAGCGCGCGGTCTTCCACGCCACCGGCACGCGCGGCTACCGCCGCATGGTCGAGCGTTTGACCAGCCAGCTGGAGGACGCGCGCGAACGCGCCCTGGAGGCCCTGCTTGACGTGGGATTGCGTCCGCTGGCGCGGCCGCGCGGCGGCATGTTCGTCAGCGCCGGCTGGGCGGAGACGCCGACCGCGGCAAGAAACGGCCGCAGTATCGCCGACGCCGCGTTAAGGGCCGGCATCCTGCTGGCGCCGGGCGAATTCTTCACGCAGCGCGAGCCCCAGGGCATCTGGTTCCGCTTCAATGCCGCCTATGCGGCCGACCCGCAACTGCTCGACTTCCTGCGTGCACAGCGCTGAGGACACCATGGACATCCACGTCACCGACAGCGCCAGGCGGCGCGACAAGCTGGAAAGCGCGATCATCAAAGCCGCCACCCGCCTGTTCGCCGAATGCGGCTACGAAGGCACCAGCATCGCCGCGGTCGCCGAACGGACCGGCATCTCGAAACAGAACCTGTTCTACTACTTCCCGACCAAGCAGGGCCTGTATCAGCGCGTGCTCGACGACGTGCTCGACGACTGGCTCGAGCGCATGGCCAAGCTTGCCGATGCCGGCGGCGAGCCAAGCGACGTGCTGCGCGCCTACGTCGCCGCCAAGCTGCGCTTCTCGCGCGAACAGCCCTGGGCCTCGCGTGTGTACGCGATGGAAGTCATCGGCGGCGCCAAGTTCTACGGCGAGCAGATTCGCGCCCGCGTGGTGCCGCTGCTGCGCCGGGACATCGAGGTCTTCGAGCGCTGGATGGCGGACGGCCGCATCGTCCGCGTGGACGCCACCCACCTGCTGTTCGCGCTGTGGGCCATGACCCAGTCCTACGCCGACTTCTCGGCCCAGATGGCGCTGGTGCTGGACAAGCCGGAACTCACCGGCGCGGACTTCGAGGATGCCGAGCGCCTGATCGGCGATATGGTGGTGCGGGCGGTGACTGCGACCGGTTGACGGACACCGTGTCCAGAATGTCGTTCTTTCCCGCCGATTGCATATACTTGCATCTTTGCAACTCCGCACGACAGGACGAACATGGACTTTCACGGCACGCCGAATGACGACGTCATCGACCAGGAAAAGCAGTCGCTTCCCGCAGGACCGATCTACGGCCTGGAGGGCAACGACCGCATCATCGTGACAACCGGCCTGGCCATCGGCGGTCCCGGCAATGACGAGATCGTCGCAGGTGCTTCCTATGCGACGGCCGCTTACTGGGGTTCGCCGCGCGGCGTGATCGTCGATCTCGGCGCAGGCAGCGCCGAGGACGGATTCGGCACCGTCGACCGCCTGGTCGGCATCAAGGTCGTGCAGGGTTCGGGCCATGACGACATCCTGCGCGGCGGCGCTGCCGACGAATACTTTCATGGCGGCGGAGGCAGCGACCTGGTCGAGGGCGGCGCCGGCTTCGATACCGTGAGCTACTACTTCGAGAAATCGACGGCGGCCGAGGTGCGTTACGACGCGGCCAGCGATACCTTCACCGTCGTCAAGCGCTTCACCAACGGCGACCGCGGCACCGATATCCTGCGTGGTGTCGAAAAGATCGAATTCGTCGGCGCAGGGGCGGACGATGCGGTCATCCTGCGCTCGCAGTTCGTGGGCGACTTCCGCAGCGCCGGCACGCTCAAGCTTCCCTTCCCCACGAACGCCGGGCTGTCGCAGTTCAAGCCGGGCGACTTCAACGGCGACGGCAGCACCGACTTCGCGATCGTCACCCAGGTCGCCACCGGCACCGCCCCGGCCCCCACCTACGTCGTCCTGGGCGACCGCAAGGGCGGCCTGCGCGACGGCACCGCCGAGATCTTCGGGCAGCCGCCCCTGAAGATCGTCGGCGGCGGCCGTACCATCGTGGCCGACTTCAACGGGGACGGCCGCAGCGACATCTTCCAGCTCGATTTCGGCGACGACGCGCCGCCCTTCCCCGGCGGAATCAGCAGCCTCTACCTGTCTTCCGTATCGAGCGGCCGCCTCGAGGACGCCAGCGCCAGCCTGCCCCAGCGTCCGGACACGAATCACGGCGGCAGCGCGGGCGACGTCAACGGCGACGGCCACATCGACGTGCTGGTGAATGCGATCGACGAAGGCAATCTTCTCCTGATCAACGATGGCAGCGGGCGCTTCACCGAAATGCGTGCGCTGCTCCCGCGGCCCTCGGTCACGCTCGGCCACGTGGATTATCCTGAAACCAGCACCTTCTCGGGGATCGGCGATCTCAACGGCGACGGCGCCGCCGATCTGGTCCTGGGCACCTGGGACGGCAACCTCATGAAAACGCCGAGCAAGGTCCTGCTCAACGACGGCACCGGCAATTTCACGCGCAGCGCGCCGATTTCCCTGCCGGCTGCCGGCCTGCCGGGCGAAATCGTGCTCGAGGTCGAGCGCATCGACCTGAATGGCGATGCGTTTCCGGACCTGATGCTGAGCGTGACGAATGGCGGAGACTCCGCCACGTTCTACCATGCCGACTACATCCAGCTCCTGGTCAACGATGGCGCCGGAAATTTCCGCGACGAGACCGCGGCCCGCCTCCCCCAGGACAAGGACACCAGCCAGCCCGGCTGGTTGATGTCCCTGTCGGCGGTCGATGTCAACAACGACGGTTTCGTCGATATCCTGGCCGAATCGGCAGGCACGCCGGTAAGGTCCAAGCTCTACCTGAACCGCGGCGACGGCAGCTTTGCCCTCGCCTGGGAATCCGCGCCGGGCGAACGCGTCCAGGCGGCCGACGTCGACGGCGACGGCATGCGCGACCTGGTCGGCATCACGGGCGGCGGCGTGATGTCGGTGTGGCTCAACAAGCTCGCCAACGGCCATGTCTACCAGGCGAACTTCGGCGGCGAGGCGCTGCTGGGATCGAGTGGGAACGACGTGTTCCTTGCCCGCCCCGGCGTCAATGCCTTCGACGGCGCTGCCGGTTTCGACGTCGCCACGCTTCCGGGACAGCGGCACGCGTATACCTTGCTGCGCAACGATGCCGGCGTCACGCTGTCCGGCAAGGCCATCGACGTCGCCCTGGCCGGCGTCGAGCGTGTCCTGTTCGCCGATCGCGGCCTGGCCTTCGACATCGACGGCAGCGCCGGACAGGCCTACCGCATCTACCAGGCCGCCTTCGACCGCGCTCCCGACGCGGCCGGCCTCGGCTTCTGGATCGCGGCGATGGACCGCGGCGCCGGCCTGCACGACGTGGCGGCGCAGTTCATGGCCAGCGACGAGTTTGTCGGACGCTACGGCCCGCTGGACACCCCCGCTTTCGTCGCGACGGTGTACCGGAACGTGCTGCACCGCGAGCCGGATGCGGCCGGCCTGGCATACTGGCAGGACTACCTCGAAGCAGGGGGCTCGCGGACGACGCTGCTGGCCGGCTTCAGCGAGAGCCAGGAGAACCGCGCCCAGGTCATCGGCGCGATCGAAGGCGGCATCGATTACCTGCCCGGCGCGTGAACCAAGCAAAAATCCTTCTTCTGGACGAAGACAAATCGCGCCCACTCTGTATGATTATTGGCAATTAAACAATCAGGTGACCATGTCCAGCTATCCGACGCCCATCCTTACCACCGAGCGGCTCACCCTGCGCCCCATGACCATGCTCGATGCCGCCGACCTGTTCGCCGTATTCGCCGATCCCGAGGTCGTGCGCTACTGGAGCGCCGAACCCTGGACCTCGGTCTCCTTTGCCGAAAACGCCCTTGCGCGCGCCCTGGAAGGCTACCGGGAGCAGTCCGAGGTACGCTTCGGCATCGAGCTTGCCGAGACCGGCCTTCTCATCGGCACCGTCAACCTGCACCACTTCTTCCCGCAGAACCGCCGTTGTGAACTCGGCTACGCACTCGGCAGCCCGCATTGGGGCAAGGGCTACGCCACCGAGGCGCTGGAGGTGGCGCTCGACTACGGTTTCCACGAACTGCGGCTGAACCGCGTCGAGGCCGACATCGACCCGCGCAACGGCGCCTCGGCCGCCGTGCTCGAACGCCTGGGCTTTCGCAAGGAAGGCTACATGCCCGAACGCTGGTTCGTGCACGGCCAGATGGCCGACACCGTCAACTACGGGCTGCTGCGCAGCTACTGGGACGCGCGCAGCCGCGCAGCGCTCTCCCGAAAGTGATAAATACGGTCCCGCTTATCCGCCCACGCTACCGCCAAACCCGGGATTTCGACCGTTCGTCGGATGACCATGGCGCTACATGGCCCCAGGGCCTACAGTGGCGCCATCAACTCAACCGAAGGACCACGCATGAAACCCTCTCGCTTTGATACGTTCATGACCGACATGAAAGACATCGCCCGCAAGGCAAACCGTGCCCTGCGTTCGGGCGCCCGCACCCTGGCGTCGCTGTCCTGGCCGTCACTGCTGGCGGTGTCGATCGGGCTGGCTCTGATCCTGAGCATCGTGCCGCTGGCGCTCACGCTGTTCATCGCCTTCCTGCTGCTGAAGGTCGTCGCGACCGCCCTGTTCGGCCGTCGTCCGGCCCAGATCGTGGAGTAAGCCATGACTGCCGCCCCGATCAACCGCGCACTCGACTTCGTGCGCGAAGCCGTCAGCGAAGCCAGCGCCCTGTGGTGGGGCTTCTTCGACTGGCTGGCCCTGGTCGAGTGGCGCAAGCTGTACGTGACCTGGTTCCTGGTATTCGTCTTCGGCATCTCGTTCAACCTGACCGAACCGGCGGTATGGTTCATCCTGATCTCGTTCGGCGTCAAGGTGCTGGCCGGCGGCAAGCGCCGCGCCGAGCTCACCGCCCGCGAGGCCGCCGACAAGGCCAACGTCGCCACCCTGGAGCGTCGGCTGATGGAAGCGCAAATGGCGACGCTGCAGGCCCAGGTCGAACCGCACTTCCTTTTCAACACCCTGGCCCTGATCGGCCAGCTGATCGAGACCGACCCGAAGGAAGCGGCGCGCGTGCACGCGCACCTGATCGAATACCTGCGCTCCTCGCTGCCGCAGATGCGCACCAAAGGCGGCGGCACGCTCGGCAAGCAGGTCGAGCTGTCGCGTGCCTACCTGGCCATCATGCAGGCGCGCATGAAGGAGCGCCTGCAGGTGCGCTTCGAGGTGCCCGATTTCCTGGGCAGCTCGCCCTTCCCGTCGATGATGCTGCAGACCCTGATCGAGAATTCGATCAAGCATGGCCTGGAGCCGAAGGTGGCCGGCGGCACCATCACGGTCCGCGCCCATGTCGAAGTAGCCACGCTGCACGTGGACGTGTGCGACGATGGTGTCGGCATCGACCTGCACGCCGACGAAGGCGTAGGCCTGGCCAACATCCGCGAGCGCCTCGCCCTGCTGTACGGGAAGGATGCCGAGCTGGTGATCGAGATGCCACCCGGCGGCGGCGCCTGCGCCTCGATCCGCCTGCCCTACCGGATGACGGAGTTCGACTGATGAATCCTGGCGCCCCGACCGCGCTAATCGCCGACGACGAAGCGCCGATGCGCGACCAGCTGCGCATGCGCCTGGCGGAGGCCTGGCCCGAGCTGCGCATCGTGGCCGAAGCCGCCAACGGCGCCGAGGCGCTGGAGCTGGCGGCCCGGCACAAGCCCGATATCGCGTTCCTGGACATCCGCATGCCGGGCATGGGCGGCATCGACGCCGCGCGCCAGCTGTACAACCGCTGCCACATCGTGTTCGCCACCGCCTACGACCAGTACGCGCTCGACGCCTTCGAACAGGGAGCGATCGACTACCTGCTCAAGCCGGTGACGCCGGCACGGTTGCAGACCACCTGCGAGCGCCTGCGCGCGCGGCTCACCAGGGCGCCGCAGGACATCGGCGCGCAGCTGGCCGAGCTGGGCGCCCTGCTCAAGCAGGGCGGCGCGGCCAGGCCGAACTACCTGAAGTGGATCCAGGCCCAGGTGGGCGGCAG
Organism: Massilia alkalitolerans DSM 17462; assembly: GCF_000427785.1. Taxonomy (GTDB): domain Bacteria; phylum Pseudomonadota; class Gammaproteobacteria; order Burkholderiales; family Burkholderiaceae_D; genus Telluria; species Telluria alkalitolerans. Next base: position 62,922 of record NZ_ATYR01000012.1, read on the forward strand.
CCTGCGCATGGTCAGCACGCGCGAGGTCCTGTTCTTCCAGGCCGACGACAAGTACACCTGCGTGCAAACCGCGACTGCCCAGCTCCTGATCCGCAAGACGCTCAAGGAACTGGCGGACGAGCTGGACCCGGACGAGTTCTGGCGCATCCACCGCTCGACCCTGGTGCGGGTGGATGCGATCGCCGAGGTGTTTCGCGACCTGCGCGGGCGCCAGATGGTCCGTCTGCGCAACTTCCCCGGCGAGCTGGAAGTGAGCCGCAACCACGGGCATCTGTTCCAGCAGATGTGATGCCCTTGGCGGCCTGGCGCTCAGCCGAACAGACCTTCGTCGGACCCGTCGCCGTCGAAGAAGCCGCCGCTGCCTTCCGACCCGAAATCACCACCGCCGAGCAGACCGTCGCCCGTGCCGATGTCGTTCAGGCCGGCCTGGTCGGCCAGCGCGCCGCCCGACAGGTCGGCGCCTGACAGGTTTTCTCCGCCCAGCAGGTGGGCGCCGCCGTTTCCGTCGTGGTCATGGAACAGGTTGTCCAGGCCGTGGAAGAGGAAGCTGCCGGCTGCCACACCGGCCGCCGTCGCGGCGATCGAGCCGAGCAGGCCGCCACCGCCGCCGCCACGCAGGAAGCCGCCCATGCCGCGGCCCATCGAGCCCGGCATGGCGTGCTGGTAGTGCATGTGGTGGGATTGCGGGTGGCTGGCGTGCCTGCGGCTGCCCCAGGAATGGGGATCGAGGAAGCCGCCGCGGCTGGTCTGTTGCTGCTGTTGATGCAGCTGGTTTTCCAGCGCGGCGATCTGGGATTTGGCGCTGTCCAGGGCCTGCTCCATCAGCAGCACACGCTGCACCAGCAAGTAGGCGGCATCGGGCTGTTGTGCGACCGCGCGCTGGATGAGCGCGTCGGCTTCGGGGTCTTTCTTGATGCCTCGGGCCTGGACGAGCTGGCCGAGGAAGTCATGCAGCATTTGAGTGTCGGATGGGCTCATGGTGGTGCTCCTCATCGAAAACGTGGTCAAAGCTGCATGTTGTGTGTCTTTTGACGATTTCAAGCCTTTGCAGTATTGGGCTGAAGCCGTTATCAACGTAGCTAATAAGATGATAGCGACATTTTTCTTGCCGCCCCAACAATTGCGCCCGGTTTTTTAGAGAAATTATTGAATATTTTTTAACTCTCTCTTCAATTCTGCTGCAGTTGATTTATTTAATGAATCGCAGCTGCTCGCCAGATCTACATATACTTCTTTCCCGGTACTTTTCTTAATTTTTGCCGGATATTGATAAAAAATTAAATACCCACGAACAGCAAGCCCTATACACATCCAGCTAAGCGGCAGTACGCCAACAATCAAAAATATGTGCGTGAACGGAATTCCCGTGAATTCCCGCGCATACCCCATTACAGGAATTAGGCAAAATGCAAGAACGGAAAAAAGCAAGAAATCGCGTCCTCGAGGAGCCTGAGAGACTTTGAAGAACTTCTCAAGAAGGTATACATCACCTCGCTGCAAATAATAAACTGCGTCAACCTCTTCTTTATAGAGCATGTTTCTCAATTCCTCATGGGCATAAATACACTCATAAACGACAAAAAATTTCTTACACCAGAGATAGTGCGTGACTCCATAAATTATGATCACGACGGTATTGAAAATTAAAGGTGCCGTTCCATAGACAACCAGCACAGCGCAAGGGACAAGCGCCAAGAAAGAAAAACTTGCTATAGAGAGTGCTGTACAGCCGAAATACTTGGCTTTCCAGTCCCACCTGAAGACTAGAGGGAGAATAAACAAAATCACCGAAAATATTAGCACTCCCAAAAGCGCCAAGGCTATCGGATTTTCCTTTATTGGAATATCAGGCACCGGGCCACAGGCGAGCGGAATGCTTGTAAGCGCCAAAAGGAACAAGCCAGAGGCTCCGACCCATGAGAACCGAGAAGGCCTTAAAAATTCCGGATTAATTGAATCGAGATTTTTCAATCCAGTCCTCCTTGTCCCAAAACTTTCTATCGCGAAGAAAGTTGTGATTCTTCTCAACATTTTCCCGCATTTGCTTTGCCCAAACGGCGGACAAACCATCGTTATTTTCTTTACCACCTACTATCCGGCCGAGTTCCTTGTCGGCCCAAGCTACTCCATACGAGACGGCTACGCCTGCCGCCATAGTCGCAATACCGACAGCAACGATGCACACGCTTACTTTGAACGCGAACATTGCTACGCATACCAAAAAAGCGACAATTAACGAAGTTAGCGCTGCAATGATAATCGATTTGATTAAGTTCATCAGTAATGCTGCTGACAGATCATAACCGTCCTTGGTAATGTCGCTTTTCCATTCCGCTAAACTGGTAACATTTCCAAAGATGAAAGCAACAAGTGCATTGTTTTTGAAAGTTCCGGCAATATTCGCAGCCGCGGAAGCTAACGAGCTGCTCGCCTTGCCAGCACCCGAAAAAATGCTTAGAACACGGTCATTCCCAGGGCCAAATCCACCGTTTCGAAAAATAGTGTTATATCGGGTATAGCCTGAGAAGTAGTACCTTGCCTTACCTTTTACATAATGTATCCTTGCCTTAACGAGCTTGAACCCTGTATCAGCCTTTCCCTCGACGCTCGATTTCAACCAGCTCCAATTATCGCCAACATAAGCTCCAGCAGAAGCAATCTGCCCGAGCAACCAGTTGCGTGTCGCAATATCATTGGGATCCACCTCAACCAGTCCAGTATCAGCCCCTCCACCACTTTTCAACTTATCCCATATGCGCGCCGGCATTCCTTTTGCGTCTCCCTCTACAACACAAACTGCTGCGCATTCTTCGTCGATGGGCGCCGCCGCTGGCCGCAGGTTAGCCGGCAAACCCATAAATTTTCCGTCATTAAACTTCTGAGTTTGGACCGTGTCGGAAGGTGTCTTTCGCAAAGGCGAGCCAATTCCAACAACAATCGGCATTGGCTTTGTTTTTGGGTCGTTGTCGTACCGTCTTGCGTCGAGCTTCGCTGGGTCTATTCTCATCAACAACTGGCCTGCTGACTTTAATAAAAATTCGCCTTTGAAATCACGTGATATCCATAAATGCAGCCGTTCCCCGTCGGCGAATAAGATTCGTTCTTTACCGCCACCAGCAACAATTTTTTTCTTGTTGGCGTTGTAAAAGTCCGACCCCGTCGATTCGACTGTGTACTTTTTCTCTTGCGCTAGGCTTAGTTCGAAAATGACATCGCGATGTTTTTTCAAGATCACCTGTACTTTGTCAGTCGATCGCCAACATTGGACCGATTCGCCGGGAAGATCAATGCAGACCGTCTGCGGTTTTGCGTTAGCAGAGCGTTCTATTCCTTGAGCCATAACTGTTCGTCCAGAGAAGATTTATTTCGATATCGAAGATGAGTACAAGAGATCTTTCTTAGTTACGTCGTGGTTGTTTTGCGCCAAACGGTCCCAGCGGAACATTCTTAAGAACAGTCTTGCCATTCCCATCCAGTACTGCCTCCCTTTGCGCCCCATTCGAAAATCTGAATGCTATAGGCTCATCGGTGAGAACGTTCCCGTCTGCATCTAGGTACTCGATCTCAAGATCACGCTTTAGATTCAGTTCGGAGATTTTCATTGCATATTCGGGACTGGGTACGCTGACCGGCCCCGCCAACTCCTTCTTGCTCGCCTTGAACTCCACATTCCCCGGCGCATGCACCTCGATATTCCCCCCTTCGAGCTTGATATACGCCCCCTGCGCCGTCAGCAACACATGCTTCTTCGGCGCCGAAATCGCCACCGATTTCGTCACGCTCGCCACGGTGATCTTCTTGTCCGCCGTCAGCCTCGTCGGCCCCGACTGACTCTGGCTGCTCAGCTTCCCACTGGCTGCATGCAGCTTGATGCCCACCTCCTGGTTCGGTTTTTCCTTGTTGGTGGCTTTGCCGTAGGTGAACAGGCTGATTCCCTTCGCAACCAGGGTGGATGAGTTGCCCTGCGCGACAACATTGATGTCCTGCCCCGCAACGATGCTGCTCGTGGTCCCTGCGGAAATCACCGCATCGGCCGGCGTGGTAACGACGATGCCCGCAGGACTCGACAGCTGCAGCTGGGGCTCGCTGTACGCGACGGCGCCATCGGCGGCGGCTCCGATCACCTCGGCGCTATGCGCCATCTCTTTCACCGCCGCGAGTTCTTCCGGCGCCGGCTCCTCCTCCAGCCTGGCGTTATGCTTCTGCGCCAGCTTCGCCACATCGACTTGCAAGCGATGGCTCTCTTCGATCTGCGACACCGCTTCGCGCGAATCGAGCTGGCTGCCGCGCGCCCCCTGCCGCGCATCGGTGGACAGCAACATCCCCTGCCCTGCCCGCAGCGCCAGGCTGTGCGCCGTCTTCAGCTCCGCCCCGAAGCCCACCGTCTGCAGCCGCTCGTTATCGGTCTGGTGCACCAGATGCCCCAGGTTCAGCTCCGCCGTGCCTTCATGCGCCTTCATATGACACTGCAGGGAAGTGCGCGCCTGCCCGGGGCTGTCGTCGAACACCAGCTGGCTGTAGGCGCCGCTGCCGGACTGGCTGTCACCCATGCCCTGCGACTTGAAGCCCGACAGCACCGCCGCATGCCCATGCCCACCCCCTTCGCCCGGAAACCATGGCGGCGCATTGCCGGTCGCCGCACCGGGACCATGCGCGACCCCGTTGTGCTGGGCATCGGGCTGCCCGCGGCCGTTGTAGAGCGCGCCGATGACCACCGGCCGGTCGATGTCGCCCTCGATGAAATCCACCAGCACCTCCTGCCCCACCCGCGGCAGCATGTTGCTGCCCCAGCTGGCGCCGGCCATGGACGTCGCCACCCGCACCCAGGTCCCGGCCGTATCGTCACCTGGCGCTCCCGTATGCCCATCCGGCGACGGATGCAAGGCGCGGCTATGGCTCATCGCGCCGCGCTGCCAGTGGAATTGCACCTTGATGCGATGATCCCTGTCGGTATGGACCACCGCACCCGGCGGCCCCACCACGATGGCGGTCTGCTGGCCGCGCACGGTCGGGCGCGGATGGAGCAGGCGCCCATGTCCTTCCTCCCCCGTTGCGCGGTAAGGAACACTGGCTGGAATGGCTTCGATCCGGTTGCGGTACAGGGGACGATCGCCGGCGAGCTGCCGTGGAATCCTGGGCTCGGACTGGTGCATGGCCATCCCGGCGACCGGCCCCTGTCCCAGCAGCTTGTCGACCGTCTCGAGCATGTCGGCCGTCAGGTTGTTGTGCATCAGGTGGGTCGCAGCGGTGATCACGAAGCTGCGCGCGTCGTCGCCCGGCGCCTCGTCGAAGCGGGCATGCCCGTGCAAGGTGAAGCGCGTGCCCGGCGTGAAGGTCCGCACGGTGCCTGCGGCGATGTGGACCTGGCGCGCCGCCTCGCAGGCCTGGATCTGGTTCTCCGCCAGCCGCTCGCCCTGCTCGCGGGTCTCCCACGCATACAGTCCGGGCGTGTCGCGGCTGATCAAGGCTTCAGCCGGGCCGGCATGGCCCGCTGCCAGGACCTGGCGCTGGCGCACGGTCCGGTAATCCCAGCTTCCCAGCTCGATTCCATTGCTCGGCAGGCGGGATTCGGTCCGCCAGCGGTCGATGCTGTCGGCCTTCATGACGGCCCCTGGCCGTGTGAAGTCGACCTGCGCCTGCGGGTTCGGCTGGAAGGCGCCGTTGTGGTCGGCGATCACCATCGTGTGTGCGCCCAGCGACGGGCTGTCGGGATCGCCGCTGTGCTCGAAGAAGTAGAACAGGCCCTCCTCCAGCATCAGGCGCTCGACGAAGGCCAGGTCGCTCTCCTGGTATTGGGTCGTCAGGCTGCGCTTGGGATAGATGCTGCGGTCGGCGATCTCCAGGCGCCATGCCGGCGCCAGCCTGGCCCGGCCGCAATAGCTGCCGAAGACCACGTCGAGGATGTCGAAGACCGACATGTCCTGGAAGATGCGGCTGTCGCGGCCCAGCGAGAGAAAGCTGGTCCAGGGCTGCAGCGTCAGGGTGTAGCGGGCGAAACCGCCATTGGCCCCGCTCATCTCCATCGCCGTCACATGACCGTGGAAGGGCCGGAGCGCATCGAGACTCGAGGCAGTGAGCAGCTGGAGCAGCGCCGGCTGGCCGACCAGCGACTTGAGACGCACATCGGCCTCGGCACAGAGGGCATCGATGGAAAAACGGAAGCCCCGGCTGATCCCTTCCTCGCCGCGCATGCATTCCGCCAGCAGCGCGCTGCCAAGTGGTGTCGTCAGCCTGAGCAGGCGGGTATCTTGCGTGAAGCTGCCGAAGGATGCGAGAAGACTGGCAATCTGGACGTGTTCGGACATCGCTTCCTCCCATGCGCGCATACAAGGCGATTTCAGCGATTACACGCCGGGATTGCCATGTTGCTCTTGAGGAAGCTCAGCTTGCTTGCTTTTTGACAAGCAAAAGAAAAGCGCTGCCGCGTTTACCGCGTGCAGCGCTTTTGACCGGACGATTGCTGCTTACCGGTTGAGGTCTCCGCCAACAAAGGCGTTTGGCAGCTGCTCGGCCGCCGTGGTTTCGAACACGTCGCCGTTCAGGTTGGTCAGCACCACCGGCAATGCCTTGCCGCCCAGCTCCAGGATCACCTGGCGGCAGGCGCCGCAGGGGGCGATCGGGCCGTCGGTCTGGCCGATCACGGCCAGGGCCGTGAAGTCGCCCGGCTTGTAGCCGTGGGCGATGGCGCTGAAGAAGGCGGTGCGCTCGGCGCAGTTGCACAGGCCGTAGGAGGCGTTTTCCACGTTACAGCCGCGGAAGATGCGGCCGTCCTTGCATTCCAGCGCGGCGCCGACCTGGAACTTCGAGTACGGCGTGTAGGCCAGTTCGCGCGCGGCGCGGGCTTCGTCGATGAGTTTCGCGTATTTCATGGTCTCGGTATCAAGGACGGATGGTCTTGTAGATCATCGGTTCGGCCGCCGCTGCATCAAGGCCGATCTGGTAGGCCGCCTGCACCTGGCGCACCGCCTGCTCGGCGGCTTCGCTGGAGCGTGCGTGCACCATCGCCAGCGGCTGGCCGACCGCGATCGCATCCCCCAGCTCCACCAGGTTCGTCAGGCCGACGGCGAAGTCGATCGTGTCCTGCGGACGCACGCGGCCGCCGCCCAGCGCCACCACCGCCAGGCCGAGGCCGCGGGTGTCGACCGAGGTCGCGTAGCCTGCTTGCAGCGCGGGTGCCGGCACGATGACCGGTGCGGTTTCCAGGTGTGCATCCGGCTTGTCCATCAGGTCGGCCGGGCCGCCCAGCGCGGTCACCATGCGTGCGAAACGCTCGGCCGCTTCGCCGGAATCCAGCGCCGCCTGCAGCTTGGCGCGTGCTTCCTCGTCGGTCTTGGCGATGCCGGAAATGACCAGCATCTCGGCGCACAGCGCCATCGTCACTTCGTGCAGTCGGCTTGGCCGCGACTTGCCGGTCAGGTAGTCGATCGCGACGCGCACTTCGACGGCGTTGCCGGCGGCGTGGCAGAGCGACTCGTTCATGCCGGTCAGGATCGCCGAGGTGCGGGTGCCGGCGCCGTTGCCGACGTGGACGATGCTCTCGGCCAGCTCCACCGATTTTTCGTAGGTCGGCATGAAGGCGCCGCTGCCGACCTTCACGTCCATCACCAGCGCGTCGAGGCCCGCAGCCAGCTTCTTGGACAGGATCGAGCCGGTGATCATGGCCACCGATTCCACCGTCGCCGTGGTGTCGCGGATGCTGTAGAAGCGCTTGTCGGCCGGGGCCAGCTGGGCGGTCTGGCCGATGATGGCCACGCCCACGTCCTTGACGACCTGGCGGAATTTTTCTGGATCCGGCACGGTGCTGTAGCCGGGGATCGAATCAAACTTGTCCAGGGTGCCGCCGGTGTGGCCCAGGCCGCGGCCCGAAATCATCGGCACGAAGCCGCCGCAGGCCGCGATCATGGGCCCCAGCATGAGCGAGACCACGTCGCCGACGCCGCCGGTCGAGTGCTTGTCGACCACCGGGCCCGGCAGGTCGAGGGATTTCCAGTCGAGGACTTGGCCGGAATCGCGCATCGCCAGCGTGAAGGCGACACGTTCGTCCATCGTCATGCCGTTGAAGTAGACGGCCATCGCGAGTGCCGCGATCTGGCCTTCGGTGGTGCTGCCGTCCGGGATGCCGCGCACGAAGAACTGGATCTCTTCGGCGCTCAGGGTGCCGCCGTCACGCTTTTTGCGGACGATTTCTTGGGGGAGGAACATGATGCTTCCTTAAGTGTTGACTTCAAAACGTCATTCCCGCGCAGGCGGGAATCCAATTTCGTTCGCATAACGCTAGCAAACTTGGATTCCCGCCTTCGCGGGAATGACGGTTTTTAGGGTGTTGGTATTAAACGCCGTACGGAATCCAAACGTTCTTGACCTGGCTGGCATGCTGCAGCACCGTGCGGCCGCAGGCCTGCTTCGCATCGAACCAGTCACGGCCCTTGGCGCCGCCGACCCAGGTGCGCTTGAGCGACTCGCTTGATAAGCGCTCGACTTCCGCGCAACCTTCCGCCGAACCGTCATGGCGCCACACGGCATCGACGTCCGAGTGCGAAGCCAGCGTACGCGCCAGCTCCGAGGCCGAACCCGTGACGATGTTCAGCGCGCCGCCCGGCAGGTCCGAGGTGTCCAGCACCTGGTACAGGTCGGTCGCCGACAGCGGCGCCGTTTCCGACGGCACCGCCACCACGCGGTTGCCCAGCGCCAGCGCCGGAGCGACCAGCGAGATGAAGCCCAGCAGCGGATTCTCGTTCGGGCAGATGATGCCGATCACGCCGACCGGTTCGTTCAGCGCCACGGTAATGCCGTGCATCGGCGGCTGGTGGGCCTGGCCGTCGTACTTGTCGCACCATGCGGCCCAGTAGAACAGGCGCTCGATCGAGGCCTGCACCTCGCGCGCCGCATCCTTGGCGCTGGTCTGCGCGGCGATGCGCTGGGCGAATTCGTCGGCGCGGATCGCCAGGTTCTCGGCGATGTAGTACAGCACCTGGGCGCGGTTGTGCGCGGTGGCCTTGGACCAGCCGGACGCCTTGTGCGCCGCTTCCACGGCGTTGCGGATGTCCTTGCGGTTGCCTTCGCCGACGTCGGCCAGGAAGGCGCCGTTGGCCCCGTTGATGGCGCGGCTGTAGGCGCCGTCCGGGCGTGCCTGCTTGCCGCCGATGTAGAGCTTGGCGGTGCGGTCGACAGCGAAGGGGCTGCCCTCGTCCGACGGCTTGACGCGACCTTTTTCAGCGACGACCGGCGCAGCCGGGCGTGCGTCTTCCGCTAGAGGCGTCAGGTACTCGTACATGCCCTCTTTGCCGCCTTCGCGGCCGAAGCCCGACTCCTTGTAGCCGCCGAAGCCGCAGGCTGCGTCGAACTGGTTGGCGGTGTTGATCCACACCACGCCGGCCTTGATCTGCGGCGCCACGTCCAGCGCCAGCGAGATCGATTCCGACCACACGCAGGCGGCCAGGCCGTAGACGGTGTTGTTCGCCAGCTGCACCGCTTCCGACGGGGTGCGGAAGCTCATCGCCACCAGCACCGGGCCGAAGATTTCGGCTTGCGCCACGGCGGCCGAGGTCGAGGCGCCGGTGATCAGGGTCGGCAGGTACCACGAACCCGCGGTCGGCGCTTCGCAGCTCGGCTGCCAGATTTCGCAACCTTCCGCACGGGCCGATTCCACCAGGCCGTGGATGCGCTGCTGCTGGATCGGATCGACCAGCGCGCCGATGTCGTTCGACTTGTCCAGCGGCGAGCCCACGCGCAGGTTCTGCATGCGCGCTTTTACTTTCGCGATGAAGCGGTCGTACACCGATTCCTGCACCAAGAGGCGCGAACCGGCGCAGCAGACCTGGCCCTGGTTGAACCAGATCGAATCGACCAGGCCTTCGACGGCCGCGTCGAGGTCGGCGTCGTCGAACACGATGAAGGGCGACTTGCCGCCCAGTTCCAGCGACAGTTTCTTGCCGGTGCCGGCGGTGGCCTTGCGGATGATGCGACCGACTTCGGTCGAGCCGGTGAAGGCCAGCTTGTCGATGCCAGGGTGATTGACGATGGCTTCGCCCACGGCGCCGTCGCCGGTGACGATGTTGACCACGCCGGCCGGGACGCCGGCCTGCTGGCAGATCTCGGCGAACAGCAAGGCGGTCAGCGGCGTGAACTCGGCCGGCTTGAACACGATGGTGTTACCGGCGGCCAGGGCCGGGGCGATCTTCCATGCCAGCATCAGCAGCGGGAAGTTCCACGGCACGATCTGGCCGACCACGCCCACGGCGCGGTAGTCGGCGAATTCTTCCGACTGCAGCTGGGCCCAGCCGGCGTGGTGGTAGAAGTGGCGCGCGGCCAGCGGCAGGTCGGCATCGCGGGTTTCGCGGATGGTCTTGCCATTATCCAGGGTCTCGAGCACCGCGAACAGGCGCGAGTGCTTCTGCAGCAGGCGCGCCAGCGCGTACATGACGCGCGCGCGGCCATGACCGCCCAGGGCCGCCCAGCCCGGCTGGGCGCGGCGCGCGGCCTGCACGGCGCGTTCCACGTCGTCCGCGGTGGCCTGGGTTACCTGCGCCAGTTCGCTGGCATCGGCCGGGTTACTGGTGGCGAAGGTGCTGGCAGCTTCGGTCCACGCGCCATCGATGAACAGGCCAAAACGGCGTCCATGCTGGTCCAGCCACGCATTCGCTTCCTTGGTGCTTTCTGGTGCGGGGCCGTAATCCATAGTCTGAAGAATCTCTTTAATAGTTGGCATGACGAATCCGATGCTGTTTTATGGTTGCGCGTGGCGATGGGCGGCCGAGTAGTTGCCGGTCACGTAGTGTTCGAGCTGGCGTTCGATGTCGGTCATCAGGCTAGAAGCGCCGATGCGGAACAGGTGCGGCTGCAGCCAGTCGTTGCCGAGTTCTTCCTTCATGACGGTCAGGTACTGCAGCGCGGCCTTGGCGGTGGAGACGCCGCCGGCCGGCTTGTAGCCGACCTGGAAGCCGGTCTGCTCGTAGTAATCGCGAATCGCGCGGGTCATCACCAGCGACACCGGAATGGTGGCGTTGACGCCTTCCTTGCCGGTCGAGGTCTTGATGAAGTCGGCGCCGGCCATCATGCAGACCATCGAGGCCTTGGCCACGTTGTCCAGGGTGACGATGTCGCCGGTGGCGAGGATCGCCTTCACGTGCGCTTCGCCGCAAGCCTGGCGGTACGCCACCATCTCGTCGTACAGGGCTTGCCAGTTACCGGTCAGGACGTGCTGGCGGGTGATGACGATGTCGATCTCGGTCGCGCCGGCGGCCACGGAGAGTTCGATCTCGCGCAGCTTGGTTTCCAGGCTCGACAGGCCGGCCGGGAAAGCGGTCGACACGGCGGCGATCGGCAGGCGGCCCTGCAGCACTTTCACTGCCGGTTGAATCATCTCGTGGTACACGCAGACAGCGCCGGTGGTCAGACTTTCCAGGCCCAGGGCCTGCATCAGGTCGGCGCGCAGCGGGCGCATCGCCTTCATGCACAGGCGCTCGACGCGGCCCGGGGTGTCGTCGCCGCCCAGGGTGGTCAGGTCCATGCACTCGATGGCGCGCACCAGCCAGGCAGCCTGGTATTCCTTCTTGACGGTGCGGCGGTTCGCCAGGCTGGCGGCGCGGCGGTCGGCAGCGTTGCGGTTCACCTTGACGTGCTTGACCAGCCCGAGGTCCAGGCCGACGGCGGTGTTACGTTTGAAATCCAGGGGCTGGGTCATAGCAGTGCGGTTCCGTTCGAAAGTGGTTTGACGCCAAGGTGCTTGGCGAGCGTTGCGCCGATATCCGAGAAAGTGTTCGCGGTTGGCAGTTCCTGCGGGGCGACGTTCGGGCCGAAGAAGATCATCGGGATGTGCTCGCGGGTGTGGTCCGAGCCCGGCGCGGTCGGGTCGCAGCCATGGTCGGCGGTGATGACGACCAGGTCGCCGTCCTTCAGCTTGGCCATGAATTCCGGCAGGCGCGCGTCCAGCTCGTGCAGCGCGTTCGCATAGCCGGCGACGTCGCGGCGGTGGCCGAAGTGCATGTCGAAGTCGACGAAGTTGACAAAAGTAAGCGACTTGGACGGCGCGGTGTCCGCCACCTCGACCAGGCGGTCGAACAGGGCCATGTTGTCGGCGCCCTTGATCAGCTGGGTCACGCCCTGGGCTGCGAAGATGTCGCTGATCTTGCCCAGTGCGATGACTTCGCCGCCCTCGTTCTTCACGTGATCGAGCAGGGTCGGCGCGGTCGGCGGCACGGCGTAGTCGTGGCGGTTGCTGGTGCGCTTGTACTTGCCGTTCTCGCCCAGGAAAGGACGCGCGATCACGCGGCCGATGTTGTAGGGCTTGACCAGCTCATACGCGACCTCGCAGACCTCGTACAGGCGCTCGAGGCCGAAGTGCTCTTCGTGCGCGGCGATCTGCAGCACCGAGTCGGCCGAGGTGTACAGGATCGGCTTGCCGCTGGCGACGTGCTCGTCGCCCAGTTCGTCGATGATGGTGGTGCCCGAGGCGTGGCAGTTGCCCAGCCAGCCCGGCACGCCCGTCAGTGCCAAGAGCTTGTCGGTCAGCTCCTTCGGGAAGGACGGCACCGTCTTCGGGAAGTAGCCCCAGTCGAACAGCACCGGCACGCCGGCGATCTCCCAGTGGCCGCTCTGCGTGTCCTTGCCGGTCGACTGCTCGCGCGCGACGCCCCAGGCACCGGTAAAGCCTTCGCGCCGGCTGAAGCCCGTGGCCCATTCGCCGCTGGCCTTGTGCGCGGCCGCCGCCAGGCCGAGACGTTCCAGATGAGGCAGCGCCATCGGCTTGCCCTCATTGGCCGCCCACTGGGCGATGTGGCCGAAGGTGTTGGCGCCTGCGTCGCCGTACTTGTCGGCGTCGGGCAAGGCGCCCAGGCCGAACGAGTCAAGCAGGAGGATGAATGCGCGTGACATGGATCGCTCGCTCTTTCGAAAAATTAGGCTTCCGCGCGCGGGGTCGCGCCCAGGCGCTCGATGAAGGAATGGATCAGGGTGACCAGGTCCTTGGCCGCGATCGCGGCGTACTTCAGGGTCTGCTCGTGCGACAGCGGGAACGGGGTCAATCCCTCGGCCAGGTTGGTGATCGCCGAGATGCCGGCGACCTTCAGGCCGCAGTGGCGCGCCGAGATCACTTCCGGCACCACCGACATGCCGACCACGTCGGCGCCCATGGTCTTGAACGCGCGGATTTCGGCGGCGGTCTCGAAGTTCGGGCCCGGGCAGGCCAGGTACACGCCTTCGTGCAGGGTGATGCCCTTGGCGGCCGCGGTTTCCTTGATCATGGCGCGCAGGTCGGCGTCGTAGGCATTGGCCATGCTGAAGAAGCGCGGGCCGAAACGCTCGTCGTTCGGGCCGGCCATCGGGCTGCCCGGCAGCAGGTTGATGTGGTCGTTCAGGACCACGACACTGCCCGCATCGACCTCGGGACGCAGCGAACCGGCGGCATTCGTCACCAGGAGCATCTCGCAGCCGATCAGCTTGAAGGTGCGCACGGCGGAGGTCATCACGGCCGCGCCGTAGCCTTCGTAGAAGTGGCCGCGGCCCTTCATGCACACGACCGGCACGCCGGCCAGGGTGCCCAGCACCAGTTCGCCGGCGTGGCCGTGCACGGTGCTGATCGGGAAGCCCGGCAGGTCGGCATAGCTGATCGACACCGCGTCCGTCATCTGCTCTGCCAGCACGCCCAGTCCCGAACCCAGGATCAATGCGGCGCGCGGTGCGAAACCGGGTTTGCGGGCCTTGATGACTTCTGCTGCTTCAAATGGGGTATTGCTGAACATGATAGTCCTTGTGTGCGGATTCGGGAGACGTGAGGAGGGGCTGGAACAGGGTTTGCTACATACCAGCCGGAATATTATAACTATGCATGAGGGGCGATATGTATGGCAAATACCATTTTTCTTGCCGATTTATTGGTTTAAAAAATAAATGTTTGGGTGTATTGTTGACGTATAGACATAGAAAACGATTTCCTTTGACGCCAATCAAACATTTGTCTATTATAGTCAAACATTTGTTTATTCCTACCGACACACTACCGTGACCGAGCTGCCCAAGAAAGAACAGTTGTACGAGCTGATCCGCGCGAATCCCTTCATTTCGCAGCAGGACCTGGCGACCCAGCTCGGGCTGTCGCGCTCGGCCGTGGCCAACTACATCGCCACCCTGGTGCGCGAGCGCCGCATCCTGGGGCGTGCCTACGTGCTGCCGGACCAGCGCCCGATCCTGTGCATCGGCGCTTCCAACCTCGACCGCAAGCTGCGCAGCAACGGCAAGCTGGTGCTAGGCACCTCGAATCCGGCCAGCCAGGACGAATCCTTCGGCGGCGTCGCCCGCAACATCGCCGAGAACCTGGCGCGCCTGGGCGCGCCGGTCGCCCTGATCACGGCGGTCGGCAACGATGCGTCCGGGCGCGCCCTGCTCGCCCACGCCGAGGATGCCGGCATCGACACCCGCGGCGCCCTGCGCCTCGACGGCGCCAGCAGCGGCACCTACACCGCGGTGCTGGGCCAGGATGGCGAGATGGTGGTGGCGCTGGCCGACATGGCCCTCAACGAGCGCCTGAGCCCGGAGTTCCTCGCCACCCGCCAGCAGCAGTGCGCCAGCGCCGCATTGCTGGTGGCCGACCTTAATCTCCCCCACGACACGATTGCCGCCCTGCTCGACGGTGCGGCGCGCGACGGCGTGTCGCTGGTGCTGGTGGCGGTGTCGGAACCGAAGATGGCGCGCCTGCCGGAGCAGCTGCGCGGCCTGCGCCTCCTGATCCTGAACGAAGGCGAGCTGGCGACGCGTGTTGGCCGCGCGCTCGACGGCGACGCCGCCATCGGCGCCGCCTGCCGCGAGCTGCAAAGCCAGGGCGTGCAGGACGTGGTGGTCACGCGCGGCGCACGCGGCGTCATGTATACGTCGGACGGCGGCGTGATGCGCCTCGACGCTCCGGCGGTCGAGGTCGTCGACGTCACCGGCGCGGGCGACGCCTTCGCCGCCGCCGTCTGCTGGTCGCTGCACAGCGGCGAAGCCGACCTCGGCCTGGCCTGCCGCCGCGGCCTGCAACTCTCCGCCATGACCATCGAATGCGAGCAGACCGTCTGCCCCGCCCTCGAACCAGGCCACCTGGACACCCCTGCGGGTGTCCCCCTCAACGAATCCGTATTGGACTGAGCATGCAATCCTTCCTCCTGTTCTCGCCCGAAGTGGCAAGCGCGCGCGCCGCCGGCAAACCCGTCGTCGCGCTCGAATCGACCATCATCTCGCACGGCATGCCCTACCCGCAGAACGTGCAGACCGCACGCGAAGTCGAGCAGATCATCCGCGACGCCGGCGCGGTGCCGGCCACCATCGCCATCATCGGCGGCAAGATTTGCGTCGGCCTGAATGACGAGCAGCTGGAGCTGCTGGGCGCCTCGCCCGACGCGCTGAAAGTCAGCCGCCGCGACCTGCCCTATGTGCTCTCTACCGGCAAACTCGGCGCCACCACCGTTGCCGCCACCATGATCTGCGCCCAGCTGGCCGGCATCGAGGTGTTCGTCACCGGCGGCATCGGCGGTGTGCACCGCGGCGCCGAGACCAGCTTCGACATCTCGGCCGACCTGCAGGAACTGGCCCACACCAGCGTGGCCGTGGTCTGCGCCGGCGTGAAATCGATCCTCGACATCGGCCTGACCCTGGAATACCTGGAAACCCACGGCGTGCCGGTGCTGAGCGTCGGCCAGCCGGGCTTCCCGGCCTTCTTCACGCGCGAGAGCGGCTTCAAGGCCGACTTCCAGCTCGACACGCCGGAAGAACAGGCAGCCTTCATCCGCACCAAGTGGCAGCTCGGCCTCGCGGGCGGCGTGGTGGTCAGCAATCCGGTCCCCGCCGAATCGGCGATGCCGGTCGAGGAAATCGACGCCATCATCCGGCAGGCGCTGGGCGAAGCGGAGGCGCAAGGCGTCAAGGGCAAGGCCGTCACGCCTTTCCTGCTGGCCCGCATCAAGGAGCTGACCGAAGGCCGCAGCCTGGCGACCAACATCGCCCTGGTCAAGCACAACGCCCTGGTCGGCGCACGCCTGGCCGTGGCCTTGAACGCCTGACCCACGACGCGCCATGTCGATCGACCTGAAACAGCTGCGCTACTTCCTGGCCGTGGCCGAAGAGAAAAGCTTTTCGCGCGCGGCCGAACGCCTGCACATCTCGCAGCCGCCGCTGAGCCAGCAGATCATGAAGTTGGAGAGCGAACTCGGGGTGCGCCTGTTCACGCGCACCACGCGCAGCTTCGAGCTGACGGTGGCCGGCAAGGCGCTGATGGTGGAAGCGGCCGAGCTGCTGGCCAAGATGCGCATGACGATCGACACCATTCGCCAGATCGACCGCGGCGAAGTGGGCCGCCTGCGCGTGGGCATCGTCGGCTCGGCGATGTGGGGGCCGATTCCGTCCCTGCTGGAGCAGTTCCAGAGCCAGTACCCGCGCGTGACCTGGACCATCCACGAACTGGGCCCGAATGACCAGTGGGAAGCGCTGCGCGCCAGGCAGATCGACGTCGGCTTCTGGCGCGAGCCGCGCATCGAGGGGGACGTGCTGAAGCAGGCCAACCTGCGCCAGGATCTGTGTTTTCAAGAGAACGTGTGCGTGGCGATCAACGCGAAGCACCCGCTGGCGCAGAACGAGGCGATCGAACTGATCGACATCGCCCACGAACCCATGCTGACCCTGCACCTGGACCAGTCGGCCGAACCGCGCTACCTGATCCAGTGCTGCGTCAATGCCGGCTTCCAGCCGACCATCTTCCAGGAAGCGGCCGAGCCGCAGACCCTGCTGGCCATGGTGGGCGCGGGCCTGGGCGTGGCGCTGCTGCCCCAGACCACCAGCCGCATCGGCTGGCCGGGCGTGCGCTTCCTGCCGATCAAGAGCAATCCGCCCTCGGCGAACCTCTACATTGCCTACCCGGTGGAAGGCGATGCGCCGGTGGTGCGCGCCTTCCTGAACATCCTGTTCCCGGAACAGCCTACTGGCGCTTGAGCTCGACCGCCACCGTGCTGAGCGAGGCGATCTGGTGACGGCGGTCGGTGGGCCGGGTCAGCACGCGCATCGTGATTTCCATCGGTACGCCGAGCTTGGCGAGTTCGGTGGCGGCACGCGGACGCCCTTCGCTGGCCGCCTCGTGGATGGCGGAATCGATGAGCAGTGCGGTCTTGTAATCAGTTCGTCGGTCCATTGACTGATCCTAACATCCCCCTAGCTCGCACTCCAAGGCAATCGCCTTTCAACAAAACTTATTACAACAGCGGTTTTCATAAATTTTGTTTGAGAAGCAAGTTTTTCTTTATTCTGCGTTACTTCGCGCACCGTTCTCAGCAAGTCTCTGGTGCAAACTCTTGTCAAAAGATGAATAACTTAAACCTCTTCACAAGGAGCACACCATGAAAACCACCGCTACCATTACCGCCCTGATGCTGGCCGTCGCCGTGATGGCCACCGGCTGCAAGAAAACCGACGACAACCCGAACATGGGCCCGGCGCAGGAAGCCGGCGCAGCCGTCGACAACGCTGCCGCCAACGCCGCACAGGAAACCCGCGAAGCCGCACAGAAGGTCGAGAACGCGACCGAAAACGCAGCAGCACGCGTGGACGCCGCCGCCGAACGCGCTGGCGAGAACATTGAACAGGCTGGCGCCGAAGTCAAGCAAGAAACCAAGGAAGCCGCTGCCGAAGTGCGCGAAGCCTCGGACAAGGTGGGCGACAAGACCGGCGCCGCCCTGGAGCGTGCGGGCGAGAAGCTGCAGGAAAAGCGTTAATCGCCTAGTAGCCTGACGGAGCGCGTGGCGCAGCCCGGAGGGCGACTCAGTGAGTCGCCCCGCCGGCCTGCGCCACGTCGCGTTCCACATGCACGGCCGTTTCGACCGCTGTCATGATGCCCAGGATGATGTCGTCCAGGGCCATCGACGGCGGATCGTCCGGCCGTTGTTCCGCCTGTTCGGGCAGGAAGGGCACGTGGATGAACCCCGCCCGGGTCGGCTTGCCGGCCGTGTGGTGCATCAGCCCGTAGAACACGTGGTTGCACACGAAGGTGCCCGCGGTCTGCGACACGCCCGCCGTCAAGCCCTTGTCGCGCATCGCCGCCACCATCGCCTTGATCGGCAGCGTGCTGAAGTAAGCTGCCGGCCCGTCCTCGACGATGGGGCGGTCCACCGGCTGGCGGCCGGCGTTGTCGAGGATGGAGGCGTCGTCGACGTTGATCGCCACCCGTTCCACCGAAATCTCCGCGCGCCCGCCGGCCTGGCCGACGGCGATCACGATGTCCGGATGCAGCTCCTCCATCAGCGCGGCCAGGGCCTCCCTGGCAGCGCCGAACACGCAGGGCAGCTGGCGCACTTCGACGCGAAAGCCCGCGCCGCTCCACCCATCCAGTGCACGCACGGCCTCCCAGGCCGGGTTGACGTTCGCCTTGTTGAACGGCTCGAAGCCGGTAAGCAGTACGGTCTTGATCATCGGTTCATCAGGAAGTACAAGAGGAAGATGTTCGCCACCAGCAGCGGCAGCGCCGTTGGAATCTGGGCCCGGATGACGGCGTTCTTGTCGGGCAGGTCGAGCAGCGCGGCCGGCACGATGTTGAAGTTCGCCGCCATCGGCGTCATCAATGTACCGCAATACGCGCTGAACATGCCGATTGCCGCCATCACGGCCGGGTTGGCGCCGTACACGCCGACCAGCACCGGGATGCCGACGCCGCCCGCCATCACCGGGAAGGCGGCGAAGCCATTGCCCATCACGATCGTGAACAGGGCCATGCCGATGCAGAACACCGCCACCGCAACGAAGCGCGAATCCATGTCGATGTACGAAGTCGTCACGTGCGCCACCGCCTTGCCCACGCCGGCCTCGGTGAACAACAGGCCGAGCACGGCCAGCATGTGCGGCAGCACAACGGCCCAGCTCATCGCATCAACCAGGCGGCGCGCCTCGCGCACGCCCTGCAGCGGGGTCGAGCGCGTCAGCCAGCAGGCCGCGCCCAGCGCCACCAATGCAGCGACACCGAGGCTCACCAGGGTCAGGTGCTTCGGGTCGAGCAGCGGTACGCCGCCGAGCTGCACGCTTGAGAACACTGTCGCGCCGAGCATGGTCACCAGCGGCAGGATCAGTGCCGGAATGAACAGCCGGTTACCGAGGCGAGAGCTGGAGGCGCGGCGCTCTTCTTCCGGCAGCACGGCCGCCTTGCCCGCGGTGACGCCCTTGAAGCCGGCCACCAGCGCCATCAGGATCATGAGTGCACCGACAAAGCTGGGGGGCAGCCGTTCGCCTGCCAGGTAGAGCAAGGCATACAGCCCCCAGAACAGCGCGGTCGTATGGCGGCGCGGGTTGGTCCGGTCACGCAGGTTCATCACGGCCACCGCCACGAACAGCAGGCCAACCAGCAGGTAGAACAGCTCGAGCGTGATCATGCCTTCACCCCTGCCTCGCCCATCGTGCGGCGAATGTGCGCATCGAGCCGGCGCAAATTCCAGGCGTGGATGATGAAGGCGGTGATGGCGGTCGGGATGCCCCACAGCGCCATGTGCAGCGGATCGACCGCGATGCCCTCGGCGTTCAGGATGGTCTGCATCAGGACGATGGCGCCGAAGGCGACGAAGATGTCTTCGCCGAAGAACAGGCCGACGTTGTCGGTGGCGGCGGACATGGCGCGGATGCGGTGGCGCAGCGCTTCAGGCAGGTTGCCGTACTTCGTTTCGGCGGCGGCTTCGGCCATCGGCGCCACCAGCGGGCGCACCATCGAGGCCTGGCCGCCCAGGCTGGTCAAGCCGGCGGCGGCCGAGGTTTCGCGCGCGAACAGGTAGACGATCAGGAGGCGCCCCGCTGTGGCCGACGCTACCTGCGCGATCGCGGCCTGGGCGCGCTCGCGCAGGCCGGCGCGCTCCAGCAGGCCGATGGCGGCCAGCGGCAGCAGCAGGATCAGCGGCAGGTTGCGGGTCTTGACGAAGGCCGTGCCGAGCGAAGCGAGGATGCTTTCCACCGGCATCGCGGCAGCCAGCCCGGTGACGCCGCAGGCGGCCACCACCACCAGCACGGGATGCGCGCGCAGCAGGAACCCGGCGACGATGACCGCGACGCCGAGCAGCGGCCACAGGTTGACGGCAGTATGCATGAACTCTCCGGCTCAGTTGAAAGCCGGGCAATGTTACCTGTTCAGTGCAGATTTGCCAGCAGGAATTTTAACCAGGGTGGACAGGGGTAAAGGCGTCGTCGCCGATCACGGTGTTCCACTGGCGCACGTGGAAGGCACGCACCAGGCCGTGGGTGACGTAGGGGTCCCTGGCGGCGAACATCTGGGCCGTTTGCGGGCTGTCGCAGCTGAACATCAACACCGCGCGGTCGGCGGGATTGTCCAGCGCGCCGGCAAGCACCAGCTCGCCACGCCGCTGCGCCTCCCAGGCCAGCTTCAGGTGTTCGTCGCGGAATTCGGCGCGGCGCTCGAGATAGTCGGGGGCGAGGTCATACATGAGCAGGTAATGCACGGTGTCTCCGATGATAGGGCGGCGCATGGGCCGGAATGATTGATCTTACTAGAACATCCGGCCATTCCCAACCGTGCGTGCTCCTCCCCCACCCTATGCCACACTTGACGGGACAGTAACCAACGCCAGGAGCACGCCATGAACAAGATCACCATTGCCGGCCAACCTCTGCACTCGATCCTGGGCGCGGCCCCAAGCATCCTCATTCCCTTCGGTTTCATCCTCGACGCCATGCACAGCGCCACCGGCGACGAAGACTACGCCAAGGCCTCCTACCTGAGCATGGGGGCCGGCATCGTGGGCGGCCTGGCGGCCGGCGCCGCCGGTGTGGCGGATTACGTGGCCGACAAGCCCGAGGGCGAAGCCAAGCGCGAAGGCCAGCTGCATGCGGCCCTCACCGGCGCGGCCCTGCTGGTGGGCGCGGCCAACCTGGTGCTGCGCCGCCAGGGCAGCCATGCCCGCGGCGGCTCGCTGGCCCTGACGGCCCTGTCGGCCGCCGGCGTGCTGGCCTCGGAATACCTGGGCAGGCGCATGGGCGGCGACAGCGAATCTGGCGAGCATGCCGAAGCCGGCGTGCACGCCGACGGGCAGGACGTGCGCATCGACCATCGCGCGCCCGACGTCGAGCAATACGTCGCCGCCGGCCCCTCCTCGCTGCACGCACCGGAATGACGCGTGGGCCCTCAGGGCCCTCCCAGCTTGTTGTTGTAATAAGCCAACTGTTCCACTACGCATCCATATCGCGTTCCACTTAGCGAAGTGCCGCACAGAACAAGTTCCAGCGGCAGGCGTAGACTGGAACCATGGACACTTCAAAGAAAATGGCGGCAGGGATCACAGGGTTTGCCAGCTTTTTGTGGCTGACCCTGACCGCCGCGGTCGCGGCCAACCAGCGTCGCCTGGTGTTCAATCCCTGCATCACCCCTGAATGCGAAAGCCCGCGCAGCAGCGGGCACCGCACCCGCCCCGTCGTCCTGCGCGCCAAGGACGGGACCCGCCTGTGCGGCTGGCTCCTCACTCCCCTCGTTCCGGGCCCACGTCCCGCGGTGATGTATTTCGGCGGCCGCTCCGAGGAAGTGTCCTGGGTCGCGCGCGACGCCGGCAAGCTGTTCCCCGGCATGACCGTGCTGGCCATGAACTACCGCGGCTACGGCCAGTCGCATGGCGTGCCGGCCGAGATCCACATGATCGACGACGGCTGCACCCTGTTCGACTGGCTCGCCGAACTCGGCCAGGTGGACGCCGCGCGCATCGCCCTGGTCGGCCGCAGCCTCGGTTCGGGCGTGGCGGTGCAGGTGGCGAAGGAACGCCCGGTGCACTCGGTGGTCCTGATCACGCCCTACGACTCCATCCTCGCCATCGCCAAGCGGCGCTTCCGCGTGATGCCGATCGAGTACATGCTGCGCCACCGCTTCGAGTCGATCAAGTACGCGCCCTCGCTCAAGGCGCCGACCTATATCCTGCGCGCCGCCGCCGACGACGTGGTGCCGCACTCGCACACCGACCAGCTGGTGGGCAAGCTGGCCACGCTGGTGGGCGACGACACCGTGCCCGGCTCGGACCACATGAACATCCCCTACCTGGAAGCGACCCAGGCCCTGATCGCCAGCTTCCTCACGCGCCAGTTCGCCAAGCCGGCCACCCCTCCCCAGCTGCCGGCGGCCGAGCCGAACGCTTCAGAGGCTGCAAAGCCCCAGATCGAAGTCGGCAAGGAAGTCGGCCCCAAGCCGGCGCTGGCCATCGACACGATGGGCGCCGTAGCAAAATAATTGCTGAAAATTGTCAGCAGTTATATTTCCTTAGAATAAATTGCCAAGTAAAATCGTATTTGTCATCAATATGTCGCTTGATGCATATTTGACAGGCTGAGCTGCGTACACCTGGATTTCCCTTCATTGCGTGGCGCTGCGGGCTGGTTTCGGCTCCAGGCCTGTCCTTGTAGCCGTATTGATGTTGTAGATGAGCTACAGGTATCAAGCACTGTCGAGAGAAACACTACCGCGATACAAATCGACACCACACGGGCGCCGTGCGGCTGACACAATGCGCTTCGCATTGTCCGGCTCCCCGTCGCCATTGACGATGCAGCTTGCGCAGCCCGTTCCTGTCTCACTGTTGGGCCGGGTACAATATCGAAATTCCCAGGAGCCTCATTCATGAAACTCAAGCAACTCACCATGACCATTGCGGCGCTGTGCGTCGCCGGCAGCGCAGGCATCGCGGCTGCAGCGCCCGCGGCACCGAAGCTCGGCATGGTCTACGATGCGGGCGGCAAGTTCGACAAATCGTTCAACCAGTCGGCCTTCGAAGGCCTGCAGCGCTTTACGAAAGAAACCGGCATCAAGGTCTTCGAAGTGCAGGCCAACAGCGATACCCAGGCCGAGCAGGTGATGCGCGGCCTCGCGCGCAAGAAGGTCGACCTGATCGCGGCGATCGGCTTCTCGCAGACCCAGGCGGTCCAGAAGGTCGCCAAGGAATTCCCGAACGTGCGCTTCGTGCTGATCGACAGCATCGCGCAGGGTAACAACATCAACTCGGTGATGTTCAAGGAACAGGAAGGCTCCTACCTGGTCGGCGTCGCCGCCGCCATGGCCTCCAAGTCGAAGAAGCTGGGCTTCGTCGGCGGCATGGACATCCCGCTGATCCGCGCCTTCGCCTGCGGCTACACCCAGGGCGCGAAAGCGCAGTTCCCGAAAGTCGAGATCATGCAGAACATGGTCGGCACCACCGCCGCGGCCTGGAACGATCCGGCCAAGGGCGGCGAACTGGCGCGCGCACAGTTTGACCGCGGCGCCGACGTGGTGTTCGCGGTGGCCGGCGGCAGCGGCATGGGCGCCCTGCAGATGGCCAAGACCAAGGGCAAGCTGGCGATTGGCGTCGACTCGAACCAGAACTACCTGCACCCGGGCACCATGCTGACCTCGATGGTCAAGCGCGTGGACGTCGCCGTCTACGACTCCTTCATGGCCGTGAAGAACGGCACCTGGAAACCGGGCGTCACCTACAAGGGCCTGAAGGAAGGCGGCGTGGACTGGGTCCTGGACAAGGACAACCGCAAGGTTGTCTCGCCGGAGATGGAAAAGCGCGTGAACGCCGTGCGCACCGACATCATCAACGGCAAGATCAAGGTCATCGACTACCGCGCCGCCGGCAGCTGCCCGGTCTGATTCACCTATCCCATTCCGAAGCGCGCCGCGCCGGTCATCCCGGCCCGGCGCGCTTTTGAATGAATGAAGCATCCACTCTTATAAGTACTGATCGCAATGCAGCCAGCCGTAGAATTTCGCAACATTAGCAAGGCCTTCGGGGCCGTGCAGGCGAACGCTGACGTCAGCTTCTCGATCGCCAAAGGCTCGATCCACGGTGTGATCGGCGAGAATGGCGCGGGCAAGTCCACCCTCATGAGCATCCTGTACGGCTACTACCATGCCGACAGCGGCCAGCTCGTGATCAACGGCCAGGAGCGCCAGATCCGCTCGTCCCTCGAGGCGATCGACCTGGGCATCGGCATGGTCCACCAGCACTTCATGCTGGTCGAGAACATGACCGTGCTCGACAACGTCATGCTGGGCACCGAGGGCGGATTCAAGCTGGCTGCCAAGCGCAAGGAGACGGAAAGCGCGCTGCGCGAAATCTGCGCCAAGTACCGCCTCGACGTCGACCCGCTGGCCACCATCCACGACCTGTCGGTGGGCGCGCAGCAGCGCGTCGAGATCCTCAAGCAGATCTACCGCAGCGCCGAGATCCTGATCCTGGACGAGCCGACCGCCGTCCTGACCGCCCAGGAAACCGCCTCGCTGTTCAAGATCCTGCGGCTGTTCAAGGAACAGGGCAAGACCATCATCCTGATCACCCACAAGCTGGGCGAGATCATGGAGATCACCGACCAGGTGACCGTGATGCGCGCGGGCCGCGTGGCCGGCGCCGTCGCGACCCGCGACACGTCAAAAGAACAGCTGGCCAGCATGATGGTCGGCCGGCCGATCGAGGGCAACCTGCCGCGCAAGCCTTTCCAGCCGGGCGCGCCGGTGTTGCAGGTCAGCGGCCTGCAGCTGGAAGACAAGAACAAGGTCAAGCTGCTGTCCGACATCGACCTCACGGTGCGCGCCGGCGAGATCGTGGCGATTGCCGGCGTGTCGGGCAACGGCCAGAGCGAGCTGATGGAAATCCTGTCGGGCATGCGCCTGCCGAGCTCCGGCAAAGTCGAGTTTCTCGGCAAGGAGCTGCCCTATGCCGGCCGCTCCAACGCAGACGGCCTGCCCGCTACGTTCCGCGAGCTGGGCATCGGCCACGTGCCGGAAGACCGCCTGCGCGACGGCGTCATCAAGGATTTCTCGGTCATGCAGAACACCGTGTTCGGCTACCAGGACCGCGTCAAGAACAAGCTGGGCCTGTTCGACTTCGAGGCCATCGCCAAGCGCTGCGCGCACCTGCTGGAGGCTTTCGACGTGCGCCCCAAGAATCCGGACCTGCGCATCGGCCTGCTCTCGGGCGGCAACCAGCAGAAGGTCGTGATCGCACGCGAAGTGTCGGCCGCACCCAAGCTGATGCTGGTCGGCCAGCCCACCCGCGGCGTCGACATCGGCACCATCGAAAGCATCCACACCCAGCTGCTGCGCCTGCGCGACGAAGGCGTGGCGATCCTCTTGGTGTCGACCGAGCTGGAAGAAGTGCGCGCGCTGGCCGACCGCATCGTGGTCGTCTCGAGTGGCCGCGTCACTGGTGAGCTGAACATCGACGAATTCGATACCACCCGCATTGGCCTCTTGATGGGCGGGATGCACAAGCACTGATATGAAAACGACTGAACTCCCACGCTGGGCATCTAGCTTCGTCCTGCCCATCCTGAACCTGCTCTCCGCGCTGCTGGTGGCCGCACTGGTGATCCACCTGCTGGGCGAAAGCCCGGTCGAATCGCTGCAGATCCTGATCAACAGCGCCGTCATCAATCCGGAAGGCCTGAGCTATACCCTGTTCTACGCCTCCACCTTCGTGTTCACCGGCCTGGCGGTCTCGGTGGCGATGAAGGCCGGCCTGTTCAACATCGGCGCCGAAGGCCAGATGTACCTGGGCGGCCTGGGTCTCACCCTGGCCATGCTCGCTTTCGACGCCTCGCTGTCGCCGTGGCTGCTGATCCCGCTGGCAATGCTTGCCAGCGCCGTCTTCGGCGCCGGCTGGGCCTTCCTGCCCGGCTACCTCCAGGCCAAGCGCGGCAGCCACGTGGTGGTCACGACCATCATGTTCAACTTCATCGCCGCCAGCCTGATGAACTTCATCATCGTGAAGTACCTCATCCCCGAGGGCGACCAGAACCCGGCCAGCCGCGTCTTCAGCGAAGCCTCGTGGATGCCGCGCCTGGTCGACTGGTTCCCGGTCCTGGGCGACACCCCGCTGAACATCTCCTTCTTCCTGGCGCTGATCGCGCTGGCGGTGTACGGCATCGTGATGTCGCGTTCCTCGTGGGGCTACAAGCTGCAGGCCACGGGCCTGAACCAGCACGCCGCCCACTACGCGGGCGTGCGCATCAGCCGCATGATCATCGTCGCGATGCTGATCTCGGGCGCCCTGGCAGGCCTGGCGGCCGTCAACTCGATCCTGGGCTCGACGCACTACCTGAGCCTGAACTTCCCGGCCGGCGCCGGCTTCATCGGCATCGCGATCGCCCTGATGGGCCGCCAGCACCCGGTGGGCATTTTCCTGTCGTCGGTCCTGTTCGGCGCGCTGATCCAGGGTGGTTTCGACCTCTCGCTGGAAAAGCCGAACATCCCGCAGGAGACTTTCATTTTCATCCAGGGACTGATCATCCTGTTCTGCGGCGCGATGGAGAACCTGTACGCGCCGGCGGTCCTCAAACTGATCAATGCTCGTAAAGGTCAATAAGCCATGGACGACTTCCAACTCGCCAGCATCGTCGTCACGATGATCCGCAATGCGCCGGTCCTGATTTTCGCGGCCATGGCCGGCCTGTTCGCCGAGCGCAGCGGCGTGATCGACCTCGGCCTCGAGGGCAAGATCCTCGCCTCGGCCTTCGTCTCGGCCGGCGTCGCCTATACCTACCAGGATCCGTGGATCGGCATCGCCGCCGGCATCGTGGCCTCCGTGATGCTGGCCATGGTGCAGGCCTTCGTATCGATCACCCAGAAGGGCAACCAGCTGGTCGCCGGCATGGCGATCAACATCGCCATGACCGGCCTGACCTTTGTCGTGGCCCAGTACTTCTTCCAGCAAGGCGGCCGCACGCCGGACCTGGGCGAAGCGCGCCTGACCGACATCGTCCTGCCGGGCACCGCGGCCCTGGCCGATATCCCCTTCATCGGCTGGCTGTACGGCAGCGTGATCGGCGGCCATACCGTGCTGGTCTACCTGGCCTTCCTGCTGCTGCCGGTGGTGCACTGGGTGCTCTACCACAGCCGCTTCGGCCTGCGCCTGCGCGCCTGCGGCGAAAACCCGCATGCGGCCGACGCCGCCGGCGTATCGGTGCAGAAGACCCGCTATACCGCCATGCTGATCGCAGGCGTGCTGTGCTCCTTCTCGGGCGCCTACCTGTCGATCGTCCAGAGCGGTTTCTTCCTGCGCGACATGTCGGCCGGCGCGGGCTACCTGGCGCTGACCGCCATGGTGTTCGGTAACTGGCGCCCGCTGCACACGGTGCTGGGCTGCCTGATGTTCGGCTTCTTCGGCGCGCTGCAAGTGCAGATCGAAGGCGTGGACCTGCCGGTGGTGGGCCGTATCCCGGGCGCGCTGATCCAGATGATCCCGTATGTGCTGACCGTGGTGGTGCTGGCCGGCCTGATGGCCAAGTCGGTGGCCCCGAAAGCGCTGGGCAGGCCTTTCGTCAAGTCACGCTGATCGGCTCGCACGCAACAAAAATGGCCTGCATTTCTGCAGGCCATTTTTTTTGCGCTGGGTCACCGCTTGTTGCACAGCTTGTTAGCAAATGTGACTACCGTAAGGCTTTGTAAGGCTCGTCAACAGGGCTCGGCGGCGGCCCGTTAGATGCCTAGGTGACACGATAAACGTACGCCAGAACCGAACCAGAAAGGATTTACCCAATGAAGAAGACCATTGCTACCCTGATCGTCGCTCTGTCCGCTGCCTCGGCCTACGCCCAGACCACCACCCCGGCAACCCCGGCTACTCCGGCAACCCCGGCAACCTCCGCCACCCCGGCAATGCCGACCACCCCGGCAACCGAAACCTCGGCCACCACCGACTCGTCGGCCACCGCCGGCGGCACCGGCACCACCGCTGCCACCGCCGCTTCGCCGGCCACTCCGGCAACGCCTGCCACCCCGGCGACTCCGGCGTCGGCATCGACCGCCGACAAGACCGACAAGGCTGACGCCAAGCAGGACAAGCACGACAAGAAGTCCAAGCACAAGGACGGCAAGGACGCTTCCAAGTAATTGCAGCATTGCCCGGGCCGGCCTTGCCGCCCGGGTTTCACCCATGCCGTGCGGCCCCGCACGGCATTCTTCCTTACATGCTCGGATCAACCGTTTCCGCCCCGCGCGCCCGCGCCGCGGAACGCTTGAAGGTCCACAACACTCCTACCCCGCCCGACACGCCGCTGTCCTTCACATGCAGCGGACTGTCGCGGTTCGCCGTCCCCTTGTAGCTCTCGAAACGCAGGAAGCCGAACAGGCGTACATCCTCGTTGACGTAGCGCGAGCCGAACAGGCCGAGGCGCGTGAGAAGCAGGCCGGAGTCGGCGGCATACGCTGGCCGCGTGGCCGTTGCATACTGCGGCGCGACTTCGTAGAAGTGGCGGTTGATCCGGCGGTCGCCCAGCACCGCCGACACATTGGCTTCAAACGTCCAGGCCCTGCGCTCACCGGCCATCTCGTAGGCCAGGCGCGGCTCGAAGGTGGCGCCGCGGCCGTGCAGCCCGCCGCGCGCCTCGATCACGGCGCGCAGCGGCAGCTCGAGGCGCAGGCGCCGGTTGCCACCCAGGTCGGCCAGGCGCAGTTTCAGGCGCGGACCGACTTCGACCAGCGGGCCGAGGTCGGGCATGCCCGCGCGTTCGTCCACGTCGTCCGAATCGGACGGCAGGGCGCCGGCGAAGCCGAAGTCGAGTTCGGCCCGGTCGGAGCTGAACAGGCGCGCATTGATGCCGGAACGGTCGGCGCGCAGGACCTCGCCACGGTAGATCACGCTCGGCACGACCAGCACGCGCGTTTCGCGCCCGCTTGAGGCCGGATAGGAAGGCGTGGACAGGGCGGCGGCGCCGAGGCCGATTTCCCACAAGGGGAGATTGCGTTCGTCCGCGGGCTGGGCGGTGGCAGCCAGGGGGAGGAGGCAACAGGCGGCGCAGGCGGCGCAGGCGGCCTTGATAAGAGTGGTCATGGCTTTTCGATAAGATCGGGGAGAACGGATTCTATGCCAAGACCGCGGCGGCGACGAGCGCACGCATCCAAAAACATCATGGGCGCCATTGGCGCCCATGATGGTGTCTGCTGCTGATCTGGCCTGCAGCCGGTCGATCAGCCTTTTTCCGGATAAATTGCCTGCAGCAGCGCCGCGAGGTTATAGCCGCCACGGATCAACTGCTGCTTGGCGATCTCCGAGCTCGGCACCGGGTAGTTGGCCGGCACTTCGAGGGCAAAGGTGTAGTAGGTCTCGCCTTTCTTGCTGGTCTGCGGCGTCAGCTTGCCGGGCGTGACTTCCCTGAAGGCTTCCTTGGCCACGAACAGCGAGTGGTTGGCCCAGGCGTAAGGCACGGTGATCGGATCGCCTTCGATCAGCGGCAGCTGCGCCTTGCCGCTGACGACCTTGTCCGCGAACTGCGCCGGGGTTTTGGTCTGCAGGCGGCGGAACGCGTAGTCGACCGTGGTGCTGTCCCAGTACGAGTGGAAGGGCCGCGTCAGGGACTTCGGCACGCCTTCCTTCACCACTGCCGGTTCGCCCGCGGGAATCACGCGCGCCGCCAGTTCGGCCAGCCTGGCGTCGTCCAGCAGCAGGTTGTTGCTGCCGCGCGTATCGAAGATGACGGTTTCGTTGACTTCCTCCTGGCTGTTCGGGGCGACGAACTTGCCGTCCTTGCCGACATAGGCCGCGCCCACGTGCAGCGGCTGGTGGATGTCGCCGGCGAAGTGGGCCAGCAGGATCAGCGCCTGGCGCTTGGTGAACTTGTGCGGATTCAGCTCAGGATCGGTCTTGCCCTGCAGGACCGCGATGCACTGGCGCAGGGTCTGCACGATGTCGACCCCGGTCCTGCCCACGCCATGGTCGTCGTAGTGGTCGTGCTGAAAGGGCACGTTGGTATAGTGGTACTTGTCGTGCTGCGGGTTGGCGTTGACGTACTCGATCATCTCCGGAGTCTGCTCGCCGCAATAGGTGCCCTTGACGCAGTCGGCCCAGTTGGCGATCAGTTCGAGCGATTCGCCGGGTTTGAGCAGCAGGGCGATTTCCTTTTGCGCCCTGCTGCCCTTGAGCAGCTTGTCGGCGATGGCGCCGATGGCCTTGTGGCCGTCGCGGCCCCAGGCCGCGGCGTCGAAGGATGCGAAGGCGGTGGTGAGCGCCAGTACGCAGGCTAGTTTTTTCATGGTCATCCTTGGTTGAAACGGTCGGCTCATTGGGCCTTGACGATGCGCGGCTCGCTTGGGGCCAGGGCGGCGCCCTGCCCTTCGGTCTGGCGCAGGTAGTCGGCGAAGGCGTCGAGGTCGAGCAGGCCGGTCTCGAGGCGGTTCGTGCCCTTGCCGAATTCCGGATAGTTGTCGCCGCCTTCGGCCAGGAAGTTGTTGGCGACGATGCGGTAGGCCCTAGCGTCTTCGAGCGGCTTGCCGTCCAGGCTGATGGCGGTCACGCGGCTGCCGACCGGACGCTTCTCGTCCCAGGTATAGCTGAAACCATTCGACACCTGCAGCATCGAGCCCATCGAACCATCCTTGTTCCACTGGCGCTCGAGCAGCGCGCGGATCTGGGCGCCGGTCAGGTCCATCACCACCAGGGTATTCCCGAACGGGAGCACGGCCTGCACCTGGCCGAAGGCGGCGACCTTGCCCTCACCGGCTTCCAGGTCCTTGCGGATGCCGCCTTCATTCATGAAGCCGATGCGGGCGCCAACGTTGCGGGTAGCAGCCAGCACCGCGTCCGCGATCAGGTTGCCGAGCGGCGCTTCGCCAGCCGCGTTCTGCTTGCGCAGCACCGGCGCCGTCGCCAGGCGCGCCACCGGGCGCATCAGGGCGGCGCGGCTGCTGTCCTTCACCTTGGCCATGAAGGCGGCCATTTTCTCGTCGGCCGGGAAGGCGCCGCCCTTCATCAGGACGTTCTCGACCTGGACTTCACCTACCTGGCCGACGCCTTTCTCCACCTTCATGGAGATGCGGGTCAGCAGGTGGCCGTAGGACGAGGCCTGGGTCACGGTGCGGCCGTCGACCTTGCACAGGTAGCCCTGGTGGGTGTGGCCCGTGATGACCAGGCGGATCGACGGATCGAGCTGCTTGACGATGTCGACGATCGGGCCTTTCAGCTGGGTGCAGCCGGGCGTCAGCGGATTCTCCGGCGTACTGCCGCCCTGGTGCACCAGGGCCACGATCACGTCCGCGCCCTGACGGCGCATGTCGGGAATGGCGCGGTTGATCGCCGCGGCCTCGTCGCCGAACTCCAGTCCCGCGATGCCCGATGCCATCACCACCGAGCGGGTGTCTTCCAGCACTACGCCGACCAGGCCCACCTTGATGCCCTTGACTTCCTCGATCCTGAAGGCCGGAATGAAGGGCTTGCCGGTGGCCTTGTCGATCACGTTGCCGGCCAGGTAGGTGAACTTGGCGCCGCCATAGTTGCTGGCCATCTGGCAGGCCTTGGCCGGACGCGGCGAATCGCAGCCGCCGTTCTGCTGGCGCAGCAGTTCCTTGCGGCCAGCGTCGAATTCGTGGTTGCCGACCGCGGAGACGCGCAGGTCCAGCATGTTCATCGCCTCGATGGTCGGCTCGTCGGCCCACAGCGAGGACATGGCCGGGCTGGCGCCCACCAGGTCGCCCGCGGAGACGAACAGCAGGTCCTTGTCTTCCTTGCGCCAGGCCTGCAGCGCAGCGGCCACGGCCTCGACGCCGCCGGCGCGGATGGCGGGCGCCTTGCTGCCGTCCGGATTGGTCGGGACATAGCGGCTCGGTTCGAGGTTGCCATGGAAGTCATTCATGGCGATCAGCTTGATGCTGACCGGTTCACGGCTGGCGGTGGTGGCACAGCCGGCCAGGGTCAGGGAAACGGCGACGGCCAATGCGGCGCGCGAGAGTGGTGCCGGAGCACGCAGGGAAACGGTCATGGAGTGTTCTCGATCAAGGAGGGAGGCGATGAGCGCCCTCAGCATTATCACATGGGGTCCCGGTCTTCAGCCATCTTTACGGGCCAGGAACCGGAGCCTTCAACCAATGAAAAACGGCCGGTGTCGCCACCGGCCGTTCTTACCTCACAGGCATCAAGTCAAGTTCTTAGAACTCGTACTTGAAGGTTGCCTGGATGGCCCACTGCGATTCGCCCTTGTTCTGGCGAACGACCTGGTCTTCCACGTTGTTGCGCACGCCGTAGACGTAGCGACCCTGTGCATCCAGGCCGACGTAGTCGACGAAGCTGCGCGCCTGGCCGCCGTTGCCCTGGAAGGCCACTTCCTCGATACGACCCCACTTCTTGTTCAGCAGGTTGCCGAAGTTGAGGATGTCGAGCGCGAAGCTGGCCTTGTGGCTCTTGAAGAAGCCCGGCAGTTCCTGGGTGATCTTCACGTCGAAGCTGTTGGTCCACGGCGAGAAGTCGGTGTTACGGCCGACCACGCCGCCCTTGGCGTTGCGCAGCACTTCGTTTGCGTTGACCACGGCCCAGAAGCGCGCCTCGTTGCTCTTGTTGGTCGCGGTGTCGCCGAAGAACACGACTTCGCCCGAACCTTCTTTCGACGGGATGTACATCAGGTCGTTGCCGGCCAGTCCGTCACCATTCAGGTCGTTGTTGATGGTCCAGCTGTACGGCTTGCCTTCGCGACCTTCATAGAAGACGCCGAGGCGGGTGCGGTACTCGCCGAAGAAGCGCTTCTCCCACGACAGGCGGGCGTTGATACGCTCTTTCACCAGGTACGCCGAGTTGGCGGCGACTTCCTCGTTCGGGTTGAAGACCGAGCGGCCCGAGTAGTTCGAGCCCGAGGTCGACGAGGTCAGCGGCGAGACTTCGCTCGCGTTGCTGTGCGAGTAGGCCACCGACCAGCCGAAGCCCTTGCGGGTCGGGCTCGTCAGCGAGAAGGTCAGGACCTGGGCATCGCCCTTATCGGTGCCCTTGGCCAGCAGCACGTTGCCGTAGCTCAGGTTCGACAGCGCCTTGTTGGTGTTCTGGCAGCCGGTTGCGTTGCCCGCCGAGTTGTTGGTGAAGGTGTAGCAGCTCGCCGACAGACCGTTGGCGTTGTAGTACAGTTCGCGGCCGTCCTTGCCGATGCGGGTCGGTGCGCCCAGGTTCAGGTTCTGGTAGAAGATCGCGTTCTTGTTCTGGGTCGCCAGGAATTCGGCGCCGAACACCAGGCCGCCGACTGGCAGCTCATGCTCGAATGCCAGGTTGGCTTTCCAGATCGACGGCTGGCGCAGGTCCGGCGACAGGATGTCGACGTTGGCCGCCGGGGTCGAGCCGGTGACGGTGCGCTGGGCGTTCACGTCAGGCGTGAACAGGCCGTCGGTCGAAGGGCAGCGGGTTGCACCGTTGCCCGAGCAGGTGATGGTACGGGTAGCCACGCCCGGGTTCGAGAACGGGTTCGACATCCACACGGTCGCCGCCGCGCCCTGGAACAGGCCGACACCACCACGCAGCTGGGTCGGACGCGCCGCGTCGATCTTGTAGTTGAAGCCGACGCGCGGCTGCCACAGCTTGTTGCCGTCGAAGGTACGGGTGTTGTCGACACCGAAGCCGCCGGTCTGGCGCGCGAAGGTGGCGGCATTGCCGGCGATCACAGCCTGGGCCACGGCGGTATTGCGCAGCGGAGTACGGTCGACGCCGGTCACGTCGACGCGGACACCAGCGCTGATGGTCAGGTTGTTGTTGACGGTCCAGTTATCCTGCAGGAACACGCCGGTGTTCTTCATCGTGAACTGGGCGATCGCGTTGCTCAGCGAGCCGCCGACCACCGGCAGCTGCACCGTGTACGACGACGGACGGCCGCGCGAGAAGTTCTCGTAGATCGCGGCGTTGATCTGGGCCGCGCTCGCGGTCGAGCAGTTGATCGAACCGAAGCTGTATGCGAAGTTGTTATCGCACTGGAAGGTGTAGTTGCCGAATACGTTCTGCAGGAAAGCGTTGTACACCTTGTTCTGGGTGTAGTCGGCGCCGACCTTGAATTCGTGGTCGCCCCACAGGTAGTTGGCGCCGGCGTACACGTCCAGGGTCTTGGTGCCCAGCACGTTGTTGTGGCGGCTGTTCTCGGTACCGGTGTTCAGGGAACGGCTTCCGGTACGGGTGCCTGCCGGTGCATCCGACGGCAGCGGGCCGGTGAACGAGAAGTTCATTCGCGGCAGCTTGCTCGCGGTGATCGGCACCGAGTCATAGTCGCGCTGCGAGATCTTGAACTCGGTCGACAGGTTCGGCGTCCAGTCGGAGAACACCTGTCCGACCAGGGTTTCGATGGTCTTGTCCTGGTTGTAGAAGTACGAGCTCAGGGCCACGGCATCGTCGAAGAAGCCAGGGAAGATCGGCTCGTTCTGCGCAGTCTTCGAGTAGCGCAGGCTGGCGCGATGATCGTCGTTGATGTTCCAGTCGAGCTTGAACATGCGTTCTTCCGACTTCATCTTGGTGCCGGCCGGCACTTCGGTTCCGCCGAGATCGATGTTGTACTGGCTCTTGGCGATATCCGTGATACGTGCGATCTGGGCTGGGCTGATGCCGATGGTGGTGCCGGCATTGGTGCCGATGGCGCCGTACTGCGGACCGCTGCGGCTGCTTTCGTAGTTTTCAGCCAGGGCGAAGAAGAACAGCTTGTCCTTGATCAGCGGGCCGCTGACCCACAGGCCCTTGGTGTTGTCCTTGAACTCCGGCGCGTCGAAGTATTCGTCGCGGGTCGTGTCATAGCGCTTGCCGACCAGGCGGTCGTCGCGGGTCACGTAGTAGGCGCCGCCGTGGTACACGTTGGTACCCGACTTGGTGACGGCGTTGACGTTGGCGCCGGTGTAGCCGCGCTGGGTCACGTCGTAGTTGGCGACGTTCACCTGCACCGAGGCGATCGCTTCCATCGAGATCGGCTGGCGGGCGGTCGGGCTGCCGTTGGCTTCCAGGCCGAAGGTGTCGTTCACGGCCACGCCGTCGATGGTCATCGAGTTGTAGCGCGAGTTCTGGCCGGCCACGGACATTTCGCCGCGGTCCTTGTCGGTCTGCGAGACGCGCGGATCGAGACGCGCGAAGTCCTGCAGGTTGCGGTTGATCGATGCCTGGGTTTCGAGGTCGGCGCGGCTGATCGCGGTGACCGAACCCATCGACTGGTTCGAGAAGATTTCGGAGCGGGCCGCCGAACCGGTCACGGTGACGGTCTGCATTTGCTGGCCCAGGGTGGCGTCGACGGCGGCGGTTTCCGCCAGGTCGGTGAACACGCCTTCGCGGCGCTCGGTGACGCCGTCCTTGGTGATGATGATCGTGTAAGGACCGCCTACGCGCAGGCCACGTGCAACGTAACGGCCTTCCGCATCGGTCGTGACATTGCTGACAGAACCGGACTCGGTGTGAACAATCTGCACCTGGGCGCCGGCGGCCGGCTTGCCGTCTGCGGCCGAGATACGGCCACCGATGGCCGAGGTGGTGTTCTGCGCGAAGGCCGGCGTAGCAGCCAATGCAACCGACAAAGCCAGCGCCAGTTTGGTGAGCCGGATCTGTTGTTGAGTGATCATTGATAACCCCAAAAAGAACTTAATAGTTATAACGGGCAGCCGACGGTTGCCCTCTCTTACAAGTACTGCAATCTTTTGTTTGCTGCGTGGTGCGCCGGCGGTCCTGCCAGCTGGCGGCGGCAAGTCTAACGTGCAAGTATTTCAACGAAGTTACACCGCGCGTTTCCTCACACGGGTGCCCGTCAAACGATGTATGCCTTTTGGAAATCAAACTCCAATATGCATGACCGTTATCAAACCGGCAAATTCGTTTTGGCTTCGACATTCATACGTTTGTCGTATAAATACGGACCAGTACGTTGTTGCTACGCCACAGACTCGGCTTGCTACCCAGCAAAATGACAAGGCGGGATTATAAAGGCGGCATTCCTAGGCGAAATTTTTTTAATAAGAAATTCGCCAAACCGAGGAAGGAAGAGGATTTTTTGTAGCAGGAAGGCCACAAAAGATGAATTATTGCTAAGCGAGTGTCAAAAAGTCGCTCGTTCAGGATGACCTGAAGGCGCTCCGCGGTGGCTGCGAAGCGCCTTGTACACAGGCTTACTTTGCTGCAGCCTGCACCTTTGCCAGGGCTGCAATCTTCGCTTCGAAAGCGGCGAAGCGCTCGTCCAGCTGGCGGGTCAGACGTTGTTTTTCTGCCACTGGCAGGAAGGCGTAGCGGATGCTGTTGTACGAGGTCCGTTTCATCTCCGCGTAGTCCGGTTTGTAGCGGCTTGCGAACAGCACGTACTCGTTCGACAGCGTATGCCGGGTGACGCCGGCGTCGTCGGTCGAGATCACGTAGGGCACGCCATATTTACGGTACAGGGTGATCGGGTGGTTCGCACCTTCGACGCCGCTGATGAAGGCGTTCGAAGTCAGGTTGATCTCGACCGGGATGTCGTCCTTGCGCATCCTGGCCATGATGGCCGGGGCGTTGCTCTCGTGCGCCAGGTCGAGGCCGTGGCCGATGCGGTTGGCATTGGCGACCACCAAGGCCTGGTCGATGTGGAATTTCAGGCCTTCCGGCGGCACGTCGCCCATCGCCAGCTCGCCGGCGTGCATGGCCACCTTCACTTCCGGGTAGCGCGATTTCAGGAAGCGGAACATCTTCATGTGCAGCGTGTAGTCGCGCATCGAGACCATGGTGCTTTCCTGGCCGACGATGTTGACGCCCACGATCTTGTCGCTCATGGCCGCGGCCTTGAAGCCCGAGACCATCGAGGAGAACACCTGCGACGGGTTCAGGAGGCGCAGCACATAGGTCTGGTAGCGCATGGTGAAGCGCTCGTCGTCGATGCCCTCGGCCGCCTCGTGGATTTTCGCCACGAAGTCCTCGGTCTGCCTCCTGAAGCCGGCGTCCTGTTCCAGCACGGCCAGCCAGGCCCCCATCTGGGCCTCGAAAGCCCTGTCATCGTGAGCATTGTTCCAGGCCTGGGCGTCGAAGTCCTTGTTCACCACGAACGGCGACATCTTGAACATGGTCTCGATATAGCTGACATTCTCGGCGATGGCGCGCTTCTTGAGTTCCTGCAGGCCTTCGCGGAAGTTCGCGTTCGAGACCGGGCCGAAGAAGCCGAAGGTCTGGAAGAACAGGCGGTCCGGCGGAGGCTGGATCGCGCCATGGTTGCTGAAGTCCTTGTTCGACCAGCGCTGCAGCAGCTCGCGGTAAGTGTAGTCGTCGGCATAGACCTCGGCGGTCGACAGGCAGTTGCGGTCCTCCGCCGGCTTGGCGCGCTCGGCGGCCACCACGTCCTTCCTGGTCTCGATGCGGTAAGTACGCTTGTCGACGCAGTAGCCCTGCTTGTCGAGGAAGTCGACGTACTGCTCGGCGTAGACCGAACCCGAATAATGGTGGTGCAGGTCGCCGCCCTTCGGCATCTGGGTGAAGAACAGGGTCAGCTCGGCGGTCTTCGGCTCGCCGGCGATCAGGCTGGCGTAGTGGCGGGCGGTCGCGGTTTCATTCGCGCTCGTTTTCGCTGCGGCCGGGCCCTTGGCCAGGGCCTGCGGGGCGCCGGCGACGGCCAGGGCGAGCAGGACGCTGCCGGTCAGTTGTTTGTACATGGATCGGGACTTTCTGGTGCGGTGGTTGCTGCAAATACGCGCAGGCTCGCGCCTGCGGTGGACCGCGCAACTCTATACGGTTGAGTTAGCGTTGGCAATATCGCACTGGTATCACGCGTCGCGGGCGTGGACCTGCCTGCCGGCCGAGTACGTCGCCCGGATGGCCCGGTCATCCCCCAGCAATGCCAGCGCGAACAGCAACTCTTCCAGCGAGTCCAGCTGCTTCGTCCTGCGCGCCAGCAGTGGCGTGCAGCTTGGGTCGAGCACGACGAAGTCCGCTTCCGCGCCCGGCTGGAAGTTGCCGACCGTGCCTTCGAGGCCCATGGCGCGGGCCGCGCCCAGCGTGGCCAGGTAGAACATGCGCTCTGCCTTCAGGTAGCTGCCCTTCAGGCGCGCCACCTTGTAGGCCTCGTTCATGGTCTGCAGCATCGAGAACGAGGTGCCGGCGCCGACGTCGGTGCCGAGCGAGAGCAGCGTGCGCGCGCCGTCGGCCTTCTCGAAGTCGAACAGGCCGCTGCCAAGGAACAGGTTGGAGGTCGGGCACACCGCCGCGGCCGAACCGGTGGCCGCCATGCGCGCGAAGTCCTCGTCGTCCAGCCAGATGCAGTGGCCGAACAGGGCGCGCGGGCGCATCAGGCCGAAGCGCTCGTAGACGTCCAGGTAGCTGCGCGCCTGCGGATGCAGCTCGCCCACCCACTTGCACTCGTCCCTGTTTTCCGAGACGTGGGTCTGGATGAAGGTGTCCGGATAGGCCTTGGCCAGTTCGGCCGTCGCACGCAGCTGGGCGTCGGTCGAGGTGGGCGCGAAGCGCGGGGTGATCGCATACAGCTGGCGGCCGCGCTTGTGCCACTTCTCGATCAGGTCCGCGCTGGTGCCGACGCCGCCCTCGAGGTCGCGCAGGAAGTCCGGGCAATGCCGGTCCATCAGCACCTTGCCGGCCACCATGCGCAAGTTGCGCGCCTCGCTAGCCTCGAAAAAGGCGTCCACCGATTGCGGATGCACGGTGCAGTACACCACGGCGGTCGTGGTCCCGCAGCGCAGCAGCTCGTCGAGGAAGAACTCGGCGGTGGCGCGCGCATGCGCCGGATCCTCGAAGCGGCGCTCGGTCGGGAAGGTATAGGTCTCCAGCCAGGGCAGCAGGCCCGGGCTCGGCGAGGCGATCATGTCGGTCTGCGGGTAATGCAGGTGGGTGTCGATGAAGCCCGGCGTAATCAGCTGGCCGCGGTAGTCGTGCGGGGCCACGCCTGGCGGCAGCGTGCCGACCAGGGCGGCGTAATCGCCTGCCGCCTTGACGCGGCCGTCTTCGACGACCAGCAGGCCGTCCTCGTGCCAGGCATAGGCGTCGCTGTCGAAAGCCGGGTCGGCGTGAAAATGCAGCAAGCTCGCACGGTAGGCTTGCACGTTATTGGGTGCGGTGGACATTAGATAAATTCCGTTGAAACGTCTGGCTGGCGGGCGGCTGCTTCCCACACGAGGAGCAGTTGGGCCGCCACGGAGGCCGCGATCACGGCCGGGGCCTTGCCCTCGATGCCGGGTAGGCCGACGGGGCAGACCATCGCGTCGAGGCGCGCGGCATCGATGCCGCGTTCGCGCAGGCGGTGCTCGAACTGGCGGCGCTTGGTGCTTGAACCGATCAGGCCGAACCAATCCCCTGCGCCGGGGCGGGACAGTATCGCGTGGGACAGCTGCAGGTCAAGTGCGTGGCTGTGGGTCATGACCAGGAAGGTGGTGCCGTGTGGTGCTTTTTCAACAAGCGCCTCCGGGGTGTCGGTGGCTTCGACCGTCACGTTGGCCGGGATCGAGGCCGAGAACAGCTCGTCGCGCTCGTCGACCCAGGTGACGCGGCAGGGCAGTTCGGCCAGTGCGCGGACGATGGCGGCGCCGACGTGGCCGGCGCCGAACAGCATCAGGTGGGCGCGCGGGGCGAGGACGGCGTCGGCCAGCCAGAGGCGGTTGTCGGCGTCCTGAAAGATGTGGGTGCCGGCAGCGCGGTCGAATGCGGGAGCGTCCCGGCCGGCAAGCAGTCGCCCACTCCCGTCGAACAAGGACGTAGGGTGGACGGCTCTGCCGTCCGCGCGTTCAACTTGCGATGAAGTCTCGGCTACGCATCCGTTAGTTGAACGCGCGGACGGCGAAGCCGTCCACCCTACAAAAACCACGCGCCACGTATCTTCGTTACGTCGCCTGTTGAGCAATGCAATCTGCTCTGCATCCGCCATCTCGAAAGCCAGCCACGCAATCCCGCCGCAACACTGCCCCAGCTTGGGCCCCAGCGGAAAGCGTTCGACATGCGCCTGCCCCCCGCCCTGCTCCAGCATCGCCCGCGCCATCTCCAGCGCCCGGTGCTCCAGATGCCCGCCGCCGATGGTGCCGCGAAAGCCCTGCGCATCCACCAGCATGCGCGCGCCCGGCTCGCGCGGGACGGAGCCCTCGACGCGGGCGACCGTCACCAGCACTGCCGGCGCGTGCAGCTCCTCATTTGACAACCAGTCTTGCAGCCAATCGCTCATCAAGCGCTCGCCGCTTCGACGGCTGCCACCGCCTTCAGGATCTCTTCGCAGGTGGCCGGCGCGTTCAGCGGCGGATGCACCCGGTGCCCGCCGACCGCGGAGATGGCGTCACGGATCGCGAAGAACACCGAGAACGGCAGCAACAGCGGCGGCTCGCCCACGGCCTTGGAGCGGTGGATGCTGTCCTCGACGTTGCGGTTCCTGAACAGGCGCACGCGGAAGTCTTCCGGGCAGTCGGAAACGCCAGGGATCTTGTAGGTCGAGGGCGCATGCGTCATCAACTTGCCCGCCGGGTTCCACCACAACTCTTCAGTGGTGAGCCAGCCCATGCCCTGGATGAAGGCGCCTTCGACCTGGCCGATGTCGATCGCCGGGTTGAGCGAATTGCCGGCGTCGTAGAGGGCGTCGGCGCGCAGCAGCTTCCATTCGCCGGTGAGCGTGTCCACCACCACTTCCGACACCGCGGCGCCATAGGCGAAGTAGGAGAAGGGATGGCCGTTCATGGTCTTCGGGTCCCAGTGCAGGCCGGGGGTGGCATAGAAGCCGTCGGACCACAGCTGCACCCGGGCCAGGTAGGCCTTGGCCACCACTTCGCTGAAGCGCAGCGCTTCTCCGTTCACGAACACGGTGTCGTCGGCAAAATGGACTTCAGAAGCACTGGCGCCGAACTCCGCTGCGACGAAGGCGGCCAGCCGGTCGCGGATCTTGCGCGCGGCGTCCTGCGCGGCCTTGCCGTTCAGGTCCGCGCCGGTCGAGGCGGCGGTGGCCGATGTGTTGGCGACCTTGCTGGTATTGGTGGCGGTGGCGCGCACGCGCGCCAGGTCCACGCCCAGTTCGTGCGCCACCACCTGCATCACCTTGGTGTTGATGCCCTGCCCCATCTCGGTGCCGCCGTGGTTCACCAGGATCGAGCCGTCCACGTAGACGTGCACCAGCGCGCCCGCCTGGTTCAGGTGGGTGACGTTGAAGGCGATGCCGAATTTGACGGGGGTGAGCGCCAGGCCCTTCTTGAGCACGGGGCTGGCGCGGTTGAAGTCCGCGATCGCCACACGGCGCGCGCGGTACTCGCTGGTCTGCTCGAGCTCCGCCACCAGCTCGTGGATGACGTTGTCGACGATGGCCTGGCCGTAAGGCGTGACGTTGCGCTCGGTCCTACCGTAGAAGTTCAGGCGGCGGATGTCGAGCGGGTCGCGGCCGAGATTGCGCGCGATCTCGTCGATCACGTATTCGATGGCGATCGCACCCTGCGGTCCGCCGAAGCCGCGGAAGGCGGTGTTCGACTGGGTATTGGTCTTGCCGCAGGCAGCGCGGATCTCGACGTCGGACAGGTAATAGGTATTGTCGAAGTGGCAGACGGCGCGCGTCGCCACCGGACCGGACAGGTCGGCCGAGAAGCCGGCGCGCGTGACCATGTCGACCTTCGCGGCGAGGATGCGCCCTTCTTCGTCGTAGCCGACTTCGTATTCGTAATGGAAGCAGTGGCGCTTGCCGGTGACCAGCATGTCGTCGTCGCGGTCGGCGCGCAGCTTGACCGGGCGGCGCGTGCGCACCGCGGCAATCGCCGCAGCTGCCGCCCACAGCGCCGACTGCGATTCCTTGCCGCCGAAGCCGCCGCCCATGCGGCGGCACTCGACCGTCACGTGGTGCGAATGCAGGCCGAGCGCATGTGCCACCACGTGCTGCATCTCGCTCGGGTGCTGGGTCGAGCAGTAGACGTGCATGCCGTGGTCTTCGCCGGGGATGGCGTAGGCGATCTGGCCTTCGAGGTAGAACTGTTCCTGGCCGCCCACGAGCAGTTCGCCTTTCACGCGGTGCGGCGCCCCGGCAAAGGCGCTTTGCGCGTCGCCGCGCGCCAGGCGCATCGGCGGCAGCACATAGGACTGGGCGGCGCGCGCTTCCTGCGGCGTGAGAATCGCCGGCAGGTCTTCGTAGTCGATCCTGGCCAGCCTGGCGGCCCGGCGCGCGTTGTCGTGGCTGTCGGCGACGACGATGAAGACCGGCTGGCCCACGTACTGGACCAGGCCGTCGGCCAGGATCGGGTCGTCATGGATGATGGGGCCGCAGTCGTTCAGCCCCGGAATGTCCTGCGCGGTAAGCACCGCCACCACGCCGCGGCTGGCTGCTACCTGTTCCAGGTCGATACCCAGGATGCGCGCATGGGCGCGGCCGGACAGGCCGAGCGCCGCATGCAGGGTGCCGGCGGTTTCGCGGATATCGTCGGTATAGGTGGCCTGGCCGAGCACGTGCAGCACGGCGGATTCGTGCGGGCGCGCGCGCCCGACTTCGGTCCACTGGGCCGCGTCGAGGATGGGAGTGCCTGCGTCGTTCATGTCCGTTCTCCTCTCAAGCGGCCGCGAAGGCATTGACCGCGCTGACCGGCAGCGGATTGTCGAGGCGGGTCTCGAACCAGAAGCGGCGCAGCAGGTTTTGCGCAGCCAG
The DNA here is from genome assembly GCF_000427785.1 of Massilia alkalitolerans DSM 17462. Classification (GTDB taxonomy): domain Bacteria; phylum Pseudomonadota; class Gammaproteobacteria; order Burkholderiales; family Burkholderiaceae_D; genus Telluria; species Telluria alkalitolerans. The sequence continues at coordinate 105,204 of NZ_ATYR01000012.1, forward strand.
CATGCGGTAGGCGCTGGAGGCGCGCATGTCGCTCAGCGGCGCGTAATCCTGGGCCAGCGCGCTCATGGCGGCGCGCAGCGCGGCCTCGTTCCACGGCTGGCCGATGAGAAGCGCTTCGGCCCTGGCGGCGCGCTTGGGCGTGGCCGCCATGCCGCCAAAGGCGATGCGTGCGGCGGCCACGGTGTCGCCGTCGAGCGTGACGGCAAAGGCCGCGCACACGCTTGATATGTCCTGGTCGAAGCGCTTGGCCAGTTTATAGGTGCGGAAACGCAGGCCGACGCCTGGCAACGGCACGCGTACTGCCTGCACGAACTCGCCCGGCTGCAGGTCTTTCTGCTGGTAGCCGAGATAAAAATCTTCCAGCGCCAGCACCCGCTCGCCCGCCGCGCCGCGCAGCACCACCTGGCTGCCCAGGGCGATCAGCCAGGGCATCGAGTCGCCGATCGGCGAGCCGTTGGCAACGTTGCCGCCCAGCGTGCCGGCATTGCGGATCGGGAGCGAGGCGAAGCGCTGCCACATCTCCGTCAACGCATCCGGATAGTGGCGGCAGATGGCCGCGTAGGCATCGTTCAGGCTCACGCCCGCGCCGATCTCCAGGGTGTCGCCGGATTCGGCCAGTGTCTTGAGTTCGTCCACCTGGCCCAGGTAGATGATGTCGCTCAGCTCGCGCATCTGCTTGGTGACCCAGAGGCCGACGTCGGTCGAGCCGGCCAGCATCAGGGCCTGCGGGAATTCGCTGCGCAGCTGCACCAGTTCGGAGAGCGTGCGCGGGACGTGGAAGCGCCCGCCTTGCGCTTCATACGTGAAGCCATGGGTGCGCTGCAGCACGCGCAGGCGCTCGGCCAGCGCGGCGCGGTCAAAGCTTGCGGGCGGCAGCTCGACCATGCGGCGGGCCGCATCGATGATCGGGCGATAGCCGGTGCAGCGGCACAGGTTGCCCGAGAGCGCATCGTCGATCTGGCAGCGCGAAGGCCGGCGTCCGGAAAGCCCTTGGCTTTCCTGCTTCAGGTACATGCCCCACAGCGACATGGCGAAGCCCGGGGTGCAGAAACCGCACTGCGAACCGTGGCACTCGACCAGGGCCTGCTGGACCGGGTGCAGGCTGCCGTCGGGCTGCTGCAGGTCTTCGACCGTGAACAAGGCCTTGCCGTCGAGCGTGGGCGTGAACTGGATGCAGGAATTGACCGCCTTGAGCTGCAATTCGCCGTCTTCCAGCGAGCCGATCACCACCGTGCAGGCGCCGCAATCGCCCTCGGCACAACCTTCCTTGGTGCCGGTGCAATGCAGGTCCTCCCGCAAGTGCTGCAGGATGGTCTGCGTCGGCTGCGCGTCACGTACTTCGTGGACGGCGCCGCGGTAAAAGAAGCGGATCGGCTCTGGCATTCTGTTCTCTCTTGGCTGCAAAAGCGGCAAGGGCGGAAGGCTACCACCCGGATGCACACCACTTATAAGATAATCTATATATTAATTATCAATATATTCGTATATCTTATGAATCGCCCTGCCCTTTCATTTTAGGAAAGGATGCAGCGTTTTCCAGTGGTTCGCGATGTCGATGCGGCGCGTGATCCAGACCTTATCATGCCCCTGGACATAGTCGAGGAAGCGCGCCAGTGCCGCGGCGCGCGCCGGCCGCCCCACCAGCCGGCAATGCAGGCCGATCGACAGCATCTTCGGGCGGTCCAGGCCGTTCGGGTCGCCCTCGGCATACAGCACGTTGAAGGCGTCTTTCAGGTAGTCGAAGAACTGGGTGCCCGAGTTAAAACCCTGCAGGGCGGCGAAACGCATGTCGTTGGTGTCGAGCGTATACGGCACCACCAGGTGCGGCACCCGCCGGCCGTCGCTGGTCTCGACCTGTTGCCAGAACGGCAGGTCGTCGCCGTAATGGTCGGCGTCGTAGGCGAAGCCGCCGTGCTCGACCACCAGCCGGCGCGTGTTGGGCGAGTCGCGCCCGGTATACCAGCCGAGCGGCGCTTCGCCGGTCAGCTCGCGCAGGATCTGCACCGCTTCCAGCATGTGGGCGCGCTCAGTCGCTTCGTCGACGTTCTGGTACGAGATCCAGCGCAGCCCGTGGCAGGCGATCTCGTGGCCCAGTTCGCGGAAGGCGCTGGCCGCCTCGGGATGGCGCCTGAGCGCCATCGCCACGGCGAACACCGTCAGCGGCAGGCCGCGTTCCTCGAACAGGCGCAGCACCCGCCACAGGCCGGCGCGCGAACCGTATTCGTAGAGCGACTCCATGCTCATGTGGCGCATTGGGAAGGCTTGCGCCCCGATGATCTCGGACAGGAAGGTTTCGGAGGCCGGGTCGCCGTGCAGCACGCAGTTCTCGCCGCCCTCCTCGTAGTTCAGCACGAACTGCAGGGCCACGCGCGCGCCGCCGGGCCAGCGCGCATGCGGCGGATTGCGGCCGTAGCCGACCAGGTCGCGCGGATAAGTCGAGTAGGTGTCCATGGGCTCGGAAAGAGGCAGGTATATCGGGGATCATATATTGCAGGAAGCACAACGGTATATGATTGCCCGCATACTTCCACTCATTCTGCTGATATGGGCAAACTCTCCACCCACGTGCTCGATACCGCCCACGGCCGCCCCGGCGCGGGGGTCAAGATCGAGCTGTATGCCGTACACGCCGACGGGCGCAGCCTGGTTAAAACTGCCGTCACCAACCAGGATGGCCGCTGCGACGAAGCCTTACTCGAGGGAATCTTCCTGCAGCGAGGCCAATACGAACTCGTGTTTTTTGCAGGTGATTACTTTGCCGGGATGGGGGTCGATTTGCCCTCGCCCCGCTTTCTGGACCGGATCGTCATCGCGTTCGGCATCTTCGAGCTGGATCAGAACTACCATGTGCCGCTGGTAATGACACCCTGGTCGTATTCCACCTACCGGGGCAGCTAGCATCCGGACGCGGCCGGCGCCTGAAACTTGCTATGCTCGACCTCATCGCGTTGGGAGCACCCATGGCATTGCATATCGTTCATTTCATCGGACCGATCAACCACCATTCCGCCAGCAGCATTCGCAACAATTGCTTGCAGGCGCTGCAAAACGGCGCGACCGAGATCGAACTGCACATGTCCAGCGAGGGCGGCAACATGACGGCCGGCTTCGCCCTGTATTTCTTCCTGAAGTCGCTGCCGGTGCCGCTTACCACCCACAATATCGGCAGCGTGGAATCGGTGGCCGTGGTCATCTTCCTGGCCGGGCAAAAACGCTATGCCTGCCCCGGCACCCGCTTCCTGATCCACCCGCTGCACTGGGGTTTCGGCAGCCTGGTTGCGGCCGACCACTCGCGTGTCTCCGAATGGCGTGACTGCCTCGACTTCGACGCCGAGCGCTATGCCAGCATCTTCCTCGAGGCCACGACCGCCGCCGGCTCCCCCACCGACATCCGCAGCAACCTGACCGGCAATGCGCGCATCTTCGACGCCGACGGGGCGGTGAAGGCCGGCATCGTCCACCGCGCCGTGCAGGCGCAGCTGCCGGCAGCCGGGTCCACATGCCATTGGTGGAATTGATCTGACAACACGCTGTTTCAATTGCACAACACGTAATGACATTTCGGAATGAAATGTCACCAATTGTCGTCTTTTGAGTTGCATCAAAAATTGCTCGCTGGATAGAATAATTTCCAGAGTTTCACGGCGCTGCCTGCTTGCTGCCTTTTCAGCGCCGCCTTTTCGAGCAGCTTTTGCAACAAGAACGATGATGAAAAAAAGTGTAATTGCTACCCTGCTGGCGCTTCCGCTGGCAGTCCCGGCCGCCTTTGCGCAGGATGGCGCCGGCTTCCCTTCCGTAAAAATCAGCGGCTTCGGCACCGGCGCCCTGACCTATGCCGACACCCGCCACGCCGAATTCGCACGCCCGAACCAGGCTGAAGGTTCGGCGCGCGGTTTCCGCACCGGCATCGACTCCAACCTCGGCCTGCAGGCCGACATGCCGGTCAACAGCTGGCTGTCGCTGACCGCCCAGGGCCTGGTGCGCAAGGATGCCGAAGCGAGCTACGGCGCCGAGCTGACCTGGGCCTTCGCCAAGGCCCGCATCTCGGACGAGCTGAGCGTGCGCGTCGGCCGCGTCGGCCTGCCGGTGTTCATGATCTCCGACTACCGCAACGTCGGCTACGCCAACCACACCGTGCGTCCGCCGGCGGAAGTCTATTCGCAGGTGCCCTTCAACAGCATCGACGGCCTGGATGTCACCTGGCAGCACGGCTTCGGCGACACCAGCCTGACCACCCAGGTGGCCTACGGCAACGTGAAGTCGCCGCTGGCCGGCGGCATGCACGCCAAGGGCAAGCAGATTGCCGCCTTGAACATCAGCGCCGAACACGGCCCCTTCACCGTCCGCGCCGGCCACGCCACCGCCAAGGTCACGGTCGACGACTCGGCCTCGCTGAACACCCTGGTGGGCGGCCTGCGCGCTGCCGGCGCCGGCTATCGCTTCCCGCAACTGCTCACCCTCGCCGATGAGATCCAGGCCAACGAAAAGCGTGCGACCTTCAGCTCGCTGGGCCTGGCCATGGACTGGAGCGACATCGTCGTCCAGACCGAGTACGCCAAGCGCAAGACCAAGGCCTACATCAACGACACCAGCGCCTGGTACGTGATGGGCGGCTACCGCATCGGCAAGTTCATGCCTTACGTCAGCCACGCCGTGCTGAAGATCGACAGCGCCGTCGTCAACACCGTGCCGGCAGCCTGCCCGGCCGGCTACCCGGCCGCCTGCACCCCGACCATGCAGCAGCTCGGCGCCGGCGTACGCCGCCTGCCGAACACCGGCGTCGGCCAGGGCGAGCAGTCGACCAGCAGCTTCGGTTTCCGCTGGGACTTCGCCAGCTCGGTCGCCCTGAAAGCGCAGATCGACCGCGTCAAGCCGAAGAACGGCAGCGGCCTGTTCGTGAACGCCCAGCCGGGCTTCAAGGGCGACGTCGTCGTCGGCGCCGTGGCCCTCGACTTCGTGTTCTAAGGAGCGGACCATGCACAAGATGATTGCAAAGCTGTTCGCTGCAGCCGCCCTCCTTGCAGCCGCTCCCGCGATGGCCGAAGTGGTCGTGGTGGTGAACCCGAAGGCCGCCGAAGCCTCGATGACCAGGGAGCAGGTGGCCCAGTTCTTCCTGGGTAAATCCAGCGCCATGACCCCGATCGACCAGGCCGATGCGAGCCCGGTCCGCGCCGAGTTCTACAAGAAGGTCGCGGAAAAAGACGCCGCCCAGGCCAAGGCCCTGTGGTCGAAGCTGGTCTTCACCGGCAAGGCCACGATGCCGAAGGAAGTCGCCGACAACGCCGCCGTGAAGGCCGCCGTCGCCGCCAACCCGAAGGCCATCGGCTACATCGACAAGAGCGCCGTCGACGGCAGCGTCAAGGTCGTCTACTCGGCACAGTAAGAGGCAACACCCTTACGTAGCACCCGCCGCCGGCCATGCGCCGCCGGCGGTTTATGCATTCTGGAGACTTCACCATGAGCATCAAGCGCAGGATCTGGGCACTGCCCGTCATTTCCGCCATTATTTTCGGCCTTGGCGCCGGCGCCAGCGCGATGATCGCGAACGGCGCGCTGACCTCGATTACCACGACCGCGAGCGTCGACTATCCGGTGCTCGATGCTTCCAAGGCACTCATTCTCGACGTCGCAGCCGTCACCGACGGCCTGCAGGACGCGGTCGCCGAAGGCGACAAGGACAAGATCGGCCAGGTCGGCGAGCAGGCCGACAAGCTGCGCGCCAAGCTCGAAAAGTTCAAGCAGATCCCGGGGCAGCTGGAAGCCGGCACGCGCCTGGGCAAGGAATTCGACGCCTATTACGCGCCGGCCCTGTCGGCCGCGCGCATCATGCTCGACATGGAGCAAGGCGATCCGCAGCTTGTCGTCGGCAAGATGCAATCGGCCCTCGCCGTGCTGAACGGCGACCTGGCCAAGGTCAACGAGGCGGCCCAGCGACAGTTTGCGGCCGGCATCGAAGCCAGCAAGAACAGCGTGAACGAGGTCGTGATCTCGATGATCGTGACCGCGCTGATCGTGATCGCCAGCCTGGCGCTGGTCTCGTGGTTCGTGGTGCGCACCATCTGGCAGCAACTGGGCGGCGAACCGGAATACGCCCGCGAGATCGCCCAGGCCGTGGCCAGCGGCGACCTGTCGACCGAGATCCGCCTGGAAGCCGGCGACAAGGGCAGCCTGCTGGTGGCACTGAAGGAAATGCGCGGCCGCCTGGCGACCCTGGTCGCCGAGATCAAGCTGTCGGCCGACACCATCGCCCTGGCCAGCTCGGAAATCGCGAGCGGCAATGCCGACCTGGCGCGCCGCACCGAATCGCAGGCCGAGAGCCTGGACCGTACCACCCGCTCGATGGAAGAACTCACCGGCGCCGTGCGCGAGAACGCGAGCGCCGCCAGCCAGGCCAATGCCCTGGTCGAGAGCGCGACCAGCATCGCGACCCGCGGCGGCCAGGTCGTGGGCGGCGTGGTGAGCACCATGGGCGACATCAACAGCTCGGCGAACAAGATCGTGGAGATCATCTCGGTCATCGACGGCATCGCCTTCCAGACCAATATCCTGGCGCTGAATGCGGCAGTGGAAGCGGCGCGCGCCGGCGAACAGGGCCGCGGCTTCGCGGTGGTGGCGGGCGAGGTGCGCAACCTGGCGCAGCGTTCGGCGGCGGCGGCCAAGGAGATCAAGGAACTGATCGGCGACTCGGTGTCCAAAGTGAGCGCCGGCAGCGCGCTGGTCGATGAAGCCGGCGTGACCATGGGCCAGATCGTGGAATCGGTGCGCAAGGTGCAGACCATCATGGCCGAGATCAGCGCCGCGGGCGCGCGCCAGAGCGCCGGCATCGACGACATCGGCCGCGCGATCGGCAGCATCGACGAGATGACCCAGCAGAACTCGGCGCTGGTGGAGGAAGCCTCGGCGGCGGCGGAGTCGCTCTCGGAGCAGACCACGCAGCTCACCAGCGCACTGTCGGTGTTCAAGCTGGAGACGGCAACGCCGGGGCTCGGTTCGCCTGCCAGGCGGCTGGCGCTCAAGTAAGCCGTCGATCGTCGCGCTTGCGGGCCGGCATGGCGTTATCGGCGCCATGCCGGCTTTTTTGCGCCCGCGCGCGCCGCATCAAGGCATTCCCTTGCCACCTCAACCATAATGCTTGTCGACCCAACCACAAGCGTTATTGGCTGCACCATATACGTGGCGCGTACGCATCTCCCGGGGCACGGCAAGCTTTACAAATTTGATGCCTGTAGGCATCATCAAAGAATCCATCCCGGGTAAAACTCCGTCCTTTCAGCCCTTCTCTTATGGCAGCAGTCCTTCCCAACACGATCACCGGTGCGCCCCTGTCGGGCCTGGCGCGGGCGCTCGTGCAGGCCGGCCGCCTGAGCCCGGGACAGGCGGATGGGCTGCACAAGAAAGCCGCCGCCGACAAGACCGCCTTCATCGACGCCCTGCTCGAGAGCGGCATCATCGAGCCGGCCGCCCTGGCCAGCTTCTGCGCCGAGACCTTCGGCTACCCTTTGCTCGACCTGTCCTGCTTCGCGCCCGAATCCCTCCCGGCGACCGCCATCGACGCCAAGCTGATGCAGGCGCAGCGCGTCATCGCGCTGGCCAAGCGTGGCAACAAGATGTCGGTGGCGCTGTCCGACCCGACCAATATCCAGGCCCTGGACCAGATCAAGTTCCAGAGCGAGGCCTCGGTGGAGCCGGTGATCGTGGCCCACGATGTCCTGCTCAAGCTGCTGGACAAGCTGGCCAAGAGCACCGAAGCCAGCCTGAACGAGCTGGTCGGCGACGATGCCGAGATCGAATTCGCCGAGGAAGAAGCGCAGGCGGCCGCGCTGCCGGACCCGGCGAGCGATGTCGAGGATGCGCCGATCGTGCGCTTCCTGAACAAGATCCTGATGGACGCGCTCCAGCTGGGCGCCTCCGACATCCACTTCGAGCCCTACGAGAAGTACTACCGCATCCGCATGCGCGTCGACGGCGTGCTGCGCGACCATGCCAATCCGCCGCTGTCGATCCGCGAGAAGCTGGTCTCGCGCATCAAGGTGCTGGCCAAGCTCGACATCTCGGAAAAGCGCGTGCCGCAGGACGGCCGCATGCGCCTGATCGTCGGCCCGACCCGCAGCATCGACTTCCGTGTCAGTACCCTGCCCACGCTGTTCGGCGAAAAGACCGTCATGCGTATCCTCGACGCCACCCAGGCGCAGATGGGCATCGACGCGCTCGGCTACGATCCCGAACAAAAGGCGCTGCTGCTGGACGCGATCTCGCGCCCCTACGGCATGGTGCTGGTCACCGGCCCAACCGGCTCCGGCAAGACGGTATCGCTGTACACCTGCCTGAACGTATTGAACAAGCCCGGCATCAACATCTCGACCGCCGAAGACCCGGCCGAGATCAACCTGCCCGGCGTGAACCAGGTGAACGTCAACGACAAGGCCGGCCTGACTTTCCCGGTGGCGCTGAAGTCTTTTCTCCGCCAGGATCCGGATATCATCATGGTCGGCGAGATCCGCGACCTGGAAACCGCCGACATCGCGATCAAGGCCGCCCAGACCGGCCACATGGTGTTCTCGACCCTGCACACCAACGACGCGCCCTCGACCCTGACCCGCCTGATGAACATGGGCGTGGCGCCTTTCAATATCGCCTCCTCGGTCATCCTGATCACGGCGCAGCGCCTGGCGCGCCGCCTGTGCAGCTGCAAGCAGCCGCTCGAGACCTCGCGCGAGGTGCTGGTCGCGGCCGGCTACCGCGACAGCGACCTGGAAGGCGGCTGGAAGCCCTATGGCCCGGTGGGCTGCGACCGCTGCCTCGGCTCCGGCTACAAGGGCCGCGTCGGCATCTACCAGCTCATGCCGATCACCCCGGCCATCGAGGCCCTGATCCTCGCGCACGGCAATTCGATGCAGATCGCCGAGCAGGCCGAGAAGGAAGGCGTGAACTCGCTGCGCCGCTCCGGCCTGATGAAGGTAAAACAAGGACTCACCAGTCTCGAAGAAGTGCTCGGCTGCACCAACGAATAGGCGACAAGAACATATGGCAACCTCCCTACAACCCCGGAGCCGCACCGCAGCGCAGGTCAAGGAAGCGGTCTACGCCTGGGAAGGCAAGGACAAGACCGGCAAGACCGTGCGCGGCGAACTGCGCGCCGGCGGCGAGGCGATCGTCAACGTCACGCTGCGCCGCCAGGGCATCCTGGTCACCAAGGTCAAGAAGAAGGCCTACCGCAGCGGACGCAAGATCACCGACAAGGACCTGACCCTGTTCACGCGCCAGCTGGCCACCATGATGAGGGCCGGCGTGCCGCTGCTGCAGGCCTTCGACATCGTCGGCAAGGGCCACGCCAACCCGTCCATGTCCAAGCTGATCATGGACCTGCGCAACGACGTCGAGACCGGCACCAGCCTGAACAATGCCTTCCGCAAGTACCCGGTCTACTTCGACCCGCTGTTCTGCAACCTGGTGGGCGCTGGCGAACAGGCCGGCATCCTGGAAGACCTCCTGACCCGCCTGGCGATCTACAAGGAAAAGACGCTGGCGATCAAGGGCAAGATCAAGTCGGCCCTGATGTACCCGATCTCGATCATCGCGATCGCCTTCGTCGTCACCGCGATCATCATGATCTGGGTGGTCCCCGCCTTCAAGGAAGTGTTCAAGACCTTCGGCGCCGACCTGCCCGCCCCGACCCTGATCGTGATGGGCATCTCGGACTTCGTCGTGGAATGGTGGTGGCTGATCTTCGGCGGGCTGTTCGCCGGCCTGTACTTCTTCTTCCAGTCCTGGAAGCGCTCGCGCAAGATGCAGCAGGCGATGGACCGCCTGCTGCTGCGCCTGCCGATCTTCGGCGCCGTGATCCGCAAGGCCACCATCGCGCGCTGGACCCGCACCCTGTCGACCATGTTCGCCGCCGGCGTGCCGCTGGTCGAAGCGCTCGACTCGGTCGGCGGCGCCTCGGGCAACGACGTCTACCTGGAAGCGACCAAGAAGATCCAGACCGAAGTCAGCACCGGCACCAGCCTGACCATCTCGATGCAGAACGCGAACGTGTTCCCCAACATGGTCATCCAGATGGTGCAGATCGGCGAGGAATCCGGCTCGCTCGACGCCATGCTGGGCAAGGTGGCGGATTTCTTCGAAGAAGAAGTGGACGAAGCGGTGGCGGCGCTGTCGTCGCTGATGGAGCCGCTGATCATGGTGATCCTGGGGGTGCTGATCGGCGGGCTGGTGATTGCGATGTATATGCCGATCTTCAAGCTGGGGTCGGTGGTCTGACCAACCGTTGTAGGTTCTCAGAATACTTCGCAGTATCTCAAAAAACTTCGCAGTGAAGTCGCAGTAATTCTCACGTAGTTCGCAGTAGCTCTACCTCTGTCTGAGGTAAAGCTACTGCTTAAGTACGACTATCTAAACCCCTACTTGCCAGCAGAGAAATGCGGGCCGTACACTGAGCCTTGAGGGACTTCCGCCCCCCCTTATCGGACGTTTAACAGCGTCCGAAGCGGTCGTCTTACCAAGAGAAGGCGACTGCGAGGCGAGAGCGCCGAGTCCGGGCACCTGCCCGAGTTTCGTGTCGTTCGACCTCGCAGATTACATTACCGCTTCTCTAATCTTCTGACAGCCAGTAGACGTCACCATCATATTCATCCTCATCCAAGTCACGTGTCCGAGGGTGCCCAAGACGTTCAAGTGAAACGAGAGTGCCGTCTCCATACATCCGTCGGCCGACTTTCGCGAATTGCACCACTGCGACAACGGGTACCACTAGCGACGCTTCCTCATTGTAGGCGCGAACTTCACCATGGACGTCGAATCGCAGAAAATCCGGTATTTCATCCTCCTTGCAATGACGGTGGGTCGACGTTGCCTGGTGGCCATCCGGAAAACCGATTTCGCGCTTTATCGCGTGAATTCGGGAATCAAAGGAGTCTTCGAAGGTTATTCGAGCTGCACTGTCCATACCTGACATGGTTGTTAGCCAGAATGGTGTGATACCACTCGGCCGAAATGCCATCGTAGCTTCTCGCCACTGTGCCTCAGTCAGGGAAAGCCCGAGGTCAGTCGCTCGTGCGAGCCCTGCGCCTTCGTCGAAGAGAACGTAGTGTGGCTTACGATTCAGGGTCTCAAGATCCGAAACGCGAAGTGACGCATAGGTTCGATGGCCTAAACAGGCAGCGAGCAGCTGATGCACCTGGCCGAGTTTAATTTTGGGTGTGTGCTTAGAAAGGAGGGAGTGTGCAATGCCACTCCAGCGGGAGAACTGGTCCATGATTGTCTCTCAATGCGCAGGAAACGTTGAGCGTTTAGCGTCTGCTGCGTTGAGAATCATGCGACGCGGAAGCAAGAGATAAATTCGTACCAGTTTAAGCCGCTCAAAACTTGGGCTGGGAGCCCAGGCGAGTCACACCCACTGTAATTCTGCCATTGAAACAAGTGAAATGCAACTTATGACTTGCGATCAGCTGGCCGCCAGTCGCCTTCGGAAGTGGTCATCTCCGTTCAGCCGATCTTGGCTGTTCGGCGTCGGGCAGCTGTCGACCGATTGAATGCGCAACCCGAAGCGGACCTTCTACTGTGGTGAGGTTCTAAATATTAATGGGGCTCGCCTGCCACTTCCTTTTTGATGCTTTCTAACTCGTCATTGGGCCGGCTCGAGCTGTCAAGGGCATATACCGAACCAAGCAGTTGGTATACACGATCACAGGGGACAAGTTTTCGCACAACGATCACAGCCGCCACTGCGCTTGCCCACTATGCAAGTTCTTCCACTTGAACGAGCATTCACCACAGACTGATCTGGCTCGTCGTCATCTAGTTGATCCAAGTCGATGACTCGAGCTGCAACACGCGCTGCGGCAATCGCCTCAATGGTGGACTCTACGCTGGGTATGCCCCCGGTGTGCTCTTCTCTCGTCACCGCAGCGAGAATGTGAGCGCATCCCTCCAGCCCAAGAAGCACGGCCCCGATCGCACTGGAGATGTGGTCCTGGCCTATGGCAGTATCTGTCGGTATCGGACCCAAGGGCATTATCGGAGTGCCGGAGGCGCGCAAAAGGACGGCGAGCCTCTTAATGTCTTTCGGCCGGGCATGGCCTGGCGACTCGATAATCACGTCGACTCCCTGACTCCGGATGTCACGCGCCAGTTCCGCTTGCACGCGAATCTCAGCGACTTGGGCAGCATCGCCGGAGTCGAAGATGTTAGCGGATCGGTACGATGCTCCTAGGCTCAACACGGTACCGTTCCGTTTAGCATGCGCTATTAGCTGGGGAAGGATCTTGACGTATGCGTTTTCTTCTTTCCAACCCCGACTCTCCGCGTCTGCGATGACTAGCCCTCCGCCGCGCGACGTGCATGGAACAAGGCGGGCGGCCGCCAGATCCTGAATGTTTCTGCTTGGCGTTGGATGAATCGTGAGCAGGCCCACGCCACACTCCATCTGCTCGATGGCCACATCTAGCAGTTCGCTTGGATCAATCTGCCCTTGGCGAGTCCGCGGTACGGTGTAGACCGGTAGGCAGGCTGCTGCTGCGGTTGTCTCACTCAGCACTCGCTGCCAAAGTGGAGGACCACTGTCAGGTGAGATGATGCTCAAATCGCTGATGATCTCAGGTCCATCTACCAAATCAGCAAGCGCTCGAATTTTCCGGGTCTGCTCCTCAATTTGCCTCGGATGGCTCGCGCCAACCAGCGCCATTACCAGAGTGCGGCATCCAGGACCGGCGTTGAACGAACGAAACGGGCTCCGAATTTGAATGGTGCGGTTTTGACTCATTGAGTAAGCATTTTCATGACGCACGCGACAACATCCTCGGGAGTCACAGAGTGACTTTGCGCCTTCGCGAGATAGGTTGGGTCTGAGGCTGCTAGAGCCTCACTGATTGCCGGATCCTCCAGCAGGCGCGAGGGTAGATCACCTCTGCATTCAGGGACAGGGAGGATACGGCATCCAACATCCTTCGCAAGCTCCACCTCAGCCTCCGTGCCCATGCCACCGTGGTACACGATCGCTACTTGTGCCGATCTCATTAGGGGAGCACGCCACTCCCGAAGTGCAGAAAGTAGCGTGCGATCATTCGAGAAACTGGGATTCGCGGCATACGGGTTAGAGAACAGCCGCAGACGGGGAAGGATGTCGACTTTGTTGTGTAAGCAAGTCTCCATGTAGGCGGACCTAACGTCTTGACCTACGCCTGTAGACTGGCCATCAAGAAGAATTAGCCCTGTCTTCTCGGCCAGCAGCTTGCCTACGGATTTAGGGTGGCTTGTTGCCTCGGAAACGTGTCGTGTATGAGAGCCGGTCACGAAGACAGTCTGCCCTCTAGATCGGAGCGAAATCTCTTGCAAGATGCTCTCAAGCTCCGAAAAGTCATCGATCTGGCACGCGGAAATGCCAACACGGGATAGATCACGCAACCAGAGATCTTGGCGCGCCTGCTTCGCAACTAACTCTTCCTGCGTGGCACCCCTTGCTCTCCGAAGGACAATATAGTGTTGGCGAAGAGCTTGCTTCCCTAATCTGCGCGCCTCGACAACAATATTCCGGATGTTGCTGTCAGCGTAAGAGTACCCAAGGAAGAGAAACTGCCGGTCTATCAAATCCTGCCTGAGTCGATGCGCAGTTGCGGGCCTATTTTCGAAAAAGTCGTCGTAGTCCTCCTGGGTGACCACTAAGTCGTTGGCTCCGGACTGCTCAATACAGCCGTGCATCTTGATCACCTCGATGTCCGGAACCCTTCCACCGCGAGAGATGGACTCGTCGGAAGCACGCACCGTCACTTTGAAATGGGCGCGAAACGCTTCTTCAAGCAAGGTGTCGTAATTTGTGGTCCAGAGGCATTTAACGTTTGTCCTCGCCAACATTGCATGGTACATGTTGTGCGCATAGGCCTTCTGTAGTACTTCACGAAAGTGAGCGACGAGGGGGGCCCGATTGTTCGCGCTATTGACGATATGCTGCGCAATCAACGGGAGGTCATCGCCGGGATTCAATTGAATTCCCAACCGTGTTTCTGCCATCCCCTGAAGCAGATTCATCCACCCAGGAACGCCAGATGGGGTCGATAATCCAGCGCCAACGAACACAGCACCGCGGCCCTCTACGAGAGCTTTTGAGAACTCGTTGATTACATCTCGGGGTTTTAACACGTCAGCGCTCCCAAAGTCACTTTTACTTTTGATGTCTCTATTCTCCTTGGCCCGAAAGGAGATAGGCTAAACGAGCGCCGCTCGTTCGCGGTGCACAGCCGGCCTGGATAGTGATGCATAGGATGCCGTGCGCTGCAGCAATATTATCATTCCGAAGGATCTCGATGCGGGTGAAGCATCGCAGGTCTCCAACTAACGCATCCTCGCTCCCTTCTCTACGGTTTCCGAGACAATCTCTCTGGGCACTGCCCGACGTGAGCGACAACGTTCGGAGAAGACCAGAGTGGTCGTTAGTGGTCGACTGCTATTGGCCGAACCCGGTCGTTCGCAATGCTCAATGTACGGCCCGCATTGCTCTGCTGGCAAGTTGGAGTTTTGACAGGCGCGCTAAGTACATCGCCAGCGACAGCGGCATGCAGGTGCTAAGCCCCGACTAGGTTGCCGCGTTCGTTAAAGCCGAGCCACCGTTCGAGCCACTGGGCTGAGCAGCATCTCGGATGCGGGATCACAATCGACGAGTACGTAGCAATCACATGCGCGGGACAACGCTACTTTCTCGACCATGTCGACGCGATCGCAAGCGGCGGTTTGTTCGATGCTACCGAGCGGGGGGGACTCGGGTCGAGCTTGCCAACGGTACTGGCCTCCACGCCGCCCTGCTATACCTTAGAGGTCTTCAGCAGTTTGAATCGCCCCGGATTTTGTGGAGGCTCCATTCTTTGAGAAAATGGAGCTATGAAGAAGCAACCCAAGTATTCTCCCGAAGTCATCGAGCGCGCTGTGCGCATGGTCAGCGAGGCTGCCAGCGAGTATGAATCGCAGTGGGCGGCCATCACATCAATCGCGGCCAAGATCGGCTGTACGCCAGAGACGCTGCGCCGCTGGGTACGCCAGCAGGAGCGCGATACCGGCCAGCGTCCAGGTCCCACCACTGCTGAAGAAGAGCGCATCAAGGCGCTGGAGCGAGAGGTGCGCGAGCTGCGCAAGGCAAACGAGATCCTGCGTCTGGCGAGTGCGTTTTTCGCTCAGGCGGAGCTCGACCGCCGCTTCAAGCCGTGAGGAAGTTTGTCGACCAGTACCGCCATGCTTACGGTGTCGAGCCGATCTGCCGGATGATGCAGGTCGCGCCGTCGGGCTACTGGCGATACGCCGCGCAACAGCGAAATCCTGAGTTGCGTTGCGCACGTGCCCAGCGCGACGACGTGCTGAGCGTCGACATCGAACGGGTCTGGCAAGCAAATTTGCAGGTCTACGGCGCCGACAAGGTCTGGCGTCAGCTGCGGCGTGAGGGGGGCGATGTGGCCCGCTGCACCGTGGAGCGCTTGATGCGCAAGGCCGGTCTGCGTGGTGTCGTGCGAGGCAAGGTCGTGCGCACGACGGTTGCCGATGCCAAGGCTCCGTGCCCGCTCGATCGGGTCAACCGCCAGTTCAAGGCGCAGCGGCCAAACCAGCTGTGGGTCAGCGATTTTACGTATGTCTCGACCTGGCAGGGCTTTGTCTATGTCGCCTTCGTCATCGACGTTTTCGCCCGGCGCATCGTCGGTTGGCGGGTGAGCAGCTCGATGCGGACTGACTTTGTGCTCGATGCGCTGGAACAGGCGCTGTACGCGCGTCAGCCGGAACGGAACGAGCTGGTCCACCATAGCGATAGGGGCTCTCAATACGTTTCGATAAAGTACAGCGAGCGCCTGGCAGAAGCTGGCATTGAGCCATCTGTGGGCAGCAAGGGGGACAGCTATGACAATGCCCTGGCCGAGACCATCAACGGGCTCTACAAGGCTGAGCTGATCCACCGCCGCGCTCCTTGGAAAACGCGTGAAGCCGTCGAGCTGGCCACGCTGGAATGGGTTTCCTGGTTCAACCACCATCGCCTGCTGGAGCCGCTCGGCTATATACCGCCGGCGGAAGCTGAGGCAAACTATTACGCGCAACTGAGCAGTCAGGTTATTCTCGCCTGACTCACACTAACCGGCCTCCACGAAAGCCGGGGCGATTCAGGCTCCGACTTATCCGAGTTTCTGTTTGCGATGGCCTATGCTTTTCCGGACGCGTACGTCCTATTTTGGCCGTTTGCGGATGATCGGAATGGTTCAGTGTACGAAATTGTTGCCACAGGGCCAAGCAAAAGTCTGTTAAGCGCTTTTATCTTAAAGCGAATTTAGCTCGGCATTCCGGGTTTGGAAACGGCATTATTGGCACTTGAGACGATGTATTTGATTGTCTATTTCGCTGGATTTCGTCTCAAAATCCATGACGAAGGCACGGTAAAGGAAGCAATTAGCCAATCCTAAGCAATTCCTTAAAAATGGCCCCGCCTCAAGCGATCCCCACCGTTCGGACGCCCGCTGCTTTCAGAAGATCGTATAGCGCAGCAATCTTGGTTCGAGGTCCTCGCTCCGCGGTATAAGTAAAGATTACCCGCTGCTTCGCACGGGTGAACGCCACGAAGAAGCCAGCTGTGGCCTCAACAGCATCCTTCTCGTAGCTCCACCAGGCGGAGTCGTCCAGTCCAATGAAGATCACAGTGTGATATTCCAGCCCCTTGCTCTTGTGGAGCGTCATCAGCGGGAGCGCGTTTCGCCCCTCATAGGCATCTAACGCCGCAGCCCAATCGGGAACATGGCTTCCACTTGCGTGCAAATGCAGCGTGATACTGTTATGGACGTCAAGAAGCCAGTCTTCCTGTTTGTAGGGAGCGTAGGCCGCCATCAGGGTGTCGCGACCTACGAAAGAAATCACTGTTTGTACTGCGACGCGCATTTCTGCCCCCGTATCGGGCGGCCGGGGATATTGTGCGCGGAACCGGTGTGCAAATGCGTCAAGGTCTCGGGCCAGAGCACGGCGAGCCCGGTCATCCGCAGGTGCGATACCGCGTAAGTCTGCCAAGGCATGCTGAACATCGTTCCACGTGGCTCCTCCCCGGATAGCGCAGGCAAAACGCAGGAGCAGCAGTACTAGCTCGGACAGCGGCTCTGCCATCAACTCTTGCAGCATCTGGGCACCGACATATGCCGCTTCGTTGCGTAGCGCGATGCCTTGAGCTGCGAAAGCGGGGGCGAGCACTTGGACGTAGTCGTCGACCTTCTGCCGCACCAGCAGCACGAAGTCACTGGGCTGCAGATTATGCTCATGCATTTGTGCCGCGATATATTGCGCGAGCATGTAGGCCTCGGTCTTTGTCGTCGTAAAGTCCCATACCGCACAACAGGTGTCGGCAATGCTCGCTACGGCTTTTGATTCCGATGGCGCAACGGCAGAATCAAGCGCTTGCGCAAGTACATGTTGAATGCTGACGAGCTGTGGCGATGAGCGGTAATTGCTAAGCAGGGGGAGTCGCCGTGCGCCAAAAGTCCGCTCGAATATGCTGAAAGGATCGGCCATCGCGTGCGCGAAGCGCATGATCTGTTGCTTGTTGTCACCCACCGCTGTCATGATCGTACGCGTACCAAGGAAGACTCCTTGCACGAGATCGAATTGGGCTTGCGTCGTGTCTTGGAATTCATCCATAAACACGTGCGAGTAGGTAAGCGCGAGGGCGTTGCGCAGTGGCGCGTTGACACGAACCAATAGTTCGGCGAGTCGGCTGAGCATGGCAAAACTAAGATAGCTACGCCGAGCGCCTCGCAGTTGTTCGTTCCAGAAGCGCTGGCCAGCCCACTGACCAACCGTTGCGGGCGCCCAGCCCGACTCGGGTAGTGGCTCACCCAACACATGATGGCGCTCAAAGCCGTTCGGCACGAGCATTTGAACTGCCCATTGGCCGAAGGGGTTTTCCCGTGCGAGGCTGGCACGCCGGAGAAAGTCGGGCAAATGATTTTTGTTCGGCAACAGGATTTCGTACGGAGACGTGGGTCGCCAAATTTCCGGTAGAGCCTGTCCGAACCGGTCCACAAGTCCCTTTGCAAACGCATCAAAAGTCAGCGAGTCGAAACGGTTGGCATGGTCGGGATGGCAGCGCTGACGCACACGGTGTGCGAGATTGCGCGCCGCATCACGTTTAAAGCTAATGGCCAGGATCCGCTGCGGTCTCGGAGAGGCCCCCGTCTGTAGTAAAAAAGCGGCGCGCTGCGCGAGCAGTTCCGTCTTACCAGCCCCGGGTCCAGCGAGCACCGAGTGGTGCTCGCTGGATGTCACGACAGTCCAGGCATTCGGCTCCAGGTCTGTAACATCCACGGGCTGCCAATGGCTGGGACGAATGCGTCGCGGTGGCAAAGACATATCACAGCCCCGATAGCCGGTTGGATATATGCTGCAGCACACGCTGTAGCGACGGCGGCATATAGGTCCTCAGCGCGGGCAGTTCAACATGCCCCAGCGCGCGTAAGTGCGTGGCGGGTTTGCTGTGCGTAAGGAAAAGGTACCGGTAAGCAGCCATTTGCTCTTTGAACTTCTCAGCATCGCCGGTGTAACTCTCCAGTCCCGGTCCTGCAGTACCCAGCACTATTTTCGCGGCGTTCTCGTCGTTCATCCGCGGCCCGGTTCCATCGATCGTAGCCGCGTAGGCCGCCGGAAACGCGGTCAGCATTGCGAGGTCAAGGTCCAGAGGCCAAGAGAAAAACACCGCGAAAGACGTCTCTAAGTAGCTCAACCACCATTTTAGATGTTCGTTAGGCCAGGATTCCATCTGGGCGAGCCCTTCGTCATTGAGGTACGTTCCGTTCTCGAACCTAAGAAAAATTTGTTCCCGCGGAACGCCAAGTGCAAGCAATTGCTGAAGGACATTCTTTACTCTACCAAAGCCTCCACCGGCGCGTCCAAGGTCAAGGTCAAGCAAGGTGGCGTACGGAATACCGAGGCCGTGCAGAAGGCGCCAAAAATGGTTCACGTGCCTGCCGCCCAGCGGCACTATCGCTACGAACGACGGATCCACGAGCAAGTTAAGGGCTTCAGCGAGACGCGGCAGCACGATACGTTCCGAATCTCCCTCTACTAGGAGCACGAACCGTGCAAAGTACAACTCGGGGAAGGCTAGGAAAGCGTTGCGCACGAACTTGATGGCCTCGATGTCCGAGGCCGGCATCGGTATAGGGCGGACCGTCGACACACCAGTCATTGTGTCGCGTCGGCAGTAGCGTACGTCATCTGGCGGCACGCGTCCCAAGACCGACGGCGAATGGCTTGATACAAAAGCCTGCCCGGCCCCGGTCTCGACCAAAGTGTGGAGCTGCTGGAGGATGCGCGAGAGATAGTAAGGTGCCAGATGGTTTTCAGGCTCCTCGACAGCAAATAGAGTTAGGGCAGGCACGCTGAGCTCGTCAGTCCGAAATCCTTTAATGTGCCCTGCTACCGCCGCACGCTCCACATCAAAGACTGCAGCGGCTAGAGCAAAGTAAAAGAGTGATTGCTGACCGTCGCTCAACGCGTCTAGACCCCGGTCCTCGCCGCCGGGACCTCGCTTGAACATCACGCCAATACGCCCGACGATTTGCTCAAAGCGCCGACTCATAACGCTCAGCTCAGGCGCGCAGTCGATGTCGCCATCGTGCAGATTTTCCCAGCGCCTGGACAGTGACTTGCTGATGGCTTGGATCGCTTTCTCGCTACCAAACGCGGCCATTAGCTGCTCACTAGCAGTATCAACCGCCATTTCCGTATCGAGCGACCATTCGATAGCCCTCAGCAGACGTGCAGCCAAGGCGCCGGTCGTGTCACGGATCTGCGCTGCAGCGTCGCGACTAGCTGGCGTATAGAGCAGCTGGATCAGCCCGCGGTCGCTCGGCAACACCGTCGATTCTTGATCCGCGCGGATTGTTTCATCATTCGTATGGATCCAGTTCAGGTCCTGGCTAATGGCTCCTTCAGCTGTACCGTCGGCATCCCAGCGGGCCCGCAAGCGCAAACGGCATAATGGCGTGCTCCCGGGACGCTCGATATGCATGTGACGGAATACGGGAGCGATTGTTGCAGCGTTTGCGCTGCCATACACGAGTTCGGGCAGGCTCAAGCGCACATCAATCGAGAGCGTTCGCGATTGAGGGTGTCTGATTTCCTTGGCAGGAACATGGAAATCGGATGGGACTACAGTACGCTGGGCCCGCGTTACCCCAAACAGCCGCATGAGCGCCTGTAACACTGCGGTCTTACCAGAACCATTGGGTCCCACGATCGCGGTAACCGCATGGCTAAATGGAATGCTCACGGGACTCGTGCCGAAGCATCGAAAACCGGTAATGGTCACGCTCTCAATATGCATTAACTAGCTCTGCAGTAAAAACTATTATTGAACTTCGGCCTGACATATTGTGTTGTCACTTCTCGACCGATCGTAGAGGCTCGCACAGTACTTCATGATGTGTTGTAGTGACGGGCTGAATGCGCAGCTGCCAGCGAACGGTCGGTATGGCTCAGTGTACGAGCTTGTTGCTTAACGGACAAGCAAGAGGTTTGGTCAGGCGTATCTTAGGTCTATGTGCGGAGGGGCAATCTTGCAAGGGCCGCACCGGGTTCGCCAGGGTGAGGCATCCAACGTTGCGATACCTATAGCAGGGTATAAGTCTGGTAGGCGCCGTAGCAGAACGGCTGCCGCCGCAAGTTGTCGATCTGCTCCAGCAAGACTGCGGTCTTCGGAACGTCGGCGGGGAATGCGCGATGGACAAGGTCGGACAGCTCCTTGTCGGAGAGCTCGAAGAGCTTAGCCAGTGCGGTACTGGCAGCCAACGAGGGGGAACCATTTTTAAGACTAGGTGCGAAGAGTGTTGTGAACAGGAGATTAAAACGGTCGAGGATTGCCCACGACGCGGCCAGGACTTCAGACCGACCATTCAGCAAAAACACAGTCGGAAATCCCATAAGATCATGCGATCCAAATTCAGTATGGTAGTTGCGGTTAACAAGGCCGCCGCTGTGGCAAGTGCCTAGAACGGCGAGGCGATGGGGCCATCGAAATGCCTCTCCTTGAAGCCTCATCATATCCATAGCGCTCGTCCGATGGGGACCAGCCATGTCGGCGAAAAACGGGTCGAGAAATAGACCAACGGATGCGCCATGGTGCGAAAGGACCAGCGCGTCTGTGGACGCCATTCCTTCAGCGAAGGCCTTCCACGTCGGGTCTTCAAGCAGCGTCCCAGTAGCTTCCACTCCTTTGAAGAATTCCTCGACGTCGGCGCGGTCGTAGCGCAGGCGTGAGTCGCTTTCGATGATGCCGAGGCAGGACTCAAGAGCAACGACCTGCCGCTTCGCAGGATAAGGAGCGATGCAGGTGCGAACGTCGAACTCGCCGGCAGCCATCCGTGCACGGATCTTCGGATCTCCGACCATCACCAAGTTAATCGGTGTCAAGTTCCGACCATCAGGTATGAAAATGAGACCCTTGCAACTCTCCACCGCGAGTTCACTTAACACGGGAGCGAGCGAGTGCAGCAACGCCTCCTGGTACGCAGATATGGCTAGGCCAAGCGCCTTAGCTTGTTGCGTCTCGTGACGATGCCGGAGCAAGGCCTCGAAGAACGCCTTGGTTTCTGCTTGCGGCAAGTTGCAGAGGATGTACCGGTCACCGATGAGCAGCAGTATTTTGTGGCCGGCATCGAACATGTTCACGAGGATCGCATATCCCTCCGCCAGCCTTTCGGCTATGGTCTCGGCAATGCGCTCGGATGTTGCGTTCTCGAAGGGGCGGGTGATTCCGTAGCGCGAGCTTATCTTATCGGCGTACTCTGCAATATCACGCCACGGGTCAAGCTTTGGCACCGCCGACATCGGATCGTCGTGCTTCTCCAAATAGCCGAAGAGATGTGGCGATCCGTGCTTGGCCAAGTGGTCGACTAAGCAATCGAGCTCTTCCTTCTCCTCCGGTGGAAGCTTGGTAGCAAGCATCTCAGCCCACTCTAGGAAGTGAAGCCAGTCAGACACCCGATTTGCTCGCGTCGCGGCGACAACCGGGACGACATCCGCGGCGCGGCCAGCCTCATTAAGGCTGGCGAGCAGTCTTTCGACTCGCGACACATATCGCTCCCGAAATCCGCGTCGATAGTGAAGTTTCTCAACCAGGCAAACGCCGGCGTCCAGACTTTTGGCAGCGCGATTCAGACACGAGGCGGCTTGAACCCGGTCGCCTTTAACAACGGCATTTTTTGCGGCGATCAATTCCGTCTCGAGAAGGAACTCGGGATCGACGTTTTCGAATGTTGCCAACAGTCGGCGCGCCTCGGCCATGCATGCATCGGAAAGTGCGTGCTCACCTAGCTCGCGCAGGCATGCCGACAGGTTGATCAGGATTCTACAGCGTGTCTCATCGAGTTCATCGCCTGTTGCGACGTCTGCAAGCGCATCCTCGAATGCCTCTCGAGCAGCTTCATAGTCTCCGGTCTGAAACATTAGCGTCGCGCGATTTACAGCGAGATGCGTCGGGACCGGTCTTCCAAGCTCGACGTACTTCTGCTTCAATGTTGGCCACAGCTCCTCGGCGTACGCATGGTCCCCCTCCAGGAGGCATACAGAGTAGAGTGTGGAAACCACGTTCGCGTACTCTTGAAGCAGCTTGTTGTCGCGTGCCAGATTCTCCGCATCGACGAGGGCTCCGTACGCGGGTTGAAATGCGCCGAAGTCAGCAAAGAGGTAAGCAGCGACAATCAGATTTTCGATGGCCTTTTCCACCTTTCCAAGATGCCGATACAAACGAACCACCTCATACAGGATATTCGGCACGTGGTCTGCCTTGGCGTTGCCCGGCAGCAGACGACGCACGTTTTCCGCCGCTGACAAGGCCGCCAGATCGGTACCCGTCTCAATCGTCAGATCGACAAGTTGTTCAAGGTATCGCCGAGCTCGCTCTGTATCGCCTGCCCTACAGCTTGCGCAGACAGCAGTGTTTAAAGCATAGGCCAAGGACCACGGACGGTCGGCGCGTGAAAGGATTTCAGCAGCGAGATACGCACAAGTCCTTGCGTCATCCGATTCCGGAGTTGCCTGCTGAAGCGCATCATCAACTTCATCCAACTCAAAATCCGAGTGGGCGTCAGCGACAAGGGCTCGAAAGTAAGGTTCGAAGGTCTTCGGGTTGAAATCAATCATCTGTCGTGAGCGTGAACGCGGGCAGGCGAGACATTAGGGAGTTAGCCTTGGGTTGATTAACCATTAGACGTGTAATCCAAGCTGCCTTTAAAGAACATAGGTTTAGTGGACGATCGCTCGCCGGCCTGCGCAGCGCCGCACTTATACCAGGCGGAGATTAGGTGGCTGCCTTGACAACATTTCAGAGGGAGCCTCCCCTGGAATCACAGACAGACGCGTCAGCTTGAAGGTCAGTGCATTGATCTCATCCACACTAATACATAAATTTTTAGCGATTTCAGCTCGGCCAAGCTTTTGGCTCTGCAAAAAATCCAACACTTTGGTTAGCAATTGCGAGCTTTCACGCTCCATTGGCTCTGGCTCATTTGTGCGGTAACCGTTTTTGGCCATCTCAATACACAGATTGCGATAGTTCCACTCTGTCACTTGCCCTAATGCGTTGTAACGGTAGGCCAGCGCAGCAAGCGATACGCCCCAGTAGTGCTTCAGCTTCATCAGATATTTGATGGTGAATACTGGCGGCCTGTTGGAGATGACGCTTTCCTTCGGCATAAGAAAAGCTGAGGCAAATGCATCCGCCTGGCGTTCCATTTCCGCGCCATGCACCTCGCCGTGCTGCATGCTGTAGACATCGCGTACCAGGTGGCCTAGCTCATGGGCAGCGTCAAAACGACTGCGTTCTGCGGACTTCATCGTGTTGAGGAAGACGAAAGGCTTGCGGTCATACCAGGTGCAGAAGGCGTCCACCTCCCGGGCTTCTTCAGCCAAAGAAAAGACGCGAATGCCCTTAGACTCTAGTAGGTGAATCATGTTGGGAATTGGGGCATTCCCCAAACCCCACATACGGCGTAAAGTTGCCGCAGCGTCTTCTGGAGAGAGGTCGCTGAGGTCGGGCAGATCGGCTTCGGGTAGGTTAAACCTTTCCTCTATCCATTCATTGATTTTGAAAGCGATGGCCCCTGCGCTGAGGGCACAGTTTCTCATCGCATCTGTCATCTTTGAGAGTGAGCGGAAGCTGGCCGCATGCTCTGCAATGGTGGGCATTTTCTCTTCAATGAAAAAAAACTGCTGAGGGAAGTTCAGCAGTTTTGCCATTTTTGCCACAAGTTCCGAATCAGGAGCCGAGGTTCCAGTCTCGTAGTTTTGGATGCTACGGCTGGTAACGCTCAGCTCTTTGGCCATCTGCGCCTTTGTAAGGCGCCTTCTAACCCGGGCAAATGTGATTTGCGAAGGGTTTATTTCTAACATGATGATTGATTAAAAAGTACCTGTTTTTGGCTCGACATTCACAGTGGCCGGTGCATTCGGGGCATCCTTGCGGATCGTGAAATTCGCTGGATTGTTGGGGATGCTACCTAAAATCAGCCGCTCCCCCCACTTAATGATTTTTTTCTTGTCGAATCCTGTCGGGTAGGAGAGTTCGAAGCGCACCTCGTTCAATGCTTTGTCGTAATGGTAGAGAAAAGCCCAGACCTGAGTTTCGTTCTGGTTTGCCTTGGCCAACTTGAACGACTCCTGGTTGAACAACTCCAACTGACCATTGGACTGGACAAAACCTTCAACGACAGCGCCCTTTTCTGCTTGGTTGGTAGGGTCCTCAAAGCCCAGCTTGCCGGTTTCGCTGTTGCCGGTCATCACTACAATGGAGACAGAGTGATCTGGTGAACTGATGAAGGGGCAGTTTCGTTCATTATGAATACGCCACTGCTTGTCACCTAACTGTGTTCGCAGTTCCTCTACTGTCTTCAACCATTGCTGTACACCTGCTGCGGTGACAGCGGAAGCGCGCGTAGTATCGTTGCGAGCTTCAAGTCCGCCTTGGATGGCGTTGTGGAGGAGACTAATAACCAAGTCGCTTGAAAGTTCTTGCAACCGTGCCTCAACAAGCCCTGGCTCTGTGACAGTCTTAGCTCGCGGGGCGACGGCATCGGAATACGACAGTTCGAATTTAGGTTTAGGCAAGGGGAACTCCTCAGGTTTTCCGCAAATTATACCTCAACATGAGGATGATAAAGCGGAAAAACATGCATTAGTGGAACTTGCTTAATTGGGCTCTAGCGCACATCCCTCTGCCCATTTATCATGCGATGCTGTTGCAGGGGTGCGCCAACGTCAACGACCTTTTGGACGAGCACATCGGCCACGTCGTGGAGCGGGTACTTGCATTGACCGCGCTGGAAGCCCAACTGCGTGACGTTACGTGGTCACCGACACGACGAGCATCTGTGCAATCCTACGCGCCCTTGCCACGGAAGGCGGCTGCGAAGCGCCAAGGCTCGGTGCCAGACCGCACGCGTTTCACCGCCCTGCCGAAAAAACTGCGAAGTTTTATGAGAAAAAGTACTGCGAAATAGGTGAGAAGTACCGATTGGCCGCTGGGGCACTACTGCATGATGTAGTGAAAACCTACAACCGTGCTCAGATCGGCCTGATCCTTTCCGGACTGAGTTTCGCGGCATCGGCAGGAGACAGGTAGTACTGGGTACCGCCACCCCTGCCGAACTGCGGGTTGGCCAAGGCCTTGCCGCGTGCCGCGCAGATGTGTTCCGTTACCCGGAAAACCCGGACCTTGTCGCGCAAGCTGCGCGGCAGGCCTGCGGCATCCTTGCCGGGATCGGTCGTGACCTGCACCAGCTCATAGTAGATCGTCAGGCTGCCGCCTGCCTTTTCCAGCGTCGGGTAGCTCACTGCAAACCCTGGCGACGATCCCGGCGTGAGCGAGTAGAACAGCGTCCCTTCTCGCACCACCACATTGTCGTAGCGATCCTTGCCGACATAGGGATTGGCCGGGTTGGCGGCCGAGATACCTTGCGTCGCACGGGCCTCTGCCGCGGGATTCTTTCCGCAACAAGGACCGCAAGCGCCCTTGCTGCGCGCCGGGCCGTGCGGCCTGGATACGACGCTGTCCGGCTCGGACTGCCGTCCGTGCAGGGGACTGCTGAATAACAGGACGAAGGCGAGTGCGGCGCGACCGAACCAGGCAAGCTCCATGGTCCCTCCTGTTCGTCAATGGGGAACGGACACTGTAGCGGAGGCATCACCGAGGACTTTGCTTCATCTCAGTCGAGGGGAAGCAGATCGCTGGCCTGCCCGGCTCAGGACCCGTGTCCGAACACCGCCCCTGCCCCCTCCAGGATGCGCCGCACCGCCGGATGCCTTTCCCTCCTCTCCACCGACACCGCATAGAAGTGCTCGACGATGCTGTCGATGGTGCCCACCGGCGCCATGCCGTTTTCAAGCTGCACGATCTCGGACAGCACCGTCGGCGCCACCATGAAGCCGGTGCCGGCGCAGGCGAAGGATTTCAGCAAGGCCCCGTCGTCGAATTCGCCCACCGTGATCGGACGCAGGTCGTGGCTCTCGAACCAGCTCTTGAGCTGGGTGTGGACGGCGGCGTCCTGGCCCGGCAGCAGGAAGGGCGCGTCGCGCAGGCGCTGCGGGAATTCGCCCGGCCACTCCTCGCACAGGTCCGGATGGCCGAACACGGTGAGCGTGCTCGCCCCCATCAGCTGGGTATAGCCGCGCACCGCGCCGCCGGTGGGCAGGCCCTGGTCGGCGATCACGAGATCGAGCTTGTGGGCGGCGAGATCGACGACCAGGTCGTCGAAACGCCCTTCGCGGCAGATCAGGCGCATCGCCATCCCGGCTTCGCGCGCCGGTTGCAGCAGGCGGAAGGCCATGGGCTTGGCGATCACGTCGCAGATGCCGACCCGTAGCGTTTCCTCGCCCGTGAAGGCGCCGCGCCGTACCGCCTGTTCCAGCTCGTTGCCAAGGTCGAATATCTGCTCGGCGTAGCGCAGCACGGTCTTGCCGGCCTCGGTCAGCTCCAGCACCCGCCCCTTCTTCTTGAACAGTTCCTCGCCCAGCTGCTCTTCCAGCACCTGTAATTGCATGCTGATCGCCTGCGCCGTCACGTGCAGCTGTTCGGCCGCGCGCGCCACCGTGCCATGGGTGGCGACCGCGTGGAAGTAGTGCAGATGCTTGTAATTGATCATGGCAGCAAAACCTCAATTAAACTTACGCTTTACTAAAGATTAATCGATTTTACTTTAGTTTCGTGCGCTTCTATAGTGGCCTCACTTAATCACAACAACGAGGTCACCATGCACGCTTATCAAACCAACAGTCCCGAAGCAGTCAGTCGCATCCTGGCGCTGACCATGATCGTCGACGGCCACCTGAGCCCCGCCGAGGTGAGCGCCATGCACCACTCCAAATACCTGGAGCAGGTGCAGATCGACGACGACACCTTCGACCGTACCCTGCGCGAGCTGTGCGAAGACCTGCTCGATGCCGCCGCCAACCGCCGCGCCGGCATGGTCGAGATCGACCCGCGTCTGATGGACGCCCTGCTGCTCGACCTGCGCGATCCGCTGCTGCAGATCCGCGTGTGGAGGACCATGGTCGACATCATCCACGCCGACGGCCACCTCGACGGCCGCGAAGCGACGCTGGTGCGGCGCGCGGCGCGCGCCTGGTTCGGCCAGATCGATGCCGAGGATTCCTTCACCACCGCGGCCCTGGCCAACTAAGGCCGCCTGACCTGAACGGAGCACATCATGGAATTTCTCACTGCACTCTGGCTCGGCACGCCAGCCTGGGCCTGGCTGGTGTTCCTCACCATCGTCGTGGTGCTGCTGGCCTTCGACCTTGGCGTGCTGAACAAAAAGGACCACGTCATCGGGGTCAAGGAAAGCCTGAAGCTGTCGGCGCTGTACATCGCCGCGGGCCTGCTGTTCGGCCTGTGGGTCTGGCATGAATTCGGCAGCGAAAAAGGCATGCACTTCTACACGGGCTTCCTGATCGAGAAGAGCCTGTCGCTGGATAACATCTTCGTGATCTCGCTGATCTTCGCCACCCTGGCGATCCCGCCGCTCTACCAGCACCGCGTGCTGTTCTGGGGCATCATGGGTGTGATCGTCACGCGCGGCATCATGATCGGCGCCGGCACTGCCCTGGTCGAAAGCTATTACTGGACCCTTTACATCTTCGGCGCCTTCCTGGTCTTCACCGGCATCAAGATGTTTTTCGTGGATACCGACAGCGACGACATCCGCGAGAGCAAGGTGCTGTCCTGGCTGAAGGGCCACATGCGCATCACGCCCGAACTGCACGGCAACCACTTCCTGGTGCGCCAGCCCGACCCGGCGCAACCCGGCAAGACCCTGCTGTGGGCGACGCCGCTGTTCCTGGCGCTGTGCATGGTGGAGATCACCGACGTGGTATTCGCAGTCGACAGCGTGCCGGCGATCTTCGCGATCACCAGCGATCCGTTCGTCGTCTACACCTCGAACATCTTCGCGGTGCTGGGCCTGCGTGCGCTGTACTTCGCGCTGGCGGCGATGGTGGCGCGCTTCCACTACCTGAAGTACTCGCTGGCCGCGGTGCTGGTCTTCATCGGCTCGAAGATCTTCCTGGGCGACTTCGTTTTCGGCGGCAAGGTGCCGGCAGCGCTGTCGCTGGCGGTGACCGGAGTGCTGCTTGCCTCGGGCATCCTGTACTCGCTGTGGAAGACCCGTAATGACCCGCCGGCGGTAGCGGGCTAACAGCAGCAAACCCACACGGCGGCACGGGCAGGCGCGAAGCAAATAGCGCCGACCGTGCCGCCGTCTCGTTTCCACCCTTCTCGGCAGTTGACTCCGTACTAAGCCTCAGCCATACTCGGATAAATGCTAGCGCTATCATTTAGTGATATATAAATGGTAGCGACTGGTTCCGGCGCGTCAGACGCCTGACTTATAACGATATCCGAGACACTATGAGCAATCCAAAAGCGACCCCTTCACGGCTGGGCGTAGTCGAAAAGCTCGGCTACAGCGTGGGCGACCTTGCCGCCAACCTGATCTTCCAGACCCTGCTGACCTTCATCGCCTTCTTCTACACGGACGTATACAAGGTCAGCCCCGGCGCAGCGGCTTCCATCATCTTCGTCGGCGGCATCGTCGGCGCCTGCTTCAATCCGCTGATGGGCCTGCTGGCCGACCGCACCCATACGCGCTGGGGCAAGTTCCGTCCCTGGATCCTGTGGACCTCGATCCCCTTCGGGCTCACCGCGCTGCTGGCCTTCAGCACGCCCGATCTCGGACAGCAGGGCAAGATCGTCTATGCGCTGCTGACCTACATTCTCCTGATGCTGGTCTACTCGGCCAACAACCTGCCCTACTCGGCCCTGAGCGGGGTCCTGACCGGCAATATGGCCGAACGCAACAGCCTGTCGGCCTACCGCTTCACCGCCGTGATGGTCGCCCAGTTCATCATCCAGGTCCTGCTGTTGCCGCTGGTGCTGATCGCGGGCGGCGGCGACAAGGCGCTCGGCTTCCAGAACGTGATGACCGTATTCGCGATCGTGGGCACCGTCTTCTTCCTGATCACCTTCTCCACCACCCGCGAGCGGGTGGTGCCGGCGCCGACGCAGCGTTCCAGCATCCGCCAGGACATCGTGGACCTGCTGGGCAACCGGCCCTGGGTCGTGATGCTGGTGCTGACCATCCTGGTGTTCATCACGCTGGCCCTGAAAGGCGGCACCTACGTCTACTACTTCAACTCCTACCTGAGCGAAACGCACCTCGCGGCCTTCCTCGAGAACATCGGCTTCAATGGCTTCATCGCCGGGCTGAACGCGGTGCTCGCCAGCGTCGGCCTGACCGCCTTCCACTGGCCGAAAGATGCCGCCACCTCGGGCTTCAGCGTGTTCAATGCCGTCGGCATCATCATGATGATCATCGGGATCGGCTTTTCCAAGCCACTGGCGGACCGCTTCGGCAAGCGCGACGTGTTCGGCGCCGCGCTGCTGGTCTCGACCTCCTTCATGCTGGCCCTGTACTTCTTCCCGCCCGAGTCCATCGGCCCGGTCTTCCTGTGCCAGCTGCTGCACGGCTTCTTCTACGGCATCACGATCCCGCTGCTGTGGGCCATGATCGCCGACGTCGCCGACTACTCGGAATGGAAGAACAACCGGCGCGCCACCGCCCTGCTGTTCTCGGCGATGATCTTCGGCCTCAAGGCGGGCCTGAGCATCGGCGGCGCCCTGGTCGCGGCCCTGCTGTCCCATTACGGGTATGACGCGTCGCTGCCGGCCCAGGCGCCCGAGACGGCGAACGGCATCCTGCTGTCGGTCAGCGTATGGGCCTCGATTCCCTTCCTGCTCGGCGTCGCCAGCCTGGCGCTGTACGACATCCGCAAGTCGGTCGAGCTGCAGATCGAGCGCGATCTCGGCGACCGCCGCGCCGCCACCCAGCACTGATTTTCTTCAAACGACAAACAGGCACCACATGTCCGAAATCATCGACACCGAGCGCGTGCAGGAACTGAAGGCGCGCGCCATTTCCGCTCCGCTCGTCACCCATATCTATACCGCCGACCCTTCCGCCCATGTCTTCGACGGCCGGATCTACATCTATCCCTCGCACGACATCGAAGCCGGCATCCCCTTCAACGACAACGGCGACCATTTCGCGATGGAGGACTACCACGTCCTCTCGCTCGACCATCCGGGCGGCGAAGCGGTCGACCACGGCGTCGCCCTCCACGTCAAGGACGTGCCCTGGGCCGAACGCCAGATGTGGGCGCCGGATGCGGCCTGCAAGGACGGCAAGTACTACCTGTACTTCCCGGCCAAGCGCCCGGACGGCATCTTCCAGATCGGCGTCGCCGTCGGCGAGCACCCGGCCGGTCCTTTCGTACCCGAGCCCAAGCCGATCGAAGGCAGCTATTCGATCGATCCGGCCGTGTTCGAAGACGTCGACGGCGCCTTTTACATGTACTTCGGCGGGATCTGGGGCGGGCAGCTGCAGAAGTACCGCGACAATGCGTACGACGCAGCGAATGAAGAGCCGGATGCGAGCCAGGAAGCGCTGGCCCCGCGCGTGGCGCGCTTGAGCTCCGACATGAAGGAATTCGCGGAAGCGCCGCGCGAAGTGCTCATCCTCGACGAGGACGGCCAGCCCCTGCTCGCCGGCGACCACGAGCGCCGCTATTTCGAGGCGCCCTGGCTGCACCGGCACGACGGCAAGTATTACTTCTCTTACTCGACGGGCAATACCCACCTGCTCTGCTATGCGGTCGGCGACAGCCCCTACGGTCCGTTCACCTACCGCGGCCAGATCATGACGCCGGTGATCGGCTGGACCACGCACCATTCGATCTGCGAGTTCGAGGGCCGCAGCTACCTGTTCTACCACGACAGCAGCCTGTCGGAAGGCGTGACCCACCTGCGCAGCGTGAAAGTCACCGAGCTGCATTACGACGACCAGGGGAACATCCTCACGATCTCGCCCTACGGCGAGCGCTAGCATCCGGGAAGGAACAAAAGCAAAGGGCGCCGCTGGCGCCCTTTGTCGTTTGTGAATGGCCTGCCCTTCAGGCGCCGTACCAGCCCGCATCCACGAAGTATTCGCGTCCGCTGCAGCGGCGCGCATTGCTCGACGCCAGGAACAGCGCCAGCGCAGCAACATCCTGCATCTCGACGCGCTCCTTCAGGCACTGGCCCGCGATGATGCGCGCTTCTTCCTCCGGATCATGCCACAGGGCCTGCTGGCGCGGCGTGCGCACGCCGCCCGGCACGATGGTGTTGACGCGGATGCCGTGCGGGCCAAGCTCGCGGGCCAGCGCGCGGCTCAGGCCTTCGATCCCGGCCTTGGCCGTCATGTACAGCGCCAGCCGGGTGTGCGGCAGGTGCCAGGAAATCGAACCAAGGTTCAGGATCACACCCTGGCCACGCCGCTTCATGCCCGGCACCACGGCCTGGGCCGCGAAGAACTGGTGGCGCAGGTTCACGTTCATCCGGTTGTCCCAATAGCCTGGCGTGACCTCGTCGATCGCATGACGGTCGTCGTTGGCGGCATTGTTGAGCAGGATGTCGACGCCGCCGGCCTCCTCCTCGATGGCGGCGATGGCGGCGGACAGTGCGTCGAGGTCGGTCAGGTCGCAGCGCACGAAGCGCGGAGCATGCCGCGCACCGGCCAGCGCGGTTTCCAGCTCGCGCGAGGCGTCCTCGGCAATGTCGAGGAACCAGACCTGCGCGCCCTGCCCGGCAAAGGCGGCGGTCAGCTCTGCGCCGATGCCGCTGCCGCCGCCGGTGACGATGACACGCTTGCCGGCCAGGTCGGGATAGCCGGCGTACGTGAATGCCTGTTCTTTATTGTCTGGCATGGGATCTCTTGAAACGGCCTCCATCAAAACTTCATGCGCATGCCGACCGAGATGGTGCGGCCCGGCTTGTAGCTGGTGAAGGTGGCGTTCGAGAACTGGAAGTAAGCGCGGCGCACGGTGTCGGTCGCGTTCACCACGTCGAAGCTCAGGGTCGGCAGGCCGTCGCGGTCGAACAGCTTCTCCAGGTCGAACTGCGACGAGAAGTCGAGCTGCTTGAAGTCGTCGCTGTACAAGGCCGCGGCGGCGATGCCGTTCTGGTTCAGGCCCGAGATCTGGCTGCCCTGCGAATAGGTGTGCGACAGGCGCGCCATGAAGCCATGGTTCTCGTAGTAGAGCTGGAAGTTGTTGCTCTTCTTCGGCACGCCCAGCGCCACGAAGCCCTGGGTGCCTTCGCCGGTCGCCTTCTGGTCGATCAGGGTTAGGGTTTCCGAGAAGCCGAAACCGCGCCATGGCAGCAGCTTGTCGAGCGGCTGCACCCAGCCCAGCTCCAGGCCCTTGATCTTCAGTTCGCCGCCGGCGTTGCGCTGCGAAGTCATCACCACGTTGGCGTTGGCGGGACCGCCGCGGGCGTCGAGCGCCTGCTGCATGGTCGGGGTCACGCTCTCGTAGGTGACGCCGTACTGGGCCAGGGCGCTGAAGGGCAGGGTATTGTTCTGGTTGACCGTGAAGCCGTTCAGCGTCTTCTGGAACACCGTGGCAGCGACATAGCCTTCGCGTCCGGTGTACCACTCGACGCCGAAGTCCAGGTTGTCCGAGATGTAGGGCGCCAGGTTCGGTGCGCCCAGGCTGCCGATGTCGGCCGACGGGTTCGAGAAGTTGATGCCCGGACGCAGGGCTTCCGGATTGGCGCGGGTCATCGAGCGCGAGGCCGAGGCGCGCAGCACCACGTTCTTCGCCAGGTCGAGGGCGGCGCTGGCGGACGGCAGCGTATTGCTGTAGGTCTTGTCGACATAGACCCACTGGTTCACGTTCGGGAAGGGCGTGGCGCCGGCCGGCAGGCTGGCGTTGCGCGGGTCGGCCACCGAGTTGTAGGCGCCCACGCTCTGTTCGGTGCGCACGTAGCGCACGCCGGCGTTGTAGCGCAGCTGGTAGCCCACCAGCCGGGTGACGCCGTCGGCTTGCAGGAACACGCCCTTGGTCTTCTCCTGGATGAAGCCGGTGGCCGCGCCGGTATTGGCCGCGCCGGTGATCGGCGCCTGGTCGAGCAGCTGCTGGTAGTTGGTGTCGCCCGCGAAGCGCTGCCAGTCGACTTCGATCAGGCCGTTCGGGCCGCGGCGCAGGTACTCGCCCACGCGCGCGCCGATCGTGCCCGCACCCTGGCAGCCGGCCACGTTACCGCAGATCAGGTTCTGCCAGGCGGTCGAGTTGTCGCGCGCGGTGATGCGGCGCAGGATGTCGTCGTAGGCGAAGCCACCCTTCACGCTGAAGTCGCTGTCGCCCCAGGTCAGGTCGGAACGCAAGCCCTTGGTACTGGTCTCGCGCAGCTCCTGCTGCAGGTTGACGCGTGCGCCGTTTGCGGTGTCGAGCCGGTAGTTGGCCGGATTCGTGATGTCCATCGAGCTGACGATGCGCGGGATCGGTCCATTGGTGAAGCTCACGGTATTGCCCGCGTTGACCGGCGTGACCGGCAGCACGGTGGGCGACTCGCGCGAGAACTCCGACTTGGTGTAGTTCAGCTGGGCGTTCAGCTTGAGCTTCTCGCCGAGCTGCCATTCCATGCCCGGGTTGACGCCCTTCAGGCGCACCTTCTCCATATAGGGACGGTATTCGGCAAAGAACTGGGCGTTTGCGAAGGTGCCGCTTTCGACCACGCAGCCGTTGGCGCAGTCACTGCGGTCGACCTTCATGTCCAGCGGGATGATGGCGCCGTTGCGGCCGATCCAGTTGGTATCGATGCGCTGCAGGTCGTTGTCCTTCTCGCTGTACATGGTATCGACGTAGAAGTGCAGGCCGGCGCTCGGACGGAACTCGCCGGACAGGATCGCGGTGACCTTGTCCTTGTCGCCGTACTGCGCCATCTGGCGACCCAGGCGCGGAATCAGGGCGTTGTCGATCTGCTGGATGCTCAGGCCCGGGTTACGGGCCAGCAGCAAGGCCTGGTCGATGGCGGCGCCCGGGGTCAGGCCGTTGCCGGCATTGCTCGGGACGGTCGCCGGGATGGTCCAGTTGCCGCCGCCGGTGTTGTTGCGGGTCGGGCTGCCGTTCTGGGCCGCGGTCAGGTTCGGGTTGGTCAGGCCGATGGTCTCGTAGCCGGTGGCCTGCACCTTGGACTTGTTCCAGGCGACGCCGCCCAGGATGCCCCAGGTGTTGTCGAAGGTCTTGCTGGCCAGGACCGAGCCGCGGTTGCCCCACTTGCCGGCGACCTGGTTGCGGGTGCCGCCCAGGTTGGCGGAGACGTAGCTGCCCTTGCGGTCGAAAGGACGCGCGCTGCGCATGTCGACCACGCCGGCGGCGCCGCCTTCGAGCAGCGACGCCGAAGGGCTCTTGCTGACGGTGAGCTTGGTGAACAGGTCGGTCGGCAGCAGGTCGAGGTCGACCTCGCGGTTGGTGTTCTGGCTGTCGGTGCTGCCGGTGGAGGCCACCGCGATCGGGGCGCCGTTCAGCAGGACCTTGGTGAAGCTGGTGCCCAGGCCGCGGATCTGAATGTTGACGCCCTCGCCCGTGATCTCGCGCGACACCTGCACGCCCGGGATGCGGTTGAGCGATTCGGCGATGTTCGTGTCGGGGAATTTGCCGAGGTCCTCGGCGAAGATCGAATCCTGGAAGCCGGTGGCTTCGCGCTTGTCGCGCGCCGAGGTTTCCAGGCTGCCGCGGTAGCCGGTTACCTGCACGGTCTGGATCGCGCCCTGGGCGCTTGGCGCCGCCTCCTGCGCGTACGCTGCCGAGACCAGCCCGGCGAGGATGGTCAGTTGAAGAATGCGGCCGCCGGTATGACCGGGGCGCAGGAATCGCTGCTGGACCATGATTGTCTCCTGAGTATTTTTATGCAATATGTTGTCGGCGACGCGATCAACATTTTCAATAACATAAATGTTATCGCAATCATTTTTAGTCTAAACTTCAACTTTTATACTTGTCAACTAATATATTTGCGACGCACCGAGCCGCCGAAAAAGCGTGGCGCACACGAGAAATTAGTTACTGTTTGAAAAAGTTTGCGCTAACATCCGGATTCCAACATACGTCAGGCGCAACTAGGCCGGACAACAAAACGACGGAGACTATCTTGCAGCGATCCCTCGCATCCGTGCTGGTTCGCGCCCTGGCAGCCTTGCTGCTGGGCGCCATATTCACAGCCGCCGCCCGCGCCGACGAAGACGGCTACCAACTCTGGCAACGCTATCGCCCCCTGCCGGCCGCCCAGGCAGCCGCAGTGCCAGCCAGCGCGATCGTCACGCTGGCGCCCGAGACCCCGACCGTGCTGGCCGCACGCACCGAACTGCAGCGCGCCCTGGGCGGCATGCTGGGCCGGGTGCCGCAGACTGTCGGCGCCGTGCGCGCCGGCAGCGTGGTGCTGGCGCGCAGCGACGGCCTGCCCGCAGGGCTGGCTACCGAGCTGCGCGGCTCCCTGGACCGCATCGGCCCGGAGGGCTACCTGCTTGCCCGCACCCGGCTACAGAACCAGGACGTCTTCCTGATCACTGCGAAGAGCGACATCGGCCTGTTGTATGGCAGCTTCGCATGGCTGCGCGCCCTGCAGGACGGCAGCGCCGCCTCCCTGGTGCGCAGTCCGCTGGTCTCGAACCCTGCCCTGCCGCTGCGCGTGCTGAACCATTGGGACAACCTGGACCGCAGCGTCGAGCGCGGCTATGCCGGGCAATCGATCTGGAACTGGTGGGAACTGCCCGCCATCGTCGATCCGCGCTACCTGGACTATGCGCGCGCCAACGCTTCGCTCGGCATCAACGGCACGGTGCTGAACAACGTCAATGCCAAGGCCGAGGTACTGAGCCCGGCCTTCATCGCCAAGGCCGCCGCGGTCGCGAACGTCCTGCGCCCCTACGGCATCCGGGTGTTCCTCTCGGTGCGCTGGTCGACCCCGCTGGACCTGCGCGAGACCGCCAGCGCCGACCCGCTCGACCCGGCGGTGGCCGCCTGGTGGCGCCGCAAGACCGACGAGATCTACCGCAGCATCCCCGATTTCGGCGGCTTCCTGGTGAAAGCCAACTCGGAAGGCCAGCCCGGCCCGCAGGACTATGGCCGCAACCACGTCGACGGCGCCAACATGCTGGCGCGCGCGCTGGCGCCGCATGGCGGCACCGTGATGTGGCGTGCCTTCGTGTACGAGCCGCCCGAGGCGCGCAAGCGCAAGGGCCTGGGTGACGATCCGAAGCACGACCGCGCCGCCCACGCCTATGACCAGTTCAAGCCGCTGGACGGCAAGTTCGACGCCAACGTGCTGGTGCAGGTGAAGAACGGCGCGATCGACTTCCAGCCGCGCGAGCCCTTCCATCCGCTGTTTGGCGCCATGCCCGACACCCGCCTGATGATGGAATTCCAGATCACCAAGGAGTACCTCGGTTTCGCCACCCACCAGGCCTACCTCGGCCCGATGTTCCAGGAGACCCTGCGCGCCGACACCCGCGCCGGCGGTCAAGCTCTCACCGTGGCCCAGGCATTGCAGGGCGCGCAGAAGGGACGCGTCGGCGGCATCGCCGGCGTGGCGAATATCGGCAGCAGCCGTACCTGGTCCGGCTCGGTCTTCGACCAGGCCAACTGGTACGTATTCGGACGCATGGCCTGGGATCCGATGCTGGACGCCGGCGCCGTGGCGCGTGAGTGGGCGGCGCAGACCTTCTCGCCGGACAGGCAGGTGCTCGACCCGGTGGTCGCCATGATGATGGCCTCGCGCGAGGCAGTGGTCGACTACATGACGCCGCTCGGCCTGCACCACCTGATGGACACCGGCCACCACCATGGCCCGGGACCCTGGGTGGACAACCTGGAGCGTCCCGACTGGAACCCGGTGTACTACCACCGCGCCGGCCGCGACGGCATCGGCTTCGACCGCACGGCGCGCGGCAGCAATGCAGTCAGCCAGTACGCGCCCGAAGTCGCGCGCCGCTTCTCCAACCCGGCCACCACGCCGCCCGAACTGCTGCTGTGGTTCCACCACCTGCCCTGGGACTACCGCATGCCTTCAAACCGCACGCTGTGGGAGGAGCTGGTGGCGCGCTACGACCGTGGTGTGCTCGAGGTCGGGCGCATGCAGGAACGCTGGAATGGGCTGCGTGGGGTGATAGACGCCCAGCGCTGGAACGACACCGCCCAGCGCCTGGCCCAGCAGCGCGTCGAGGCGCAGTGGTGGCGCGATGCCTGCCTGGCGTATTTCATGCACGTGTCGGGACGGGCGCTGCCGGCCGGGGCGAAGGCGCCGGCGCAGTCGCTGGAGTACTACCGCGCGCAGCGTTTTCCATACGCGCCCGGTAACGGTTGAATGAGTTCATACGGTGGACGGCGGAGCCGTCCACCGTATCTCAACGGCGGCAGTCCTTCAGCAACGCCAGCGGCACCGCCTCCGCCATCGCCTGGTACCCCGCCATATTCGGATGCAGCCCATCGTTGTCATACGCCTTGAGCAGGTGATCCGGCCGCGCCGGATCGCGCAGCGCCGCATCGAAGTCGATCACTCCGTCGAAAACTCCCGAGCGGCGGATCCAGTCGTTGTAGGCCAGGCGATCCTGTTCGTTGGGCGCCTTCGGGTGGTAGTACTCGCTGCCGGCGTAAGGGGTGATGGTGGCGCCGATCACGCACACGCCGCGCGCCTGGGCACGCGACGCCGACTGGCGCAGCGCCTCTTTCATATCAAGCAGCAGCTG
Organism: Massilia alkalitolerans DSM 17462; assembly: GCF_000427785.1. Lineage (GTDB taxonomy): Bacteria > Pseudomonadota > Gammaproteobacteria > Burkholderiales > Burkholderiaceae_D > Telluria > Telluria alkalitolerans. The sequence goes on from NZ_ATYR01000012.1 coordinate 143,315, forward strand.
CGCGCGTGCGGCCGGGCTGTCCTGCCCGCTCCGGTGCAGGCCGCCGAAGTCGTTCACGCCGACCAGGACGATCGCATGGCGCACGCCCGGCCGCTCCAGGACGTCGCGTTCGAAGCGCGCAACCAGGTTGGGGCCGAGGCCATCGCGCAGCAGGCGGCCGCCGCCGATTCCCGCATTCACCACGCCGACTCCCGTCATGCCGGCCTGGCGCAGCCTGGTCGCCAGGCCGTCGGTCCAGCGCAGGTTGGTGTCCGGCGCGACGCCATAGCCGTCGGTGATCGAATCGCCGATCGCCACCACGGCATGCGCGCCGGGCCCGGCCTCGACCTCGATCCCGGCCAGCTGGTACCAGCGCGTGAAGCTGGACGCCTGCGGCAGCTCGGCAGATGCCAGGTGCTGTCCCGGCGCGATGAAACTGGTGGCGCGGGCGCCCGGGTGGCTGGTCTGGCGGCTTGGAGCGGCCGGGTAGTGGATCGACACCGCCAGGTCGCTTCCGGCGCTGTGAGGCAGGTCGACCGGGTCGCTCAGGTACTCGGCGCCGGCCGGGATCGTGACCGAGGCGGCGCCGCCGAAGCGCAAGGCGCGGCTGCTGGCCGGGTCGATCGTGGAACGGCCCGGCCCGCCCGACAGCGCGATGCTGGCGCCGCCAATCACCAAGGGCTCGGTGCCGAAGGCATTGCTGAACCTGACGCGCAGGCGTTCGCCGCCCAGCGACACCCGCAGCACCTGGCGCAGCGTGGCGTCGCGCCACTGGGCGGGCGCCAGCTCGTGCTCGGCGCCGGGCACCATCTGTGCCGTTCCCCAGGAGGCCACCCAATGGGAGGCGCCTGGACGCCCTGGAGCGCTGGCACATCCGGCCAGCAGTACGGCAGCCAGCGCGGCTGCCAGAATCGATTGACGCGCCATCGCAATTCCTTCACACTGGTTATGTTAGCGCAACCATTTTATTTGATACTAATGTTACGAGCAAGTTCCATCCTTGCTTGCAAGGAGACTCTTCGATGAATCCGATCCAGCGACACGCCAGCCCGACCGTCACCGAGATGCACGTGATCCCGGTGGCCGGCATGGACAGCATGCTGCTCAACCTGTGTGGCGCCCATGGGCCCTACTTCACGCGCATCCTGGTGCTCCTGAAGGACAGCGCCGGCAACACCGGCATGGGTGAAGTGCCGGGATCGAGCGGCATCCTGCGCGCGCTGGAGCGCCTCGTGCCGCTGGTAACCGGCACCCCGATCGCCCGCTACAACCACACGCTGAACACGCTGCGCGGCGCCATCGCGGGGCCGAACCACCAGGTCACCTCGCATGCGGAAGCGGCCCTCCTGGCGCAGCCGCACGAGATCAACCTGCGCCTGGAGAACGTGATCACGGCGGTCGAAGCCGCCCTGCTCGACCTGCTCGGCCAGCACCTGGGCGTGCCGGTCTGCGAACTGCTGGGCGGCGGCCGGCAGCGCAGCCACGTGCCGATGCTGGCCTACCTGTTCTACATCGGCGAGCGAAAGCGCACCGACCTGCCCTATGCTCCCGGCAGCGGCGCGGATGACTGGTACGGCTTGCGCACCGAAGAAGCGCTCACGCCGGAGAGAATCGCCGACCTGGCCGAGGCCAGCGTCGACAGGTATGGCTTCCGCGACTTCAAGCTCAAGGGCGGCGTGATGCGGCCGGAAGAAGAGATCGCGGCGGTGGCGGCCATCAAGCGCCGCTTCCCGGAGTCGCGCGCGACGCTCGACCCGAACGGCGCCTGGTCCTTGGCAGAGGCAATCTCCGCCTGCCGCGGCCAGGGCCACATCCTGGCCTATGCTGAAGACCCGTGCGGCCCCGAGCAGAGTTATTCCGGACGCGAGATCATGGCCGAATTCAGGCGTGCCACCGGCATCCCCACCGCGACCAACATGGTCGCCACCGACTGGCGCCAGATGGGCCATTCGCACCTGCTAGGCGCGGTCGACATTCCGCTGGCGGACCCGCATTTCTGGACCATGCAGGGATCGGTGCGCCTGGCCCAGCTGTGCCACGACTGGGGCCTGACCTGGGGCTCGCACTCGAACAACCACTTCGACGTGTCGCTGGCCATGTTCACCCACGTCGCCGCCGCGGCGCCCGGCATGATCACCGCCATCGACACCCACTGGATCTGGCAGGAGGGCGAGGAGCGCCTGACGCGCGAGCCGCTGCAGATCGTCGGCGGACAGGTGGCGGTGCCGGAGCGCCCGGGCCTGGGCATCGAACCGGACATGGCGCGCATCGAGCAGGCGCACCTCCTGTACAAGAAGGTGGCGTCGGGCGCACGCGACGACGCGATGGCGATGCGCTACCTGTTCCCGGACTGGACCTACGACCCGAAGCGTCCGAGCTACGCGCGCTGACCGTTCCACGCGGGCGCACACGGCGGCGCCCGCGGCGGCCTTCAGCGCAGCGCCGCCTGCAACTGCCTTGCCATTCTTCCCACCAGCGCCCGCCACAGGTAGCCGCCCATCCTGAGCGGCCGGTGGCGGTCGGCCCCGCGCCGCCCCATGCGCTGCGGCAGGAAAAAGCGCCCGAAGGTCGACAGCCCACTGCGCCGCAGCGTCCAGAAGCAGCCGCCCGCATACACCGTGTCGAAGCCATCCTCGGAGCGCAGCAGCTGCAGTGCCGTTCCCGAAAACATTGCCACGTGGGCCGCCGTCTCGCGTGGCTTCAGGCGGAACCCGTGCCGGTAGGACAGCTCCACGGTCTGGCGCAGGTCGGGCAGGTGCACGAGCAGGGGCCTTAGCGGCCCGGCCGTCTCGAGCAGGCGCGGCAGCACATGCATCGTGGTCGCAATGCGCTCGCGGTAGCGCGCGAAGGCCGCCTTCAGTTCCCCCAGCGAGGCCTGCGGCGGGCGCGGCAGCGGCGGCGGGCGCTTGCGCCAGCACTCGGCCCAGTGCTCCAGCGCGCGCTCGTGCGCGCCCCCGAGCGTGCCAGGCGTGTCGCGCTGCGGGTCGATGCTGCTGCCCGGGGTGAGGAAACGGATCACGCCGCGCAGGTTTTCCAGCCGCGACAGCTCGAGCAGCTCGGGCGGCGACAGCCGGCCGCCGTTGAGCCAGACGTTGTCGGCCCGCGCGAAGCGTGCGAACGAAGCGATCGGCACGACCAGCCGCGGCCGGAAACGCTCGACCTGCAGCGCCAGGCGCTCCACCGCCGCCTTGGCGGCCGCCTCGCGCACCGCGAACTGCTCCGGGTTGCCGCACCAGCCCATGCTGCCGAAACCGGTGAGCAGCAGGTCGATGCGCGAGGCCGCCCGCCCGATGCGCGGCGCCGCCGCATGGCAGGCGGCCTCGGTGGCCAGCGCCCGGTCGCCGAGGTTGAGAATGCTGCGATCGCCGCAACTGATCAGGCAGGCGGAGTCGCCGTCGCCGTTGGCCAGCGCGGTCAGGCGCAGGTCGCCGGCCAGCGCCACGGTAACGCAGTCCGGGCATTCGGCCACCGGCAGGCGCTGGCGCCGCAGTTCCTCGCCGATGCGCATGTCGCGCCCGGGGCGGTAGAGGAAGGTGGCGATGCCGCGGAATTCGCTCCGGAAGCGCCGCAGGAACGGCAACGAGAAATGGTCGGGTTGGGCACGCGAGCACCATATATAGACGGGCACGCCGGCGCTATTCAGGATGTCGAGCAGGGCCGCATGGCTGCTAGCGCCGTCGACCAGGCTCCAGGCCTCGCCCAGCACCGCGCCTTCCAGCCATGGGTCGGACACCAGGAGAGCACCGTCGGTGCGGACCATGAAACAGGCATGGTTCAGGAAAGTAAATGTTGCGCGTGGCATCGCAGGCACCTGGAGTGGCTCTATCAAGGTCCAGCGTAGCCGCGCGCCACGGAGCGGGCATGATCCCTCACAATCGTGCGCAGGGACGGCATACCACACCACCATTCCCGGCGAGGTGCAGATGCTTCGCCAAATCAAGGGAAACCTCTACAATAGATTGATGTAAAGAATCTTTTTCCGCCATCTGCCCCTGCTTTCTGATCGGACCCTGCCGCCATGCCCATGGAATCCCTGCTGTTTGCCCCGCCGGCCACACTCAGCGCCACCCTGGTGGCCGCCCTGTTCGGGCTGCTCGTCGGCAGTTTCCTGAACGTGGTGATCCACCGGATTCCGAAGATGATGCAGCGCGAATCCGACAACTACGTGGCGCAGGAGAGCGGCAAGGAGCCGCCGCATACCGGCCGCTACAACCTGATGGTGCCGCGTTCCGCCTGCCCGCACTGCGGCCACCAGATCACGGCGCTGGAAAATATCCCGGTCATCAGCTGGCTGGCCCTGCGCGGTAAGTGCCGCAAGTGCAAGGCGCCGATCTCGGCGCGCTACCCGGCGGTCGAACTGCTGACCGGCATCCTGGCGGGCGTGCTGGTGTGGACCTTCGGCAGCGGCCTGGCCGGCCTGGCGACCCTGCTGTTCCTGTTCCTGCTGGTGGCGATGACCTTCATCGACATCGACACCCAGCTGCTGCCGGACGACCTGACCTATCCGCTGCTGTGGGCCGGCCTGCTGGTGAACCTGCACGGCACTTTCGTTCCCTTGCAGGACGCCGTGGTCGGCGCCGCCGCCGGCTACCTGGTGCTGTGGTCGGTGTACTGGCTGTTCAAGCTCGTCACCGGCAAGGAAGGCATGGGCTATGGCGACTTCAAGCTGCTGGCGGCGCTCGGCGCCTGGCTCGGCTGGCAGATGCTGCCGACCATCATCCTGCTGTCCTCGGTGGTCGGCGCGATCGTCGGCATCAGCCTGATCGTGTTCGCCAAGCGCGGCCGCGACAAGCCGATTCCCTTCGGCCCCTACCTGGCGGCCGCCGGCCTGATCGCCCTGCTCTACGGCAGCGCCATCAGCGCCCAATTGCAGGCCGTCGTGGCCGGCTGAGATGGACGGCCCACATCAGCTCGCTTTCTCCGTCGGCCTGACCGGCGGCATCGGCTGCGGCAAGAGCACCGTGGCCGACATGTTCGCGGCCCTCGGCGCCTCGGTCATCGATACCGACCAGATCGCCCACGCGCTCACCGCCCCGCACGGCGCGGCGATGCCGGCCCTGCTCGCCGAGTTCGGCGAGGACTTCGCCACCCCCGAGGGGGCGCTCGACCGGGCCAGGATGCGCGCCCTCGTGTTCAGCGACGCCACCGCGCGCGCGCGGCTCGAGGCCATCCTGCACCCGCGCATCCGCGACGCCACCGCGGCCGCGGCCGCCATCGCCAGCGGCGACTACGTGATCTTCGTCGTGCCCCTCCTGATCGAATCGGGCACCTGGCGCGAGCGCGTGACCCGGGTGCTGGCGATCGACTGCCCCGAGGAGCTGCAGGTGGCGCGGGTGATGGCCCGCAGCGGCATCACCGAAGCACAGGTTCGCGCCATCATGGCCGCCCAGGTCACCCGCGCACAGCGCCGGGCGGCGGCCGACGACATCATCGTCAACGACGACGGACTGGACGCTTTACGCCCGCAAGTCGAGATTTTGCACGCAATGTATTTATCCCAGAGCAGACGAACGTAAAAAACAATTGAATTAGGTCAATGCGGGATTTGTAATTTTACGCAGCATGGTTCAGAATCACGGGGTTGCTCGCCAGCCTACATTCAGAGGAATGTCATTTTGATCGTCTACGAATATCCTTTCAACGAGCGGATTCGCACGTTGTTGCGGCTGGAAGATTTGTACGAGAAGTTCAAGTTCTTTGTGCAACAAGAGCACCCGATGCAGCACCACGTGGCCCTCGCCACGATCTTCGACATGCTGGAAGTGGCCGGCCGTGCCGACCTGAAGTCCGACCTGCTGCAGGAACTCGAGCGTCAAAAGCAGAGCCTGCTGTCCTACCGCAGCAATCCCAACGTCGCCACCGAGACGCTCGACGCCGTGCTGGCCGAGCTGGATACCGTCAGCGGCGCGCTGGTAGCAAGCCAGGGCAAGACCGGCCAGAACGTGCGCGACAACGAATGGCTGATGAGCATCCGCGGCCGCACCATCATCCCGGGCGGCGCCTGCGAGTTCGACCTGCCCTCGTATTACGCCTGGCAGCACCGCCCCGCGCAGCAGCGCCAATCGGATATCATGGGCTGGTTCGCCCCGCTGGCGCCGCTGTTCGAGGCCCTGGCCCTGGTGCTGCGCCTGCTGCGCGATTCCGGCGGCCCGGCCAAGATGATCGCCGTGGGAGGCAGCTACCAGCAGATGCTGCAGGGAAAGATCTACCAGATGCTGCGCCTGTCGATCGACGAATCGCTCGGCGCGATTCCCGAAATCTCGGCCAACAAGTATATGCTGTGGGTTCGCTTCACCACCCAGGACGGGGACTGCAAGCCGAAGGCGCTGGAAACAGACGTGCCCTTCAACCTGACCCTGTGTAATTTCTGATTCACGATTGAGACAAAGATGACTGTTGTAGCCTGCCCGACCTGCGGCACCAAGGTCGAATGGACCCCGGCGAACAAGTACCGCCCGTTCTGCTCGGAACGCTGCAAGCAGATCGACCTGGGCGCCTGGGCCGAAGAGAAGTACACGATTCCCGGCGCGTCCACCAACGATCCGCAGGACGACAAGCCGACGGAAGATTGACCCAGCGTTAACGTCGTTCCGACCAGCAGCCTTGGAACGTCATCCCGGCGAAGGCCGGGATCCAATTTCATTGAGCCGCCACGAACGTGAAATTAGGTTCCGGCCTTCGCCGGAAGTCGTAGCCGCCAGTGGCGGGTACGACGAGTCGGTGGTGCTAAGGTTTTCCTAGCTATTCCAGCGTCGCGTAACGCACCTTGTCCAGCCACTCCAGCAAGGGTATCGTCGCCGGCAATAATGGACTGACGCTGTACCCGCCCTGCCACGCGAAGGCCTGCCCTTCCAGGCTTTGCGGCTCGCCCTCCCATTCGCGGCAGATGTAGAAGTACAGGCGCACGTGCGCATGCTCGTACACGTGCTCGACGCAGCACCAGGCATCGCCGCTGAGCACCCGCACGCCCAGTTCCTCCACGAATTCGCGCTGCAGCGCGTGGAAGATGTCCTCGCCCGCTTCGACTTTCCCGCCCGGGAATTCCCAGTAGCCGGCATAGGGCTTGCCTTCCGGACGCTGGCCCAGCAGCACGTCGCCGTTGGGGCGCATCAGGATGCCGACCGCGACGTCGACCGGTTTTGCCTTCACTTCATTCATCAGATTCTTTATCCGGCAGCCTGCCAGCATAGTCCTTCGCAAATTGCCACGCCACCCGGCCAGAACGCGAACCGCGCTGCAAGGCCCACTGCAGCGCCTCCATCCTCGCCGATTCGATTTCCTCCGGCGTGCAGCCGAAGCTGGCCAGCCAATGGGCGACGATGCCCAGGTAGTCGTCCTGCTTGAAGGGGTAGAAGGAGAGCCACAGGCCGAAGCGTTCCGACAGCGAGATCTTCTCTTCGACCGTCTCGCCCGGATGCAGGTCGCCGTCGTCGCCATGGGTGTAGCCGGCGTTGTCCGACATCTTTTCCGGCATCAGGTGGCGCCGGTTCGAGGTCGCGTAGATCAGCACATTGTCCGAAGCTGCTGCGATGCTGCCGTCGAGCGCCACCTTGAGCGCCTTGTAGCCGGCCTCGCCTTCTTCGAAGGACAGGTCGTCGCAGAAGATCACGAAGCGCTCCGGCCGTCCCGCCACCAGGTCGACGATGTCGGGCAAATCGGCCAGGTCGGCCTTGTCCACCTCGATCAGGCGCAGGCCCCGCTCGGCGAAGCCGTTCAGGCAGGCCTTGATCAGCGAGGACTTGCCGGTGCCGCGCGCGCCGGTCAGCAGCACGTTGTTGGCCGGGCGGCGCAGCACGAACTGCTTCGTGTTCTGCTCGATCGCACGTTTCTGGGCGTCGACGTGCTGCAAATCCTCGAGCCGGATGGTCGAGGCATGCAGCACCGGCGCCAGGTATTTGCCGCCACCGCCGGCGCCGCCAGGGCGCTTGCGCCAGCGGAAGGCAAAACTGCGCTTCCAGTCCGGCTCGCGCGGCAGCGCGGGCGGCAGCACCGCTTCGACCCGCGCCAGCAGGGCTTCGGCGCGGTGCAGGAACTGTTCCAGAGGCGTCATCGATTACGAGCGATAGTCGGCGTTGATCGAGACGTAGTCGTGCGACAGGTCGCAGGTCCAGACGGTGGCAGTGGCGTCGCCGCGGCCGAGCGTCACGCGCACGGTGATCTCGGACTGCTTCATGACGCGCTGGCCGTCCTCTTCCTTGTAGTCCGGATTGCGCCCGCCGGCCTTGGCCACCCACACGTCGTCCAGGTAGAGATCCAGCTTGGTGGTATCCAGGTCGTCGACGCCGGCGTAGCCGATCGCGGCCAGGATGCGGCCCAGGTTCGGGTCCGAGGCGAAGAAGGCGGTCTTGACCAGCGGCGAGTGCGCGATCGAGTAGGCAATCTTGCGGCACTCTTCCACGCTCCCACCCTGTTCCACCGCGATGGTCATGAACTTGGTCGCGCCTTCGCCGTCGCGGATGATCTGCTGCGCCAGGTTGCGCGAGATGTCGGTGACCGCTTCCTTCAACGCTTCGTATTCAAGGCCGCTGGCGGCATCGATGCTCAGGCTGCCCGCCCCGGTGGCGACGACGATGAAGGAATCGTTGGTCGATGTGTCGCCGTCGATGGTGATGCTGTTGAAGGAATGGTCGGCCGCGTGCTTCACCAGTTCGTCCAGCACCGGCTGCGCCACGCGCGCGTCGATCGCCAGGTAGCCCAGCATGGTCGCCATGTTCGGCTTGATCATGCCCGCGCCCTTGCTGATGCCGGTCATGGTAACAAGATGGCCGCCGATCGTGACGGTGCGCGAGGCGGCTTTCGGTTGGGTGTCGGTGGTCATGATCGCCTCGGCGGCGTTGAACCAGTTGTCCGCCTTCAGGTTCGACACGGCAGCCGGCAGGCCGGCCACGATCTTCTGGATCGGCAGCTGCTCGAGGATCACCCCGGTGGAGAACGGCAGCACCTGCTGCGCGTCCAGGCCGAGCAGCTTCGCGACTTCGGCGCAGGTGGCCTGCGCGTTGGCCAGGCCCTGCTCGCCGGTGGCGGCGTTGGCGTTGCCGGTGTTGACCACCAGTGCGCGAATCGGCTTGCCGCCATTCGCGACGGCTGCCAGGTTGGCCTTGCTCACCTGGACCGGCGCGGCGCAGAAGCGGTTGGTGGTGAAGACGCCGGCCACGGTCGCACCTTCGGCCAGCTTCATCACGAGCAGGTCCTTGCGATTGGGCTTCTTGATACCGGCTTCGGCAAAGCCGATTTCAATGCCGTTGACGGGTTTCAGGTCGGCTGCGACTGGCAGGGGGGAATTGACGGCCATGGCGATCTCTTAAAAGAAAAGATAGGTAATCCGATATTGTACTGCCAGCGGCGGGTACGGCGAGCAGGCCTGTCCGGCCAGGGTGTCGCGCCCGCTTTTATGCGGTGCGCATAAAGCGATAACCCCCACTTACACCCTCTTAATCTGCGTGTATGTACCGACTTTTAGTGGCGCATTGAGCACGATTCATTTCTGCCGAAATATTGCTTTAAATCAAACCCTTACCGTTTCCCGATCTGGAGTATGCATATACTCGACAGGCCTGGAAACGGCATGTTCTTGCGTCCTTCCAGGCACCCTTTCCGGCCCCATGCCGGAGCTTATTCAAACAAGACTGGAGACAACAATGAAGCAAAGCGTCAAGGCGCGGCTGGCGGCCGTGCTATGTGCAGCACTCGCGGGAGCGGCGGCATCGCCACTCGCCTTCGCCGACGGCAAGCCGGTCGAGCTGACCACATCGGCGAAACAGTACAAGCAGTACTTCCGGGAAGCCTCGAACGAATTCAACGTGCCGGTCGAACTGTTGCAGTCGATCGCCTACGCCGAAACGCGCTGGCACCCGCACGTCCCCAACGGCCAGCTCAAGAAAAACGGCGAGCCCGAGGTCGAAGTCGAATCGCACGAGGGCATGCCGATCAGCTACGGCATCATGGGCCTGCGCGACGACAATCACTTCGGCCACTCCTTGCGCGAAGGCGCGGCCCTGATCCGCGTCACGCCGGAGCAGGCCGCCTCGGACACGCGTTCCAACATCCGCGCCGCCGCCGCCCTGCTCGCCCACTACGGCGCCCGCAAGAACAAGGGCTTCCCGCTCGCGGACTGGGAAAGCGCGGTGGCCCGCTACAGCGGCATCCCGCAGCCCGAGATCGCGAAGATCTACAGCTACGAAGTGCTGACCGCGATCCGCCAGGGCCGGCGCAGCGACAAGTTCGAGATCGACCAGAAGCACGTCGAGATGGAGAAAGCCTACGGCAAGGAGCGGCTGCGCAAGCTGTCCGCGCGCCGCATCACGGTGGAAACCGGCACGCCCGATCCGAAGATTTCGGCGCCGGATTTCGTTGACACCCCGAACAAATAATAACGAAGCAGAATACGGAGACAACATCCATGAAGAACATGATGCGCGGCTCATTTGCCAGGCTCCTCGCTGGCCTGTGTTTGATCGCGTCGGCCCAGCCGGCGCTTGCCTCCACCGACTATCCGCCGGCCATCTGGAACCCGGCCGCCAGCTGCAATTATTCCGCCCGCACCGCCTCGGTCAGCCACGTGACCGTGCACACCACCCAGGGCTCCTACGCCGGCTCGATCTCCTGGTTCCAGAACTGCAGCGCCGGCGTCAGCGCCCACTATGTGATCCGCTCCTCGGACGGCCAGGTGACCCAGATGGTGCGCGAGGCCGACAAGGCCTGGCACGTGGGGAACTCGAACGGCTACACCATCGGCATCGAGCACGAGGGCTACGTCGCCAACCCATCCGCCTGGTACACCACCGCGATGTACAACGCCTCGGCGGCGCTGACCAAGGACATCCTCGCCTCGCGCGGCCTGGCGCAGAAGGTGTATGACGGCAGCAGCGGCTGGAGCGCCGTGCCCTCGGACTCGCTGTACAACGTCAAGGGCCACGTCAACTACGCCAGCCAGAGCCATACCGACCCGGGCTCGGGCTGGGACTGGCCGCGTTATAAGTCGCTGGTGGCCGGCAGCACCTCGGGCGGCGGCACCACCACCACCTGGCCGCTGGTCCAGTACGGGAACACGGGCGAGCGCGTGCGCACCATCCAGTACCTGCTGCAGCAGTGGGGCTACACGCTCACCGTGAACGGCAGCTTCGACACCACGACCCAGAACGCGGTGAAGAACTTCCAGTCCTCGCATGGCCTGGGCGCGGACGGCGTGGTCGGCAACGCGACCTGGCCGGCGCTGACCATCCTCACCCAGCAGGGCGACTCGGGCGCCAAGGTGCGCGCGGTGCAGAGCCAGCTCAACGAGAGCGGCGCCGGCATCACGGTGGACGGCGCCTTCGGCCCGGCCACGGCGACCGCCGTGAAGAACTTCCAGACCTCGAAGGGATTGAGCGCCGACGGCGTCGTCGGCGACAACACCTGGAACAAGATGGTCTGGTAAGCCGGCGGTGTGCGAAGATGCTTGACCCTCACGCAAGGTGAGGGTCCAGAGTAGCGCTACGCATAAAGACGGGGGAGAAGCTCGATGTTGAAAGTGGGAGAACTTGCGGCGCGCGCCGGCCTGACGGTCCGCACGCTGCACCATTACGACAGCATCGGGCTGCTCTCGCCTTCCGCGCGTTCCGATGCCGGCTACCGCCTCTACAACCGCGACGACGTGGCGCGCCTGCAGCAGATCCAGGCCCTGCGCGCGTTCGGCATGGCGCTGGCCGACATTGGGGCTTACCTGGACAGTCCCGCCGCCTCGCCGCTGGCCATCGTCGAGCGCCAGCTCTCCAGCCTCGACCAGCAAATTACGCAGGCGCGGCACATGCGCGAACAGCTGCTGCGCCTGCGTTCGCGCCTGGCTGCCGGCGAGGAGACGGACCTGTCCATCTGGCTAACTACCCTGGAGCAGATGAACATGTACGAAAAACACTTTTCGAAGGAAGAACTGGCGCGGCTGCCGCTGTACCAGAACCCCGAGGCCCAGGCCGAATGGCAGGAGCTGGTGCGCCACGCCCAGTCGCTGATGAATCGCGGCGTCGCGCCGGATACGCGCGAGGCCAGGGCTTTTGCCGAGCGCTGGCTGGGCTGCGTGGAGCGCGACAGCGGCGGCGACCCCGCCTTCATCCTGCGCCTGACCGCCATGGCTGGGCAGGATCCGGAAGCGCAGAAGGAGATGGGCTTGACGCCCGCGCTGCTGGCCTACATGCGCACGGCGATCGCCGAGCTGCGCTTCGGCATCTACGCGCGCTACCTGCCCGAAGCGACGCTGCAGCGCATGCGCCGCCACGAAGCTTCTCACTCGGACGAATGGATCGGGCTGGCAATGAAGATCCGCGCATGCATGGGGGCCGACCCGGATGCGCAGTCCGCAGAGGCCTTGGCGCTCACGCGGCAGTGGTTCGCGCTGTTCCATGACATGGTCGGCGACGACCCGGAGGTAGTGGCGCAGTTCCGCCGCGCCGGCAGCACGGAACCGATGCTGCACCTCGGCACCGGCATCGGCGACGATGTGATCGGCTTCTTGCGCCGGGCCATGCAGAACATCCAGGCGCAGGCCGCCAACGCGTAAGCGACAGGGACGCGGTGCTGTTCAGCGCGGAATCGACAGCGCCAGCGTCTCTTTCAGCTCTTCCATCACCACATAGCTCTTCGACTGGCCGGCGTCGGCCACGTGCAGGATCTCGCCCAGCAGGCGGCGGTACTCGGACATTTCCGGAATGCGGGCCTTGATCAGGTAGTCGAAATCCCCAGATACGAGATGGCACTCCATTACCTCGGGAATGCCGAGCATCGCGCGGCGAAAGCGGTCGAAGGCTTTTTCGGACTTCTGGTGCAGGGTGATCTCGACGAACACCAGGATCTGCAGGCCCATGGCCTGGGGATTGACGCGCGCATGGTAGCCGGCGATCACGCCGTCGCGCTCCATGCGCTTGACCCGTTCGATGCAGGGCGTCAGCGACAGCCCGACCTGCTCGGCCAGGTCTTTCATGACGATGCGCGCGTCGTCCTGGAGAATCGACAGGATGTGCAGATCGATCTTGTCGAGGACGCGGTGGGAGTTCTTCTGGACGCGCATGAAGTTTCACTGAAAACGTGTGTAATAACAGGAACCATTATTTCACCACCACCTGTATCATGGCAATCTTTTCTGAATCCGGCTTCTTTCTTAATCAGGACTCCTCATGCGCGTTCTCGTACTGGGCAGCGGCGTGGTCGGCGTGACCACCGCATACTATCTGGCCAAGGCAGGCCACGACGTCACCGTCATCGACCGTCAACCCGGCCCTGCCCTGGAGACGAGTTTTGCCAACGCCGGCCAGATCTCGCCGGGCTATGCCTCGCCGTGGGCGGCGCCGGGCATTCCGCTGAAGGCCGCGAAGTGGCTGTTCCAGAAGCACGCGCCGCTGGCGATCCGTCCGGACGGCTCGCTGTTCCAGCTCCAGTGGATGTGGCAGATGTACCGCAACTGCACCGCCGACCGCTATGCCGTCAACAAGGAGCGCATGGTGCGCCTGGCCGAGTACAGCCGCGATTGCATCCGCGAACTGCGCGCCGACACCGGCATCGAATACGAAGGCCGCAGCCTGGGCACGATCCAGCTGTTCCGCACCCAGCAGCAGCTGGAAAGCGCGGGCAAGGACATCGAAGTCCTGAAGGACGCCGGCGTCGACTATGAACTGCTGCTCGGCCACGACCTCGGCAAGGCCGAGCCGGCACTGGGCTCGCACGGCACCCTGGTGGGCGGACTGCGCCTGCCGAACGACGAGACCGGCGACTGCCAGATGTTCACCACCCGCCTGACCGCGATGGCGCGCGACCTGGGCGTGCGCTTCGAGTTCGACACCGATATCCAGGCTCTCGACATCTCCGGCGACCAGATCACCGGCGTGCGCACCGACAAGGGCCTTCTCATGGCCGACCGCTACGTGCTGGCGCTGGGCAGCTACTCGCGCCTGCTGCTCAAGCACCAGTTCACGCTGCCGGTCTACCCGCTCAAGGGCTACTCGATCACCGTGCCGATCACGGACGCGAGCCGTGCGCCGGTGTCGACCATCCTGGACGAGACCTACAAGATCGCCGTCACCCGTTTCGAAGACCGCATCCGCGTGGGCGGCATGGCCGAGATCGCGGGCTACAGCAAGGTCCTGAACCCGGCGCGCCGCGAAACCCTGGAAATGGTGGTCAACGACCTGTTCCCGGGCGCCGGCGACACCCGCCAGGCATCCTTCTGGACCGGCCTGCGCCCGATGACGCCGGACAGCACCCCGGTGGTCGGCGCCACCCCGCTGCGCAACCTGTTCACCAACACCGGCCACGGCACCCTGGGCTGGACCATGGCCTGCGGCTCGGCCAGCGTGATCGCAGACCTGGTCAGCGGCAAGAAGCCGGCCATCCGCGCCGACGACCTGGCGGTATTCCGCTACGCCGGCACCCCGCAACGCGGCGCTTCGCCCGAACTGGTCAAGGCCTGACGCGCCGATGGTGGATTCTGTGGATGCGTCCCGCGCCGGGGCGCGGCTGACGGTCGACCTGGGCGCGATCCGTGACAATTACCGGCTGCTGGCCGGGAAGACCAAGGGCGCCTGCGCGGCCGTCATGAAGGCCGATGCCTACGGGCTCGGCATGGAACAGGTGGCGCCCGCATTGGCCCTGGTAGGCTGCAAGACCTTCTTCACCGCCCACCTGGAGGAAGGCATCCGCCTGCGCCAGCTGGTGCCCGAGGATTGCGCGATCTACGTGCTGCATGGGCCGCCGCCGGGCACGGCGAAGGACTGCTTCCAGTACGACCTGCGGCCGGTGCTGAACGATCCCGGGCAAATCCAGGAATGGCGCGCGCTGGCGCGCACCCTCGACCGCGAGCTGCCGGCCGCGATCCAGCTCGACACCGGCATGTCGCGCATGGGACTGGCGCCGGAAGACCTGCTGGCGCTCTCCAAGGACCGCGACTGGCTGGCGGGCGTGCGCCCTGCCCTCGTGATGAGCCACCTGGCCTGCGCGGACGAGCCCCTGCACCCCTTGAACGAGGCGCAGCGCCAGCGCTTCGAGGAGCTGCGCCAGCTGTTCCCGGGCGTGCCGGCCAGCCTGGCCAATTCCTCGGGCGTGTTCCTGGGTTCCGCCTATCACTACGACCTGCTGCGCCCGGGTGCGGCGCTGTACGGCATCAATCCGCAGCCAGGTATGCCGAATCCGCTCAGGCAGGCGGTGTCGCTGCATGCGCGCGTAGTGCAGGTGCGCAGCGTCTGCGATGGCGCCGTGGTGGGCTATGGCGCGCACCACGCCTGCACCGGCGAGCAGCGCATCGCCACCATTGCCGTGGGCTATGCCGACGGCTGGCTCCGTTCGCTGTCGGGACGCGGGTTTGCCTTCGTGGACGGCGTCAAGGTGCCGATCGCAGGGCGGGTGTCAATGGACAGCATCACGCTGGACGTGACCGGGATTGCGCCGGAGCGCGTGGCGCCTGGTTCGGAAGTAGAGCTGATGGGTGCGCACCAGCCGGTGGACGAGGTGGCGGCGCTGGCGGGGACAATCGGGTATGAGGTGCTGACGCGCCTGGGCAGCCGCTTCCACCGGCGCTACACCTGAACCGACCCAGGGCCGGCATCGCCGGCCTCATTCGGCCTGCCTGCCAAGGAAATCCGCATACAGCCGCGCAGTTTCCTTCGGCGCTTCCATCATCGGCAGATGGCCGATCCCCGGAAGGATGCGCAGGTCCGCGTGCGGCAACCGTGCTTTCAAGGCCTGCGCGCCCGAAACGTCGAATACCCTGTCCTCGGCGCCCCATAGTGCCAGGGACGGCGCTGCCACCTTGCCGATGTGCTCCTGCAGCAGGTAGCGGTTCTTCAACTGCTCGTCCCAGATCCTCCGGTTCGATCCGGCATTGGCAATCGCCTCCTGTTCTGCCGCATGGAGGATGGGATAAGGCAGCAGGGGCCGGTCCGCAAATACCAGATCCAGCATGGCCTGGAATTCCCCCGCGTTGCGCGCCACCAGTGGCGCCCGGCCGGCATCGATCGACTTGTCCATCTCGCTGGGCGCCGCCGAACGAATGCCATGGGGCGCACCGATGAATGCCAGGCTTGCCACCCGCTCCGGATAGCGGACGGCGAACAGGGCGGCAATCGTGCCTCCCATGGAGTTTCCGGCGAGGTGGGCGCGGTCGATGCCGAGCGCATCCATAAACTGCCGTAGCCGCTCCGTTTGCGCTGCATAATCGTACTTGCGGTCGGCGTGCCGGCCACTTTCGCCAAAGCCCGGCAGGTCGGGAACGACGACGTGGTAACGATCGGTGAGACCGCGTGCGAAGTCGACCCAGTGGTCTTTTTCGACAAATATGCCGTGCAGGAGCAGCACGCTTTCGCCACGTCCACCCTCCAGGAAATGGAGTTCGTGCCCGTCGACAGGGCGGGGCTTCTCTTCAAGGCTGGAGAGGCTGCGATTCAGGGCCAGCAAAGACTCCCTCAATGGCTCGGGGGTGATGTAGGACGCGGCGGTCAGGGCCAGGAGCAACGCCGCCGGCCACAGGATGAAATGCTTCACGCGTTACTCCTTTCTGAAGCCCGGCAACTATTTTCTGGCCGAGGACGCACTACCGATGGTCAGGATCAGGCCGGTCAGCAGGATGGGGCTAGTCGCGCTGCCGTCGCCAACGAACATCGACAGCATCGCGCCCGCAGCCGTCACGGCCATCACGCGTGGCCAACGCTGCCCACGGAACCGGAACATGAGGTACAGCGCAACGACGCCTATCAGCGTCAATGAAAGAACCCAGTAGGAAAGATCATTCATAATGACAGGAAAGCTTGAGCCGAACATGAGCAGCATACCTGTGTTTGGGATATGAAATGTCATGCAATCCCACACCATGCGATGCCGGTACTCGACCATAAAAAATCTATGGTCCCCCTCCTTTTTGCAAGCTGATTTTGTATGATGTAGTTGGCTTGCTCAAATCTATCCGGCGTCATGTTGGAGACTTGCTCCGCGCCACGATGAGAGTTCGCGCCTGATGGGTCCTAAGAAAGCCCGCGGCTTGATGAGCCGATTTTTTAGCCAGGTTATCCGTCAGGCCTGTGTGCCGTTCATGTCATCCAGTATCAGCGTCGCAAAACCAGGTAGATGGTTNGGTACAGCAAGCTCGGGAGGCCGTCACAGCGATGTGACGGCCTCTTGCATTTTGTATTCGGTATGGTGTGCCGCCATGGCCCAGGCTGTGCGGGCCAGCTTGTTCGCTAGTGCGCACGCCACGACGTTGGAGTGTCGTCGCTCCAGCATGGAGCGGACCCA